>CBFHVA010000001.1:0-296586 GCA_965659415.1 Phaeocystidibacter sp.
TACTTGCGGGCAAGACACGCTCTGCATTAATCTGCCATCCACGTTCTTCAGCACGAGTACTCTTCCAACTCTCGGTGGATCAATAACGGCTTATTACTGGGATGTGGATGAAGATGGAATCACGGACTACACCACGGATTCTGTTAATCATATATACAGCTCGTCGGGTGATATTGATGTTCGCTTGATTGTAGAAAGTCAGTATGGTTGCGTAGATACCATCATTCAAACCTATCACATACTCACCCCTCCTGATGCGGATATAAGACTTGACACTAATTACGGCTGCGGACCTCTTCAAGTTACCGCCACCAACTTGAGTACAGGAACCATTATAAGCTATGCTTGGGAAGTGTATGCCTTGGATGGCAGCGGGAATAGAGTTTCATTGTACAGCGCTAATACGGAGCTTCCTGGTACATTGCCTCAGCTTCAACGGAGCAACATTCGCGACACCACCTACTACATCGAATTGGTGACGGGCAATTGCTGTGGGTTCGATACAGTGATCCGCACAGCCACAGTTCGATCAAATCCAAGTGCAGGTATTCTTCCAGATAATACGCTGGGATGTTCTCCTATGAGCGTAGAGTTCCAGCTGGATGGTCAAGTGAATGGTAGTCCAGATTATCTAGTTATTGATTACGGCGATGGTACGGTTGATACGGTATTCAGGCAACCGCTCATTCTTCCAAATGGGGATACCACGTTTGTTTGGGGAGCTCAAAATCACTTATTCCTATACAACGGACCTAATTTGGACACTACGTACACTGTATCCCAATATGTGTATAATCCTTGTGGGGTTGACTCGACTACTGTGAATATTACCGTGCGTAGTGCCACCGTAAACGCCTTCATTGATGCCGCTCCTCGACAGGGATGTGCTCCACTCACCGTAACCTTTGCCAATGCGAGTTTCAGATCCTTAAACTTCACCTGGTGCCTTGATTTTGATACGATTACGGGGAATTGTAGTCAACCTGCAGTTGGTGACACCTTAGTATATACATACAATCAACCGGGCACTTATACGGTAGCTCTCTTCGCAAATGATGGGTGTACTTTCGATACAACCATGGTGACCATTGAGGTATTTGATCGACCTAACGTAAGCTTTACGGCTAATGAGGTGTGTTTAGGAGATTCAACCCTCTTCACGAATAATACTACGTTGGGCAATGGCTTTATCAGCAGTTACGCATGGGACTTTGGTGATGGCAATACGAGTTTCTTAGTCAACCCAAGCCATATTTACGCTCAGCCTGGTATTTATACAGTTACTCTTGTTGTTAACACGACAGATGGATGTCCAGATACAGCTACCTCACAAGTTCAAGTTTACCCTGGTCCTATTGTAGACTTTGTACCTGTTGAGCTATGCCTAAATGAACTCCCTTATACGCTCGATAACTTGACCGACACTGTGCAAATTCCAATTGCATCAACGCTTTGGGATTTAGGTGACGGAACTACTTCAAAGGATTACGAACCAACGATCAACTATACGACGCCAGGGGTTTACGAAGTCAAGCTTACTCACATAACCACGAATGGGTGTATTGATAGCACGAGTTATTCTATCATCATTAATCAGTTGCCGACTGCAGCTTTTGACACCACCAAGCTCAGTGAAGGAAACTGTGGAGTGCCGCAAACGTACTCATTTACCAATCAGAGTTCAGGTGCCAATCGCATCTTCTGGGACTTCGACACCAATAACCCGGGTACGCTCACCGATACTGTTGAGAATCCTCAAATAACTTATACTACTCCTGGCGTTTACCCTGTTCAACTG
Source organism: Phaeocystidibacter sp. (assembly GCA_965659415.1). GTDB lineage: Bacteria > Bacteroidota > Bacteroidia > Flavobacteriales > Schleiferiaceae > Phaeocystidibacter. The sequence continues at coordinate 1,799 of CBFHVA010000001.1, forward strand.
ATTGTGGAAAGTGCTACGGGCTGTGTGGATACAGCTATAACACAAATTGTAGTTCCTCCCTACCCTGTGGCCGAATTTAGCATTGACACCACCTTTGGATGTGCACCGCTCACAGTTATGCTTACTAGTATGAGTCAATGGTATTTCCCATTGGGATCGATCGTAAGCTATTATTGGGACTTCGGTGATGGTTCTACGGAAATTACCACAAGAGGTCAGGTTACTCACGTCTTTGATGACCCTGGAACCTTTGACATCACACTTGTAGTGGAATCTTCGTTTGGATGTGCGGACACATTCGTACTCAACAATGCGGTAAGAGTGTATCCACAGCCTATTGCGGAATTCATTTATCAAATCATTGGCGATGGAACGGTGAGTTTTATCAACCAGTCGCAGCTAGTAGATGGAAACACAACCTTCACTTGGGACTTTGGCGATGGGAATATCAGTACAGAAACTTCACCAACCCACGACTTTAATGCAGTCCGGTATGAAAATGACTTGTACTTCGACGTCTGCTTGAAAGTGGATAACCCCTATGGCTGTCCAGATAGCATATGCATTACAGTTGAGCTACTCGCCTATCGATTAGTAGTTCCGAATGCGTTTGCTCCTGATTTAACAGGTGTTGGAGATGGAAACGTATTCTTGCCAAAAGGGAACAACATCGCCGAATATCACCTTGAAGTATTTGATGCATATGGTAACTTGGTTTTCGAAACCACGGAGTTGACCTCGGAAGAGGGTATTCCAAATGAACCATGGAACGGAACATTCATGAACCAAGGTGAAGAGCCGCTGCCTCAAGGTGCCTATGTTTGGAAGATTAGTGCCGTATTTATCGATGGATATATCTGGCCAGGTAAAGTTTATGGCGACGGAAGAGTATTAAGTTTTGGAACGGTTACACTTATACGCTAGACAACTCACCATCACCCTGTTGATGTTGCTCTCCGTATTCTCATACGGACAGGATCCTACGTTCTCTCTGTTCAACATCAATCACATCTATCTAAACCCGGCCTTTACAGGTGGTACCGGGGAATTGAGCGCCGGATTCAACAGTAGAGCACAATGGACTCGTGTTCCTTCTCGATTCCAAACAAATATGGCCTATGTCCAAGGAGGCTGCCCAAATTGGAATTTGGGTTTAGGCCTTCGTTTGTACGACGATACCGAGGGCGAAGGATACATGCGCAATACCAATGCCGCTGCCTTAATTGCCGTACACTTACCTGGACGATTTGGACGTGGATTTCGTGCCACTCGAAACAAGAAGTATATCTGGAGTTTTGGACTTCAAATGGCAGTGGGACAAAGGCGACTTGATTGGAGCAATCTCGTATTCTCGGATCAACTGGATCCTTACCTAGGACTATATGTAAACCAGAGTCAAGTAAATCCTCAGAATGAGGTGAGTAACCTGATTTTCGATGTTGGAGTGGGAACTCGATTCCGATTTTCATTCGGCAACCGAGGTAGCCACATGAGCATGGGGGTTTCTGCCTTCCACATCAATCAGCCGGTGGAGTCCTTTTTCAACATGGAAACCCGCTTACTACCTAGGTACACTGGATATTTCTACACCCATTTCCAAACGAGCAAATTCTCCAACAACCCGCATTATTTGAGTATTGGTTGGGTTACGGATCAACAACAGGTACTTCGCACGAACACCTTTAACGTCAATTACGACATACTTTCTAATTTGATGTTAGGCTTCGCATATCGCAAGAAGTTTGTTTTTGTGTTCGACGATGACTTCGATTCATTTATTCTCAGCTTCATGTACACCGTGGGTAACTTTACCTTGGGATACAGTTACGACTTCACCCTTCCTAACTTGGGTGTTGAGAATACGGCGGGCACGCATGAAATTGGAATCGTCTATCGATTTAAGGGCAAGTACCTGTGTGCAGGACGCCGAAGACCACGAGCGCTCGATTGTTATGATTTAGATTTAAATAGGGGCAGTCGGTCGAACTCGAGCAGCTGGCGACCTTAATATTACTTCGCTTCATCGAATGACTTACAGTAGTCCACTACTCTATTGTATCTTCGCAAGCATGAAGGGAGTTGTCTTTTTCATTCTTCGATTCTTAATTACCTATGCCATTTTGAGCGGCTTGTATGGTGTGTACATTCAGAAGTTCGACACGTCAAATCCACCAGCCACCGATTCGTTCACTCGCTTCGTGAGCTATCAAACTATGTTCGCCGCTGAGGCCCTGGGATACACTTCAGAGCTGGTTAGAAACGCACACTTGATACACGAAACTGAAGAAGAACAAACGATGGATAGCATTTATCTCGACAACAAGTATGCGGTAAGTGTGGAAGAAGGATGTAATGGCCTAAGTGTGGCCATATTGTTCGTTTCCTTCATTATAGGTTTTGGAGGTCAATGGAAAAAACTAGTTTGGTTTATCCCTATGGGGTTGGCCTTTCTTCACGTGGCAAATATTGGTCGGATTCTGCTCCTGGGGATACTCAATGTCGATTTTGATGGACAAGGTTTCCACTTCTTTCACAAGTATTTGTTCACGGCAATCATTTATGCCGCAGTTTTCGTGCTTTGGATCTGGTGGGTGAATCGGTTTGGACAAACGCAATCTGCACATAAATCATCTCCAGCAAAGGCATGAAGTGGATCTTGACACCCAACTGGAAATGGGTACTACTCGGTGTCTTTGGCTTAGGCTTGGTGTATATCTCTCAAAATCAGCTCAACTTGTATGCTTGGCTTCAAGGAGATCACTTCACTTGGTATGGTACGTGGGGACTCATGAGAGAGAATCCATGGCAAATGACGGTAGTCAATAAGACATTTCGGTACATCCTTAACGACTTCTTCAGCATTCTCATAATTCACGGGCTATTTCAGAACAAACAATACACGCGTTTCGCCGTGATGCTGCTTTTATTTGGGCTTTTCGTGCTTCTACCCTTGTATTATTCACTGGTCTTCTTTGCTCCATCTGGATTCAGCAGTATGATTTCCCACTTTCACCGGATCATACTCAATCCGGTTTTGATGATGCTCTTGATACCCTATCTGTACACAATGGAGTTGCAAAAGTTACAAAATAAAGAAGGGAGCTGAATCCGGCTCCCTTACCCCCCTCAGGGCTAACCAATCACGAAGAAAATTGGCTATCTAACTTTAGAAAATGCGATACGCACCGCCAATCATTCCAAAAACCGGCCAATCTTCACCATCACCTATTCCTGAAACGCCATCTAAATAGTCGTTTCCTGTATACTGAGCTCCGGTGGTGAAGAGAATAGACCAGTGGTCATCGATATAGTATTGAGCTCCAAACCCTAACTCCAAAGCTCCGGCGGTATTGGTTTGCCGTTCGCTTAATTGTCCCATCTTATTGGATTGACCCGATTTGACGCCAGTTCCTGTATTGATACTGTTATAGCTTTGGGCATGAATTCCTACCCCGAAATGTGTCCAGAAGAGAAGTGACCTTCTGCGTTGATGGAAATTTCCCGGGCGATTGAAGTAATAACGAATCGAAGCCATCACACTAAAGTCATTTCCCTGGGCGTGATAGTTGCTTAGCCACCCCTCTTCAATATCAGGCGATATTTGCATCGATGCATAGCGAAATTCTGCCCCATACCTCCAATTTGGAGCCTCTGGAATATCCCAAAAAGCACTGACGGATGTTATAAGTGTCGGTGCTATATCGTATTCCGTAAGCTCACCTCGAATAACTTGAGCTCCGGCCGACAAGCCGATTTCTTGCGCTTTGATCTGTGTAGCGCTGGAAATGGCAAGGGATACCAAGGCGCCAATTAGTACTTCTCTTTTCATGGTAGACTATCGTTTTGTTTGCTCTTAGCAAGTAACGAGGTCTGTATAAACCGATTCGACTGTTTTTTCCGTCAGCCCTTTCCGAACGGAAAATTCTGTCGGAATTAGATGTCTGAATGCACTCGGAAAACCGTGGTTTGAAATCCCGTGGAAATCCATACCGAAGATCCTTCAGCTGTAGGCATAGTCGGATTACTTTGAAGCGGGTATTGCATTCCTGAACGATAGCCAATCTCAAAGAACAGATCCATTTGCCACTTTGGATTGAAGGTATATGCCACGCGTCCTAGCAGATTAATGATCTGAGTACTTGGCTCATCGGCCACATCAAATCCCAAGTCACCATCGCGACTATAATAGCTCACCCATAAATCTGATCCGTTCGCTACATAGTTGCCATTTACAAACTCTGGTAAACCTCTATTGGCCATGCTGAAGTGCAAGGTTGTCGTCCATCTATTGTGATACCAATGGCCTCGTATAACGAACTCTTGAAAATCCGTTCCTAATGGATGAGCGATAGGCTGATAGTAATGCGCATAGTTGGTCAGTACATCTCTATGCGTGTAGGTAAAAGGCCTTACTTGATTCCATTCTGCGATGATGCTCAAACGGTCATCACTCGTTATATTATGATCGTATCCATAACCTAGCTGCCAACCAAATTTATTGAGCCAGCTTCCTTCGTTGCTAGATAAAGCGGACAAATTAAATTCGTCAAGAATAAATTGTCCGTATACGCGATGCCCTTGTCCCAATTTATAGGAAGTGCTCATACCAAGTAGGGCGTTACCCAATCTACTATCCACCTGATCTTCAATAGGTCGATAGAAAATTACAGGGTTAAAGAAACTCATATCGAGACCGCCATTGAGCGTATCTGAACCATATACGATGGCCTCATAAAAACTCAAATTCCACCTATCCGTTACGTTCCAACTTAAATAGTGCGTACTAATCCACTTTCTCCTGTTGCCCGGATTGAGGTTTACGTCCGACCTTACATCGTACATCTGTGTCCAAAGGTTGATGTACTTGAATGGTCCGAACGTGGTTTCAATTCTGAAATAGGGATAATTCAGTGCATTATCACTCAATAACAATGATCTATAGCCTTCACCGTAAAAGAACTTCCCCTGTCCCAGGCTAAAGCTGAAGTGTTCATTGGGCGTGTAGCGGATATTCCCAGAGGCCCAGCGGTTGTCCCATCCGTCATAAAACGGTCGTGCAATACCTTGACCAGGCATTATCCGTCGATTATCTACGTAACTATCGAGATGTGATGGTAAGAATACTTGATTCTCATATAAGCTAGATTCAAAACTGAAGGTCTGTCCAATATATCCATTGATTCGAACTCCTCTTAGATTCTGGCCCAGCAGTTTATCCTCAACTCCCCTTTCTATCCCTCCAGAAACTTGGAGTACTGGATTGATGGTCAAGGACCAATCAGAACCAGACAATGCGATTAAGTCACTGTAAAAGAGTTTCCTTTTCCACCAGCTCTGTGGAACGCGCTCATTCGGACCATAGATATGGTTCATATTCGGCACAGAGTCGGCCGTGTACTCCCAAGAACGAACGGGTGCCATACTTGGCCATATACTCGTATGTTCCGCTTGGTCTCTTGTGAACGACATGGAACGATCGGACATCATCATAAGCGGATTTTCCAATTCTGAAATTGAAATAGTTGCCTCCATTGTGCGGAATGTATAGGAGGGTGTCGCTAAAGTAAGTGAGTCTGGTTCCTGCGCATACACCATACTCCCAGTACAAAAACCTAGAATGGTCCAAAAGGCTTGGTTTGATATCATGCTCGAAAGATACAATGATATCCTAAAATCGAGATTGAAACGGACAGCAATTCACTGCGCTCTCCGCGTGGTTTTATAGGGGGGGGGATCTGGAAGAAATGCCATTCGATAATTTTTCAATGGAAGTAGAATATTAGCAACGAATAAAACCACCTACACATGAAAAAGTCAGTTCTATCGCTCTTCGCAATCCTACTGATAGGTAGTACCGCGAATGCACAGAGATGGTCAGAATTAGAAATTAGCACAGGTGTTTATAGCGTCCTCGGTGAGATGCAAGATGTGAATTTAGGCATGAATGCCTTGAACTCAAGCACGCTCATTTCCTACTATACTCGAGCACACAAAAGCGACCGTTGGGCCTTTGGTGGAAGTGTTGGATTCAATACCATGAATATGCAATACGATGGAACAAAGAACTGGCTTAATGGTCATGAAACGCAGGGCTATGGCGTTAATGCGATGCTCGGTGCACGTTTAGTCTTAAGCGGTAGAGACGATATGCGCTTCATGAAAGGAGCTTTCATCACATATTTGGAAGCTGCTGGTGGTGGACATCTAGCGTCCTTTAGAAGCTCTTATCCTCCAATGGTGAGCTCTCCGAAGGAAGAAACCGCTGATAGTCCGCGTCAAATGGAGTTTGCTCCTGTTGGAACCGCTACGCTTGGGTTTCAATACTACATCACATATAAGATCGGAGTGAACCTTCGATTAAGTGGAACGCTTTCCAATACAGATTACTTGGATGGCATTCAAGGAATTACCGATGCAAAAGACTATGCAGTAGCAGCCCTTGCGGGCGTCAGCATTGCACTGTAAGTACAAATAGAGACCTGGCTTTAAAAGGGTTCACTCTGAACAGAGTGGATCCTTTTTGCTTTAATAAAGTTTGTAACTTTGAACTCATGACCGGGATGAGATATATCTATTCATTTACCCTAAGCTTTGCGTTGATTAGCTCAGGAATGATGGCTTCTGCCACAGTACATACCTGTGCTGGTGAATTGATGGATGTTAAATGGAATCAGCAGGTTGAAAGTTGTTGCCTTGATTTTCATCAACCCACGCAACTACCCTATTGGAGCCAAGATTGCTGCGATTTGCAAACCACCATGTTTGCAGGACAAGATCATCTGATAACCTTAACTACGCTCAACGCTCCATCCCTTTTCGCTGACAGAATTAATGAATCAGCTTCTTTGAAGAATGGTTTTGAGATTCAAGAAGATGCGAAGGTTTTACTTTGGCCCAACGCTCCTCCAGCGGCCTATGGCATCCAACTTTGTATTCTTCAAAGACGTTTTCAAGTATGAGATTCAAGTGAAGCCCTGAATACTCACTTTTACATCTTTTACTATGAAATCATTATTTGCCACTTTCCTATTTTCTCTAATTACCCTCACCAGTTTTGCGCAAAGCGAATCCGTAGCAGACACATCTATTCTTGTGAACGGCGTATGCGATATGTGCAAGAACACTATTGAAACTGCTTGTAATTTAGAAGGAGTTCTTGAAGCCAACTGGTCATCTGAAACTAAAGTTCTTGAATTAAGCTTTGATTCATCGCTGATCTCCCTTGAACAGATCAATCAGGCCATTAACGAATCGGGATACGATACGGAGTTCTCAATGGCACCGGAAGAAGTGTATCAAGAACTACATGGATGCTGCCATTATCGAGATCCAGAAGTACAAGCGGCTCACCAATAAGCAGTACCATGTATAGTTCAAAACAACTCCTTTGGGTGTGGATGCTTTTCCTACCCTTTCATGGACTTGCTCAGATATCTGGGATTATTACTAACGCCCAATCGGATGAGCCTATCCCCTCCGCACTGATTAAATGGCAGGGAAGTGATGTTCAAGTTCTATCCAATGCATTAGGCGAATTCGAAATTGAAAAACCAGCGGGGTTTACCATCTTATCCGTTGATGCCGAGGGGTTCAACACCCAGCGTAAATCGGTGATTTCCAGAACTGGAGTAGTGAATTTTCAACTTTCACCTGTTTCAGAACTCGATGAAGTTTCCGTAGAAGGTAAAGCTCAAAGCACAGGCTTGGATTATCGGTCTGCCGATTTAACCTCGAACATCACCTCGGCAGAGCTTAGAAAGGCCGCTTGTTGTAATCTTAGTGAGAGTTTTGAAACCAGTGCAGCTGTCGACGTCAGCTTCACCGATGCGGTTACGGGCTCACGCCAAATTGAAATGTTGGGCTTATCTGGCAAGTATGTCCTGATCCAGAGAGAGAACATCCCTTTCGGCCGACTTTTAAATTCGAGTAGTGGTCTGCATTTCATACCGGGTCCGTTTGTGGAATCGTTGCAACTTACCAAGGGATTGAGTTCTGTGGTAAACGGGTATGAAAGCATCACAGGGCAGATGAATGTAGAGTTCATGCATCCCACAGATGAATTTAACCTTATCCTCAACGGATATGTAAACCAAGGGGGACGCTTTGAAAGCAACTTGTGGATTGGAACACCTCTGAGCGAAAATTGGGAAATGGGCACCCTACTCCATTACAGCAATGTGCCATTTGGACAAGATCGGAATGGTGATAACTTCGCAGACATTCCCACCGGAAATCACTTCAATTTCCACAATCGTTGGAAGTACATTATCGGAAATGGCTGGGGAGGGCAGTTTGGATTTCATATTACAAACGACAATCGATTTGGAGGAATGCTTCCCGAGCTGCAAGTAAGCTCTTCTTCCAATGATTGGCTCTACAATCAAGAAAACGAGCGCTACGAGGTTTTTGGAAAAACGGGTTACCTGTTCGAAGATGCACCTGGCAGAAGTCTCGGCATTATTTACGGAGCTAATTATCAATCAAGAGTCACGAATCTTGGCTTAAGAAGTACCTCGAGTGAGCAACGTTCGGCCTATTTGAACACCATTTTTCAAGATCTTTTGGGCAATAGTTTTCATCAATATAAAACTGGATTTAGTTTCCAATACGATCAAGTATATGAAGAACTCTATACGGGCTCGATCCTACCAGGAAACACGCCTAATCTAGAACGTACAGAACTTGTCCCAGGAGCTTTTTTTGAATACACATACAGCGGAGATGGTCCATTCACACTAGTAGCTGGAATTCGAGCCGATTACAACAGCTATTTCAATTGGATTGTAACACCTCGATTTAACGTGAAGTACGAACCGATCACAGGAACTATTTTCCGTTTAGGAGGCGGACGTGGACAACGTTCTGCAAACCTCTACTCGGAAAACATAAGTGGCTTAGCTTCAGGTCGTGACTTTATAATGGATTCGAATCCTATACAAGCAGAAATTGCTTGGAATACAGGATTTAGTTTCGTGCAGGTTTTTGAACTGTTTGAAAAGGGAGCAACCATTAGTTCAGATGCGTTTTACACATGGTTTGACAATAAACTCATTGCTGACTTTGATCGGTCACCTTACGTTTACAGCACGTATTTCGCACAAGGCAGCAACAGTTTTAGCTGGCTAACTCAACTCGACTTCTCTCCTATTTCGAATCTCGATATCAGGATTGCCTATAAATACTTACAAGCTCAGGAAGCCTTTGCTCTTGGAATGCAAGAAGCCTTTGGGGTACCGAGCCATCGCGGATTTATAAACGCTGGATACACTTTTGGAGATTCAGGTTGGAAGATAGATGCTACCTGGAATTGGTTTGGAAAAAGACGACTTCTCTCCACATCCTATTATCCACTTCAATACAATTTCTCAGACCGATCTCCTTCTTACTCGATTGTTCATGCTCAAGTAAACAAAACTTTTGGTCATCATTGGGAGGTTTACTTCGGTGTTGAGAATGCCTTGAACTTTAGACAAGAGAACCCTGTTATTGCAGCAGATCAACCCTTTAGTCCTTACTTCGAAACGAATCGAATCTACGGACCCATTTTCGGTAGAATGTTCTACTTGGGATTCTACTATAATTTTCACACAAAATGATGCAAATAGATATTTGGTCCGATGTTGTTTGTCCATTTTGCTACATAGGCAAGAAACACCTGGAATTGGCCATTGAAGATCTTGGCATGAAAGACCAAGTGAAAATCGAGTATAAAAGTTTTCAGCTCGATCCTCAAGCTGCGCCTTCAGAAGGACAAACGCTGAAACGTTATCTAGCGGAGAGCAAGGGCATGACGATGGAACAAGTAGAGCAAATGTCGCAGGGCGTTGTAGAACGTGCCAATGCGGTAGGACTCTCTTTTGACCTTGATAATGCCATTGTAGCTAACACATTCAATGCTCATCGCTTGCTTCACTTGGCTAAGGAAAGGCAGGTTCAAAATGATCTGAAAGAAGCACTGCTAGAGGCTTACTTTACGAATGGCGCTAATCTCAATAACAAAGAAACGCTTGCTACACATGTTGCAAAAGTAGGCCTAGATAAAGAGGAAGTACTTAAGGTGCTCACTTCAAATTCATACAGTTCAGCTTTCAGAGATGACGTCAATGCGGCACGGCAAATGGGTATACAGGGGGTTCCATTTTTCGTTTTCAATAAGAAATACGCCATTTCGGGAGCGCAACCCATCGAGGCCTTTAAGCAGGCTCTTCAACAAATTAAGATTGAAATGGAAAATGAAGGTGAAATCTGTTCAGTTGAAGATCCCAATTGTTGATTAAAGGAAATCAACACCGATTCCAAATTCTATCCAATCTGCGGCTCCACCATTAAGTGTTTTCAAGCCTACTTGAGCGAAGATATTGTCGGTGATATCAAATTTTCCCGCAGGTCGGAAAAAGAATCCTCCTTTTCGATCGGGCGCATCGAGATAGCCGCCCACTTGCAAACGAATGCTGAATTTCCAAATCCGATAATCGTAGCCTACGTGATAACCCACCATGTTTGGATCATCGTTATAAGGAACTAGACTGCCATCATAGAAGTAATCTAGGCCAACTGTGGCTGCATGTTTCAGATTGAAGAAATGCTGGAACTCGAGCGTTACGGACGAATTGAAATATCGATTTGAAGTTCCTTCATCTTCTCTATTCTGCGATGTTCCGGCAGATGCGTATAGCAAGAGGTTATTCTCATCGGTATTGCTCAGATCACTCCACTCATCTGGATAATCTGGACGAACTGGTAGAATTTGAATGGGACGAACACTAGGGTCAGTTTCCTTCTGTTGGTTGTTAAAGTTATAGCGAGTCCCAAAGAACAGACCCACCATGTTCAAGCCATAGTTAGGCTGGAAAGAACGGCCATTGCTGAAATGAGTGAAATCTATCCCATAGGTTAAATCAATTTCTCTATTCAATTCATATCTGCCTCCAATTCCGAGATTGAAATAAACTGCACCTCGAGCGCCAATGGCATCGTTGGTTGGATTGTTATCAATATCATAGGGGTTCAAGTCGTAGGTATATCCAAGAGCTAAATCACTCACCAGGGTGTTTCGCTCGTTGATCATCAATGGAAAGTTGATGAATCCATAAAGTGCATTAGGTGCACCAAGGATGTCTGGATTTCCTATGGCGCCGGAATACCAACCAACACCATAGGAAGGATATCCGTATGCACCGTGCCAGTCTTCATCACCAGAAGTTTGCCAACCAAGACGAACTTCAATTGCACCGTATCCATTATCAAGTGCCTCATTCAGCGCTTCTCCAGTGTAAAGGTGGACTCCAGAGTGGCCGCGAAGTTCAACGAACATGAACTTTTGATCTTCAATAGCTCCCACCTGAGCTAAACTACTGATTGTCAAAAGATTGAATAGAATGAGAATGTATCTTTTCATGGTAGGTTGATTTTCAGCCCACTGAAGATATTACATTATTTCCAATGAGGCTCGCCGTATGATGAGTCGCGCTGGTAAGTAGCTAGATGCCTATCGTGCTTATTCTGATGAATATCAGCAGTTGTTAACATAATTCCAGTTTCTTCCACATCACCAAATTCGTCATTCAGCATGGTGCCAAAAGTCTTCATCGTACTGGAAAGATTCATGTAGCTATTAATCAGAGGAGGAATGTTGACCCCTCTTGATCGGACAAAGCTGTTCAAATCAATGTACGCGTCCTTATAGGTTCTGCCTTTGTACTGTTGAACCCAAGGCTCGAGTACTTCATCAGAAACCAACGGTGTTATTGGAATGAGGAGCTTATCGGGATCTGGAAAAATGGCTTTTAAAAACCCAAGTATGGCATTTCTCGCTTCGCGTTCAAACGACGGGTACATCGTCACCTTTCCCAACATATATTTATTCCGCTCGTTTTTTGCCAAAATTGCTCCCAATCCATCCCAAAGGTTATCCATAGCAAACAACCCCTTCTTCGATTCCGAACCTCGCTGATATTTAGGTTGAACAAATGAACGTCCGAGTTCCAAGGTATCCGGCATGTATTCATTTAAATAGCGATCCGAAAAATGGAATAAATGGCTCGTAGCAATATGGTTAATTCCCTTCGGTTGTTTCAGGAGGTCCATGCACTCCATGACCCTATACCCTGCCATGATTTCCTGGGCATCGGGGTTCCAAACAACCATTTGTAGGTAGGGGAATTCAGATACATCGTATTGATCAATATCCAAGGCCTTACCTGTGCCGCCACCTGATGCTCTAAATGCCTCTTCTCTTAGCCTCCCAATTTCATGCATCACATTGGGCGCCGTATGTGCGTCCACCAGGTAAACTTCATTTTGACCTTTATTGGTGTACCTAAGGAAGGTCTCTTCATTGAGTTCAGATTGCAGCTTAGCCAATTCTGCCGGCTCCGCGATTCTTTCTACCTCCATCATTTTGCCGTATCATTTTCAGAAAGTGAATACATCTTCTCACGCACATAATTCGCCCAATCGTTGGCTGATCTACTTTTGTCGAATTTGTCGGCCGGAATGGGCTTTCCAAAGGTCAGTGTGATGGTTTGTCCACTTTGCTTGTACATTTCATTGGCCAAATAAAACATCTCCAAGTTGGCCTTTACACCCAGCTTCTTTCTGTATTTACTTAGGTTATAAAACCAATTGGAATTATGACCATCAATATGAACGGGAACAACGTCCTTTTTGTAACGTATAGCTTTGGTGATGAAGCTCTTGGTCCATTCTAAGTCTTGGACCTTTCCATCTATTTTCCTTGATACCAAACCAGCAGGAAACACCATAACCGCCGCTTCAGAAGCATAGGCCTTATCAATAATTTTAAGTGCAGCTCTCGGGTTAGCGCCATGTTTGTTTACCGGAATAAATAGCGGAGAAAAGTTCTTGATATTCAGAAGTATATCGTTCACTAAGAACTGCATATCGCTTCGTACTCTGCCTACGGCCTGCATAAAGGCTATCCCGTCTAATCCCCCTAAAGGATGATTTGCGGCCAAAATAACCCCTCCTTCTTTCGGAATATTCTCCAGACCTGCCACTTCAATATTAGCGCCTACATGCTCAATCGAGGCATTCACGAAATCCACTCCTTCTAGGTGTCCGAAGTCCCGCATAGCGCGGTTTAAATCATCTTCATGAACAATGCGCCTGATATAGTTTAGGATAAATCCAGGGAGCCATTTCGCCAATTTTGGATTCTTATCTCTAATGACTTGTTCTATATCGATGTACTTTTCTTCGGTACTCAATGTGCGTTGTTTAGGATAGGCAAATGTAATTAATATAGCAGCTGCTATGGAGGCAAAAGCTGTAGCTTGTTGACTTTGTCTTGTTGAAATGTTCTGTGTGCATCAGAATCGATACCCTACCTGAATCACAAATCGATAATTTACTCCCCAAAACCCTGTATTTCCGGATGAGTTGAACTCTCCAGTTTCAATCAGACTTGTCAGCGCCGGAAAAGCAGCCTCCAACCAGCCATACTGACTATCGAACACATCACTGTCTGCCAGATTCCCAGGAAGGGTACCATTCAATTCAGATGATATGTTATACCGGCCAAACGATGGTCCAATGAGGATGAGATCTAGTGTCCAATGATCGCCAAATGTAAATTGATAACCGAGCTCTACTCCGAGGGCAATGGATGTAATCTGGGTAGAAACTCCTACTGAGGAGCGATCGGTACCATCGATATATTCTACCTCATGTAGTTGATCGAAATAATAGAAAAGGAAATAAGGCGCAATGTATACACCATCAGGAATCGCTTTTTTATTTCGATCGGTAAGATAGAATCGGTAATCACCGGCTAAACTGAATCCATTATTTCGTCTTGTACCATTGTATTCAACTGTCGAATCGAAATAGCCAGAAATAGTAGGAAACTGGACATAACCCGCATTAACAGAAAACGACTGCGACTCATTTAGAACTCTTTCATAACCCAAAACAATGCTTTGAGGACTGGAAACCAGAGCTGGTGTAAGGTTCCATTTGATGGTGTTCTTGTGTTGCGTACTGTCTTGCCCAAAAGTTGCTGTTCCTAATAGGAGGAAGAAAATCAGCAGAAGCCGTTGTGGTAGTAACATCATTCAGTTCGACTAGGATGACAATGTACGAACAAGAAAAAAAAAAGGCGCTCCGAAGAGCACCTTTTCTCGTTATTTGAATGATTTCGGGATTAACTCGCCGCAGGATCGGCAAGCGGATAATAAACATCAGTTACCCACTCCTCCATCGGAACATCCTCTCCTCCTACTCGGTAGATTTCCATTACGGGTTCGATAATGGTAAATCCACCTTCTTCTGAAAAACGTTCCATAGCCATATGCGCATCACCAATTGATTCGTAGTCTCCGTAATGGGTAAGCTTAAGAGCGCGTCCGCCCGCCACTGACAAAGCTGAAAAACCCGGAACTTCCATTTCGCTATCCACAATTACGGCGCGCGCCATATCTGTTTGGCCAGCCTCTTCGTCCCAAACGTAATACAAACCAGCTAAGTAGCCGACATTTGGCGATACAGCTGAAACCGCTCCATAGAGCGCTCCAACATTCTCCGCTGACCAAAAATCATCCATGTCAGACATGCTGATCATTTCTCTATGGCCAACAAAATGCATGGCTGGCATATCCACTTCTGCAATCTCATAACTTGGCCCCATATCCATTTCTTCAATGTGTGATTTAAGGTCTCCTAAGCCTTGATCGAACTGCGATCCTAGCTCTGATTCCATATCTCCAATGAGCGCAAAGAAATAAGGCACGCTTCCCGACATCGTCCAGATGACCTCGGTACCATTGCTCACCTCGTTTACAGTGTAACTAGCAGGAGACGTAGCCTCCATGGGTTCTTGAAACTTCAACTCGATGGAAATTTCATTATCGGAAATTGACTTGATTTCTTGAGAGCCACTCCCAACATCAGCGTTCCCTGACCAAGTATAGCCATGCCCTACTTCTCTAGGTTCTCCAAAAGTGGTTATTTCAATATTCGGATCCATCTCCGACCAAGGGTCCCAAGATGAGAAGTGATTAAAATCCCCAAGTACGGCCATTACCGTGGCCTTATCGGCTTCAATAACAGTTGATCTAGAAACACTGAAATCCTTCGTTATAACCATTGAAGCTATTCCTAAGCCAACGACGACTACCAATGTGATAATTATACCTTTCTTCATAGTACATTGATTAAGTTGAATTCTATTTACAATGTACGACATTTGAAAAACTGCCAAAATTATCTCTTATTATGAATCAGCAATTTAAGCTTGAAGAATTCGCTCAGTTTGTACTGGCTTTTTTAAGCACATTGTACTTTGAATTTGATTGGTGGTTGTTTTGGGCTCTTTTACTCACACCTGACATAGGCATGCTGGGTTATGCTGTGAATACAAGCATTGGGGCTCTAACGTACAACCTATTCCACAGTAAAACCGTAGCGGTTATCCTAGTGTTAATGGGTTTGCAGTTAACGAAAGACAGCCTCTTATTCACTGGATTCTTATTGTATGGACATAGCGCAATGGACCGAATTTTCGGTTATGGTCCGAAATATTCAGATGATTTCAAGCATACTCACCTAGGACATCTTGGAAAAAGAGAATGAGCAGAATGAAGGGACATTCACTATCCAAAGTTCTCAATAGGGTTACTAAGCTCTTTGATGAACAGATTAGTCCGCATGATGTCTGGATTAAAGCGGAGGTCAGCTCGTTCAAACCACACATCAGCGGGCACGCTTACTTCGATTTGGTTGAAGAGCGCAACGGTACCGTTATCGCTAGGTGCCGGGCCACTCTCTGGCGATCTAATACAGAGGCCATTAAGCATGCCACATCACTTGATCCATATGCAATTTTGGAAGATGGCAGAGAGGTTCTATGCAAATGCCGAATCACATTTCACCAAGTTTACGGCCTCTCGCTGCACGTATTAGAACTTGACCCCAATTATGTACTTGGTGAAATTGAGAAGCGGAGGAAAGAGAGCATTGAAAAGCTTCGCAAGAATGGCCTACTCCATTTAAACCGCTCTGTCCTGATTTCTCGTGTGGTTCAGCGCATTGCATTAATTGCCGCAAGCGGAAGTGCGGGATTGGCGGATTTTGAACACCAAATCACGAATAACGCATATGGGTTCAAATTTTCAGTTGAACTCTTTGCCGCTTCAGTGCAAGGAAAGGAAGCTGTTTCCTCTTTATTGGAAGCCTATAGACGTATCGACCAGCGCGCTTTCGACGCAATTATAGTGCTGCGTGGTGGAGGCGCTGCCCTCGACTTGGACGTTTTTAATGTTTACGAATTGAATGAGGAAATGGCCAAATCGAAACTTCCCGTATTTGTAGGCATTGGACACGAAACCGATAGAACTGTAATGGACGAATGGGCCTCACAATCCTTAAAAACCCCAAGCGCAGTGGCCGCATGGATTGTTGAGCGTGCTCGCGATTTTGAAATAGACGTTTCTACGACGTATCAGAATATAGTTGAATGGGCGAAAAACTTCTTGGTTCAGAAGAGACTCTTACAATCTGAAATGAATCAACATGTGGCTCAACTTGCACAGAACTTCAACAAAACAACCCGTCAATCGCTTGAGCACGATTCACAGCAATTTGTGCTAATCGCAGAGCGCCTCCTGCAGGAGGATAGAGAAAGGCTGATCAGCGCGTCAAATAAGATGCTTCAACAGAGCCCTTTTCAATTGAACGAAAGTCGTCATGCTCTCCAAACTAACCTCGTTCAATTGGCACGAAACAGTAAGGAAATTCGACTTGAAGCTAGGCACCAACTAATCTTGAAGAGTGAGTTGATTGAATTGTATGGTCCTACCCCTACCTTGAAGCGCGGATTCTCCATAGTGAGAAAGGCTGGAGCTATTGTTTCCAGTTCCGATACGCTGGCACCAAAAGATGAAATTGAAATTGAGCTTAAGGACGCAAGATTTGAAGCTCGAATAACGGATATAAAGAACAATGGCTGAAAAACTTACCTACGACAAAGCATCTCACGAGTTAGAACAGATACTCGAAAAAATGAAGAGTGGAGAAATAGGCGTGGACGAGCTCGCCAAGAGCGTAGAGCGTGCATCTAAGCTCATTAAGTTCTGCTATGAAAGGCTAGACAATACCGAAAAACAGGTTCAAGAGATCTTAAAAGATCTCGGATTGGAATAAAAAAATCCCGCTTAACGCGGGACTCTTTTCTTCAGTCATCATCTACTATGGTCTTACCACGAGACGAACGGTTCGAATTTCACCATTCGAAGTATTCTCCACCTTCGCCAGGTATACGCCTGGAGAAACAGAAGATAGATCCAAGGAGTTGTATCTATTCAAATTGCCGGTCATTACAATTTGTCCGCTAATGTCCATTATCTGTACACGGTGATCCACACCTTCTGGCGCCATGATACGAAGTTCTGTAGCTACAGGGTTGGGATACAACTCTATTTCAATACTCGGAACTTCATTTACACCAATACCCGGCATGTTGAATTTGTAAATGGTGCCGTTAGTGGGCCATTCTGTTACCTGCGAAATGGAATCGACCATTATTGGATTATTCGAAGGCCCTTCTAAGCAGTGAATATTTACCACTTGTGATGTAGCTGCGTCTAAGGCTGCAGTACCAGAAGCCAAGGAGAAGTAATTGTAAAGTGTATCATTAATGTCCTGATCTAAATTACTTGCACCAAAATGATACTCGAAGCTACCGTTCTCGTGAATCCAGATTTGGGTGTTGGTAAAGAAGTTAAATGTGTTAAACCAGCCAAACTCCTCATAAAGACCCGCATTCTTGTATTCCATTTTAAAAATACGGTTTGGAGTTGTTCCTTCGGTTACATAGCTGATTGGTGATTGACTTGTAGATCCGATATATCCTCTATCAATGATATCAGCACTCATCGCCGAAAAAATCACCTCATCATCATTCATAGCTGAGGTTCCATATAGATCAGAACTACCATCCATGTAAAGTGAATCAAGTGTCACCCCCATATGGGTGATTGGAAATGGAACGGGAAAGCTAATCTCGGGATCATCCCATATTGTGGTGTAGGTAAAGTCGGGATTTGTTATATCGGTATAAGTGCCTGTGGTATTCTGAAACACAAACAAAAAGGACTTACCGCTCTGGGCCGGACTCGCCGGAAGGTCCGTCCAAGATTCTTTTACTTGTCCAAATGCCAAGGCTGGCAGAAGGAACAATACGAGTAGTTTTTTCATCATGATGATGTGGTTTTAATTTTGACTTGGTTGAACCAAATGCTATGCCAAATGGCCTATTTGAGTTTGCTTGCTAAAAATATAGAATCCGTTCAAGTGATTAGTCAGCAAAAAGTTAATATTCTCATAAGTCTGAGCCCCGTTATAGATCCAATAAATCAATAATGGCCGCATTACGCGGCCATAAGAGGATAGATAGGTTGGTGAGGGAGCTTATCCAATAAATAATGGATGGTCTGTTTCTTCTTCTCTTTTAAGTAGAGGAGCATCCATTAATTCGGTAATTAAAATATGAACGTGGGAGTTGAGTAGGTTATCGATTTCTTTCATGCTTCCTTCTTTCTTTGATTCATTGATACGTCAAAGTTGAAGGCTTTTATGTTACCGTACTACCGTAAAAATACCCGAATACGTACGTAGTTTCCGAACATAAAAAAAGGTCTTGAGTACAAACCCAAGACCTTCATCTATGTAGATATAGAGGTACTTATTTAGCGACCTCTGCCATTTTAACGCCAATTTCAGCTGGTGAATCTACCACGTGAATGCCACAGTCCCGCATAATCGCCTTCTTGGCTTGAGCTGTATCCTCTGCTCCACCAACAATAGCTCCAGCGTGTCCCATGGTACGACCTTTAGGGGCCGTTTCACCTGCAATGAAACCTACCACCGGCTTGGTGCCATTCTCCTTAATCCAATTGGCGGCGATGGCTTCAAGGTTTCCACCAATCTCACCAATCATAACGATGCCATCGGTTTCCGGATCATTCATCAAAAACTCAACCGCCTCTTTCGTTGTAGTGCCGATGATAGGATCACCACCGATACCAATGGCCGTGCTAATTCCCAATCCAGCTCTTACAACCTGATCGGCGGCTTCGTATGTAAGGGTACCCGACTTAGATACAATTCCGATACGTCCTTCTTTGAAAACAAAACCAGGCATGATACCCACTTTGGCTTGTCCTGCGCTGATCACACCTGGGCAGTTTGGTCCAATCAAAGTGGTGTCCATATCTGAGATGTAAGCCTTCACACGAATCATGTCGGCTACTGGAATACCCTCTGTAATGGCTACAATTACTTTGATACCTGCATTAGCTGCTTCCATAATGCCATCTGCCGCAAATGCGGGTGGAACGAAAATGATGGAAACGTCTGCGCCTGTCTCCTTAACAGCGTCTTCCACTGTATTGAAAACCGGACGATTGAGGTGTGATTGACCTCCCTTTCCGGGAGTTACACCACCAACAACGTTGGTTCCGAATTCAATCATTTGCTCTGCATGAAAAGTTCCTTCCTTTCCAGTAAAGCCTTGAACAATGACTTTTGAGTCTTTATTTACGAGTACACTCATGGTTGTATATTCTCAGTTTAGAAGCACCGCAAAAGTAGATAACAACGTATCAAAACTGAAATTTGCCGGCGCTTTTATTCAGGCTTTATTTCTCTGCAATATTTAACTCCTCAATAAGGTGATCTGCACCGGCATAAACATCCACTACCCAAAGCACATACCGGATGTCTACCATGATATTTCTGCATATCGAAGGGTCGAAATACACATCGCTCATGGTTCCTTCCCAAACGCGGTCGAAGTTTAGTCCTATTAATTGTCCGTGTGCATTGAGCGCTGGAGAACCACTGTTACCACCAGAAGTATGGTTAGAGGCAATAAAGCACACTGGAAGCTTGCCGTTATCCGCGGCATATTGCTCGTAGTCCTTGGCAGCATGTAGCTCCAAGATTCGTGATGGGAGATCGAATTCATAATCGCCCGGAACATATTTGGCCACAACCCCATCCAAATAAGTATGCGTATTGTAGGTAATACCATCTTCAGGTTCAAATCCCTCTACTCTGCCGTAGGTAATACGCATGGTGCTATTGGCATCGGGATAAAGGTCAGCTAAATTGCCAACTTCCATTTGGCCTCTCATAAAGATGCTTTGCTGATGATCAATCTCATTTTGAATACCCCTTAACTCTGGCAGCACCTCACCGATATAGTGATTAAAGGCCGACATCATGAATTCATAGATTTCACTTTCCTCAATTTCTTCAGCCAATTCTTCTGGATCGTCTACGAGCATGGCCATCACTCTCTCGCGCTGAGTTGGTCGCAAGAAAAGATCGTTTGCATAGTACGAGCCCATATTTACGCCATCTTCAAAAGCATCGTTAAGGAATGACGGTGAGTTTCCTTCTGTATCCTGTAACCAAAATTCGAATAACGAGTGCGCTACGGAGCTATCAACCGATGGATTATAATTCTTGTAGAAACCTTCAAGAGCGGCGGCAATTTCCTCAGCTCCTTCTTCTCCTCCTGCATCAATCCATTCACGGATGCCCCACATAAAGCGAAATGCCTCGTTACCCGAATAGGCAATTTCAATGAATCGATCTCTTTTCTTGAATGCCTCTAATCCTTGAGCATAGAGATCATTTAACACAGTTAATGAAGCTTGGAATTCTTCATCTGCTTGCTTCATAAAGTCCATTTCGGCTGCTCGGATCGAATCCACCCCATGCGTACGCTCTAAACCCTCAACCTGGCCAATCCACTTTTTCCAGGCATTGGCAGTGGACGCGTATTTGGAAGAATACATGATCTTCGTTTGTTCATCTACAATCATGTACGCCTTTGTTGTTTCTAGAATTCGCTCCCGAATCGCAATTTTAAGAGGGTTCAATTCTCCTACCATTTGCTCCACTGCAATAGCGGGAAGATATTCCTCTGTCCGCCCTGGAAATCCATACACAAAAGTGAAATCACCAGGTTGAGTTCCTTCCAGAGAAATCTCTAAGCTGCGCAATGGTTTGAATGGCACATTATCTTCACTAAAATCAGCTGGATTGTTCTCCTTATCAGCATAAATCCGGAACAAGCTAAAATCACCTGTATGTCGTGGCCATACCCAGTTATCGGTATCCGCTCCGTATTTCCCAATGCTACTTGGCGGTGCTCCCACCAAGCGCAAATCCGTATATCTTACAGACGCGACCAGGATAAATTGATTACCGTAATAAATATCCTTCACTTGATATTCGAAGTCCGCTTTCGCCTTTCGGTCTTCGATTAAAGCTTCGATATTACTCTCCATGATAGCATCCTTCTCTTCGTCGGATAAATCGTCAGTAACCCCAGCTAAAACTTGAACCGAAACATCTTCGATGTACTTTACAAAGCGAACATACATTCCCGGGTTGGCGAGTTCGTCACTCATGCTTTGAGCCCAGTATCCATTTTCTAAGTAGTTATTCTCCACAGATGAATGAGACTGAATGGCTCCATAACCACAGTGGTGATTAGTTAACACCAAACCGCGGTCTGAAATGATTTCACCCGTGCAGAATCCGCTAAAGCTCACTATGGCATCCTTCAAACTGCCATCGTTGATACTATAAATGTCTTCTGCGCTAATCATCATGCCCATCTGGCGCATATCATCTGCCCTATCAGACAACATGTATGGAAGCCACATTCCTTCTGTAGCTTGTGTTTGAAGTTGGGCAAAACTCAATAAACCGAGTAGTATAATTCGAATTCTCATGGGAGTAATTTTGTTTCAGATACGCACAAAGATAAGCGAGCGTTTGGGTGAGGAAAATAGGTAGGTTAATTTTGAGGAAATTCAATTTCAATGAAAAAGCTTTTCGCACTTGCCATGTTTACCGTGCTACTCGCCTGTAGCGCGGGAAACGCAAACCCTGATTCCTTTTACGTCACTGTCCAATACGCAGATGCCGATGGCTCAAATGTGAAGCTTCGCGCACGCGGAGAAAGTCAATTTGAGGATGTTGCCCAGGGAACATTAGAAAACGGAGAGGTTGTTCTTCAGGTCGACTCGCTGGATTATCCTCAAATGTTGATTGTTGAAATTAGCGGAATCCAGCAACGCTTTATGACCTTTGGACAGAACGGTACACTCACCATCCATATTCAGAATGAGAATGGTCAATTCTCCTATGATTATAGCAACGGAGAATACGCTGATGTGCTGAATGCCTATACATCTGCTCAAGAAGTATTCAACGCCAGCGTGCAAGCACTTCAGCAAGAATATGGACAGGCTATGCAAATTGGAGATAGTCTTACCATTGTTTCTTTGCAAGGCACCTATGATGCGGCCTATGCTAAGCGTAACCGCCAGCTAGTTGGTGTGGCCATGGATGCTAGTGTGCTTGGTGCGGCAATTGCCATGCAAGATTTATACGAAGCTGAAGTAGCAACTTTGGACAGCATCTACTCTAACATTCCAGTCAAGTACGGTGACTCTCCAGCGGTAGCTCAGCTAAAAGAACGCATTGCTTCAATGAAGAGAACTGCAATTGGTGAGCCATTGATCGACGTAATGCATCCAAGTCCTGAAGGAGACATGGTTCGTTTATCAGAAGTGCTTGGTGAAAGTTATACTTTGGTAGACTTTTGGGCATCTTGGTGCGGTCCGTGCCGAGCGGAGAATCCAAACGTGGTTAACGCTTATAACACTTACAAGGATAGAGGATTTACGGTAGTTGGTATTTCACTCGACCGTGAGCGCGGTGCATGGGTTAATGCCATTCAAGAAGATGGACTTACTTGGACGCACTTGAGCGATTTGAAGTTTTGGGACAGTGAACCTGCCCAGAAATATGGGGTGCGAGCCATTCCGGCTAACGTAATGCTTGACGAGAACGGAATTATTGTAGCCAAGAACCTAAGGGAACAAGAGCTTCAGGATTGGTTGGCTGCGCGTTTGTAAGATTCCTTTGATTTCAGTCTATAAAAGGATGCATGTAAGACATGCATCCTTTTTTTAAACCCTCCCTTCGCGCTTTCGAAGTGCCCATTCAGCGGTAAAAAGCAGAAGCAAGAGCAAATAAATCCACCAACTGTATATCAGCGGTACACTGGTTCTATTTTCGTGTAGGATGATTTGAGCATCCAATTGCAGCAAGCTTTCGATGAATGCATCTTTCTCGCTGTACAGGCTGGATTGGCCTTGTGAGTTCGCACTCAATGCATAAAGTACATCGTACCGCGCTCTGGTATTGCGTTGTTCCAAACTTTGCGCTTCTACGTAGAGAATTCCGCGCTCAACTTGTGTATCATCACCGAATATAGAAGTGACCTCATACCGATATGTGCCCTGTGGTAATCCCTTGAGCTGAGTAACATATCTCCTACCCGATTCCTCGGAGAGTGTTTGGTTATACACAATGTCGCCAGAACGATCTCTAATAAGAAGGTTAATTTCTGCGCCAGACTGAAACTCTTGGCTTGCATTTCTCGGAATTACTGAAAACTGAACTTGTTCGTTTTCTACTAAGATATCCGGAAAATCAACACGCAATCGATCACTACCGGGTTGAGTCCCCAACCAACGGAATAAGGAAGTAACAAATTGGTCGAATGGCTCGTGGGAATTG
The DNA here is from genome assembly GCA_965659415.1 of Phaeocystidibacter sp. Lineage (GTDB taxonomy): Bacteria > Bacteroidota > Bacteroidia > Flavobacteriales > Schleiferiaceae > Phaeocystidibacter. The sequence goes on from CBFHVA010000001.1 coordinate 25,424, forward strand.
TATGAAGCATAACTATTTGCCCTAATCCGCCACCAGCCTTCACCGTTCACCCAAGTATATCTGCTGCCATCCTTCTCACTCAGAGCAATCAAGGGGGCTTTCGTTTCTACACCTCTAACATTTGCCGTAAATATTGGGTTCCATAAGCTCCATTCTTCCTCGCCATGAATCTCTGCATAAATAGGCGGGAATTGCTCTATGCGATTTAGCCATTCGTCATTCACCTCAAACCCTGAAAACAATGGATTGGGCTCTAAAGTAGTCTCTACGAAACGGTCCATCATTGGCGCATTATCAAACCACTCGAATCGTGTGGACCAGTCAGCATAAGGGTGAGCAGGAGTGGAAAAGAACAAGACATGCGCATTTGATGCTTCCAAGGTTTCAATGACCTCACCCTCTGGGTTCACTCCATGAAAGACAACAATATCACCGGCCATTTCGGCCTTCCAGTCCGATATCGGAATCAATTCCACCAAGTTGCTTTCATCCTCGAGAAGCGGTAATCTGAAGGCCGCTAGGTCGGGGTTTGGACCTCCATAAACGAACCGAATGCTCCGTTTCTTTTTGATGTATTCAATACGAGCACGACAGGAATTATTGAGCACATTCCTTTCACCTTCAAAGGGACGAACTTTTAATTCATAGGTCACCACACCTGCTGAATCCGAGCCGACCTCAAATAAGGCGAGAGCGAGCCCTTTATTCAACTGAACATTTCGGCTTTCTATCCTCTCTTCGTTCGCGAACAAATCAACCTTAACCTGGGTAATCCCATTGTTCTTGGACTGAATTTCTAGACGAATGGGCGTAGTGTTCTCCGTATAAGCAATTCGGTTATTAACAACTTTAACTACCTCAATATCTGAATACTGAGAGGTATCACCTAAAGTAAGAGTATGGATAGGAATTGTGGATTTCTTACTCGCTTGTAATGGCATGCCATAATTGGCGATACCATCCGTGGCCAAAATAATTCCAGCAGAATTACGCCCAGCTGCTCGTTCCTCAATCTCGTTGAGTGCCTGGGATGGGTTGGAAGCTGCACCATGAAATGAATCCGAAGCGGTTCTTACCTTCTTATCGAATGCATAGGATACCACATCAAACTTGTCTTCCAGTCTTTCAATCGCTTTGCGTTTCCATTCAAAATATTCAGAACGATACGCCGAGGAATCCTTCGAAGCTGTGATGGATTCAGACTCATCTTGTAACCAGAAAAGAACAGGTCGTTCTTCGATTGATTCTGTATACTCGAGCGAGGGATTGAGCAACAGAAATCCAAGGATTGCCAGCGATAGGAATCTCAATGAAGGAAGTAGAATGCCATAGGGGCGGTCGAAATTAGCCCTGCGATAACCAAAAAAGGTGACCACGAAGGCCACCCCTATTATTAACAGTATCCAAAGAAATGGGTATGCTACTTCGAAGGTCATAAATTAGGTTAGCATGCCACCATCAACATTCAATACTTGACCTGTAATGTATCCTGAAAGATCGGATGCTAAGAACAGACAAGCATTGGCAATATCTTCTGGTGATCCACCTCTCTTCAATGGAATGGCATCTCTCCATCCTTGAACGGTCTTTTCATCTAGAACCTCAGTCATCTCAGTTTCAATGAAGCCTGGCGCAATAGCATTACAACGAATGTTACGTGATCCCAGTTCCAATGCGACAGACTTGGTGAATCCAATGGCACCTGCCTTGGAAGCCGCATAGTTCGCTTGACCTGCATTTCCCTTCACTCCTACAACTGAGCTGATGTTGATAATGCTCCCCTTGCGTTGCTTTAAAAAGGTACGCTGTACGGCTTTGGTCATGTTGAAGACAGAATTCAAGTTGATGCGAATCACATCATTAAAATCATCTTCACCCATGCGCATAAGCAAGTTATCTCTGGTGATACCGGCATTATTCACTACGATGTCGATCTGACCAAAATCAGCAAGAACATCTGCCACAAGTTGTTCAGCCTGTGCCATGTCGGAAGCATCGCTTCGATATCCCTTTACCTTCACGTCACCTCCAGAAAGCTCGTCTTCAACTGCCTTTCCCTTTTCAACAGAAGACAAAAAGGTAAAAGCCACATTGCAGCCGTGCTGTACAAAGGTTTCAGCAATTCCTCTACCGATTCCTTTTGATGCGCCGGTTATGATAGCTGTTTTTCCTTCCAATATTTTCATAGTCGCGTTCTTAATTCAGTAGACAAAAATAGAGATAGCCAAAGTTTGAACAAGCACATCTAAGGTTGTGCTTCATTATTTTTTCCCATAGCCTCCATCAGTCCTATTGGAATGCCCTTTTCATAAGCCGTGATATATGCAAACTCAAGCTTCAACTTCACCAAATCGCTCAAAAAACTTTGAGCCTCCGTAAGGTCATAAAACTTCCCAAGGGTAATGCGAGTGAGCGAGTCGTTCTCAAAGGTGTAAATATTCTCAAGGCTCTCGGCGTGCGGTTTCAGATCGAAACTTTCAAAAGCTCCAATTTGCACGTGATATACTATCGTCGTATCTGAGGTCACATCGCGCATTACAAGCCCTTCTTTTGTAAGTATACTTGCTTGATTCGATGAGTTCGAAATATTGCGGAAGAAAAGCGCATATACGGCAACAACTGCGGCCAGTATGAATAAGATCCATCCTAATGTCGCCAAAGATGGATTGGCTTTAGAACGGTGACCCACTTCTGTTTGAAGTTCGACCAATTGTTTGGAAAGCGACTCCTTCTCTGCTTCTAAACGATCTATTCTATCCTGAGTTTCTCTTGAAACGAACATGGAACGAAGGTAATAAAAGGAATGTGCAAATAAGGTGACTAAGCGATTCCACCCATGGAATATATCTTATCGAATTGAAAGCTACATATTTAATTAGAGTGAAAATAACCTTGCCGTAACGTTGAATACTCTACCTTTGGCCCTCATTGTTATTTAAGTTCTATGAACATTTTTATTGGAAACCTCTCGTACAACGTACAGGATGAGGAATTGGCGGATCTATTCGCCCAGTATGGCAACGTAGAGTCTGCCCGCGTTATTAAGGACCGTGAAACTGGCCGCAGCCGTGGCTTTGCTTTCGTAGTTATGCCAGAAGATGGCGACGCAAACAACGCTATTGAAGCACTTAACGGTTACGAAGTAAGCGGTCGCCCACTTCGTGTTAATGAAGCTATCGAAAAGGAACGCAGAGAACGCCGTCCGCGTTACTAACTAGATCCACAGATAGGAATTGGCGCCTCGCAATTTGCGGGGCGTTTTTTATTTTGGTACCATCCATAGAATCATGACCACACAATACATTCTCGAACTAACAGGTACATTTTTCTTCGCTATTTCGGGTGCACTGGCAGTAGCTGATGTGGAGAATGATCTTTTTGGTGCCGGCTTTGGGAAGCACGAGAAAATGATACCATGGAACTGCCACTGTTAACCGACATCGTCATCATTCTAGGGGTATCCATCCCTTTAATCCTCGTCTTCCAACGATTTAAACTTCCTAGTATTCTCGGTTTAATCTTGGCCGGTATCATCGTAGGACCTAGTGCTTTGAGTCTAGTTCATAGCGCTCACGATGTAGAGATCATGAGTGAAATCGGTGTAATCTTCCTCTTGTTTGTCATTGGTATTGAGTTCTCTCTTGCACAGCTCGCTCAAATTAAGAAAACAGTTTTCCTCGGCGGTGTAACACAAGTAGCCCTAACCATTGCCTTGGTGGGCCTTTTTGGATACTTCGCAGGGATGAACATTCCTAATGCCGTTTTTCTCGGCTTTTTATTCGCATTGAGCTCAACGGCCATTGTTCTCAAACTCTTGCAAGAGGAAAAGGCGATACATACACCCCATGGTCGTGTTGCAGTAGCGATACTCATTTTTCAGGACATCATTGTTGTGCCTTTTATGCTCTTCACACCAATGCTTGCTGGACAAAGTGAAAATTGGGTAAACGACATCATCTTCATGCTGGTGAAGGTATTGGCAGTGGTGGCAATAGCCTATGTTCTCGCACGTTATGTGGTACCATGGATTCTCGATCGGGTTGTTCGAACCAAAAACAGAGAACTCTTTTTGTTAACACTGGTGGTTATATGCTTTGCAACCGCATGGCTCACCTACTCTGTCGGTCTAAGTTTAGCCCTTGGAGCATTCTTCGCCGGACTCATAATCTCTGAATCGAAGTATAGTCACCAAGCCAAGTCTAATATTCTTCCCTTTAGAGAAATTTTCATCAGTTTCTTCTTTGTGTCGATTGGCATGCTTCTAGACGTCGAGTTCTTTATCCTGAATTTACACTGGGTAATACTCCTTTCATTACTCACTTTTGTAGTTAAGGGTATGGCAGCGAGTGCTGCCACGGCGATTATTCGCTATCCTGCACGAACCGTAATTCTTTCGGGAATGACCTTATTCCAAGTGGGAGAGTTCGCTTTTGTTCTGAGCGCAACGGGAATAGCCTACGGATTGCTTTTTGATGTGACATACCAGTATTTCCTTTCCGTTTCCATTCTCACTATGGCGGCTACGCCTTTTGTCATGAAATATGAGGAATACATTTCTGACCAAATATTGAGATACACTATTCCGCGAAAAGTCCGACATCGATTAGATAGTATTTCTGAGCTCAAAACCTCTCATGAGGAGGGAGATCCATTAAAGGACCACCTCATTATTATTGGTTATGGTATCAATGGAAAGAACGTAGCCAAAGCGGCCAGAAGTGCCTCCATTCCTTACTCCGTGCTAGAGCTTGATCCAGAATTAATCAAAAAGGGAACGGAAGTAGGTGAACCGATTCATTTCGGGGATGCTACGGAAGAAATGACCTTGCTGGATGAGAACATCCATTTGTCGAGGGTTGTAGTTATAGCCATCTCTGATCAGGATGCCACTCGCAAAATCATCAAGAATATCCGGCTCCACACGGAAACAGCTTATGTAATTGTTCGCACGAGATACGTAAAGGAAATCGAACGTATCATTGAATTAGGAGCGGATGAAGTCATCCCTGAAGAATTCGAAACTTCAATAGAAATCTTCACCAAGGTGCTCAGGAAATATTTGATTCCTTCGGATGAAATTGAATCCTTCACTCAACTTATACGAGCGGGCAATTACGAAATGCTCCGTTCTGCCGGCATGAAATCGGAGAGCCACAGTTTGACTATTCCCGAACTGGAAATAGCCAACCTGCGAGTTACTCAAATGAAGAATGATGTCGTAGGAAAGCGCCTGGATGAAGCTAATTTAAGACAAAGATTCAGCATTAACTTACTCGCAATTCAACGCGGTAATCGTTACGTTACGCAACTTAAACCAGAAACCGAGATTTTAGTGGATGACTTACTGTATGTAGTAGGCAGTCCATCTGATATCTCTAATTTTAATCAGTATTTGAAATTTTAACCAAAACCATCCCCCTATGAAAGAAGAAGTAGGAGCTCAAATTGATGAACTCACAGGATTTGCCAAAGTTGGCTATGATTACGCTGTTGAGTTTGGGCCAAAGTTAATTGTGGCAATTCTCACCCTTATTATTGGGTCATGGATTATCAAAATTCTGGTAAGGGCCTTGAACAAAATTATGACCAAGCACAATGTAGACGAAAGTCTGCACGGCTTTTTAGGCGGAGTAATTCGCTTCATGTTGTGGATTATGCTCTTAATTTCAGTCGCTTCAACCGTAGGTATTGAAACCACCTCATTTGTAGCTGTAGTTGGTGCCGCAGGTTTGGCTATCGGCTTGGCGTTACAAGGTAGCCTTGCGAATTTTGCCGGTGGTGTACTGGTCTTATTGTTCAAGCCTTTTAAGGTAGGCGACCTCATTGAAGCGCAAGGTGAATTAGGCACCGTAATCAAAATCGATGTTCTCCACACTACCGTGCACACCCTTACGAATAAGGAAGTTATTATGCCAAATGGACCAGTGGCAAATAATACCATTGTGAATATTGGTCGCCAGCCTAAGCGCCGTGTAGACTTCTCTGTTGGCATTTCGTATAAAGCGAGCGTGAAAGATGCACGTAAAGTGATTTTGGAAACACTTGCCAAGGATGAAAGAATCGACAAGGATCCTGAACCTGTAGTGAAGCTTATGAATCTGGGCGACAGCTCATTGGACCTAGTAGTTCGCTGCTGGTGTGATACTGGCTTATACTGGGATGTATATTTCGATAATCTAGAGGCGATTAAGGAAGCTCTGGATGCGGCAAACATTTCTATACCGTTCCCTCAAAGAGATGTGCATATCGTGAGTCAACCTTAATTGTTGTTTGCACTTAAAAATGGAAAGGTCCTCGCAATGAGGGTCTTTTTTTGTTTAGGTGAATATGAAGTCCTCCCCTAACTGAAAACCCTTATTCTTTAGCAATACTTCTATAAGTCTACTCCCCGTGCGATCACGCACCGTGATGATGAAAAATCGGTCTTGATCTTGCACGGCCTCCTCCATAGAAAGAACAGGCAAATTCTTCCACTCTCCTCGCTTAAAATCCACAAACCCACTCACCTTTAGATGGCGCTTCCTAAGCTCTTCCTCCCATCGCTTTCCATTCCTATTTTTACCCCAGATATATATTGATTTTTCACCTTGAAAATCACGAAGAAAATATTCTACCTTGACCTGTAGAAAGGCCTCTTCTGAGTAGTTTAGATGAGATCGGGTAAGTCGGGAACTCAAGTCGCGCCACAAGAGAACCGACTGCGGCAATTTGGCAAACTGCACATTCTGAGAGAACAACCGCATCCAAAACTCGTAGTCCTCAGGCCCGTTGAGTAAATAATTGCCATATTTCTGAAACACAAGTGCTCTCAACATAACTGTTGGATTCACCAGTGTAGCGTCCCTAAAGCGATTCACCTTCATTTGCTCATGAGAGAGCAAGGTATTATTCCATGTTACGAATCGTTGAAAACCTTCTTGTTGATGGACAGCGTCTAGCAATTCCGCACATCCCGCTACCACGTCAACACTAGGATATTCTGATAGAAACTTGGCTTGCATTTGAAGTCGATTGTCTCCCATGACATCATCGGCATCAAAGCGAGCGATATAGCTTCCCTTACAATATTTCAATCCGAGATTTGCCGCCGCAGCTATGCCTTGATTGTCCGTTTGAATCAATCGAATTCTGCTATCCTTTAGTTGATTCAAATACCCACTTGTTTCATCGGTTGATCCATCATTGACAATGACAAACTCAAACGACACACCTTGTTGAGAAAGGGTGCTTTCCACAGCTTGTCTCACATAGGGCCAGGCATTGTAAACGCACATTAGGACTGAAACCAATGGCTTTGCTTCCATTCCGCTAAAATAGGCTCAACATCTTATTCTTTGATATGATGATCCGAATAGCTCTGAAATATGGAGGAATAATGGGCGCCTTGGTTGTGGCGTACGTTATTCTAGAATGGAGCAGGGTGGCATTCCCTAGCATGCGAGAGGTAGCTCTCTTTGGTGTGGCTTTGCTCTTTACTGGATTCAGGGTCTGGGGAGGATTAAAGCTTTTTGAAAAAAAGGAGCATACAAAAGAACCGAAATAACTTTCGATGAATCACGACATTGAACAATTCGACCTCCGTCTTCGCGAATTAGAAATTTTGGATTTAATGGCCAGGGGACTTTCAAACCAAGAAATTGCCGATGCGCTATTTCTAAGCTTGAACACAGTGAAATCTCACAACCAGAACCTATTTGTAAAACTCGAGGTGAAAAGAAGGACACAAGCCATCGAAAAGGCACGTCAATTGGGCCTCATTGAATCTAAATAGTCCTACAAAAGGCAATTTCATACTTTAGCGTGAGTGAAGAAATGCACGTGTGACGCACATTTGCTACCTAACTAAAAACCACTACTATGTTGCGAATTGCTTTGATCTGGGGGGTACTTGCCGGGATAATCATGTCTGCTCCTTTCTATTTATTTATGGGTTCGGTTGAAGATTTTGATCCGGATTCTGGGATGATAATTGGTTTTGCTACAATGATCATCGCATTCGGCACAAGTTATTTTGGGGTGAAAGCTTATCGAGCTCAACGTGACTCTTGGAGCTTTGGACGAGCATGGGGTTCCGCAGCTTTGATAGCCTTTGTTGGAATGATTATATATGTAGCGGCCTGGATGGGCTACAATAGTGCTAATCCTGAGTTCATGGAGAACATGTTCACCAACCAAGTGGAAAGCATTCAGAACGACTCTTCATTGAGTGAAGACCAAAAGACAGCGCAGCTCGAAGAGGCCGAATGGTACCGTGAAGTTTATGAAACGAACGTAGGAATAGCGCTTATCACATTCACAGAACCTCTCATACCTGCAATCGTCGTAAGTCTTATCATAGGTTTATTGCTTAAAAAAGCACCAGAAAAAATGAATCCACTACGTGAATAATTTTTCACCATTTGTTGAACACATTGAAGAAAATAGTTACATTGGTAACTCAAGTGTAAAGCGAGTGCTATGAAATTAGCGCAAAGGCACCTACTACGTGAATGAAGCACGTGAACAACTACCAAAAGGTGCTAAGCCCCGAATTGAGAGGTTCGGGGCTTATTTTTTTCTAATCTTCAGGGAGTAAGTTCTAGAAGAGTCTGATCATCTACTCTGCTCTTAAGGCATCTACGGGTTTCACTTGAACAGCTCTTTTTGCTGGAAGCAAACCTGCCATAATCCCGAAAAATACCAATATTCCAAAGGCGGCGAGAACAACCTCTACGCGCACAGTTGGATGTAAAAATGTATCCACACTGGTTCCCACTAGCCAGTCGACCAAGGTCATAAGCCAGGTGCCAAAAATGATTCCAATTAGTCCGGCAAGGATGGTTAGAACCAATGATTCACTAATGATCTGAGATATAATTTCAGCAGGCGTTGCTCCTAGCGCCCTGCGGATTCCAATTTCCTTGGTTCGCTCCTTCACTACCACGAGCATAATGTTACTTACGCCAATAGCGCCGGCCATCAATGAAAATATACTGACGAATAAAGAGAGACCTCTGATGCCAGCAAATAAGCCTTGAATACGCGTGAATTCTTCCTTCATACTCCAAGAACCGAATGCGCGCAAATCCTCAGGATGTACCGTATGTTGTTGAGCAAGAACTGACTTGATATCGCTCTGTATTTTTGTTGCATCCGCATCAGGTTCAATCAAGAAGCTGAACCACCCTACTCTATCTCCATAGTTAAATGCGCGTTGAAAGGTGGTAAAAGGAATGAATATCGATTGACGGTCTTCCTCTGCGTCCCCACCTTGCCGATTCGATTCGTAAACGCCTACAACAGTAAAATACACTCCATTGATTCGCAAATCATTGCCTATCACCTCTTCATCTGCTTCAAAGAGCATCTCCTCTACTCGTTTTCCAATGACACAGACCTTCCGTGTATCATCCAAGTCGCGTTGGTTCAACCATCTTCCACTGTCCAGTAATTTGGGCTCAATTTGCCAATACTCCGGTATATCACCGTACACAGTGAAAGCGCCAGTTTTGTCTTTGTGAATTACATTATTCGTTCCCTGGTAACCTCCGAGTTGATTTCTAGGGCAAACAATTTTGACATCAGGTACTCGATGCTCAATAACGGCTGCATCTGAATTCCTCAAGCTAAAGCGCCTTCCGCGTTGAAACCCCTTGTACGGCATGCTCGTAGATTGCGACCACAGGTAAACGCTATTGGTCGCCCGATCTCCCATATCACGCGTAATCCCATTTTGCAGGCCTTTACCACTCGCCATCATGATAATGAGAAGAGCAATCCCCCAAGCTACTCCAAAACCCGTGAGTACCGTCCTACCCCGATTTTTCGCTAGGGTATTCCATATCTCACCCCAAGTATCTGAATCAAATAATCTCATTCGTCCCTGAGTGCTTCTATGGGTTGAACTTTCGCTGCTCTTCTCGCAGGAACGAATCCAGCGAGGGCGCCCGTGATCACCAAAAGTATAGTAGTGTATATCGCGGTTTTGAAGTCCACAGATGGATTTCGGAAAAAAGGAGCGTCTGTGATCAAGCTGTTCATCGCTTCAACTACCAACACAGCTAGCACCAATCCAATATAGCCTGCCACTGCCGTTATGAAAACCGACTCTTGTATAATCAGGGAAATAATGGAACGTGGTGTAGCTCCAAGGGCCTTGCGTATTCCAATCTCTTTGGTGCGTTCTTTCACCACTACAATCATGATGTTACTCACCCCAACAATTCCAGCTATGATGGTCATTATGCCGATGAGCCATACAAATGCGGTAATTCCATTCAGCGCACTTTGAATATTCTGAAATTGCTCTTGAAGATTTCGAATATTAATAGCTCGTTCATCATCCGGATGAATGCCAAATTTCTTAATCAGGTTTGAACGGATATCGCTGGCCACAAGCCGACTGTGTTCCAAATCCGTTTCGCTTAGCGTAACCATCATTCTGCGGACATCCTGGCCACCATTAAATACCGCTTGTGCCGCTGAGATAGGCACGTAGAGATTCTCTTCATCGCGATCGTTTTCCTTGTCTGTGAAGATTCCTACGACTTGAAAAGGAACACCCCAGACTTTTATATACTGCCCAATAGGATCTTCCTCTCCGAAGAAATTCGGGACAATTTTCTTCCCAATTACTACCACCTTTCTGACTTGTTCAATATCAGATTGATTGATATAGCGTCCTCTGTAAATGATGCTACGTTCAATGTCCTGATAGCCTGGATGCACACCACGAAGCGAATGAGTGCCGTACTTATCTTTATAATTCACTTGCGCGCTCCATCTCGAATATCGCCCAGAGTAGCTGTCAATTTCATCGTCAAATTTCTCAACAATGAAATCTACATCTTCATTTTTCATTTGAACTCGCCTACCCACATTCATTCCATTGTATGCAAGGCTGGTAACGTCTGTATTAATCCACAAACTGTTCATGGCATCATCTCCAAAGGCAAATTTGGCCCCATTGGAAAGTCCTTGTCCAGCCGCCAAGAGAAGCACAAGCATGAAAATTCCCCAGGTCACTGAAAATCCTGTCAATACAGTCCGGAGGGGATTCTTGCGAATCGTTTCAAAAATTTCCTGCCACTTATCCCAATCAAACATGGTAGTAAAGCATTAAATGGCGTTTGCTGTTTCGGTGGTTTCCACTAATCCGTCCTTCAAGCGTATAACTCTATTTGTCATTTCGGCGATGTCATTCTCGTGGGTTACTATAACCACAGTCATTCCCTTGTTGTGGATTTGCTTGAAGAGCTCCATAACATCGTGGGAGGTGGTGGTGTCAAGCGCTCCTGTTGGCTCATCTGCCAACAGAACTTTCGGTTCTGTAATCAACGCTCGAGCAATCGCAACACGCTGTTTTTGTCCACCTGAAAGCTGACTCGGTAAGTGGTCAGCCCAATCAGCCAAGCCAACCTGCTCAAGGTATTGCATGGCTTTTTTGTTTCGGGTTGATCTTTTCATACGCTGATAGTAAAGCGGCATAGCCACATTTTCAAGCGCCGTTTTATAACTGATCAAATTGAAACTTTGAAACACGAATCCTAGAAATTGGTTGCGGTACTTTGCGGCTTGCTTCTCAGAGAGGTCCTTAATCAAAACATCATCGAGGTAATAATCCCCTTGATCGTAGCCATCAAGCATTCCCAGAACGTTTAACAAGGTTGACTTCCCCGAGCCGGAAGACCCCATTATGGAAACGAGTTCACCGTCTTCTATATTCAAATCCACGCCTTTAAGCACGTGAAGTGGCTTACTACCCGTGTGGTAGTACTTATGTAAATCGGATATCTTAATCATAAATAATGCTCACCTCGATTGAGATGGTTTTCAAGTAGCGGAAAACCGAAGGTACAAAAACAACAATGTTCTGGAATGAGTGTTTTCTATCAAGTGATACATTTTTGAAGTTGTTTACCAACGGTAAAGAGATTCTATACGTATTTCATAATAGATGCAGTAAAATCTAACTAACACACTATATCAACTAACCCAAGTGTTGCGTTAGTTTTGCACCCGCAAAACTCAAACACAAAAAAAGACTCCAAATGAATGACGTATTAGGTCGTTTGTTCATCGACATTTCCAAGGATTACGTTGCACAGGTGACGGATCGACTTCAGCACCTTGATATTCAACGCCATTATTACGCTTTGTACTTGCTCGACAAGGCGGAATCTACCCTTACACAAAGCGAATTAGCTGATCAACTTCAGGTTGATAAAGTGGCAGTAGTTCGTTTGGTAGATTACCTTACGGAGAAAGGGTACGTAAAGCGCAAGGTAGATAACGAAGATCGCAGAAAACAGCACGTAGTTCTTCAAGAGAAAAGCGAAGAGATCCTGCCAGAAATCCGACAAGCTTTCACCGCAGCTGACGACTTTATCCTAGAGGCATTAGATGAGCGAGATCGTCAAGAATTTCTAAGAATTTCTCGCAGAATTCGCGAGTTCTATCAAGAGAATCCAAGCTCGCACATTAAGGTGAATATGAATTACAAACGCGTCAAATCCTGACGCGTTTTGTATTTAGAGTAATCGCTTTCTCAGTCGAGGGTGACTCATCCCGCTAAATAGATAATAGTTAATCCAGGCAATCGTAGTGCCAAGCACGGAGCCCACAAATACATCAATCAAAAAGTGTTGGTTGAGGTAAATACGACTATATCCTACTAAGAGCGCAACGAGGAAGAATAACACGGAGGCCCACTTGCGGTTTACCCAGAAAGCCATCAGCCCAAATAATCCGAAAGCTGCCGTGGTATGTCCACTCGGAAAGCTATGGTGCGTATGTTGATCTATACCCTCAATCATTCGGAGGGTTCCTTCCTCGAACCACCCCCAAGGACGATCTACGTCTGGGAACACAAACTGCTTTAATACACCTACGAGCACAAGGATGCTCACACCTGATGATACTGTAGACAGGACAACTGCACCTTTACTTCGAAGCGCCAAGAGTACGATGGTGACCACCACAAACATGAGTCCGTCGCCAAGGTGAGTGAGGTATTTAAAAAGAAAAGGTGCGGTATCCACATGCCAATTTTCCATGGCCATATGGATGGAACTTTTGTCAAAGCGAATTAGGAAAGTGAGACATACCAATGCAAACACAATGGTTAGGCCCGTAAACACTTTCCCTCCCTTGGACATTACGACCCAATTGTATGGAGTAGGTCTTGAACTTGACTTTGCCAAAGAAGCTTGCTCTCCTCAACCTCGTCTTCATCCGCATAGTCGGTAACCATCAAAGAGGTGTCCTTGGTGAGCTCGTCCACAACAATTCTGAATTCGAAATAGGCCTTACTTCCCTCCTCCTCGTCGTTCTCCCATCGGAACTGGATGAAGCGATCTTGCTTCTTTCGAATCATTTTTGCAACCTCTTCAGAATCACCCCAGAAAAAAGTGAACATCTCTCCTCTCGAGTTCACATCGTCGCAGAACCATTCACTGAGCCCGCTAGGAGTTGAAAGATAAGGGAATAACATAGCAGGAGATGCTTTAACCGGGTATTCGAGTTCGAATTTCACTTTATCATCCATACGGGTAAAAAGGTCTTATTTGTGTTTCATTGGTCGAGTCGCAATATAGAAATTTATCGCACACATCAAATTGAATAAAATCCATGCTCACCGCTTGCCACAAAGTGGAAGTCGATTATATTTGCACCCTCAATCACGGCGAGGTAGCTCAGTTGGTTAGAGCGCAGGATTCATAACCCTGAGGTCGGGAGTTCAAATCTCCCCTTCGCTACTACAAAAAAGGTCTTCCATTCAGGGGGACCTTTTTTTGTGGTTAAATCAGGATTCATTTCCGCCGGCTAGCGGACGGGAGTTCATCCGTCAGTGGCCGGACAAGGTCTCCCCTTCGCTACTACAAAAAAGGTTTTCCATTCAGGGAGGCCTTCTCATGTTCTATATGCAGTTAGTATGTGCTTGGTTTTTGCTCTGTTATTGACTCCGATAGCAGTGCCCTCCCTATCGAGAAAGTCTCTCAAGATCCATTCAGATTAAATGTTGGTCACAATTAGTGATTCTGTGACCTATCTTAGACCGTACTAATCAAGTTCAAAGAAGCCATGACCAATACGTTCAAGTCAATCTATCTAGCTATTATAATCTCTTGGGCTTCCTTCCCAACGAAGGCTCAAGTGGACTCAGTTTCCTATAACCACGGAACCTTTTATGGAGAATGGCATTGGGCTGAGCAAGGAGCTCCATTGGTGATTATCCTTCCTGGTTCGGGACCTATTGACAGAAATGGAAACGGTCCATCTGAGGCGGGCAATAGTCTGCTGTATTTAGCGGATTCACTGAATGCTCATGGCATATCCACACTCAACACCGACAAATACAGCGCGTCCACATCCCGTTTCGATACGGAAAGAGCTGTGAGTTATGACAATTTCATTGAGCTCGGAGAAGTTTGGGTGAGCAAAGCAAATGATATGGGATATACCGATATAACCGTACTAGGTCATTCGCAAGGGGCCCTTACTGCACTTCTTTTAGCTGATAGGCCTGAAGTGGACCGAGTGATCAGCCTTTGTGGTGCGGGAAGAAAGATTAACCAGATACTCGCTGATCAGCTCACTTCACAGTTTCCTGAAGAATCGCATGACGCCATTCGTGCGGCGTTTGACACGCTGGGTATGGGCACCCGTGCAAAGTCACCACACATACTTCTCAGTAGCATGTTTACGGAGCAAAATGCAGACTTTGTCATCTCATGGGCCAAGTATGATCCCTGTGAGGTAATCCGAAACGTAAGTGTTCCTGTGGCCATCATTGACGGTTCTACTGATATCCAAGTCAATACCTCTGAAGCGGATCGATTGGTCAGTTGTGCTCCTTCAAGTTCGCGAACCACTGTAGAAGGTATGGGTCACATGCTCAAGAACGCCCCTTCTTCAAGAATGCTCGCCTTGCAGTATTACAACAATCCACAGCTTCCGTTGAGCTCGGGTTTAGCCGGCATAATTGCTGAGTTTATCAAGGAGTAACTCGAATGAAACCGTTCTTTAAAAAAGACAAAAACCACCCATCCCATGCACTCAAGCGGACGGGTGGTTTTTTTGTCTACAACCTTTGAGTCAACTTAAAGCAGTTCATTGGCAAGGTTGGCCAATTCGCTTCGTTCGCCTTTTTCGAGCGTGATGTGTGCATATAGCGGATTACCCTTTAATTTATCAACCAAATAGCTCAAGCCATTGGATTGTTCATCCAAATACGGTGTATCAATCTGATGGATATCACCGGTAAAAATGAACTTTGAGTTTTCGCCAGCTCTAGTAATGATGGTCTTGATTTCATGCGGCGTGAGGTTTTGTGCTTCGTCTACAATGAAAATCACATTGGACAAGCTTCTACCGCGGATATAGGCCAGTGGGGTAACGAGAATCTTCTCCGTATTTACCATGTCTTCAATCTGCTTGTACTGTCGATCGCGCTCAGAGAATTGATTCTTGATAAACTTCAGATTGTCCCATAACGGCTGCATATACGGATTCACCTTCTGCTCCGCATCTCCAGGCAGATAACCAATATCACGGTTGCTCAACGGCACAATTGGACGGGCGAGATAAATCTGCTTAAAGTTTCGGCGTTGTTCTAAACTTCCTGCCAAAGCGAGAAGGGTTTTACCCGTACCAGCCACTCCTGTCAGCGTCACGAGTTTGATATTGTCATCCAGGATTGCATGGAGTGCGAATGTTTGCTCAGCATTCCTGGGCTTCACGCCATAAAACGACTTCTTCTCAATGTGCTCGAGCGCATCACGGTGGGCATTGAAATAGGCCAAACTGCTGCTTCGCGTTCCTTTTAGAATGTAGAACTTGTTCGCTTCAGGTTTGAGCTTCTTCGTTAGCTTGGCAAGCGCATCCCTTTCGATGTTACCGTCAGCATACAGTTTATCTATTACCTTTTGAGGAAATGCTGTGATCTGCTGCTTTCCTGTAAAGATGTTCGAAATGTCGGTAACCTTACCAGTGCGATAATCTTCAGCCGTAAGCCCCAAGGCCTTGGCTTTTAATCGAAGGTTGATGTCCTTCGTTACGAGAATCACTGCTCGCTTCGGATTCTCTTCTTCGAGTCGAAGGGCTGCATTCAGGATTCTGTGGTCCATTTTATGCGCCGCAAACGCCTTGTGGGCATCAACTGTTTGTGAAGAAACACTCATGACCACTTTGAATTTCCCCCGTTTTGGTCCATTCAAATTGATCCATTCATTAACTAAATTGTCCCCAGCCTTTTTATCCAAAAATCGGATAAACTCACGCGCCTCAAAGTTTTTCGTATCGTTTCCCTTCTTAAACTCATCGAGCTCTTCAAGAACGGTGATGGGAATTGCCACATCGTGTTCATCAAAGTTCATGATAGAGTTGTGATCAAATAAGATCACAGAGGTGTCTAATACAAAGATCTTCTTTGCGCTTTTCTTAGTGATTTTCTTTGCTGGCATATGGTGAAATGATTTGGATAAAAGGTAGTTATCCATGTCCCCCTTTCGAAACCAATCTGAACTCAAGTTTCAACAACTTTTGTCTCAAACTGTTGGTAACTTGATGTCAGCCGCAATCAGAAAATAAATAACTTTAGTGTTTGCACTGTTCGCAACCTTACCGATACGCCACACCCTCTCCAAACATTTGCAAAGTGATTGAACTCAATAAACAAACTGTAAGCTCCATTTTTCCTCTTTTTACAGATGACAACCTGTTGGATGCACTGACTTCCGAAGGGCGACTGCAGGCCTTTGCCGCGGGCGATTACATCATGGACAAAGGAATGCCCGTTGATTACATTCCATTACTCCTTTCAGGAAGTTTGAGGATTATGCGTCGAGATGATGAAGATCGTGAGTTGCTGCTTTATTATCTGCGAGCTGGTGAAACTTGCGCTAGTAGCCTCACTTGCTGTATGGGCAAGTCGGTTAGTGAAGTAGAAGCTGTGGCTGAAGAGGACACAGAGGTTCTGAATATTCCGGCTCAATTGGTGAATGAATGGATGGATAAATACCCGGAATGGAAAGCCTACGTGATGCGGATTTATCACGATAGATTCCAGGAGTTAATGGAAACTATCGACGCCATTGCCTTTCAGCAACTCGACCAACGACTCTTGCGTTACTTTCATGAACGCATCGACAATCAAGGTGGAGATCCAATAATTAGAGCGTCACATCAGGAAATCGCCAACGACCTGCATTCGAGTAGAGAAGTTATTAGTCGACTCTTAAAGCAAATGGAAAGAACAGGTATGGTGAAACTGGCCAGAAACCGGATTGAACTCCTTGAAGAGTGATTTGGGTCACCTTTTTGTTTGAAAGAGCTTTGCACCTTTGACCTACCAATTATTAAAAGTACGACTATGAAAGTTGAACAGTTATATACCAAGTGCCTTGCCGAAGCGGCTTATTACATAAGTTCAAATGGTGAAGCGGCTATTATTGATCCGCTCCGTGAAACGGAACCTTATCTGGAGCTGCTCGAAAAGGATGGCGTTAAGCTCAAGTACATTTTCGAAACGCATTACCACGCAGATTTTGTTTCAGGACACATTGACCTGGCGAAAAAAACCGGCGCGAGCATCGTGTACGGCCCGAAGTCGAATCCTCAGTTTGAAGCTATAGAAGCCAAAGACAACCAAGAGTTTAAGGTAGGAGCCCTAACCCTGCGTGTATTGCACACACCAGGACACACGCAAGAATCATCCACCTTTCTACTCTTAGATGAGAACCAAAATGAACAAGCCATTTTTACTGGCGACACGTTGTTCTTAGGTGATGTAGGACGACCTGACCTAGCCATTAAAACGGATTTAACTCAGGAAGACTTAGCAGGAATGCTCTTTGATTCCCTTCGAAATAAAATCCTTACGCTGCCCGACACTATTACAGTTTATCCTGGACACGGAGCAGGATCATCTTGCGGAAAAAGCTTGTCTGATGACACAATTGACACTTTAGCAAACCAAAAGAAAACAAACTATGCGCTTCGCGAGGATATGACGCGTGAAGAGTTTATTGCAGAAGTTACAGATGGCCTGCTTCCTCCGCCACAGTACTTCCCAAAAAACGCCATGATGAACAAGATGGGATATGATTCCATCCAAGACATTCTGGATCGCGGAGTTAAACCGTTAAGCGTAGAGGAGTTTAAAAATCATAGGGAAAAAGGCGCACTTGTGCTCGATACCCGATCTGCCGAAGCTTTCTTGAACGGGCACATCCCTAACAGTCTCTTCATTGGCATAGATGGAAACTTCGCGATATGGGTAGGCGCCTTGATTTCAGATATCAAGCAACCCATCGTATTTATCGCAGATGACGGTCGCGAAAGCGAAGTGGTTAAACGCCTGGCTAGAGTTGGATATGATCATGCAGTTGGATTTCTCGATGGAGGATTCTCAGCATGGATGAACGCAAAAGAAGAGGTTAAGAAATCGGCTACAATCGATGCAAATACTTTCTTAGCCAAGCATGAAGAAGGCGAAATAAATGTTGCAGATGTGCGAAAGCAGGGTGAATATGACAAGCAACATGTTGAAGGTGCCAAGAATTATCCATTAGATAACTTCTTGACTGACCTCGGGCTTATTCCTCAGGAGGATACACAATACGTTCATTGCGCGGGTGGATACCGTTCGGTTATCGCCATCTCAATGCTCGAGAAACAAGGGTACACTAACCTGGTAAATGTTGAAGGTGGATTTGACACCATAAGCAAACTCGAGGGGCTGCCGTTGTCTGAAACAACAGCTTGTGCGCTTACCGGAAAGACATAAGACTATTAATAGAATTGTTTGAGAGGGGCGTCTAATCACATTGGCGCCCCTTCTCTTTTACAGCTCCTCTATAATATCCGAGGCAATTACGGCGTGATCTTCTCTCAAATTAGCGGCGAGTTCTCCCGCCAATCCGTGATTCCATACGCCGAGACGCATGGCCTTTAAGGGTTCCAAACCTTGAGCTAACATTCCTGTCAGAACACCTGTGAGCACATCTCCACTACCCGCAGTTGCCATGGCTGGGTGCCCACTACCGTTGAAAAAGACATCTCCCTGGGGAGTACACAAAGCCGAATATGCTCCTTTCAACAGCAAGTACTGTTCATGTTCTGAAGCCCAAGAACGTGCCTTAGCAATCGCCTTTTCCGCGCTCAATTCGGGATCGTTCATCATCTTTCTAAACTCGCCTAAGTGCGGGGTAACGATAACCGTTCCATTCAACTCATTCCAAGCACCATAATCCGTTATGAGGTGAATAGCGTCCGCATCTATTACCTTGAGAATATCTGACTTCAGCAAAGGCTCAATGGCTTCGAATGTCGATTCATGTCTGCCCATTCCCGGGCCCATTCCAATGGCTGCATACCCCGAAAATTCTGGGGTATCGGTAATGAAGTCAGAAGAGGAATCGATGGAGACCATCACCTCGGGTGCGGAAATCTGTATGATTTGTTCACCACAGCTCGGAATGTGACTGGTTACCAAGCCTACTCCAGAGCGCATGCATCCCTTTGAGGTCAATACCGCAGCTCCCATCATACCACGCTGACCTGCAACCAGTAAAGCATGACCATAATCACCTTTATGGCTAAACATGGATCGGTTGCCTCGAATGGATTCCACTTCATACTCGGTGGTAATGAAATACGGTGTTTGCGTATCGAGTATGGCCTCGTCATCCAATCCTATGTCTACAACATGGATATCCCCCGTATACTTTCCGGTAACTCCTACCATAAACGAAAGCTTGGGAAATTGGAAAGTTAGGGTATGATTGGCCTTGACACAGGTTGGTCCTAGTTCAACGTCTACATCGGAAGGCAACCCCGTGGGTACATCGATAGATATCACATGATTATAGGCCTCATTTAGTCCAGTCACCACGTCTTTTAGGAGCCCTCGTACGGATTTGGACAACCCCGTACCTAAAATGGCATCAATGGCAATCACATGATCGTCAACAATTGGTAAATCCTTTCTATCGGCAATGTAGTCGATGTCGGCTCCCGCTTCAATCAGTCGTTCAATGTTTCGATCAAAACTGGGATTTCCATTGCTCCTGTGCGCCACCGGATGCACAGCTACTGAATACCCTTTCTCGAGTAATATTCGAGCTACGGCTAAACCATCAGCCCCATTGTTACCCATTCCACAAAAAACGTGGAATGAATATTGAACGGAGTAGTGTTGAGTAATCCACTCACAACACGCTGTTCCCGCTCGTTCAACAAGATCTATTGCACTGATCGGCTCATTCTTGATGGTAGCGGCATCAATCTGTCTGATTTGCTCTGCGGAGAAGAGTTTCATGTATTTCTAGTACTTGGGAGATAATATGATTTTCCGTGTCATTCAAGATAATGAAATCAGCGAGTTCAGCTTTTCTTTCGTCGCTCCATTGAGCATTCATCCTAGATCGAACTTGTTCTTCCGTAGCATCATCCCTTTCCATAACTCGCTTTAGACGAACTTCCTCTGGTGCTCGAACCAATATGTTCGCATCACTTTGTAAGTAGCCACCTGTTTCAAACAAGATGGCCGCTTCGCGCAGTACGTATGGAGTTTGCTGGGAATATAACCATGATTTGTAATCTTGAGCAACTGCGGGATGTACGAGTGCATTCACCTTTTCACGAGCTCTCGAATCCACAAAGATCTGCTCTGCCAACCAAGGGCGATTCAATTCCCCATCGATATATAGTTCAGCTCCAAAGGCTCTAATCAAACCTTCTTTCAATTCCCTATCGTTTTTCATGAGCCATTTCGCTCTGTCATCAGCATAGTAACAAGGAATACCCAAGGATTCAAAAACCCTTGCGACGGTTGTTTTACCGCTGCCAATTCCTCCGGTTAAGCCAATGTTCAAAGGAGTGCTCATCGAGTCTCGATTATTTCAAAATAGTGAGGAGTCCAGTCCAATATCTGCACATATTCAGGAATATGTGTCCATTGCAAGCCAACAAGCGGGTTTCCATTCTCACTCTTGTCAATTTCAGCTTGGAACATATTACCTCTGATATCGTCGTATATCCTAATCGGGACTCGGCATTTCACCTGAACCACACTAGGCACGGGTCTCCAGCTCCGCGAAGTATTTGGAGCACGCAATTCAACCTCAATCCACTTTTCGGTGTGAGCAGAAATCCGCTGTTCGATGAGCACCGTTGAAGTTGGTGAACGCAGCCCATCAGGAAGGATAATTTCCCATCTGTACTGCAAATCATCCTGAACGTTTCGTTGCTTGAACGTAGGCGTTTCAATACTTACAAGTGTATCCAACACATCAGGCGGACCAAAGACGAATATGGAATCTGGCCTTACAATCGAGTTACCTTCCGAGAAATACGGCGCTTCATAGGTCAGATCCAGATTGGGTATAACGGCTAATTTTTTACGCTGCAAAGAGGAGGTGTGTAATAACAAACTGTCTTCCTTCAATTCCCAATGGACGGAGTTGGATATCTGAGAGTTCACCTCTTCCTCAAAGGCATCATTCAGTAGAATGTACTCATCATTTCCTCTTCTTCTGAAGGCATCAAATGAAAGTACTACCGATTGAGGGCCGCTCCAGTATTGTCTCAGTGCTTGAATGCCAGAAGCCTCTGAATGTACTTTTATGTGTGTGGGCGCATCTACAATTATGCGATCGTCCGGCGTATTGACCAATTGAACGGGTACAGATAGACTTTGAATATGTGTCTCGTCGCTCAATTGAACCAGAAACCAAAAAAATGCTGATAAGAGAAGAAATCCTAGGCGTGTTAACCAAAGGCTTCTTCTTGATTTCCATGGTTTATTTGATCCATTTGCCATTGCGAGAGGAAAGTACAAAACTTCAATTGCCAGAAAAAGAAAACGCCCTTTCGAAAAAGGGCGCTTTAAAACGGTTGAGCAGAATCTTACTTCTTCTTCTCGTCTTTCTTTTCTGTTTTAGGAAGATACTGAGCGCTTAACTCTTTGGAAACGGCTGACTTCTCCATTTTCATACGTCCGCCGTCTACTTCTAGGATGATGTGCGTATCGCCAACCTCGGTAATTTTACCATGTATACCCGAAGTGGTTACCACTTTCATTCCTTTCTTTACGTCGTTACGGAAACGTGTTTCTTCCTTTTGCTTCTTCGCTTGAGGACGGAGAAAAAATAGCCACATGATACCGATAATAACGGCCATCATTACGAGCCCTTGGTAACTACCGCCTTCTGCTTGAAGGAAAATATTCATTGTATTCATTGAGTTGAGTTTCGCTGTTATGCTTGTTTATCCGTTTTGCTCATCAACGAGCACATTTGCACGGATTTGCAATACCGTAGTTTCAGGAACGGTATTAGCTGTAATGGTCACATTCTTATTATTCTGACCGCGCTTTCCTGCACTATTGAAGCTCACCTTCATTTTAGCAGAAGCTCCTGGCGCAATGGGTGTACGTGGGTATTCCGGCACGGTACAACCGCAGCTTCCCACGGCATTGCTAATGATGAGTGGCGCATCTCCGGTATTGGTAAATTCAAACATGGTTTCCACGGTTTCACCTTGATTGATGTCACCAAAGTCATGGGAAGTTTTATCAAAAGTGAATTCACCTGAACCGTTGGCCGAAACTTGTGTAGCGTTTATAGTTCCTGGGTTGTTTGCTTCCGTACTTCCGTATTCAACGCTAGAAGTGGAATTGCTCTTAATCTTAGAAGCCGCGTCGTTACATGCGGTCAAAGAGATACTAGCTACGGCCACTAGGGTTAAAAACTTCATATTCATAATCTCTGATTTTTTGTGTTTCAATGTCAAATATAGGAATGATAGAGTCTACATCAACCCCCTGCCTACTTTTACTATGGCGCCATCTGATTTCAGTTGCTCGACGAGTTTATCCAGAATACCATTGATAAACTGACTCGACTTCGGGGTACTGTACTCCTTACTTAAATCAATGTACTCGTTCAATGTCACCTTAACAGGAATCTGGTCAAAGTGTTTGAGCTCGGCAATGGCCATTTTCATCAAAAGGATATCCACAGCGGCAATTCGATCCGTGTCCCAGTTCTTGGTTTTACTTTGGATAAGCTTCTCGTTTTCATCCGCTTCATTTACAGAATGGCGCAATAAGAGCTCACCAAATTTTGCATCTTCCTTATCCTTATACAGGTTAACCGTAAGCTTGCTCTTATCCAAGGCAAAGCCGGATGGTAAATCCTTTGGTGAATCGAGCTCAACTCCATCAAAAGACAGCTTTGAATAAATGTGCTCGCCTACTTCTTGAATAGACTTGATGGTTTTAACCACAAACATTTGAGCTGCATCCAAATCATCCGCCCAATGCATATTGACATCCTCGTACAATTGGTGGAGCGTCTCGTTATGGGTTATAAACTCAGCATAGAATATCTTGAGTACTTGCTTGTCCTCCTTCAATCCACTCTCTCCTGAGTTCATGTACCTTGCGTAGCTAGCACTCTCGCGGAACTCATTGTAGATTTTCAGCAGGATCTCACGATTCTCGCCCCAATGCACCTTATAATCTTCAAACTGCTTTTGCAATTCAGAATTTTCAACGAACGCATTGAGCACACGGTTATCGAACAGCTTTGTATTGGGATTGAGGTCCTCATCGGTAGGACGAAACTTGTTCCTGTTCTTTTCAATTCGCTCCTCCACCAATTTGTGAAGTTCAACGAAAATCCTCATCTCGTATAGATACAGCTCGTAGATCTTCTCAAGGTTCTTATCGAGCTCTTTCAATGAGGAAGCCAATTTGGGGTTATCCTCTTGAGAGTATCCATACAAAGTCTGCAGTACTTTAATCCGTATATGTCTGCGCGTTAGCATGTAAGCTGCTTCTATTGAGATTACTTATTCAATGATTTTCTGCGCTTTCCCACACGTTCTTCGGCCAGTTTAAGTGCGGCTTCGTGGGTGGTAATTCCATGCGTTTCGGCATCGGTTAAGATGGTAAGCGTAGTGTTGTAAATGTTCTCTGTTCTGCGTAGCG
Source organism: Phaeocystidibacter sp. (assembly GCA_965659415.1). Taxonomy (GTDB): domain Bacteria; phylum Bacteroidota; class Bacteroidia; order Flavobacteriales; family Schleiferiaceae; genus Phaeocystidibacter. Next base: position 49,398 of record CBFHVA010000001.1, read on the forward strand.
CTTCTGCTCTATCGTACTTAGCGATTTCAGAATAAACATTGATGAGTCCACCCGCATTGATTAAGAAGTCGGGTGCGTAAACCACCCCTTTCTTTTGGAGCAATTGGCCATGACGCAGTTCATCCGCGAGCTGATTATTCGCCGCGCCGGCAATGACTTCAGCTTTTAATCTCCCGATGGTGTCATCATTTACGGTAGCGCCTAAAGCACACGGAGCATAGATGTCCATATCTAAATCGTAGATATTATCTCGAACGATTTCCGCATGATAGGTTTTTGAAATGCGCTCCAAGGTGTCTTCATGAATATCATTAATCATCACCTTAGCGCCTGATTCTGTGAGGTGTTTAACGAGGGTTTCACCCACGTGTCCTACGCCTTGAACCAATACTTTCTTTCCTTCAAGTACATCGTTGCCCCAGCGAAACTTCGCCGCAGCTTTCATACCCATGAATACCCCGTAAGCCGTAACTGGAGAGGGATCACCAGAACCACCCATCGATTCAGGAATACCTGTAACGTGATCGGTTTGGCGTTTCACCATTTCCATATCACGGGTATTGATTCCCACATCTTCCGCGGTGATATAATTTCCCGACAAGCGATTGACAAATTCACCAAACTTCTCCATGAGAGCGTCTGTTTTGTCCTTGCGAGAATCGCCAATAATGACAGCTTTTCCACCACCGAGGTTCAGTCCTGAAATGGACGCTTTGTATGTCATCCCACGAGAAAGGCGCAATACGTCTTTCACGGCCTCCATATCATTGGCGTAGCTCCACATGCGCGTTCCGCCTAAGGCTGGACCGAGTACGGTGCTGTGAATTCCAATAATGGCTTTTAATCCGGTTTCCTCGTCGTTGCAGAATACTACTTGCTCGTGCCCTTTGAACGAAGCGTTGCTAAAAACGCCAGCGAGCTCCTCTGCTGATTTTGTAGGTTCTTGAACAATCATAACGATGTTTCAGTTGAATTCAACTCTTTCTTGGGTTACCGCTCTTATCTCCGGATAATGATGCTCATCGTTGTGCGATGTTGTAACTTTGAACCGAATAGGGAAAGAACGGTTGTGTCTTTTCTCATTAAGCGCTGCGAAGGTAGCAATTTTCACCGCTAATTATTCATGAAATCACTTAGCACCCTCAACAAATACTTCCTCCGTTATTGGTGGCTACTTGGCCTCGGAGTTGTATTTGTAATCGCCTCGGTAATATTTCAGATTTATCCCGCTATTGCTATTCGTCAAGCATTGGATAAAATCAATGAAACGTTGGAGATGGCTGATGCGGCTAGGGGCGATTGGGATGCAATCACCGATCAGCTCATCATGTTCGGGCTTCTGATTGTGGGATCGTCACTCGTGAGCGGATTTTTCACATTCTTGATGCGTCAAACCATCATCGTGATGTCCAGGCACATCGAATACGATTTAAAGAACGACGTATACAAGCATTACCAACAGTTGAGCTTGGCGTTTTACAAGCGCAATAGCACAGGTGATTTGATGAACCGAATTTCCGAAGATGTAAGTCGTGTCCGTATGTATATCGGTCCTGGTGTAATGTACACTATTCGAACCGTGCTAATGACCGTCATTGTCATTGCTATCATGTTGGGCATCAATGTGAAGCTCACACTTCTCACCCTTGCTCCCCTACCTGTTTTGGTTTATGTCATTTACAAGGTGAGCGACATGATCAATAAGCGAAGCTTGAAAGTACAAGCGAAGCTCAGCGACATCAGCACATATGTACAAGAATCGTTTTCGGGTATCCGGGTGATTAAGTCTTACAACAAGGAACAAAGACAGCTGGATGATTTCCAGGTAGAAGCTGAAGAGTATCACCGCTTGAACGAGCGGCTTTATCGGGTGAATGCGTTGTTCATGCCTATGATGCTTTTGCTCATCGGTATTAGCACTGTCGTAACCGTTTATGTTGGAGGCCTGCAGGCTATCGATGGCACTATCACAATTGGCAATATTGCGGAGTTTGTTTACTACGTATTTATGCTTACTTGGCCGGTGGCCAGCATAGGTTGGGTAACGAGTATCGTCCAGCGCGCCGCCGCATCCCAAGAGCGAATTAATGAGTTTTGGTCTACAACACCAGAAATCAAAAATGCTTCAGAAGAGGCTATGGAAATTAGGGGTGGTATAGAGTTCAAGCATGTGGGCTTCGTGTACCCAGACAGTGGTATTCGAGCTTTGGAAGATGTATCCTTCAAAATAGAAGCCGGACAAACCTTGGCAATAGTGGGTAAAACGGGCTCGGGAAAATCAACGATTGCCACGCTCATCGGTCGACTGTTTGACCCTAGCGAGGGAAGCATTAAGATTGACGGCATCGACTTAAAGCAGATGAACCTAGATGCACTTCGAGGGAATTTAGGCTATGTACCACAAGAAGGATTCCTCTTCTCAGACAGCATTGGAAATAATATTGGCTTTGGTCTAGATAATGCCACTCAGGAACAAATTGAAGAAGCGGCAACCAATGCCCATGTGCATCACAACATAGCAGACTTTCCCAAGGGCTACGAAACGCGTGTTGGAGAGCGCGGAATCACTTTGTCGGGAGGGCAAAAACAACGCGTTTCCATTGCACGAGCCATTATTCGTGATCCTAGAATCTTGATTTTTGATGATAGCTTGTCGGCCGTAGATACCGAAACCGAGGACATCATCTTGAACAGCTTGAAGAAGATGATCAACCGAAGCACAACAATCATCATTGCCCATCGCATTTCCAGCGTGAAACACGCCGATTATATTTTGGTGTTAGACGAAGGAAAAGTAATCGAGCAAGGGAACCATGATGACTTGATGCAAATGAGCGGTCAATACCGTGAAATGTACGATCAGCAATTGCAAAGCGAAGCTCAAGAATCTTTGTAAGCCGCATCAATCCTTACTCTCCGAAGTTTCAATCTTTAAGTTTTGTAAAATCTTTTCTTAGATTTGGTCTACCAATTGAAACATCCCGAAGGGGAAATTTACGCACATGAAAGGGAAAGAAGAGATATTCTCAAAGGTGATGAGAGCGGGTCGGCGTACCTATTTTTTTGATGTAAGAGCCACACGAGCAGATGATTATTACCTCACCATCACTGAGAGTAAGAAGCACATTACAGAAGACGGGACCGAGCAGTACAAAAAGCACAAGTTGTATTTGTACAAGGAAGATTTCGCCCAATTCAAGGAACTCTTGGATGAGGTCACCGACTATATCATCGAAAGAAAGGGCGAAGAAGTTATCTCAGAAACACACGATCCAAAGTATGCCCCGATAGCAGAGGATCAACTCGAAAGCGACACTGAAAGTGCTACACAGTCGTTCAGCGACATCCGTTTTGAGGATATTTAAGAAGGAATAAGTTCCTATAAAGTCCCAGTAGAATCATTACTCGCTAGGTTTTTCTTGATAGAATTTCTCCATCACGAATGCGTGTGGTGAGGTTATGGCCGCAACAATGATTAGGGCCAAATACCCATAGCTCACTTGCAGTATGTTGGCACTGGTAAGCAACAGCAATACCCCAATTCCAAGAAAAGAAAGCCCTGAAAAAGGAAGGAGAACTTTGACAAAATTCAATGGAGTCTCTACTCTTTTCTTGTTCTTAAGGTCGGCGTACTCTTCGCGTAGTACTTTATACGAATGGAGAATAATGAAATACAAGGTAAATCCTAACAATAGAGGCATAAGGTAGAAGCTAGCCGCAATCAACCCGAAAACCAACACCTCCATCAAAACTTTCTCCCAGCTGAACGCCCCTCGGAGCGCCAATGCGATGAGCATACCAAGCGTAAGCGTGGAGGCCACTATGAAAGTGGTTAGTGTAAGAGCGGGCTCGTGAACCACCTCGAGTGCCGAGAAATCTGAATAGCTCCTTGTTAGTTCTTGAATTTCATTAATGTTCACATTAATAAATAAAGCAATCAGGGAAATCCCCCAAACTAAACTGAGCAACTGTGCGCGGAGGTCTTTTTTCGAGAAGTAATGAATGACTTGAGATTGCCCAAAGTGATAGGCCGATAGAAGAAGGAACAGCACGTAAGCTAGCACTGGCCATAAGAGCCATAAGCCTACGGTAAATACGATGATCGCCAGATAGGCACTGAAAAATTGCACTTTAGATACGCTGGATCGCTCAAGGAACAAAACGTTGTCTATGGCTCCGTGAGGAATTCCGAGCAGCGCAAGGAACGGTAATGTAAAGATGAATTGGTTTTGTAATGTCCAAAAATCTAGACCTAAAACCAACGGAAGCGTGAGCAAAACCGCGGCGATAAATGCAAAAATAGCCTTGGTCATGAGAGGGGGGAAATAAGCCCTGCTCTGGTGCGAGCAGGGCTTCTATATTATGCAGCCTGAGCTGCGCTCTTCTTAGATGAAACCGCGATGTTATAAACTACCAAACCGAAACCAATCTTGTTAATGGCATCAGCAATGTTGTAGAACAAATCAACGTTTTCACTACCCCATCCGAAGGCTGTATTTAACCATCCTCCTGGCATACACATGTAACCAATTGGATAAATGGCCCAACCTACAAGGACGAACCAAGCAAGTGTTCTCACACCGCGCTTCACAACCTCGTCATTGCTGGCAGCAGCCAATTTAGCCACTTCACCAAACCATGCCGTGTAGAGTACGTAAATGTAACCTAACGTAGAAAGGAATCCCCAAAGCACTGAGTGACCCGTGTCACCTCCTTCTGGGTTGAAAGCTTCTCCGATGTAGCCCGTTACTAGCATCCATACAGAAGCCAAAATCAGTTTCCACATCAAGCTCATTTTAGCACCGGCTGCTTTAGTAAGCAAATAGAACTCCACGCACATGAGGGGCACCGTGAGTGTCCAATCAATATACCTGAGCGATGTTGGATTCTCTCCGGTAGCTAGGTAATAATCGCGCATGTAGTAATAATGCACAGCTGCAATAAATGTGATGAGGGCTGAAACGAGTAGAGATAGTTTCCACTTCCCTTCTACTTGGCCTCTTTCAAAAATGAAGAAGATGGAAGCCGCCATCATGGCCATGTAGCCTGTGAAGAAAGTAAACGCTACAGGGTCGTCCTTGGGAATCGTTAAAATGTCAAGGTAGTACATAAAAGTAATTTTTTGATTAATCACTCCTTAACTCTGAAGTTTAATATTTTGTTCGAGCTTTAAGGTTTAATTCTTAAACAAAACATAGCACTCGGTACACCAACTCGACCTAAACAACCCGCCCCTTCTTGATTTCAGAAATAATCACCTCGACAAAAAAAAGTGAAAAAAATCTTAAAATTTTAAAAATCCTTCGATTTGACTCCTCAATATCTGGACAGTTGTTTGGTCTACAAGTTCATCTGATTGGTCCATCAATTCGTGTAATTTGGAGATTGGAATTTTCTGCGAATACACTTCAACTTTGAGATGGTGCAATACATCTGTGAGGTGATCCATTCCCCTTAAGTTTCCTGCTCGGCCCGAAGAAACGCCAACTAAAGCAGCCTTCTTTCCAGTCCACACACCGGGCTCTACCCCATCGAGGAACACCTTAAGTACCCCAGGGTAGCTTCCGTTATACTCAGGACTGATAAACACAAAACGGTCGGTTCCCACAATTTTGCCATCTATGATAGCTTGAACCTCATCGGTACGTTCACCATAGGTATCGCTTATTAGGAATTCACTAGGCAGCTCTTCCATGCAAAGTACTTGAACAGATTCGCCGGCTTCTTCTAAGAGTGACTTATAGTTAGAAACCACTTTAAGTGTTTGGTTCTTGGGGCGGTTGGTACCGCATATGATTGTCACCATGAAAATTTGTTCATAAAATTCAGTAAAGTCAGCATATTCTTACCCACCTCGGTGCAATGCCTTTTGTAATTTTATGTTTCAATCTGTTACTAATACAGAAAGTGGTCAGTATATTACTTTCATTGCCACTGCGAAATTCAGAAATAAAACCGAGAATGGGCAAAATCGTTGCAATAGCGAATCAAAAAGGTGGTGTAGGAAAAACGACAACGGCAGTTAACCTGGCAGCTGCATTGGGCGTGTTGGAAAAGAAAATTCTATTGATTGATGCCGATCCTCAGGCCAATGCTACTTCCGCATTGGGGTTTGATCCCGATAATATTCAACACGGAACCTATCAAGTTATTGAACATGAGGCCAACGTGAAGGACGTAATTCTAAAGACCGAAACGCCGAATGTGGATCTAATTCCAGCACACCTTGACTTAGTAGCCATCGAAATCGAATTGGTGGATAAGAATCGTCGAGAATACATGCTTAAAGCAGCTCTCAAGGACATTTCTAGCAAATACGATGCGGTGATCATCGACTGCGCCCCTTCCTTAGGACTTATCACACTCAATGCCCTAACGGCGGCAGATTCGGTGATTATCCCTATTCAATGCGAATACTTCGCCCTTGAAGGATTGGGCAAACTCTTGAACACGATTAAGAGCGTGCAACAATTGCACAATCCGAATTTAGATATTGAGGGCTTGTTGCTTACGATGTTCGATCAACGCCTACGTCTATCGAACCAAGTGGTTGAAGAAGTTAAAAACCACTTCCAGCAAATGGTATTCGACACCATCATTCAGCGAAATGTGCGCTTAAGCGAAGCACCAAGCTTCGGTGAGTCTATCATCATGTATGACGCCACAAGCAATGGTGCCGTGAATTATCTTAATTTAGCACGCGAATTCCTGTCGCGTAACGGCAGCGCCCAAAAAGCAACTGCAGAAGCTTAAGATGACCGCAAAGAAAAAGCAAGCACTCGGAAAGGGTTTATCGGCTCTCTTAAAAGAGCCTGAACACAATGTCAATTCCGCGCAAGATAAAGACGCCAAAAAGGTAGTCGGCCACATCGCAGAAATCGATTTGGCATCTATCGAGGTGAATCCATTCCAGCCCCGAACTCATTTTGATAAAGAGGCCTTAGAGGATTTGGCTCATTCCATCACTGAGCTGGGTATTGTTCAGCCTATTACGGTGCGCAAAGTTGGAGCCGATACGTACCAGCTTATTTCAGGTGAAAGACGTTTCCGCGCTTCGAAGCAAGCTGGACTTACCGCAATCCCTGCCTATGTGCGCATTGCAGACGATCAGGCGATGCTCGAGATGGCATTGGTGGAAAACATTCAACGTCAGGATCTTGACGCTATTGAAATCGCATTGTCTTATAAGCGCCTGATTGAAGAATGCAATCTCACTCAGGAACAAATGTCAGATCGCGTCGGCAAGAAGCGGTCTACAGTAACGAACTACCTTCGTTTGCTGAAACTATCTCCGCTGATTCAAGCTGGTATCAGAGATCGAATGCTCAGTATGGGCCACGCCCGTGCCCTGGTAAATGTAGATGACGAGAACGATCAATTGATCTTGTACCGTGATATCATTGCAGGCGACCTGAGTGTACGCCAAGTAGAAGAACGCGTTCGTGAATTACGCTCACCTTCCACTCCACGTGCTACTAATGATAAGTTACTGCCTGAGGTACTTCAAGATGTAAAACGCGACCTAGCGGGATATTTCAATACAAAAGTTGACTTAAAGCGCAATGCGAAAGGACGCGGTAGCATCGTTATCAAGTTCGATTCCGATCATGAATTGGAACGAATTCTTGAATTGATCAATCGATAAGAAGTGAAAAACGTGATACTCTTTGGATGGACAGCGGCTTTCTTGCTGCTGTTGTCGTTTTCAGTAACCGCTCAGGTGGTTTCTGAAAATGATACGGTCAAAGAGTTTCCGACACCCGAAGCCAGCCAAGAATTATTTCGCATAGGACAAGATGAGACTTTGCAGGGTGAAAACGTGGTGGAAGTTCCAGATACCGGCCAGTCCCCATCCAAGGCTACCTGGTTGAGCGTTGCTTTACCGGGAGCCGGACAAGTTTATAACGGAAAATGGTGGAAAGTGCCCATAATTTATGGGGGATTCGCAACCTCAGGGTATTTCATCATCGAAAACAACAGGCAATACGACTTTTGGAGTGAAATCATCGACCAGCGTCTCGATTCTACCCAGTCCGACATTTATGAAGGCGTTTACACGGACAACCAGCTTTTCACCATTCAAAATGAATACCGTAGGCTGCGTGATCTCAGTATCATTATTACTGTGGCCATCTATGGATTGCAAATCCTAGACGCCAATGTGGATGCGCATTTATATAGCTTTGATGTGACCGACGATATCTCATTGAACTGGGAACCTACGTTTGTAGCCGACCCTCGATTTGGCGCTGTCTACGGTGCTTCAATCCGATTAAACTTCTGACTATGAATATCGCATTGTTAGGGTACGGAAAAATGGGTAAGATCATCGAGTCCATCGCAAAAGAACGAGGTCATCAAGTTTCTCTCAAAGTTGGAAGAAAAGGATTTGCATCCAACCAGCTTCAGGGAATTGATGTAGCCATTGACTTTTCGCTGCCTTCCACGGCCTTCAAGAATATCACAAGTTGTCTTGAGGCGAATGTACCTGTGGTATCGGGAACTACAGGGTGGCTCGACAAATATGCCGAAGTTGTGAAACTTTGTGAAGAGAAGAATGGCAGTTTCTTCTACGCCTCGAATTTCTCTTTAGGCGTGAATCTATTCTTTGAACTGAATAAGCAATTGGCCAAAATGATGAATGGCCATGCTCAGTATAAGCCTAGTCTGCTCGAAATTCACCACACCCAAAAGCTAGACGCTCCTAGCGGGACCGCAATAACCTTGGCGGAGGGGATTTTAAACGAGACAGATGAAATGGACCATTGGAAATATCTGGAGGATACAGAAGAAGTAACCAGCAAGAACGAATTAGCCGTCCGGGCTGAGCGAATTGACCCTACCCCTGGAACGCACGTGATCACCTTTGATTCCGACATTGACTCAATCGAAATAAAACATACCGCAAAAAACAGAAAAGGCTTTGCATTAGGCGCCGTAATTGCGGCTGAATACCTAACTCAAAACCCTGGTGTACGCAGCATGCGCGACGTACTCGGACTGCATTAAACTCATTGCCCCAATGACTTATTTATATCTCATCCTTGGCACAGCCCTTTACAGTGGACTCATTTCTTGGAAGTTTTTTCAAGCAGCAGGAAGACAGCCTTGGGAAGCATTCGTTCCCGTCTACAATTACTGGGCACTTTTGAAAATCACAAAGCGACCTCTTTGGTGGATTGTACTCTTTTTCATTCCTGTTGTGAACAACGTGATTACGATTGTGATCATTTACGAGTTCCTACACGTATTTAATTATCGTAAGCTTACCGACACCATTCTAGCTGTAGTTTCTGGCGGTTTGTACATAGGATATTTAAATTATTCCCAAGAGTTAAAGTATGCCGATAGAGATGAAGCCTATATCAAGAAGAAAATACCAGGAACGCTTAATGCCATTTTCTTTGCGGTAATCGCGGCAACACTCATTCGTGCCACCACTTTCGAATCATATACCATTCCTACGGGTTCCATGGAGGAATCGCTCTTAGTTGGCGACTTCTTGTTTGTGAGTAAGATGCATTATGGGATTCGCCTCCCGATGACCCCACTTACCGTTCCACTTCTTCACAATAACATAATTGCGGACAAACCGGAAACACCTCAATCTGAATTGGTAAAGAGTTACAGTGAGTCGATCCAGCTGCCTTACGTTAGGCTTCCCAAATTTGCGAATGTCAGCGTTTGTGACCCCGTCGTATTTAACTATCCAGCCGATAAGTTTCATACTCCAATTGATAAGAAGGAGAATTATGTAAAGCGTTGCATGGGCTCGCCTGGTGATACCATTCAGATGGTAGATCGTGTCTTCACGGTAAACGGCGTCACTCCTACCCTTCCAGATCGCGCACGTCGACAACATTCTTACTGGGTAGAATACAATAGAGGTCAATGGCCAACACGCGACTTTTTAGAGGAGAATTATAGTGTAGACCTCGATGTGTCGTCGACAGGTGCATTATCCATTTCACCAGACGTTAAAGGCATGGTGGAAGGACGATTACGCATCATCATTCCTGATGATAAAATCGAAGAATTCAAGACTCAGCCTTCTTTATTGAGCATTGAACCGCATTCGGATTACAGAGACAGCTTGGCTAATCTCGATCACGAGGAACGTGAATTCTACATGTCGTTTTTCCCTAACTCACCGGATATCATTGAGGAACTTGGAGATTACATTCCGTGGAGTTTTGACGGGTTCCCTGCTACATGGGTTCCTAAGAAAGGTAGCACAATTGAGCTCACCACCGAATCTTACAGAAGATATAAGCACATCATTGAGAATTATGAAGGTCATACCACCTCTTATTCCAATGGTTCCTTCCTAGTGGATGGACAAGTTGCGACTAATTATACTTTTGAAGACAACTATTATTGGATGATGGGTGACAATCGCCATAATTCAGCCGACAGTAGGGCTTGGGGATTCGTTCCTGAAACGCATATTGTGGGTAAGCCAGTGTTTATTTGGATGAGTCTTGATAATCGGGAAAGCGGTATAAATAAACTCCGTACCGACCGTATTTTCACTACAGTAAATGGAGGTGGAGATCGTTTTCATTATTTCTGGCCTGTAGCCATAATCGCCGTTCTTTATTCCATTGGTAGTCGATTCTACCGCAAGCGAAAGGCTCAAGCCTAGTGAATGTTCAGTTCATTCCCGCCCTCTTCCCCCCAGTAGCCTATATGGCCGCATGGATTGATAGTGAACATCAGTGGAATTCTGAAACCGTCTATTTTAAGAGTTGGTGGCTCAATCGATATCGAATCCTAGGACCTAATGGTGTTCAAGACATCTCGGCTCCAGTTGTGAAGAACTCCCTTAAAGGCGCCATCAAAAATGTCCGTCTAGATCATCAAAGTTCATGGACCGAGAAAGAATGGCGCGCCATTCGAACCGCCTATTCCAATGCATCCTTTTATGAAGCGTTAGAACATGAACTTCAACCTATCATCACAAGGAAACACCAATTTCTCATGGATCGAATTGAAGAAGGTATGAATTGGGTCTCATCACAATTGAATATTTCACCACCCCAAGATGTCGCCACCGGCGACACATGGAGGGGAAATTGGGGACCTAAAGATTCTCCTCAATCTATTTCATATAGACAGGTTTTTCAAATTCGACATGGTTTTCAGCCTAATTTGAGCATACTAGATTTATTGATGAACGAGGGACCATTAAGTCAGGATATACTTCATCAGCAAAAACAGCTCGGGCCATTCAACCCAAGCCCTTCAAATTGAAAAACAAAGGCACGCCAACCAACATGTTCTTTCTTAAATTAGCGCTCCAATGAAACCAATGTTCGCATTCCTATTTCTCGTGTTTTCCACCTTTTCCTTTGGTCAAGGAGATTGCACCTTCAGTTTGCAATACCGCATTGCAGCTGAGTCGGGTATGAAAATGCGATCCCAGCCACAAGCGGGTACGCCCGTAGTTACTTATGTGATGCACGACAGCATAGTAACGGCTTGTGCTACCACTTTTGGCGCAGGGACTTTTGAAGATATCGACGGATATTGGAGAAAAGTGTATTACAAGGGTAAAGTTGGATATATGTTCGACGGATTTCTCGAAGCAATTGGGAAACCGGAAATAGACACAACACGATCCATCATAGATTCTAACTCGGTTGATAGTTCAATTGCGGTTACTGAAGCAATTGACACGGCTTTAAGGGTGAACGAATCATCCATAGACTCTAACACGGTTCCATCGCCTCCCACCGAACCTGTTTTTGTGTGGGAGCGCACAGAACGCGATGATATACCTTCCACTGGACGACTCGATCAGAAGCAAATTACAGGACTTGCCACGGCATTGAGGGGGAAAGATTTAAGAATGGATAGCCTAATTGGCTTCTTGCATCGTTTACCCACCAAAGGTAGCCAAGATTCCGTCATTGCATGGATTGACGCTGGAATGCCCGGTGATATACAATCCACGTCTCCCAGCACGGTCCCAACGAACAATCCCGTTGTGGCTACAAAGACTGAAGTAGGTCCTCCTCCTCTTGCTATGCAAATAGCTACAGAAGCTTTCAATTATTGCGGTGAGATCGGTCAAATTGACCCAAGTATGAATTGGTATGGTATCTTCCCTGATGAAGTTCGTGGGGGCTATTATTTGAAGAGGGTTCGTCTGGAAATTCTCCTCTCCCAAACAAAACTGGGCAGCGGGATGGAATTCGACATTCGAAACAACCGTGACGCCGTAAGTCATTTCATGTTTGGTATTAATCGAGCTGTAGATACCACAAAGGCCTATCAACTCAATGTAGATCGTTTCTTGGTGAGTTCTGCGCAACTCTTCCCTGGTCAGCAAATCATGACCTATGCCTACAACAACCGACCGAGTGCGGCTAATGTATATCTGTCAGCTACAGGTCGAGTTGTGGAAGTGGGTGCCTGTCCTGTCATTGAAGACTATGCGCTTAAAATTAACACGCAAGGGCCGCGCGATCAGATTGTGCAAGACATCACACCGCTCTTTTCAACACTTGGAGAGTGCGGAATGCCGGATATCTATTGGTTCGGTGACCTCAATGGAGATAACTACCCTGAGCTCATCTTCGTTTCGGCTGAAGAAAACAAGAATGAATTTACGCTGTTGATGACCAATACAGAGCTGGAAACCGAATTGTATGAACTCGGCGCCACCTGGACCTTAAAAAAGTGCGAGTAATCTCGTTATTCGCTTAACTCATAACGCTTAACCCGTGGATCTAGAATTTAACAAGAACGAAGACTCGCTGAAAATGCTGCTATCTGAAATGCAGCAACGTTGGAAGAAGGTATCCCAAGGCGGAGGTGAAAAGCGCATAGAAAAGCAACATTCTCAAGGAAAGCTCACCGCTCGTGAGCGAATCTCAACCCTACTCGACCCAAAGAAGCCTCAGATCGAAATTGGCGTTTTTGCAGGAGAAGGGATGTATGCCGAATACGGTGGTTGTCCGAGTGGTGGTGTAGTTGTGGTCATGGGTTACGTAAAAGGACGACTAACCATCGTAGTTGCAAATGATGCTACGGTAAAAGCCGGTGCTTGGTTCCCGATTACGGGCAAAAAGAACTTGAGGGCTCAAGAGATCTCCATGGAAAATCGCATTCCCATTGTTTACTTGGTGGATAGCGCCGGTGTCTTCCTTCCGATGCAGGATGAAATTTTCCCAGATAAAGAAAACTTCGGTCGCATTTTTAGAAACAACGCCATAATGAGCAGTATGGGCATTACTCAAATTTCAGCCATTATGGGAAGTTGTGTTGCGGGTGGTGCATACTTGCCTATCATGAGTGATGAAGCTATGATCGTAGACAAAACCGGTAGCATATTCCTGGCAGGAAGCTATTTGGTGAAAGCTGCAATTGGTGAAGATATTGACAATGAAACCCTCGGTGGAGCTACTACGCACACTGAAATCAGTGGGGTTACAGACTATAAAATGCCTAATGATAAAGAGGCTCTAAAGTCCATTCGCAATATCATGGATAAAATCGGGGCTCCTGAAAATGCCGGATTCAATCGCATCCAACCACTGGCGCCTGAATTTGATGAGAAGGAAATTTACGGCTTAGTCCCTTGTGATGGCAAGCCTTACAAGAGCATTGAAATCATTAAGCGCTTGGTAGATGCTGATTCCTGGGAAGAGTATAAGAAAGGATACGGCCAAACCATCCTAACAGGTTACGCTCGAATGGACGGTTGGGCTGTAGGCATAGTGGCTAACAATCGCGAGATCATCAAGAGCAAAAAAGGCGAAATGCAGTTTGGCGGCGTTATTTACAGCGATTCTGCTGATAAAGCCTCTCGCTTTGTGGCCAACTGTAATCAGAAGAAGATTCCATTGGTATTCCTTCAAGACGTAACCGGATTTATGGTAGGAAGCCGTTCAGAGCACGGTGGTATTATTAAAGACGGCGCAAAAATGGTGAATACGGTTGCCAATAGCGTGGTTCCAAAGTTTACGGTAATTATAGGAAACAGCTTCGGCGCCGGAAACTACGCTATGAATGGTAAAGCCTATGACCCAAGATTAATTGTTGCGTGGCCCAACGCTAAACTGGCCGTAATGGGTGGAGACCAAGCGGCTAAGGTATTGTTATCCATCGAGAAATCCCGCTTAAAAGAGGAGTTCACCGAAGAAATGGAAAAGGAACTCTTGGACAAGATCAAATCGCGGTACGAAGAACAAATGTCGCCTTACTATGCGGCATCAAGGCTTTGGGTGGATGCCATCATTGATCCTTTAGACACACGAAAATGGATTAGCATGGGTATTGAAGCAGCGAATCAAGCGCCCATTGAGAAGAAATACAATCCGGGTGTTATTCAAGCTTGATTATCCGCATAAAGAACATGACTTTGCTCGGTTGATTCTAACCTAGACAGGTAATTCTCTGTATTTAGTTTTTCAGTTAGGTAGGGGTCGCCTATCGAACTGTATTCTCATTTCCTATATTTGAACGTTAAGGCTCAGATACATGCAGAAATATTCCATCCTCCTTTTACTTCTTTTTGCTCAGCTTGTCGCGATGGGACAAGTAAGTGTGCAAAGCAGTGAATTCAACATTCAGCGTACAGTTGACTTCGAACCGCGCAACATCGAACCAGGGTTTAATGCCCAAGTCACCTCTCTGGAGGCCCCGGATGCCCTGCACTGGAGGAATCAACTCAATGCGATAAAAGTAGAGGCCGCCGAACTCCTCAACACCATTGAAGAAGACGCTTTTACGAGTCGAAAGAGAACAGCAGCACAGCCACAACTCGGATGGACGTCGGACATGTACCGCGTGTTCCTTACCAACGGAATTCAATCTCGCCTGTACTCAGGGATTCCAAATGACAACACCTTGGCCATCAATAACGATAAGATTCTCTTGGGTGGAGTAAATTCTCTTCTTTGGGCCTACGATCTGGAGAAAGACACATTACACATTGTAAATAGCTATGTGGGTCTGGACCAAGTTGGGCCTGATGCAGGAAACGACCGAGGTTTCGACCCGAAATTGATGTACGACCAAGAGGAAGATCGGTTCATTCTTGTATTCCTTAAAAATAACACACCTCAAACGAGCAAAATTGCGGTGTGCTTCTCCTCTACCAGTGATCCAAATGACCCTTGGTATGTATATATTTTGCCGGGTAACCCATTGAATAATGATCGATGGACGGATTTCCCAGCCATGAGCATTACAGATGATCACTTGTTTATCACAGGTAATTTGATTGTTCCTAACGTTTCATGGCAAGTGGGGTTTGATGGATCCATCATCTGGCAACTCGACAAGCACGCAGGTTTCAATGGGGATACAACCATGCCGAATAGGCTCTATCACGACATTCGATTCGGAACACGCTACATCCGAAACCTTCATGCGGTAAAGGGCTACGACGGGAAAATTGATACGGCATACTTCTTATCGAATCGAAATTTCGATATTCAAAACGACAGTGTTTTTGTGCTTTCCTTGCATAGTGATTTAACGGGCCCCGAAGATCTTCGCATTCGTGTACGCCAATCGGATACGCCATATGGTGTTCCACCCAACGGAAGACAATCGGATACTGACCCCAACGATCCTACTGACGGTCTACAAACCAATGACGCAAGAGTCCTAGGAGCGATTCGCATGCCGAATGGAGAAATCGAATTCGTATCTACAACTCGGAATTTCACTACTCAACGGGCCTCAATCTATCACGGAACGCTCCATGAACCGGGCTCCACGAACTCATACATCACGGCACAACTAATCAGCGACCCAATCAAAGATTACGGCTATCCTAACTTGGCATGGACAGGCAATGAGCTTTGTGATGAGGAGCTTATCATTGGATTTAATCATACCTCGCCATCCGATTTTGCCGGTGTCAGTGCTGTATACTACAGTAATGATGGGGATTACAGTGATGTCCTGACCATCAAGCAAGGTGAAAACTACGTTCAACGTTTAGTGGGTGGCGATCGCTGGGGAGACTACTTCGGTATTCAGAACTACTATCCTGAACCCGGTAAAGTTTACGTTTCTGGATTCTTCGGTACTTCTACCCGCTCAAATACAGCTTATTTCGCGGAACTAACTTCTCCAGACTCATCTAAACTTGATGTGAACATCAACCACATCGCGTCAAATAGCCAATGTGAGCAAGGAATTGAGCTGTTAGCAAGTGGAGGCGTTCCTCCTTACACCTACACCTGGGATGGAGAGATGGGCATAGAGAGCTCCGTGGCCTGTGGAGGCGATACGTTATTCATCACCGTATCCGACGCGCGAGGTTGTGAGGTTGAACAAGAATACATTGTGCCATTCGATATCCCATCAGAGACAATGGTTTATCCCAACCCTTCCTTCGGGCAGGTAGGTGTTATATTCGAGTCGGCTAAAGCCGGAAACATCCAAGTGTTGATTTCAGATCTAAATGGTAGGCCTGTAGAAATCATCTCTGACCGTGCGATTAATGCAGGAAAACATTACCTTCAATTCGATATGGCTCCCCTATCCGCAGGTGTTTACATTCTAGAGATCACTATGGAAGGTGAAGAGTTGTTTACGGATAGAATCATCAAACAATAATATTATGAAACGTTCCATTCGCATTTTACTCTTATTGACCTTATCAGGAACCGGAGAGATCATCCTTGGAGCTTGTATGCGTTTTCTAGAGCTCACAGGTGCGAATGTTCTCATGGCGCTTGGCCTTGTTAGTCAAGTTGGCGCTCTGGGTTACGCGGGATACATCAGCCTGAACAAACTTTCGAACTTGAGTCCAGAAGCCTAAGTTCCGGGAAAGCCATTGGTAGCGAGCGCGGCAATTCCAATTATCATCCCCAAAATGACAATGCCCAATGAGCTCAAAAGAGTAATGACTGGCAAGGACACCATTGCCCTAAACCAACCTGCCTTATAGGTTTCAGCATCCAGACACCATATATCAAGCTTAAACTAATGGATATCAAGCTGTTCCGAATCGGGTTAATCAGATTCATCAGTGAGAGAAATATCAACGGAATTCCGATTAGGGAGGTCTGACCGATATAATAACAAGCCGAAATTATATGCTCTCTGTAGTATTTCTTTTTATCCACAAAAGTCAGCCATACGGCTAGTCCCCCGAGCGGAATAAAGAATAATGATATCAGGTTTAGGTAATTGCGAACAAAATCGCTGACTTGATTATTGAACTCCAGTTGTGCGGCTTGCTGTTCATCTGTAAGATCGGGATTCACCGGCTGAAAAAAGCTACCTTCCTCTTGCTCTTGCATCACGGTCATCTCATTCATTTGCTTGTCGTACGTGCCCGAGTACAAAGTGAGAATAGTACTAATCGTGACCATCACAAATGCGTATCTGAAGGGATGGAAGTACTTTCGCGTAGCACCGCTCCAGTAACCTTGAACCACTTCTCCAGGTCTTTGAAAAAGTAGTCCTAATGTGAGTAACAACCCCCTCTCCACATAAAAAAGATAGAGAACGCCTTTTTGAACATTGCCGACACCTAAAAACGATGATCAATGTGCTTTTGTCCGCAATGTGGACAGTAGATGTTCTCTTCGGTTAATTCAAAGTGGTGCCCACAAGAGGAGCACTGAATAGGTTCAGTTCGCATGTCGAAATGATAAACAAATGGCCCATAACCTAAAATCGCCGTCGGTTATCCTTAGAAGAGTTCCTTGGCAATTGAGAAGATATTATCACTCTTTCCCATGGAGTAAAAATGAAGAACAGGAACGCCCGCTTCTTTCAACTCTTTTGCTTGCTGAATCGCCCACTCCACGCCTATCTGGCGAACTTCAAGGTTGTTCTTCGCTTTCATTACTGAAAGTGCAAGTTCATCGGGCAAATCAACATGGAAGCGATGCGGTAGCATGCTCAGTTGTTTCTTCGTTGCGATTGGTTTTAAACCGGGAACAATAGGAACGTCAATACCTGCGTCTCGGCATTTCTTTTCGAAGGCGAAGAATTTCTCATTGTCGAAGAATAACTGAGTGGTAATGTAGTTCGCCCCGGCATCTACTTTTCGCTTTAAATTGGTGATATCCACATTGAGACTTGGAGCTTCAAAGTGTTTTTCCGGGTATCCAGCCACACCAATGCTGAAATTCGTCGCCGAGTTATTCACCAATTCTTCATCAAGGTATTGCCCCTTATTCAAGCGCACAATCTGTTCGACCAGCTCAGAGGCATAGGTATGTCCATCTGCTTCTGGAACAAAATAGACCTGATCTTGCATGGAGTCCCCGCGTAGGGCAAGCACGTTCTCTACTCCCAAGAAATTCAGGTCAATCAAAGCGTTTTCTGTGTCCTCTTTGCTGAAGCCGCCACAGAGCAAATGAGGTACTGGGTCTACGTCGTAGCGATTCATCAGCGCTGCACAGATTCCCACCGTTCCTGGCCTTTTGCGAACTACTTTCTGCTCCAATAAGCCATTCAAGAGTCGCTTGTAAACCACCTGTTCGCGATGGTAGGTTACGTTAATGAACGGAGGCTTAAACTCCATCAAAGGATCTATATTCTCATAGATATCTTGGATGGTCTGCCCTTTCAATGGAGGAAGAATCTCAAAGGTGAAGAGTGTTTCCTTTCGGCTCTGAGCTTCCTGTATATGTTGATCTACATGCATATCTTTAAATCAATAATTCAAGATTGGACTAAGCCAACGTTCTGCTTCAACAAATGCAATCCCTCTTCTTTGTGCATAATCCTCAACCTGTTCAGCAGTAATCTTTCCCAAGCCAAAGTACTTGGCCTCGCGATGACCAAAGTAATATCCGCATACCGAGGCGGCGGGGAACATGGCCTTCTGTTCTGTAAGTGTTATTCCGGTATTTACAGGAGCATCTAGCAAGGCAAACAAGGTGTCTTTTTCAAGGTGATCGGGACATGCAGGATATCCTGGAGCTGGTCGAATCCCCCGATATTTTTCTGCAATCAAAGCGGTATTATCCAGCTTTTCATCGCTGGCATAGCCCCAAAAATCCACACGCACACGTTCGTGGAGATACTCTGCAAAAGCCTCAGATAATCGATCCGCTAATGCTTTGATTAATATTGAGTTATAATCATCACCTTCGTTTAATAGTTTATCCGCCATCTCGGTGTATTCTACCCCAGCTGTTACGGCGAATGCTCCAACATAATCTGACTCGGTGTCTACAAAATCGGCCAGTGCATAAGTAGGTACACCTTTGGCTTTGTCGTTCTGCTGACGAAGCGTTAGCAAATGTACCTCCGAACCCCCGTGGCTTACCACAATATCATCGCCATATCGGTACGCGTCATAGAGTCCATACACTCCTTTCGGCTCTGCCCACCGCTCTCTTTCCATGCGATCCAGCATTCGAGACGCGTCTTCATATAACTGAGTGGCTTGCAGTCCGACCACCTCATCTTCAAGAATGCGCGGAAACTTCCCGTGCAAGTCCCAAGTTTGAAAGAAAGGAGTCCAATCGATATAATTGCGCAATGTTCGAACATCGGCCTTAAGGGAATGCACACCGAGTTTCCGTGGCTTCGAGGCTTTACCTGATCGATCAAACTTCGGAGCACGTCCTCTAGCCTCTTCCAATTTTAGAAGTGGCTTCTTCTTCTGTCGCTTGCTGTATTGATCTGCGAGCTTTAAATACTCTTCCTTGATAGCTCCGTGGTAAACTGTTGCATCTTCGCTCAACAGCTTCTGTGCGGTAGGCACACTGCGCGAGGCATCGTTCACATAAATAACAGGGCCGGAATACTGAGGTGCAATTTTCACGGCGGTATGCGCTCGGGAGGTTGTCGCTCCGCCAATCAATAGCGGAAGTTGCATGCCTCTTGCATTCATTTCTTTAGCTAGAAATACCATTTCGTCAAGTGAAGGCGTAATGAGTCCACTTAATCCAATGATATCGACTTCTTCATCAACTGCGGTGGTAAGTATCTTCTCAGGCGGCACCATAACACCTAAATCAACTACCTCAAATCCATTGCATTGCAACACCACGCTCACAATGTTCTTACCGATATCGTGCACGTCGCCTTTCACGGTAGCGAGTAGTATTTTGGGGCGTTTTTGACGTCCCGTAGGGTTCTGCTTCATGTGCTCCTGCAAGAAAGGCTCGAGCCAAGCAACGGCTTTCTTCATCACTCGGGCGCTTTTCACCACTTGCGGCAGAAACATCTTTCCCGACCCGAATAAATCACCTACAACGTTCATTCCGTCCATAAGGGGACCTTCTATCACGCCAAGCGGACTCTCAAGCTTCTCCAATGCATCTTTAGCATCTTCCTCAATAAACTCGGCTATTCCGTTCACCAAAGCGTGCTCCATGCGTTTTTCCACAGGTGCTTCACGCCATGATAAATCCCTTTCGCTTTGCTTTCGCTCGGAGCTCACGGATTGAGCGAAGGATAAAAGACGATCCCCAGCTTCCGCGTCGGTGTCCAAGAGGACATCCTCTACGTGTTTCTTAAGCTCCGGATCTATTTCTTCATAAACGATGAGTTGGGTGGGGTTGACAATCCCCATATCCATTCCGTACTGAATCCCGTGATATAGAAAACAGGCATGCATGGCCTCACGGACCGCATCATTTCCTCTGAAGCTAAAACTGACATTGCTCACACCACCACTCACGTGTGCATGCGGCAGATTACGCTTTATCCATTGTGTGGCCTCGAAAAAATCCAATGCGTTACGCCGATGCTCCTCCATACCGGTAGCCACCGGGAAGATGTTCGGATCAAATATGATATCATTCGGATTGAAATCAACATGATCCACCAACAGGTGATAGGCTCTTTCGCAGATCTCGATGCGCCTGTGAAAATTGTCAGCTTGACCCTCTTCATCAAATGCCATGATCACCACGGCTGCTCCCATTCTTTTGATGAACCGAGCTTGTCGAACAAACTCATCCTCACCTCCCTTGAGGCTAATACTATTGACGATGGCTTTTCCTTGAATACACTTCAACCCTGCCACGATGATTTCCCATTTCGAGGAATCGACCATGATAGGAATACGAGAAATATCTGGTTCCGCGGCGAGTAGATTGAGGAAGGTGGTCATGGTTTCAACCCCATCTATCATCCCTTCGTCCATATTCACATCCAGAATCTGCGCTCCTCCCTCTACTTGATCACGTGCCACTTCGATGGCCTCTTCAAACTTCTCTTCTCGAATAAGGCGCAGAAATTTTCGGGACCCCGTCACATTCGTACGCTCACCAACATTGACAAAATTAGAATCGGCCGTAATAATCAGTGGGTCGAGCCCAGACAACCTCAACAAACTCATGAACCCACCGCATTTTGGATTGAACGTAAACGAGGCTGATGCTGACTCGCCCTTCTGGCTATTTCCTTGATGTGTTCTGGAGTTGTGCCGCAACACCCTCCAATGATATTCACCGCGTTTCTCGCTAAGAATTCCTCAATCTGAATTCCCATTTGCTCTGGATCCTGATCATACTCACCGAAAGCGTTAGGCAGGCCGGCATTCGGGTGCGCGCTTACTAAGAAAGGTGATTTTTCGGATAAAGTTTGCACATAGGGTCGCAGTTGCTCCGCTCCCAAGGCGCAATTCAATCCAATGGAGAAAAGTGGAATGTGTTCGAGGCTGATACTAAACGCCTCGGCCGTTTGTCCACTGAGCGTGCGACCCGAAGCGTCGGTAATTGTTCCCGAAACCATAATAGGAAGCTCCTTACCGATCCGCTCGTATACATCCTGTATAGCGAAGAGTGCGGATTTGGCATTTAAGGTGTCAAATACGGTTTCCACCATTAGCATATCCACTCCCCCTTGTATGAGCGCCTCCACTTGCTCCGAATACACCTCAACGAGTTCATCAAATGTGACTGCCCTAAAACCAGGATCGTTCACATCAGGCGATAAGGATGCGGTTCGGTTGGTTGGACCAATGGAACCTACAACAAACCTGGGCTTATCAGGTGTTGAATATTCCAAGGCAGCCGCTTTTGCCAGTTGTGCGGATTGAATATTGATTTCTCTAACTTCAGATTCCAAACCATAATCTGCCTGAGAAATACGATTGGCGTTGAAAGTATTGGTTTCAGCGATATCTGCCCCTGCTTCAAAGTACGCTCTATGAATATCTGCGATAATCTCGGGTTGGGTAATAGACAAGAGATCGTTATTGCCCTGCAGGGGCTGATCATGTCCCGCATATTGAACACCTCGATATCCCTCTTCATCCAGCTTGTGTCGCTGAATCATGGTACCCATGGCACCATCTAAAATCAAAATTTTCTCTTTGGCTAAATCCTCTAGCTCTTTCTTCATTGCCATAATCTCATTTATACCTTTCAGCTCTCATGCACCAAACAAACCCAAAAGAGATATTGCCTCGCGACAAGCGCAAGAATTCGTGAGATTATAAATCAAATGAAATCTATTCTTGCTCATCTATTCCCGCGTTAGCGAGACAGGAATTAGCACCTTAGTCAAAGTGACCAGGTTGCTAAGGTTTCCGCGGGCCATGTCCCTCCACCTTTCTGGATAAGTTTAAATGTCGTAAAACGGAAGTCAAATGTAAGAGAAGATCAATACAGTAGTCAAGGCGAAACTTGAAATTTTTCTAACTTCATCCAACATGGGGTTTGCGATACCTGCATCATCACCTTATCTTTAGATTTTACCCATTTCAACACCTACTACCCTTGCGATTTTTACTTGGATTCATCAGCTTGGCTCTTCCACTCACTATTCTTGCTCAAAATGCCAGCGTTAGTAAGGCAGATCGCTTGCTGCAACAGGACTTATATGAAGAGGCCAAAATGGAAATTGACGCCGCCATTCAAGATGCCACAATTGCCGAAAGGGCCCACTCATGGTATATCTATGGTCGGGTTTACAGCGATATTTATCTTTCCGATGATCCTCAAGTGAATGCTTTGGATCAAGAAGCACTTACCAAGGCGATTCTTGGCTTTGAAAAGGCGATGTCAATTGACAACATAGGGAGCAATTACTACACCTTGGCAGACTTAAGTAAATCGAACCTTCACAGCGGATTACTCAACCAAGGGATTGAAGCATTTAAGGTTAATGAGCTTGGATCTGCACGTGAAAGTTTTGAGAATGCTTCGAAAGTGCTACCTACAGACACATTGGCCTTCCTTTATTTAGGAATCGTTTGTCAATCGCTTGAGGATTGGACCTGTTCCAGAACCAGTTTTGAGCAAGTAGCAGAATTAGGCTCCACCAATGCCACGATATACGAATCCATTATTTACAGCTACGAGTTTATTGAAGAAGACCCGACTAGAGCTCTAGATTGGGCACGAAGAGCCGTTCAGACCCTTCCCAACAATTCGACTTTGCGCAAGAGAATGGTCAATTTGATGATCAAAACAGAAGGTGTTGCAGAGGCCAAAGCGGAGTTGGAATCTCTTATTCAAGATGAACCCGACAATGCGAATCTCTATTTTAATCTTGGATATTTAAACGAGGAATTGGGTGATGAACAAGCTGCAATTCGTGCCTACAAAAGTGCCATAGCTGCTGATCCAAATTATTTCGATGCGGTATACAACCTCGGCGTGTTTTATTACAACAAGGCTGCAGACACGTATGACGTGCTAAATAATCTCACCTCATCTGAGTACGACCAACAACAAGCAAACTTAAACCAAGAAGCTGAAAGACACCTTCGGAGCGCCTTACCTCTCATGGAAAAGGCCGCTGAATTGCGACCAGAAGAGCCTATTATCTACAACACTCTAGCAACCATCTACAGCCGAATAGGAGAAGATGCCAAGGCTCAACAGGCGATGACAACTTATGAAATGCTCATGAACGAATAAGCTCAAAAATCTATTTAAGTCATCTACTGGGAGAATTTATTGCGATGACTTACATTTGTCGTCCGCGTGGAGAGATTTGACCGATTGCAACCACATTAAAAAATGCTAAAGCTGCGCCTTACCTGGCCTTTGGAAGCATTTCAAATCCCCGCGTGATCACTGAAATTCAATGCAAACCATCAGAGAAACATGAGTTATCTCTTTACATCTGAATCCGTATCCGAAGGGCATCCAGATAAGATTGCCGACCAGATTAGCGATTCTATTCTTGATCATTTTTTAGCCTTTGACCCCCACTCCAAAGTTGCATGCGAAACCATGGTGACTACTGGACAAGTTGTTCTTGCCGGGGAAATAAAGAGTGAAACTTACATTGATGTACAAAAAGTAGTTCGCGAGGTCATCACGAAAATTGGCTATACCAAAAGTGAGTACATGTTCGAAGCGAACAGTTGCGGTGTGCTATCTGCCCTCCATGAACAATCGAACGACATTAACCAAGGTGTAGACCGTGGTTCGCTGGAGGAACAAGGTGCAGGTGATCAAGGCATGATGTTCGGATATGCGACCAATGAAACGGACAACTATATGCCATTGGCTTTGGATTTATCGCATCGCCTGCTTCGTGAATTGGCCGTACTTCGCCGAGAAAATCGCCAACTCACGTGGCTTAGACCCGATGCTAAGGCACAAGTGACACTTGAGTATAGCGACGATCATCAGCCTCAGCGAATTGTAACCATCGTATTGAGTACGCAACATGACGACGATGTGAGTCAAGAAGAAATCGCCAAAGGAATCAAGGAAGTTCTCATTCCGCGCGTAAAAACGCAACTTCCATCTGCAATACAAGCCTTGTTTAATGATGATATTCAATATCACATCAATCCAACAGGTATTTTCGTCATTGGTGGTCCACACGGTGATGCAGGACTTACCGGCAGAAAGATCATTGTAGACACTTATGGAGGCAAGGGAGCTCACGGCGGAGGGGCATTCTCTGGTAAGGACCCTTCTAAAGTGGATCGTTCAGCGGCGTATGCAGCCCGCCACATTGCCAAAAATATGGTGGCAGCAGGTATAGCTGATCAAATGTTAGTGCAAGTTTCTTATGCCATCGGTGTAGTTGAACCTACGGGTGTTTTCGTGGATACTTACGGAACTTCTAAGGTGAACATGACCGACGGCCAAATTGCGGAGAAAGTTATGGAACTATTCGACTTGCGTCCAGGCTTGATCGAAAAGAATCTGAAACTGAGAAATCCAATTTACAGTGAAACCGCTGCATACGGACACATGGGACGCACCCCACAGGTTATTACAAAGCGTTTCGAACGTCCCGATGGTGCTGGTCCAGAAATTGCTGAGTTGGAAGTTGAACTTTTCACTTGGGAAAAGGAAGACCGTGTAGAAGATGTAAAACGGGCATTCGGACTCTAGGTCGTCCCTACATCGCATTGATTAACGCCCGAACTGCTTCTGCATCTTCGGGCGTATCTACGCTTACAGATACCTCATTGACAATTGAGCAGTGAATAGAGCGGCCACTTTCCAGCCACCTCAACTGTTCCAATGATTCAGCTTTCTCCAGTTTTCCCATGGTCATACTCTCAAACTGCTCAAGCGATTTTGGCTTGAAAGCATACAAGCCGATGTGTTGATAAAACTCAACCTTTTCAAGCCAATGCTCCATTTCTTCACCGCGAACAAATGGGATGGGATGTCGGCTGAAATAAAGGGCTTGATTTTTCGCATTTAGGGCAACGAACACATTGTTTGGGTCTTGTAAATCCTCAGGGCGCTGAACATTCCGCACCAATGTGGCCATCTCGCATTCGGCCTGCATGAATGGGCGGACGAGCAATCTCAAATTAGCAGGATCCAGTAACGGTTCATCTCCTTGAACGTTGATCACCACATCCGCGTTTGAATCGCTATTTCTCTTCCATAGTCGGTAAGCCTCCAAGCAGCGATTTGTGCCGGTACTATGATGAGCAGAGGTCATTACACATTGACCACCAAATGTTTTCACCTCAGATTCTATGCGCTCATCGTCCGTGGCTACAATTACCTCATCGGCTCCTTGCGAGGCCCGTTCATACACCCTTCGAATCATCGATTTTCCAACGAGATCTATGAGAGGCTTACCTGGAAATCTTGTGGAAGCGTAGCGAGCTGGAATGATAGCTAATGTTTTCATGAGCGGCTTCTTAAAGACAGAAATGACCCAACCAAATCAACAGATGAGCGAAAACTTCAAATTCGATTTGTAGCGTCAATGAAACGTTAAAGGTACAATTCCTATATCTGAAATGTACGGCTCACCCCGTTAAGTGGTCTAACTCAATACACAACACCTATGTCAAACTCAACAGCACGAACTTTTGCCGATTGGATGAAAAACTCCATTACAGCCCGACTCGTCTTCATTGGGTTCCTAATTCTTATCCTACTCATCCCCCTATCCATGGTAACAGATCTCATTCGTGAACGGGAATCGAGATCGAATGAAGCTATTCAGGAAGTGAGCAACAAATGGGGAGGCGATCAAACGGTGGCAGCTCCAAGTTTCTTGGTCCCCACTGAAATCATGCGCATGAATGGAGAAGAACTAATAGTTGAACGACGGAATTTGGTCATTCTTCCGAGCAATCTCACGTACAAAGCACAGTTACAAGTAGAAGAAAGAAAACGCGGGATTTATTCCATCCCTCTCTTCCGGTCAGATATTCAATTCAAGGGAAAGATTGATTTGGCAGATGCGGGTGAAGGTATCTTGGATGGCGATGTCAAGTTCCTATGGGACAAGGCAAGAATCATTATCCGCGTTTCGGATGAAAAAGGACTGAGAGCCAACCCGGCCGTAAGAGCGAATGGAAAGCTCTTGGAATTTTCTTCCCGACGAGAAGGTCAATACATAGGTGGACAAGCATTATCAGCACAGTTTGACGCTTCGAATGCTTCTGAAATAACCTTTGAAGGTTCCGTGGCTCTGAACGGTACCAACCAACTAGCACTAATGCCCTTGGGGTCCGAAACCACAGCTGAAATCGAATCAGATTGGGCTCATCCTAAGTCCATTGGCGACTACATCACCTCGGAAGAGCCTCAAATTACCGATGCTCGATCTAACGTTAAGTGGCAAGTCTTGGAAATGAACCGTGGTTATGCGCGACAGATGCTCGATTATCACGATCCCCTCATCTACAACACCATGGGTATTGAGTTGATGCAACCGGTTGATCATTATGCCATGAGTCTGCGATCCTCGAAATACGGTGTACTCATCATCGCACTCACTTTCGTTGTATTCTTATTGATTCAATTGGTTACAAAACTGAGGGTCCACAGCGTCCAATATCTAATGGTGGGTGCTGGATTGGTATTATTCTACGTGCTTCTCATTGCCTTTTCGGAACGAATCGGATTTACGCCGGCTTACCTCATCGCTGCGGCCATGACCACAACATTAATCAGTTGGTATGCCTCTGGTATTTATAAGCAAAGTAAGCCAACGATTGCCCTTTCAGGCACCTTGGCGGTTACGTACGGATTCTTGTTTGCCGTGATGCAATTGGAAGATATCGCACTCTTGATCGGTTCAATCATCTTGTTCATCGCTCTGGCTGTATTGATGTACTTCACAAAAACGATAGCTTCAGATACTGAGGACAACATAGAGCCGGTTAGTTCTGAATAATAAGCACATACCAAAAGATAAAAGAGGACGAGTTAACGCTCGTCCTTATTATATTGCACCCCACAAGAACGAACCTAACATTTTGTGAATATGTTAAAAATGAATAGTCTGAAATGGGCTGTTGTGGCACTCGTAGTATCTACAACCTTTGTATTTGGACAGAATAACGCTTTGAATTTTGATGGAACCGATGACTACGTATCGTCATCCTTTCAAGGAGTTACGGGCACTGGAGCGAGAACGATAGAAGCCTGGATACGAACAACGGCCAATTGCAATCCGAGCAATGGTGGAGTTCAGAATATAATAGTGGATTACGGCACATTCACCACAGGAACGAGATTTACCTTCAATGTGCTTTGGTCTAATTCGATTCGACTGGAGATTGGCGGTAGTGGTGTGAGCGGAACCACTCCGGTCAATGACGGAGTTTGGCATCACGTGGCCGTTACCTATAATCCTTCAGCGGGGTCAAACAACATCAAGCTTTACATCGATGGAAACTTAGAGACTCAAGGCACGCTAACCGGACTCAATACAGCAACGGGATCCAATTTACAGATTGGGAGTCGCGTTGACTTCGCTCGGCATTTTGATGGAGATATTGATGAGGTACGAGTTTGGAGCAAAGTATTGACGGCATCTACTTTGGCAGCTCATGCGAACAAAGAGATTTGCCAGCCTGATGCAGACCTGGAATTGTATTATCAGTTTAACCAAGGTACAGCTGGAGGAAGCAATCTAAACGTCACTTCCGTCAATGATGTATTCGGCAACAATAATGGTATTCTCCAAAACTTTACCCTTACGGGCGCAAGTTCGAATTGGATTACCGGAAATACCGCAATTACCAATTCGTCTTTCTCTCGAAGAGATACAATTACAGGTTGCAACTTCGCCGTATTACCAACATCGGGAAGAACGGTTAATTCTAGTGGTGAGTACATCGACTCGCTGACCACTCAAGACGGATGTGACAGTCTGTTCATATACCAAGTCAATATCGAGACCGTTGATACGGCTGTAAATCAGAATGGAGCGGAATTGATTTCTCAAGCCCTTTCGCCTACCACGTATCAGTGGCTTGATTGCGATAATGGATTTACGGCCATAGCCGGTGAAACAGGCCCAATCTTTAACGCCTCAGCCAATGGACACTATGCGGTTGAAGTGACTAATGACAATTGTGTAGACACTTCGGCTTGTTATGAGGTAACGGGCATCGGACTGGTTCAATTAGAATTTGGCACTTATCGGGTTTATCCGAATCCGGCCCATGATCGTCTGAATTTGGAATTGCCATCAAGTATCTCGTCAGGGGTAGTCACGATAAAAGATATGAATGGTAAAGTCTGTTCAAGGGCGATGGTAAGCTCATCAAGAAGCGAGCACTCTATTGAGCTATCCCCTGGAATATACATACTTCACTTTGAAAGCGACTCGCATTGGTTCACGGATAAACTGATCGTTGAGTAGATAAAAAAACCCGGCTTATGGCCGGGTTTCTTTCTATAACTGTATCTGTAACATTACATATTTGAGAACTGAGCTTCGTAGTTCACCTTGCTCGGTGTCACGCTCAATACAGGCATTTCTGCCCCGTTGAGAATTTTCTCCACATCGCTACCTCTGAGTCGCAAGAGTGAAGATTCCCCTTCCTCCATGATGATCATCAAATCACCGTTCTCGCGCTTAGAGTACTCAAGGGTAGCATCTGCAACTGACTTACCTTCGTCACGGATAACCTCACCATCACATTTAACGCCCGCATCATTGATGAACTTTACGGTTTGGTTAAGGTCAGAAGCCAGCTTCTTTGCCTCTTCTTTGCTACGAGATACGCCAACGATTCTTATTTCGCTGTTGAATATACGTGCGTAGTGCAAGGCCACACCTACCTTTTCGCGCGATCGTCTGTCTAGTACGAGTGGGAAAATAATCCGATCAATTTCATCAGGTTTAGAATCACCACGTACAGTGAGAACTGGAGGCTTAACTGTGTTCACTACGCGGTACGCATTAGAACCTAAGTTAGCGCGACGTCCTTTGCCTGGCTTACCGTGAGTACCTAAAACTACAAGGTCTACATCAAGCATCGAGGCTACGCTTGCAATTTCCTCATGAACAGCACCAATAGCTGTCATTTGAGACATGCGCACACCTGAAGAAGCGCGTTGAGCTATGAGTTTTTCGAGCTCTTTATTTACTTCTTCCTTCATTCTTTCTTGCTGCTTTTCAGCCTCGCTACTGAACAAGCGAGCAAAAAGTCCTGCATCTTCTATGACAGAGAGAAGGGTAATTTCTGAGTTCGTCATCTTAGCAATCTCAACAGCATGATTTAATGCTTCAATGGATTGCTCTGAAAATCCGACAGCTACAAGGATTTTGTTGGTTTGTTTAGCCATATTGTGTAAGTCGAGTATTAACTGAGTTGATTTCTCAAATGTAGAACTTTTTATGAAGGTTCGTAATACGTATTTTCGGACACGTGAACTATTCTACCCTTCCCCACTCTGAACTCATCCTTAACGATGATGGCAGCGTTTATCATCTGCATCTCTTGCCACAAGATATTGCACACGATATCATCACAGTAGGTGATCCAGAACGCGTGAAGATGATTGCCCGACATCTGGACTCCGTTGAATTGACTAAAAGTCACAGAGAGTTTACCACTTTTACAGGTCTGCGAAAAGGAAAGCGCATCACCATTATTTCTACGGGAATCGGTACAGATAATATCGATATCGTAATCAATGAATTGGATGCGTTAGTCAATATTGACTTAAAAACTAGAATAATCAAAGAAGAGCATACATCACTGCGCTTTTTTCGTATTGGAACTTCTGGAGCTCTGCAGTCTACGATTCCGCTCGGTACTTGGTTGGTTTCTAAATCTGCTTTTGGATACGACGGACTCATGCCTTTTTATGGTAATCTAGTATCCCCTCAAACTGAAGCGATTCGACTTCAGAAACACCTCGACGGATTGCCTCTTCCCTATCATGTTAAGGCGAGCAATAGCCTTTTGAATCTCTTTGATTCCCAATCGTACAAAATGGGACACACCCTGACCATGGCCGGCTTCTACGCACCGCAAGGTCGAGCTTTGCGCATTCCGAACCCAACAGCCGAAAAATTCGCTCACTTTGCTTCCTTCTCTCTTCCAAATGAAGAACAGATTACCAATCTTGAGATGGAAACAGCGGGGATATACGGTTTAGCTGAAATACTAGGGCACGAAGCTGTGAGTATATCCGCCCTTCTGGCTAATCGAATGAATGGTGACTTTCACCCCAATCCCAAAGCAGTGATGGAAGACATGATTGAACACACTCTACAGATCATTCTCGGCGAATGAGCGGCCATAACTTTCTTTAAGGCAACGCGTTCGGTTTCATGGGAATTCCCTAATTTCGCGGCCAAATTGATAGAAACAAATCAACAAATAGAACAAGACATGGCTGGTAACAGAACATTCACCATGATTAAGCCTGATGCGGTTGAAAATGGGCACATCGGTGCAATTCTAGCAAAAATCAACGAAGCTGGGTTTCGCATTGTCGCTATGAAAATGACTCAATTGAGTCGTCGCGATGCAGGTAACTTTTACGCGGTACACAAAGAGCGCTCGTTCTTTGGTGAGCTTGTTGAGTACATGACGAGTGGTCATATTGTGGCTGCCATTCTTGAAAAAGACAACGCTGTGGTTGACTTCCGCACCTTGATTGGAAATACTGACCCAGCAAAGGCTGACAAAGGTACCATCCGCAAGATGTTTGCTTCCAGCATTGCTGCCAACGCCGTTCACGGTTCAGACAGCGATGAAAACGCAGCAATTGAAGGCAACTTCTTCTTTTCAGAGCGCGAGCGTTATTAATTTGACGTCTTATGGATACTTGAAACCCCGGGCCTATCGCTCGGGGTTTTCTTTTATAGCGAATAATAGATAGCGAATCGATACACGTTTCTTATGGCGTCTTTTAATGACGGACTCATTTCATAGAAGTAACTCAGCTCCAATTGAACTTCATCACTGATAGGATAGCGAGCCCTTCCTCTAAATCGAAAGGCGGTTAGCTGCGCATTAAAGGTTGATAATTGCTGAGTTTGCAATAACTCAATATCACCTGCGAGCATCAGAAATCTACCTTCATGCAACCCCGGATCCAGGGAATAGCCCAATTGTGGTCGTATTCGAAAACGAACGTTGTAGACCCCCTCATTCGGTTGTGGAAAGAGCATGAACTCACTTCGAGTATACACACGTATAAAGAAATCTCCTTCAACCCATAATGTTTGTTGCCAACCAAGATAAGGCCGGAGCTCCACTACGTAGCCATTGCTGTTGTTGGGAAGGCTGTGCAATGATGCCAAACCCACATCGAAGCGGGTGTTCGAGTCATAAAACCTCCCATACCGAAACCGCGTAAGCACTTGCCGAAACTGCGAATTAAAATCATCGCGAAAACTCAACTCACCAGAGAATAAATCCACATCGGATCGATACGTTACGTTCGCATCTAACCAAACCTGATTGGGAATATCCAATCCCACCTGCCCCTTAAGCACCGTTGGAGATAAGCAAGCCAGCCATAAACCGCTTATTAATAAAACTCTGAATGATGTCATCATGACGAAAATACACCTTCTTAGAATAGCGGAGTATTTACAGAATTCTTCGTTACTTTCACGTATTAATTCACACATGCCATGCATTACATTAGAAAATCCTTAATCGCCTTGATTGGGTTGGCCCTGATTCAGGGTTGTTATCCAGGCGGACCTGAATACGTAGATGATTACGATTTGATTGTTACGGACTACGATTCAGATTACAATTTCACAGGCAAAACAACTTATGCCCTTATCGATTCGGTAGTTCACATCGGTGACGATGATGATCTAGATCGCGAGTTCGATCAGGATATTCTTGCTCGAATCGACATGAACTTGATGGCCCGTGGATACGAGAAATACGATACGGCTTCAACGCCTTCTAACACACCACCGGATATCCTAGTTCGTGCGAGTGCATTTACACTTTCAGGAAATGTTACTTATTGCGATTATTACCCTGGTTATGGCTGGGGTTGGTGGGGCGGCTGGGGCTACTGGTGGGGTGGTTATCCTGGCTATGGATACGGCTACCCATACTGCTTCACAGGTTATCAATATGATATTGGTACTGTGGCCATCGACATTGTAGATTTGACCAACCCCAATGACGAAGACTCTACACTCAGTGTAGTATGGACTGGCCTTCTCAACGGCTTGGCCTCAGGCCGAACAAGCGTTGATCAGCAGCGCGTAGTAGAAGGAATTGACCAGGCGTTCGACCAATCACCTTACTTAAAGCCTTAAACCATGAAAAAACGTATTCTACTCTCCTTTCTATTGGCGGGCTTTTTAGCATCTGCCCAGAACTATACACGCATGTCGTACGCCATATCTCAAGGAGTTGGCAACACGGGCGACTTCACTTCTATGACAAGTTGGTTAGGCTATCATCTGGAGTTCGGACATCAAGTTCATCGAAACCAATACTTTGGGTTTGAAACGGGTTGGATTACACTCTATGACGAGCTTCCCAAGCACACACAAGAATTTGGAACTCGCACGGTAACCGCAACCCAATTCCGGTATTTTAACACTATTCCTATTCTTGCAAAATACACCTACCGATTGGGTGATGTCCAGTCTGAGTTCAGGCCATTTGTGGCGGGCGCAGCGGGAATCAGTTGGTCGGAAAGGCAAACGGAAGTTGGCATAGTGTCGTTCTACAATAGCGAATGGCCCGTGACACTCGCACCTGAAATCGGCTTTACTTATGATGTGGGCGGCACATCTCTTTTGACTGTTTCTGCCTTCTACAACTATCAGTTTGCAAGAGGAGCCCTACCCGCGGCTAACATTCTTGGAATTCGCATTGGAGCGGCTTGGGAGTGAGCCAAATCGACTGAACACATATCTCATAGAACCACTTTTTAAGGCGCTGCAGCAATGTGGCGCCTTAAAAATTATAAGATACTCCGGAAACCAACCCATAGTCGAGCAAACTGCCTCCCGTCGCTGGAGATTGTGTGTCAAAGTTGTCATAGAAAACCAACGACAGCGATAAATTGTGAACGATTTCATATTGAAATCGTATCTCTCCGTCGTGGCGAATCCTACCCACTTCTGAAATACCGAAGTATATATTCTGACTAAGGATCACGCTGATATTTGGGTCGCGGTAATTCAGAAACCTAAACCGCAATTTAATAGGTGCCTCAACGCTCTCATTTCCCAAACCTTCCAAACTCTGTTCAGTATTGTAAACTGCACCCACACCTATTCTAAATCCAATATGATTACTTAGGTAACCGCGATAATTAATTCCAAGTCCGGGCTGATATCTATACAGCAATCCTAAGGTTTGATTTCGTTGATATTGGGCACTCACGAAAGTGGACCAATTAGCATTCAAAAAGCGATCAAGTTGAAAATAAAGCTCTTCTCTTTCGCGAACCACGGCCCCACTTTCCCCAGTGAAAATGGCGGTTCCTCGCAGGTCGAGGTCAATATCTTGCCCATCATAATTCACATGTCCGTCCACGTTGTATCGAAGGATATCACTACTTCGTGTATACGACATCCCCATATTCAACAACCCATTCCATCGCTGAACAAAGTCTTCTTGTAACCTACTGATATAAGCCAACCTACTCAACTCCACTTCAACTGTATCTAGAATATCATAAAGAAGCACGCTTCCTGTATCACTTGGAAGAAGCCAGCCGAAATTTTCATCGCTGAACAACAATCGGGTACGATAGAAGTGTTTGGTTGCAGAGAGGGTAGCCACTTCATAATGTTTCACTTTTACTTCACCCAAAACTTCAGCTTGAAATGTAAGCACCCCTATGTCCAGAGTTTTAAATTCACCGTAAACCATCTGGCCATTTTTGAGCCATAACGTATCGAAAATGGCGTCTTGAGCCCTTGCTTCTGTGAAGGAGATGAACCCGAATAGAATAATTGCAATGGTTTTCAATGATCGGCTCAAACCAAATGAATCTCATTAACAATCTCTCTCCCTATGGATTGGTTGAGGGCATCTTTGAGTTTAGAACGCTGCATATTTAGCTCATTTCTGAGCGAGGAAGAGTTGAGTTCAACGTACACCACACCACCTTTTTGCATTCGTATGCGCTTTGTTCTGCGATCTATTGCAGGGCCCAGAACTTTAGTCCAGGCCGCTACCACCTCGGCCTCAGCAAGTTTTCCGTCTAGCTGGTGCTGCTTGATAAAAGTGCGAATAGCATCGCCTAGCGATTGTTCATTTGACTTCTTCATACCGCAACAGTTTCTTCAATTTTTGCATCGTTGACGTGAAAAACACGACTCTCCTCTGCAATTCGCTTAACGATTCCTCCGGTCCTCTCAACATGCGTATCGGTGATAAAGATCTGACCAAATTGGTGGTTGTTTACCATACTAATGATTGCCTCTACGCGGGTCTCATCCAATTTGTCGAAAATATCATCGAGTAGCATGATGGGCTTCTTACCCGTAAGGTTCTTAAGAAACTCGAATTGTGCCATTTTCAGTGCGATAGTATAGGTCTTCTGTTGACCTTGGGAGCCTACCTTCTTCAAGGAATAGCCATCCAGCTTAAACTTTAGATCATCTTTGTGGATACCTGTGGAAGTGTATTGCAATACTCTATCCTTGGCGAGACTGGAAGCAAGAGACACCTTTAATTCCTCTTCATTCAGCGATGAGGAATACTCTATCGATACATCTTCGCGCTTTCCCGCAATTTGTTCATATGCCTCAAGCATGATAGGCCGAATTCCGGACATAAATGCTTGCCGTTTCTGGTGAATTCTCGCTCCACGCTCAGCAAGCTGGACATCATAAATTTCTAAGCTCGCCGAATCGAAGGTGTTATTCTTCGCAAAGTACTTCAGCAAACTGTTTCGTTGAACCAAGGCCTTATTGTAGGCCAATAAATCGTCCAAATAGGGCTTATCGCTTTGAGAAATTACACCATCCATGAACTTTCGGCGCGTTTCACTCCCTTCGAGAATCAAATCTCGATCTGAAGGTGAAATCATCACCAGCGGAACGGTTCCAATATGATCTGCTAGCCTATCGTAATCTTTCTTGTTCTTCTGAAACACCTTCTTTTGCCCCTTTTTGACTGCACAGTAAATTCGATCGACTTTGTCATCCGCTTCGTATTCTCCCTCAATCACCATAAAGGGTTGACCATGTCTTATATTCTGAGAATCATTGGGATTAAAGTAGCTTTTAGTGACCGCTAGATAGTGGACTGCATCCAGGACATTGGTTTTACCCACACCGTTCTTCCCCACGAAAACATTCACCTTGGGAGAGAATGAGAGATCTACCTCCTCGTGATTCTTAAAATCGAGAAGATGAAGATGGGTAATGGCAGCACTTTTCATAAGCTCAAAAGTAAGAGAAAGTGCTGTAAAGAAGAGCTTGCTCGGTATCATAAAAATGGTATTTTTGCGGTCTGTCAAAACGACCACAATGGCCAAGAAGAAACAACAACAAGAAGTTAATAACCCGATTGAGGGTGTAGAACAATCGTTTTCAAGAGCTGAACAGTTCATTGAAAACAATATGAAGCAACTAGGCATCGGTCTAGGTATTGTAATTGCGCTCGGACTAGGATACTGGTCCTACGGAGAGTACGTCACGAAGCCTATGGAAATTGAGGCTTCTGAAGCTTTGTATCCAGCAGAACAAGCCTTTCGTGCTGACAGTCTTCAAAAGGCCTTGAACGGATTTAATGGAAACCTTGGATTCCCTGAAGTTGCGGAAGAGTACAGCGGAACCAAAGCCGGTAACCTCGCGCATTACTATGCTGGCATCAGCTACATGAATACTGGAGATTACGAAAGTGCCATTGAGCACCTCGATCAATTCTCAAGCAACGATGGCACCATGAACGTGCTTGCTGTTGGGCTCATTGGCGACGCATTCCACGAGTTGAATCAACCAGAAGAAGCGTTGGAATACTACTCAAAGGCTGCTAGCCTCAAGGGAACGGATTTGAGCACGCCAAGTGTGATGTTTAAAGCGGCTCAAACTGCTGAAATGCTCGAAGATTGGTCGGAAGCATTGAAGTTTTATCAAAAACTGAAGATGGACTATCCGAACGCGCAACAGTCGAAAGATATTGACAAGTACATCATGTACTGCGAAACTCAGATTGACAACGCCTAATGGCTACCATCAATAAGAATTTATCTGAGTACGATAAAAGCACAATGCCGGACGCATCCTCGATGCGATTCGGCATTGTTGTTTCAGAATGGAACCCGGAGATTACAGAAGCCCTTTACAAAGGTGCCCAAAGCACACTACTCGATCTCGGTGTTTCAGAACGGAATATCGTTCGAGAGGATGTGCCAGGTTCATTCGAACTTCCCTTCGGAGCAAAATGTCTCATTGAATCGGATAACCTCGATGCTGTTATTGCCATTGGAGTGGTTATTCAAGGAGAGACAAGGCATTTCGATTTCGTTTGTGAAGGTGTAACGCAGGGGATTGTTGACTTAAACTCAAAATACAACACTCCTACGCTGTTTTGTGTGCTGACTGACAACAACCGGGAACAAAGCATTGCACGTTCGGGTGGTAAACACGGTAACAAAGGAACGGAAGCTGCAGTAGCTGCCGTAAAAATGGCCGACCTAAAGAGAAGAAGATTGGATTAATACCTTCTATTTGCAGCGGGTTCAGTATTTTAGAATTCCATTCAAATAATCCAATCATGAAATCTTTACTCACTTCCTTATTCACGCTTGCACTTGCCGTAACCGGACTTTCACAAGAGCGCATGATTCTCACCACAGAAGCTTTCAATGCTCTTGAAGTGAGCGGAAACTACACAGTCTTCATTCGTCAAGGACCTGAACATGAAGTCGTAGCTATGGCCGACGATTTCGACGACATTGACTGGGAAATTGAAGACGGTACACTTGAAATTTCACGAAACAGCACAATGAATTGGGGAAATAGCCCCGAAATCAAGCTGTATATAACGGTAACCGATATACGCTACATTGAATGTACAGGTGCCGTAACGGTAGAATCGAAGAACCGAATTGATGGACGCTTGCTCTCTATTGAAGCTACTGGTGCTTCTACCCTCGATTTAGAAATTAGTGTGGAAGTACTGGATCTAGAAGTAACAGGTGCAGCAGACATTACCCTAAAAGGCAAAGCTGTTACCGCCCAATTGGAGCTCACCGGAAGCAGTTCGGTTTCAGCCGGAGATCTTCGCGTTGAAGAAATGGACATCGAGTGTGCCGGAGCAGCATCTGCAAATGTTTACGCCTCTTCAAAGCTACGAGTTGAAGCGGCGGGTGCAGCCACCATATATTACTCGGGTGACCCCGAAGTTGAATCAGACGTCTCAATTGCCTCTGAATTAATCAAAAGATAGACAACGCTATGCTCGACCCTCAATTAATAAGCAAAGCCCAAAATTGGCTTCAAGATCCTATTGATGCTACCTCGCAGGCTCAGGTCCGTAGAATGCTGGATTCAGATCATGACGAACTGGTCGAATCCTTTTACAAGGACCTGGATTTCGGGACAGGTGGCATGCGCGGTATCATGGGTCTCGGAACCAACCGAATCAATAAATACACACTGGGTCAAGCCACTCAAGGTCTTTCGAATTATCTCTTATCACAGTTTTCATCCGAAATACACGTGGCCATTGCGTTTGACTCAAGAAACCAAAGCGACACCCTTGCGCGCGACGTGGCAAGTGTTTTTGCAGCCAACGGTATTCGCGTTTCGCTATTCGAAAGTTTAAGGCCTACGCCAGAGCTTTCCTATGCCATTCGTAACTTGGGATGCCAAGCAGGCATTGTCCTTACCGCTTCGCACAATCCAAAGGAATATAATGGATATAAGGTGTATTGGAATGACGGCGGGCAATTGGTTCCTCCTCACGACAAAGCCATCATCCAAGAAGTTCGTAAGGTTCCTCTTACGGGTATAAAGTTCACCTCCGATGATAGCTTAATCAATATCATTGGTGAGAAGGTCGATACCGCCTATTTGAATGAAGTTGCTAAGCTTTCGCAAGGCAATGCAGGCAAAGATGAATTGAAAATCGTCTTTACGCCTTTGCACGGCACAAGCGTGGTTCTGATGGAACGTGCGCTTCGTCAAGTGGGTTTCCAGAATATTAGCATTGTGGAAGAGCAATCCACTCCCGATGGGAACTTTCCAACCGTAGCCTCCCCAAATCCAGAGGAAGCAGCCGCCTTGGCCATGGCCGTACAGCGAGCAGAATCCGAGCAGGCCGATTTGGTTATTGGTTGCGACCCCGACACCGACCGCGTTGGTATTGCCGTACGTGGTGAAGATGGCAAAATGAAACTATTGAACGGTAACCAAACGGGAGCTGTCCTTTTTGAATACGTGCTGGGAAATCTATCTAGGAATAATGCACTTCCAAAAAACGCCTTCACGGCCACCACGGTCGTAACGAGCAACCTCATGGAAGAAATATCAGAGCATTATGGCGTGGAATCGCTCCGATGCCTAACGGGCTTTAAATGGATTGCGGATCTCATTCTTCAAAATCAAGCTTCCAAGAAATTCATTTTGGGAGGTGAAGAAAGCTATGGATACATGATTGGCGACTTTGTGAGAGACAAGGACGCTATTTCCGCAGCAGTAATGATAGCCGAAACAGCTGCCTATGCGAAGGCTCAAGGCAAGTCTTATGTGGAAATGCTCAACGATATTCACAAGCGTCACGGTTTCTACCTAGAACGACTCATCTCTTTGGTGAAGAAAGGAAAATCAGGTGCGGAAGAAATCAGCAAAATGATGGAAGACTTGCGTGCTAACCCACCTAGTTCTTTAGCAGAAAGGCCAATCGCCGAGCTCCGAGACTATCAAAAGCAAACTATCACTAATCTAGAAGATGGTTCCACACGACCTACTGGCTTACCAGCGAGCAATGTGATTCAGCTTGTGAATTCCAATGGCGATATTGCTACTGCGCGCCCTTCAGGCACAGAGCCTAAGATCAAGTTTTACTTCTCTGTCAAACGAGATTGGACCTCTGGATCATCCCAAGAAATGGAAAATGAACTCAATCGCATCATCGATCAAATGATGAGCGATTTGGGCATTTAGCTCAACCAAGAGTAGAACCGGTTTATACTACGGAATGGGACTATTTAAACGCTGGGCCATCAACCTAATATTCGCACTTACCGCTTTGGTATATGCGTTGGGTTTATTTATCGATGTTATGGACATCGACTCCGCCCAATATGCGGAACTCAGCAGAGAAATGCTCGAATCCGGGTCCTTCCTTGAAGTTTATCTCCTAGGGCATGATTATCTCGACAAACCGCCATTCTTATTCTGGATTACGAGCCTTTCATTTTGGATTTTTGGTGAAGCAGAGTGGTCGTTTAGGCTAGGAAGTATATTGTTTAGCGCTGTAGGCATAATTGCCACATATAAATTGGGCAATCTGCTATACAACAAGCGAATTGGATTCGTTGCAGCCTTAATGCTGATGAGCAGTTTGGCCTTTGTGCTTATGAACAACGATGTTCGTACCGATACCATTCTAACCAGTGCAATCGTCATCTCCGTATGGAAACTCATGGCCTACTTGTACTACAAGCGCAAAAGAGATTTGCTCTTTGGTTTTACCGCTATGGCCATTGCGATGATGACCAAAGGTCCCATTGGAATGATTGTTCCGTTAATGGCACTTGGCAGCTACACCATCGGGCGTAAGAAGTACGCGGATTTATTCCGTCCTCAATGGCTGCTGGGATTCCTTTGGGTAGCACTGCTGCTCATTCCAATGAGCTATGGCCTGTATCAGCAGTTTGACCTCCATCCAGAAAAAGTATTGGCGTTTAACAGCGACACGGGCGTGGTGAAAAAGGAAAATGTGAGCGGCCTCCGTTTCTTCTTCTGGGATCAGAGCTTTGGACGCATCACAGGCGGAAATCAATGGTCGAATAGCGCAGGACCTTTCTTCTTTGTTCACACCTTTATTTGGAGTTTCTTTCCTTGGGCTCTACTCGCCGTTTGGGCTTTCTTCTGGCGAATTATTGTAGCCGTAAATGATGTTATCAAAGGTGAGAAGAAACAGGAGTGGCTAAGCCTGGGGGGATTCATACTCCCCATTCTTGCATTGAGTTTCTCTCAGTACAAGTTGCCACACTACATCAATATCGCCTTGCCATTTGCTGCCATTTTCACTTCAGAGTTTGTCTTGAGGGTGGCGTATGAAAAATCGAAGCGCTGGTATAGCGTGGCATGGACTATTCAAGGATTAATAATTGCCTTCAGCATCCTCGCTTACATTCTAATTTCTTTCTTCTTCTTCCCTACGGTCACTTGGTCGCTCCATTTGCTTGTTCTAATCAACTTTGGAATTGGACTTTACTACTTCTTTAAAGGAGCTAAACTCGATCGACTCGTAGTTTCTTCTCTATTCAGTGTCCTCGGCGTGTTTGCATTGGTCAATGGCCATTTCTATCCAGAGTTGATGAAATATCAGCCAAGTGAAGAAGTATCAAAGGACTTGGAATACCTTGAAGTAAATCCTGAACGATTCTACATCAAGCAAACTACAAACATGTATAGCATGTGTTTCTATACGCAGTCACAACCCATCCGTTTGAATGCTGAAATAATTGCGAATACGAGCTTTTTACCTGAGAGTTACATCTACACGGATGCCGAAGGACTAGAGTTCCTCTCGGATAACCAGGTGTTTTATGAAGTGGTTAAGTCATACGACGAATATCCCGTTACCCGGTTGAGCCTGCCTTTCCTCATGGCAAAAACCCGTAAGGAAAATGTGCGCCAAGCGTACTTAGTGAGAGTATTAACCAGATAATTTGTGCCATGCGCATTTCCATCCCTACTTCAACTCTCTTTTTGCCCCTTGCACTGATTCTCGGGGCTTGTCAAGCAAATTCTTCTAACCAGAAAGAAGAATCGGAAATAACTCCCCACGGCACATCCGAAGTTACTTGGTTAGGTACACTCCACATGAATGATAGCACGGATTTGCCCTTTCACTTCGATTGGGACAAGGAACACCAAAATATCACTATTGAAAATGCTGATGAGCGAATTTTTGTGGATTCTACTTATACCATTGGTGATTCTATAGCATTCGTAATGCCTGTATTTCAGTCTGAGTTACACGTGCTGATGGGAGATGATACTTGGAACGGCTATTGGACAAAAACAGATGCCAAGAACTACTGGATGCCTTTCACGGCCAAGGATCAAAGCATTGGAGCGCCCGATCGATTTACGCAAGTAGAAGCAAATAACAACACTCCCCTGCCTGGGCGCTGGGAAGTAGAACTCCGAACTGGAACCGACAATCCCAAACCAGCTATCGGCGAATTCAGTGTAAATGAATTCGGAAATGTGAAAGGTTCGTTTATTACTGAAACTGGCGATTATCGCTTTCTTTCAGGTGAGTTTGATGGTAATAGATTAGTCCTGTCGGCTTTTGACGGCATGCACGCTTATCTGTTCGAGGCTGAATACATAAATGGAGAGCTACGCGGCACGCACTACAGTGGCCTAACGTATGCCCAGCATTGGAAAGCAACACCAAGTGAGGACTTTCAATTACGTGATCCAAAGGAACTGACGTTCTTAAAGGAAGGATATACAACCGTATCGTTTGGAGCACAAGCACTCAATGGCGATTCATTTATGTTCAATGGTGAAAATATTAAAGGCCCGACCATTATTCAAATCATGGGTTCTTGGTGCCCGAACTGTATGGATGAAACCCGCTACTTCACAGAGCTTTATCAAGATTATCACAAGGATGGATTAAGTGTAGTGGGCATCACATTTGAGACACGAACCAAGCTGGAGGATGCGCTTCCAGCTATTGAGCGAATGGTTGCAGATTTGGATATTCCTTATAACATAGTTTTCGGGGGTCAAGCTCGAAGTGAAAGCATTGCATCTACTCTTCCCATGATCGACAATTTCATGTCGTACCCCACTTCCATCTTCTTAGACAAAGAAGGGCGGGTACGCGAAATTCACACAGGCTTTAGTGGTCCAGGTACCAGTATTTATGAGCAATACACCTTTGAAACGGAAGCTCTCATAGAAACGATGCTAAACGAGTGATATGTCACACGAACTCTTACCCGACCTGAAGTCACTCGCCAGTGCCAAGAAGAAATCCCACCAAAAGTTGGTGCGGCGTTTGGCCAAGGCTGATGGTAAGAAAGTAGACCGCGCCATACACGAATTGCACACGGAAGTATTTTCTTGTACCGATTGCCTACAATGCGCAAATTGTTGCAAAACGACAGGACCACTTTTCACTAGGAAGGACATTGACCGAATAAGTAAACACCTCAAACTAAAGCCAGCCGATTTCGAATCGGAATATCTCCGCGTTGATGAAGACGGCGACTTTGTCCTAAAATCTGTTCCATGCTCCTTTTTAGAGGATGACAATAAGTGCTCAATTTACGAGGTCCGACCAAAGGCTTGTCGTGAGTATCCGCACACGGATCGGATCAAGCAGCAGCAAATACTCAATCTAACTAGGAAGAATGCTTCCATTTGTCCAGCTGTGTTCACCATTATGGAAAAACTAAACGAGGCGTTTTGAGTGAAAAGATTCAATACGGAGATTTCTCCAAAGTAGATATACGAGTTGGAACCATACTTGAAGCTTCGGAATTGCCCAATGCTCGTAAGCCCGCTTGGGTCATGAAAATCGACTTTGGTGAATTCGGAGTACTGAAAAGTTCTGCTCAGATTACCGCACTTTATTCAAAGGATGCACTTATTGGAAAACAGGTTATGGCCGTGGTTAATTTGGAGCCACGACAAGTGGGAAGCATCATGTCGGAGTGCCTCGTACTTGGATTCCCAGTTCCCGGATCCCCTGACGAAGTTATCTTAGCTCAGCCAGAACGACACGTACCCAATGGCTCTCAATTATCCTGAATCCCAGTTATCCCATTAAATCCTTGGCGTCATGAAAAGAATTCAACTGTTCGAATTTGAAGATTTTGCTTGGTTCCCCAAAGGCATTCGCAGCAGCATGACCAACCTCATCATCGTATTGATGAAATGGATGGGCACCACGGAAGTGATTAAGATTTTGGTGAAGGATTTAATCGAAAAGGGAAACCACAAGCAGGTTACCGATTTGGGCTCCGGATCAGGCGGCGTTATGCCTGATGTGGTTCGAGAACTCAATGTAACCGACAATTCTGCAATCAAATTACAACTAACAGACCTCCACCCTAACCCTAACATTGCAGACGTCTACAACCGTGTTGACGATGAGGTTTCTTATCGCACTGAATCGGTAAATGCCGTAAATCTAGCCAATGCTCCTGAAGGCTTGGTGACTATGGTTAACAGCTTCCATCACATGCCGCCCACAGTCGCTAAGGCCATCTTGAAATCAGCCCAAGAAAACAAGCGAACGCTATTGATTTATGAACTAGCTCAAAACAAGATTCCATTCCTTATATGGTGCATCATGTTGCCGATATCCCTTGTGATATTGATGCTCATGACGTGGGTTATGACCCCCATGGTTAAAGGCCTCACCTTTCAACAGGTGGTATTCACTTATTTCATTCCAATAATCCCAATTTGTTATGCGTGGGACGGACAAGCTTCTATGCCCCGTACCTATGCATTCAAGGACTTGGAAGAAATGA
The DNA here is from genome assembly GCA_965659415.1 of Phaeocystidibacter sp. Taxonomy (GTDB): domain Bacteria; phylum Bacteroidota; class Bacteroidia; order Flavobacteriales; family Schleiferiaceae; genus Phaeocystidibacter. The sequence continues at coordinate 93,662 of CBFHVA010000001.1, forward strand.
TCCATGAATTTAGATCAGAAGATTATCAATGGATAATTGAACCCACTCTCAAACCTGATGGTAAGAAGGCGGGATATTGTGTGAAGGGAATACCAGCTTCGTAAATCTATTCAGCAATTACGGCGGTTCCGCTTGCGCTTACCATCAGCATACTGCCATTGGTTCCGATCACCTCGTAGTCCAAATCGATACCTACCACGGCATTAGCTCCGATGGCTCTCGCACGGTCACCGAGCTCCTTCATGGCTGATTCGCGCGCTTCGAGCAACACGCGTTCGTACGAACCTGCTCTACCACCAACGATATCGCGAATTCCTGCAAACAAGTCTTTAAAGAGATTGGCCCCTATAATGGTTTCGCCAGCGATAACGCCTTTGTACTGAACTATTTTCTTTCCTTCAATTTGCGGTGTGGTTGTAAAAATCATAGGTCTGTGTCTTGAGTTTCTATATGCAATTGAGCGCCACAGTTGTAGCAATGTATAGCGTCTGAACGGTGATTGGTAACGTGGCAGTTTCTACATGTATTCTCCTTCTTTTCATCATCGAGCTTGCGCGCACGGACAAACTCTGAAGTTACAATGCCTGTAGGTACTGCGATAATCCCATACCCGAGAAGCATGATCATGGAGGCCAGAATTTTTCCCAATGGAGTTACGGGTGAAATATCACCATAGCCTACCGTCGACAAAGTTACAATGGCCCAATAAATGGAATTGGGAATGTCTTTAAACCCGCTATCTGCGCCTTCTACCACATACATCAGTGAACCCATAATGGTCACCAATATCAAGATGGAAAGAATGAAGACGCTAATCTTTCTGGAACTTGAAATGAGAGCACGCATCATCACCATCCCGTCACGTGAATAATGGTACAGCTTGAGCACTCTAAAGACGCGCAAGATCCGGAGACCTCGTATTACAATCAAGAATTGTGAACCCGCTACAAATATGCTCAGATACGTAGGTAAGATGGAGATTAAATCAATGATTCCCAGAAAAGACAAAGTGTAGGTTTTCGGCCTGGGGGTAACGTAGATCCGCATCAGATACTCTACTGTGAAGAGCAATGTGAATATCCACTCGAGATAGAAGAAGACATCTCCAAAATCCTCATGCAGCTCAACAACACTGTCGAGTAACACGACCAATATGCTCAGAACTATGGCCCAAATGAGAATAATGTCGAAGGCTTTCGCTGCAGGAGTATCAGACTTAAAAATGATGTGCCGTATACGTTGGCGGATAGTCATGCCATGAAGATATACATTCTTAAAACACGTCAAAAGAACCTTTGCTGTTCCCTATCTTTGAAGGTATGAATTTGACCGATTTGTTGCCCCGTTATGCCGTAATTGTTCAAGCGCTCCGCGATCTGCCTTACGCTACCTCCATCCAATTGAGCAGAATGCTTGTAGATGAAGGGTTTGAAGCACACACGAAGCAATTGCAGAAAGACATATCGGACATTCGCGAGCGTTTCGGAATCGACATTCTATTCCACAAAGGGCGCGAGGGTTACTTCATTTCGGAAGAAGGTCAACAAGCCACGGATGCATTTCTCGACTTTTTAGGTGTTGCTCGTGTATCGGAAATTGTGGGTCAGGCCTTGCGAGAGCAAAAAGAAGTATCGCCATACGTGAGCTTCGAACACGAAGGTCTTTGGGCCGGCACTCGATGGCTTCCACAGCTTGTAACGGCTGTTAAGGAGCATAAATGGGTGGGATTTAACTATCGAAAGTTTGAAACCGATCAGGTTAAGCACTACTCGCTCCAACCTTTGTTGCTGAAGCAGTATCAAGGCAGATGGTATTTAATTGGACGCCAACAAAATGAGGAAGACCGCACTTTTGGAATCGATCGAATTGAAGACCTAAAAGTCCGTGACCAAGTTTTTACACCTCCTACCGGCGATCCTAGAGCGAGATTTGCGAACGTGGTTGGCCTCGATCACAGCAGAGGCAATGTAGAAACCGTGCGCTTTAGCTGTGAGCCCATTCAAGCTCAATACCTAAAAACTCTTCCATTGCATAAAAGTCAGCGGATCATTCGCGATGGCAAGCTAGAAACCGTTTTTGAGGTGAAGGTGATTCCCAACTATGAGTTCGTTCAACGCATATTGATGTTAGGAGCCAAAGTGAAAGTATTGCAACCCGCATCGTTGGTCATGGAGATTTATAGTCACCACTTGGAAGCAGCCAAACAATACGAGTAGGTGCTTACAGAAAATGACATTCTCTATCAGGACAATTACATCCTAGCCATTCACAAGCCAGCCGGCCTTATGGTTGAGCCCGATAAATTCGGCAACCCCAATGCGGTAGAACTTGCCTTAAAGCTACTAGCATACAAGCCCAAAATGAAAGGTGGGTTGGGCGTTGTGCATCGCTTGGATCGCCCAGTTGAAGGGGTATTGATTTTTGCTTTGCGTCCTGCTGCTCTGAAGAATCTCCAATTACAGATTCAGCAAAAAACGGTTACAAAAACCTATACGGCCCTCCTAGAAGGTGAAATTGAAGGTGAATCGGGGAACTGGATATGGCCACTGGGTAGATCGGCCGACCGTAAAAGTGCCACCGAAGATCATACTGCTGCGGGTAAGCCTGCGAAGACGCATTGGCGAGTAATAGAACGAAAGTCGGACTGCACTTTGGTGGAATTGAATATTACTACAGGTCGATTTCATCAAATTCGAAAGCATGCCGCATTGAGTGGTCACCCCATTGCTGGTGATGTACAATACGGCTCTAAACAGAAAATGGATTCCATCTGCCTACAGTCTTCGAGCTATGAGTTTTCACACCCGAAGCACGGAGATCGAATCAGGATTGAAGCAAAGCCAGCAAAATTCATCATGAACTTTGATGAAGAAAAGTAACTTTGTGATTGATCAAAAGCTGAGACTATGGATTTCGTGATGCCATCCCCAGGAATGGGAATTATACTTGGGTTAGCCTCCCTAGGCTACTTGGCGGCGTTCGCTTGGTTCGTTTACGATATAATCCGACGAAGAGATATTGCCAACTTGCCGAAGACGTTGTGGATACTGGCCATCGTTTTTCTCGGTCTCATCGGAATGATCCTTTACTGGGCATTGAAACCTCAAAATCGGAACAAATAAACCAGACTTAAAATGAACTATAAAGCCAATAGTCCAGAAGATTATATCCAACAAATTCCCGAAGATCGGCAGGCTCCCATGGCCAAATTGCGCGAAGTAATCAACGCCAATATTCCACAGGGCTTTGAAGAAACGATGAGCTACAGCATGATCGGTTGGGTAGTCCCCCATTCGATCTATCCTGGAGGATATCACGTAGATCCAAAGCTACCTCTACCCTTCTTGAGCATTGCCTCTCAGAAGAATTTTATCGGACTCTATCACATGGGTATTTATGCTGATCCGGATTTGCACCGTTGGTTCCAAGATGAATACGCTAAACGCGTTCCTACGAAACTCGACATGGGTAAGAGCTGTGTACGCTTGAAGAAGCCGCAGCAACTTCCCTATGAACTCATTGGCGAAACGGTACGCAAAATGTCGGTGCAGCAATGGATTGAACTATACGAGAAGAACTTGAAAGGCTAAGTCAGGTTCCCTCATACATACTAGCGATTACAAAACTTCAATATGAATAAAGCAGATTGGAAAACGGTGCGTGAGTTTGAAGACATCACGTACAAGAAATCAGGAAAAGTAGCGCGAATAGCGTTTAATCGCCCCGAAGTGCGGAATGCCTTTCGACCTAAAACTGTAGCGGAGCTCTATCAAGCGTTATTAGATGCACGTGAAGACACGAACATTGGCGTTGTGTTATTCAGCGCTGAAGGACCTAGTTCTAAGGACGGTAAATACGCCTTCTGTTCGGGTGGCGACCAAAATGCTCGTGGACATCAAGGTTATGTGGATGATGATGGTATGCCGCGACTCAATATTCTTGAAGTTCAACGGCTTATTCGTTTCATGCCGAAGGTGGTGATAGCCGTAGTTCCAGGCTGGGCTGTAGGTGGAGGTCACAGCTTACACGTGGTATGCGACCTTACCCTTGCCAGTAAAGAACACGCCATTTTTAAGCAGACCGATGCCGATGTAACCAGCTTTGATGGCGGTTACGGTTCAGCGTATTTGGCAAAGATGGTAGGACAAAAGAAAGCTCGTGAGATTTTCTTTTTAGGAAGGAATTACTCTGCTGATGAAGCTGTGGATATGGGAATGGCTAATGCATCCATCCCGCACGATGAGTTGGAAGACACGGCCTATGAGTGGGCTCAAGAAATTCTGGAGAAGTCCCCTACCTCCATTAAAATGCTCAAGTTTGCCTTCAACCTAACGGATGACGGCATGGTGGGTCAGCAGGTATTTGCCGGCGAGGCTACGCGTTTAGCATATATGACCGACGAAGCGAAAGAAGGACGAAACGCCTTCTTGGAAAAGCGCAAACCGAACTTCGACGACATCAAGTGGATTCCATAAAGGAGCACAAAAAAAGGGAGCCACTGGGCTCCCTTTCTTATTTCTAGATCCTTGTATTAAAGGATTTCAACGATTTGCACATCAAAGGTAAGATCTTTACCAGCCAATGGGTGATTGGCATCGATGGTAATTGAATCCTCGTGTACTTCTTGCACGGTAACTTGCATTTCGTGACCATCAGGTGAACCTGCCACGAGCACTTGTCCAACCTCTGGCTTCAATTCAGCAGGAAGCTGATTGCGCTCAACTTTGTGGAACAAATCTTCGTTAACGGGACCATAAGCCTCTTCTGGCTTCAAGGTGAAGCTCTTCTTTTCATTGAGTTCCATGCCTTCAACGGCTGCGTCAAACCCTGGAATCATTTGGCCCGCACCTACGGTGAACTCAAGTGGCTCGCGATCTACGCTTGAATCGAAAATTTGACCATCGCTCAATGTACCTGTATAATGTACTCGAACCTTGTCGTTTGCTTTTACTGTGGACATAATCCAATAATTGTTTCAAATGAGCCGGCAAAGGTACCATGAATGTGTTGAAATTCAATGAATAAGAAGGGGAATTCAGTGCCTTCTTCGTCGGCAAAGGGCCCATCTCCTTATGGTCGATTGGCAAGGACCACTTCGCTTGTAATAAGGTGCTCCCTGAGGTCGCAAAGGGAAAGTCGATATCGCAGCCTATGTGGCTTCAAGGATATGGTTAACCCGTCCTGATTTTGGTTGCGGTAGAATTGATGGTCAATTTTCAGATTAGCTATACAGGCGTTTAATGATACCACGGCCAAGCCATATAGCCTAATTTCACTCCTCAATCAAATCCCCCTTCCCACTCGGAAGCGTCAAATGAAAGAGCAACGAAAGTCCGATCACCAACCCACAACCAATCACATTGTACATCAAATAGCCGATATCGATGTGCCCAGCTACTTTCAATGCATGAGTAAGGAGTACAGCCAATTCACCGATGATAGCCGCTGGGAAAAGCGCGCGAGCCTTGATTTTCTTCGCGAAGAAAGCAATGAGGAAAATGCCCAATATGGTTCCGTAAAATAGCGATCCAAGGATGTTTACCAATTCAATGAGATTGTCCACCAAATTGGCCGTTAAGGCGATGACAATGGCCAACAAGCCCCAAATGGCAGTAAACAGTTTGGAAACAGACAGTGTGGCGTGGTCCTTATCCTCTTGGTCAATAGCCTCCGTTGGGCTACCCCGCAAGCGGTTGTAGAAGTCCACAACCGTTGTGGAAGCCAGGGCGTTCAGCTCGCCTGCGGTGCTCGACATGGCTGCAGAGAGTATCACTGCCAACAGCAATCCCACAATGCCAATGGGCATATGGTCCAGGATAAAAGTCAGGAAAATGAAATCGCCATCTTCCGTTTCAATGCTCGAATCTACCGCATTCAGGAACCGCTTCACTTCTCGCCTTTCCAGCTGAGCCGCGTTTTCATAACTGCGGATGTCTTGCTCATACAAGTGCCTATCTTCAGGAGCCGCATTCAACCACTCCGCTACCGCACCTTGCTTTTGAATCTGAATGCGATTGTATTCGTCTTGATGCATTTGAATTTGCCCTTCAAAACCTAAGTCGGCTGCTTTTTCCAGACCGGCCGAATTGAAGAAAACCGGAGGCACATTCACTTGGTAAAAAACAAATACCATCACACCCACAAAGAGAATGAAGAATTGCATGGGCACTTTGAGCAGGCCGTTGAAAATCAGCCCCATTCTACTTTCTTTCAGCGACTTACCGCCTAAATACCGTTGCACCTGACTCTGATCCGTACCGAAGTAACTCAAGGCCAGGAACAAACCTCCCGTTAATCCCGACCAGATGGTGTAGCGATTGCTCCAATCGAGATCCGTTTCAATGATGTTCATCTTACCCATGATCCCAGCTAGGTCTACCCCATCCCGAAAACTCATGGAGTCAGGCAGCTGATCCACAATAATGAAAAACGCCAGGAACATCCCAAGCAGAATGATGGTCATTTGCCAACGCTGCGTCATGCTCACGGCCTTGGTACCTCCACTCACGGTGTATAAAATCACTAAAATGCCCACCACCAAAATGGTCATTTGCAAATTCCAGCTCAATATTTTCGACAAAATCAAGGCTGGAGCATAGATTGTAATACCCGCAGCTAATCCTCTAGAAACCAAGAATAAGAGAGCAGTGAAAAGTCGGGTGTTTAAGTCGAAGCGCTCTTCCAGATACTCATAGGCCGTGTATACTTTCAACTTGTAATACATCGGCAAAAAGAATGCGCTGATAATGATCATCGCAATCGGCAAACCGAAGTAAAACTGGACAAAGCCCATGCCCTCTTCGTAGGCTTGGCCTGGTGTACTCAAAAAGGTGATAGCACTGGCTTGCGTGGCCATGATGGAAAGTCCGATCGTAGACCACGAGAGTTTTTCACCGCGTAGGAAGCCATCAAGATTTTGGTTACGACTCTTCCAAATCCCAAAGAGGACGATGAAGAGCAGCGTACCACCGAGAATGATCCAATCCAGCGTATGCATCAGCGATAAGAATATGTGATGATGCTAAAAAGGATGATCTCCAATAGCAACGCTGTGACCAATATAGCATAAGCCTGACTCCAGCGCTTTAAAATGGTTCTACCGCTTTTACTCATGAGATAAGATATTCGCCAATAATCGGAATGCACCTGGCACACCCGCAGGCAACTCTCTAAAGAAACTAATGCCTGTGTACGTGAAACCTCCATCTCCATAGGTTGCGAATAACAACCCTCCTTCTCTGCCCGGCTCATTTCGGTCATGCCAAGATATTAAAGGCTGATAGGAATCGTCCCATTCATTGGCAAAATAAAGTCCGCGTTCTTGCACCCAACCGTCAAAATCGGCTGAGCTGATGGCATTCGGCGTCGTAAAGAACGGATGCTCATCGTCAAGAATCATTGCTTCCGCGTCTTCTTCCGTAACCCGCTCGCGACTCAAACTGAAAGGATACGGACCTAATTCAGAGGTGAGTAAGTCTCTGGTAGCCGTATTGTATTGCATCACCAGATGTCCGCCACTGGCTACATAGTTCATCAAACGCTCACGGTAATTAAGCAACCATGGATGCACATTGTACGCCCTGATTCCAATTACGATTGCTTTGTATTTGCTCAAGTCGGAGGAAGTGGCGAGGTCCGTCTCGTTGATGACCTCAACCTCAAATCCCATTTGCTTTATGGCGATGGCTACTTCATCGCCTGCTCCTTCGATATATCCGATTGTTCCTGGGTTGATCTCCAGTGAGAGCCGAACCACTCGAGCCGATGATTCGCCGAAGATTACTTGTGTAGGTATGTGTTCATAAGCGATTTCACTGAACTTCTGAACGGGTGAGTCAATGTTCGAAAATGTCGGTCGCACATCACCTTCGCTGGCTTCATCCGGAGGAGTCACCCTGAAAGTAACTACGCGCTCTTCGTACTGACTTTGGAAGTTCAAAGCGATTCCCTTCGGCTCATATGTCCAACCTTCCGGAACTTCAAGGCCTACTTCGGTTTCAAGCGAATCTTCAAAAGACTTCACACGGACACGAACTTCAACGGGCTCATTCTTAGCGAATATGAACACATCTTCTTCAAAAGTTGCCGTTGCTTCTGGGCTCGACACGAATGGTCGACGCTGCTCACCGTCAACCCTATCACTCCATCGGTAATCCAAGGGCACGGCCAACTGGAAGGCTATATTCTGATATTCCAGATGGAATACTATTTCGTTCACAGGCGGATTTTCAGGTAGACCTATCCATTCTTCAACATCCACTTGATAGGTTCGATTAAAGGGCGCTCTTAACCAATATGGCTGAGAGATTTGAGAATTGGCTGGAATGGTAGCCTCGAGTTCGGCGTATCGATTTCGATCCAGCTGAATGGGAAAGCTCACATCACTCATTTCGCCGACACCTTCTCCATCTTTGAGATAAGAAACACCAGTAAGTACCATTTCATCTGTCGTGCGCGGAATGAGGCGCAAAGATGCCTCTACTTCTCGGCCGGTAACTTCACTAAAACTTCCCGTTGTGGCCTCTGCAAAAAGCCCCGAACACAATTGGATAAGATGATCTACTTCTTCCAGTTTGATGTGCTTCCAATGGGCATCCATATCCGAAATTGCAATTTCCGATCTCAAACTGAGCAACATCGGCAAGCTCTCTTCAGGAGAAGCCGGATTGAATTCACTTTGAATGGATTGGGCCAGGCCATCTATTTTATCGGTAGCTCCTGCGGATTCCCAATCGCGATTCACACCTTCCAGTAAGTCCGATTCTATCATTTCACCGTCGAGGTGTTGGAAGAATTCAAAGGTTTCACCTCGATAAATGCTCATGCCAAATCCCTGGCAGCGATGCTGACTCCGCGCCAGAGAAGCGAGCTCGTTGTACGAAACGCCTAGATGAGGGTCGTAGCCACCGATATCCTGCTTGAAATACCGAGGGTCGTTGGTTGCCAATGAATCGAGGTTAGGATCCCATCGCCAGCTGTAGGTATTCCAATAAATGGACTGTGCTTGCCACGGAGTGAGCTGCTCCAGTTGATCGGTAAATGCCGTATCACTGCCTGCTAGTGAGAATGCCTCAATAGCGAGCATGGCCGAAGCGGTATGGTGACCGTGGCCACCTCGTGCATCGGGAGGAAAGCGCGTAACGATGATGTCAGGTTGAAACTCCCGAATGGCGCGAACCACGTCTCCAAGTACGATTCTTTTCTCCCAGAACTCAATCGTTTCATCTGCGGTTTTGGAATATCCAAAATCTACGGCTCTTGAGAACACTTGAGAGCCTCCGTCGATTCGTCGTGCGGCAAGCAATTCCTGTGTACGAAGTACCCCAAGCTCAGCTCCGAGCTCCGTACCAATCATATTCTGACCTCCATCTCCCCTTGTTAATGAAAGGTACCGGGTATAAGCGTTCTTACCTCTCGACAACCACGCAATCACGCGCGTATTTTCGTCATCAGGGTGTGCGGCTACGTAAAGAACCTTGCTAAAGGAGTTCAAGCGTTGCATCTCCTTTTGAATGTTCGAAGATGATAGCTGAGCCCATCCAAAAGAGGAAAAGAGAATCCCTGTAAATATCCATGTAAGGCGCCTTCTATACATAACACTTTGCCCTTTTTGTGTCCCCGAATATACCAAAGGAGGCTAAAGATGTCAGGATTATTAAAACCATTCGTTCTAGTAATTGGTTACATTAGCGAGATAACTCGCACGTTTAACACTACAATCCGTATAGATGAAGAATCTTTACACTTGGTCTTTATTCCTTGCAGGGTTGGTTAGCACAACTTCTTTCGCACAAGAAGACAACCGACTTTTATTGGGTTCAGGCACTTATTCACTCAATCCTTCTAGCGCTGAATTCGCACTTCAGACCATCGAAGGAGAAAGCTTAACCAAGTATCGAATCATTCAGTTCACTCGCCCACTTGAAAAGGTGGAAAGAGAGTGGATTGAAAACAATCTTGGGTCCATTACCGATTACTTTCCAGTAAACGCCTACGGAGTAATCCTTCAAGCTGATGTTGTTTTGGCCGATTTTGGGAATCTTCCCGTGAACGCCATTACTCCGCTCACACCTACTATGAAAATGACACGGCGCTTGGCCGATGAGAGCATTCCTGAGTACGCATGGTCGGGTACCGGCACGGTTTCCGTTATTGCTCAGTATCTACCAAGTGTAAACTTAGAAGCGGCAGCCAATCAGCTATCTGATGAGCGCTATGTGGTATTGGGAATTGATGAAGCCATGCATTCCCTAACGGTTCAATTGCCGCTCGATCGCAAAGAAGCTTTTGCTTCCGATTCTCGGATTCAAAGTATCCAATTAATAGAAGCACCAGGTGAGCCTGAGAACTTCAATGCTCAGCGAAGTGCTCGATCTTCTAGCGTTAAGAATCGATTTACAGCAGGTAGAAATTACGACGGAAACGGCGTGGTTGTAGGTCTTGGTGATGACGGAGACATAGGTCCACACGTGGATTATACCGGCCGAATTGTGGGTAGAAACACTGGGGCAAGTAGAGGAAACCACGGCGATCACGTAGGTGGAACCATTTTTGGGGCTGGTAACATCGACCCATATGCAGAGGGTATGGCCCCAGGTGCTGAAATTTACTATTACGACTATCCACGAAATTTGAACAATGTAGATGCCGACTACACCGCTCATGCCATTCGAATTACCAATTCAAGCTATTCCAATGGCTGTAATGCAGGATACACCAATCGTGCACGTGAAATGGATGAGGATATTATTCAGAATCCAAAGCTGATGCACGTATTCAGCGCTGGGAATAGTGGCACATCCAATTGTGGCTATGGCGCTGGAAACCTGTGGGGTAACATTACGGGAGGTCACAAGGTGGGCAAGAACGTAATCGCAACCGCCAACGTTCTCGACGATGATGTGATTGCGGGATCAAGTTCGCGTGGCCCAGCTCACGACGGACGGATCAAGCCTGATATTGCTTCCGTAGGTACGCAGGTGAATTCAACTATCGCAGGAAACAGTTATGCCCGCTTCACCGGAACAAGTATGGCCGCTCCAGGTATTGCGGGTGTTCTTGCACAAATGTTCGAAGCTTATGTAGTAAATCACACCTCTGAACCCGATGGCGGCTTGCTCAAAGCAATTTTGATGAATTCAGCCGATGATCAGGGGAACCCAGGTCCTGATTTCATTTACGGTTACGGCCGTGCGAATATCCTAAGAGGTATCCGAGATATCGAAGACGGTAATTTCATTGTAGATTCAGTTTCTACGAATCAAACGGATTCCTTCCAACTCAATGTTCCTGCAAATACCGCAGAGCTGAGAGTAATGGTTTACTGGACCGATCCTGCAGCCTCTGTACTTGCTTCAAGAGCGCTCATTAACGATCTCAACGCAACGGTGCGTTTCAGCGATGGCACTGTATATCAGCCGTGGGTTCTCGATCCAACGCCAAATCCGGTTACCCTTAATGAAGCCGCGGTACGAGCAACGGATACCTTGAATAATGCGGAACAAATAACCGTGGCTAACCCTGCAGCGGGTGCCGTTTGGGTTCGTGTAAATGGAACCAGCGTGCCTGTAGGTCCGCAGAAGTTCTACGTGGTGTATACATACGTTCCGGATGCGGTTGAACTCACCTACCCTTACGGTGGTGAAGCTATTGAGTCTGGTTCATTGAATCGCATTTATTGGGACGCTTCTCCTGGTAGCCAAAGCTTTACATTGGAGTATAGCGTCAACGGAGGAACAACTTGGTCATCCATCGGAACGGCAGCGGCTAATCTTCGCCAACTGGATTGGAATGTTCCCAATGTGAGTTCAGATCAACTCATGGTTCGAATTTCGCGAGGAACACAATCGGATGTAACCAATCACCCTTGCGTGTTGATTGACGCGCCGCGATCATTGCAAGTGGCTCAGGCATGTCCTGATAGCATCACGTTCCGTTGGGACCCAGTTCCAGGAGCGGTAGAATATGAATTCTACTTATTAGGTGCGCAATACATGGATAGTGTGGGTCGGACCGTTGACACCTTCTTTATTGCTCGCAACCAACCACCAAATGCAGAATTGTGGTACAGCGTTGCGGCGGTTCCAGCGGCAAATGGGGCTGCAGGAATTCGCGCTTATGCTAGATCTAAAGCTCCAGGCTTTTCAAACTGCATCATCAATATTGATGTGAACGCTTCTGTGATGGTATCTCCACAAGCTGGAGTGGCTCCACAATGCCACGACTTAACAGCTATGAATGTGACCGTTCAAGTATCCAATAACGGTATTCAAACCGTTGACTCTATCCCAATGAGCTTGGAGTTCAATGGAAATGTCTTTCAGGATACATTATTCGGCCCACTCTCATCAGGAGCTGTCACCAACTTCACATTCTCGAATACAATCAATGCTTCTTCTTTAGGATCGAAAACAGTGAAAGTTTGGCAGTCCATTAAAGATGACGCATACCGATTTAACGATACTTCAGAAGTCTCCTTCGACGTGATTTCAAGTGGTATGAGTCAAAGTCTTCCATTCATTGAAAACTTCGATTCATGGCCAAACTGCAGCACTTCTTCCGATTGTGAACAAACGGTGTGCGCACTGCCGAATGATTGGAGTAACCTCGACAATGGTGTTTATGACGACATCGACTTCCGAACGGATAATGGAGGCACGCCTTCCAGCGGTACGGGTCCTTCTGTGGATCACACCACGGGTTCGAACCTTGGAAATTATTTATATCTCGAGGCAAGCGGCGGATGTACGTTTAAAGAGGCTCAGTTGATGACGCCTTGTATTGACCTAACCAGCGCAAACGCTCCTGAGCTTGAATTCTGGTACCACATGAATGGCGCAGACATCGGAGAACTCCACGTAGATATCTTCAGTGATGGTGAATGGACCTTGGATGTGGCACCAGCTAAGATTGGCAGTCAGGGCAACCAGTGGTTAAGCGAAAATATCAGTCTCGTTCCTTGGATTGGCAGAACAGTAACGGTTCGCTTCAGAGGCACAACCGCCGGAGACTGGCAAGGAGATATTGCCTTAGACGATATCAGTGTACAACAGGCTGCGGGTGCTCCAGCAGCTGCATTTTCTGTGAGCAATCCTACGCCTTGTGTAGGTGAAATTGTGATGCTTGAAGATTTGTCGCAGAACGTTCCAAACAACTGGACATGGAGCATTACACCCAATACGTTCAGCTTTGTGAACGGAACAAATGCCAATTCTCAGAATCCGCAAGTAGCCTTCTCTGCACTTGGAAATTACACCGTAAGCCTTATTGCTTCCAACGTAAATGGGTCCGATACCATTACCCAGGTTGCAGCTGTTATGGTTGGAAACGGATTCGCATTACCTTTCAAAGAGGACTTTCAAGGTTCGTTTGCCCCAGCGGGATGGACCGTTGAAAACCCTGATGCAAACTTGACATGGGAGCAACAGAGCTGTATAGGAATTAATGGTCAAGCTACTTTTGCGGCGCGCGTTGATAACTTCAACTACGCAGCTACGCTTCAGCCAGACCGTTTGGAATCGCCAAGTTTGGACTTGACAAACTCCACCACTCCTTCCCTAGTTTTTGATTATTCCTACACAGGGACACCTACCAATCGCAATGATCGTTTGATGGTGGAGATTTCTTCTGATTGTGGAAACACCTGGGATGCACCTGTACTCAACTTAACCGGCAATGACCTTGCTACGGCTCCAGTACAATCTGGAAGGTATATTCCTTCCAATGGTGGATGGTGGCGTCGCGATACAGTAGATTTAACAGCGTATGCCGGCATGAGCATCAAAATGCGATTCATCAACATTACAGATGGAGGCAACTCGCTCTACATCGATAACATTCAGGTGTATGACTTGTCCGTTGCACTTCCATCGTCAGTCTTCAATAGCAATTTGCAAGACAGTTGCCTTGCACAAACCTTCACCTTCGATTACCCAGGCATGAATGCCACAGAAGTGGAATGGAACTTCGGAGCCGGAGCCACACCAAGCACGGCTCTTGGAGTAGGCCCACACAGTGTTACCTACAGCTTCGGAGGATCTAAATTGGTGAGCATGACGGCAAGGAATGCCGGTGGTGAAGTATCTAACAATGAGGTCTTCATTGTGTACAGCAAGGCTAATGCAGACTATTCTTATTCCTTCTTGCCGAACACCAATGGGCTTGATGTTCAATTCTCATCTGGTCCATCTACAGGGAATATTGATAACTTCTTCTGGGACTTTGACGACAATGGCGCAACGTCTACTCAAGAAAATCCAGTACACACCTTTAGTACAGGAGGTCGACCATATGAGGTGATGTTGATAGTTGACAATCGTTGCGGCCCCGATACCATCATGAAGACCATCGCGGATGTAAACGTGAATGAGAATACTCCAAATCATTGGATACTCGCGCCGAATCCAGCGTCGACCCAAATTGCGCTCATGAGCACCACAGGTGAGCTCGGTGTACAAAGAGTTTCGATTGTAGGTATGGATGGTAAGTTGATTCGATCGGAAGAAACATTGACCAACCCTGCTCACATTGTATTAAACATTGCCGAACTACCAACTGGAGTGTACATTCTCCAGGCCGAAACGAAAGATGAGGTTCATGCCATGCGCTGTGTCATTCAGAGGTAAATCACAACACATACTTCGTGAAAGAGCTGCCATTTGGTGGCTCTTTCTATTTTTGCACCGTTCAACATGAATGATATGGCTGACCTACTATCTTATTCCCTACTGATTTTTACTTCGTTCTTTACGCTCATCAATCCATTGGGTACCATGCCGATTTTCATGACCATGACGGCGAATTTGAGCGATTCGGATAGAGCACACACGGCACGAAAAGCAAGCATTGTCGCTTTCATTACCATTGTACTCTTCGCTTTTTCAGGTCAATTGCTCTTCAGCTTTTTCGGGATTTCGGTAAACTCGTTCCGCGTGGTAGGTGGGATTATTTTCTTTTTGATGGGCATGGACATGCTTCAGGCTCGTTTAGCTCGAACCAAAGTTCAAGATGAAGAGGTGAAGAGTTATGTAAACGATATATCTGTTACCCCCTTGGCCATTCCCATGATTTGTGGCCCGGGAGCCATGACGAATGCCATCATCATGATGGAAGATGCTGATACTAACCTAAAGGTGGTAACACTGGTGGTAGTCATCTTTTTGGTTATGCTCCTGGTGTACTTGATTCTCCTCTCCTCTTCCAAGATCATCAAGCTACTTGGTGAAACATGCAATACGGTAATGATGCGCTTAATGGGTCTAATTGTGATGGTGATTGCTGTGGAGTTTTTCTTCAGCGGAATGAAGCCCATCCTCATTGATATCCTAAGATCAGTTTAAGCCCTTGTATCGAGCGGCACCACCGATTTGTTGGACGTACCCAGCGAAGTAATGAAAAGCAGCAACATCATTACGAGTCCGTTGAACAGCAGTAACTCAAAGCCAAACTTGTAGTTAAACCACACCTCTGAGTATCGATTGACGATGTACGTCACAACTGGACTGGCAATGGCCAAAACGGGAACGAGTTGATCCAATGGCTTGCGCTTAGTAAACAATCCAAATGCATACAGTCCGAGCAAAGGCCCGTAGGTATAACCGGCTACCTTGAACAATTCGCTGATTACATTCTGTGGAGCCGTGTACTTGAATAGGATAATCACTATTAGAATTACTATCGACATGCCCACGTGTACCCATCTCCGCGTGCTTTTCACTGATTGATCATCACTCTCAGTATTCATATCCAAAATATCAACAGAAAAGGACGTCGTAAGCGATGTAAGGGCGCTATCAGCGCTTGAATAAGCAGATGCAATCAATCCAATAATGAAGAATACAACAACTACAGCAGGTAAACCTTCACTAAGGGCAACAGCTGGATATAAATTGTCGTTAGCCGCCTCAATACCTACTAGGCTTGCATAATCGTACAACAAGATTCCAAGCGATAGAAAAACGAGGTTGATAAAGATCAGCGACAAACTGAACCCATACATATTCTTTTGGGCGTCCTTCAAACTGCGACAAGTCAAGTTTTTTTGCATCATATCTTGATCTAAACCTGTCATGCAAATCGTGATGAACATACCTCCTAGGAACTGTTTAAGAAAATGCTGATTGGAGGCTCCATTAAAAAGTGAGCTCCAAAACCCTCCTTTATCTTCTCCAGTAAAAAACACCTTCGAGTTTGAATGATCTTTGATGTAATCGATCAGGCTTACACCCTCCTGAATAACCAGATCGGAAATGTAATAGATTGTCAATCCAACAGCTGCCAGCATAAAGGTGGTTTGAAGCGTGTCGGTGTACACAATGGTTTTAATTCCTCCCCTAAAGGTGTAAATCCAAATGAGGGCGATGGTACACACTACGGTTAGCCAGAAAGGGACACCTAACTCATCAAAAACAGCAAGCTGAAGTACGTTGGCCACCAAAAACAACCTGAAACTCGCTCCGATAATTCGTGAAAGCAAAAAGAAGGACGCCCCCGTTTTATAAGTAGCCGAACCAAAACGCGAATGCAGGTATGTATAAATTGAAGTGAGGTTGAGTCGATAATAGAGAGGCAGCAAAACATGCGCAATAACAACGTATCCCGCAAAATAACCCATCACCATCTGCATATAAGCAAACTGAGATCCTTCTACCCATCCTGGAACGGAAATAAAAGTTACCCCACTCAGTGAAGCGCCAATCATTCCAAAGGCTACCACAAACCACGGCGATGATCTGTTCCCTCGAAAGAAAGTAGCATTGCTATCGCTTTTACCTGTAATTCTGGCAATTAAGAGCAGGACGGCAAAATATCCCAATACCATGAAGAGAATGGTGGTTGCTGACATGGGTACGAATATAGAATATTAGTTAGTGGTCTTTGTCCTGTGTGAAACGGACTAATCACGAAATAGAGACTAGTGTCTAGGGACTAGTAACCACCGGATGACAAAGGTCTATATCCTATCTTTACCCCATGCAATACTCATCCAAAGTATTAGAGAACGCCATCCACGAAATTGCTAAGCTGCCTGGTATTGGTCAGCGTACGGCGCTTCGTTTGGCCCTGCACATGTTAAGGCAAGAGCCCAACGACATTCACGCACTATCTGAAGGATTGCGAAAGTTGGTTGATGAAGTGGTTTATTGCAAGAATTGCCACAATGTAAGCGACACTGAAATTTGCCATATCTGCAGCGATCCAAGAAGAGACCAATCGCTGATATGCGTGGTAGAAGATATCCGAGACGTAATGGCCATTGAGCAAACCAGTCAGTATCGTGGTTTATACCACGTACTTGGTGGATTGATATCACCGATGGATGGTATTGGTCCGGGAGATTTAAACGTGAGCACGCTTATCGACAAATCTCGAAAGGAAGAGGTAAAAGAAATCATTTTCGCTTTAAGCTCGAACATGGAAGGCGACACGACAACTTTTTACATCTACAAAAGGTTGGCAGAATCAGAAGTAAACATGAGTACGATTGCTCGTGGTTTAGCTGTTGGCGACGCCCTTGAATATGCCGATGAAATCACTTTGGGAAGATCGTTGCAAAACCGCATTCCTTACGAGCAAAGCATGGGTTCTAAGTGAACGACCGCCAGTTTACATATTTGTTCTACTCCCTTCTTCTGATATGGCTCGCTACCACTTACTGGCGAAGTCCATATATCGGAGCCGAAGAGGATTCCTTTACCGCTGTTCTCACCGCCCACGAAAGCTTCACAAGCGGACAATACGTGATGTCTCGCTTACCGGGTCACCCCATTTTTGAATATTTATTGAGATACACCTGGCCGCTAAGAAATTTCATGTGGCCCTTATTCATTGCGCTGGGGACTGTGGTTTCGGCAGTTTTTGTTCAAGGGATATTGAAACATCACAAAATAGAAGGAATTCGCCGTTTCTTGGTTTTAGGTCTTTTTCTCACGCCTGCAATGACCATCGCCAACACGGAGACCATGGAGTACACGCTCTCTTTGGCTTTTCTGCTCGGAGCGTGGTGGCATGGAGAGCGGCGTCATTTCCTCTATGCGGCCATTTTTCTAAGTATCGCGGTTGGACTCCGACTACCCAATTTGATTTATGGATTGCCTTTGTTCGTCCTCTTCATTCAACGAACCAATATCCGAATTGCTCTTTCCTTCGCGGCAATAACCTTCCTTTTGAGCGCATTTTGGTATGTGCCTGTGTACCTGAGTTACGGTTGGGATTTCTTCAACACCTACTCCCTTCCCTATCCACCATTGTTCAAGGTGCTATATAAGGGAACCGTTGGCGCTTGGGGTATTATGGGGTCCATAGCACTTCTGGGGTCTGCTTTATTCATTCATTGGAAAGAAGTGTTTACCGCCCTGAGAAAGCCCATTGCCTTGCCCTACCTTACTGCTCTTATTCTATCCCTATTTATCTTTATCGCGCTACCCGAGAAATCCGTGTTTCTACTCCCGTTCACATTGGTTTTCGGCATGTTGCTCTTGAAGTTTGTGAAGAAACCTTTTGGGCACTTTACACATGCCGTACTGCTGCTCAATCCCATACTTTTAGGAACTGATTTAGTTGATGAAAATCGAGGTATTCCGCCAAGCGAAGTGGATTACATCTTGAGCGCAGGGTCTCAATCCATGGGGATACAGCTATTTCTTCCCGACCCAGGCGCGAAGCGACGAAATAAAGATCGATTCACACGAGAACTGGATCAGCAATTGCGAACACTGCCACCGAATAGCGTAGTGGTCACGGGTTGGTGGTATCCCATGCTTGAAGTGCTGCATGTTGATCAGCCCGAATTCTACCGCTCACGAGGCATTGAACACTTCTATTACATCGATGAATCTTCAATGAGGGATGCCATGAAAGCTGGAAAGTCCATATTTTACGCCCCTGAAGCCGAAATATTCAATATCCAGAAATACGGTCATGCTCTGCTTTCCCGTTATGGTCAACCGATAAGCCAACCTACTCCTCCCGAATTGTGAAACTGTCCATTGTCATAGTAAATTTCAACGTTCGATACTTCTTGGAGCAATGCCTTGTTTCAGTTGAACGAGCTATTGAGGGCATTGATGCTGATGTTTGGGTGGTAGACAATGACTCTTCCGATGACTCTATGGATATGGTGCGCTCTCGTTTTCCATGGGTAAAATGCATTGATAATGAAAAGAACGTTGGTTTCTCTACTGCTAATAATCAAGCGGCAAACCAATCCAACTCAGATTTTATCCTTCTCCTCAATCCAGATACCATTTTGCCTGAAGATAACCTCAGGCAAACATTGGCATATATGGACGCCCATCCTAAATGTGGTGCATTGGGAATCAAGATGCATGATGGATCGGGAACTTTTCTCCCTGAGTCAAAGCGCGGAATGCCTTCTCCTTGGGTAGCTTTTTACAAGATTTTCGGTTTGAGCAGTCTCTTTCCGAAATCCAAACGCTTTGCTCGATATCACCTGGGTCACCTCAGCGAAACTGAAAACCAAAGAGTGGAGATCTTAGCAGGCGCTTACATGCTAATGCGAAGAGAAGCTTGGGAGGCAGCTGGAGGTCTGGACGAAACGTATTTCATGTATGGCGAAGACATCGATTTGAGCTACAGCATTGAAAAGGCGGGCTTTGAAGTGCATTATTACGTCGATTCTCCAATCATTCATTACAAAGGAGAAAGCACTAAAAAAGGCAGTCTGAACTACGTGTTCATGTTTTACAATGCCATGCTCATTTTCGCCAGAAAGCATCTATCGAAGAGTTACGCCCAAGTATTCAGCTACCTCATTCGGGTAGCTATCTATTTGCGCGCCGGGGTGAGCGTAGCAAAGAGAGTGCTGAACAAAATTAGCTTGCCCCTTGGGGATTTACTCTTGTACACTGGAGGCATGCAGCTCATCATTCAGTATTGGGAAAGCAACCATCGTTTTATAGAAGGAGGCGCTTACCCCGAATTTTACAAATGGGGAATCACACCAGCTTATGGTGCACTTTGGATAGTGGGAATACTCTTGCTCGGCGGATATCGCAAGCCCATTCAGCTCAACCGGGTTCTACTCGGTTTGGGCCTTGGTACAGCTTTTATATTCGGACTCTATGCACTCTCTGATGAAGCCGTTCGTTTCTCTCGAGCGCTCATAGTACTTGGCGCCGGGTGGATGACCTTCACCGTGATGCTCCTTCGCTTTTCTCTAAGTCTATTTCCATCTGCCGGAATGGGATTTTGGAATAGTGGACAACGAAAAGTGGGTTTTATCGGCAACAAAGAAAACATATCAAGCGTCCAAACCATGTTGGGATCTCAGGAGAAGGCTGAGCTTTTCATGCATCTTAACATGAAGGACCTAGGGGCTCAGATCTACGCAAACGATATTAATGAAATCATCTTTGATGGGGAACAGCTGAGCTACAAGGAGATAATCCAATGGATCGTAACTTGGGGTGGCTCCATGAACTTAAAGTTTCAGATTGCATACCCTTCTCGCCAATGGATGATTGGCAGCGAGAGCATTCACACGCAAGGCGCTGCTACCAACTCCGCTAAGCTTCGACTCAGCGAACCAGAAACGTTAAGAGCCAAGCGTTCATTTGACCTGGCAGTAGTATTATTTCTTTGGTTACTCTCCCCAATTGCGATATGGGCCCCACGTATTCGGAACTTGTGGTGGAACAGTTTTGCCGTTTTATTTGGTTCGAAAACTTGGGTGGGATACTCAGGAAGCGCAAACCTGCTTCCAAAAATCCGAAGCGGAATTATTCCTGTCAAGTTTCTGACCAACAAATACTTGCAAGATGAAGCTGATAGAGCTTATGCGAAAACAGCTGATGTCAATTTAGATGCGCGCATCCTCATTCGATATATCAGAATGGGAAAGCAGACCAAGAATTGACTTTTGCCGTAAAGAAAAGCCCCCTTTTGCCTTTTCCTTTTTCTTACCTTCGCAGTCGCGAAAAAGCACGCAACTTATGGCTCAGTATGAATTGATCATGCCCAAGATGGGCGAAAGTGTAGCAGAAGCTACGATTATCAATTGGCTCAAAGAGGAAGGTGATTCCATCGATATCGAGGAATCTGTCCTAGAAATCGCTACCGACAAAGTAGATAGTGAAGTACCCTCACCTGTTGAAGGTAAACTCATTGAAAGAAAATACGCCGAGAACGATGTTGTTCAGGTAGGCGATGTAATTGCCATCATCGAAACAGAAGGAGGCGATGCTCCCACAGCGTCGGCACCAGCTACAGAAGCTAAGAAGTCAGAGGCGGAAGCAGCTGCTCCTAAAGAGGCTGCAGCGGCTGAAACTCGCGTTACTGAGGCACTCGAAGCTGCGGGCTCAATTGCACGTGAAAGCAACGGAAGGTTCTACTCTCCGCTCGTTCGCAGTATTGCGGAAACAGAGGGAATTTCCCAAGCCGAACTCGACGGTATTCCGGGTTCAGGATCTGAAGGAAGAGTTACCAAACACGACATTCTCAATTATATCGAGAACCGTGGCTTACAACCTGCGAAAGCAGCTGTCACCCCTTCAACTCCTGCGACATCTTCGACTCCTGCAAGCGGAGGAAATCAGATGCCAAAATACACGGGTACCGTTCCTGTATTCCCTGGTGATGAGATCGTGGAAATGGACCGAATGCGCAAGCTGATCTCAGACCATATGGTGATGAGTAAGCACGTTTCTCCGCACGTTACTAGCTTCGTTGAGGCTGATGTAACCAACATTGTGAACTGGAGAAATAAGGTAAAAAAGGAATTCCAAGATCGTGAAGGAGAGAAAATCACCTTCACACCTATTTTCGTTGAAGCATTGGTGAAAGCCATCAAAGACTTCCCGAATATCAATGTTTCTGTTGATGGAGATAAGATTGTCATGCACAAGCCGATTAACATTGGTATGGCTGCGGCCCTTCCTTCGGGCAACTTAATTGTACCTGTGATTAAGAACGCCGATCAGCTGAATCTAGTTGGATTAACAAAGCAGGTGAATGATTTGGCCAACCGTGCTCGTGCCAACAAGCTCTCTCCAGATGAGATTAAGGACGGCACGTACACCTTAACCAATGTGGGTTCATTTGGAAACGTGCTCGGTACACCTATCATTAATCAGCCTCAAGTAGCGATTATGGCTGTGGGCGCGATCGTTAAAAAGCCTGCTGTTATCGAAACTCCGGATGGTGATATGATTGCCATTCGTCACAAAATGTTCTTGTCGCATTCTTACGACCACCGCGTAGTGGATGGAGCATTGGGTGGCATGTTTGTGCGCAGAGTAGCCGATTATTTGGAAGAATGGGATGTTAATCGAGAATTCTGATTCTCTTTCCTAGTTCCTACTTATATTAGGGGGTGTCCAAATGGGCACCCTTTTTTATTACACGAAACATGAAGTTGACTACCCTAATCTCCAGTCTTGGAGCAATGGCTATCTTATCAAGCTGTTCCTCTGATAAAGGCGGAGCTGTTCCACCCAAGCCCACTCCCGTAATCGAAGTTGCAAAAATTGCGGTACCCATAATCACAGAATTCCCCGGACAAGTATATGGCATTCAGGATATTCCAATCCGTGCCCGGGTGGAAGGTTTCCTAGAAGAAATGACCTTTGATGAAGGTTCATATGTACAACGTGGGCAACCGCTCTACGTGATTGACCCACTTCCCTATCAGGCAAGGCTCAATGCAGCCATGAGTAAATTGGCTCAGGCGGAAACCAATGAGGTTAAAACCAAGAACGACTTGGACAGAATACAACCTCTCGCCGAACGAAATGCTGTGAGTAAAAGTGATCTTGACGCTGCTATTGCGGAGTATGAAGCCGCGCAAGCTTCCGTTGCCGCAGCTCAAGCAGAAGTAGAACTGGCAGAAATTGAGTTGGGGTATGCGAACATCGAATCACCTATCAACGGTATTATAGGAAAAACAGAAGCTCGTGAGGGTGAATATGTGGGAAGGTCTCCGAACCCTGTCATTCTAAATGTCGTAAGTCGAGTTGATTCATTCAGAGTGGAGTTCTTTATTCCGGAGCGGCAATATATCGGCATTGTGAGAACGCGAAGAGAGAATCCTTCAAGTTCAGATGATGGAACGCGATTTTCTGTGGTGCTGTCCGATGGTTCGTTACTCGATGTTGAAGGGACTTTCGACTTCTTAGACCGTGCAGTCGACCGCACTACCGGCTCGATCCGTGCACAAGTCATTTTTCCAAATGACAATCAACTTGTACGTCCGGGCCAATTCGTGAAGCTCCGCATTACTATTGATGCAGACGAAGAAGAAGTGGTGGTACCATCGCGAGCCATAGGTGATTTGCAAGGCAAGAAGTTCGTTTTTGTAGTTGACGAAGAACAAAAAGCACAACGTCGATTTGTAGAACTCGGGCGTGAGTGGGGTGATATTCGCGTCATTGACGAAGGTCTGGAGCCAGGCGAAAAGATTGTCCTTGAAGGCATACAAGCCGCAGGAACTGGAGCGGCTATTCAACCCGTAGATACGGTTTTCTCATCCATCAATGATGTGAAATTATGAGTAGCGGTATGAAACACCACTTCTTTGTTCAACGTCCCATTATGGCGTTCGTTATTGCCATTGTGATGGCTATTGTGGGGGCGGTGAGTATCCTCGGATTGCCAATTGAACAATATCCGAACATCACTCCACCTATTGTTCAGGTGCGGGCCAATTACACAGGAGCCAATGCGGTGAGTATTGAGCAGAGCGTGGCTGCTCCCATTGAAGAGCAGGTAAATGGTGTAGACAATATGATCTACATGAAATCGATTAACTCGAACGACGGGACTATGTCGCTCGATGTGAGCTTCGATATTGGCACCGATCCAGATATGAATACGGTTTTCGTTCAAAACCGTGTATCCTCAGCTACGGCTAAGCTTCCAGAAGAAGTGAAGCGATTGGGTGTAACCACCCAGAAATCGATGCCCAACATTTTGATGTTGATTGGTTTGACCTCCTCAGACCCGAGCATTGACCAAAACTTCTTAGGCAATTATGCACTGATTAATATTCGGGACGAACTCTCACGAATTCGGGGAATCGGTCGTGTGGATGTGCTGGGAACGAGCAACTATTCCATGCGAATTTGGATTCGTCCGGATCGCCTCTCTGCCTTAGGGATTACTATTCAGGAAATACAAGCGGCTATTCGAGCTCAAAACGTCATTGTTCCTGGAGGTAAGTTTGGGGCCGAACCAGCTCCGGAGGGAACAGAATTCACTTATACAGTCCGTCTCCCTGATCGATTACAAACCGAAGAAGAGTTCGGTGAGATTGTGGTACGCACCAATTCAGATGGATCTCAGGTAAAACTAAAACACATCTCCAGAATTGCTCTGGAAGTGGAAAGTTATAGTGCCAAATCGAGATTGAACGGCGACCCATGTGCGGCCATTGCGATTTATCAAGCGCCGGGTACCAATGCGGTGGAACTTGCGGAAAACGTCCGCGTGGCCATGGAGCGCATGTCCGAGTTGTTCCCTGAAAACATGGACTACACTGTTGCCTTGGATTCTACAGCACCCATAACTGCTGGTATTCGCGAGATCATAATCACCCTCATTGTAGCCCTAATTCTTGTAGTATTAGTCGTTTATCTATTCATTCAAGATGCCCGCGCTACGTTGATTCCAACTTTGGCAATACCTGTATCTCTATTAGCGGCTTTTGCATTCTTCCCGCTACTCGGTTTTTCTATCAACGTACTTTCATTACTCGGACTTGTACTAGCTATTGGTATTGTGGTAGATGACGCCATCGTAGTTGTAGAAGCCGTGCAGGTAAACATGGCCAATGGCATGGACCCGAAGGAGGCTACAACCAAAGCCATGAAGGAAGTTACGGTACCGGTCATTGCCACTACATTGGTTTTAGTTGCCGTGTTCCTACCGGTATCATTTATTTCGGGGATTACCGGACAATTATATCAACAGTTTGCCATTACGGTAGCTGTATCAACCGTTTTCTCTAGCATCAATGCATTGAGTCTTTCACCAGCCTTATGCTCAAAGATTCTAAAAGCACCGGAGGAACCCAAAGGACTTCTCGGACCATTCTTTAGACGTTTTAACCGATGGTTTGATAAGAGTACAGAGGGCTATTCGAGTTTTGCTTCTGCCATTACACGAAAGTTTAAACGGAGTTTGGTTTATACGTTGGTAATCCTCGTAGGTGGTGTAATCCTTGGAGGTAGACTTCCCGGTGGATTTATCCCTGAAGAAGACCAAGGGTATATTTTCGTAAACCTTCAACTCCCTATGGCCTCTTCTCTTCAAAGAACCGATGCATCCATGCGTCAAATTGAAGGGCTGCTAGAAAAATTGCCAGCGGTTGAGCATATCACTGCAATTGGAGGATTTAGTATGCTGTCAGGTTCAATGGCTCCAAATACGGGTTTTGTATTTGTGAAGCTTACAGATTGGGATGAACGCGAGGCTACCGCGCTTCAAATAGCAAGAGCGCTTAATGGTAGATTGTACATGGGCGTAGCGGACGGACAAGGCTATGCATTTGGTCCACCTCCAATACCAGGCCTAGGAAACGGAAGTGGTTACTCCATAATGGTTCAAGACCGGGGTGGAAACTCACCGCAATACTTGGAAACACACCTGAGGAATTTTATTCAAGCTGCTCAAGCCCGCCCTGAGATTGAATCAGCTATCTCAATGTATCAAGCTTCGGTTCCTCAAAAGAAGATTTCTATTAATCGTGATAAAGTGCTACAAGCTGGTGTAAAGCTTGAAGATGTACAAACCACCTTTGCGGCTTTCCTAGGAGGTGCTTACGTAAACGATTTCAACAAATTTGGACGTCTGTATAAAACCTACGTACAAGCGGAGGCAGAATATCGTCAGGATGAAAGCGGATTGGACCTATTTTTTGTAAAAAACAGCGAGGGTGGTGATGTTCCATTGGCCGCTATGGTAGAAGTTACGGAGGTCTATGGCCCTGACTATACCAACCGATTTAACCTTTTCCGGTCGGCTGAAGTGACTGGTCAACCGGCCGAAGGGTACTCCTCGGCACAGGCCATGGCAGCATTGACAAAAGTGGCTGAAGAAGTTTTACCTTCTGACATGGCCACCTCATGGAACGGTATGTCCTATCAAGAAGAAAAAGCCGCAGGCTCTATTGGAGTTATCTTCGGATTCTCTCTCTTCTTCGTATTCCTGATTCTTGCAGCCCAATATGAGTCTTGGTCGATGCCACTGAGCATTCTCATGGGAACGCCATTTGCGCTTTTTGGAGCTTTGCTTTTCCTATTCATTGGAAGATGGCTGCTTGGAGGCTACGACTTTAACATTTTTGCCCAAATCAGTTTGGTGATGCTCATCGCTATGGCGGCCAAGAATGCTATTCTAATCATAGAGTTCGCAAAGATCAAATTTGATGAAGGTCTTTCGTTGATGGATGCCGCTATTGAGGCTGCAAAATTGCGTTTTAGACCGATATTAATGACGGCAGCGAGCTTTATTCTCGGTATCCTTCCCTTAATAATAGCTAGCGGCGCCGGAGCTGAAGCACGAAAAGTCATGGGACTCGCATTACTCGGCGGAATGGTACTAGCTACTGCTTTGGGGGTACTCTTCTACCCAGCCTTCTTTGTACTCATCGGAAAGGCCTTTAATTACGAGAAGAAGCGTGAACTTGAAAAAGCTGGAACAGATGAATAAACTAAAACTAGCATCCAGCATTGCTCTCTTTGTGTTCGCCGTTTCATCGTGTAAGATGGGGCCGAATTACGAGGCTCCTGAAACGGAATATGTGCCTACAGAATGGGGACAAGTAGACAGCACCTTTGCGATAGATACCATCGTGTCGAATCCAGATTGGTGGACCTATTTCAATGACCCAGTCTTGGACACCCTCATTCGAATGGCACTAGCGAATAATAGAAATGCGCTGATTGCCGCACAACGGGTGGAAAGATCTAGACTTGAGCTCGGCATTCAAAAGGCTGAACTCTTGCCAAAATTCAATTACCAAGTATCTGCACAGCGGGGAAATTTGGTGCAGAATCAGATATCGCAAGATCCTTCTACACTCTTGTTAGCAGGAGGTTCTGTGTCGTGGGAGCTTGATTTTTGGGGAAAATACCGTCGATTAAATGAGGCTGCACGGGCAGACTTAATGGGAGAGCTAAATGCTCAAAGATCACTGCAAATCAGCTTAATAGCACAAGTGGCAGCAACGTACTTCGAACTGCTCGAATACCGTAACCGCTTGAAAATTGCCGTGGAAACAACGGCTCTTCGAGACAGCACCCTCGACTTAATCAGAGATAGATTTAATGGGGGGATCATTCCAGAGATTGATGTGAATCAGGCCGAAATTCAGTACGCCATTAGTGCTTCATCCATCCCTTTGTATCAAAGATTGAGCGCTCAAACCGAACAATTATTGTCGGTTCTCGTAGGTTTGCCTCCACAACCTATCCCTTCAGGAACACCGCTTCAAGACCAGAACTACGATCAAGAATTAAGAGTAGCTGTGCCTTCAGCGATACTAAAATTCAGACCCGATATTCTGCAAGCGGAACAGAATCTTATTGCAGCCAATGCCATAATAGGTGTGCGCACCGCTGAACTCTTCCCAAGCATTTCCCTTTCGGGTACATTAGCGGCCGCAGGCGATCCAACAAATTTCGGACAGGCAGCCGTATGGAACGTAGGTGCTGGTTTGGCAGGGCCTCTATTCTACTGGCAACAAAACTTACGTCGTGTTGATGTGGCAGAAGTAGAAACACAGATTGCTTTATTGAACTATGAACAAACTGTTCTTGAAGCTTTTCAGGAAGTTGAATTGGCTATTACGAATATCCGTACCCTACGGGAAGAAGTCATTGCTCGTCAATTGCACGTTGACGCCGCACAAAACGCCCAAGATCTATCCTACTCTCGATACGATCAAGGCGTGACGAGCTATTTGGAGTATCTCGAAACGCAACGTCAGCTTTTTGATGCACAAAACTTCCTCACCACTGCGCAAGCCGAATTACTTAGTGCCTATTTAGAGCTGTATCGCGCAACTGGAGGTGGATGGTTAAATGAAGACGAAAAAGCTGCAGCCGAGGAGCAACAGCAATAAAAATTGTACTGATTATGGACCTTCAACTTAAGAGGCCAATCTGCTTTTTTGATTTAGAAACCACCGGCGTTAATGTGGTAAAAGATCGCATTGTTGAGATTTCTATTTTAAAAATCTATCCCAATGGTGAGAAGGAAAGCCGGACTTGGTTAGTAAATCCGGAGAGAGCTATTCCCAAGGAAAGCTCGGACATTCATGGAATCACCGACGAACGCGTAAAGGACTCCCCCACTTTCAAGGAGTTGGCGCACCGTGTACATGATATGATCAAGGACAGTGATTTAGCTGGATATAATTCGAACAAATTCGACATCCCGTTACTGGCCGAAGAGTTTCTGCGTGCCGATATCGACTTCGACATGAATAAGCGCGTTGCGGTAGATGTACAAAACATCTTTCACCGAATGGAGCAACGGACCTTAGAGGCGGCATATCGATTTTACTGTGATCAAACGCTGGAAAATGCGCATTCCGCCGAAGCCGACGTCACTGCCACGTACGAAGTTTTGAAGGCCCAATTGGATAAATATGATGAGCTAGAGAACGACATGGATTGGTTAAGTGAGTTCTCTAACCGCCAGAAGGTAGCCGATTTTGCTGGGTTTATAGCGTATAATGAGAACGACGAAGTTCAGTTCACTTTTGGAAAGTACAAGGGGCATCTCGTCAATGAAGTGCTGGATAAAGACCCCGGATACTACGGTTGGATCTTAAATTCCGATTTTCCGCTTTACACAAAGAAAATTCTTACCCAAATTAAGCTTCAAAAACTGAGCAGATAATTCTTCATGCGCGAATTGAGTATCTTCCCAGCCTAAATGCGCATTACACATGAAGATACTCTGCATCGGCAGGAATTATGCTGACCATGCCGCTGAGCTGAAAAACGAAGTACCATCAGAACCGGTAGTATTCGCTAAACCCGATTCGGCTATACTTCCTAAAAACCAAGCTTTTTATATCCCTGAATTCTCCGAAGAAATTCACTTCGAATTGGAATTGGTGGTGAAGATTCAAAAAATGGGTAAGCACATTGCTCCAAAATTTGCCCACAAGTACTACCGAGAAGTAACCGTAGGGATTGACTTCACGGCTCGTGACCTACAAACCAAACTAAAGCAAAAAGGGCTCCCTTGGGAGAAGGCAAAAGGCTTCGATGGATCTGCTGTGGTCGGGCAGTTTGTCGCTCTAGACGAACTCCAAACCGATATTCAAAACCTTCAATTGAGATTGGAAGTGAACGGAGAGATTCGGCAAAATGGGCATACTTCAATGATGTTATTTCCCGTAGATGACCTCATCTCGCACTTATCTACGTATTACACAATGAAACAAGGTGATCTGATTTATACAGGTACGCCGGCTGGAGTTGGAAAGATCAGTAAAGGTGATGAGTTGAAGGGTTTTTTGAATGGAACAGAATTATTCAAAGTAATCGTTAAATAATCTCTGGATAACTGAGTTTTAAAAGACGTCGGTAAACTCAATTAGATGCCTATATTTGTTACCCTTGGTGGATACTCGCTAATAAAACACGAAGTATGAGAAAATGGCTACCCTTGGTAGGGTTATTTTTGATGGGATCATTTGCTACGAACGCACAAATCGTAACACTCTTTTTTGAAGATTTTGATTCCACAACTGTTGCTACAACCTCTGAAGAAGAAGATAATATCAGTGGAGCTGTTGTAGCCGGTGGATGGAACATCAACACAAGTGTAAGTGTTTCAACGCCCAATAGTATGCGCTCTCAGCGTACTCCAAACAAAACAAAGTACCTTTACACTCCATTCTTTAGTACGGCAAACCTGACCAATGCACGTTTGGAGTTTGACCACATTGCTAAATTGAACTTGGTACAACAGGGTCGTGTTCAGTACTCCGTGGACAGCGGAGCCACATGGACCTCCCTTCCTCCGAGCACGTATCTAGGTTCTAGTCCGGGCTATTCCGGTACCGTATATTTTAACGGTTCTTCTTATGCAAACCCGAACGGAACGCCTTATTGGGATCCATTTACAAATTCTACACCTGCCAACACTTGGTGGGCGCACGAAACATTTGACCTGACTACCATCATGGTAGATACAGCAAACCCGTATACAAATTGTCAAATACGTTGGGCATTGGTGGATATCAACCCGAATCCAGGAATTACCACCTATTCCGGATGGTATATCGATAACATCGACGTTACGGGTTCCATTTGTGAGCTTCAACCGCCTATCATTAATTGGAACTTTTCTACCGCTCGTCAGCCTGTTGGGCCGCGTTACCAGTTAGCTCAGCCTATTCGATTAGAAGCGAGTGATGCAGGTACGGGTGTTGACTCCGTAATGCTTTTCTATCGAGTGAATGGTGGTCCGGATACAGCGGTTCTAATGACCGCCGCTACATCAGGGTCATGCGTTACGCTATCACAATACTTCTACACCTTTCCAGCGCTGACAATCGGTGACACCGTGGAATGGCGTGTTGAGGTTCAGGACTGTGCTTGTCCGAACTTCTCTTATTTCCCTGATCAAGCAGCAGCAAATCCGTATGCAAAATATTGGATTGACCCATCACCTCCTGCGAAATGTGGACCAACATCTACGAACAGTTTTCCTTATATAGTTGCCACTTTCCCATTTGCTGAAACTTTTTCAAATCCGGCCTTATGGGCTCCAGGATCAGGAACGGGTGGATCCGGTAGCGCGCACCGCGGTACCTGGCCATTGGGTAATCCACCTCAAGGAAGAAACTGGCAAGTATCTCCCCTGCCAACAAGCGCAGGATATGGTTGGAGCGTGCGGACAGGCCCTACTGCTACAGCACAAACAGGACCAGATGGCGATGCCACGACTGGATCGGGAAGCTACCTATACACAGAAGCTTCTCAAGGGAATACCCCGCCAGTGCAAACATCTCCGTTAAAGACTCCATGTTTCGATCTACCACCTAATTCATGTGCTGTACTTGAATTCAAGTACCACATGTACGGAGCAGATATGAACGCTACTCCACGTGCAGTACTTCGTGTTGATGTGGATACCTCTACAGGTACAAACACCGATCAATATGTGAACGGCCTGATCCAGTTTGTAGGACAACAAAATTCGGGATCAGCGAGCAATTGGTTGACAGCCATCGTTCCATTGGAAGATTACGCTGGTCAAACCGTAAACTTCCGCTTCCTCGGTGTGAAGAGAACCTCAGGCGCTAGACAAGATATTGCCATTGACGACATTCAGGTATATGAGCCAAGTCCAGTAGATATGGAACTTGTGAATTTTGATAATCCGGTAAATGGTTTGTGTTCATACAGCAGCACGGAAGACATAGACATCGTTCTGCGTTCAAAAGGATGTGCCGAGCAAGACACTATTCCAGTAGGCTTCAGCGTAAGTTTGAATGGCGGTACTCCAGTGATTGCCAATGACTTCATTTACGACACCGTAGCCTTGGGTGATGTTATTTCACACACCTACGTTCCTAAAGCGAATTTGAGTGGTTTTGGTACGTACGAAATCTATGCTTGGGTAGATATGCCGGGTGATGGAGATCGTACCAACGATACCATCGGACCATTGGTAATTGAGCATATTCAGCCAATCAACAACTTCCCGTACGTTTTGACTTTCGACGATCCTAGCTGGGTTTATGGCGGCGGTAACATCAGTAACCCGGGTACTTTTGGCACTACGGATTGGGTAGTACTTCCTCCGCACAATAGCGCTGATGTAGCCTTCGTAATAGGTCGAGAGGTAACCGAAGACTACAACACCGGTCCTCGCAGAGACATGTCGAACTTCGGACAGTATCTCTATACGGACAGCCGTAACGTAGGACAGAATTTTGCTCGTTGGGAACTCGATCGATGTGTGGATATCAGCGGCATGACGAACCCGAGCATCAGCTTCTGGTATCACATGTACGGGGCCAATATTGATTTCTGTAAGGTTCAAGTTCAGCTCGATGGCTCTACGGCTTGGGCTGATATTCCTGGCGGTACTATTTCAGGAACGCAACAAACCGTTCCACGTGCGGATTGGAAGTGGCAACACATTGACTTGACGCCTTATAACAGTGGCTTGGTACGCCTTCGTTTCTTGGTGAGAACCACAGGAACTGGGAATGCTACCGATCTAGCCATCGATAACCTTATGATTTGGGATGAAGATGGACAAACCGACGTAGGTGCTGCCATTATCACCAACCCACTATTTGGTGTAAACCTATTGGCTCCAACTCCTCCAGATTTGAAAGTAAAAGTGATGAACTATGGGGAGAGATCGGTTTCTAATATTCCGCTTACCGTTGAAGTGACTGATCTCTGTGATCCAAGCAAGACCAATACAGTTAATTACACAATTCCAGGTCCAATTCCTGCACATGCAGGTTCAGAGATCACGCTTCCTACCCCACCTCAGTATTATCAAGGAGCATTCTCAATTCGAGCTTATACCGCTATGGCAGGTGATGCGAATGGTTGGAACGATTCTGCCCTTGTTTACTCAAATGGTCAAGGAGAAAAAGGGATTCCATATACCAATGAGGATTTCGATAGCTGTGCCTATGACACTAAAGGATGGTTCGCTCAAGGTAGATTACAAGCTTGGGAGCATGGAACCCCTCAAAAAGGTGGCAACTGGAACAGTGCCTTCTCCTCACCTAACGCTTGGACCACGGGTAGGCGATTCGATTATCAAAACACATCTGAATATCTTCGTGTACCACCTTTGGTTGGCTTTGACACCGTAGTTGGCGCAATTCTCCGCTTCCGTCACCGCTTCGACTTCAATGCTAGTGATGGCGGTCGAGTTGAATTCTTCCAGGGCGGTCAGTGGAACCAATTCGGGTTTGCTTCCACACAGGTAGGTGTAAACTGGTACGATGATGCCGGAGTGCCTGCATTCAATGGTGAAGAAGCGTGGACAGGTAATCAGCCATGGACACTATCAGAGTTCCCACTATTGATTTGGAACTTTAATACGAATCCGCTTCGTCTTCGTTATGCCGTGGAAACTACGTCGAATACATCTGGCGGACAAGGATGGAGCATTGATGACTTCAACGTAATTGTTCCTCCACAAAACTCTGTGAGTCCTTATTTCGGTGATACTAAGGCTTATTTAGTAGTTCCAAATGATTCAGCCACTATCGTTACCAGAATCACCAATACTGGAGAGAAAACACTCCAGGGCTGCTTGGTGCGATTTGGAATCAACGGGACCTGGTCTCAATGGGATACCGTAACTCAGGCAAACTGGTTTAAAGGTAGAAATGTGCGTCACGAATTCAGCTTCAAAACGCCACCATTGCCTCCAGGAGTTTATAATATCGACATTGAAACCAGCAGACCTGTTAGTGATTATGATAGCCTTCCAAAGGCAGATAATCGTCCTGCTGATGACCTTTACAGCTTCAGCGTAACGGTTCTGGATGAGGTTACTCCTACTCGC
Source organism: Phaeocystidibacter sp. (assembly GCA_965659415.1). Classification (GTDB taxonomy): domain Bacteria; phylum Bacteroidota; class Bacteroidia; order Flavobacteriales; family Schleiferiaceae; genus Phaeocystidibacter. The sequence continues at coordinate 127,184 of CBFHVA010000001.1, forward strand.
GACTCAAGCGCTTACTGTAACGACTTTGAAGATCCTACTAGGACTCCATTGGTTGCACTGCACTCATTCAACAAGCAATTACCACAAGAGTGGGAATATGGAACACCGGTTAATCCTGCCCTGCCTGGAGCAAACTCTGGTGTAAATGCTTGGAGTACCGACTTGGATTCGAATTATGAATTCAACACGGAAAGTGCATTGCACACTCCATTCTTTAACCTCGTGCCTGACACATCCTATGAATTCTCATTCTATCACCAAATGAAGAGTGAGCAATACCACGACGGTGGAGGTATTGAATTCAGCTTTAACGGAGGTATCACATGGTATGCTTTAGGTGCCGCAACACCTAATGGAAGTTGGTACAATACCAACCACGTAACTTCTCTCGATCGTCTTTCAGGTGGCTGGAGTGGTGACGTGAGTTGGACCCGTTCCGAGGCTGTCTTCAAAGTAGACACCCCGGGTACTGTTGTATTCCGCTTCCGATTTGCCGCAGACTACACTATCGAGAATGCCGGTTGGACAGTTGATGACTTCTGTTTCGTGATTACAGATAAGTCGGTTACAACTGGACCTATCAGCATTGATGAGCTAGAATCGTCGGCCATTACTTATATGGAGCTGTATCCTAACCCTTCGGATTTAATTGCGAATCTGAATGTGATGGCGGCTCAAAATGGAGACGCTCAAATACAGGTTACCAACTTGGTTGGCCAAGTACTGTACGAAACTCAAGAGCGACTCACAGTAGGTAAGAATCACCTACAGTTGAACACATCTGAATATGCTGGCGGTGTTTACATTGTTCACTTGTACATGAATGGGGAACAACACACCCAAAAGTTCATAGTAACTCACGAGTAGTTCACTATCAACTAGCATCAATTATAAGGGCGTCAATTTGGCGCCCTTTTTTTGTGCTATCTGACTAAACGTCAATGGTAATGAGGTTTGCAGGACATTTCGTCCGACATTCTAGGACTCCTCTCTTAAGGCCTGAGAATTGATGAAACGCAGATGTAAACACGTGAAATATGAAACTTGATAAATTCACTATAAAGTCCCAAGAGGCCATTCAGCTTGCTCAAGCCTTGGCCATGGAAAAAGGTCACCAAAGCATCACCGATGTGCACCTTTTAGAGGGAATCATTGAAGCGGACGCAGAGCTCCTACCCTATTTACTTCAAAAAATTGGAATTCCGGCAGAGAGCATTGTGAATGCAATTCGTGCTCAGCTAGACAGCATGCCTAAAGTGGAGGGTGGGCAGCAATACTTATCGCCCGAAGCCAATCATGTTCTCATTAACGCGCAGCGCATGGCATCGAAGAATGGCGACGATTTTGTAACACTCGAACATCTGATTATGGCCGTGGTCAATGGCAATGGCGTGGGAGGGCGAATATTGAAAGATGCAGGGGTTCAATCGAAAGAAATGGTAAAGGCCATCACCGAGCTCCGAAAAGGTGAAAAGGCCTCTTCAGCCTCTGCAGAGAACAATTACAATTCATTGAATAAATATGCCCTCAACTTAAATGAGCTGGCAGATAATGGAAAGCTAGACCCTGTCATTGGAAGAGATGATGAAATTCGAAGAGTACTTCAAATCCTTTCTCGCAGAACAAAGAATAATCCCATTCTAGTCGGTGAACCTGGTGTAGGTAAAACCGCTATTGCGGAAGGACTAGCTCATCGTATCATAAAAGGTGATGTTCCCGAAAACCTGAAATCAAAGGTTATTCACTCTCTAGATATGGCATCCCTCGTAGCTGGAGCGAAATACAAAGGCGAATTTGAAGAACGTCTAAAAGCCGTAGTGAAAGAGGTTTCACAGAGTGATGGCGAGGTTATTCTATTCATCGACGAAATACACACGCTCGTAGGTGCCGGAGGCGGTGAAGGCGCAATGGATGCCGCGAATATTCTCAAGCCAGCACTGGCTCGCGGTGAGCTTCGAGCGATTGGAGCGACTACACTCAATGAATTTCAGAAGTTCTTTGAGAAGGATAAGGCACTTGAGCGTCGCTTTCAACGTGTAATAGTGGATGAGCCTGATACCGAAAGTTCCATCTCCATTCTTCGAGGGATTAAGGACAAATATGAAACCCACCACAAAGTGCGAATCAAGGATGAGGCTATCCTTTCCGCAGTGGAGCTCTCGCAGCGGTATATAACTGATCGCTTTTTACCAGATAAGGCCATTGACTTGATTGATGAAGCGGCCTCCAAACTTCGCTTGGAAATCAATTCGAAGCCAGAGGAAATCGACGTACTGGATCGCAAGATCATGCAACTTGAGATTGAGCAAGAAGCCATCAAAAGAGAAGATGACGCCAAAAAACTCGCCGTAATCAAGGAAGAGTTGGCCAACTTGCGTGAAGAACGTGGTTCGCTTGCCGCTAAGTGGGAAGGAGAGGTTGAAATTGTTGAGCGTATCCAGAAGGCTAAAGAGGACATTGAACGCTTCAAACTAGAAGCAGATCAAGCAGAGCGCGCAGGCGATTATGGTCGCGTAGCGGAACTGCGCTATGGAAGAATCCAAGAATTGGAGTTAGAGTTGAAGAGCAGCGAAGCAGAGCTCGAATCGCGGGAGTCAACGGATTCTTTAATAAAGGAAGAAGTAACCTCCGAGGACATTGCTGAAGTGGTTTCGAGATGGACGGGCATTCCTGTGAGCAAATTGCTCGAAAGCGAAAGATTAAAGCTCCTCAGACTTGAAGATGAATTACACAAACGCGTAGTAGGTCAAAACGAAGCTATACAGGCCGTATCCGATGCCATACGCAGAAGTCGTGCGGGCTTGAGCGATGAAAAGCGTCCCATCGGGTCATTCATATTTCTGGGTTCCACCGGTGTGGGTAAAACTGAACTCGCAAAAACGCTGGCCACCTTCCTATTCGACGATGAAAGTGCCCTTCAGCGCATTGATATGAGCGAATTTCAAGAACGCCACGCCGTTTCTCGTTTGATTGGGGCACCTCCGGGATATGTGGGCTACGACGAAGGCGGGCAACTTACAGAAGCCGTTCGGAGAAGGCCTTACAGCGTAATCCTATTGGATGAAATTGAAAAAGCCCATCCGGATGTATTCAATATACTCCTTCAGGTGTTGGATGATGGACGTCTGACAGACAACAAAGGACGTGTGGTGAACTTCAAGAACACGATCATCATCATGACTTCCAACATGGGATCACAATTGATTCAGGAGCGTTTAAAAGATTATAAATCCGACTCGAAAGATGAAGTAATGCCATCTTTAAAGGCGGAAATCATTGAATTGCTCAAAACGCAAATGCGCCCTGAGTTCTTAAATCGGATTGATGAAATTGTAACCTTCACCCCACTTTCGGAAAATGAAATCGAAGGAGTTGTTAACATCCATTTGAATGAGCTCAAAAAACAGCTTGCCAAAAAGGACATTACTATTGATTTCACCCCTGAGGCCGTTTCCTTTATATCGAGAGTGGGCTTTGACCCGCAGTTCGGTGCAAGGCCTGTGAAAAGAGTGATTCAACGCTCGGTGCTCAATCCGTTATCCAAGTCGATTATTGGACTTGAAGTCACGGCTGAAAGTGTCATTCTAGTGGATCAGTTTGACGATCAAATAGTATTCAGAAATATCGAATAGAACACCGTTACTAACAGCGTATTAATGAACGAGTAATGATGGCTAGGTTGGGTAAAAGATTTTATTTGTAACTTTTACCTATCCAAAACCTATCTATCACACTCGTTATGAAGAAGTCGCACATCTTCAAGTTGAGCAAAACAGCACTAGGAGGAGTTCTCGCTCTATTCTCGTTCACCGCTATGGCACAGAGCACCGGCTCGGTGAGTTATGACCTTTTCCCGGAACAATCAAGTTCGCTCCAATGTGAAGTTCAGGGTGAGTTTGTAATGAACTTCACTTGGGAAGGAGAGTCGAGCATTGCACAGTCCATCGTTTGGGATAACAGCGGAGCATCCGCTGCTTCAGGAAGTGCGCACCTGAGCATTTTTCACAACGGACTTGAGATTTGGGCAGGTTATCCGGAAGAAGTTTCGTCCCACCTTCACGCATTCGTACTTACAGAGGTAGTTTTCGAAAAGGATGAGAGCTACTCACTTAGTTTCGACCTTTCACAAGTTGAAGTGAGCGTTTATCAACAGAATACTTTCCCTTGGCGTCCCTCATCATCCGGCCCTATCGAAATCAATACTACACAGCTAACCGGCGCAGTAGATCAGCCGATAGATCCTGATTTAATCTTTCCATATTTCACCATCAATTTGGTGTATGGAGTTTCTGTTAGTGAGGCTGTGCTCGATTCTTGGAATCCCTACCCTAATCCATGTAAGTCGGTTATCAATCTTCCTTCGTTCCCTGAAAACGCCTCTGCGACTCTCATAGACGTAAACGGTTCTGTGGTGAAGGAAAGCAACCTAACTTCAGAGCGAGCGAGCTTAAACGTGTCAGATTTAAGTCAGGGCACTTATATTCTAAAGGTCGACATCGAAAGTGGTCAGACCATCTATCGCAGAATAGCGATTCTGTAAGTTCACGTTATTTAGAAATAAATCGGGTGGAAATAGAAGTTTCCATCTGAGGCTCTGTATTCCAGTGTAGGTGCTGGAATCTTGATGACGTTCAACACACGGAAAACGCCTTTCCAGAAATGACTCTTCACTGGAATCTTGGTGAGATCTACATCCAGACTCAAATAATACTGCTGTCCTCTGTTGAAGGAAGGTATGGGGTCACCATTCCCATTTACAGAAGGGTTGCTTGCTCCTCCTGTCATTCCCGTGGCGCCATATCCACCGGCCACATTTAACCATTCTGGCCACCACCCATCTCCATCACTGAAACTTCTCGGATTCACGGATAGCCAATAGGTTTGCCCATTGTAATCCTTTAACCAATGTTCGGTCCAGCTCGAGCCCAGCAATTCAGGGCGGTATTGAGGATAAATGGTATTGTGATAGGAGAACTTCATCAAGATGCGTTGCTCTCCCCAACCCAATTGTTGACCGATAAACAGTCCCGACCCCAATGTATTGAAGGCAAAATCACCCATGGAGAAGCCCCATCCATCGGAATAACCATCCATGATCTCGATTGCAGCTAAATATGTCCATCCCGCCAAACCAGCATACAGGGTAGAGTTTACCTCATCTACGCCACTCCATTTCAACAATCCATATCCGTTATAAGCAATGGAGTATGTAGAGAGCATATGCCCCGCTTTGTCCATGCCATACCAGTTTCCCATATCGTTGACGAAATGAAACTCCGATTGAGGATATGACGAATACCAAGCCGAATGCAATCCAATTAATGAGCCCGCCGCCAATACTCCAGTACCCCCTGCTACGGTGTACAAACGAGCCTTATTGATAGAATCCGCAGGTTCCCAAAACGACTGTTGCGCATTCGCATCGGGTTGCCCAATGGTGAGCAGAAAGCCAAGCGCTATGATTAGTTTACTGTTCATCGTCGCGACGCTCTGTAGGCTGCTACATTTTGTTCATGTTGTCGGTTCGTTTTCGCAAAGAGATGGTAGCCCACATTGTTGGGGTCGGCCACCATAAAAATATAGTCGTGACCTTCTCTATTCAATACTGCATCAATAGTCCGAATTTCTGGTATCGACAAGGGGCCGGGAGGCAGTCCCTTGTACAAATAGGTGTTATAAGGTGACTCGAATTTCAGCATCCCAAAAAGTACCCGACGAACCGGTTTATCCTCTGGGTGGGCCTGCTCCCATGCATATTTTACGGTTGGATCGCTTTGCAACTTCATACCGCGTTCCAAACGATTTAAATACAAACCAGCCACCGAAGGCATTTCATCCGGCATGTACGTTTCGCCCTGAACAATGGAAGCGAGCGTAGATACCTCATCAGGCGTTAAACCGAGAAGTTCTGCCTTCTTCAACCGCGATGAATTCCAAAAAATGCTGTGCTCCTCGATGAGCCGGTCTACCACTTCTTCGGCCGATTGAGTCCAATACACCTCATAGGTATTAGGAACAATGTAACCGAGGCGTGATGCTTCTGACTGTACGTTATGCACCTCCCAAATAGAGTCATTGTGCAATGCAGCATAGAAAGCTGATGAATCTGGCGCTAGATCTTTGGCTAACTTTCCTGCTAGGTTGGCGAAGTTACTCACGTGATGAAACTGAAGTCGAGCTGGTGATTGCAAGCCTCCTTTAAGTCGGTTAATCATCACTCTATTCGACATACCCTCCTTGAACACATATCGGCCGGGCTTCATGTGAATTTCGAGTTCTTGTTGATCCGCCCACTCTTGAAACGTCTGTACGTCGATCAAGTTGGAATCCAATAATTCGATGATCTCCGAAACCTCCGTGTTTTCGTGTACGTAGAACTCAACGGAGTCTCCTGCATAATTGGATGCAAAGACTAGCACATATCCGAAATATACGACTGCCGATCCCCCAAGGAGTAAAAAGATGGCCAAAAAAAGAATAATTCTATTCCGCATGAAGTCTCTTTGTTCAGCTCACAAAGTAACTCATTCCATTTGTTCCAATTGCCGCCACACAGCGATATATTGCGCATTGTCAGGATAGTCTTCCAACAAGGATGAAAGGAGAACTTTCGCTTCGCCGATTCTTCCCGTGCTCATATAACCAGAAATCAGGTTTAATCGAGCCGGCACGTAATCAGGGTCTAAATCTAACGCAGCCTCGAAGAAAACAAGTGCTTGGGCCGTATCTCCGTATAACAATTGTACATAGCCAAAATTGCTTTTGGCTTCCGGATAATAAGGATTGAGCTCCATCAATCTCTTGAACACGTTCTCCGCGGAACGGATATCGCCAACTTTCAAGGCTGTTGCTCCGAACTTATTCTGAAATTCGAGCACATCCGGAGCTAACTGACGGGCCTTGGCGTAAAACGTCAATGCGAAATCATTTCTTCCCAAAGCACTGTAAGCCTCTCCCGCACGATAAGCAGTCCACGCTTCACGATTGTCATATCGCATCTCATTCAATTCGCCTAAGAGTTCATTGGCACCAAAAGCGTCAATATATCGAATCATTAGCGCAGGTGTTCCCTTCAGGTGGAAGAGATGAATCCATTCTGTGTAACTCGTCGAATCCGGCAATTTACGGATATAGACCATAGCGGAATCCAAAAGGTAATCGCTCCCCTCGAACTGTTCGTACTGCTGTAAAAACGCTCTAGCTTTGCTCCGAATATTCGGATCTGGATTGTTAATTGCCACCAAGGCCAGGAGCTTTCGTTCTAAATCTTCATCTGCATCTGGTTTAGATTCAGCGGGAACTCGAATCCAATGATCATGCACTGTTACATGGGGTATATCCTCAGCACTTGAAACGGGCATATGGCATTGCACGCAATTGTCCTCTACCCTATTTCGGACGTTCAGGTTTTCACTACAAACCTCTATTGCGGATTCTCCATGACACCCACTACAGGTGGCATTGAAGTTTTGAATGTTTGTTTCCCTCACGCTCTGGTGCGGATTATGGCACGAAATGCAATTAAAACTTCCTTCGCCCGCTATAAAACACTCCGATCGTTTCAAGCGATCCGCATGACTTGCCATAATAAACGACTCATCACTGTTTGAATACCGCGGTAAATAGACATTCATCACTTCAGAGAGTCGCATTCCAGGTTTGAAATCGAAAAACGACTTACCCTCTACGAGTACTGCATTTCCTTGCAAGTGACAACGCTGACAAAGCTCCATTTGGAGATCGGCCGAAAGGCGCTTGGGATTGACAATGCTGTAATCGGGCCCCTTAGACGTATCTATGATGATGCCTTTCCGTTTTTCGGTAACATGCAACTCCCCGGGACCATGACAACGTTCACAGTCAATACCCAGAGGCACCTCTTCAAATCGGTTATCCGATCCAAGCTCAAACCCTACCGGCATGGCGTTATGACAGCTCATGCATTCCAGACCAATCTTCCGTGAGAATCGTGAATTCTGTCCTTCCTCGAATCCGGGTGGTAAATCAGCTTTGCCTTCCTGTGTGTAATAAGTGAATGGCGCTTGATATAACAAGCCATTCATCGCCCAAATATGGCTATTGGTATGCTGACCCGATCCAATGATGTAATCCACTTTTTGGATTCGAGCATGCGTAGTATCTCCATTTTCGAATCGAAATTCCTTCACCAGGAGTATGGAATCGGAAAAATAAGGCTGATAATAGAGTTGAGAATGTGGATCGTAGATCACTTCCGAGCCATCCCATTCATAATAGGCCTTTTCCATAGTGGCCTCTCCAAACGACTTTCCCATCCCAGTATGCTGAAACGTATGCTGGATATCAGCATGACAAGTCGCACAAGTCTCAATCCCTACATAGGAAACAGTATCATGGTGGTTTCTCCAAACGAATTCCGAATTATCGGCTATGCTCTTTACCGCCGGTTCATCCGGTGAATCACAGCGGCTCACAAAGGCCGCCAAGGCACCAAAGAGCAGAATAATGAGCCAATGCTTCTTCATAAAATGAGTTGCATTTGCAGTACATCTTCATAGCTATCGCCGCGTCTCAACCAATCTTTTTGGACGCCAGTTTTGGAAAATCCAGAATCCATAAAAGCACTAAAACTCGCACTGTTACTTGCGGGAATAGATGCATAGAGTTGATGCAAATAAGCGATATCTCTCGCATAAGTTGAAAGCCAAGCTAAGGCTTCACGCGCAAAACCCTGACTCCGATATGTCGAATGAACCAGAATTCCAACCCCTGCCCTTCGATGAAGTGAGGAATAGTCATAGAGATCAAGCAGCCCGGCTGGCTCTCCGTCAAATTCAATCACCCATCTAAATTGACCCGCGTCAGCAAGAGATTCGGCGGCATTTGCGATGTATTGAGATAAGGTGTGTCTCGATAGTGGAACTTGCCGATCGCCCACGGTCCAGTGAGAAGGATCGTTCTCCATCTCCATTAGCCAATCCACATCATTTGGCTCGAGTGCCCGATAATGCAATCTGCTCGAGGAATATTTATTTTCCACTATTGAGGCCATGAACCTTCAAATACTTTCTGGGCCGGGCCGGACAGCACAATTTGGGTGTATCCCGAATCATCCGCATTAAATCGAACCGACAATGCCCCTCCAGGTGTTATAATATCTACGGATTCACCTGTAGTTTCCCCGAAATGATGAGCCGCCAGTGCTGCCGCCGTAACACCTGTACCACAACTATAGGTTTCACCTTCGACGCCACGTTCATAGGTTCTAACATGTAGCTTGGTTCCCTCCCATTCGATGAAGTTCACATTGCTTCCTTCTTCACCGTATATCTCGTTTCTGACGCGTTTTCCTTCATCATGAACATTGAAGTTAGCCAAGTCTGATACTCGCTTCACGTGATGCGGTGAGCCCGTATCGATGAAAAGGTCACTTCCCTTCACCTCAACTTGAGGCACATCGCTCATTCCCAAATGAACGACCTCACCTTCTATTTCTGCTGTATGTAATCCATCTATGGCCGTAAAACGGATGTCGCGCTGCCCTACCATTCCCAGTTTATGCGCGAACATGACAGAGCATCTTCCCCCATTGCCACACATGGTACTTTGCCGACCGTCGCTATTGTAGTACACCATTTTGAAATCGGTTTCTACGTCAGGCTCAATCAGAATAAAACCATCGGCTCCCACACCAAAACGTCGGTGGCAAATGTGGGCAATCTGCTCTTGCGTGAGTTCTGGCAGCAACCTCTCACGGTTATCAACCATTACAAAATCATTGCCCGTACCTTGGTATTTTTCGAACGTAAATGTCATTGAGGCGAAGTTAGGGAAAGTCCGTTAGAAGTATAGATTTGGTTAAACTGTTGTTAATCCACAATCAATGGGCATTCGCGGTTGTTAATTCCATAATCATTTGAGAAATTTATATCATCAACAGAAAGAAAAATGAAGATGAAACAGATACTAGGCACACTTGGCTTGGCCATTCTCGGAGGGGCGGCCGCAGCCTACGGCTATTCAGAATGGATTGACAAGCCAGAACAAGTGGTAATTCAGCAGACCACTCCAACCTCCCCTACATTGCGCACGTCTGATGGCACACCTATTCAGTGGGACAACTTCTCTATTGCGGCAGAGAGCTCGGTTAACTCTGTAGTCCACGTGAAAACTGCCGTTGAGCAGGGCTATTACATGAGCCCTTTTAGAGGATTTGGTTTTGGAAGGGGAAACATGACTCCACGCATTGTGGAAGGTTCTGGATCGGGCGTCATCATATCAGCGGATGGATACATTGTAACCAACAACCACGTTATCGCCAATACAAGGGCTGTTGAGGTTCTTCTTGAAGACAACCGTCAATATGTAGCCGAAGTTGTTGGAAGTGATCCTACAACGGATATCGCCGTGCTCAAAATTGATGCGGACAACCTGACTCCTCTTCCCTTCGCCAATTCCGACGATTTGAAACTAGGACAGTGGGTACTTGCGGTTGGCAATCCATTTAACCTCACCTCTACGGTAACGGCCGGTATTGTTAGTGCCAAAGGTCGCAGCATCAATATTATCGATGAGCGCAGTGCTATCGAGTCGTTCATTCAAACCGATGCAGCAGTGAATCCCGGAAACAGCGGAGGTGCGCTGGTAAATCTGGATGGGGATCTGGTCGGAATCAATACCGCTATCAGCACACACACTGGATCGTTTGAAGGCTATTCCTTCGCGGTTCCAAGTAACTTAGTTCAAAAAGTTGTAGATGACATCATTGAATATGGCATGGTTCAACGCGCCTATCTGGGTGTTAATATTACCAATGTCACACCAAGACTCTCTGAGGAACTCGACCTCAACCTTTCCAATGGCGTATATATATACGACGTGGTGGAAGGAAGTGCTGCAGAGGATGCGGGATTGGAGCCGGGAGATGTGATAACAAAAATAGACTCAAGAAGTGTGCAGCGCACATCAGAATTACTCGAAATAATTGGAAGCAAAAGGCCTGGAGATCGAGTAACGCTAGAAATTGAAAGAGATGGTGATGCAGAGATGTACGATCTAACCCTCACTAATTCTCAAGGAAACACGCAACTCATAGCAGCATCGGAAGAACAAATCACCCCAACTTATTTAGGTGGCGAGCTGAAAGCTCTTACAAGAGAGCAAAAAGCACAACTGCGTTTGCGAAACGGTGTGGTGGTAACTGATCAAGGTGAAGGGATGTTAGCCGAGGCAGGAATTCCTCGCGGCTTCATCATAACCAAAGTGAATAATAAACGCGTGGATGACCCGGATGAGATTAATTCAATTATTCAGGACACTCATTCCGGCGACGGGATCTTAATCCAAGGATATCATCCCAATGGCAAGCCTGACTTCTTTGCCTTTGAAATGTAGGCTTAGTGTATATTTTACACTCTACAAATAGCACGTAAGCCGCTCGAAGTGAGCGGTTTACTTATTTAATAATTAGTTGCTCAATCTTACCGTCAGAGCTATTTTTGCGGCAGTTTTTCATGCCCCTTAAAAACTTACTGCATGTCACGCGCATACGAAACCGCTGTACAGGAGCGAATCTCCATGGAGAAAGCAGCAACAGAATTGATCAAAATCATCAGCGATCTGTTTTACGACAGGGGAGTTGAAACGGTTTTATTCAGAAATCAGCTCATCGATAAACGTCCGAGTGAGATTTTAAATCTGCACAATTACGCCAAGAAAGTAGTTGGGAAGAACATCACGATTTCGGACACATTGGGACTCCTTGTAGAGGTTCAGAAAGCAGACATTTGTCCGGCGAAATTTGACATTGGTCGTTTAGCTGCTGAGTGGCTTGAAGGCGGAAGTGCTTTTGCCTCGAAAGCCGAATTTGTAGCTGAAAAGCTCAGTGATTTTATTGGAGTTGAGAACACCCAAATGGAACCCAAGGATGTGGTTCTATACGGTTTTGGTAGAATTGGTCGCTTGGCTGCACGTGAGCTCATTGCTCAGGAAGGAAGAGGACAGCAACTGAGATTGAGAGCGATTGTTACTCGCGGTGAGACAGAAGAGTCATTAGAAAAAAGAGCTTCACTACTCCGCGTAGATTCTGTTCACGGTGAATTCCCGGGAACGGTTGAGGCCGACTTTGAGAATATGGCCTTGGTAATTAATGGTCGCGTTGTGAACTTTATTCCAGCAAGCGCGCCGGAAGACATCGACTACACGAAGTACGGTATTGAGGACGCTTTGATTGTAGACAACACAGGAGCATTCCGCGATGATGAGCAATTAGGTCGCCACTTAAAGGCCAAAGGAGCCTCAAAAGTTCTCCTCACCGCTCCCGGAAAAGGCGTACCAAACATTGTTCACGGTATCAATCAAACGGATTACGATCCGAACGAAGTGGACATCTTCTCAGCAGCGTCTTGTACGACCAATGCAATTGCCCCTGTGCTCAAAGTAATTAATGACACTTTGGGCATCGAGAAAGGTCATATTGAAACAATTCACGCGTATACCAATGACCAAAACTTGGTAGACAACATGCACAAGAAGTACCGAAGAGGTCGTGCAGCTGCCTTGAACATGGTAATCACTGAAACTGGCGCTGGTAAGGCTGTAGACAAGGCAATTCCAGGATTGGGTGCGAAGCTCACCTCCAACGCTATCCGTGTTCCAGTTCCTGATGGTTCTTTGGCCATATTGAACCTTACGGTGAACAAGGATACTTCCGTTGAAGATGTGAATGAAATTATGCGTAATGCAGCCCTGAAGGGAGATTTGGTTGAGCAAATCAACTATAGCATTAGCAATGAGCTTGTTTCTTCAGACATCATTGGAAATTCTTGTCCTTCTGTTTACGACAGTAAGGCTACCATCGTACACAGCGACAATCGTTCATTGATTCTCTATGTGTGGTACGATAATGAATACGGATATACACGACAAGTAATGCGATTGAGCAAGTACATTGCTCAGGTTCGTCGCAAGCGTTACTATTAAGCCATAGAAGAAAGGCAACAATAGGCTCTAAGCCCCTGGTCAAGTTTGATTGGGGGCCTTTTTTTCACTCTGTAAGATGTTTTAGTTTTGCCTGGAAACCAGCATACCTATGAAAGCACTGCGCATACTCATAGCCTTGATATTCATCGGGCTAAACCTTCAAGCTCAAGACACCCTCACGTTTAAAAACGGCGATGTGATCGTGGGTGAACTCAAAAGTATGGACAGAGGGGCCGTCACCATTGAAACCGACTATTCAGATAAGGATTTTAAGATTGAATGGGATGGTATTCAGTCTATTCGAGCAAGTGAGCGCTATTTGATTACAACGAGCGACGGTCAACGGATTAACGGATACATTCAAACCCAAGGAGACGGCACGCTCCTCCTCGAAGATGTTGACGGTAAAACCCTGCAAGTAGCTCCTAGCCAAGTAGTAGGACTCAACAGTCTTGATGATGGTTTCTTAAGTCGGTTATATGCGAGTATCGACGTCGGCTACTCTCTGGCAAAAGCAAATAATCAGAATCAGGTAACCGTGAATGGTAGAATGGGCTATCTAGCCGATTTCTGGTCTGTAAACATTTATTATAACTCCTTGCTTTCGCGGCAAGACTCCGTTGAAGATATCCGCAGAAATGACGGCGGTGTAGGTTATCGATATTATTTAGATCGAGCTTGGTACTTGTCATCTGATTTCACCTATCTCCAAAACACTGAACAAGCTCTAGATCTTCGTGCTAATACTAAAATTGGTGTGGGTAGATACTTTATTCACACCAATCAGTCTTACTGGGGAGTAGGTATTGGTGCAGCGAATAACATTGAGCAATTTGCAGAAAGTACAGGAGCTGAAGGCAACACCTCTTGGGAAGCCTATATCGGTTCAGAATTGAATCTTTATGATATAGGAGATTTAAATCTATTTGCAAATGCGGTCGTTTATCCTAGCTTGACGGAAAGTGGACGTATTCGTTCAGACATTCGATTTGATGCCAAGTATTCTGATTTATTTATTGATGATTTCTACATCCGCGCAGGAATTACCATCAACTACGATAACCAACCTGCCGTTGCTGGAAGCGAAATGGATTACATTTTCACCACCGGATTTGGCTGGAGCTGGTAAGAGAATAATACCAGACGTAATCGTGATCATCAAGATCATGAACTAAAGAAGGCCAGCAAATGCTGGCCTTCTTTAGTCTCTATTCAATTACTCAAAGTGTAAGTGTCTAACCTTTATAAAAAGGCAACTTTACCACCTTTGCCTTGAGCACCTTCTTACGTACTTGAATGCCAATCTCAGAATCTACAGCTGCAAGCGCTTTGGGTACATAACCCATTCCAATGGCCTTTCCGGTGCTAGGCGACATGGTTCCAGATGTTACATGGCCAATTTCATTGCTTGATTCGTCTACAATCGGGTAACCTTGACGAGGAACACCTCTATCGATAAGTTCAAAGCCCACCAACTTTCGACTCACCCCTTCCTCCTTTTGTTGTTTCAGGGAATCAGCATTGATGAAATCCTTCGCAAACTTGGTAATCCACCCTAACCCTGCTTCAATAGGTGAAGTAGTGTCATCGATATCATTGCCATACAAGCAGAACCCCATTTCCAGACGGAGGGTATCGCGAGCGGCTAGTCCGATAGGCTGAATATTGAATGCCGAACCTGCCTCAAAAACGGCATTCCAAATGCCCTCTGCATCGGCGTTTTTGAAATAGATTTCAAACCCACCAGCTCCTGTGTATCCGGTAGCAGATACAATTACGTCCTCCACTCCAGCGAATGTTCCCTTCTCGAAGGTGTAGTACGTCATTCCGTTCAAATCAATGGAAGTCAAGGATTGTAGCGCTTCCGCAGCCTTTGGCCCTTGCACAGCTAAAAGGGAAATCTCGTCGGATTGATTCTCTAACTGGCAATCAAACGAATTGTGGCTCGAAATCCAGTTCCAGTCCTTTTCAATGTTGGAAGCGTTTACCACCAACATGTAGTTCTGCTCATCCTCGCAGTACACGAGTAGATCGTCTACAATTCCGCCCTTATCATTTGGCAAACAGCTGTATTGAATTTTGCCTGAAACAAGCTTAGAAGCGTCATTTGAAGTGACCTTCTGGATTAGATCTAGAGCTTGTGGTCCTCGAACCCAAAACTCTCCCATGTGACTCACGTCAAACACTCCAACGTGCTCACGCACGTTCTTGTGTTCGGCAATAACGCCTTCGTATTGTACGGGCATATTGTACCCTGCGAATGGAACCATCTTGGCTCCGAGCTTTTCATGAACAGCGGTTAATGCAGTATTCTTCATGGTATGCGGAAAAATTCTTTTGTAATTCTTGTTTTTGAGCTTCTATCCGTGGATATGCTCTTTGGTGCCTAAAGTGGCCATTATCTCGGCTTCGAATTCAAGCAGTCCCTCCCATTTCGGGTCAACCTCACTTCGCCCACCAATGTCTCTAGCAAACTTCAGGAACATCGTGTAATGGTTCGCTTCACTGATCATCAGCTTACGGTAAAAATCAGCCAAGTCTTGATCTTGAATATTCTCGGACAAGACCTTGAACCGTTCGCATGAACGGGCTTCAATCAATGCCGCTATCAAAAGGCGATGAACTAGACGCTCGGTGCGATCAGAAGATTTTGGGAAGAATTCCATAATGCGGTGCACATACGCATCTTTACGTTCACGACCGAGTTTGAGTCCGCGTTCCAATATGCGCTTGTGCACCATCTCAAAATGAGTCATTTCTTCACGTGCAAGTGCCGCCATGGCCTCAACAAGCTCCGGATACTCGGGATAGCCAACAATCAAAGATATAGCTGTAGAAGCGGCCTTTTGCTCGCAATACGCATGGTCAGTTAGAATCTCTTCCACATTCTTTTCGGCAATATTTGCCCAACGCGGATCAGTAGGAAGCTTAAGGCCAAGCATGCTCATTCTTTAGGACTTTTAAGAAACTCTGCTAATTGTGCTGCAAAATTAACCATTCCTTTTATCTCATTCGCACCTGCCAATCGCTCTTTCTCAAAAATTAGCACTTGGTTCCCTCTTGCCTCAATGTGATATTCTGGATTGGCCTCCAATAATCGAATCAAGTCAGCAGTGAAGAATTCTCTCAAGGCCTCCACGTTTGCTCCTTGTAACTTGAACTTCGAACTGAACTCCGGATACTCTTCAAAGTTTACATCATTAAATCCGGCAAAAGCAGCTACGCGGTCGAGCAGCCTTTCTTTATCCAATACAAATTGCGGAACTCTCGGCGAAACAACCATCGCCAACATGGTGGAATGTAGGGTACCTCTCGCAATAAACTCGCCTTGATGATAACCCACATCGGATAGTACGAACTTAAGTCCTGTAAGCACTCCCTCTATCCTATTGCGTTGACTTTCAATTTGCAGGGATCGGAAGTATCTGAACTTATAGAAGGGTTGCCCCGTGTACTGAGTAAATGGCTGATAGGTGTACGTATTCTCGAGGGCCCATTTTTCCAAGGCTTGTTGTCTATTCGAAAGCTCCCCGGCATCCGATGATTCAGTTCCAAATGGCATCCACGGAGCAAATCCGTGATGGACTTTAACGGGAAGGTCGTCGATACCAACGACCTCAAAACGCCCGCCTCTTCTCATGAATATCTCTTCGTAGTACTCCATCTTTCTAAGTACATTCTGATCGACTAACTGTGCCAATGAAAAGTCAACCGTCATTTCCGCTGAAGATGGTACACTATCGATTTTCTGACGAATCCTGGCTAGATTCAAGAAGTTCGCATAGTGCTTAATGCTGAGCAAATACGCAGATTCCTCTTCCTGATAAAGCAGTGTGTTAGGTCGCCATACATACCTCAATATCAAGCCCGGTTTTCCAGAAGTAATCAATTGAAGAACGAAAATCAGAGTAGTTCCCGCCACAATACCATAAACTATACCGTACAGCCAACCCACCAGAAAGGCCGTGGCAAACCCAAGGAAATCCTCCCAACCCATTTCTGCAATCGAGCGCATATGAGATGGGGCGGCCATTCGATAGCCAATGTACAAGGTCATGGAGGCCAATACGGGTACCAGCATTTGCTCTAAGAAGCTTGAGGCCAAAAGGGCAATAAGCAGCACGCCTGCTGCATTGAGAAGATTCGACCAACGTGTAATTCCGCTGAGCTGCACATTTGTGGAACTCTGAGCTACGGTAGCCGTAACCGTCATTCCACCGATAAAGGAAGATATCATTGTTGCCAATCCTAAGGCGACCATCTCTCGATTCACATCGGTCCTACGGTGCAGAATATCCAATCGATCAACGGTTCTTAAGTTGGTCATGGTTTCATTGATCGCGACGAAGAACAACCCCAAACTAACGGCCCAGAATTTTCCCGTTTGGATGGAGCTAAAGTCGGCCAGATGAATCCAATCTAACCCGAATTCTTCTAATCGAATCTGCGGATTGAGAGAAAGAAGATAGACATCTGCATCTGCCACTTGAAGGTAGATCGAAATCAAAACCCCTCCTATGAGCAGCCAAAGCGGAGCGGATAGCATTCGGATAAGCCGGTTTTGATACGAGCTATAGAATATCATAAACAAGAGCGCCGTAATCCCTATTCCGGATATCCAATAACTCACATGTCCCGAAACGGTCCGTTCAAGCAAGGCTGGATACGTGCTTAGTATCTCGCCAATGGAGTGATAGGCCTGGTATGGATCGCCACCCAGCACGAGCGGAAACTGACTTACCATAATCCATATTCCCAACATGGAAATAATACCGCGACTAACGGCCACTGGAATCGCATCGAATCGATGAATCTGGCGAAATAGACCCACTAAAAGTATGAGTGCGCCGGCTACCACGCTAGCTGCTAGCATCAACTGGAACCCAGCCACAAATCTTCCTTGACCAAGGATAATTGAGCCAATCATCCATACCGCTGCGGAGTGAATTCCCGGCCCGGAGATATTCACGAATGAACCTCCCAAATTGGAAACGACCAGGCCGCCTACAATCACAGCAATAATCCCGGATTCGGTTGGAGCGTGTGCAACAGCCGCCAAGCCCATGGCAAACATGAGCGAAACGGGAATCACGAAGAGCGAGGCAACCGTATCCCTCCGAAAGTACTTCAAAGTTTTACTGCTCATTCCCTTCTACTTTCCATCATTTCACGCGTCGTGTGAACCATCAAAAGATCACATGGCAAATCACTTAATACGTATTCAATGTCGTGCGTGAGTATCCTATCGAGCAGACCTAATCGGGTGTCTGGTGAATTCATCACCAATAAATCTACCCCTTTATCAGCCGCGTAATGACCTATGCTATACCCTGGCTTTCCATACAGAACCTGCTGTTCCACTCTTATTTCGTCGGGTACACAAACCTCACAGAGGGCATCATCAATCCGATCGCGTTCCTCTTTCTCCACAGATCTTCTCTTGAGTTCTGCCATCTTCAGACCACGATCGTCATTTACTCTCACTTTAACCTTGCTCGCTGGAACTTCGTCTGCAATGATTAACTCTTTAGCATCGAGCGATGCAGCGAAGAATATGGCCGCTTTAACCGTATCTGGCGTCTTTGGATGGGATAGGCCATTCACCAACACCTTGGAACAAGGCTCACTTTCCTTCTTTGGATTGGTAACCAATAAAATGGAACAAGAAGTTTCGCGCACCAATCGGCGAGCAATTGAACCGCGGAAATATTGAACCAAGTTCTCATTTTGCAACGCGCCAGCTATGAGCAACTCCACTTTTTCCTGTTTACAAGCTTCTAGGATCACTTCAACGGGCTTACCTGCTTTCGAAACAATCTTAGGCTGAAGCTTGGAGCCTCCACTCTTACGCAAGAGTTCATCCAGTTTCTCTTGCACGGAGGCATTAAAATCACCTACGTGAACCAGAATTAATTGTGCTTCCAGCTGAGTAACAATCCGAACGGCCTCGTAAAGAAGCGCTTCCGCTCTTGGAGAAAAGGCTATGGCTAATGCCACCTTCTCAAACCGCAACGGATATTCTTCAGGTTTTATGGATTGCTTAGCGCTCATTTCGTGAAGATAGGATTTTGCAACGACCTCCGCTCACTGGGTTATCAACTGTGAGATGTGCACAAGACGGAAAGTTCTGACGCCCAATATATTTGCACTTTTATTAAATTGTGTAGATGCCAAAACCGAACAAGTTCATCAAAGTCTTCTTGTTGGTTAGTCTTCTATTCCTTTATGGATGCGAAGAGAAATCGAACCATTCCACTTTAGCAGAAAACACGGAGCAAAGGGATAGTGTAACCACTCCATTAACACGTGAAGCAGGGAAGCTCAAAGTGCTGATGGATAACAATATAGCCAGCTACTACATCTTAAAAGGACAACCGAGAGGGTTTGACTATGAAATACTTTCCTGGTACTGTAAAGATCACAATCTAGAACTCGAAGTTGAGGTAATACCAAACTTTGATTTCATTCTTGATTCTTTGCTCGTCAACCGCGGAGATATCGCTGCAGGGAATCTAACTATCACGGGTGATCGACTTCGAAGAGTTCAGTTCACCACTCCCCTCCACTACACTCGGCAAGTGTTGGTTCAGCGTCTTACTCCAGAGGCCAAACAGTCGAGGGCAGCGCGTAAGGCATGGTTAGTTGATCACGTTTTGGAACTCGAAGGAAAAGAGGTTTATGTAAATCGAACCAGCAGTTTTGCGGATCGCTTGTACAATATCGTACGTGAAAACGGCATCCAAGTTCAAATTGAAGAGGTCCCAGCTGAAATCGGTTACAGTCGACTCATCGAAATGGTCTCTGAAGGACAAATAGACTTAACTGTAGCGGATGAAAACATTGCTCGCATGCATCGTGCCTATTACAGCAATCTAGACATCAACACTCCTATTTCCCTGACTCAGGCCATTGCTTGGGCTCTTCCTCCTGATAAAGACAGTCTACAGAATTCGTTGAATACATGGTTGGATTCTAAAGTGAACACCACTCGATATAACATCATATATAACAAGTACTTCTCTTCCAATGTGCGACGCAATCAAAGCATTCGTGAGATTCGCAACGGAAGGATATCGGCATACGACAATCTGATCCAACAAAAAGCTGATGATATAAATTGGGATTGGCGCTTGCTGGCCGCTTTGATTCACCAGGAGTCGCGTTTTAACCCTGATGCACAAAGTCCATTTGGAGCTACCGGCTTGATGCAAGTTATGCCTGCAACGGGAGCAAGGTTTGGAGTAGAAGGTGATGACCTATTCCTCCCATCCCGGAATATGCAGGCAGGTACAGGCTTTATTGTATGGCTGGAAAAGTATTGGTTGCGAAAATTAGAGGACACTACCGACATAAAGAAGTTCATATTGGCCAGCTACAACGTAGGTCTAGGTCACGTTATAGACGCACGAAACCTTGCCGATAAATACGAAATGAATAGCGAGGTTTGGTACGACAATGTGGAGGTGATGTTGAAAAACAAGATGACCCCGAAATATTACAACGATCCAGTAGTAGATCACGGGTATTGCAGAGGCTCAGAGCCAGTTCACTACGTGCGAAGCATACTCAAAACGTATCAATACTACGTTCAATGGACCAATAATAATCAGCGAATTGATGATTTGGCACAAGTATCACACTACCCGTCCAATGTTGGAGTTGAACTTCAAGTGAATAACCTAGAAGGCGAAGTATATGAAGGGTTGTAAATCGGAAGACAGAACCTGATAAGCGGCTACCACACTCACAAAAGAAATAACAATCTGCAAACTCCAATGGAGATTGATAAATGTGGTTCGATACCAGCTCTTCCACGCGCTTGGGAGCCAGTGAATAATCATTCCCAAGAGCATCACAAGAAAGACATCAGAAAATCCGCTTAGGATATACATAACCAAATGGAATTGAAAGTTCCCGGTAATCTGTCCCAACATGATACCCGCATTCTCGAAGCTCTCATTCCTGAACCAGGTTCGCGTAAAAGTGATGAACACAAAAGTCAGCAGCACCCCCCAAGCACGGAAATACCATTTTGATTTATCACCCCAAGGGCTGATTTTCCTCCAGAGCTTGTACACAACCAAGCCGATTCCATTTAGGCCACCCCAAATCACAAAGTTCCAACTGGATCCGTGCCATAACCCACCAAGTAGCATGGTGAGCATAATGTTGATGTTGTTCTCCAACCAATGCTTGAATTGAGCACTAAACTGCGAGAGCAAGGCCGTTAATCCAACCACGCCTGCGGCAACCACAGGAACAAGCCATGAATCAGCCAGAATACTCACCGTGAAGAGAATCACGAACATACTCGAATATGAAAACACACTTCCCTTGCGATTACCTCCAATGGGGATGTATAGATAATCACGCAACCAGGTACTCAAAGAAATATGCCAGCGCTTCCAGAATTCACCTACACTTGAAGCTTTGTATGGAGAGTTGAAGTTTACAGGAAGCTGGAAGCCGAGAAGCAACGCAACCCCGATGGCGATATCGGTATAACCCGAGAAATCCGCATACACTTGAATGGAGTATCCAAAGAGACCCATCATATTCTCAAAACCACTATACATGGTAGGATTCTCAAATATGCGGTCGACAAAATTGACTGCAATATAATCGGCCAAAAGCACCTTTTTCAGCAATCCATTGATGATCCAGAATAAGCCAAGACCAGCCGTCTTCTTGTCGAGTTTGTAGTCTTTGTAGAGTTGTGGTATAAATTCACTTGCGCGAACAATCGGCCCAGCTACCAACTGTGGAAAGAAGGAAACATAGAACCCAAAGTCGAGGATATTTCGGACCGGTTTAATGAGTCCGCGGTAAATATCTACACTGTAACTAATGGTTTGAAACGTAAAGAAGCTGATTCCGACGGGAAGCAATATCTTATCTTCTACAAAGTCGGTCCCGAACCAATTGTTAGCAGTAGCTGCGAATGCATTGCCCACTTCGATTTCCATACCAAAGCTGGAGTTCAAAAAATCAGCGACGAAGTAAGAATACTTAAAGTAGCCTAGAACCAGTAGGTTCACAGTAACACTCAGGGCAACCCATAGCTGTTTTTGCAGTTTTCCTTTGGTCTGATATATCGCGTGACCAATAAAGAAGTCTACCAGCGTGGAGAACAGGAGTATGGAGAAGAAAAATCCACTCGTTTTATAGTAAAAGTAGATGCTCGCAATGAACAAGAAGGCATTTCGAGCCGCCCGTTGCTTATATACCACGGAATAAACCGCGAGAACGACGGCAAAGAATATCCAGAATACGTAATCCGTGAAGATTAACGGTCGGGTGTCATTATACTGCAGGTAGCCTAGAATATCCGTCCAGTTCATCGACTATCCCTTATGTGATTCAACCATGCCTCTTGTATCGCGTCGCTCAATAATTGCGCCTGCAGTTGGTATCCTTCTCGCGTAAAATGAATTCGATCTCGGCGAGCCAATCCTGCCTCAACCCACGCATCCACACTGCCTAGTCCACCCATTACTTCAAACAAATCCCAAAGTATCGCATCGCGCTCTTCCGCCAATTCGAACATTACCTTTTGCACTTCCACGGCATTGGGATTCGGATACCGTCTGCGATAGTAGCTATCGTTATTCGTAAGGAATAAAAAGAGCACCTCAGGATTTGCCTCTTCCAGCACATCCATGATGGAATCATAACGTGCTTTAAACACCTCTCGATCAAATCGATCTTCGCTCATATAGGCGTCATTAATGCCGATGCCAAACACCACTAAATCTGGCGCTAAGGCAGGCATTTGCTTCTCAAAGTCCACACAACGCAAATAACTTTTGGTGCTAGCACCATTTACGC
Organism: Phaeocystidibacter sp.; assembly: GCA_965659415.1. Lineage (GTDB taxonomy): Bacteria > Bacteroidota > Bacteroidia > Flavobacteriales > Schleiferiaceae > Phaeocystidibacter. The sequence continues at coordinate 149,972 of CBFHVA010000001.1, forward strand.
CAATTGCATGATAACGCATTCCTGGCCAGTGATCCATGAATTCAATTCCTTGCCAAATAAATACTTCGGATGAATCGCTTCCCTCAAGGTGAAACTTGAAAGATTCGTAATCGCCTATCAAGCGAAATTCAGTGAATCCTCTTTCTTCATTGTAAAAAACGGTATCAACCCGATACTCAGAAGAATCGATTGTAGGCCAAAAATTTGAAGACTCTTTTGGATGATAAACTCGCACTGATGAAAAGCTTTGCTTCTCATTCGGACCATCCCAAGCAATAACTTCCACTTGCGCATTTGCATCTGTGGTAGTAGCTACAATCCCGCTCATCCCCCATCGAGCCTCGTGATTATTCACTGAGCACCGGAAACCTTCCCAGTTCGCACGGGAGTACACTGAAAAGTTGGATGGCTCATTGGTTTTGGCTAGGGAGAATGGGAAGAAAAAGCCACGGTTTCCTTTCAATCCCGGGCTCATGGCAAATAGATTGTCACGCATTGCTTGGCTGAGCGTTCCCGCTTGAACGTGAGATCCCCCCATTTGAAGAACGTCTATGTTTCCTTCTCCTGTGAAGGCTAGCCGGTCAAGTTTTTCCCAGAATTGTTCCAATTTATCATCATCGCCTAACACGCGAATTTCAGATTGTTCTATATGGATAAAGGGATACCTCTCCAAGATCTCATTCTGTGCGAAGAGTCCTTGAACCACGAATACCGAAATGATTAGAAAGTTGAATCTCATTCGGAAGTTCCAGGTATTAAAGTCGAATCGGATGAAGATTCCTGAAAATCATGATATATCTCTCTGCTGATTGCGGTAACCAACCAATCCCCTACTTGACGAGCTCCCTTTGGTGTAAAATGCACATGATCTGGCCCTGCCAAAGGAGGGTTTGTTTTGACCCAAGCCGGCATCGAGTTGAGTCCACCCATCGCACCAAAAATATCCCAGAAAGCCACATTTTCGTCCATAGCAACTTGTCGAAGTGCCGTTCTAACCCAAGGAACCGCTTCATACGTCACAAAATTCACCCCATCCTTCTCGCTCATATCTGAAGGCCCAATCATAATGATAGATGCCTCTGGCGCCAAGCGCTTTAACTTTTGAATCTGTCGTTTAACACGATTTGCGTACTCTTGGGCATGCTCTTCGCTCCGAATGTATGGAACCGTATTCCCTCCATATTGAAAGAGTATCAGTCCTATGGGTTCATTGGACATTAACCTCAAGAGATGAGCAGAACTCATACGTGTAAACACCACGCCTGAAGCTCCACGCATTGGAATATTATCCACCACCACACCAGTCCTGCCCTCCAGACTGATTCCATAAATATCCGGCGACACGGCTCCTGTAAATTCAAGTCTTAACTTGTTAGGTGTCTCCGTGAATGTCCACTTGCGCACCGAAGCTTGTTCCGATACGGTAAGAATCTGTTCCGTTAACAAAGTATCATTCGCGTACACCATCAACCGAACCGGTTGGGTGACGTTGCCGTAATGAAGGCGCATTTCATGATAGCGGCGAGCTGCACTGAAGGCACGATTTGAGGGCTTAAATTCGAGCCACCCCATCGTGGTGTCATTCGCAAGAGAATCCCCTGCAGGAGAGGTATACCGGCACAGCACGGACCGGAGTCCGTAGCTGTTATGTCGAATATTGCTATCGCGCTTTCCAAAGGCTGTGTAACGTTTCCAGTTGACTGAATACTCCTGATTGATGCTGAAATTGGGAGCCAAGGGCACGGCGTCGAGCATACCTGGACCTTCACCTCCGTAGCGAATAGCCCATTCATTTCTCAGCAAGCTCGTAATTCGATCACCTTCAATTTGTGAATCGCCGTAATGAAGTACGCGCAATTTACTCGAATCGCCGAGTGCTTCGAGGGCTCTTTTCAAAGGTGTAAGATGCTGGTCATCCGAATCTGAAAATTGCAACTTTCTCAAAGCCAGCGTGCGCATCAGTCGCTCTCTTGCGCGCTTTTCTCTTTCTGTAGCTGCATCACCCGCCGTGTCGATGCGCGTCATATGGCTCGCTCGAACAATGGCCTCTACATCTACCTTTTGGGCTGTGTCATTCGCTGCAAAACTCTCCCATGTAGGATAGCGCACCTCTATGCCGAGAATCTTCACGCCATTATCCGGAACAACATGCATCAATCCCACAGACAAAAGCCCAACGACTAACAAGAAAAGTAATGTGTGATGTGGCTTTATCAAGGATTGGAACGGTTTGGTGCTAAAATCATGATAACTTGACCTTCTCGAATATCTTCATCTATACCATTCCAACGCATGATATCATCGGCGCTAACCCCAGGGTATTTGCGTGCAATGGACCAAAGTGTGTCTCCTGTCTTTACGCTGTACTGAACTTCTTCTCGGTTCTCCTCGTCGGATCGGACTTCCCCATCTCGTTGTTCCGCACTGGAAGGAGAAACAGCCGCTACCTCAATACCTCTCGGAACGTAAAGCACGAGTTCTTGTCCAATTCTAATGACATCTGAGCGCAAGTTGTTCCATTTTTTCACATCTGCCAGACTAACTCGGTAGCGCTGACTAATACTTCCTAGAACGTCTCCTGACCTAACGCGATAAACTACGCGATTATGCGTAGAGGGGTCGGGTATGTTGTTTGCGATTCGCTTACGTGCAGCAGTCAGTTCATGGAGAGATATCGAATCGCGATCAGCCGCGCGCTCCCACAAATGTTCCATGAGGTCGCTGTTCGGAACGGATTCCAGCCTTACGAGCGCGATTTCATCAGTGGCCAGGTGTTCTCCTGAAAGTCCCGGATTAACCGATTTCCAGCGCCTGTAGTCCGATTCACTCCATCCGAGCGATTCCTTCAAATCTTCCCAATAAAGACTACCGGCCATCTCCATCTCATAAGTCGGGTAGTTGGGAAGAGAGTCCATCTTTTGCCCATACCACTCCTCCACCTTGCGCTTCCACTCCACATAATTAATGGCATTATTGGAAAGTATAACGGCTGAAGATGGACCATAAACAAAGGCATAATCCGCTAGCAGGGAATCATCAAACTGATCGAACAAAAAAGACCACCACTCGGCAGCAGCTCTTGTACTTCGAATCGGATCTTTGCGGCCGTCGTAGGATGACGACATCTCAAGTCCATATCTGGCAGCAATGGGAGGTGACAAACGCCACCAGCCTGTGCGGTTTGATTCCAGTTCTAAGGTGGCCATTCCCTTCACTAGGTACCCCTTTGAATGCAAGAAATCTTGTTCAACCTGAGCATGGCCAACAAGCGTAATCAGGATCAATAAAAAAATGGAGGGAATACGCATGGCTCAAAAATAAAAGAACTGAACTGACTTCAAACACCTGAAGGGATCAAAGTCGAGTTCATTTCAATTCTTGTGCCTTTATCTGCGAATTACGCGCTCTTCAACTCTGCGCCCACCTTCTTGTCCGCCAGAGGATTGATTGCTGTTGAACTTGTACAAGAAGGTAACCATCACATATCTACCCAATGAATTTGTGTTTCGCTCCACTATGGCATTGAGGTTACCAAATCGACTTACACCTCTGTTCTGATTGAGAATGTCGAATACCGTCAACTGAATTTGAGCCGTGCCATTTTTCAGCAAGTTGTAACTCACTTCAGCATTCCACACTGGCACAAACTGATCATCTGCAAAATCTGCGTTCGAGAAGGTTTGTAAATCAACTCCTGTTTCAAACTCAAATTGTTCCGTAGGTGTCCATTCGAAGTTGGCGAAATAACTCTGGTTCAGGTACTCCTGATTCTGTTGGGATTGAAGTGAGAAGGTGCTCCAGTTATACGTCCATTGCCCTCCCACTCGAATGCCGTAGATGTCTCGATTCGTATTTCTAAACGACAGCTCTCCACCTACGTTAGTGTTCTCCGAGATATTCAATTGATCATTGATTCGGTTAGGCGATGTATTCCAACCTCCGCTCAGCTGTGTTCCCACACCCACATTTAGCTTGCTGATGGTAAATCTGTAGTTCACAGAGGTGTTCAAGTTGTAAGCTGGTTCTTCAAAATTCTCTGGCGTAAAAATCCGCACATACTGAGAGTCGATGGTCTGATTGGTGCTAATGACATTATCGGTGCGCCCTGCACTTACATATCCGAAGAAACCAGAGCCATTAAAGGCATCCCATGCACCGTAATTCATCCATAAGTTCTGACGGAACTGCGGCTCTAATTGATCGTTACCTACGAAGGTGACTAACGGGTTCGTAATGTCTTCCAGGGTGAGAAGCTGTGTTAGCTCAGGCATCTGTACACTAGTACTGTAATTCACCGATGCCCTTGAGAAATTGGAGATGGACCAATCGTAATTCAAATTCGGCAGAAGGAAAAAGAACTCTCTCCGTGGAATCGTCGATTCAAATCGATTCTCAATGGCCTGTTGTGCATAAATACTTCCTCGTAAGCCTACGTCCACATTGTGTTTTTCACCTGTGTAACGATAAGCAATTCGTGCTCCTTGAACACTTTCGGTAAGGTCGAAATTGGGTGAAAACTGTCCTTGAAACCCACCTGAAAAAACATCGGTTGTGTTTCTAATAAGCGACTCTTGAGTAGAAGAAATTGAAGTATTGAATTCCAGAAAATGATTGCTTGAGATAGGCTCGGTATAGGTTACCGTTCCTCCGATAGTTTGATTATTGACTAAATCTTGCCGTGCTTGGAAAAGGCTATCTTTTTCGCCGTCCAATGGGAAGGAGTTGTAATTCTCCCATTCACCGGTACTTTCATCATCTTGAAATGTGGTTGAACCACCAACCTTCAATATCCTTCCTTCATTGTTGAACTTGTGAATGTAGTTCAATCGCAAATTGGCCGAGGTGTTGGTCTGTTCCTGATACGTGCGTCGATCTGATTCTTGTAGGGTTCCAACATCCTCAATGGATCGAACCTCATCAATCAAACTCTGAGAGAAACCCGTCTGGTAACGTCCGCTACCTTGCAATTCGATTCGGTTCATTGTGTCCAAATCAGATCGATGATTTATACTAAAGGAGTGGTTGTTCGAGATCGAATTCTCGTCACTTTCTCGCAAACCAATGATCTCTGTATCACGCGCAAATTCACGTGAATTCTCTGTAGTCGTGGTAAAATTATCGAGGTGTGTATAGAAGTATGAGGAGTTAAATCGGTGATTCTTGTTGGGATCCCAATTGACGTTCACACCAGTGGCTCCTGAAAAGAACAAACCGTCATCCGGACCACCAAAGTTGAGAGGAATGCTTTCGGTACCGTCAATGGCAATGCTATATCCACCGCGCCCCATGCCACCGCCTGACATATCCCGGTAATCGCCAAAGCTAAATCCGTAGTCGTTGATGTTGTTCATATTCCCCAAGACCGACACCCTTGTTGTACTGGTGAAGGAGTGCAGTCCACCCTTTGCTACGAAGGGAATTTGCACATCTGAATACCCTCCACCGGCTTCAGCATATCCGAAGTAACCGTTCTTGCGGTCTTCCTTTAACTCGAGGTTTATGGTCTTACTCCGCTCGCCATCATCTACTCCAGTAAACTTGGCATCGTCGGTCTGACGATCATAAACTTGTACACTTGAAACGGCATCAGCGGGAATATTTCGTGTTGCGATGGTCGGGTCTCCCCCAAAGAATTCCTTTCCATCTACAAGTACTTGCTCCACATCTTGGCCCTGCGCAGTAATGGATCCATCGCGCTCCACCTCAATACCAGGCAACCTGCGCAAGAGGTCCTCTACATTATCGTCGGCACGTATTTGAAACGCCGAAGCATCGTATTCTACGGTGTCTTTATTGATTAATACAGGAATGCGCTGACCGTTTATAACAACTTCACTCAAGGCGTTCATGGCTGGTTGCATCTGAATGAGACCCAAGTTTGAATTGGTCCCATTCTCGCCAACGGTTACGTTGCGATTGTAGGTTTCATAGCCCAGAAAAGAGGCTTGAAAAATATACTCCCCATCACGCACAGCAGATGTTTGAAAGTTACCGTCGTTATCGGTAATTCCGAAACCAGCAACAGTACTATCGTCGGGATTAAGCAGCGCGATTCCCACCATGATCATGGGGGCATTCGATGTGTCTTTAATGGTGCCCGAGAAGGTTTGGGCATTCATTTGGATGCTAAGAATGCAGAGCAGTCCAAAGGTTAACCAATATTTCATTTTTGTGTAGTGAAGGTGAGTTTTTGTTGACTTATCGACCGTATCGTCGACGCATTTCCGCTGTTTTTTCGCGCTCTATTTCTCGGTATTCGTCCATAGAAACTTCAAATCCATCTTCGGGGATTTCAGGAACTTCCTCTTGGGTTCGCCCCATATTGATGTCTACGGCTGATAGCGTTCGTTTACCATTGTCGATATCCACAAACAACACAGCTCCTGGAAAGCCCACATAATCCAATGGCCCCGTGCGAACTGGAATTCTCGGTGTGAACCAAGCCAAAACCGGAATGGTGTCATCTACGAAAGTCTTCATTTCCATGCATGGGTAACCGAGCACAATTCCTTGCTTGCCAGTCATTTTCCATCCGTCCATATTAAGGGTGTCTTCGATCAGAAACTCACGCGTCATGAACTCCTTGTAATAGGTCATGACTTCCGCCTCGAGGTCAATGTAAATCTCATCTTTGGGTTCCCAGCGCATACTTCGAACGCGCACTCCGCCCGTGTTCATATCATCCTCTGGCTCTTCTGGAAGAAAAGTACAGTGGCTGTACTGTGGTGTGAAGTGGGTTTCCCATTTCGATTTGATTTCAGTGGGCATATCCGGTCGATTCCGAATCCACTGATTGTCAGAAATATCTCTGATTTCCTCGAAGATAATTCGACCCGTTGAAGTGGAATCCTGAGCCCAAAGCGAGATTGGCAGAGCGAGAATGCTCAGGAAGAGGAGATTGGTTTTCATATGTTGTGTTTCATTTGGAACGAATTTATAGGGTTATAGTTGGATATCAAACACCTTTATATTTCTCTTAACAAAAAAGGGCACCCCAATCTGGGATGCCCTTCTGATGTCAGTTATGACGAAAGGTTTACTTCACCTCTTCAAATTCTACGTCGGTTACATCATCGCCACCTTCGCTTGCAGCTCCTGCATCTGCTGCAGGACCTTCAGCTCCAGCTTCTTGCTGTGCCTTGTACATTTCTTCTGAAGCGTTCTTCCAAGCCTCATTGATTTTCTCAAGAGCACCATCCACTGCGTCAACATCTTGACTCTCGTGTGCAGCTTTGAGTTCTTTCAATGCTTCTTCGATCGGCGTTTTGTTTGCTTCCGACAATTTATCACCGAACTCACTCAATTGCTTCTCGGTCTGGAAAATCATCTGGTCAGCGCTGTTGAGCTTGTCAACCTTCTCTTTCGCCTTGTTATCCGCGTCGGCATTAGCTTCAGCTTCTTGCTTCATTCTGTCGATTTCCTCTTGCGACAATCCGCTTGAGGCTTCGATGCGAATTGATTGCTCCTTGCCTGTAGCCTTGTCTTTTGCCGATACGCTCAAGATTCCGTTCGCATCAATATCGAAGGTAACTTCAATTTGAGGAACACCTCTTGGCGCTGGTGGAATATCGTCCAAATGGAATCGGCCAATCGTCTTGTTGTCTTTAGCCATTGGGCGCTCACCTTGCAATACGTGGATGTCAACCTGAGGCTGATTATCCGCAGCAGTAGAGAATACTTCTGATTTGTTGGTTGGGATCGTCGTGTTTGATTCGATCAACTTGGTGAATACACCTCCCATGGTTTCGATACCTAATGAAAGAGGAGTAACGTCTACCAAGAGTACGTCTTTCACATCTCCCGAAAGCACACCACCCTGAATGGCGGCACCAATAGCTACAACCTCATCAGGATTTACTCCTTTTGATGGCTCCTTGCCGAAGAACTTCTTCACGGCATCTTGAACTGCAGGAATTCGGGTTGAACCCCCAACCAAAACAACCTCATCGATCTCACCCACTTGCATGTTGGCGTTCTTCAATGCTGTTTTACATGGCTCGATGGTACGCTCAATCAAATCAGCAGCCAAGCGCTCGAACTCGGAGCGGCTCAATGAGCGCACAAGGTGCTTTGGACCACTAGCCGTAGCGGTAATATATGGTAAGTTGATTTCTGTAGATGTAGTGCTTGAAAGCTCAATCTTCGCTTTTTCGGCAGCTTCCTTCAAACGCTGAAGAGCCATGGCATCATCACGGAGATCCATGTTTTCTTCCTTCTTGAATTCGTCTGCCAACCAGTCAATAATACGCTGATCAAAGTCGTCACCACCAAGGTGAGTATCGCCGTCAGTTGACTTCACCTCAAACATTCCTTCACTGAGTTCGAGAATGGATACGTCATGCGTACCTCCACCACAGTCGAATACAACGATGTTCATGTCGCCACCTTGCTTATCAACACCATAGGCCAATGCAGCGGCAGTAGGTTCGTTGATGATACGGCGAACAGTCAATCCGGCAATCTCACCAGCTTCCTTCGTGGCTTGACGCTGACTATCGTTAAAGTAGGCAGGAACAGTAATAACTGCTTCTGTCACGGTAGTTCCCAAGTAGTCCTCAGCTGTTTTCTTCATTTTCTGAAGAATCATTGCTGAAAGCTCTTGAGGTGTGTACAAGCGGTCATCAATTTTTACACGAGGTGTATCGTTATCGCCTTTTTCTACGGCATATGGAACGCGCTTAGCTTCCGCAGAAATGCTGGAATACGACTCGCCCATGAATCGCTTAATAGAGAAAATAGTTTTGTGCGGATTTGTGATCGACTGTCTTTTAGCGGGATCACCAATCTTACGCTCGCCTCCTTCTACAAAGCCTACCATAGAAGGGGTGGTTCGCTTACCCTCGCTATTTGGGATAACTACAGGCTCATTACCTTCCATTACGGCAACGCAGGAGTTCGTAGTTCCGAGGTCGATTCCAATTATCTTACTCATCAGTGTTTATTTTGGTTTTGAATCATGATCATGCTAATAATGTCATGCTCCTATTGTCAAACCACATGCCAGCAGGCCATAAACACGAAATCCCGACGTAGATGTCAGGATTTCATTGAATTTTAAGGACAGATTGTCAGAATGTATTCAGGGCTGACAGAATAATGTGTCAAGGGACTCTACTCTACCGAACCGGAGGTCACATGTATATTCGCCGTAAACAAGCTCATCGATAGATCGATTGGCGAGTTTTCGGTTGAGCACAAAGCTTCTTCGAGTTGAACTCACTACCCCTACTCCATTCACTACGTTGGTAAAGAATGGCGGATCCTGTGAAACACCAGTTTGCGGTTGGCTTACATTGATATGAGTCGCCAAATCATCTCCTGCCGCGGTAATTATAAAATCTACCCTTCTTGGAATGCGAATTCGGTTTCCAGTTGGTGGGTCGAGGTTCGCATCGATATTTCCGTAGAATAAGTCACGCGTAAGGGTGGTCGATTGTGTGAAGATCCCATCAAGCGATTGACCAATGGTGTAAGGTAGCTGAAGCGCGACCAAACCACGGGTGCTGTCTGCTTTATTGTTGCGAGGAAACTCCACGTACAGGAAGTTGACGGTTACGATGTAAGCGCGTCCGTTAACGGCTTCTTCCCACTCAATTAGTTGGCCTCTGTCTCCACCTGGGTTTATATTTGGAAAACGCGGATTGGTAATGTCAAAATCTTGAACCATTTGTGTTTCACCATATACTACGGACCCATCGGGTCGAGTCACCCTCACTCTGTAGGAGTAATCTTCATTCAAGTTTCCAATTACGCGATATACGTGATATCCATCTCCCGTAAAGAAACCGGAGTCGAGCCGAACGCTGTTGTCCTTCTCTGCAGTGATTTGCGATTGGATTTGACCCGCCGCATTGCGACCTATTAATTGCACAGTCAACGAATCGTAATACAAACTATCCCCAACTTGATTTCCACCGCTGATGCCATCTTGACCCAAATAAGCGCGCGTAACGCGAATGTAGTTTAGCGAAGTGCTCGCATCTAAAGCTGCATAGATCACAGTGGTTTCCTCAAAAGGAGCGTTCACGTCTACTTCGTTCGCACAAGAAGCGAATAAGGCTGCTAGGCCCAGAAATAGAGAAAGTGTAAAGTACTTCATCAAGTCTTGTTCAGTTTCAAGAGTGCCAAAGGTAACAGATGATTTCGTCTTTCAGTCCGTTTCTCCCCTAACGTTTAAAACTTCACAAAAGTTGGTCTCGATGTTTCTCACTCTTTTAAAGCTTGAATTTTCCAACGCCCCGCACCGCGAAAGTGTCAAACGGCTTTTCGTACCTTCGTCTCACAACAAAACTCATCCTGATGTCGACTGCCAAATCTGACTACAAGAAGATTACGACCAACTCCGTTCAAGAAATGAAACGAAACGGAGAAAAGATATCCATGCTCACCGCTTACGATTTCACCATGGCGAAAATGGTAGATGCGGCTGGTGTAGATGTAATATTGGTAGGCGACTCGGCCTCCAATGTGATGGCGGGCCACGAAACCACACTTCCCATCACACTTGATCAAATGATTTACCACGCCAGTTCTGTCGTGCGCGCTATTGATCGAGCCTTGGTGGTTGTGGATTTGCCTTTTGGATCTTATCAAGGGAATTCAAAAGAAGCCCTCACTTCGGCAATTCGCATCATGAAAGAGAGTGGCGGACACGCCGTAAAGCTCGAAGGCGGAACGGAAATCGTCGATTCCATCGAGCGTATTTTGAAGGCTGGAATTCCGGTGATGGGCCACTTAGGTCTTACGCCACAATCCATTTATAAGTTCGGAACCTACACGGTTCGAGCGAAGGAAGAGGCAGAGGCTAAGAAACTTCTAAGTGATGCGAAAGCACTTGAAGAAGCGGGTTGCTTCGCTTTAGTTTTGGAAAAGATTCCTAGCTCCCTCGCCAAGAAAGTTGCAGCTACACTCGATATCCCCGTAATAGGTATTGGCGCTGGACCTGATGTAGATGGTCAGGTGCTGGTTCTGCACGATATGCTGGGTATGACGCATGAATTTCACCCTCGGTTTTTGAGAAGATATCTCGATTTGTATGACCAGATTACTGGTGCTGTAGGAAACTACGTGGCCGACGTGAAGAAACGCGACTTTCCAAACGACAAGGAATCCTACTGATAAGCCATGGATCTCGACATTCTGTACGAGGACAATCACTTGGTTATCGTCAATAAGAAGCCCGGACAAATTGTACAGGGAGATGCCACGGGTGATACTCCGTTAGGCGATTACGTAGCTGAGTATATCCGCGTGAAATACAACAAGCCTGGGAAGGCGTTTATTGGGTTGCCCCACCGCCTCGACCGTCCGACTTCTGGCATTGTAATCTTCACACGAACGAGCAAGGCGCTCAGCCGAATGACCGAGCTTTTCAAAAAGCGCGAAATTCAGAAAACCTATTGGGCCGTATCGCCGAACAAGCCCGAACCGGCTAAGGGAAGATTAGAGCACTATCTCCGAAAAAAACCAAAGCAGAATAAGAGCTATGCGGTTTCGAAAGGGACTCAAGGAAGTCAATTCGCTGCCCTCTCCTATACTTACTTGCGGTCTACCGACAGATATCACCTCATCGAAGTTGACCTTGAAACGGGCAGGCACCACCAAATCCGTACACAACTATCCACCATAGGTTGTCCACTCAAAGGCGATTTGAAGTACGGCGCTCCTCGCCCGAATAAAGATAGAAGTATACATTTACACTCAAGATCCGTATCTTTCGTACACCCTATAAAAAACCAGCCTGTTCATCTTATTGCTAATCCCCCAGACGACCCTGTGTGGAACGCTTTAAAAACCTAGGCGATGAATACCAAACCAATATTCACTTGTACTCTGCTCACTCTATTGTTGATCAGCTGTAACAACCAAAACACTCCAGTAAATCCCACAACGGAAATTGGAAAACCTACCATCGTAATACACGGAGGGGCTGGCAGCATCTATAAAGAAGCGATGTCCGATGCCCAACAGGCGCTCTACGAAAGATCCTTAAAGGATGCGGTTGATCGAGGATATCAATGGCTATTGGAAGGCAAATCAGGTGATGAAGTGGTAATGCTGGTCATCGAACGCTTGGAGTCTGACTCGTTATTCAACAGTGGCGTAGGAGCAGTGGTTACAGCTGATGGAGAGGCTGAGCTTGACGCCTCGATTATGCGGGGTAATGATCTGAATGCGGGAGCTATCGCAGGCGTGAAGCATATCGAACATCCAATCCGGTTAGCCAAATTGGTTATGGATTCGTCCAAGCACGTCATGCTAAGCGGCCAGGGAGCAGAGCGCTATGGATTTGCTTTGGGTCTCGATAGTGTGGATAACCAAATGTTCATAACCAATAATCGCCGAGCGCAATACCAAAGAGTCATTGAAGATAAAATGGGCACCGTTGGTGTGGTGGTGCTCGACCAAACTGGAAACTTAGCAGCGGGAACTTCTACAGGAGGTATGATGATGAAGGAATATGGCCGTATAGGCGATAGCCCTATTATTGGAGCAGGAACCTATGCCGATAACAACGGTTGTGCCGTGAGCTGCACCGGACATGGCGAGTACTTCATTCGTCATTCAATCGCGCATCAGCTAAACATGAGAGTAAGACAAGGTGGTAATTTGGAACGAGAGGCGAATCGCTTAGTGTTCGAAACACTAAATAACAAGGCGGGTGCCGGTGGACTCATCGCTCTTGCACGGAACGGAGAATACACCATGCCATTCAACACTCAGGGGATGTTTCGAGGTATGCGAAATAGCGATACCACTTTTGTGGCGATGTTCTCCAAATAAAAAACCCCGCAGTCGCGGGGTTTTCCTCAATCAAAATTACATCTATGTAGTGGATTCAACTTATTGAATCTCGATGGTCCTCGGACCTCTATCGCGCGCTTCCTCCAGTTTTGGAACATTGAGGGTGAGAATACCATTCTGGTAAACGGCCTTTACATCTTCTTCATTGATCATTCGCTTTGGAAGGTTAAACGTGCGCGAAAAAGACTGCGCTCGGAACTCACGATATCGGATGGATTTGTCTTCTTCGGAAGTCTCTACCTTCGCACTCACCGTTAGACGATTATCGTGAATGTTGATTTCAAACGCTTCCTTGCTCATGCCAGGCACAGCAAGCTCAATCGTCCATTCATCGGGACCTTCTTGAATGTTTGCTTTTGGCGTCCATGCATCATTGCTATTCATTCGAAAATCATCTTGAAATAGATCATTTAATAAACTATCGAATGATACGTGCTGGTTAGGGAAAAATCTTGTTCTCATGATTTATATCTGTTTTGAGGTTCTCATCATTTGTTTGTTACGCCTGATTCTTCAATCCATATACCAATTCCCAAAATCGACTAAAAACGCGAAAGTAAATGACGTTTTGTCACATAGCTTCAGTTTAGGGTGTCATAATGGCAATAAATACCTTTTCCACCTGTCAAAATCACCTGAGAGATTTCGTATTTTCGACACGTACCCAACTACAAAACCAGCATATGAAACGCATTTTGAGTCTAAGCCTATTGATCGTAGGCATTCTTTTCACCCAATGCAATACCGTGCCCATTACGGGAAGACGTCAATTGAACTTACTGAGCGAGGTAGAAATGATGACCATGAGCTTTCAGCAATATGACCAAGTGATTGGGGAGAGTCAATTGGCTAATGGAACTGCCGATGGCCAGATGATTCAGCGCGTTGGACAGCGCATCGTGCAAGCAGTGGAATCTTACTTGGAAGGCGAGGGCAAGTCTGCGTACGTAGAAGGATTTGAATGGGAGTTTAATTTAATTCAAAGTGACCAACTCAATGCGTGGTGTATGCCCGGCGGCAAGGTCGCTTTTTACACGGGAATTCTTGACGTATGCCAAAGCGAAGATGGCGTGGCCGTAGTCATGGGCCACGAAATAGCCCACGCTATAGCTCGTCATGGCAATGAACGTATGTCGCAAGGCCTAACGGCACAACTCGGCGGACAAGCGCTTGCCACAGCAGTTCAAACCGAACCGCAGCTCACTCAACAAATTGCCATGACTGCCTTTGGAGTGGGGGCTCAATACGGTGCTATGTTGCCTTTCTCTCGTTTACACGAAACCGAAGCCGATCAAATGGGACTTTACTTCATGGCCATGGCAGGCTACAATCCCGAGAAAGCTCCTAAGCTTTGGGAGCGGATGTCAGCTTTAGGTGGCGGACAACCACTGGAATTCCTATCGACCCATCCGAACCACCAAACGAGAATTGACGACCTCAATGCCTGGATGCCTGAGGCCAAAACCTACTTTAAGCCGCAAGACCATAGAGGTCAAGGTGGAACCATGAATTTCTAAGATGGATGTAAATCCGATTGTACTTTCCATCCCCATCTTTATGGGGCTTATCATCGTTGAGTTAATCGCAGATTGGATTAGCGGCAAACGGAGTTATCGCCTCGGGGATGCGTTTGGGAATATAGGGTGTGGGATATTCGAACAAAGCACCGGACTCTTGCTTAAAATTGCCACCGTTGGCCTATACACTTGGGTTTATCAATATCGAATATTCGAAATAGAGCGCACATGGATTCATGCCGTATTATTGTTTGTGGCCGTAGACTTTTTGTATTACTGGGCACACCGAATCAGCCATGAAACGAACTTACTTTGGCTCGGACACGTAGTTCATCATCAGAGTGAGGATTACAACTTGAGTGTAGCTCTGCGGCAAGGTGCTCTACAAAAAATTTTTACCGCTCCATTTTACTTACCTCTTGCCCTTATAGGGTTTGCCCCAGATTGGTTTCTCTACATCGTAGCGTGGAATACGCTCTATCAATTCTGGATTCACACCGAAAAGATTGGAAAACTAGGACCTTTGGAATGGATACTCAACACGCCTTCTCACCATCGCGTGCACCATGGTCGCAACGCTAAATACATCGATAAGAACCATGCGGCCAGTCTCATTATCTGGGACCGAATGTTTGGAACCTTCCAAGAAGAGGAGGAACGTCCAACTTACGGTATCACGAAGGCGGTGAATACTTTTAACCCCATTACCGCACATATTAAACCTATCCAAGATTTATACGATGAGAGCCGTTCAATGAGCACTGGGGATAAGCTCAGGCTTTTATTCAAATCACCAGGATGGAAGCCCAAGAACTCTTCGAAAGCCACTATCGACCGTCCCCTGAGCGAGCCCAAGTACAACCCTTCAGTGTCTGGTCTGTTCTTTTGGAGCCTTTTGTTTTCTTTTCTACTGACTTTGGCGTTTGTGGCCGTCTTCTTAATGAGGCTGCCCAATTGGAATAACTACGGTATAGCGTGGGGAATCCTTGCGGCCGCACTCGCCCTCTATTGCCTTGGCTATAACGCCAATGGTAAACCCTCTCCCATCTGGCTGGAAGTAATCACTTGGCCCGTCATAAGTGCGTGGTGGATCTCACAAAACATGATGTATGTTGGAATCGTCTTTTTCTTGTTAAGCGGCACTTTAAGATGGCTTCAGAGGCGTTCTCAATCTTTAAAAATGGAGCATGAGCGAATCTAGATTCATTTACTCATACGGAGTGATAACGGTGCTCAATTTTATTTGGCTTTACTTTGGGGATTCCTCCATTCAATACGCCTTTCAAGTAGTACCCAACCTGCTCCTCCTATATTATTGGATTAAGAATGACGGACTTTCACATAAGCTGATGTCGGCCGCTTGGATAGCCTTTACCCTAACAGACCTTACTTCTGCATTCCTACCTATGTTAGATATCGTCAATGGCATCTTGGTTACATCAAGCCTGCTCTTGCTCATTCTAGCTTTCTATACCTGGCGAACTGGATACACCAAACGACGCATGTACCTCGCGCTTATCGCCGTGGCCTATGGTATAGGCTATTTCATGCTCATTAAAGACTTAATTCCCGAAGATCTCAAGATATCCATAGCGGTTTATGCTAGTCTTGATGCCATCATATTTGTGGTAATCGCCGGTATGCAACTAAAGAGCATTTATAGCTACGTGCTGTGTCTTTTTGGGGTATTCCTCTACGTGGTAACTGACGGACTTTTCGCCTATCACTATCTCGTGGAAGAGCTAGTTATGGGTGATGCGATCATCGGTACACTTCACGCACTATGTCTTGGACTGTTCGTATTAGGCGTTGTAGCTGAGAACAAGACTTCATCAGGAAATCAGACTGGGTCTACATCAAAAAAGACTCTCACCTTCCGATGATCTTTGTGAAATTGTAGCCGATTGACCTCTGTGCGCAGAGCTTCCTTCGCCTTCCTGAGGTTCAATCCACCTTCTAGTTTTAATATGATCCTCTTGTGGTATTGCCCTCGAACGCGTGCAATTGGAGCAAACTCAGGCCCCAGAACTCGTTTGCCAAAAATCGACTGAAGCCTTTGCGCTAGGAAATCCGCGGCATCACTTACCACTTCGGCCTTTACCTGCCTCAACTCGATATGAATGAGTCGATGATAAGGCGGATAGTTGAATTGCTTCCGATCCAAAAGTTGCTCCTGATACATTTCTTGATAGTCATGCATGGTGACCTGCTGAATAATCCGATGGTCCGGCTGGAAGCTCTGTATCAATACGAGCCCTCGCTCCTCTCTTCTACCCGCTCTACCTGCTACCTGACTCATCAATTGATATGCGCGCTCATGCGCTCTGAACTCGGGGAAATTCAATAGACCATCAGCCGAAAGAACTCCAACAAGTCCAACATCATCAAAATCGAGACCTTTGGCTACCATTTGAGTGCCGATGAGAATGTCAATCTCACCTTGTTCAAAACGATCAACGAGCTTTTGAAAAGAATTCTTCTTCCGAGTTGCATCCAGATCCATTCGTTCTATATGAGCATTTGGAAAGATGAGCTCTAATTCCTCTTCTATTTTCTCGGTTCCAAAACCTTGCATTTTCAACTCAAAACTCCCGCAACTTTTGCATCGTTGCGGAGGGTCGATAGAATATCCGCAGTAATGACAACGCAACTGCCTGCTGGCCTTGTGGTACGTTAAGCTGATATCACAATTAACACACTGCTCCGAATGTCCACAACTTTGGCAAATAACAACTGGAGCAAATCCTCTTCTATTCTGAAAGAGGATGATCTTATTGCCCGCCTCTATCTGCTCCTTAACTGCCTCTAGCAATCGCGGAGCAAAGTGCCCCTTCATTTGCTTGCGTATGGTCTCTTTTCGGATATCCACAGCTTCCACAACGGGAAGTCGAATCCCACTAAACCGCCTGGTTAATTCAGCAAAACCATATTTCCCAGATTGAGCATTGAAGTAACTTTCCAACGAAGGTGTGGCCGATCCCAAGAGTGTTTTGGCCTTATGGTAATGTGAAAGAATAATGGCCGCATCTCGTCCGTGATATCTTGGAGCGGGATCAAATTGCTTGTAACTCGACTCATGCTCCTCATCCACCACAACCAATCCCAAATCAGAAAAGGGTAAGAATATAGACGAGCGCGCACCCAGAATCACTTTCGGCTTGTCGTTTTCACTGAGCATACGTTCCCATACCTCTAACCTTTCCCGATCCGACATTCGGCTGTGGTAAACAGCCAAGTCGGAACCAAAATGCGCCTCAAGTCGACCTATCATTTGTCCTGTTAGAGCTATTTCAGGAATCATGAAGAGCGATTGTCTTTCAGCTTGGACTTGCTCGTGAATCAGATGGATGTAAACCTCTGTTTTACCGCTGGAAGTAACCCCGTGCAACAAGCCGGTAGTCTTCTCCATCCATCCTTCATGAATTTGCGATACGGCAATGCTTTGCTCCTCACTTAATGTTGGTCTCTGCGTATTGACCTCGATGCGTTCACGCTCAACTTCAAATTCATCTTCTACCAGCCAACCCTTTGAAATTAATGATTTTAGAGTCGTACGAGTCGTTTCAGCTTCGGATAATAAGGCTTTGGAAGAAACCCAAGGTTGAGCGTCGGAACGAAGCTTAAAATAGGTAAGCAGTAAGGCGCTTTGAGAAGATGCGCGCTTCAGACTGTCAAAGGCATCTTGTGTCATTTCCTCGCCATACCCTTCGGGCCAGCGAACCTTTTTCTGTGTTTTGGGCTTGAATGTATCTTTAATAGCCTCATCGAGATTCACGTAACCGTCGGCGTACATTCGTCGCAACACTGGCATTGGATTCTTCCAATTCAATCGCTTCCCTATGTCTGATACACTTAGTCCGTCGTGTTGAAGCAATAAATCATACACTTGAAACTCGTAGTCTCTCAAGGTTGATTCGTCTACGATGAGCTCGGGATTCTTGCTCACTTTGGTTTCTGACTGCATCTTGAGCGCCGAAGGAAGTGCTGCATTCATCACCTCTCCCATGGAGCACATATAGTATGATGAAACCCAACTCCAGAACTGAAGTTGCGTGTCTGTGGTAACCGGCTTGTCGTCTTCTAAATCAAGGATGGGTTTCACGTCGTAGCTCGGCGTTTCATCGTGAACTCGCCAAACAATACCCGCATACACCTTGCGCTGACCAAATTGAACCAATACCCTTCTTCCCCTTTCTAAACTTCCCGCAAATCCTTCGGGAATACCATAGGTAAAGGTTTGGTTCAACGCCAAGGGCAAGATGACGTCTGCGTACATTACGCTAGAATTTCTACTAATTCCAATAAGTGATTGTTCAAGGTGTCGTGATGCTTAATGGCCTTCTTGAATGGCACTTCTACCATTTCTCCATTGTGTTGACCGATCATCACAGCGTTGCTGCCGTTTATCAATGCCTTCACCGCATAGCTGCCCATGCGCGAAGCTAGAATTCGGTCGAAAGCCGTTGGACTCCCACCTCGCTGGATATGTCCAAGCACGGTAACCTTTGTTTCCCAACCGTCGAATTTTTCATTCACTTTGCGAGCTACTTCCATTGCACCTCCTTCATCATCACCTTCAGCTACTATGATAATTGCCGAAGACTTTTGTTGAGCGTGTCCTTCTTCCAATTTGGCAATGAGCTTATCGATATAAGTTACCGTTTCAGGGATAAGCACATCTTCTGCCCCAGAGGCGATACCTGTTCTCAAAGCGATAAAGCCGGCATCTCTGCCCATTACCTCTACAAAAAAGAGTCGGTTATGACTGGTAGCCGTATCTCGAATTTGATCGATGGCTCGCACTGCGGTATTCACAGCCGTATCGTATCCAATGGTATAATCTGTCCCGTATAGGTCATTATCAATGGTCCCTGGACAACCTACCACTTTGATGTCGTGTTCATCGTGCAAAATGGATGCCCCAGTAAAACTTCCATCACCGCCAATAACAACAAGCGCTTCCACCCCAGCTTTCTTGAGCTGCTCAGCAGCCTTAGCTCGTCCTTCAGGAGTTCTAAACTCCGCACTGCGTGCAGTTTTCAGGAAAGTTCCTCCTCGATGAATGATGCCACTCACTCGGTACCTATCCATTTCTATGAAGTCGCCCTCAATCATACCTTGGTAACCGCGGTAAATTCCAACCACCTCAATGTTATTCTGAAGAGCAGTGCGTGTCACCGCTCTAACCGCTGCATTCATACCCGGAGCATCTCCTCCAGAAGTCATCACCGCAATCTTCTTCATCCTAATTCTTTTTCGGCCCGTCATTTTTATACAAATCCAAGCCAACTAATCGGCATTCTAATTTGCCGTTGTACAATTTGATCTTCGACCGAGTACGCAAACCAAGGTATTTCAGAGCCTCCAAATCAGATGTAATGAACCATGCACTCCATCCATCATACCCTTGTTTCAGCGTATCTCCAATCTGTTGGTACAAGCGAAAGTTATCAGAAGTTAGCTTCTGATCGTAAGGAGGATTGAAGATAAGAAGACCATTTTCTTCCGGCTTCTTCGAACCAATAAAATTTTCGTCCCAAATCTTGATGCGATCTTGAAACAAGGCCTTCTCAATATTGATCTTCGCTTTTGTAAGTATGCTTAAGTCTTGATCTGAACCTAGGATTTTGCAATCTGATGGCCTTGCTTTTTTCAAGGCACTGTCTTCTATGGTTTCGTGAAGATCGGCATCGTAATCTCTCCAATGCATGAAACTGAATTCCTTGCGATAGATATTAGCGGGAATGTTATCAGCCAGAATTGCGGCCTCGGTAATAAGCGTTCCCGAGCCACACATGGGATCATACAAGGTGTTGAGTCCTTCCCAGCCCGTTAATCGAAGCATTCCTGCAGCTAGTACTTCGTTAATGGGCGCTCTGCCAACCAACTCTCTGTATCCTCTTCGGTGCAAGGATCTGCCAGAACTATCTAGGAGTATTTCGCATCTATCCTTAATCAAGTGCAGAGAAATAACCACTTGCGGTTGATCTTTATCGATAGATGGACGTTTCTTTTGATGCTTCACAAATCGGTCTACTACCGCATCTTTTAAGCGTAAAGAGGCGAAGTGTGAATTTGAGAAATGATCGGAATGAACAACGGAATCGATCAATATAGTTTTGCTCACATCGAATAGTTCTTCCCAAGGGATTTGAGAAGCGAAATGATACAAATCGTCCTGTCTGTGTACTTCAAACTCAGCTACTGGCCGTAGAATGCGCAGCGCCGTAGCCGCCCACAAATTGGACTTGTAAATAAACCCTAAATCGCCAGTGAAGCTTACCGCACGTTTAAGCGGTTTCACATCTCGTGCACCCAATTGCTTGAGTTCTCGGGCGAGAACCGTTTCAAGGCCGAAGAAGGTTTTGGCGATAAGCGTTTGATCGTCCGTGGAAATCTTGAGTTTCATGTGCAGTAAATCAGACCACGAAGGTCGACATACTTAACGAACAATTCAATTCCCTCTGCTATGGATTGTCTGTTAATGCTTAATCCAGCGATGTGAATACGATTCACCTTCTTGTACTATGCGAACGAGATAAGTCCCACTCGGCAGATCTTGTGTGGAAATAGAAGCCTCACCCTCCAAAGAATTTCCTCTCAGTAGGAGTTGTCCTTGAAGATTCGACACCTCAACCTCAAAAGCTTCATTCTGGGAGCCTTTTACAATCAATAGATCATTCCCTGGATTCGGATACACGAGGAGAGCGTTGTTGGCAACTTCCTCTTCTTCCGAAATAGTGCATGGATATTGGCTTAGCGCATTATTGATCACACATCCCATTTCGATAGCCATAAAGCCTACTTCATTCACCTTTGTGAAATCATTAGTCAACAAAGCGATGGTATAATTATCCTTCGCGCTATGCATAACGATATTCACGCCTAAGCCATTTCCTCCATGGCCGTAATACACCGTGGTGTCAGCGTCATAAAACTCCCATACATAATTACCTAAGCCGTAATTAACGGAAAGTGTAACTCAGCAAGTTCCCGGTATTACCTGCGGCGAGGCGTTTACCTTTTGATACATACTTAGCCTGATTCACTGGTGAAATCACATTCCCAGTGTGTAACTCGTGCATAAAAGTGGCGGCGTCCAGTGAGTTCGCCATCCAGAAGCCACCTCCGCTGCGCGTAGTCAAATAGGAATCGTGCGACCATGAACTTCTGTCCTGGCCATTATTGTATACTCCATTGATCTGATTCATACTCATGCTATTCACAGGAATAATCGCATGCGTGAGTCCAATTGGAGTGAAAACTCGATTCTGAACTTCCACTTCATAGGGATTGCCAGTCACTTCTTCAATAATCAATGAAAGAATCGCATAGCCCGTGTAGGCATTATAGCGGTGCTCTCTATTTGGATTGGGCATTTGTCGCAGCAAATAGGCCGAACTCAACCCATCTCGCCAATCCCATACGCTATCTCTATCTCCCCATACTGATTGCCAAAAGGCCGTTGATGGATTAGATTCCCAAAATATCTGTGATATTCGAGGTATGATTCAGTAGCTGGCGAATCGTTTCCGTACTGTCTACATAAGGCATGTTGTTGGTATTGATATGTAGACCGATAGGGTCATTGAGATTGAGCAATCCGTCCTCCTCCAAGAGCAAGATGACGGTAGCGGTGAGCGTCTTGGTCACACTCGCTAGGTTGAAATATTTGCTGGTATCTACCGGCGCACCGGTTGAACCTGTCCTTGAAGTTGTCGTCCAAGCGCACCCTCCATGGAGAATAATCGTAAATTCTAGCCCAGGAAAACCAATTGCATTGCGCCTGGCGTCGAGTTCCGATTGAAGGAGTGATTAAAAGCTGGGTCAATTTGCGCTGACGCAGCTACACAAATTACAAACGATGCAAATATCGAATAGAACGTTTTCATGAGAACGAGGTTGGTTGTTGGACTCTCAAGTTATTGAATTAAAGTCACTTTCAAATTGAAATACTGTTTACCCTTCTTATTCACTTTACTCGTTTACAACTCTGGGGCACAGGATACTTTTTCCATTGTAGCCGTCGATCCTGCTACGGGAGAAGTGGGAAGTGCTGGTGCTTCCTGTGTTGATCTTCTAGAGTACGAAATTGAAGATGCCGGATTCCTCGGCGTACTTATTCCCGGACTCGGAGCAATCAATACCCAATCTTACTACGATTCCACGAATCAAGCTAATGCCACCGAGTGCATTCGCTCTGGAATGACGCCTCAAGAAACCATTCAATGGCTTGAAGCAAATGATGTTGATACCCTACCTGGCCTTCGACAATATGGAATTGCGGTTCTGCAATTTAACTCAGCCGGCACCGCAGCTTACACCGGATCGGGTAATATGGATTTCAAGGGGCATATTAACGGCCCTACATATTCCATTCAAGGCAATATTCTCAGTAGCAGAGCCGTACTTGACAGCATGGAAGTACGGTTTAACAGAACCAACGGATCATTATCGGACAAACTGATGGCTGCTTTAGAAGGTGCGCATATGATAGGCGCAGATAGCCGGTGTGCTGAAAACGGGACCTCCTCCCTATTTGCTTTCATTAAAGTAGCTCAACCAGATGATTCTGAAAACGAACCTTCTCTCGCGCTACAAGTTGTTACTGCACATGGTGACGGAATAGAACCGATTTCCGAACTTCGAAAAATCTATAACAATCATCAGAAAAACGAGCCTTAATCCAGTGAAGCATCCTAGAGTCATTTTGTCGGCCATCTTTTTTGCGATATCCGTCCTTATAGCGGCCTGTTCTTTTAATCCTCCTGAATTTGGCCTAAAAGCTGAAGTTAAAGGCGAAGGACCGATTACCATTCTTTTCGAAAGCGGTATGGCTGGAACAGGAGATGAATGGGAGGTTTACACGGACACGCTTTCTCGATATGCTAAAACGTTTTCATACGATAGAGCCGGAATTGGTGCCTCGGACAGTGCGGTAATGCCACGAACCATCCCGAATATGGTCTTCGAATTGAGGTCAGAACTCGATCGGCAGGGACTTGAGCCACCATATATTCTCGTGGGTCACTCAATGGGCAGTTATTTGAGCCGATATTTCGTGCACCACTACCCGACCGAAGTAAAGGCTATGGTTCTGATTGATCCGAGCCCAGAAAAGATGTACGACGACTACACGGAAGTGGAAATGCAGGATTTTATAGCCTTTGGTGACAGAACCATGCGCAACTCACCTTCAGGAGATCGTGCCGAATGGGAACAGTACCTCGAGAATCGATCATACGTCAGAAACATCAAAGTTCCATTGGATATACCTATTACTGTTTATTCCGCCACTCAATGGGACTTTTGGGAATATCACAAGGGCATTGTAAACAACAATCCCAACAGCGCCCACATTCAGCTGGAAGGCACCCATGCTTTGCATGAAGAACAATCAGAATTAATTATCAATCAGATTATCAACTACATACAACTACTCGAAAAATGAGCAAATCAGTTTTACCCCAACTAAAGCATACCGGTTCACTTCTGATAGTAGCCCTTGTTTCACTGGCCTTGACTGGTTGCTTTGAAATTGAAGAAAAGGTGCATTTTAATCGTGATAACAGCGGAACATTCTCATTGACTATTGACATGAGTCAAATGAAAACGATGATGGACGCCATGGGTGTGGATATGAACCAATTGGAAGGAGAAGAGAATCCACTCACATCTATGGAAAGTCAGTTGAATGGTGAAGTTGAAGAGATGAACGCTATCGCAGGAATAAGCAATACAAGGAGCGAAGTTGATGAAGAGAATATAATAGTAAGTCTGATTTTCGACTTCAGGGACATAGATGCCTTGAATGCAGGGATGAATAAGGTGTTTAAATCGGGTGAAGAAAAAGCGGATGAGACTTTCTACACCAAACGATCCAATAGAATTATTCGCACAGCCGTATTCAACAATGTAAATGAAATCAAGCAAGAGATGGAGTCCAGTGGTGAATCGCAAGGCATGAACCCAGAAGTGATGTTTTCTGACATGAGCTACAGCGTCACCATGGAGTTTGATCGTGAGATTGAATCAATGAGCAATAGTGATTACCACTTGAACGAAGAGGGCAATAGCGCAACGTTCACGTATTACTTCTTCAAACCAGAAAGTGAAGACATGGAGGTTGAGAATGCGGTATCATTTTAACTTTTGGCAAGATGATTGCCTAATTCTTAGAAAAACGGCATTATGAAAAAGATATTCATCACAGCGGCATTACTCCTTGGTGGGTTTATGGTTTCAGCTCAATCGGCTGGGACGTCAAACTCGCACACCTTACCTGCTCAACGCACGGCACAGGCACCTCAGGAATCTACACAGCGTTCTACACCACCTGTATCTCAAGGTCGACCTTCCCAAGCCTTGCGGCACATGGAAAGTGCACCAAAGCCTGGAGGAGGAGAGCTCAGTATACCCAGCAGCAACACTCCAGTGAATCGAAACGAGAACAACTCTGAAACTCGCTCGACAGCCATTAAGAAATAAAAGCGCACTTATTTGATGAAGCCCAAGACTCATTCCGAGCTTGGGCTTTTTCTATTTCAAGAAGTGAATGCAGTACCTTCGCATCATGGAATTTGGAGGATGGGATTGGCCCTTATTCATTGTGGGCGGCTTCATGGCTGGTATCATCAACACCTTAGCAGGCAATGGTTCAGCTATTACACTCACCTTACTGCTCACTACAGGTATGGATGCCTCAATGGCCAACGCCACCAATCGTATTGGAGTTCTGAGCCAAACCTTCACTTCTCTCGCGAGCCTGAAACGATCCAAGCGAACGCGCATATTGATTCAGCACAGCTCGTGGTACTTCCTTCCAACTATACTCGGATCCATCGGTGGAGCGGTTCTAGCCGTTGAAATACCATCCAACGTCTTGGAAATCATCATTGGAGTATTCATGCTGATCCTTCTCGGTACACTGGTTTTACAACCGCGTAGATGGCTCATTTCTACGGACGCACGGAAGAACAAGAAAACAGCCATGAATTGGATTCTGCTATTCATCATTGGCTTTTACGGTGGGTTTATTCAGATGGGTATTGGAATTATGATGCTAGCCGCGTTGGTTTTGAGCGCCAAGTTCAGCTTGAAGGACGCCAATATCATCAAGCTGGTGCTGGCATTTATTCTGATTATTCCCGCATTCATCATCTATCTCTTCTCGGGAGATATCGTTTGGATTCCTGGTCTAACTTTAGCGGGCGGCACCACATTGGGAGCCTATGTTGGAACGCGGCATGTCCTATTCCACCCCAAGGCCAATCAGTATATCCGTTATGTGCTCATCGGGATTATTGTGGTTGCCCTTGTGAAGATATTTACGCCTTGGTTCGGTTAAGTACCGTACCGACCAACCATACTTCTTTGAAATTGCAACTCAATTGCATCCTGCTTTGTATCTTCGTGCGCTTCCCTGATGAACTGTCAACATGTGGACTAACTCCTCAACCTTAATTCTTGCATCTCTTGCCCTCTTCGCCTCAGTTTGGATCGGTGTAGGATTGGCTTTCTTGCTTCGAAGAAACTCGGGGTTAGGAACGAATCTCTTGCTGGCGTTCAGTGGGTCTTTTCTGTTTGCCGTGAGCGTTTTGCACTTGATTCCTGAGCTATACGAGGGGCATAGCCACACTCCGGGGATTTTTATCTTAATCGGCTTCATCTCACAGTTCTTGTTAGACTTTCTTTCGCGGGGTGTGGAACACGGTCACCATCACAGCAGCGACTTAATGAAAGGAGCCTTACCTGTAGGCATCTTTGCAGGCTTGTTCATTCACGCTTTTATGGAGGGTCTACCGGTACATGGAATGGACGATGTAAGTATTCGAAGCTTCGTTCTTGCGGTTTCCCTTCACAAGCTACCCGTGGCCATGGTTCTTTTTTTACTACTGAAAGAAGCTGAGATTTCTAAGAATCGGATTGGTCTGAGTATACTTCTCTTCGCGTTGATGGCTCCTTTTGGTGCGATCACTATTCATGTCATTCCCGTCCTTCAAGATTGGATGCCTCA
This sequence comes from Phaeocystidibacter sp., assembly GCA_965659415.1. GTDB lineage: Bacteria > Bacteroidota > Bacteroidia > Flavobacteriales > Schleiferiaceae > Phaeocystidibacter. Next base: position 176,309 of record CBFHVA010000001.1, read on the forward strand.
TATTACAGCCTTTGTCATTGGTATATTCCTTCATGTGAGTACCACCATTCTCTACGAGTCGAGTAAAGATCACAGCTTTAACCGCAAGAAGCTGTTCGTGGTTGTTGGCGGCGCATTGTTGGCTTGGCTTGCTGTCCAACACTAAGGGCACTTTGAGCATATCAAAGAACCTTATCAAGCCATAGATTTAAAAGATTATTCGCCTTTCAAAGAAGGTAGCCAGCTCCCTATCTTTGCGTAGCAATTAAGAGAAATTATCAATCACAAAAAATAAATATCATGGCTGTACTAGTTGGAAAAGAAGCTCCTGATTTCAATGCCGCTGCGGTAATAAATGGAGAAGAAATCGTTGAGAACTTCTCACTTTCACAGTTTCGTGGCAAGTATGTAGTGTTGTTCTTCTATCCAAAGGATTTCACCTTCGTTTGTCCTACAGAACTTCACGCTTTCCAGTCTAAGCTCGATGAGTTCAAGAGCCGTAACGTGGAAGTTATTGCCGTTTCTACGGACACTGAGCAATCACACTGGGGATGGCTTCAGTTGAGCAAAGACCACGGTGGAATTCAAGGAATCACCTACCCACTCGTTGCTGATACCAACAAGACAATCTCTCACAACTACGACGTACTTGCTGGAAGTTGGGGATACAATGAGAAGGAAGAGCTTGAGGCCGAAGGCGAAATGGTTGCTTATCGCGGATTGTTCCTGATCGATACAGAAGGTGTTGTTCGCCACCAGTTGGTAAACGATCTTCCATTGGGCCGTAACGTAGACGAAGCCCTTCGTATGATCGATGCACTTCAGTTCTTCGAAGAAAAAGGTGAAGTATGTCCGGCAAACTGGAGCAAAGGTTCGGAAGGCCTTACTGCTACCCACGACGGAATTGCAGATTACTTGAGCAAGAACTAAGATTCATATTAAGTTCTATAGAGAAAGCCCCACCTTCACAGGCGGGGCTTTATTATTGTATTTACACACGAATACCTCAGGCATAAAAACATAACTTCCGCTAGTCTTTATCATCCATTCCACATTCAGAATCGTATAATATGACAGACACCAAAGTGAAAAAAATTGCATTAGTTCTTGGCAGCGGAGGCGCACGCGGTCTCGCCCACATCGGTGTTATTGAAGTGCTGGAAGAACGAGGCTATGAAATTACTTCGATTTCAGGTGCGAGTATTGGCAGTGTGATCGGTGGTGTGTATGCAGGCGGCAATTTAAACAAGTACAAAGATTGGATTCTTTCACTCGATCGTAGAAAGGTTTTCTCGTTGATGGATTTCACACTAAAATCACACGGGTTCATCAAAGGCGAGCGGGTTTTTGACGAAATGAGAAAGTTTGTGGGAGTGGATAAAATTGAAGACCTAAAAATCCCCTTCTCCGCTATTGCTGTTGATCTCGAAAATCAAAAAGAGGTGGTTTTCGATTCAGGCGACCTATGGACAGCCGTTAGAGCATCCGTGGCGATTCCTTCGGTATTGACGCCCGTTACACATAACAACATGCTCTTAGTAGATGGCGGTGTAGTGAACCCATTGCCCGTCAACCGGGTGAAGCGAACGGATAACGATATTCTCTTAGCCGTTGACCTAAATTCCTTAGAAGGCTCCCTACCTTTGCCTAAATCAATTCGAGAGGAAAAGGAGAACTCCGAACAGAATAAGTTCATAGAAAGCGTGCGACAAAACGTTGGAGAATGGTGGCCTTGGACGGAATCGGGTAAGGAATCGAGCAAGAGTAAGAACTCAAGCCGACTCAAACAAAACTACCTCGGCATTCTCAATGCATCGCTTGAAATGATGCAAGATCAAGTGGCCCAACTCGCTATGGAATCTTCTAAACCCGATGTATTAATCAAAGTATCGAGTAGAGCAGCTAGCACATTCGACTTTTACCTGGGTAAAGAGCTCATACAAATGGGAAGGGATTTAGCGAATAAAGCATTGGACGATTTTGAAAAACAATAATCCAAATATTCTGGTTACCTAAAAAAAGAACAAACAATGAGCAAAACAGCATTCAAGGGGAATCCCGTACAAATGGGTGGCGACCTACCTCAAATTGGAGCCAAAGCTCCAGATTTCAGACTTACCAATACCGATTTAGCAGATATCAGCCTAGACTCGTTCTCCGGAAAGCGCGTCATCCTGAATATCTTCCCAAGCATCGATACAGGGGTTTGCGCCGCTTCGGTTCGAAACTTCAATCAGCATGCAGCCAATATGGATAATGCCGTGGTGGTCTGTGTTTCTAAAGATTTGCCTTTTGCACACAAGCGTTTCTGCGGAGCTGAAGGAATTGAAAATGTGGTGAATGCGTCTGAATTCAAAGACCATTCGTTCTCTAAAGCATATGGAGTGGAGATGCAAGATGGACCGTTAGTTGGTCTCATGGCAAGATCTGTTGTAGTTGTGAATGAGAAGGGCGAAGTAATTCACACTGAAATTGTGGATGACATCACACACGAGCCAAATTATGAGGCTGCTATGAATGTGCTAAAATAATTTTTGCATATCCACCAAACCTTTTTCGCTTAACATGCGTTCAGTAAGTGTTGGAACATGAAAATAGTTATCACAAGCGCGACGTGATATTTCTCTAACGCGAAGAATCCCGACTCTGATCGGGATTTTTCTGTTTATAACCATTTCTCCGTTGGGAAGACATCTGAACCATTCCCGAACCTGAGCACCTAAGAATCTTCAAACCTAAGCACTTCTAAACCTGAGCACCTTCAAACCTACTAACCTGATAACCCGGTTCTACTCCCACTCACGACTCATCCATTCCCATGCCCCTGGCCAAAGTGCATTCCAGGAGGGTTCGTTGTGTGTGCCAACAGAATCGATAACTGAAAAGTAAGTGACATCTTCTTCCCAGCCCTTTTCTTCGAGTTGATTCAACATGGTGAAATAACCGGGAACCAGCACAGTATCAATATCGCGCAAACTCATAGTTAGATACAGCGGAATAGGTTCCAGCTCGGCTTCTTTGAACTTAGATATGATATCTAGATCATACGTTTTCCAGTGCAATTCATAGGCTGGGGAAAAACAGATTGCTTGTCCAAACACCTCCGGATAATCTATCATAAATAATGTGGTAATGGTTCCTCCTGCGCTAGAACCAGCCATAATTCTACCTTCCTTACCCAAGGCGTTAGGAAATGTCTTTTCCACAGAGTCAATTACGGTGTTCACCACCCAATGTCGAAAAGCCTGCCCTGTATCGGAATCCACATACTCAATGGATCTATGAATGGAGTTATCAACTCCAACCACGATGGGTGCGTGTGTTGGATTATCAGAAAAGTACTCATCAATTCCCCACTCACCAGCAGGATTGGAAGTAGCCACATCAAATAGGTTTTGACCATCCATCATGTATAAGATTCTCGTTGTGGAGTCAATATGCTCCGGCTTCCAAATGCGTATCGCTCGGCCTGCGAACATATCATTAGGATCGTCCATAGTCCAAATTTCGAGCTCGCCAGAAACAGTCGATTCAACCTCTGGTTTATCCCAGCGATGAATGTGAATGTACACGAGAGTATCCTCCAAAGCGCTCACGGCAATATTCGGTGCGGCCAAGTCATCATTGAGTCTTCCTTCCGTTTCCCAAGTTCCCAAAGTGATTTTGAATTCCACTTTCTCGCCTGGGTTCTTCCAGATATCGTATTGATGAACTACACCTACTCGATTCATCATTACCTCGCCAGGTTGCCAGAGACCTAGGGCTTCTGTATTACCAGTGATGTAGGCACGACTCGAATCCGGAACACCAGTAATCTCGATGGTCACGCGAACTTGGTCTTTTTTCCGATTCTGATTTTGACATGAAAGTAGGCTGATCGAGAGAATTAGGATAATGTATTTCATCATAAGTATTATGCTTGGTTAGCAAGTTTGACCATTGTATCTTAGGTAAAAATACTTCAACAATGGCTGAAAAGATACCCAATAGAAAAAAACTCGATTTGCGATGGAGCGATATTGATCCCAACTTCCACTTGCGCCACAGTGTGTATTACGATTTTGGTGCACAACTTCGCACGGAGGTGTTGGGCTCCGTTGGGTTAACCTTGACCTTGTTTGCAAAGGAAAAAGTCGGACCCGTACTCTTCAAAGAGGAATGTGTATTCAAACGAGAGATTCACTTTGGACAAGAAATCTACATCGACTTTCAAATTATCGGCCTTTCGAAAGACTTGGAACGATTCGCTTTCCGACATCGATTTACCACCGCTGAAGGAGATATATGCGCCATCCTCACGCTAACAGGTGCATGGATGGACACCGAAAAGAGGAAACTCACTCTTCCACCCAAAGTGATTGAAAACGCGCTGAACGGCATGACCATGTCAGACGATTTTCAATGGATCGCAACGAGTAAGAGTCCAGCTTAGAAATTAGAAATGAAAAAGGGTCGGCTTGAAACCGACCCTTCTTTGAAACCTAAGGTGATGAACTCTTAAGCTTCAACGGATTCATTAACCAAGGCCAACTGAACTTCGCCTTCCAGTTTGATTTGGTCACTTACCAATAGATTTCCCGCCTCGTTCACTACGTGGAACTTCAGGCCAAAGTCTTTTCTATTCAATGCTCCTGAGAAGGAGAACCCAGCTTTCGTGTTTCCCCAAGGATCCACTGCCACGCCTCCTACTTCTACTTTGATGGTTACCGGCTTTGTTACATCGCGGATGGTCATTTCCCCCGTTAAGTCAAAGCTGCTGCCATTCACATTGCTTACTTGATTTCCTCTGAAGGTCAACTTAGGGTAGCTTTCTGCATTAAAGAAATCGTCACTTTTCAAGTGCGTATCGCGGTCTTCATTTCCTGTATTTACAGAAGCAACTTCTGCTTCGAAATAAAAAGATCCCGTGCTGAAGTCTTCTCCCTCAGTAGTCACCTCTCCTTGCACCTGCGAGAACGAACCTGTCACAGTGGTTATCATCAAGTGCTTGGCTTTGAAATTGATTTCGGTGTGTGATGGGTCAATCCCCCATTTTAGATTTTCCATGATATACAGTTTTGTGGTGATGAACAACAATCAATGTTGCAACAAATATATATATTAATGTTATAACATCAATATATCAGCCCTTAAACTCTGCCAATAAAAAACCCCACGTACGGTCGGGTGTATATTCTTCGGGAGGGACGTTAGCTAATAGAATTTCGAACGCGCTGCGTGAAGCCGCGCAAAGCTTCATTCTCTTTCATCCCTGACTCCATATTGCGCTTGATCTCTAAGGCACCAATGACGTGAGTTAACTGTTCACCTTCATCGTCACCCCCTACTTCAATCTGAGGTTGTTCTTCATTCAGAATAGCTCCCTCCGCCTCTTCCAACTCGCTTATACTATAGGACTTCACCAGCGACTTGATCACTGCTATTTTCATGATTGCATGGCTTTATCTAACATCGAGCGGAAATAATCTTCCTTTGATGTTGCACTTCCTTCGATTAATTCGCCATCCTTGAATACGGCTAGAAACGGGAGATTGTCAACTCCGGCTTTCTTCCTTGCCGCTTCATTCTGTTCGGCATTTACATCAAGGAAAGTAATGTTCTGCATTTCTTCTTCTTCAGACACCCTTCTGTATTTTGGCGAGAAGAGCTTGCACGAACCACACCAATCGGCATAGTACTTGACTGCCACTACTCCACCTTTAGAAAGTGCTTCTTCGAATCCTTTATCATCAACTTGCTGTACCATATATCTTGTCTTTATTCATTTATCTTAATTGCAACGCAAAGATATTAAGGGTCCTATCAATGGAAATTAAACAGCGATAGAAGACATCTATGAACCTTCAATCGATTCGCGATACTCACGATGGTATAAGTCGCGGATGATGCCATCGCTCACACCAATCTTTGGAGCATACATGTAATGAGCACCGCACCAATTCATGGCATTACGGTAGATTCGGAGTGCATGTACAATTACATCGGCACGGTCGAAATTTAAACCTAACTCGGTTACCCGTTCATCTCTAGAGAGCTCCGAAAGCAGATTGAATTGTTTGTTGAGATATCGAATGGTGAGGGGCTCGTTGATTTTCTTCCCGCTCATTTTGTGGAGTTTGTTGATATTCCCCCCTGAACCAATCATGGCTAAATCGTCACCTGGAACTACCTGCTTTTCAATCCAGCTTTCCATTTCTCGCCACTCGGATTTATCCACCATATCGTTCAATAGACGTACTGTACCGACTTTAAAGCTTCTTGAAGTAACGATTTCTCGATTTACGAGGTAGGTCAATTCCGTAGATCCACCCCCAACATCGATATACAGAAATCGATTCTCAGCGGGTTCAATACGGTCAAATAGCTTCGATTCGAAGATCAACCTCGCTTCCTCGTTGCCATCAATGATTTCAATTTCTATCCCGGTTTCTTTCTTTACTTGTTCCACTATCAGTTCGCCATTGTTCGCCTCACGCATGGCACTGGTAGCGCAAGCTCTGAAGTCTTCTACCCCATGCACGTCCATTATAGCTCGATAGGCCTTCATGGCTTGCAGCATCCGCGATTGATTTTCCTTGGCTATTTCTCCCTTTGTGAAGGAATCTGCCCCCAATCGAATGGGCAAGCGAGTCATGCTCGACTTCTTATAATAGGTGTAGTTCTTCTTGGGTTCGTGAATCACATTCGTAATCAAAAGACGAATTGAATTCGAACCAATATCGATGGCTCCAAGTTTCTTTAACTTCATTTGCTAAGGTCTTCCTCCCCGTTTAAGTTGCTTGCTCACGTATTCAAACATGGCCATTTGCGACCGAATACGCGGCCCAGGTACCGTTCTGTAGGTATTGTCCTGTTTTTCGTTGTGAATTCTTGATTTCACATTGTCTTTCCATATGATCTCAAGATGGTCCAGTATCTCCTTCCGAACCGACTTACTGTAAATTGGAACACTAACTTCTAAACGTGAATCAAGGTTTCTCGTCATAAAATCAGCACTCGCAATATAGCATTTCGGATTTCCGCCATTCTCGAAGTAATAAACTCTTGAATGCTCCAAATACCGGTCGATAACACTGATTGCTTCAATATTCTCGCTCATCCCAGGAACCCCCGGAATCAAACAACAAATGCCCCGAATAATCAATCTGATTTGCACACCGGCATTGCTGGCTTCATAGAGCTTTTCGACCATATCGTAATCCGACAAGCTATTCATCTTTAAGAACATACGCGCCTTTATACCCGCCTTAGCAAATGCAATTTCATCATCAATCATCTGAAGGAACTTGCTCCGCGTGTAATGTGGACTTACTATCAAGTGATCGTACTTAAACACTTGATAATTGGCCCGGATAAAGTCGAACACATTCCTAATCTCACGCGTAATGCGCTTATCTGCTGTCATTAGGTGATAATCGGTGTAAATCTTGGCCGTTCCTTCGTGATAGTTTCCTGTTCCTATCATGGCATAATCCACCAACTTCGAACCTTCGCGTCGTTGAACCAAGGTCACTTTGCTGTGCACTTTCAACCCCGGAACTCCGGAAATCACGTGCACTCCTTCGGCTCTTAGCTTTTCCGTCCATTTTATATTAGCTTCTTCATCGAAGCGCGCCTGAAGCTCGATGACCACGGTCACCTTCTTCCCGTTCTTCGCCGCATTGACGAGTGCACTGATCACTCTACTCTTATCAGCGAGGCGGTACAGTGTAATCTGAATCGTTTCTACTTGCGGATCAATGGCGGCTTCGCGCAAGAATCGAATGATGTAACTGAAGGTATGGTACGGCAAAAACAGCAAAACGTCCTTTTTCCTAACGGCTTGAAGAATGGATCGCTCCAAATCCAAGTCAGGATGATGCACCGGGTCTATTTCGGGAAATTCAAGATCCTTTCTGCCCACGTTGGGAAAGCGCATCAAATCTTTCTTGTTGTGATAACGTCCCCCGGGGATTAGACTATCGTAATTGTCCAATTCCATATTGTCTTTGAAAAACCTCAGGTAGTCTTTAGGTAGATTCCTATCGTACACAAAACGAACCGGGTCTCCAATCTTACGAGCTACCAAGCCCGTTTCAATCTTTTCCAAAAAGCTCTTGGAAACATCGTTATCCAAATCGAGCTCTGCATCTCGCGTGATTTTAATCGTATGGGCTTCAATGCGATCAAAAGAATAAATGAAAAAGGCATACTTCAAATTGAATCGAATCAAATCATCTAAGAACATGATGTAATTCTTTCCATACTTAGGAAGGAGCACAAATCGCCCGATAAGCTCGGAAGGGATTTCAATCAGAGAGTAAACGGGATGAGTCGGATCAGCGTCTTTAATCAGTTTTACCGCCAGATAAATGCTCTTATCTCTCAGTTCAGGAAAATCCCTGCGTTCATTCAAGAGCAAGATGAACACGGAAGGACTCACCTTCTCTACATAGTACTTACGCACAAACTGCTGTTGAGCCTGGGTAAGCGATTTTTCATCTACGATTACGACGCCTTCCTCCTGAAGTTCCTTCATCAGCTCTTCGTAGATGACATTGGCCCGGGCTTGTTGAGCAATAACCTCTTTGGTCATGGCATTCAGCAACTTCTTAGGCGACCAGCCACCGAGCTGGGCTTTCACTTTCTTCCCTTTCAAGGTTCCCATCCGTTTTACCGAAGCATATCGGACACGAAAAAACTCATCGAGATTATTGGAGAAAATACCAAGGAACCGGATTCTCTCCACTAAGGGAACATTCGAATCACTTGCCTCTTGTAACACGCGTGCATTAAATCGCAACCAGCTGAGGTCGCGGTTAATGTATCTCTTGTGTGTACTCATGATTGGTTTTTCTTCCTCTTCTTGGGATAATCAAAATAAAGCAATTGAGCTCTATCTTCTACATGTTTCCATGAGTCCTCAGCAAAGTGCAGGGAAACAACACCCGAGGTAGGCACATTGTCAATTCGTTGATCTGCACAACGGTTCACGAAATTGGTAACCGTGGGATTGTGCCCAAAGATCATAACGCTATCGTGCTCATCCGATATACCCTTTAGAATATGAATCAGCTGGTCGGTACTGGCCATGTATAATTCCTCTTCTACTTGGATGGTATTAAAAGGTACGTTGAGTGTTCTTGAAAAAATCATGGCGGTATGAAGCGCACGAGTAGCTGGACTGCTCACAAGTAAATCCGGACGGTCAATTTCATCTTTCAACCACTGCGAAATCATATGTGCATCACGAATACCACGTCCCTTTAAGGGCCTATCGTAATCATTGATATCTTCATACTGCCAAGAACTTTTGGCATGCCTTACGAGGTAAAGCGTTTTCATGCGGAGTAGTTTGTTTCAAAATACGGCTTTTTGATCATGCATTCAAGCATAAACAGAGTTAAGCTAATGCTGTTAAATCATTAGCCAGATTTGAAAGACCTTTGGATTTGCGCCAACTTCTCCCATCCAATCTTCGTAATTTTAGCGCATGAGATTGACATCACTCTTATTTTTCCTCGTATTTGCTTTAACGGGTTGGGCCAAAGAACCCATCCTAAACGTAACGATTCAGCAGTATTGGCATCCACAAAGTGGTCCGTACGTTGAACTGATTTACTATTCAGATGTAAGTTCACTCACCTTCTCCCCTGAGCAAGAAGGCTTTGTTAGTGCGATTGAAATCACAGCTATGTTCTCCAATGGTGAGGATATTATCGCCTATGACAAAATTCAGATGGGCTCCTCCATCGTACTCGATACGAACCCAAGTGTAACCGTAGTCGGCTTAAGTCGTGTGGCTGTTCCAGAGGGCAAGTGGAAGCTCGAGGTGGTCTACAGTGATGTTTACGCACAAAACGAAGCGCAGTCGTTCTCAGATTCTGTGATCATTTCCAATCCTTCTCAAGCTTCTATTTCAGCTCTCATGCTGACTGAATTAGATGTTCCTGAGGAAATCTGGGTTCGGTATGGAGTGCCATGTTTTCCACGAAGCATGGGAGCGCTCACCTATTACCCGAATCAGGACACCATTCTTCAATTCTACACGGAACTCTATCAACCCGGCATTCCTCAAAGAACCATAGCGAAATATGGCATATGTGAGGCACATTCGGGTCGAATGCTACCCGATTTTACAAACTACAAACGACTTCAAGCTACCGATTTTCAGCCCATTGCAGGCAGAATAGATCTTCGAAAGCTACCCACGGGCACCTACTATTTTAAAGTAGATATTATCGATTCTACTGGTGCCGTACTAATGGGTGATAGTATAGGATTTGGAAGAAGCAATTCGAGAATGGCCGTGCCAGTGATTTCTATTAATGCCGACTACGACTACAACTCCTTCATCCGCGGAGTTCAAGGGCAGGAACAATGGGAGTACCTATGCGATGTGCTCTTTCCAATCGCTGGCGATATTGAACGCATGCAGATAAATTCGCTGGTAGAAGAAGCTGACACTGTGAAAATCAAGCGATTTGTTACTGGATTCTGGATTGAGCACCACGGTGAGCGCGCCGAAAGGGCATTCCAAAACTACATGCGCCAGGCCGCGGAAGTGAATGAGCTGTATTCTGGTGGTATTCTGCCAGGTTATCAAAGTGATGCAGGCCGCGTACGCCTTCAATACGGGGCACCTACAAACATTGAACAAGGGATTTTCGACAACAACACATTCCCTTATGAGATTTGGCAATACAACCAGCTCACCTCACCAAACCGTCAGACGCAAAACAACCGCATTTTCGTTTTTATGAATCGACAAATGGCCGGTAACTCCTTCCAACTTATACACTCCAACGCGTTCGGTGAGCCCAACGACCCTCAATGGAAAAACCAAGTAATGCGCACGGGAGGCACAAGCAATAACCCAGATTTCCGTTCAAGTAATTCAAGTCAAGATCCATTTGGGTCGAGACTGAACAACAACTCCATTATCAACGGAAGCAGTTCCAACAGCCTAGAAAGACGATAGCTTGAAATCAATAGCCGTAGCCATCCTAAACTGGAATGGCAAACATTTACTCGAAGAGTTCCTCCCTTCCGTAGTAGCGAATTCTGAACAAGGTGATATCATAGTTATCGACAATGCTAGCACCGATAATTCGATTCCCTGGATGCGGGAAAATCACCCCGACGTTCAAATCATCGAGTTAGAAAAGAATTCGGGCTATGCCGGTGGATACAATAAAGCGCTGAAGCAAATCAGTCATCCCTATGTAGTGCTTCTCAACTCTGACGTGGAAGTCACGCCAAATTGGCTTGAGCCCATCCTAACAAAATTCGAGTCTGACTCATCCGTTGCAGCGATTCAGCCGAAAATAAAGGCCTATAAAAACAAAGAGTACTTCGAATACGCTGGAGCAAGCGGTGGTTACATCGATTACTTGGGTTACCCATTTTGTAGAGGTCGCGTTTTTGATCATCTCGAAAAAGATGACGGTCAGTATGACGAAGAAGTGTCCGTTTTTTGGGCTACAGGGGCCTGCTTGGCTGTCCGCAGCTCAGCCTATCACGAAGTAGGCGAACTTGATCCTCGCTTTTTTGCACATATGGAAGAAATTGATTTGTGCTGGCGATTCCACCGTTGGGGCTATTCGTGTTGGGCAATCCCATCAAGTACCGTTTACCACCTCGGGGGAGGAACACTCCAAGGTCAGAGTCCACAAAAGACCTACTTGAACTTTAGGAACAACCTCATTCTGTTGGCTAAAAATCTTCCTATGCGAAAGGTGCTTTACCTAGTATTGCTTCGCATGATACTCGACGGACTAGCCGGCATTCAATTCCTATTGAATGGAATGCCTCAACACACATTGGCCGTTGTGAAGGGTCATATGCACTTTTATGGTCAGTACGGGTCGGTCATAAAAGCTCGAGCGGGCCAATTTCCATGGCCCATTGAAGGAATGCTGCATTCCAGTATTGTGAAGCAAGCTTTTGTAAAAAGAGTGAAACGTTTCAGCGACTTGCCCAAAGACCTATTTGCCGTTACTCAAGGCAAAGTCGATGGCCATTGAATACCCATCTAAACCAAAACCCGTGATGCAGCCCGTTGAGGTTTGCGCGGTCAAGGAAGTTTGACGGAATTCTTCACGAGCGTGAATATTGCTGATGTGCACTTCAATAACCAAGGCGGGAACCATGGCAATGGCATCGCGTAATGCCACAGAAGTATGGCTGTAGCCAGCTGGATTGAAAATGATGTAATCGCATTCGAAGCCTGCTCTTTGCACTTGGGTGACTAACTCCCCTTCTCCATTGCTTTGAAAGTAGCTCAAGTCAATGTTGGGATAGTTCATCTTCAAACGCTCGAAATAGGTAATGAAGTTCTCGTTCCCGTAAATCGCAGGTTCACGCCTACCTAACAGGTTTAAGTTGGGTCCGTTGATGATTTGGATTTTCATGCCGTGTGATTCTCTTTCAAAGATAGTGCTTCCTATCTTGCCAACATGACGTGGGCCAACTCCATTCGCGATTTTGAGCGCTATCTTAAGCTGGAACGTGGCTTGAGTCAGAATACCATTGATGCCTATTCCCGCGATGTGCGCATTCTCGCCGACTGGGCCTCAGAAAACAATGTGACAATAAAAGGGCTTCAGCTTGAATCACTTCGAAAGTTCCTAGCAAGCTTAAAGATAGCGCCTCGTTCTCAAGCACGCCTATTGACCTCCATAAAAACGTTCTTTCGATTTCTAATTCTCGAAAATCAACTTGAAGAGAATCCGGCTGACTTATTGGAATCACCTCGGTTAGGTCGGAAACTACCCGAGTTTCTGAGCGAAAGTGAGGTAGATAAGTTAGTGGAAAGCATTGATCGATCCACGGACGAAGGAGAGCGCAATTACGCCATACTCGAACTCCTTTATGCCTGCGGTTTTCGAGTGAGCGAACTCATCAACCTTCGCCTCAGTGATGTATTCCCAAAGGAGGGAGTAATTCGCGTTATCGGAAAAGGCGATAAGGAGCGACTGGTTCCTATTCATGATCATGCCTTGCGGGTAATGGAAAGGTATATCCGTGAGGTCCGTATTCATTCGGACATCAAGCGCGGCGAAGAAGACATCGTTTTCCTATCCAAGCGTGGCAAGCGAATGGCAAGGAGTACGGTATTTACAATGATTCGCAACTTGGCCGAAAAAGCGGGAATACGAAAGAACATTGGTCCACATACATTCCGACACAGCTTTGCAACTGCCTTGGTAAACCGCGGCGCCGATCTACGAGTGGTTCAACAATTATTGGGACACGAAAGCATCACCACCACCGAGATTTACACACACCTCAGCGACAATAAACTGCGCAAAGCCATGGATCTTCACCCATGGTCGAATCGATAAAACTATCGAGCTGCGTTCCAGATTTTAATGCGGTCAGTTTCAGTTACACCCGATAGAACTTCCACCTTGAGACCATCGCTCAACCCGAGTTCAACATCGCGGCGTTCATACATCTGAGGAGAAGTCTCTACTTCTACATAAGGCTGGTCGCCATCGTACTGCAACAAGCCCTCTTCAATAGTTAATACGCTATCGCGCTTCGCCAAAACGATATCAGCATTGGCTGAGTACCCAGCACGGATAAACTGGGAAGAATCAAGCTGAACTTCTGCCTTAATTTGAAACTGAATGGCACCGTTTTCCTCCGTTCCCTTTGGAGCGATATACTCCAAGTTTGCCGCGAAATTATTGTTTTGAATGGCACCTACACTGATGAGGAGTTCCATGCCGGTTTGCAGTTTACCCACCTCGGATTCATCGATAAGTCCTTCAAAGATCATGTCTTCCATGTTGGCCACGGAGGCTACGGTAGTACCGTCATTGAAAGTGTTTGATTCGATAACTTGATTTCCCTTCTTCACGGGTACATCGAGCACCATTCCATCCACCGTGCTACGGATAAGGGTTAGTGAGGTGCTTCCTGAACGCTGAGTAGCTCCTTCACGAATGATGTCGAGGTTGTCCTTCGCCGCTTGGAGCTCTGCCTTTGCATTCTCAAATGAGCGCTCCGCTTCTTGATAGGCCTGAGCGGATATGACCTGTTGATTGTAAAGATTCTTCTGCCGATTGTAATCCAACTCGGCATTTTCGAAGTTAATCTGAGCCACGTTTACTCGATTCTCTGCACTGTTAAGACTAACCATATCAGGAATAACCTCAACCTTCGCAATCAAATCGCCTTTAGCAACCACATCACCAGGTTCTACAAACAATTCATCAATGATTCCCGAAACCTGTGGCTTGATTTCCACTTCTTCGCGAGGAATTACCTTACCGGTGGCCACTGTCTTTTGAATGATGTTCTCTTTGGTCGCGGTAGCTGTTTCATAAACGATCGGATCCTCCTGAGATTTGGAATACAAATACCAAAGCGTAGCAAGGAAGCCTCCTACCAAGGCAATTAAAAGAAATACACGAATAAACTTTTTCATAGGTCTGAAAGACTGATTTCTGTCAAGTAGCACTCAAATGTAACAAAAGGATGCGCAGGAAGAACTTACAAATCCATTCCCTTTTTGTAGCGACTCCAGTGCAGGTAATTCTTCAAGAATCCCCAACCGTAGCCGGCGTGCATCACGACGGTGGTCTGTAGGGCTTTCAACCCTACAATTAGGGATCTGTTTTGTACTGAGGCATCGATAAACACCAGCAACAGATAAAGCGATAATGGGGTTGCGAATAGTCGTGTAACAGGGAATACCAGAGATGCCAAACTCACTAACAAAGCCAAGCTAAACACCAAGGGAAACAAATGAGTTAATTTGAGTTCTTCGGGGTGTAGCTTCCATATGTTCACCCGCGCAGCTCCAAATCGGAAAACCTGTTTGAAAAATTGCTTTAGGCTGGTCCTTCTCTTGTGATAAACATGGGCTTTCTCAATCAATGCTGTTCTATATCCTGCCTTAATAAGGCGGATACTCAGCTCAATATCTTCACCACACCGAAACGTTGAATAGCCATTCACTGCTTCAAACGCATTTCTCTTCATTCCCATGTTGAAACCTCTAGGATGATACGTTCCTACATGTGATTTCTTACCGCGAATTCCGCCCGTAGTGAGCATGGACGTCATGGAGTACGAAATGGCCTTTTGAAGAAGTGTAAAGTCAGCATGTGCCGCATCTGGGCCACCGAACACATCTGCATCATTTTCAGCTAAATAGGAATCAATGTTTTTGAGATAATCGGATGGGATGATGCAATCTGAATCGAGAAAAATGAAATAATCGCCTTTGGCAATTTTTGCTCCATCGTTTCTGGCAGCGCTTACGGGCAAGAATTCCTCGTAATGCAGTGTAAGCGGATAAACGTCATTGTTCTCGAATTTACGCAACTCCGGACGCAGTGTATCGCTCGGTGTTCCATCCGATATAATCACTTCAAAAGACGAATAGTCTTGATTCAATAAGCTCTCTAAAAACTCGGTAACCTCCTCTGGTCGTCCGAAGGTGGGAACTATAAGGGAATAGCGCATTACTCGCCTAGCGTTTCGTCAATGGTATAATTGGGCTTCTTAGCGCTGTTTCTCGACATCAATTCAGCCAAGAATCCAGTGGTGAAAAGCTGAGTTCCCAGCAACATGGCTGTCAGGAACACATAAAACAAAGGGTTGTTGGTAATCAATCCGGGTGTACCTCCGGCCCGCAATGTCCAGAACTTCCAAATAACCAAAACGATGAGCGAAATGAATCCGGCAAACATCATCAGCGTGCCTAGCATTCCGAAAAAGTGCATTGGACGCTTAGCAAATCTTGAAACCACATAAAGCGTCACCAAATCGAGAAATCCGTTGATAAAGCGGTCTAAGCCAAACTTGGTGGCTCCGTACTTTCGAGCGCGGTGTTCAACTACCTTTTCCGTAATCTTCGGGTAACCGGCATTCTTGGCGAGGATTGGAATATAACGGTGCATTTCACCCGTTACCTCAACATTCCTAGCGACTTCACCACGGTAGGATTTCAAACCACAATTGAAATCGTGTAGCTTGATTTTCGACATTTTGCGTGTGGCCCAATTGAAGAGCTTTGTAGGAATCGTTTTAGAGATTGGGTCGTAGCGCTTTTTCTTCCAACCCGATACAAGGTCCCACCCTTCTTTTTTGATTAGGCGGTAAAGCTCTGGTATTTCATCCGGACTATCCTGCAAGTCGGCATCCATGGTGATGACAACATCTCCCACCGTGCGTTTAAATCCCACATTCAAAGCCGCTGATTTACCTTGATTCTTTCTAAACCGTATCCCCTTGACATTCTCCGGATCCTTCTTCCATAAGTCGTGGATCACTTCCCATGATGAGTCGGTAGAGCCATCGTTCATAAAGAGCACCTCGTACGTGAAGTTGTGCTCCTTCATCACTTTTGAAATCCAAGTGTAGAGCTCAGGCAAACTCTCTTCTTCGTTGTAAAGGGGAATTACAACGGATATATCTCTTTGTTGATCAGGCATCTAGTACGTCTGATTTTTCCTCTGAGGTGATAAAAGGGGCAGATTTCTTAAAGATGGCAGCGAAGATGAGTCCAACGACTGCGCTGAAAACAATATTCATCGCCAATCCACTCAATAAACCTGAAACAGTAAACTGATTATCGATGCGCTCTTCAGCGTCGATTAGCGCTTGCTCCATTTGATCTTCAGGGATTCCCATTTTTTCCATGAATTCAATACTCGTATCCATGGAAATCTCCTTTACCTGTTCCGCATATGCTGGGTCAATCACATTAAAGATTAAAAGATTCCATGCGGTACTCGCTACGATCGCCAAAATCGCGGCAATCATAAAGGTTGTGAAAGCCTCTCGAAACGACATGTAACCGCCAAGATTCTTCTTAGACTCCCGAAGAGCAAAAATGATGAGCACGATGTATGCTATGATAAAGAATACACCGACCATCCAGTTCCCAATTAACTCAGGGTCGATGGCATAAGTATATACTCCAAACAAAATAGAAATGGCCGCCATAATAGCGCCGTACTTCAGTCCAACTTTCTTCGCAGTTTCCATATCAATAAAATTACAGGCTAGTCAATTTATTTGGAACAAATATAATCGGAAGATTCTTTAATTTCTTGCGATAATCAAAGACTGAACGTTGATCGTTCCTTCTTGGTACATTCGAATCGCATATGTCCCTTCCGGCACTTCCGATACGTCTATCGATTCATCCGAAGATGACAGCACTACTCTACCCCACTGATCGATCAACTCAACCCGATCAGTATGAGCAGGAATATGTAAGATTCCATTCGCTGGATTAGGATAGATTGATTCTTGCATGGCTGCCTCCGTTTCCATACCACTCAGATCAAATGCTCCAGATTCGAGATAAATGTTTACGTCCCCAGTTGGAAGATTAGTTTGCAGTTTCATCAGCTCAGGCCCTCCTGCGGAAAGATCTGCATTGTACGCATAAAACAACTCTATGGTCTTTGACTCCCCGGGAAGCAGTGTTTCGGGTAAATTCGTCCCGTTTGCATAATCGATATCTGAATTCGCAAAAGGTTGAGGAGCAACAAATATGGGTTGATTGCCAAGGTTAACCACCGCTGTTCTATAGTACACTCTATATGTCTCGTTTGGATCAAAAGGCAAATGAAGGGTATCATTTACATAGCCAAGGTTGAACTCAACTTCGGCCGTCGAGTTCGAAACAAAGTTATTGATGCGGTCGGCGAATTGTGGATAATCTACAAAGGGATTTCTGTTATTCTGAAGTTGGTAAATGTCGTTGTTGCGACCTATTTCAAACGCCGCAGGCTGAAACTGCCGATGCCACTGGAGTAAGATGTTCTCTTGAGGCGCAAAGAAGTTGTTGTAATCTTGATAGCGAATTACGAAGTACATCATGGCTCGTGCTGCAGCTCCTTTGTGCGCATCTCTAGGCTCAAAAGTGGAACTCCCATATTTGCTTCCACCACCTGTCCATGTTGGGTTTGAAACTACCCCAAATGGATGGTTACTCCTCCTACTATTGGTGCTGGCATCTGTCGGAAACAAATGGTGAATATCGGCCCGCATAGGCTGAGCCTGACTAAAAAACCCTTGTGGAAAGGTGTGCTCGCAGTTAAAGTTGTTGTTGTTTGCACCTGGTCGGTTGTTGAACGTGGCGGTTCTGCCCGTGTACACACATTCTACTTGTCCGCCTACATTGTCGATAGAGGCATACATATTGTCGCGAGCTGCATTGTAGGAGAGGCTGTTGAAATTCTGGGCGAGCTTTACCTTCAAAGCGCTCTTCAGGGCTTCTTCGCTCAATCCTTCCGTAGATGAGTAGTAGGAGTTAGAATATCGTCCATGCCCGTTAAAGTAAAGGACCAGAGCACCTCCACCGTTCGAACTCCCCATCAGAATATCACCTTCGTAGCTCACGTTGTGCTGCGGGGCGAATCGCACCCATAATCGGGCTGTGTCCAAGGCCGGAACTTGAGTAAGGCTAGATGCAACACGTATAGCCTGATCTCCATATACTGCTTTCGCAAGAAACACATCCAGTTCAATTGGTGTGGGGGTTCTATTGTACACTTTCACCATCTGACTATCTATTGAGAGCTCTGACACATATCCGAACTGCAAGGTATCTGGAAAAACCTCAAAGCTTTGCGAATGCCCAGTAAGAGATATGACAAATAAGAGACTGAAACTCAAACGGAATGCTTTCATACCTGCAAAGATAGCCATTGGACACGCCATTTTGCCCGAAAAAACCTTTTTCATTTAGGTGTCTTGACGTACCTTTGCAGCTGGGCAAGTCTCATACAACCAGCTCCTGGTGAACTCCCCCAGATCCGGAAGGAAGCAAGGGTAACTGGTCGTAGCGGTGTGATATGAGTCGCTTGCCCTTTTTTTATTCCTTTTTTTTAAGGGGGATGAAGGGGCTTAGGGAGTTTAAAGGGCTCAGGGATATTCATTTCAGGGCTGATCCGTTTCTGTGTTTATGCGCTTGTCTGTTTCTGGACCCCTTCGTTCAGTTATTTAGTCGTTCAGTCCATTAGTCGTTTAGACCATCAGTCCGACAATCCGATAATCGGAAAATCTGATAATCCGATTCTCCCTTCACAGGTTCTCCCTATCTTTGCCGCATCATAAAATTCAACTGTACGGCATGAAGTTTTTCATCGACACTGCTAACCTCGACCAAATCCGCGAAGCGCAAGATTTAGGCGTACTCGACGGAGTTACTACCAACCCTTCTCTAATGGCCAAAGAAGGCATCAGCGGAGAAGCAAATGTGATAAACCATTACAAGGCAATCTGTGAGATTGTTGACGGCGACGTTAGTGCCGAGGTGATTTCTACGGATTACGAAGGCATCGTAAAGGAAGGTTTGGCGCTTGCCGAGTTGAATCCGAAAATCGTGGTGAAAGTTCCGATGATCAAGGACGGTGTTAAAGCGTTGAAGTTCTTCAGCGATCAGGGCATCAAGACGAACTGCACGCTCGTATTCTCTGCGGGTCAGGCGTTACTAGCCGCAAAAGCTGGTGCTACATACGTTTCTCCGTTCATTGGTCGACTAGATGATATTTCTACCGACGGACTTGATCTCATTGAGAAGATTCGCGTGATTTATGACAACTACGGTTTCAATACAGAAATTCTTGCTGCGTCTGTTCGCCACCCAATGCACATTATCGAGTGTGCTGAAATTGGAGCAGATGTTATGACCGGTCCATTGAGCGCAATTACAGCCCTGCTCAAGCATCCACTTACCGATATTGGTTTGGAAAAGTTCCTCGCCGATCACGCCAAGAACAACGGATAATCGAATTCTCGATATATTTAAAAGCGGCCTTGGCGGGTCGCTTTTTTTATGCCCTAAAGTGAACCGATCAATGAGGTAATAGTTTACCTTTAAGAGTGAAGAAAAGTGCCATGGCAGAACTGATTGAAATACATCCGGACAACCCCCAAGAACGCCAAATTGACAAGGTCGCGCAGGTTTTGCGCAAAGGAGGCTTAGTGATTTTCCCTACGGATTCCGTGTATGCCATTGGGGCGGATATCAATCAGCCTAAAGCACTGGAAAGACTGGCCCGTATAAAAGGTACAACGCTCGATAAGGCAGACTTGTCTTTTGTGTTCTACGACTTATCGCACTTGAGCGACTACACCCGTCAATTCGATACCCCTACATACAAGCGCTTGAAGCGCGCGCTTCCTGGACCATTTACGTTTATTCTCGAATCGAACAACACCATCCCAAAAATCTTCAAAGGAAAGAAGAAGACCATAGGTATTCGAGTACCCGACAACAACATTGCACGCGAACTTTCTCGAACGCTTGATCATCCGCTGGCAAGTACTTCGGTTCACGACGATGATGATGTATTGGAATACACCACTGATCCTAGCTTGATTCAAGAGAAGTATGATCATTTGGTCGATTTGGTAATTGACGGCGGATTTGGCGACAATCAGGCGTCCACGGTTATTGACCTAACGGGAGATGAGCCGGAAGTGATCAGGGAAGGAAAGGGAGACCCTAGCGATATTGAATAATGATGAAGGCCTATGATGCATCCGGATTTCAGGGCTCTCGAAAATCGAAGGCCTATTTTGAAGGATGGTACATTCGCCTTTCCAGCGACCGGCACGGATGGAACTGCTCCTTAATTCCGGGAATTGCGATAGATCCAAAGGGAGAAACGCATGCCTTTCTTCAGTTCATCGAATCGTCCGGTTCTTCGCATTACATGGCCTATCCCAGAGAAGCTTTCAAATTGAATCCAGAGAAGCTCTGCATTCAATTCGAAGGCAATATCATCAGCGAAGAAAGAATCTATGTGGATCTTACAAGTCGAGGGTTGAGTTTGAAAATCGACCTTGTAGGTTCTGATTTGCCCCGGTTCAGTGATCGATTTCATGCTATGAACGTTATGGGAATATTAGGTCAAATGCCCCAGCTGCCTTGCTATCACCATCTCATCCATATGGACTTGCCGGTGAATGGTCACATTTCATGGTCAGGAAATACGTATAACTTCAAAAATGCTTCCGCCTACATGGAAAAAGACTGGGGGCGCAGCTTTCCGAGCACTTGGCATTGGATTCAAAGGTCGAGTTTCCAGGATTGCGAAGGAGTTCTGAGCGCCGTAGCTTCTCATGTACCCTTCGGCAAATTGAAAGTGCCTGCGGGCATGGCGGCTCTGCAAATTGATGGTGAACAGTACTTCTGGTCGTCGGCATGGGGACACACCTGGAATTTCGATTCGGGTGAAAAGCGCAGTATTTACCGCTTTTTAAATGCTAGGCACATACTGGAGTTAGAAGTTGAGGCCGGCGTGAGCGCTCCTTTAATCGCGCCTATCAAGGGCGCCATGGAACGCACCATTTACGAAAGCATCAACAGCTCTGTTCATCTTCAGGTTCGTCAAACGGGAGGACGAACTATCCACGAGTCTCGTACGCAGAACGCGGGCTACGAATGCGTGATATAATTTAAAGTTCCCTTCTCTTTATCTTCCCGTTGTCGGTTCGAGGAAACGACTTCACCTCCCACTCTTTAGGAATAGAGTATTTTGGGAATTGATCTTTATCCAAAGATTCTAGATTACTCTGACTTATTGGAAACTCGGTTATCCCCACTACTCGCGTTCCAAGTTGTTCATCTGGTACGCCTTTGATGTACACTAACTGACCAAGATGTTCGGATAAAAGCGGTTCTACTTGCTCTGGATGGATTTTGACCCCCCCTGAATTGATTACAAAGTCCAATCTACCTTTCCAGATAAAGGTTGAATCATCGACTAATTCCACGACATCTGTCGTTTCTAGCTTGGATTGATTCCACTTCGGGGCTCGAATAATTAGGGCTCCGTTCTCATTGGTCTGAAACGAAACTCCTTTAACCGCTTCAAAGCATTCGCTTTCTTGCGGAGCAATCGACCGTAAAGCAATGTGAGAAACGGTTTCAGTCATTCCATAGGTTGCAAAAACCTGCGTATTCAGGGTTGATAACTTCTTCTCAGATGCAAGGGGAATCGGAGCTCCACCAATGATGGTTGTACCTATTTGATTCAAAAGATGTTCCCTGCCCTGCACTTGTAAAGGAACCAAAGCTGCAAAGTCTAGTTTCAATGGAAGATGCTCGAGCACATCGCTCGTTGGCGGCATCACATGGAGCTTCCATCCTCCCACAAGGGCACGAACCAGCATCATTTTTCCCGCAATGAAATTAATGGGTAGAGCTAGAAGAGCCGTTGCATTTTGTGGAAGCGATAGGGTGTGAATTGTTGTTCTTGCACTGTGCACAAGAATGCTCTTCGAAATACGGACAATCTTAGGCACTCCCGTACTGCCACTTGTCTGCAACTCTATTTCGTGATTATCACTCTCCCAATCATCAATAAACTGGGCAATCTCAGGCAAATTCGCCCTAAGCAACTCACCTTCAATTGGATGTCCATCTTTATAAATGGTAAATGAAGAACTGATGGGAAAAGACATGATTCAAAGTTACATTATAATTGGTCAAATCCCCGCAAACATTGAGTCTAAGGCATGATGTTTGATGCAAATCCGTCGTCTTAAAAGATTATATATGCGATTGACTCAACGATCACTTTTACTCCTTACCGCTACATTCCTTCTTCAATCCCATCTAATGGGTCAAAGCATCATGGTAGTGGACTCTGACGATAGAGTTCCTCTTGAATATGTGTATGTACTTGTGGAAGATAAAGCATTCCTTACCACGGATGAAAAAGGGCTCGTGAACGTGTATCGACTTGGAGATCCAGACGACATCATACTCATACAACAAACAGGATATAGAACAGTTCAAGTACTAAAATCGGAACTCAATATTAATGAACTCAATATCATCGAGTTACAGATGTCAAACGTGAGCATTAATGAAGTGACCATTTCCGCTCTAAAATGGGAGCATACTGCTGAGGAGTTACCTGTGCAAGTGGAGGTATTGGATCGAAAGCAAATTGAATTTCAGAACCCCCAAACTTCTGCTGACTTACTCGGAACCTCCAATCAGGTTTTCATTCAAAAATCACAACTGGGTGGTGGTAGCCCTATGATTCGTGGTTTTGCAACCAGTAGGGTGCTACTCACCGTAGATGGGGTGCGAATGAACAACGCCATCTTCAGAGGGGGAAATATTCAAAACGTTTTATCTATTGATCCTTTAAGTATTCAGCGCACGGAGGTCATTTTC
Organism: Phaeocystidibacter sp.; assembly: GCA_965659415.1. Taxonomy (GTDB): domain Bacteria; phylum Bacteroidota; class Bacteroidia; order Flavobacteriales; family Schleiferiaceae; genus Phaeocystidibacter. The sequence continues at coordinate 199,437 of CBFHVA010000001.1, forward strand.
GGACCGAGCTCCGTCATTTATGGAAGTGACGCTCTGGGTGGAGTAATGAACTTTACGACTCTTCAGCCTCAATTCGCACTGAGCGAAGACGAAAGAAGGGTGAATGCAAACGCCATGTTGCGGACTTCTACTGCGAACAACGAGCGTACGATGCACATCGACTTCAACTTGGCCACTCACAACTTCTCGTCCTATACGAGTGTTTCGAGCAGCTTTTTTGATGATCTAGAGATTGGAAGTTTTGGCGATGAGTATTACACGCGACCTACCTTTCAAGTTCGAGGCGACACTTCCGACTTTACGGCCACGAATCCGAATCCCAACATTCAAGTTAACACCGGGTACGAACAGTTTAACGTGATGCAGAAGTTCAAGTACCGAGCAAATGAAAACGTGACTTGGGAATTGGACTATCACTATTCCAGATTAAGTGATGTTCCTCGATACGATCGCCTGACACAATCCAGAAATGGAAACCTTCGATTCGGAGAATGGTATTATGGTCCCCAAGAATGGCATATGGCCCGACTAGGATATACTTTCACTGAGCCGGTTGGCTTCTTTGACAAACTGAAGTTCACGGGTGCCTACCAGCATTTTAAAGAAAGTCGACACGACAGGAGATTCAATTCAGATCAGTTGGAGAACCAGCTGGAAAGCCTAGACGCGTACTCATTTAACCTCGATTTCCAAAAGTACTTTACGGAAGGAAACCAGCTTTACTACGGGATTGAATCGGTACTCAATTACAATCAAAGCACGGCTTTTGAAGAGAACATACGAACCGGAGCTCAAGCTCCTATTCAAACCCGGTATCCCGATGGCTCAAGCTGGTTAAGTCACAGCGCTTATGTCACGTGGATGCTGGACCTAGGCTCCCGATTTACCTTAACCTCCGGCCTGAGATATAGCCGTATTGACGTGGCCGCCGACTTCAGCGAAGCGCTAGCTCAAATTCCATTTACCACAGCTGATATCAATACAGGTGCACTTATTGGTAGCTTGGGTATCGCCAAGGAGTACGGTTCAAATTCTCGCCTTTACGCAAACCTAGGAACGGGTTTCAGAGCACCGAATATTGACGATATAGGCAAGTTCTTCGACCTGGATAATGGTTCAACCGTAATTCCAAACCCCGAACTTCAGTCGGAGTACCTCACTTCCATTGAAGTAGGCGTTCAGCATCGAGTGAAAGAATCCTATGAAGTAGAGCTCGTTGCCTACTACAGCTACCTCGATAATGCTATCGATCGTCGTCCTACCACATTGAACGGTCAAGATAGCGTGTTGGTGAACGGCGAACTACTCGAAGTTCAAAGTGTCCAGAACCTGGGAGGAGCATACATCTACGGTGTTTCGGGAACTTTTGCGGCCGACCTCAATAAGAACTGGAACGTGAAAACCACGGTGAATTATACGCGAGGTGAAGCGAGCGATGGCGAGCCATGGAGACACGCAGCTCCTCTTTTTGGTAACATCAGTGTGGGCTACTTGTACGAGCGGTTCAGAGCTCAACTGTATCTGAATTACAATGGAGAAATGACTCCAGACCGAATGGCTCCTTCAGAAAGAGATAAGGACATTTACTTGACAAATAATCGCGGTGAGGTGTATGTACCCTCTTGGTATACACTGAATCTGAAGGGAACTTTTAGAATCAATGAATACGTTGAGGTCAACGCCGGAGTGGAGAATATTCTAGACGTACGCTACCGACCTTATTCGTCAGGAATCACTGCACCAGGAAGAAACTTCATTGTAGCAGTAAGAGCTGAATTATAAGCCCCCCTACTTCGCAGAATGGATCACGCACCACGGCGCCAAACGGCTGGCTTCTCCTTTTTAGCAAAGTAGCGACGGATGTACTTGTGCACTTCTTCTAGACATTCTTTCACGAATGCGTCCTCTTCTTTATCGAGGATGTTGATTTTCCTCAACCTGCTCGATCGTTCGGCGCAGCGTTCTAAACTCTGGTGAAGCATGGCCCACACTCGGTCTACATTCGTTGATCGTGAACCGCTTCTAATCTCATTAAAGCGATTGTGGATTCGGTTGCCGATTCGGACGATGTCATCTCCTTCATTTACGAAACCTCTGCGTAAACAGCGCTCGTAATAGATGTCAATGCAGTCTAGCAAATCTTCAATGGCAATTTTGGCTCTTGTAACATTCATATCTCGAATGTACTAGCTATCCACCTCAATAGCCGTTTACAAACGGATACAAACGTTTATTAGAACAACCCTTCAATTTCACCTTCAGCGTTTACAGAAATTCTATTCGCGGCAGGCTCGGCAGGGAGACCAGGCATTCTCATTAGATTTCCAACCACGGCAATAACGAATCCTGCACCTCTGGCAAATTCAAATTCTCGAATGGTTATTCTAAAGTCAGATGGGCGATTTCGCTTCTTGTCATCGTCACTAAAGGACTTTTGAGTTTTGGCAATACAAACAGGAAGCCCTGATAGTTCTAGGCTTTCAATAACGCGTAAATCGGCAAGTGCCTTTGCGGAATAATCCACTCCATCTGCGCCATATATAGTGGTTGCAACCTTCTCTATCTTGTCTTTGATAGACATATCCGTATCATAGAGCATCTTCAAATCAGACCTTCCCGATTCTGATTCTTCAATGACGGCCTGTGCTAAATTCCGCACTCCCTCGCCGCCTTTCGCCCATCCTTCGGAGATTTCACAGCGAACACCCAACGACTCACACTTCTCCTTCAACCACATCATTTCTTCCTCGGTATCCGAAGTAAATTGGTTGATGGCCACCACAGGTCGCACACCGAAAGTTTGCATATTCTCCAGATGTTTCTCCAAGTTCTCAAAGCCAGATTTCACGCGCTCAAGTGAAGGAGTGTTCAGATCATCGAGCGCAGCTCCTCCGTGATAACGAAGTGCTCTAATGGTGGCTACGACCACTACAGCCGAAGGTTTTAATCCGGCCGCTCTGCACTTCAAATGGAAAAACTTCTCTGCGCCTAAATCGGCGCCAAAACCCGCCTCGGTCACCACATAATCGCCCAAACTCATTGCCATTTTGGTTGCGATTATGGAATTCGTACCCTGGGCAATATTGGCAAATGGCCCGCCGTGAATAATAGCGGGAACGCCATGCAGCGTCTGAACCAAATTCGGTTTTATGGCATCTTTTAAAAGTGCAGCCATTGCCCCTTCAGCCTTCAAGTCACGGGCGTAAACGGGGGCTTTGTCAAATGTATATCCTACGAAAATATCACCTAGCCGACGTTGCAAATCAGAAAAATCGGCAGACATACAAAGGATGGCCATGATCTCACTTGCCGCAGTAATGTTAAATCCATCTTCGCGGAGCTTGCCATTTGCTTTTCCGCCCATCCCTACCACAATGTTTCGCAGGGCTCTATCATTCATGTCCATCACCCTCTTCCATCGAACGGTTCGGCCATCGATGCCTAAATTCACAGATGCCTTGGCTTGAATGTTATTATCGATCATCGCCGACAATAAGTTGTTGGCCTTTTCAATAGCGGCAAAGTCGCCCGTAAAATGAAGATTGATATCCTCCATCGGCACAACTTGAGAATGACCACCTCCTGCGGCTCCACCCTTGAGTCCAAATACGGGTCCGAGGCTAGGCTCACGCAAAGCAGCTACGGTTTTCTTTCCTTCGAGATGCAAACCTTCTGCAAGACCTATTGTCACCGTGGTTTTCCCTTCGCCAGCTGGCGTTGGTGACAAAGCCGTGACTAACACGAGCTTCGCTTGTCCTACTCGAGAATCATCAATAAGGTTGAGAGGTAGTTTTGCTTTATAATGTCCATAAGGTTCGAGAACATCCTCCGAAATGCCGATGCTTCGTGCGATTTCATTGATTCTTTTTAACTCGGCCTTTTGAGCAATTGCTAAATCGGTATTCATGATCGATGTTGAATTGTGACGGATAATGGGATAATACACCAAATATAGTGGCTGCATTCCAAGATAAACAGGACGAAAGTCAGTTCCTAGATTGTACTTTTAAATCATGAAAAAGACGCTCTTAGCTTTTGGTATAATCCTCGCGGCTTGCAGTTCACAAGGCCCCACCGACCGTATGCTCTTCATTACTAATGCCAACGGCAATTCGGATATCTATTTGATGAACATGGTCAATAATCAGGTTATCCAATTGACGGAGTCTCCAGAAGATGAATGGGGTGCTACTTGGGTAGGTACACACGAAATATCCTTTTTGCGCAAAAGAGGAAATAGCGCGGAGCGACATATTCTCTACCTCTACACAGGAATGGAGGAAAGGGTTGAAATGCCAAAACCTTGCGATTCGCTCAATGACAACATTGTGTACAACGGATATGGGGAAGGACTATACTCATGTGGACAGAATGTGTACATCCAAATCTCTTCAGATAGTACGTATATAGTGATGCGAAGCGACAGTGCACAATTTAGAGATCTACAGTGGGATTACAACGACAGGGACATCCTTTTCACTTCGGATCGATCAGGGAGAAAGGAAGTATATATGTTACAACGCGATCAAGGTGAAGTTGCAAAGTTGTCAAATGAAAATGCAGATAGTAAGCTGGGAGTACCCTCTCCTGATGGAAAACTCATTGCCTATCGAAGTGCATCAGAAGATGGAAAAGGGAATATTCTCATCGTGAACCGATCCTCGGGTGAGATAATTAAAACGCTTCCTTCTGCAGGAAGCAGTTTTGGAACTTGGTCGTGGGACAGCCGAATCCTTTACTATGAAGATCAAGCTGAAGGCAGCATCTATAGTTATAGTCTCGATACTGAAGAAAACCGACTTATTTCAGATCAATCGCACTCCCCGCAAGTTTACCGACCTCAATACAATCCTACGATGAATTAAGTGAATACGTAACATCCTGATCATGTGGTTATCAAATTATAATTTGTAAAGTTTGTTTTACATTGTGACAAGTTTTTATAACTTTGTGTAAATCAAACACAACATCAACAAAAACAAAAACGCATGTCATATCAAGAAAAAAAGGCACTGTTCAACCTCCTGACCTACTTTGGTGTCATTGGCTTCTACGCTTACTATGTTTACAACCATTACTGGGATCCTACCTTGAGCACCGATGAATTGCTCGTCTTCTGGTCGAAGTTCCTGCTCATCATGATTCCCGTTCAAATTGTCTCCCACATTGTGATTCATATTTTACTCGGAATTGCCCGCGGAATGGCTAATGGTGGAAAAATGATGGAAGAAACCGAGGATGAGTTCGATAAAATCATCGACTTAAAGGCTAGTCGGGTTTCCATGTTCTTATTTGCCTTGGGCTTCATTGCAGGCTTGGGCTACCTCGCAGCCGGCTATGGAGTGACTTCATTCTTTATCACGGTGGTGATTGCCGGTATGATCAGTGAAATACTCGAGGCGTTTGCTCGGGTTTACATGTACCGAAGAGGAGCATAATGGGCAAGAAGAATATTACTAATAACATTAGGCTTTTGCGTTTCATGAAAGATGAGATGACCCAACAAGAACTCGCTGAAGCCGTAGGGGTATCACGTCAAACCATTGTAACCATTGAGAAAGGAAACTACTCCCCTTCTTTGGAACTAGCCTTCAAATTGGCACTGGAGTTTGACAAACCCTTAGAGGAAGTTTTCGGCTATGATCCTTCTAAAGACAAGAAAAAATGAAAGCGCTCCACATAGATCGTTTCTCAGAATGGAAGCAAGCCAAGCTTAAAGAAATCGAACGGCCAACCATTGTGGAGGATGAAGTCCTAATTAAGGTTCATGCCTCCTCCGTGAACGACTTTGATATCGCCATGATGATTGGTAAACCCTATGTGCTCCGACTTCCCGGTTTAGGTAAGCCCAAATTCAATGTTTCTGGATGTGATGTTGCGGGAGTCGTAGAATCCATCGGGCCTAAGGTATCGAATGTTAAAGTTGGTGAGCGCGTACTCGTAGATCTATCTAATCAAAAATGGGGCGGATATGCCGAATATGCCGTTTCGAAAGCCAGCGAAGTTTCCAAGCTAAACGAAGGAATGAGCTTTTGCGAAGCTGCTGCCCTCCCGCAAGCTGGGGTTCTGGCACTTCAAGCCTTGAAAGAAGTGGAACCTTTAAATGTGGGTGACTCGCTTCTCATCAATGGAGCTGGAGGTGGAGCTGGGCACATCATTATCAAACTTGCCAAGAAAAAAGGTCTACATGTTACGGTAGTAGACTCCAAGGAAAAGTCGTCTTTCCTTCATCAAGCGGGCGCTGATGAAACCATCGATTATACAGAACTCACATATCAGAAATCCGGTAAGAAATACGACCGTATTATCGACCTAAAAGCGTCGGGGCGACCTCCATGTTATTTCTTAAGTCTCAACCGCGGCGGAAAATTCAGCATGGTTGGCGGCACGAGCAGTTCAATCATTGGCATGATGACCGTAGGCAAGTTTTTGAGTATGTTCAGTTCCAAAAGCATGGGCATCTTGGCTCACAAACCAAGCAAAAAGGACGTTGACACCCTACTGGAGTACTGCGAAAAGGACTGGATTCAACCCATCATAGACAGCACATTTCCTCTATCTGAATGGCAAGAAGCTTTTGAGAGATATGAATCATTTAACATGAAAGGCAAAGTAATTATCGAAATTGGAGGTTGTTAAAAATGGAACGAAAAAGCACAGTACAAAAAGTAGCGGGTGTCGTTATTGGTTTGAGCCTGATTGCAATGGCAGCTTTGGCCTTTTGGAGCATGGGAAACTTACTCGGTCCATTTCAAGAGGCAAACTCCATAGCTCGATTCACATTGCTTGACGAGAACAAAGACGCTTTAGACTTGCATTACAGTGCTTGGGCTCTCATCGGACTTCTCGATTTAGTTGTTTCCATAGCGTTGATGGTTTATTACCACAGCGTGAACCCTACTCGTGCGGTTCTAACGGGTGGAGTGCGCATTTTATATACTGTGGTATTGATAGTTGCCCTGTCATCCCTAAGATTGGGCTTCGGTCACTTCTACCCTGAATTGAGTACCGAGCAATTTATGGAGGTGTGTTCCTATCTCGACGAATTTTTCGCGATTTGGAATCTTGGTTTGATTGTTTTTGGAGTGCATTTAATACTGTGGGGACGATTAGTTCCGCTATCCAGCATCACCAATAAGATATTAATGGTGCTATTGATTTTAGGTGGTTTGGGCTACCTTGTCACTAGCGTTGGACCATTACTATATGATTCCTATCCGACCTACGCAGAAACCTTGCAAAGTCTTTTCATGATTCCTATGGTTCTGGGAGAATTAGGAATAGGTATGTCTATATTAATTCGTTCTTTCCATTCGAAATAACTTAACATATACCGACATGTCCAACACCTCACTTATCATCGAAGAACGCGCCCGAGACATCGGAGATTTCCTTGTAGGGCGCTTACTTCCCTTTCGCAAAAAACGAATGGTAGGTCCGTTCATATTTATTGATCACATGGGTCCTTCGAAAGTGGGGAATGGCACGTATATGGACATTGGCCAGCATCCGCACATTGGTCTTTCCACACTTACCTATCTGTTTGAAGGAGAAATTGTGCACCGCGACAGCACCGGTGCGGTACAGCGCATTACACCAGGATCGGTAAATTGGATGACGTCAGGCTCAGGGGCTGTTCATACCGAACGTACCCCATCTGATTGGAGAAATGAAACGGAGCACAACGTGCACGGATTTCAAATTTGGGTTGCCCTCCCAACTGAAAAGGAGCAAATGGATGCTGAGTTTCATCACATTCCGCAAGAGGATCTTCCCGTTTGGAATCAGGATGGATTGCAAATAAAGCTTGTTGCAGGAAGGGCCTTTGGTAAGGAAAGTCCGGTACCGGTTCACAGTCCACTTTTCATGATGAAAATTGAAGCCTTGGAAGACACGCAACTCAACTTCGAAGGTCAATTAAACGGTGAAGTTGGGATTACCATAGTTGAAGGTGAGGTAGAAGCGTGTGGGGAAACCATTGGAAAAGGCAAAATGCTGGTTTCCAATGAGAATAACGGTTGTTCTTTCGGAGTAAAGAAGGGTTCCATGCTCTTAATTTTCGGCGGCGAGCCTTTTCCAGAAAAACGTCACATTTGGTGGAACTTCGTAGCTTCTGAAGAAGCTACCATCGAAGAAGCCAAGGAGAGATGGAACGGGAACGGATTTGATATGGTTCCTGGCGAAGTCGGGAAAATTCCATTGCCAAAATAATCGAACTCAATCCTCTACTCTTCCATGAAAACAAAGGTTCACCTTCTAAGAGGCATCAATGTAGGTGGTCACAAAAAGATTCCCATGGCTCAATTGCGTATATGCTATGAACGATTGGGTCTCACCCATGTCCAGACTTACATCCAATCGGGGAATGTGGTGTTTGAAGGCAAGATCACTAAAGAGGAACTAGAGAAATCGATATTAGAAGTTACAGGTTTTGAAGTACCAAGTATGTTGTTCGAGGCAAATGAATGGCTGGAATTGGTTGCAAAAGCGCCAAACCTCTATGAAGAAACGGGTAAGGAATTCAAGAAATACATCACCTTGACTCAACAAGCTCCAACTGCCGAGCAGATGGACAACTTGCGCGCCAAGTTATCGCCTGAGGAATCTCTCACACATTGGGGAAGAGCACTTTACTTACACTACCCATCTGAACACAAGAAACCATTCTTTACAAATGTGGCGGTTGAAAAGGTTTTAAATCAGCGGTGTACCGCTCGAAACTGGAATACGTTGAAAGCGTTGGCTAATAGAATATGATCCAATGCTTAATGGTGGTGAACCGCCCTGAAGAATAAGGTTTTTACAGGCTAAACTTCACCTGCCAGTCGCGATTCACCTTGACCAAATGCCCCTTGTGAACCTGCAATGGCCCTTCGAGATTATTGGTGTATAGCGAACCAGTGCCTAATCCTTGTGCCATTTGCACATCCAGTGTACTGGTCCATTCAGCAATGGCATTCAGTCCGATATTCGATTCGAGCGCAGAGGTCACCCACCATCCAATATTCTTTTGTTCTGCTCGGGTAATCCAATCACGGCTACCTCTCCAGCCGCCCACAAAAGAGGGTTTCAGGATGATGTATTGTGGATGGATAGCATCCAACATTTGTTGACGTTGAGCAGGCTCATGCAAACCGATAAGCTCTTCATCCAAGGCTATGGGAATTGGAGTGTTTAGGCAGAGGTCGCGAATGTCTTCCCAATTCCCTTTCTGAATGGGCTGTTCAATAGAATGAACCTCGAGCTTCTTTAACTCTTCCAAAACAGCAGGAGCAGATTGCGCCGTAAATCCTCCATTTGCATCCACACGCAGCTCAAGTGCATCGGCTGAAAACCGCTTCCTGATAGCCTTGAGAATTTGGAGTTCATTTTCCCATTCAATCGCCCCGATTTTCATTTTGAGGCAAGAAAAGCCTTCACACAAACGCTTTTCTACCTGATCCTTCATGAAATCTTCATTTCCCATCCAAATCAAACCATTGATGGGAATTCCCTCTTCACCTCTGCTAAAAAAGGTGTCGAAGTGTGAGTGTGGTTCTGGAGTGTTTAGATCGCGGAAAGCCTGTTCAAGTCCGAATTGAATCGACGGGAACTCTCCGAGTTTAGGCAACCAGTAGGACAATCCTTTGCTAATGAACCTGCAAACTTCAGCTAGCTTATCTTCATAATCAGGTCGATCATCAGCGCTGAGGCCTTTGAGAATTCCGCATTCGCCTAAGCCTTGCTTACCGTCCTTTTCAATGAGGAGGAAATAAGTATCTTTTGTCTTTAAAACACCTCTGCTCGTTCCCGCGGGTTGCTTGAATTCGAGAACATACTTCATCCAGTCTGCTTTCATGCTATTTCCATTTTTGGCCTAAACGTTCAAGGCAATTAATAGAGCATTCATATTGATCCCTAATCCGAGTATCAAGGCCATGAGCAATGTACTTAAGGCAAGAGGTTTTAGAAGTGGATCAAACTCCTCAGGAGCATTGGCTTTCAGTGCTTTTCTCCACTGAATCAAAATAATTGGAGTTACAATAAGGAAAAGCCAGGACCATCCACCATCTGTTCCAAAGTGCACAAAAGCAGAAAGTAAAATGAGAGCCCCAATCAACAAGGTGGAATGATATCTCTTGGCAGCCTGTATGCCAATTCGAACAGGAATGGTGTTCTTTCCGTGGATCTTATCACTTTCAAGATCGCGCATATTGTTGAGGTTCAGCACTCCCATAGCTAAGAAGCCGATAGCGGTTCCTGGAAAGATAACCAACGAATCGAATGAACCAGTTTGCAAGAAATAACTTCCTATAACGCCTGTCCAACCAAAGAAAGCCAACACGTAAACATCTCCAAACCCTTTATACCCGTATGCTGAGCCTCCCACTGTATACCGTATGGCAGAAATTACCGCGGCCGTATTAAGTACGAGAAATAGATAGAACACCCACTGAGACAATCCGATGGTTCCAATATAACTGAGCCAAGCGCCACTAAACCATGCTAAAAAAGCGAACAGAATGACCGCTGCTCGCATTTGCATAGCAGAGATCTCCCCTGCAGCAACGGCTCTCTTCTCCCCTTCCCTGTTGTCATCAGTGCCCTTTACACCATCACCGTAATCGTTCGCATAATTGCTTAAGACTTGATAAAATAAGGTGGTGAGTAGTGACCAAATGAGAATGCCACTCTCGAAAGACCCACTGGGAATAGCGATTAAATTTCCGAGCAGTATACATGAGAATGCGAGAGGAAGAGTTCGTAATCGAGCAGCTGCAACCCAAGCCTTTATTGCCATTTCGTCACTTTTTCAGCTTCGAAAATACAAAAGACCCCTTCAGCTTACACTCCCTTTTTTAGATAATCGAAATATTCAATTAAGATGTCAGCATTTCGGTCACCTGGCGTACTTACTTCCAGAATTCTTGGCCCTTCTCCACGATCTAGCAACCAATCCAAGCCATCGATCCAGTCTGCTTCGTTCTCAACCGATTTATAATCAAGTCCGTAGCTAGCTGCAATTCCCTCGGCTGAAGTACGGTGCTGAGTTTCAAAATATTCCCCCAAGGCATTTGATTGGCTGGGTCCTTTTATGATTCTAAAAATACCGCCACCACCATTGTGAATCAGCAAGATGCGCAAACTAGAAGGCACAACGTGATTAAAAAAGGCATTGGAGTCATAGAAAAAACTCACATCACCGGTGACCAGTAAAACCGGATCATCGCTTGCCCAAGCCATTCCAACAGCCGTGCTAGAGGAGCCATCAATTCCCGCTGTACCGCGGTTGCTAAAGTGTAGATTCTCTCTTCCATCGTCAAACAACTGCACATATCGGATTACCGAAGAATTCCCCAATTGAAGCTTATAATTTCTAGGTACGCGCTTTAGGGTGTCTCTAAAGACGGAAAAGTCGCTGAATTCCACGCGCTCCTCGAATTGAGCATGCAAGTCTCTGCGCTTATTCGCCACCTGCATCCAATGTGTTCTGTAGGTCGAATCAATCGATCTAATTTGAGGCAGGAAATGAGCGAAGAATTCCTCAGGGCGAGCAATCACAGAATGGGTCAACGCTCTAAACGTATCGGGTTGCGGCCACTTTGCATCAATATGAATATGCACTTTAGGTGGATGAGAACGCAAGAGAGACTTAACCATTTTGGAAATAATGGCACCACCAAACGTCAGCAGGACATCCGGGATTAGGTCGACTTTTGCATTGTCGTGAATCGTATTGATGATTCGATCAATGTGTCCAATGGTCGCATCCTCAGGGAGATTGGTTGTCGATTCGGTCCAAATCAGCGTTCGTCCATCCTTTGCAAATTCACGAATAGCCTCGCCCCATTGTGGTCCGGGTAATACTTGTCCAACCAGCACCCACTTCTTTTCAGCGTGGTTCCAGATATCCACGATATCTTTAATTTCCTCAAGACTCAATTGAGGACGTCCTCCAACAACAGAAATAGTCTTTGGGGCTACTGTTTCTGAAGATGTACCGTATAGCGGTTCTTCAAAGGGTAGATTAACGTGAACAGGACCTTCTTTAATGGCCGCCATGGAAAGCGCTTCATTCAAAATCCTATCATTATAGGCATGGTCTGCCTTGTTCTCACTATCCACCAATAAATTGGCTTCCGCTACCACATGTCCACCAAAAATGCCTTCCTGCTGAATCGTTTGTCCTTCCCCTTGACCTACCCATTCTTTCGGTCGATCTGCTGTGAGAAGTACCAACGGTAACCGCTGATAAAACCCCTCTACGACCGCGGGCAAGTAATTTGCAGCGGCCGATCCAGAAGTGCAGCACACGGCTACGGGCTCCCGGCGTTCTTGAATCACTCCCAAGGCGAAAAAAGCAGCACTTCTTTCATCAGGAATTACCACTTTATCGAATCGGTCATCATCTTCAAGGGCAATTACCAAAGGAGCATTTCTAGATCCAGGAGAGAACACAACGGTTCGCACTCCATGGAAATAGGCTATCTCAACTAGTGCTTGTACGTTCCGTTTATCGGAAGTCATTTTTTCATTCAATTCTTAAAGAATAACCGACTTCAAGGTTTTTAGTTTATTCTCGGTTTCAATCCACTCGGCGGCGGCATCAGATTGAGCGGTTACTCCACCGCCCGCATAAAGTGCCACTTGGCCGCGACCAATACGCATACAGCGCAAGTTTACATAGAATCGAGCACTCTCGGGAGATATCCATCCAAAGAATCCTGCGTAGAGTTCTCGATTGTAGTTCTCTGTGTCGTGGATGATTTCTGTGGCTCTATCCCGTGGATAGCCACTAACCGCTGGTGTGGGATGCATGGCTTTTGCCCAACTTATGGCATCGCCCACCTTGGGCACAGAGGCCTCTATATTTGTTTGAAGATGTTCAACTGGTCCAGCCTGAACGGGCGCTGGACCTTTGCAGATCACCTTTTCGGCACCGAGCTTGAGTAATTCTTCACGGATGTACTCAGTCACCGCAGATTGTTCATCAAACTCCTTCTCACTAAACGGTGGTCCATTCGGGCTGCGCGTTCCCGCTAACGCCATCGTATAAATTGCGTGTTCGTCCGTTCTGATTAAAGTTTCAGGAGTGGCACCTACCCACAGTTCATCTCGAGTTCGAAGGGCATAAACAAGAGCATCAGGATACGTGTCCATAAGTTTTCCCAAAGTGGACTTCAAATCAAGGTCTACTTCTATTACTTCACGCCTCGACAAAACGACCTTTCTCAATTTCTCCTTTTGAATCTGGTCAACTATCACGCTCACCGCTTGCTCATATGCTTCGCGATTGGAGCTGGATTTCAAATTCAATTCAGAAATCCCATTCTTGTTCAACCAGTTCAGGGCTGTTTCAGGGTTATAAGGTCCTTGAGCATTGAAGGTTTGAGTTTCTCCGTTAAATGAGGAAACAACAACTTGAATATCGGAACTAGTCTGCTCCATATTCAACTTCCAGCCTTGCAGTGGAAGTCCTGGAATCCTCCAGATCAAATAATCGAATGTCTCACTGCTTGCTGGCACGCGGAACGATCATGTTTGTCATTTTACAATAAGAAATCAACTTGCCCCTTTCGTCTTCCACTTTCATTTCCCAGAGGTGAGTTGACCTTCCTTTATGCACGAGTTTCCCTGTACAATAGACCATACCCTCAGTAGCACTTCTGACGTGATTGGCTGATATCTCAATGCCCACTGCGAGCATCTTCTCCGGGTCATCTACGAACAACATCGAGCCTCCGCTACCTAGCGATTCACATAAGGCCACCGTTGCTCCGCCATGAAGAAGTCCAGCCGGTTGATGCACTCTCGAATTTACAGGCATTGAAGCCTTAACCCAATCTTCGCCCAAATCAATGTATTCGATTTCAAGGGTATGCATGAGCGTATTGAGTGAGCCACTATTCAAAGCAGCTAATTTCTCCTCTTTTGTCATATCACAAAGATAGGAGTTGATAGGCAGATGAAGAACGGAAACCAAATAGGCGTTAGTAACTATATGCATACACACGCATGCACTCCGGATATCTGTATGCTCCTTTGTAATTTTGCGATGGTGGGTGGCTGGAGGCCGGCCCCGTCAGGAGGAATGACCCAAGGTTATCAAAATACTCAAAATTCCTCCCCTTATTCCCTTTTCAAGCAGCTTTGAACAAACTACCTTTGCACCTTAACTTCACTCGTAACGAAGATTTAAGATGATCAAAGTAACTCTACCCGATGGATCAGTTCGGGAGATGCCGGACGGCAGTAGCGCGATGGATGTGGCGAAGGACATCAGCCACGGATTAGCCAGAAACGTACTCAGTGGAAACTACAATGGAGAAACCATCGAACTGGAGGAAGTCCTGCCAGGAGATGGTGATTTGAAGCTCTTCACCTGGAACGATACCGAAGGTAAAACAGCATTCTGGCACTCGTCTGCTCACTTACTGGCTCAGGCCCTTCAGCATTTATTCCCGAAAGTAAAGCTCACAATCGGACCACCAATTGAAAATGGTTTTTACTACGACGTAGATCTAAATGGTGAGTCCATTGGAGAAGCCGACTTTCCGAGAATTGAGAAGCAAATGCTCGAATTCGCCCGTCAAAAGGCAGAATTCAAAATGCGCGCAGTAACGAAAGATGAGGCACTCGCATACTACAAAGACAACGAGTACAAAACGGAACTCATTCAGAATTTAGAAGACGGAACCATTACATTTTGTGATCATAGCGACTTTACCGACTTGTGTAGAGGCGGGCATATTCCAAACACGAGCTACATCAAAGCTGCCAAGGTGATGAATGTCGCCGGGGCTTATTGGCGCGGGAATGAGAATAATCCACAGCTCACTCGTGTATACGCAGTTTCCTTCCCTAAGCAATCTGAGCTTAAGGAGTATCTCGAACTACTTGAAAAAGCCAAGGAGCGCGATCACCGTAAACTAGGTAAGGAACTAGAGCTGTTCACCTTCAGCAAACGCGTTGGTCAAGGTTTACCTCTCTGGCTCCCTAAGGGTGCTGCATTACGCGAGAGGTTGGAACAATTTCTCAAGCGTGCACAGAAGAAAGCGGGATATGATCAAGTGATTAGTCCGCACATTGGAAATAAGGACCTCTACGTAACTTCTGGCCACTACGCCAAATACGGGAAGGACAGCTTCCAACCAATCAACACACCGGAAGAGGACGAAGAGTACTTGCTCAAGCCGATGAACTGCCCTCATCACTGCGAAATTTATAAGTCATCACCACGCTCTTATCGCGATCTTCCTATTCGCTTTGCCGAATTCGGAACCGTTTATCGCTACGAACAAAGTGGTGAGCTGCATGGACTTACTCGAGTTCGCGGATTTACTCAGGATGATGCACATATTTTCTGTACTCCTGATCAAGTGAAGGATGAGTTCAAGAAAGTAATCGACCTTGTACTTTATATCTTCAAAACGCTTGACTTCCATGAGTTTACCGCTCAGATTTCTCTTCGCGATCCTGAGAACAAGGAGAAATACATCGGTAGCGATGATAACTGGGAGAAGTCGGAAACGGCCATCAAAGAAGCCGCAGAAGAGAAAGGGCTGAACACTGTAGTTGAATATGGTGAAGCTGCGTTCTATGGGCCTAAGCTCGACTTTATGATCAAGGATGCCTTAGGGAGAAAGTGGCAGCTAGGAACTATCCAGGTTGACTATAATCTGCCTGAGCGCTTTGAACTTGAGTACAAAGGAAGCGACAATGAGCTGCACCGTCCAGTTATGATTCACCGTGCCCCATTCGGCTCCATGGAACGATTTGTTGCCGTTTTACTTGAACATTGCGGTGGTAACTTCCCACTTTGGTTGATGCCAGAGCAAGTTGCTATTCTCCCTATTTCAGATAAGTATCAGGGATACAGTGAGAAAGTTTCGAAATTGCTTGAAAATTACGATATTCGCGCCCTCATTGACGACCGAAGTGAGAAGATCGGAAGAAAGATTCGCGACGCTGAGGTGAGCAAGATTCCTTACATGCTTATCGCAGGTGAGAAAGAGTCAGAAAGCGAGACCCTCTCCGTACGTCGACACGGAGAAGGAGATATTGGAACGATGAGCGTGGCGGAATTTGCCGAACTTATCGGGAAAGAAGTTGAAGAAAGGTTAGCCCCATTTGAGGATTAACTATTTGAAATAAAGATTGTTAAGTTTAATTAAAACTACATTACTCTGAGGAGACCAAGAAAAAGAGCCCCGCAGCGGAGGATGCCGCAGGAGGACAAGCATCTGATTAACGATAAGATTCGCGTACCGCGCGTTCGTGTAATTCAAGACGGTGTTGAACCGCAAGTTTTGGAGACACGTGCGGCCTTAGCAAGAGCTCAGGAAGCGGGATTGGATTTGGTAATGATTACCGATAAGGCTGATCCACCGGTAGTACGAATCATTGATTACAAGAAGTTTCTTTACGACCAAAAGAAGAAGCAGAAGGAAATCCAGCAGAAGGCGCAGAAGGTCACCGTTAAAGAGATTCGGTTCGGCCCTAACACGGACGATCATGACTACGAGTTTAAGCTGAAGCATGCTCGAAAGTTCTTGGAGGACGGAGCTAAATTAAAGGCATTCGTATTCTTTAAAGGACGTACGATTGTTTACAAAGACAAAGGAGAAATTCTTCTCTTGCGCTTAGCTCAGGATCTGGAGGATGTAGGTAAAGTAGAGCAACTGCCGAAGTTGGAGGGTAAGCGAATGATCATGTTCATTGGCCCAAAGAAAAAAGGCAATTAAGAATAGTAACTGTAGGTAAGGCAAAAACTGTAGGATTATGCCAAAGATGAAAACAAAGTCCAGCGCCAAAAAGCGTTTCAAGCTTACTGGAACTGGCAAAATCAAGCGTAAGCACGCTTTCAAAAGTCACATCTTGACCAAGAAAGCTACCGATCGCAAACGTCGTTTGACTGATGCCACATTAGTGGATAAGTCGGATGTTAAGAACATTAAGCAGCAACTCACTATCTGATAGCTAGGGTTGCCTGGTTATATTCATTAAACCCTGTGTTGTCGCCCCAAAGAGTCTCAAATTTCGAGAACGCGCTGCACAAAAAATGAGAAAATTATGCCTAGAAGTGTAAATCATGTTGCATCAAGAGCTCGCAGAAAGCGTTTGATGGAACTTTCAAAAGGTTACTACGGACGTCGCAAAAACGTTTGGACAGTAGCAAAAAACGCGGTTGAAAAAGGTCTAACCTATTCGTACCGTGATCGTCGTAACAAGAAACGCACATTCCGTGCATTGTGGATCACGCGTATCAACGCGGGTGCACGCCTCCACGGTATGTCTTACAGCGTTTTCATGGGTAAAGTAAAGGCCTCAGGTGTTGAGCTAAACCGTAAGGTACTAGCTGATCTAGCCATGAACCACCCAGATGCTTTCAAAGCAATTGTTGAGAAAGTAAAATAAACTAGACCCTACTTACAGTACTTAAAGCCCCGCAATTGCGGGGCTTTTTCGTTGGATTGAAGCCACGTGATTCTAAGATTTCCATTTTAGTCTTTATCCTAAAAGCCGTTTCTTTGAGGCTTGGAAGTTATAGTACTTTCTACCTAAACTATCTACCATGTCGTACAGAAGGGATCGCATTCACGCATTGTCTGGAATTGGACCGAACGATTACTCGAAGGATGAGTTGAAGGACTTGGTGAAATCCCACTTGATGGAAGGGATAAGCGGAATCTGTTTTAGCGCGTATGCGGAAGGGAAAAAACCGGGAGATCAATTAGAAGACGGCGAGATTAGAGGTAGAATTGAGATTATTGCACCTCACATCAAATGGTTGCGCAGTTTTTCCTGTACGGAAGGAAATGAACTCATTCCTGGAATTGCCAAAGAATACGGCCTGAAAACCATGGTTGGCGCTTGGTTGAGTGACGACAAGGAGCTCAACGAGAAGGAAATCGAAGGACTGCTTAATGTTGCGAGAAACGGTCATGCCGACTTGATTGCTGTAGGCAACGAGGTGTTGTATCGCGATGAATTGACCGAGGAAGAATTGCTAGAATATATCCGTCGGGTGAAAGAAGCCCTTCCCAATCACGAGGTGGGCTATGTGGATGCGTACTACGAATTCCGCAATCGGCCTAATTTAGCTGATGCCTGCGATATTATCTACACCAATTGCTACCCGTTCTGGGAAGGTTGCCACATCGACTACGCCCTCCCCTACATGAAAACCATGTATGAAATTGCCAAGACCGCTGGAAAGGGAAAGAAAGTTGTGATTACCGAAACAGGTTGGCCGTGTCAGGGTACCAATTTCGAAGCTTCAGAACCTTCCTTTGAGCATGCCATGCGATACTTCATTAATGCACAAAATTGGGCAAAAGAAGAAAACATCTATATGATGTATTTCTCCAGCTTTGATGAAGCCTGGAAGGTTGGTGACGAAGGCGACGTTGGTGCCTATTGGGGTCTCTGGGACAAAGATGGTATTGCCAAATTCTACGAATAACAAGATGTCAACATACGATCAAATCAATCTTTGGTACGATAAAGCCATATGTTATTCTGGATATCGCGATGGCCAGAGTCCAGATGAAGGCACCTACCCTTCACATCAGGAAATACTCGAAGATTTGAGAATTCTCAAAGGTGAATGGAAGCTTCTTCGATTATACGACTGCGGAACCCATGCGGAACGCGTTCTGGAAGTCATCGAAAAAGAAAACCTCGATTTCAAACTAATGCTTGGGGCTTACATCACGGCGGAAGTCAGTAACCCCGATTGCCCCTGGGGCGGCGAGTACACCGATGAAAAACTACGCGCCAACAAAAAATGGAATGAAGAAGAAGTTGAGCGTCTCATTCAACTGACAAACCGATATCGGAACATAGTGATGTCTGTTTCAGTGGGTAATGAAGCCACTGTTTCATGGACGGATCATATGGTGCCCGTAGAAAGCGTAATCGAATACGTGAAACGAGTAAAGCAGCATACGGATGTTCCCGTTACCTTTTGCGAGAATTACGTCCCATGGTTGGATAAACTTCAACCTCTCGTCGATGAAGTTGATTTTATTTCCATCCACACCTATCCCGTTTGGGAATACAAAACCATAGAAGAAGGGCTTTCCTTCACCCAAGAGAACTTCAATCAAGTTCAAAACGCTTACCCCGAAAAGCCCATCGTTATTACAGAAGCCGGTTGGGCTACACATTCAAACGGTAGAGGAATTGAGCCAGAGAATGTGAACGAGCAGCACCAGAGTAGATACTTCAAAGAATTTATGGAATGGACTGAGAAAGAAGGTATCCTCGCTTTCTATTTTGAAGCTTTCGATGAAAATTGGAAAGGCTCAAATGACCCTCTTGAGCCCGAAAAACACTGGGGTCTTTATCGAACGGATCGTACGCCTAAAAAGGCCTTAGAAGATTACTTGGCTCAGAAGGTGAAGGAGTTGTAACTTGACAAGATGAGTGAGAGTTTATATCAACTTATTTGTGGAAGGGAATACGAACGAGGCAGAAAAGGCCATCATTAATGGCGTTATTGCCCTAAGTGATTTCGAAGTAACTGACACTACAGATCAGAGAGTAGTAGGTTTCGATTCCTTTAGCGTTCAGCTCGATACTATTGATAACTACATTGCAAACTTCCAACTAGGCACTGTAGCGCTCGATGGGTCTTAAACCTATTTCGAATTATCTGAAAATACCAACAATTTTTCAGACCTGATTGAGCCCTCCGAGGGTTCAGATGTTGATGTCAATCAACTTGAAGTAGCCGAAACAGAGAATGACACCTCACAAACACCGGAACCAACATTTGGAATCAAGCATTTCGTGATGAGTAATGGAGTACTGGATTACACCGATAATCTTACGGGTCAGCCGTTCAAGTATGGATTAAGCGAAATCTCTGTCGATTCGAAGGACATCAAAAATCAAACGGATTGGTTGAGCCTCACTTCTAGCATGCTGCTCAATGGACGAGGTAACTTAATCGCCGAAATTGGTACCAACCCAAATGATTACAGTACAAAAACCACCGTTAATATTGCTATTGGGAAGTTCATGCTCCCTGATTTGAATATTTACACCGATCACTACGTGGGGCACAATGCCGTTCAAGGGGATATGTACTACTACTCGAATTTTATCATCACCAATTGCCAAATGCAAAGCGACAACCGCTTGGTGATTAAAAATACCGAACTCGAAGTATCTGGACGTCAGCTCAACACTCTTCCATTGAAGTTTGCCTTTTTCCTTCTCACTGATAAAAATGGCGATGTAAATTTGGATGTTCTTGTTAGAGGCAATCTCAACGATCCGAGCGTGGATATTGGAACCATTGTTTGGAACACGTTTAAAAATGTAATCGTCAAAACCACCTCTGCGCCCTTAGGTTTTCTCGTAGGCTTAGTAGATGGCGACCCAGAGGAACTAAAGGAAATTGCATTCATTTATACCGATACGATTCCAACAAGCAAACACGTCAGCCAGTTTGATTAACTCCTCGATTTGGCGGGTCAGAAAGACGAGTTGAGCATTACCCTTACCTACCATGTGGATGCTTCGCTGCAAAGGGAGGCCATAAGAATGGAGTGGCTAGGAACAGCCTTTAACCTAGCAACAGGAGATGATTATGCGGACGTTGAGGATGAATTTGAGACTTATGTTTATGAGCAATACGGAGCAGATACGCTGGGCTTTATACCCACAGTCCTGAAGCTCACGAAAGCAATCAATCTTGATAGTTTATGTTCAATTCGAAATGAGCAACTCAGGCTGAAGACTAGGGAGTACATCAAAAATATCAACCCGACACCGCAAATTCGAGTTGAAACCGCTCCCAGGGATTCCCCGGATAACGTGGGTTCCTATCCAAGGTTTTTAATTACCTACGGCACATTAGTTAACAAGCACTTTTTCTAATCCAAGGACAACCTTTTCACTTGGTGTGCGTATAGTAAGTATAATCCAAGTGCATTGTCCTTGAATTCACCATCTGAATTAATCCGCGTTGTTGAGGCTTGCCGCGACAACAATCGACTCGCTCAAAAGAAGCTGTATCAGCACTTCTATGGGTACGGGTTGAGCGTGGCTTTCAGATATGTGAATAACCGTGAAGATGCAGTTGAGATATTGAATACCTCGTTTGTCAAGGTGTTTAAAAATCTAGATTCATATGATCTAGAAAAGCCATTCAAACCTTGGATTCGGCGAATATTGGTGAATACATCTATTGATTTCCTGCGCGTTAGAAAACGAATTACGGAAAGCAGAGATATTGAAACCGTTCCTGAACCAGGTAGAGATGAATCGGTAACAAGCCAACTTGCTTACGAAGAAGTTTTAAAGTTGATCCAACAGCTTAGTCCATCGTACAGAGCTGTGTTCAACTTATTTGTGATAGAGGGATATAAACATGAAGAGATCGCAGATATGCTCGATATTTCTGTGGGTACTTCGAAGTCCAACTTGTTCAAAGCTAAAGCCCATTTGAAAAAGGCGTTAGAAAAATTGGAGATTGAATGATGAGTGAGCACGATCCAT
This sequence comes from Phaeocystidibacter sp., assembly GCA_965659415.1. GTDB lineage: Bacteria > Bacteroidota > Bacteroidia > Flavobacteriales > Schleiferiaceae > Phaeocystidibacter. The sequence continues at coordinate 220,929 of CBFHVA010000001.1, forward strand.
TGGAAGACTTCTTCCGCGATCGAGCGGAGAGTGAGAATCATCCTTTTGATGAAAGGGATTGGGATGCTTTGGAAGCAAGGCTCGACCGTGAAATACCGGTTCGAGGTGGCAATTTCTGGGGTTTGATGCTATCCGCCACATTATTGTTGAGTATGCCATGGTGGCCATGGGAGATTGAAGGTCCTTCGCCTTATGAGCCGACGCATACGATTACAAACACAGAGCTAGAATTGAAAAGCAATGAACCTGTACAATCCACCCCAGTTATAAGCGGAGTGGAAAGTTCTACAGAGATTATTCCTTCCTCTTCTGTAAGAAATAGCATCACACCGGGAGCACCTGAAGTGGATTACGTCTTTGCCACAGCTACGTATCCTGAGACAATATCTACTGCTTCAAACCCTACGGCATTGACAAGGACAGATGAAAGACCACTGCGCTTGGAGTATCAAGATTTAAGGTCGGCCTACTCATCCGAAAGCACTGAATTCTCCTTGACACCGAGTACAGTGAACTCAACAGGCAAGATTCTTGAAAGTACATTTGAAGAGGAAGATTCACAGAGCAACGTTGTGGCATTTGAAATGGACGAGAATGAAGAGGTACCTCGACGAATTTGGAGACCGTACTTGCTTGCTGGCCTGGAATACGGTGGCACCCAAATGAACAACGCTCCGCAAGCAGGATTCCGAGTAGGTGCCGGGGTGCGTTACTTCCCAATATCACAACTGAGCTTGAGTGGTGGTCTGAACTATGCGAACATTAATTACTCGTGCTACGGTACGGAGTACCAGACTGATACGGACTTAGGTTACGGACTTTCTCTTGACTGGACGGATGGCTACTGTCAAATGGTTGAACTTCCTATTGAAGTACGTTGGCACCCAACAGAATGGCTAAATATTGGAGCAGGCGTGCGGTCATACTTCATTACAGGCCAGAAGTACGATCACTTTATTAAAAATTCACAAGGACCCGATATTAAGGTGCCTTACGAAACACGGGAAACGAGTTCTGCCTTTGCGGGACATCTTAAATTCAATGCAGGATTTGTAGTTCCAGTGGGTCGTTACCAACTCGAATTACAACCCTTCTATCAAATCCCGTTACGTGGTATGGGTGAAGGAAATGTATGGTGGAATTCAGCCGGGGCGTCTGTAATCTTCTTATTCTGATCCAGAGATTACGAGCAATTCATTCCCGACTTGCACCTCCGACCAGTTTCCACTTGAAGTTGGAAAGGTCCTGAAGTGAGTGTAGTCGGTCTTCAAGTCCGTCAACCGATGCTCTTCAGGTCGGAACCAATACTTGCCTTCAATTAGTGACTTATTAGGCTTAATGGTCAGCCAGCGCTCAGCATCCTCGGGATCAATTACATTAACGGTTCCAAATAGCCGAACCGTTTCGAGGTGTTTAGGGTTCCTGTAGATATCAGCAGCAAGTCCCTCTTCCAGTATCTTACCTTTACCAAACACCACGATATGATCTGCTATGCGCAATGCATCAATCGGATCGTGGAGCACAGAAATTGTGGTGGTAACTTCATTCTCGAACAATTGCCGCAATGCGGGTATAAAACGCTGCTTATGTATCGGATCGAGATTCGAGAAAGGTTCATCGAGAAGCAGAACTTCAGGTTCAGCCAGTAAACTTTGAGCCAATGCCACTCGCTGCAATTGCCCACCACTCAGATGTAGTGTTTTCCGCTCACCGAGTTCCTCCAATCCCAATTGCTCCAGCCAACGCGATATTCGATCCGCTCGCTCATTATCATCGTGCTCAAGGATATATCTCCTAAGGTTCTCAACCACGGGCAAGTGCGGGTCTTGGCCAAAATCTTGCAGAACGAGTTTAATCTTGTCATTACCAGGAACCAACCTTTCTTTGGCGCCTTTGACCCGTTGATCTTGCCAAAGAATCTCACCACTACTAGGCTGAATTAAGCCCGCCAGAGCCTTTAGAAAAGTGGTTTTCCCACTCCCCGACCGACCTATCACTGCAACCCGAGAACCCGGTTTTACACTCCAATGAGGAACATCGAGTTCGAAATCTGAATGGTTGTTATATCGATATGTGAGGTGTCGTACTTCCAACATCGCCGTAAAGATAGAAATCAGTTGTGGCCTGCTCTATTCAAGTCATCAATCAACTCATAGATTTGACCTTGAACTGCCTCCGTATTCGAGTTCTCAAGAATAACATTCTTTTCTCGTTCCGTCAGGTGCCAACTCAGTGCGATCTCTTCTCCTCCACTTGTGGTAAGCTGAAAGGTGTGAATGTCCAATGGAAAATCAATCCATTCATTGGCGTAACTCAGTTTCTCGGCTGCTGAGAACTCTTGAAGGTTAGCAAACGAGTTGACGACGCCTCCAATGGGTTTGATGAGCGCATCGAAGCGCGTTCTGTATGGCGATGAAGCAATTTCTTTACTCGGAGGTTCATTGGCCATGAACTGAACGAAAATCACACCAGAAGTATTCGCTTTGATCCATTCGCGAAACTCGTAAACCACGCGTAGTGATAATTCAAATCCATTATTATCTCTAGCACCGGCATCGATCACCTCCATCCGTGGCTCAGATGGAAGGGTTGCTAAGGGTGTGATGTATGGAAAAGTCGCACTCATCCTCAATGCGGAACTGGTGCGCAATGAGTCGCCGTTCTGTTCTTTAAAAAATGGAAAGAAATCCACTCCGTCCAAATCGTAGGCACATTCATCACTCCAGGGATTGTCGTTCCGCATCAAATAACTCACTCCCAAATTAGAAATTAGAAGTCGCCTTCCTTCATTAATAATCGTAGGCGAAAGGATAATCCAAGGAGTTTCTCCCTGTCGCTCTGCTTCTTTATAATCCACCCAGCGTTCTTCAAATGCATAATCCAAGTTGCTCTCTAGCTGGCGTTCAAATGCCCATCCTCTATCATAGTTAAAGGTCTCACCAGCATCTGAAAACTTCTTTAACGAAAAGAATAAATCATTGGAAACCAATGAAAAACCGATGGGATTCAAAATATCCTTTCCCATAGCACGGTAGGCATCTGTCGCCCGGAAATGATCGGTAGAAGCGATCTCGCGGAAATAAGAGGTTCCCACCATTCCACCAGACGAACCTGTTGCCATAAAGCACTGATTCCAAAAAGCCCCATCAGATGTGCTGTCGATTTGTTGCAACATGGCCAAGCTCCACAACGAAGAGCGCAAACCACCGCCTGAGGAATTGACGATAACCAGCTTAGGTCTTTGTTGTCCGGTGCATTGCCTCCACCCATTAAGTGCCTCAAAAGCTGCCAATCTATCGCGACTCATCCTTTGAGGCGTGGTAAGCCTCTCAAGGCTCTCAATATCATAGGTGGCCATTTCTCCAGAATACTTCAATCCAAAAGCGAAGTGATCTTTCTGAAATTGGGGAAAACCACTGGCGTAATTCAATATCAAACCGAAGGTCAAGAAAAGAGCAAACGACCAGCCCTTAAATCGAGAGTACACGGCACCTACCACCAATAAATAGAAGGTCATGGATAGAACGATACTTGCACCAGCTGGTATCATAAAGAAAGGTTGGTCGACAAACCAACCCATACTCAACATGGCAGCGGTTAAAAGCAGTAGAAAAATGGCGGCATTGGAATGGTGCTGCTGCAGTAAGACTACCAGGTCTTCCTTAGGGTAATGACTGGTATCTCGCGCCCAGCGAATGGAATAAAAATTCTTGAGGTAGGTCACTACACGATGATGACCGTTCAAATCTAGACGCGACGGCGATTTATCTTCCACGATAACCAACCGCAAGGTCTTGTCGAGTGTCTCGCCAATTTTCTCCAAAACCTTTGGCCGGAGGGTGCTAAAAAACCAGCTAAATGTCAGACTCACGCTGATAAACACTCCGAGTAGCATACCGAGAATATTTAACACAATCCACATCCACTCTACCTCATCGGCAAGCAAACCCTTCGCAATCGTGTAACAGTAAAAGCCGAAAAAGGAAATGGGAATAATGCTATTGTTATAGCTGAATCGAAACAGAGGACGTGCGAGCGTAGCTAGGAAGGGAAACTTATGGGCGTAAAAAATATAGGATGATATGTGAAAGGCCATGGTAAACAAGCCTAAAACAGCACCAATAATCAGGTATGAAATGGGACTTACTTCTTCAAGATACTCCGGTGTACTAAACAGATAGTGAATCCCTAAACTTCGAAATAGCACTCCTCCTGCCATGCCAAACAGCAAGAACCAGAAGAGCAAGAAAAGCCAACTTCTCTTAAGATGGATCAACAGCAATTGAACGGGAAAGAAACGGGCCATCGCATAGCCATAAAGCTTGAGCTGCAACCATATCTTTCTTTGTTCATTCGTCATCTTTCCATTAATCCAAATTGCGCCAGATGATGCCTAGCGTGCTTACTGCTTAGCATGATGGCCTCCTCGGCATTTAGCATACCAAAGTCAGGATGTACCATTCGGTAATCTGCTTTATTGACCGTTCGTAAAAAAGCGGGGATCTCATTTAGATAACGCTCCAAGGCCTCATCTAAGTTTGCAGAAGCGCTTACTTTTTCTTCCACAAAACCCACGGGCATATCGGCCATTTTAGGAAAGGGTTTTGGCCCCATCAGGAAATTCTTCAGCGCAGGTAGCTTTTCTTCTGGAACCCGCAGCGGCCAGTCCTTGGGATTCTGCCCCAATATCAAGCTGTGATATAGGTGGTCAACCATTTGCTTGGCTTTCATTTCGCCCCACAATGGTTTCGAGTCTTCTCTAAGGCGACGCAAGGCCGCAGGTACGTCTTCTAGGAGGAATGCATTAGTCATAGTGGGAAGATAGCGAATAGAACGGTGCTACAAGTCATTCTTCCCAATCCGCTTATCGTATTGGAAAAGGCGTCATTTCAACGGGCAATCAATCGCGGGAATAATCTGAACGATCCAAAACAACTCCAAAAGAAACACGAACGGTGTAGTTCCCTTCACGGATTCTATAATCAGCGCCCTCAAAAAGACGAGCATATTGTACACCTATTCCTATGGGGAACATGAACTTTTCACCTTTGACACATAGAAAAGTCCACCGTAATAACCTATGCTAAAAATCGAGATACCTAGGCTCTGAAAATCGGTTCGTTCTGAGGTTCCAAAGAGAGAGCCGAAGGAATAATTTAAGTAAGCACGTGCTTCAATCCCAAGTCTTTCGGTTGCCAAGATTTTATAGCCCGCTAAAAACTGCATGGCTAGACTTTGATGCTTATTCAAATCTATGGTATCGGTATCATAGAACTGAGGCATACTATCAACATGAAAACTTGATAGATGTAGGTTCCTATCTGTGTATTGCTGAGATAAACCGAGTAAGCCCAATCCCAAATGAATTGCTTGATGCTCATCATGATAAACAGATCTAGTAGCCTCTATACCCGTTGTGAAGGTATTGATATGGTCTTCCATCCAACCTCCCAGGGACAAATTAAAATGGTCAGCAAAATGAGAAGATAAAGAATCTTCCTGCGCGATAAGGCTCGAGGAAAATAGAGCCACAATGAACAGCGTATTGAGCAGAGAACGAATCATTAATTTAAAATACAAAAGATTCAAATGACCAAAAAAAAAGCCACCCTGGTGGATGGCTTTTTTTGTTAATCTATTGGTACAGCTTTTACAAGTGAATTACCTCACCGTATGCCGCAGCGGTAGCTTCCATAACGGCCTCCGACATGGTTGGATGCGGGTGAACCGTCTTTAGAATTTCATGCCCTGTGGTTTCTAGCTTACGCGCAGCAACCATTTCGGCAATCATCTCAGTTACATTAGCGCCAATCATGTGCGCACCGAGCAACTCCCCATATTTCGCATCGTAAATCACCTTCACGAAACCACCACTCGCTCCAGCAGCTTTCGCCTTTCCTGAAGCGCTGAATGGGAACTTACCTACTTTCAAGTCGTAGCCCGCCTCTTTTGCTGCAGCTTCCGTGTAACCTACACTGCTGATTTCAGGTGAGCAATAAGTACAACCCGGAATATTGTTGTAATCGATGGGCTCTGGATTTTCGCCAGCAATCTTTTCTACACAAATGATACCTTCAGCAGAGGCTACGTGAGCAAGTGCCTGACCTGGAACCACATCACCGATGGCGTAATAACCATCGATATTTGTGCGATAAAACTCGTCTACCTTAATCTTACCCTTATCGGTCTTGATACCAGTAGATTCAAGTCCGATGTTCTCGATATTAGCTTGAACACCTACCGCGCTCAACACTACGTCACATTCAATCGTATGCTCACCTTTTTTGTCTTTGTAGGTAACCACACAACCTTTTCCAGACGTATCAACTTTTGTGACCTCAGCACCGGTTTTGATATCCATCTTAGCCTTCTTGAAGGTGCGCTCTAGCTCCTTGCTCACCTCTTCGTCCTCAACAGGTACAATACGCGGCATGTACTCCACGATGGTCACCTTGGTTCCCATAGCGTTGTATACGTAGGCAAACTCAACACCAATGGCACCTGACCCTACAATCACCATGCTCTTAGGCTGATCCTTCAAAGTCATGGCTTCACGATAGCCAATGATTTTCTTGCCGTCTTGAGGCAATGAAGGAAGCTCACGAGAGCGACCACCAGTAGCGATGATGATATTCTTGGCAGATACGGTCGATTGCTTACCGTCGGCATCAGTTACCTCAATCTTTTTGCCGGGCTTAACAACACCCGAACCCATGATAACCTCAATTTTGTTCTTCTTCATAAGGAACTGAACTCCCTTGCTCATTCCTTCTGCTACATCTCTACTTCGGCCAACCACCTTCGAAAAGTCGTGAGAGGCGTCCTTCACAGAAAGACCGTAGTCTTCCGCGTGATTCATATATTCAAATACCTGGGCACTTTTGATCAATGCTTTGGTTGGGATACATCCCCAATTCAAGCATACACCACCCAAGTTCTCTTTCTCAACAATGGCAGTTTTCAAACCCAGTTGTGCTGCGCGAATTGCGGCAACATATCCACCAGGGCCACTACCTAGAACAATCAAATCAAAATCCATGGGAGTCAGTTTTATTTCGGAATGCGAAGTTAAGTTATAATAGGGGAATTATATAGCGGATATCGTGCAGCTTTTGCTAAGCGGTCGAGCGTCCACCTTTGTGCCGGAGGCATTCACCCATCAGGCTTTTACTGCTATGCAACTTATTTCAACGTTGACGTTCTTCGGCAAAACCGAAACTTCCACTGTTTCTCGAGCTGGAGCAGCATCGCCGTCAAAATAAGATGCATATACTTCGTTAATTTTACCGAAGTTGTTCATATCGGAAATGAAGATGGAGCACTTTACTACATCTGTCAATTGCATTTGACCCGCCTCAACCACTGCTTTTAAATTCTCCAAAACCAATTGGGTTTCAGCTTTGATATCGCCCTGAAGCAATTCCCCAGAAGAGGGATCAATGGCTATTTGACCCGACACATACAAGGTGTTTCCACTCTTTATGGCCTGATTATAGGGACCAATAGGTGCTGGTGCTCGATTGGTATTAATCACTTTTTTCATGCGAAGTTCATTTCCTCAAACTTAGGTATTTTCGCCACCGATGCGGATACTCCTGATTGACAATTACGACAGCTTTACGTACAACTTGGTCCATGACCTTGAGCGCATAGCCAATTTGCATGTTGAGGTATTGAGAAATGACGAATTGCATCATCTTCGCATGGATTTTGATGCCTATGTCATTTCTCCAGGGCCTGGATTACCCAATGAGTCAGGTAACCTTATGACATTCATGAGCAAACTCGCAAATTCAAATGCGCCGGTGCTTGGGGTGTGCCTCGGATTTCAAGCAATGGTTGAGCATTCGGGCGGATCGCTCTACAATCTAAATCACGTCCGCCATGGTATGCCCTTTCCATTAGAGGTGCTGGAAACATCACCATTGTACATCAACACCCCCCTATCACAAGAAGTTGGTTTGTACCACAGCTGGGCAGTAAAACGCAAAACATTGCCATCAGAATGGTTGATATCAGCTCAAAGCTCGGAAGGGGTTGTCATGTCTGCTCATCACCATACTCTTCCATGGATTGGCGTACAGTTTCATCCGGAAAGCATTCTTACGACGAACGGGAAGGAAATATTGAAAAACTGGGTGAATCACATCAGACGAACCTCGGCTCTTTCCGAGTAAATCATTGTATTAGAGCTCCCATTGTCTTCGGTTCTGCTCATACTTGATATCGCGGAACATGTTGGCTTTGGCATTGATCGAGAAGGTATAACTCCGCAGTGGACCGAAAGGCACCCACCTTACACTCAACTCCCAACAGTGAAGATCTCGGCGCAGGTCGATGGTGGTATAAGCCAATCCGCCATTGACCAAGTCGTAACCCGAACTAAATCCAAGACGCCAATTGGGAGTAGGTTCAAACGAACCAGAGAATGTTAGTGCTTGAGTGCGGTTGGTCTCGAGTCCAACAACCCGCGTTTGATACGAATACGAAAGGTTGAGCGTCCACACGGCGCTAACGTTCATATAATCGTAGATCTGATAATAGTTCGGATTGTCCTGCACCAATCCGAGCGGACCCGTAGCTACCTCTGACTGGCCACGCTCTCCCCCTTTAAGACGTAAATCGAATGAGAAAGTGTTGATGGTGTTGCGAAGTAAGACCCCATTGGTCTCGAATGCAGTTTGATTAACCCGGACCCCAGCCGTGTCAATTCCATAAAAGTCGAATGTACCTTGGTAGTTAACGGCGAACTTCCCATTGAAGAAGGTATTGTTGGCGCTAATGTTCAAAGGCGCCCAATTAAATTCCTCCGCTCGCAGATTATAACTCGTCGACATATTCAATCGCTCAAGCAGCTTGAACTTCGTCTCACCAACCGAATCATTTCTGCTACGCCATTTTCCATCAAAATTGTTCTGGAGATTGAAGCCCACCTGTCCTCCTCCTTGCCCTGGCGTACTGGCGTAAAGCTGTCCCGCATAAACAAATCTCTCTTGCGTATTCCCAAGTGAATCGGTTTGTACGGTCTCAAAGTAATTCCAATAATCCGTTGTAAAATCAGGTGTATAGGAGAAACGAACCGTTGGCGTAACCACATGACGAATGGCGGAAAGGCGTCCATTAAAGTTGAAGAGACCGTAAACTTTGGTCGTGAGGGCTGCATTTACGCTTCCCGATTGCAATAGATTGAAGCCTGCTATAGTGTCTGTATCCACCGAATTCGTAAGCGTGTCGTAGCTATAGGTATATCGCTGAGGCAGCATCGCTGCGGCATACGACAAACTTGGTGTAAGCGTAACGTGATTTAAAATGCGCGTATTCCAAGTAAGTCCGGCTCGGTTGTTAGCACCGTATCGCGTTCTACCCGCTTCCGCCAATCTCGAGGGATCTTCATAAGCCAAAAGGCTATCTCTGATTTCCACTTTGGAATCTAAGTTGTACACCAAGCCAATCCGTTCGTACCACTTCTCTTCACCCACTCCGTCGCCTTCGAAGGGTTGAATGCGGTTCATGGCAAACGCAATTTCTGGAAGGTCCATGGAAAACTCTTGTTGTCCGTTGTTTTGCTGATGGCGCACTGCGGCGTTCAATGTAAACGGTGAACCTTGCCAAGTTTTGAAGAGGTTCACGGAACTTCGGAAGCTATTTTGAAGGACATCTTCTGGGTTAGTAGAGTTGTTCCGGTAGTAAGAGCTCGTAGCAAAGTTTACATCGGCATTCAGTCGTAAATCAGGTCGTGCCTTGGGATCTTGGCGATGGGTCCAGCGCACTCTAAAATCGCGCGTTTCGCTAAACTGTCCAGCATCTGCATAACGTGGATCACCAGTGCGCAAACGAGAAAAACCCGCTGATAGATTTCCATTGAAGCGGTATCTCACATTGTAGTTCGATGCCATATTGATGGCATATGTCCCCTTTGTATAAATATCGCCTGTAATGGTTAGGTCCATGTAATCATTCACCGCCCAATAGTATCCACCGCCGAGCAGTCCAAACCCGCGGTTAATCTGATCTGTGTAGCTCGGAATAATAATACCACTGGCTCTTCTCTCTTGCATGGGGAAGAACCCAAAAGGAACGAAGAGCGGTGTGGTTACGTCAGCAATACGCAGGAAAGCAGGTCCGGTAACCACCTTTTCTCCGGCCACAATTTTCGCACGACGAGCGACAATATCAAAATGAGGATGCTCAAGGTTACACGTCGAGAAACTCACGTTCTCTATGTAAAACGTATTCTGATTGACCATTTTCACGCGACTTCCATGGATGAAGCCTTCCCCTTCTTGGGTCGTAATGATTTGAATTCTCGCCTTTCGAGTTGTGAAATTATACCGAATAGTGTCGCTGGCGTATTGCTTTCCCTTCTCCGTAAATATGGGCTTTTGTTTAATGGTGCCCGTCGAATCCGTGATTCCTGCAGCCGTTACAATACCTGTTTCGAAATTGATGGCAATGTACCCCGCCTCCAGCGTAATGTCGCCATAATCGACATGTGCTTCATTGTAGAGATAAGCTGTTCCACCGTCGACGTCTGTTGAGATAGAATCCTCTGCGTAATAGTTCACCTGTTCCTTGAGCATTTCTGATTGCGACTTCGGCACGGTATCTGTTTCCATGGCAACAGAATCAGTAATGGCCGTCAAAGTGTCGGTAGGTAAAACGGTAGGCAACGTGTCTACTTGAGCTGACAATTGGAAGCCAACAAGCAGCGTTAATAACTTAGGTATAAGAGTGAAGGCGCTCCGCAATGGAAGTTTTACTTTTGTATCACCGTTGAATGACGGCTCAAAACTACTCAAAATTAACACCACTGTGTCTAAAGATCGCAATGCTATAATCAGACCTTCAACGAAACGATGGTTGTTTCTGGTATGGATTGGTTTGATATTGCCCAACATTGCAAGTGTTCCTGCCGCAAAAGTTGACGATGGAAAGGTAAATGTGGTTGTAATCGATGCTGGCCATGGCGGCAAAGACCCGGGAAACTTGGGTACGGGTCGTCATTCCAAAAAAGAGAAAGACGTTGCTTTAGCTACTTCGCTCTTACTTGGGAAGTACATTAAAGAGAATATACCAGACGTAACGGTCATTTACACGCGCGACGACGATACGTTTTTAGAACTTCATGAGCGCGCAGCCCTAGCGAACGAAGTCAATGCCGATTTATTCATTTCGATTCACTGCAACGCAGGTCCGCGACAGGCATACGGAACGGAAACCTATGTGATGGGACTAACTCGTGAAGAGGCCAATCTGGAAGTATCGCGCCGTGAAAATTCGGTAATTCTCCTAGAGGATGATTACGAGCAGAACTACGAGGGCTTTGATCCAAACTCCCCGCTTTCCACCATGTTTAGTCGATTAAGTCAAAGTGCTTACCTCGACCAGAGTATCGAGTATGCTTCACTCGTTCAGGAGCAGTTTAAAGATCGAGTTCGACGCAGAGATCGCGGTGTGAAACAAAGTGTACTCTATGTCTTGGATTATACAGCTATGCCTTCGGTATTGGTAGAATTGGGCTTTCTTACCAATTCATCAGAAGAAGACTTCTTATTGTCAACAAGGGGTCAGGAGCTGATGGCCTCAGCTATTTACAGAGCTTTTAAAGAATATAAACTGCGACGAGATGCTATTAGTGACGGACTGACCATTCACGAAGCGCAAGAACAGGCTACGAACGCGGTAGATAGTATTCCAGACATCGCCAAAAGTGAGAGTGATAGCACGCTAGATGCAACGGCCGAACAACCCATCGCTGAAGAAATTCCAAGCGGACCTCAATTAATGGTTCAAATTGCGGTATCCTCAAGCTTGTTGGAGTGTGTACCGCAAAATTTTAGTGGTTTAGAAGGAGTGAGTTATTATCAGGAAGGGCGCCTTTACAAATATGTCCTAGGTGGATTTTCAACTAAGGAAGAGGCTGAGGAGGCAAAGTCGGCAGCCATTGAAGCTGGATTTGAAGATGCATTCCTGGTGGCCTTTATGGATGGTGATAAGATTTCCGTTTCTCGTGCGGAACGAATGCTGCAATAGTCGTATTATTGTGGTTAACACCCAGTATTTACAAAGCTTTGAGAGTATCAAGAGAATTTAAGGTAGGCTTCCTATTCGTGGTTTGCGCGGGCGCGCTTTATTGGGGAGTCAACTTTTTAATGGGCAGCGACGTGTTTTCCACAAGTCGCGCTGTTTACGGTGTGTATTCCAACACACAAGGGCTTGACGCTGGACGCCCAGTGAACATCAATGGTAATCGCGTAGGCATGGTTGAACGGATTGACTTTCTGCCTGATTATACTGGTCAATTGGTCGTTACTTTTCAAATCACCACCGATTATCCTATTCCCAGCAATTCGGTAGCTTTAATCGCGGGTGATGTGTTGGGTAACAAGCGAGTAGATATTATGCTTGGAGACTCGACCCATATTATGCAAATGGGCGATACCATTCCAACTGGATTACAACCGGGTTTAGCCGAAGCGGTGAATGAGCAATTAGCTCCATTGAAGGCGAAAACGGAACGTCTACTTGGTTCGATTGATACCGCATTAGCGGTTTTTCAAGGGTTCCTGACAGAAGACACCCAGCGAGACTTCAAAAAGACGTTTGAGAATCTCTACGAGAGTTTTGATCATCTCAAGAACGTCACCAACGAGATTGATATCTACATGGCCGAAAACCGACCTCGACTGAGTCAGATTACGGAAAACCTCGAACACATCACATCCACATTTAGCCAAAACAGTGGCAAACTCGATACGATTTTTTCTAATGTAGAGGCCATTACGGATACGCTCGCACAGGCACGCGTGGCTGAAACGATGGCAGAACTTGCCAAGGCCAGTGCTCAGGCAAATCAATTGTTAGAGAAAGTGAATAATGGCGAAGGAACGCTCGGACAATTGTTCAACGATCAAGAATTATATGACAATATCACTAAGGCGTCCAACAGTTTAGACCGCCTGTTGTTAGACTTGAGATACAACCCTAACCGCTATATAGAATTTAGTGTATTTGGTTCCAGTCCGCGTTACTCACCGGAAGAAATTGAGGAAATGGAAAGACAATTGGACTCGGACTCCACGGCTAATTCTGATAACTAATACTGACTATGCAGTACATTGATAATATCGCATTTCTCCTGCTTCTTGGAGGAGCTATTTATTGGTTTACCAAGCAAGTTTCTAAAATTCGAAGGAACATTAACCTTGGAACGGATATTGACCGGACGGATCGCAAGAAGGAACGATGGGGAACCATGATGCGCGTGGCATTTGGTCAGAGTAAAATGCAAGCTCGTCCAATTCCTGGAATTCTTCACTTTATCGTTTATGCCGGTTTCATCTTAATCAACATTGAGGTACTTGAAATCGTAATCGACGGGATTTTTGGAACTCACCGCGTTTTTCACCCCCTTCTCGGAAGCTTTTATGACCTAGTGATCGGTTTCTTTGAGGTGCTAGCTGTGCTCGTTATTGTGGCCTGTGTCGTATTCCTCTGGAGAAGAAACATCGGAAAGGTGGCTCGTTTCTTCAATCCTGAAATGGAAGGTTGGCCTACGAAAGATGGAAACAACATCCTGGTGATTGAAATCGTATTGATGCTGGCGTTACTCACCATGAACGCGACTGAGGCCAATTTCGAAACCGCAGAAGCTGGTCCATTCTTGGTTTCGCAATATTTGGCTCCAATTTTCCAAGGGTTATCTCAGGATACGCTCCATTTTATTGAGCGCTTCGCGTGGTGGTTCCACATTGCCGGAATATTAGCTTTCCTGAATTATCTGCCTATTTCCAAGCACTTCCATATCATCTTGGCATTCCCAAATACTTGGTTCTCTAACCTCGATGCGAAAGGGCGTTTTTCCAATATGGAAAGCGTTACCAAGGAGGTTAAGATGATGATGGATCCAACCGCCGATCCGTTTGCTGCGCCCGCTGAAGGCGACGCGGAAGCACCTAGTCGATTTGGCGCCAAAGACGTTACCGATTTGAACTGGGTAAATCTAATGAACGCATACTCTTGCACAGAGTGTGGTCGCTGCACGTCAGAATGCCCAGCAAATATGACAGGCAAGAAATTATCTCCTAGAAAGGTCATGATGGATACCCGTGATCGTTTGGAGGAAGTTGGAAAGAATATCGACCTAAATGGAAGTTTTCAAGAAGATGGCAAATCGCTCTTGGACAACTACATAACCCGCGAAGAACTTTGGGCTTGTACCAGTTGTAACGCTTGTGTTCAAGCCTGCCCCGTGAATATCGACCCGTTATCCATCATCGTTCAAATGCGTAACTACCTGGTGATGGAAGAATCCGCTGCGCCAAATGAATTAAATATTATGATGACCAACGTTGAGAACAACGGTGCGCCATGGCAATTTGCTCAGGCCGACCGACTCAATTGGAAAGATGAAGCTTAATGGATTCGAAAGAAAAGCACGAGTTAAAAGAAATCATTGTAGATGGAAAACACGTTAGCCCTCTGCTATCTGAAGAGGTAAAGAATTACCTTATCGATATTGATGGTACCATTTGCGATGATATTCCAAATGAAGCACCAGAAAGAATGGCCACTGCTGAAGTATATCCTGATGCATTAGAAACGCTGAATCGATGGTACGACCAAGGTCACATCATTACCTTCTTTACTTCTAGAACCGAAGAGCACAGAGAGGTAACGGAAGAATGGCTAAACCGCCATGGATTTAAGTACCACGGACTGCTCATGGGCAAACCGAGAGGCGGCAACTACCACTGGATTGATAACCACTTGGTGAGAGCTACCCGATACAAGGGTACGTTTAGCGATTTGGTGGACAAGAGCATGACAATTCAAGTATTCAAAGACGAATAAGAGATATGAGCCAAGGATTACATGTACCTACTATGGCCGAGAAAATGGCCGCGGGAGAAAAACCGGATGTGTTATTTTGGGTGGGCTGTGCAGGCAGCTTCGATGATAGAGCAAAGAAGATTACACGCGCATTTGTGCAACTCCTAAACAAGGCAGAGGTATCGTTTGCCGTTCTTGGCACTGAGGAATCATGCACGGGTGATCCAGCGAAAAGAGCAGGAAACGAGTTCTTGTTTCAGATGCAAGCGCTCATGAACATCGAGGTATTGAATGGGTATGAAGTACAACGCATTGTAACCACTTGCCCTCATTGTTTCAATACCCTCAAAAATGAGTACGCAGAATTAGGTGGAAAGTACGAAGTGATGCACCACACCCAATTCCTAAAAAAACTGCTCAAGGAAGGAAAATTAAAGATAGAAGGAGGTAGCTACAAAGGAAAGCGAATCACTTTCCACGACCCTTGTTACTTAGGTCGAGCCAACGACGAATACGAAGCCCCACGCGAGCTCCTCTCACAACTTGAAGCCGAGATATCGGAGATGAAAAGCTGCAAACAAAAGGGACTTTGTTGCGGTGCTGGGGGTGCACAAATGTTCAAAGAAGCTGAGAAAGGCGATAAAGAAGTGAATATTGAACGTACTGAGCAAGCCTTGGAATTGCAACCCGATGTGATTGCCACAGGCTGTCCTTTCTGCAATACCATGATGACCGATGGTGTTAAAAACAAGGAGCAATCCACTAAAGTGAAGGTATACGACGTTGCTGAACTACTCGCTGAAGCTCAATCCTAAAACACAAGACATGAATATTCCTTTAAAGGATCTTCCCGATCACAGCCGTATCTGGATTTACCAAGCCCCTCGCCCACTTACAACAGAAGAACGAGAGGTAATATCCGCTGAACTCGAGAATTTTGTCAGTGATTGGCAAGCCCATGGGAAAGATCTCTTTGCAGGGTATGCCGTTTATCACCGCAGGTTCATTGTACTAGCGGTAGATGAAACGGTTCAACCTGCAACCGGATGCAGCGTTGATGATAGCGTGGGTTTGATTCAAGGCCTTCAGAAGGGATTGAACATTGATTTAATGGATAGAATGCATATTGCTTTCAGATCAGAAAATGACTTGGTGGTGAGTGTTTCCATGAACGATTTCAAACAGATGATATCCGAGGGAGATGTTGATGAAAACACTCCTGTGTTCAACAATCTAGTCACAGATTTGGGTGAGTTTAGAAGAAAGTGGGAAGTTCCTGCGAAAGATTCGTGGCATGCACGGTTTTTCGAGAGCGTGAAGTCTTAAACCTTTCTCGACATATAAGCCTTAAAGGCTGCACGTTCCGTGTCGAACGTAAAGTCTTCCGCACGCAGCGATTCAATGGTCCGCCATTCGAATCGTTCTTTTTTTAGGGCTGTGTTCTCTAGGCCGAATTGTGGGATGTCTTGAACTGAAAAACTGCTGTTTTCAATCTCGTAGTACACACTCAGCACTTGCTGACGCTGATCAAATGAAGAACGCTTAAAGAAATCCGTAGTGTAAATGTGGGACCCTATCTCGATCGACAAGCCCATTTCCTCATGAATCTCTCGGATGAGCGCTTCCCGTGTTCCTTCCCCAAATTGAACGCCTCCTCCTGGAAACTTAAACATCTCCTTTCCCTTGTATTCTTCAAGGCTTACGAGGATTTGATTGCCGACTATAAACAAGCCATATACGCGCAATGTGACGTTCATAGAATCTGTATTACTAAGGTTTTATCGCTAGAATCATTTCGCGCTTCTTGGGTGGACCCGTGAGCGCTTTTACTTCGAAGCCTGCCGCGCGCATAGCTCGCTTTACATCGCCTTTTGCGCAATAGGTAACCAGTCTACCTCCCGGGTTCAAGCATTGTAAACACTTCTCAAAAACCTCGATGGTCCACAGTTCAGGCTGCGTACTTGGAGCAAAAGCGTCGAAGTAAATGACATCATAATAATTCACTGGGGCCTCCCAGACTTCGAAGGTGATCGGTATTTTGGTGAACTCAAAATTCCCTACTAATCTGACCTTCTCATTATAAGGAGCCTCATGAAGTTGCTCAAATATGAGCCTCTTGTCTCCCGAAATACTCTTACCATACTCCTTCCATTCGCGTTTTGATAAAGGATAGGGCTCCAGGGTGTGATATGTGATGACTTGGTGGCTTTTCTGCATCTCCTTAAACGTCAGTAGAGCATTCAATCCGGTGCCAAAACCGAGTTCAAGAACGGCTACCTCATTCTGAGCAATTGGTCGCAAACCTGCAGAAATAAAAACGTGCATGGACTCACTTAGAGCACCATGCACGCTGTGATAAGTTTGGTTCCACTTCTCCGAGAAAAGAGTTGCAGAGCCATCACTTGTCAATTTTACCTCACGCTCCATCTTGTTGAGGAATCCGAAGCTTTCGAATGCGCGGAATAGGACCTTGGCAATACAATTGGTGGCAGCTAATACAAGTTGAAACCATGGTATTAAAGGCAGGAATCACCGCCTCTCCTTCAGCCTCAACAATGGCATCCATGTTCTCAAGGTACAACTGTGCCAAAGAATGGAACGTCTCGTTAATATCTCTAGGATTTGTAGCCTCAGCAGTATGAATATTGGCGTAATCCTCTGGATACGAATCAGGATAATTTCCCTCCAGAATTTGGGAGCGCATTTCCTTATTCTCCTCTTCCATCCGGCGCATCAATGCAGCCAGTTCAGAGGCCTCATACATCAAAGGCTCTTCAGCTACTGGAGCCGCTGGAGCGGATGCAGGCTCAGCTTCGCTGGTCGACTGACAAGCAATGGCAACCGTGGCTACCATTGCCATAGGCAAAAACCAATTGGAAATCTTCATTATTGAATCGCTACACCATTAGCCATGAAGCTATATCTAACCTCAGGATCAACGATGGCATCAATCTCCTCTTGAGATTTTCCGGCATCCTCAGCTAGGTGCTTCAACTCAGCTACAGAATACGTTTCTTGCTTAACCACACCTTCAACAGTGGCGGTTTGCCCTACGCTGTTCATCGGAACGAAGAACGCATAGTCCTTGAATTTTACAGTCATGCTCTCTCCGTTGCCCAAAGGCATCTTCATCCAACATCCTTTCTTCTGGCAAACTCCAAGAATTTCTCCACTTACCTTCACCATCGCCGAATCTTTTGATTCAAGCTCAGTGAGCATTTCTTCTACTGAGATGGCTCCTTCTACGTCAATGGTATCGCCATAAAATCCAATCTCTGATGTTGATTCAGCCTGTGCGACTGCACTCTCTGAAGATTGCGCATTATCGGCATTGGCGTTTTGATTTTCGGTCTCCCCTGACCCGCAAGCCACCATGGCTATAACGGCAGGAATCATAATCCACTTTTTCATTGCTGTGATTTTCATCAATTCAAACCCAAAGATAGAATTTTTGAACATGAAACACCCACCCGAAAGTCGTTAAGATTGATTACTTTTGCAGTCTAATTTCAGGCTCATGAAAATCACAAAAGCAAGCGCATCTCGCATACAATCTGTTGACTTTGATAATCTACCCTTTGGTAGGTACTTCACAGATCACATGTTGGTATGCCATTTTGAAGATGGAGCTTGGCAAGAACCTGAAATTCGCCCATTCGGTGAGCTAAATGCCACATACGGCTTGCACGCCTTGCATTATGGTCAGGCTGCTTTTGAGGGAATGAAAGCCTACCGAGGTCAAGATGGAATGGTTTCTCTATTTCGTCCAGAAAAAAACTGGGAAAGACTGAATAAATCTGCCGTTCGACTCCTAATGCCGGAAGTTCCTGAGAGCGTTTTCTTAGATGGACTAAACGAGCTGATTAAACTCGATAGCGAGTGGGTTCCTCAGGATGAAATCAAGTCACTTTACATTCGTCCATTCTTGTTTTCTTCAAGTGAGTTTATTGCAGCGCGCCCGAGTGAGCGCTTCACGTTTGCCATTATTTGCTCACCTGTGGGACCGTATTACGCAGGGGCTGTAAAAGTGAAAATTGAGGATCAATATACCCGCGCTACGGGTGGCGGAATCGGTTTTACAAAAGCAGCTGGTAATTACGGTGGAGCTTTCTACCCTACGGCGCAAGCCATAGAAGAAGGTTATAATCAAGTTATTTGGACGGATCACCGCACCCATGAGTGGATTGAAGAAAGCGGCACGATGAACATTATGTTGCGCATTGGTGACAAAATGCTCACTCCCCCGCTTACCGATCGAATTCTTGCCGGTATTACCAGAGACTCCATTGTTACTCTTCTGAGAGAATGGGGGTATGATGTTGAAGAACGTCCGATTAGCGTGAAGGAAGTGGTAGAAGCTGCGCAAAGTGGTGAGCTCAAAGAGGCCTTCGGAATGGGTACAGCGGCCGTAGTATCCGTAATTCAACAAATTGGGCACGAAGGCACGAGATATGATATTCCTACTCCAGAAGATGGAATGGCCACCAAAATTCGCAAGGGCCTTAATGATATTCGCTTGGGTCGTACAGAAGATACTCACGGCTGGATGAAGCCTGTGATCTAAGAGCTAAGCGCCTAATCGCTTCGTAGCATAGGCATTGACCGTTTCAAAAAGCTTTTTGGGCGGTTTGCTCCGCCAGCTGATGTCGCTGAGTTTACCTCCTAGAATTAAATAATGGTCTATGCCGTAGTCCGACATCTCACGGATTACATGTTCGCGTGCATTGATAAATGCAATCCATCCATCCGGAATTTCCTCGAACCATTCCTCGTAATAGTCTGTGAGGTCTGCATGGAAGTTCAATATATTTTCCGCAATCAGCACAAACTTATCTATGCCTTGGTCAATCATCATGTCGATTACTTGATGCTTCAAGATCATTACGTCGTTTTGGATTACGTCATTCCATTCACCGAGTAATTCAATGATGCCGTAACCAATATGGTATTCTACGTAAAGCACCTTGATATACAAGGTTTCACTCCCAATATTGTCCCACTGCGGGTGAATTACAAAATCGTATATGTGGTCCGTGTAATATACTTCGGAATTAAAGTGGCCATACATCGGCGATCTGTCATCTTCACTAGCGATGTAAACTCCTCTCCAATTATAATGGGGCTCAATATCTTGCATATCTTAGGAACAATGTCAAGGTCCTCTTGGTTTGCAATTAAAGATAACTTCACCTAGCGAAAAATCAGCATCATGAGAACAGTTTTAATATCCGGCGGATCGGGAATGGTTGGTAAAGAAATTACCCGAAACCTCACTGCCAAACGAATTCAAGTTCGATGGCTGAGCACGCGCGAGGGCGCCACTTCAATAGATGCTGAAGTGTTTCATTGGAATCCAAAGGAAAATTATGTTGATCCCAAAGCGCTAGCTGGCGTGGATGCCGTGATTCATTTGGCGGGAGCCAGTGTGGCCAAACGCTGGACAAGCGAGCACAAAAAATCCATCATGGAAAGTCGTGTCGAAGGAACCAAAGCGCTCTATTCGGCAATTGAGCAATGCGAAGCACCACCTAGGGCTTTTATTTCAGCGAGTGCAGTCGGATACTACCCTACCAGCACCGAATCTTTCTTCACAGAAGAGCATGATCCAGCCACGGATTTCTTAGGAAACGTAACCTCGCAATGGGAAGAAGAAGTGGACAAAATCGAAAGTCTTGGGCTCCGAGTTGCGAAGTTGAGGATTGGCATTGTCCTAGAGAAATCAGGAGGTGCTTTAGGGCAAATGCTTCCGGCCTTTAAGGCGGGAATTGGTTCACCGCTAGGTTCTGGAAAGCAATGGATGCCTTGGATTCACGTCACCGACTTAGCACGAATGTTCATTCACGCGATGGAAAACGAGACGGTTCAAGGAGCATACAACGCGGCAGCTGAAAATCAGGTTCGAAACATGGAATTTGGCGCGGTGCTCGCCAAGGTTCTCAATCGTCCTTATTTCTTTCCAAAAGTTCCGGCCTGGGCGCTCAGGCTTCTGCTAGGTGAGATGGCACAAATAGCCTTGATGAGTACACATGTATCTGTTGACCGCATAAAGCAAACGGGCTTTAGCTGGAAGTATACTCATTTGGAGGAAGCGCTAAAAGATGTGCTAAAAAAATAGGCCCAATTACCGAAGCAATTGGACCTAATCATCTGTTTTTGTGCTGCTTAGTTCTGAGCAGTCAAATCAATTTTCAATTCCATGTAATCGTCGATCAACTGATCTTTGGTCACTCCTTCAATTCCTGAAGAGCGGAACATCACATTCCAGTTAGTGCGATTTATGGTGAACTCTGGTGCCTTGAATGCCACCATTCCATCTCCTACTTGCACGTCAGCTCCGAACTCAACGTTTTTCGTTTCGCCACGCATGGTAAGATTACCTTTAATAGTGTGTGAAGTTTCACCTTCTGCGTTGTCCATTACATCTGTAATTTCAAAAGTTGCTTCAGGGTACTCAGCTACACCAAAGAAATCATCACTCTTAAGGTGACCAACCAAGTTGTTGTAATCTTCTGTTCCTTCTTCAATGTCCGTAGCGTGAATAGAATTCATGTCGATGGTAAAGTTTCCACCTACCAAGGCTCCGTCTTTCACGTCGAAAGACCCATCCTTCACTTGAATGGTGCCAACGTGACCCCAATCTACGTTTGTCTTCCATCCTCTCCACTCAATTTGTCCGCTTGATGCAGATACAGGAATGGCCGTAGCTTCCGCTACCTCAACTACTTCCTGTGCGTCAGTTGTAGTTGCTTCTGATTCAGCTGCATTGTTACAAGCTACAAGCGAAGTAGCCAAAGCAGCAATAGTCATCACGTTTAATGCTTTCATTGTTCTCAGGTTTTCATGAATTATAATTAAACAATGCTAAAAGTAACACATCTTCTCACATTAATGTTCAAACATTGATAATAAAATTTGAAGAAGGTATTGACAATCTCAATTACTTGAACTATATTGATATCAAAATCATATCATAAAACATCAAAAATGGAAAAACATAAAAAAGCATCCAGTACAGTAGGATGGCTCATGGTGGTTGTCGAAATCGCCCTTGTAGCTTCGATTGTTACGCTTCTGATCAATGGACAAATATGGGCCTTGGTCTTGATTCCCTTCTTTCTCCTTTTTCTATTTGGGTTCATTGTTCTGAATCCGAATGAGTCCAGCGTACTCACTTTTTTCGGTGGATACCGTGGTACCATTAAAAACAACGGACTCTTTTGGGTAAATCCATTCATGGTAAAGAAGAAAGTATCGCTTCGTGCAAGAAACTTGGATAGCGATCCGATCAAGGTAAATGACAAGCTGGGTAATCCCATCATGATAGGAGTGGTGCTTGTGTGGAGAGTAAAGGACACGTTCAAAGCCAGCTTCGAGGTGAATGACTTCGTGGAATTCGTGTTTGTACAAACCGATGCCGCCATCCGCAAATTGGCTACCTCCTACC
The DNA here is from genome assembly GCA_965659415.1 of Phaeocystidibacter sp. Lineage (GTDB taxonomy): Bacteria > Bacteroidota > Bacteroidia > Flavobacteriales > Schleiferiaceae > Phaeocystidibacter. The sequence goes on from CBFHVA010000001.1 coordinate 243,205, forward strand.
CTTACGACAATTTCGATGATGAAGAAGCTGAGATTTGCTTGCGCAGTGATATTGAAGATGTCAATGATGTTCTCGAGAAAGAGTTAATGGAACGATTGAACATGGCGGGGATTGAAGTTATTGAAGCCCGTATTTCTCACTTGGCCTACGCCTCTGAGATTGCTGGCGCGATGCTCCAAAGACAACAAGCGACGGCTGTAGTGGCCGCGCGAAGGAGAATTGTTGAAGGCGCTGTAGGCATGGTTGAATTAGCCCTCGACGAATTGGGCGAAAAGAGTATCGTGGAACTTGACGACGAGAAAAAAGCTGCGATGGTCAGTAATCTAATGGTGGTACTGTGTGCAGAAAAATCAGCCAGCCCCGTAGTGAATACAGGCACTCTTTATACATGAGAAACTACGAAGGACAAGTGCGAATGCCTGGCTGGGTTGCCATGCTTGTGAGCATTTCCATGTTCACAAGCTTCCTTATTGTTGGTGTAGTTTCATGGCCAGCCTTGGAAGCTTATCTCACCGGAAGCGATGGCGTGCACTACGCCGAAGGGCAACAAATCTTTTGGGTGCTCATCAGTTTGATCATTATGCATGTTTCATTAATCGTTTTCTTCTTTCGCCCACCACTTAAAGTGAATATTAACCGACATGGTGTAAGCTATTATTGCTTCCCTTACTTAAGAAAGTGGAAACTCATCCAGTGGAATGAAATTGAGAATTGGGAGGTGGTTGAAATTGATCCTATTTCCGACTTTGGCGGGTGGGGATATCGAAGATCATGGAAAGGTAAAAAGAAAGGATACATCATGCGAGCGGGACCTGCACTATCGATAACCAAGAAGCAGAACGGAACCACAATGGTTTTCACCATACCCAATTCATCAGGAGCGCAACGAGCTATGAGCGAATATCTCTCTAATCGCGAATAAAAAGACCTAGCAAGATGTCAAAAAAGAAAGCATTTGCCCTTAGGTTAGATCCCGATATGCACGCAGCCATTGAGAAATGGGCAGCAGACGAATTTCGAAGTGCAAATGGGCAAATTGAATTCCTATTACACAAAGCACTCAATGATGCCGGGAGATTGAGCAAGAAACAATGAGTTGAGAGATTGTGTTTTGTAACTTCCGAACTTACTCACGTTAACACAATCTACTATGAACAGATTACTTCTTGCCTCTCTCTTGCTGGCACTTCCCTTTTTGTGTCACGCTCAAAGCACAGAAAATCTAGATTTCGAGCGCCTCGGCGAAATGGAATGGCGCAATATAGGTCCACATCGGGGCGGTCGATCCTGCGCTGTTACCGGTATTCCCAACGAACCTCAGCACTTTTATTTCGGCTCAACCGGAGGAGGAATCTGGGAAACCACCGATGGTGGGAGTTCCTGGGAAAATATCTCTGATGGCTATTTTGGTGGATCTGTTGGGGCCATTGTTGTTGCACCTAGTGATAACAATGTTATTTATGTGGGTCTTGGGGAACAAACCGTGCGAGGCAATGTGAGTAGCGGTTCAGGATTATGGAAAAGCGCTGATGCCGGTAAAACCTGGCAATTTATCGGTCTGGAGAACACAAAACACATCGGTCGAATTCGAGTGCATCCCCATGACGCCAATACTGTATTTGTCGCCGCCATGGGCGACCTCTATCAAGACACCGAAGACCGTGGTGTATATAAGTCAACCGACGGTGGAAACACATGGGACCGAGTACTTTTCAGTGATGCAGGTTCTGGGGCAGTCGATTTAGCCTTCGACCCCTTCAATCCTCGTCATCTTTATGCAAGCACCTGGACAGTGAGAAGAACTCCTTGGTCGCTTTCCAGCGGTGGAGATGGTTCTGCCTTATGGAAGAGTACCGATGAAGGCGAAACCTGGGAAATAATCTCATCCAACGGTGGATTCGCAAAAGAACTTCTCGGCATCATTGGTGTAGCCCCAAGTCCGGCCGAAAGAGGTGTTGTTTACGCTATGGTAGAAGCTGCAGACGGAGGGTTATTCCGCAGCAATGACGGTGGAGAGAATTGGATGAAAGTGAATGATGAGCGTTCCTTGCGACAGCGTGCATGGTACTACACACGCATCTACGCCGATCCAGTTTTAGCCGATCGTGTATACGTGATGAATGTACAGTTTCACGTTTCGAACGACGGTGGAAACACCTTCGCTCGCAGGTCTACTCCTCATGGCGACCATCATGACCTATGGATCGCTCCAGATGATAACAATCGACTCATTGTGGGCGACGATGGAGGAGCTCAGGTGAGCTACGACGGAGGTGTGAATTGGTCTACTTACATGAATCAACCTACCTCCCAGTTCTATAGAGTTACAACCGACGATCACTTCCCTTTCCGCGTTTACGGCGCACAACAGGACAATTCTACCGTGCGCATCAATCACCGCAGCGATGGATGGGTAATTGGAGAAAATGATTGGGAACCAACAGCCGGGGGCGAGAGTGCACATATTGCCGTGAAGCCTAATGATAACGATATCGTAGTAGGTGGATCTTATGGAGGGTTCTTGACCCGATTAAATCACCGCACCAATGCTACTCAAACGATTCATGTGTGGCCCGTTAATCCTTTAGGGCACGGTGTAGAAGATATGAAGTACCGCTTCCAGTGGAATTTCCCGGTTTTTTACAGTCCACATGATCCAGATGTGCTTTACGCGGCATCTCAGCATCTTCATCGAAGTACGGATGGAGGGCGTTCTTGGGAAGTCATCTCTCCAGACCTATCAACCAATGACCCTGACAAACAGGTTTCAAGCGGCGGACCCATCACAAAAGACAATACAGGGGTAGAATACTACTGTACTATATTCTCTGCCTTGGAATCAAGCTCGGAAAAAGGTTTGATTTGGGCGGGCTCCGACGATGGACTCGTTCACATTTCAATAGACAACGGAGAGAATTGGGCAAACGTTACACCTGAAGATATGCCTGAATTCATGCGCATCAATAGTATTGAGGAAGATCCATTCAATGAAGGGGGATTGTACGTGGCGGGCACTCGATATCAGTTAGGCGATTACCAGCCTTATATCTACCATACCGCGGATTATGGAGAGTCATGGGATCGAATTGACGCAGGAATCGACCGTGGACATTTCACGAGAGTGGTCCGAGCGGATCCTGACCTCGAAGGCTTGCTCTATGCAGGCACAGAGAATGGGCTTTACGTGAGCATCGACAACGGTGAATCATGGAAAATGTGGCAACAGAATTTGCCTATCGTGCCCATCACAGATATGACCATCAAGGACAAGCACTTGATTGTGGCTACCCAAGGCAGAAGTTTCTGGATCATGGATGATTTATCTCCTCTGCATCAATGGGGTGAAGAATCAGCTGAAGCTGCCTTTAACGTTTATACCCCGAATCGCACCTGGCTCATGGAAAGCGGACGAGCCAACGAGCAACGGACCGTAGGCCAAAACCCATACCCGGGTATTGTGATCCCTTACTACATCAATGAAATAGATGAGGAAGGCGCTGAATATTCAGTGAAAATAATGGATTCAAATGGCAATGTAGCGCGTAGGTATTCGAGCACGGCAGATGAAAGAAGTAACCAATGGAAACCTGAGCAAGGCGCTGGTATGTTCCATTGGAATTTGGAATACGAGGGTGCCAAGCGTATACCAGGAATGATTCTATGGTGGTCGTTCTTAGACGGCCCGCGCGCCACCCCTGGCACCTATACATTCCGATTTACTATGGGAACAGACAGCGTGGACATTGTGACCGAACTCGAAGCAGATCCGAGATGGGAGGCTTCTCAAGAGGACTTAGAGGCTCAATTCGAATTTCTGATGGAAATCAGAGATCAAATGACCGCAATGCACAGCGCTATTGAAAACGTTCGAAAACTGCGAAATCAAATTGATTTGGTGTATCCAAATATCGTAGATTCAACCTTAATGGCCGAAGCTGATTCAATGAAAGCCATGCTCACGGATGTTGAAGAAGCATTCTATCAAACTAAAAATAGAAGCGCTCAAGATCCGCTCAACTTCCCTATTAAGCTGAATAATCAATGGGGACATTTAGGCAGTTTGGCTGCCATGGGGTTGCAACGTCCTACAGCTTCCATGTATGAAGCCAAAGAAGAGTTGCGCGCTCAAATTGACATGTATATGGTCACTTATAACGACGTTCTCGAAAACAAGATACCAGCCTTCAACGCCGCCTTACGCAGCGCTGAAGTGGAATATTTAGGCATTCCCGATTAAAAATAAGCTCGTAAACCAGTAGACAAATGGAACCCTCCCGCAGTGGAGGGTTCTTCAGCAAAACCAATATCGAAGCCGCCACGGCCGCCTAGTTCTATGAAGTAACTCACTGGAGAAAGGCCGCCAGTATGGGTATTGAACTCAAAACTAAATCCACCTACCCCGCTCACAGGGCTGTCCACCGTCCATTCTTCTGGATAACCCACAACAAAGCTCACACGGCCAAATCCATACATGTGAAACCAAGGAGTTAACTGTCCAGCTTTGGATCGAACTCCAAAATCTATGATTCCATAAGGCTCCCACTGGGCGCCTATTCTTGGAGAATTGGAATTGAAGGTTTCAAAATATCCAATATCAATAGCTACAATGTTAAAGAAGAACGGCGTAGTAACCGATCCTCCTATTCCAAAATCATTGCCCCACTCATTTAAATGGAACCCAACACCCCACTTCGCTGTGGTTCCATTTTGTCCAAATGCATAGGTTGAAAGTGCACTGATGAGGATTGCGAAAAAGACTTTTGGAGTTCTCATTTTTTTTGATTTATGTATTCTGAAATAGCGGCCACATACTTTTCAAAAGCTCGCTTGCCCTTGGAAGTAATCGCACAAGTCGTGGATGGATAGTTGTTCTTATAACCTTTGGTAACCGAGATGTACTCTGCGTCCTTCAACTTGTTAATTTGGACGCTCAAATTTCCTCGTGTTGCACCGGTTTGCTCCAGAAGCCAGTTGAAATCACCGTCTTCTACCGTTGCAAGTAAGGTTACAATCTGTAACCTCAATTGAGTTTGTAGTAAGGGATCTAAATTAGGCAGCATCCGTATTCAATTCTGCATTCTTCAAAGCATAGCCGGGAATGAGATATCCCACAACGAGACTAACCATCAACATAATGAGCATGATTGGGAAGTCTTTAAAGAAATCACCTCCAAGAAGAGCTACCAAAGTCAAGATCCAACATAGCACACCACCAATCATTAGGGGTCTGAACTTCAATACGCCTCCTAAGATAAAGGTTCCCATTCCGTAAAGAGCAATAATAATGGCATAGCCCAAACTCCATGAATGGGTTGCGCCCACAATTAAGGCAATAACCATCATGGCCCCAAAGGCAAGCCATATATAGCGCATGGCGGTTTCAATGTATGTCGTGTGCCCTGCAGCGCGTTTCTCCTTACGCGCATAAAGTGCCGAAGCCAAGCCACCCGTTAAGCCCATAACGCCCCAAACCACGGGATGCCATGGAACCTGCATAAATTCTAACAGTACAAACTCTGTGGCCGCAGCTCCAAGGGTTAACCAGCCCCACAACAAATAATAAAATGACCCTTCACTTAGGTTCACTTTGGTTCGCTGAATCATATCTTGAATCACATGTAGACTTTCAGTTGGGTTTAACTTCTCTTCCATTTTCGTTTTGTTTTTTAGTTGAACAGGACAGATATAAACAAGTTTGGAAGAGTGATTGCCGAAAATCTGAATATAAGAGGTGTGGAATGCACGAGGAAATAGATGGTGCTTAGGTTATAAGGTGCTCAGGTTAGGGCGCAATCCTCGATTGAATGGTTCGTAGGTAGGACCCTTTCTATTCGTCTGGCTTCAAAAGATAAACAGACCAACACAGAAACGAATCAAGGGAGAAACCGATTAACAGACACACCTATCCCTTCGGTCGTCAAAGGGCCAAAATCCGTTCAGCCGATTGGCAAGGTCCAACGCGCTTCGCGAGCTGGTAAGGTGCTCCCATTTGTCGCAAAGTTGCGAGCTGTTGGCTATTCGCCATTCGCACAGTTCTGGGTCACTTTCACGGTATTGTACTGGTAGATCAAACTCCTGGAACCCATAAAACTCGTTAAATCCAAAATAACAGCTCGGGCTAAAGCCGCAGGCCTCTCGGGTGATTCTCAAACTCCAGGATAACCTAACGCATCAAGGGTTTAACTCAGAAACGGATAAACTCCTTAAACCGTTAACTCTCACCCCACTCGTTCCTTGAACTGCATGTCATACAGCTTGGTGTAGTAACCTTGTTTAGCAAGTAGCTCATCGTGCGTGCCGGCTTCCACCACTTTACCCTTTTCCATTACCAAGATCTTATCGGCGTTTTGTATAGTAGCCAATCGGTGTGCAATGATAATGCTCGTTCTCCCTTCAGTGAGTACTTCTGTGGCTTGCTGTATGAGTTGTTCCGTGTGACTATCGATGCTCGATGTCGCCTCATCCAATATGAGAATAGGAGGATTGGTGATATATGCACGCAAGAACGAAAGCAATTGTCGTTGCCCGGCCGAAATCATTTGTCCGCGTTCCTTCACATTGTAATTGTAACCACCTGGAAGCTTTTCAACGAACTCGTGAATACCGATTTTCTTAGCAGCCTCTACGATGTCTTTCAATGACACATCTTCACGGAGCGTGATATTGTTGTACACACTCTCACTGAATAAGAACACATCCTGAAGTACCAAAGCGAAATGAGACCTCAGATTGGACAGAGTGAGCTCGGTAATCTCGGTTCCATCTAGATTCACTGATCCTTTCTGATAGGGATAAAATCCCATCAATAAGCTAATGATGGTTGATTTACCTGCCCCAGTAGCTCCAACGATGGCTAGCGTTTCTCCCGGCTCTACCGCAAAGGAAACTCCCTTCAATACGGGTTCGTCGGGAACATAAGCAAAGTGTACATCCTTAAATTCTATTCGACCCTCTACCTTCTCCAGTTCCTTTTCGCCTTCCGGTTCCAAGGCCTCTTCATTGTCGAGCAACTTCAATACGCGTTCACTAGCTACCATCCCCATTTGAAGGGTGTTAAAGCGGTCGGCCAACTGGCGAAGCGGGCGATACAGCGCGTTGATATACATAATAAACGCCAAGAGGGTACCAATGGTAATGGAATCTTCAAACTGTTCTGTAGACCAACCTACCTGTTCATAAAAGAACTCCTGAATAGTCCATGAATCCAATTGATTAATCGCCACAAAACCTCCATAAGCCATGGCCAAACCAATACTGATGGCGGATAAAATTTCGATCAATGGAAGGAAAATTGAGAAGTACCAAATAGACCGAATATTGGCTTTTCGATGACGGTTATTTATCACCTTGAATTTTTCCATTTCGGCCTTTTCTCGGTTGAACATCTGAACGATATTCATCCCAGAGATGTGCTCTTGTACATAAGCATTTAAAGCAGAAACCTCGTTTCGGACATCAGTGAAGGTCTTCTTAATGGCCTTCTGAAACCAGCGTGTTGCGATGTACAGCACCGGCACTACCGAAAGGGAAATCAATACGAGTTTGTAATCGTAGAACCAGAACATCGCGAAGATCATCACGATAATCTTGAAGATATCACCAAAGATCACCAAGACGCCTTCCGCGAAAATGCTCGCTATTGTTTCGATATCGCTCACTGCTCGGGTTACCAAGGTCCCAATCGGGGTCTTATCGAAGAATCCCAATTTGAACTTGGAGATTCTCTTGTACAGCTGAAGTCGGATATCTCGAATAATACTCTGACCTAAGTAGTTAGCTGCGTAGGTAAAGAGGAATTGAAAAAGCGTTTCCACAATCAATACCCCCGTGATAATTAAGGTAATATTGAGTAGCCCAACCCTATCTCCTTCTTGAATGTAATCATCCAAGGCGAGTTGTGTAAGTCGCGGTCGCGCAGTACTAAGTGCCCCCAAAAACAGAGTAATTATAAAGGCACCCCAGAAAATCTTTTTGTACGGACCGATGTACTGAAGCACTCTTCTAAAAAGCCCTAAATCAAATGCTTTACCGCTTACTTTTTCCGCCATTATAATTATATCCTGATACCCTCTGGGTAACGTACTTCTGATAAATAGAGCCCTCCCGCTGGTGCTGACGCCCCCGCGTTACTTCGAGAACCGGATTCTATTATTTTCTTAAAATCCTCAACCGAATGTTTGCCTTCGCCAACTTCTACCAAGGTACCAACAATGGCTCTTACCATGTTGCGCAAAAACCGGTCGGCACGAATGTGAAAAACCCATTGAGGCCCTTCTTGTTCCCATCGGGCGGCTCTTATTTCACATAGGGTAGTCTTCACATCGGTATCGGCCTTACAAAAGCAAGCAAAATCAGAGTACTGCAAGAGCAAATTTGCACACTCGTTCATAGCTTCAAAGTTGAGCGGTCGCCCAAACCACCACGATTTATTCACCTCAAACGGGTCCTTAAGTCGATTCATTCGGTATGTGTATGCCCTTTCTTCCGCCGAAAAACGAGCATGTGTTTCCACGTTCACTTGATACAACTCACGAATAGCGACGTCATGCGGCAAGAAGCGATTGAGCTTGTAAACCACATCATCGGGATTTTCGATTGAGGCATCCAAATCGAAGTGTGCGATCATCTGACTAGCATGCACACCGGTATCCGTTCGACCAGCACCAATCACATACACCTCTTCCCTAAAAAAAGCAGACAGTTTCTCAATCAGCAATCCCTGGACAGTTCTCCCCTTTGGTTGTACCTGCCATCCTAAAAAATCCGTCCCATCAAAGGATAAATCGAGGAAGTAGCGATGGTTCTTCGCTTTGTTTGTAGATTCGGTCATGCAAGGCAAAAGTAAACAAAGCGACCGGTGAAACGCATACTTCTCCTATCAGATACGCACGGTTACGCGGACGACCGCATCTTAAGCTATGCCGACCAAGCTGATGAAACTTGGCATGCGGGCGATATTGGTGATTTGAGCGTAATGGATAAGCTGAAGGAAAAGAGTGTGGTTCGCGGTGTTTACGGCAATATCGACAATGCGACCATCCGACGAGAATATCCCCTACACAATCAGTTTACCATTGAGGGCTTAAAGGTGTGGATTACTCACATTGGCGGCTACCCAGGAAGATATTCCCCAGGTATACCTACGATGATGGAAGAGGTGAAGCCGAGGTTATTCATCAGTGGACATAGCCATATTCTAAAAGTGCAATTCGACAAGAAGCAACAATTGCTCCACATGAATCCTGGAGCAGCGGGCGTGCATGGATTTCACAAAATGAGAACCATGCTTCGCTTTGAAGTGGAATCGGGAAAAGTTCAAAGCCTCGAGGTGATTGAGCTCGGACCGAGAGGAAAAATCTAATTCTATCGCAAGCGATCCGCAGAACGCACGAGCAACTCATCTTTCTGAATTCCTCGATTGGCCAGCACCAACAAAATCACATTCACGAGGGGAAGAACCAATCCAAGTCCGAGACTAACGCCCTGATCTCCTGGCTGACCGATGTATTCCGTAAGAATCAAACCGAAGAGCACAAAGGATACAATAATGACCAATCGATTCAATACGAGTTGTAATCGGCGGTTCTTGAACGAGAAGATATTCGCCAGCGCTACCCCAGCGCTCAACCCTGCAAGCGCTAAGAAAACGCCATTATCTGCCAAGCGCACGGGTTGTCCGCCTATGACATAAAGAGCTGAAAAATACATTCCGACCGACATGGCCAAACCTGATAATAGGAGATATAGGGATTGAATTCTCTGAATCATTCTATTGATGTTATGCCCTGCAAAGTTGTTAAAAAATCCATCTACATCTCGCTGTAAAAGGGATTATTATGTATACTTGCAGTGTACCTAGTAAGGTACAACCCCCACTAATAATCATATTTCGCTCAGCTTAATCACTCCAACACAGTCGTTGTTTGGACTTTGCTGAGAAAGCGACATTCCATTTTTACACTTCGTAGTTGATTACGGATTCCTATGTACACAAAGTCTGATTTAGCAGTAAAAAAGCTGCCTGAACTCAAAGAAATTGGTATCGCCTTGAATATCCCTAAGGCCAGATACATGCGCAAACCCGAGCTTATTGAAGCCATTGTTGGCGGCGACAACTCGTCTGGTGAAGCATCGCCATCTCCTAAGGCCGATGCATCTGAAGCTCAAGCGCCACAAGTGACAGAGAAGAATGCTTCTTCGAATCGTTACGATCGCGGTGATGACAAAGACGACCGTCAACAGCGTCGTGACCGTCGCCCTCGTAATCCAAGAAATGAGAACGCCTCTAATGAGGAAGGTGGTCAACAGAACAAGGATTGGCAAAAAGGCGGACAAAACGAAAACCGCAATCAGAATAGAAACGATCGCAATGATCGTGGCGACAGAAACGAGCGCAATCAGAATAACCGCAACAACGGAAACAACCGCGGTAATAATCAGAATCAACAAAACAATCGTCAGGATAACCGCCGGCCTCGTAAGCAGGAGTTTGAATTTGACGGTATCATTGAAACGGAAGGCGTTCTTGAAATCATGCCTGATGGCTATGGATTCTTGCGTTCATCCGATTACAATTACCTCAACTCCCCCGACGATGTTTATGTCAGTCAAAGTCAGATTAAGCTCTTCGGTCTAAAAACAGGTGATACAGTGCGTGGACAAGTTCGTCCACCGAAGGAAGGCGAAAAGTACTTCCCGCTCACTCAAATTGCCAAGATTAACGGTAGAGAGCCGGATTACGTGCGAGATCGCGTATCGTTCGAACACCTCACTCCCCTATTCCCGAATGAGAAGTTCGACATTACCTCTAGAAAAGGAACACTCAGCACCCGCGTAATCGATCTATTTTCACCAATCGGCAAAGGTCAGCGAGGATTGATTGTGGCTCAACCTAAAACGGGTAAAACAACCCTACTAAAAGAAGTGGCCAACGCCATTGCTGCCAATCACCCTGAGGCATATATGATCATTCTCTTGATTGATGAACGTCCGGAAGAAGTTACCGATATGGCCCGCAGTGTGAATGCGGAAGTGGTTGCATCAACTTTTGACGAGCCGGCCGACCGTCACGTGCGAGTAGCCAATATCGTGTTGGAAAAAGCCAAAAGAATGACGGAATGTGGCCATGATGTTATCATCCTCCTCGACTCTATCACGCGTTTAGCACGTGCTTATAACACTGTGTCACCAGCCTCCGGCAAGGTGCTTTCAGGTGGTGTAGATGCCAACGCCTTGCACAAACCGAAGCGTTTCTTTGGTGCTGCACGTAACATTGAGGATGGTGGATCATTGACCATTCTGGCTACAGCATTGATCGAAACAGGATCTAAGATGGACGAAGTCATCTTCGAAGAGTTTAAGGGTACGGGTAACATGGAAATGCAGCTCGACCGTAAGATTTCCAACCGTCGCATTTACCCTGCTATTGATCTTATGTCGTCTGGCACGCGTAAGGAAGATATGCTCTTAGGTGATGATGTATTGGGTAGAATGTACATTTTACGCAGACACTTAGCCGACATGACGGCTGTCGAGGCCATGGAATTCATGCATGATCGCATGTCGAAAACCCAGAATAACGAGGAATTCCTAATTAGCATGAACGGCTAGTATTAAGGTAGATAATGCGAACATCTTTCGACGAGTTGTGTTATCAAATAAATTGAAAAAGCACACAGTAAAATGAACATGCAGAATTTGAAAATTTTGGGATTTGCTGCAGTAACTTCTATGATGGTTGCCTGCGGTGGAGGCGGAACGGAAGAAGCTCCTGCTGCGCAAGAACCTGCTCAAACCGAAGCACCTGCAGAAGCAGAATCCATGGAGTCTGAGGCCGAGGTTGTTGAATTCGTAATTGAAGCGAATGATCAAATGCAGTACAACCTGAAATCAATGGAGGTAAAAGCCGGACAAACCGTTCGCGTAACCTTGAAAAACGTGGGTGAAATGCCGAAGGAAGCCATGGGTCATAACTGGACATTATTGGCCAAAGGCGTGAACTCCACAGAGTACGGTACGGAAGCCATCTCAGAAAAAGACAATGGATATCAAGTAACTGGTCGAGAAGACGATGTTATCATTCACACAGCGATTTTAGGTCCGGGTGAAGAAGAAACGGTTGAATTCACCCTCAACGAGGTGGGTATTTACAAGTACATATGCACCTTCCCTGGTCATGCTGGCTTGATGAACGGAACCTTCTTGGTGAAGTAAGATAAGGGCTATGTGGCTATGAGGCTATGAGGCTCAGCCGCGGTAACATTCAACATATCCGGGCAGCTATCCAGAAAATAAACTATCAATTCCACATCTACAGCAATCAGGACGGCTCAGTTAGCCCCTCAATTCCCTCTTCACCAGTCGCCAAGACATGAATGCTGTAACCAGCATAATCAAGAAGGCAAAGATGTAGGGAAGAGATTCAGTGAACCCGTAAAGCACACCGCCTACCGCAGGGCCCAATATTCGTGCAAAGCTTCCTACACTTTGGTTGGTGCCGAGTAGTTTGCCCTGCTCCTTCGGGTGTGCAACTTTGGAAATATAGCTGTTGATGGTTGGAGATAAGAAGGCGATACCTAAGGAGATGAGAATCATGGCGCCGTACTCTAATGGATAGAACAGGTCAATAGGTACCAAAGGCATAGCTAATAAGCCCAATCCTACCAGTACATTTCCTGAAACGAGCATACGGTTCTCTCCCACCACCTTGGCAATCTTGCCAATGAACACGCCTTGAATCAAGAAGGCCACTACACCTATGAAGGCAAACATATTGGCCACTTGCTCTTGGTTGAGATCATATATTTCATTCCATAGCAATGCGGCCGTACCTTGCATCATGGCAAAGGCCGTAATAAACACCAAGTTAATGGCCATCAGTTGCCGGATTACGGGTCGTCTAAAGCCCTCAATAATGTCAATGACTGGATTAAACTGAATGGGAGTAGTTCGGTCCTTTTCCTCCAACGACTCCTTGAGCAAGAAGAGCGCCAGCAGGAAGTTAAGCGCAGAAAATGCTGCCGCAGAGTAGCCGACCCATTCAAAGCCCAATGCAGCCTCTACCTTACCGCCAATCAACGGACCTACAATAAAGCCCAAACCGAAAGCCGCTCCAATGTAAGCAAAGGCTCTGGCTCTATCTTTCTGTTCCACAACATCAGAAATGTAAGCTTGTGCCACGCCAATATTGGCACCGCCAAAACCACTTAAAGCACGGGCTAGAAATAAGAGGAACAAAGTATCAGCCTGACTAAACACCATATAGCTAAAGGCCATGATTACGGTGGAAATCAAAATGATAGGTCGGCGTCCGTAGCGATCACTCAAGCTACCCCAAAAGGAGGCAAAAATAAATTGCATAAGCGAAAAGGTGCCAATGAGGATACCAATGATCCAATCCCCCGTGCCCAGACCCTTAGCGTAGAGCGGCAAGATGGGGATCACCAATCCGAAGCCCACCAAATCAACGAAGGTGGTTATGAAAATGACAAGGAGTCCCTTATTTCTGAACAGCATTTATGGAAGTGTGGTCAACGTGAACGTGCAAATTATCCGTACCGGCAATCACGTTCTCAAAATATTCTCTCGCTTCGGCCAAATGTACGCTTTGATCGGCATACCGCGCGGAATAATGCCCCATTAACAAGGTGCGCACTTCTGCCATCTTCGCAACGGTGGCTGCATCTTTCGCTGTGCTGTGCCTTGTTTCCCTTGCCAGCTCTTTCTCCTTTTCTGTAAAGGTGGTTTCGTGATACAACAAATCCACATGCACTATTTCCTGTACCAGCTTGGGATTGTAAGCTGTATCGGTACAAAAGGCATAGGACAACGGACGTTCAGGCTTATGGGTAAGCTGAGAATTGGGAATCACTCGGCCATCCGCCGCAATGAAGTCTTTGCCTAATTGCAAATTACGCCTATCGGCAATATCGACCTGGTATTGCTTGATAGCCTCCATATTGAGCTTGCGCATCTTTTCTTTCTCGCAAAACACAAACGCTGTAGTAGCTATACCGTGAATGAGCGGCACCGTACGCACCGTAACTTTTTCATCGTCCAAAATCACTTCTGGATTATCCGGATTGGTAGGATGAAACTCGAGAGGATACGACAGTCTTGTTTTTGAAGCCTTCAAGATGGTTTGAATGACATGCTCCAGTGCCGCGGGACCATAAATATGCAAAGGCTTGCTCCTACGCTGGAGGTGATAGCTCGATATCAGTCCGACTAATCCGAAATAATGATCGCCGTGAAGATGGGTAATGAAAATGTGATGAATGCGAGAGGTTTTCACCTTGTGTCTACGCAACTGCTGTTGAGCTCCCTCGCCGCAATCCAATAAAAAAAGCTGCTCACGCATGGTAAGCAGCTGACATGTAGTATACTGTTGAGATGTGGGTGTAGCCGAGGCCGCGCCGAGAACTAAGAGATCATAACCCATCTCTAACGATTAGTCGGCCTGTATGCACGTCACCGTTTAGGTGCAATCGATATAAATACAACCCTTCTGGCCACCCATCGCGGTTGATATTCACTTCACCCTGGCTACCATTCGAAGCACCAGAACTGGAATGCACGGTGCGACCGGTGATGTCTAAAAGTTCAAACTTCCATGATCCTGAGGCTCGAGGAGGAAATTTAATCGTAAGCTGAGAAGTGACAGGGTTTGGACCGATGCGAGGTTCATTGAGGTCTTCCTCTTCAATACTTACCGAATTCGAAGTAATGACTTGAATGTATACGTTGAACGTATCAGCTAATTGACCGAAGGTACCCAGATTGGCAAAAGCCTCAATCCGCCCAACCATGAGAACTGTATCCTCGCTGGCAGGAGCTGTCCCGCTGAAGTTGATGCAGCCGTTGCTACCTCCTAACCAAGCGCAAAGGGAATTGTCGCATACATGAGTTAGCCAGTTAGGTGTATTCAAGACATCGATCAATCGCATAGAATCGATATCGGCCGTAATAGAACCTCCTCCAAAACTGATCGTACTGTCCGTAGGAACCACAATATCCACCGTTTGGCTATACGCTGAATTGGTAGAAGCCAAAGGGAGCAAGTAAATGGTATCATTAACACGAGCACTTCCCAAAGGCGGATAGATACCCGGGGCAGTAAACGGAGGATTTGGATTACACTGTCCATAAGCGAGAATGGTAATGAACAGAGAAAATAAAGTTGCGTAGAACTGCTTCATCAGCGAGACTTGTTATTTTGTAAAAAGGTACGTCAAACTATAGCGATAAAAGGACCCGCCTTCCACCTAGCTTTAACTAAACACCTATTCTTCGTTTTCTTTAAGCCACTCCTGGGCTTCCGCAAAACTTTCCACCATGGCACATTCCTCTGAAAAGATGAAGTTATGCGCAGGGCGAATGATGAACACCATCGGATGTCCGTTTTCGAACCACTCTTCCTGAACAGCTTCGAGTTCCTCAGGGGCTTCAATTACCTCAGGGGTGGTTAAGTTAATAAAACACGCTTGGGGCTTTTGCTTTGAGAGTAAACGCTGCAGTTGATCGACATCGGCAGCTCCAAACTCGTCGCCTCCAAATCGGAATACGAGCACGGAATCTTTGATTTCGAATTTAAAAGACATGATTGCTATTGGGAATTATCACTTTTCAGATCGAGACCTTTGTTGGCAAGAAGGTAGAGCACCGCCATGCGAATAGCCACTCCATTTTCCACTTGTTGAAGAATGAGTGCCTGCTCTGAATCCGCCACTTCTGAGGTAATTTCAACACCTCTATTAATGGGACCAGGGTGCAATAAGGTGATCGCTTGATCTAGTCTTCTCAAGCGATCCATGTTTACTCCATACTGAAGTGTGTATTCTCGTATACTCGGGAAATACTTGATATCCATTCGCTCGTGTTGAACGCGCAGCATGTTAGCTACATCGCACCATTCCAGCGCTCTATCCAGATCGTTCTCAACCTTCACTCCAAGGGTGTGAATGTACTTGGGAATAAGCGTAGCAGGGCCACATACCATCACTTCTGCACCTAGCTTCTGCAAACAAAAGATATTCGATAGCGCAACGCGAGAATGGAGAATATCTCCAACGATAACTACTTTTTTCCCAGCTACATCACCAAGGCGTTCTCTGATGGAATAAGCGTCGAGCAAGGCTTGGGTAGGGTGCTCATGGGTTCCATCACCTGCATTCACAATAGACGCATCAATGTGCTTACTCAGGAATTGAGCTGCTCCAGGGTGCGGGTGGCGCATTACCACCATATCCACTTTCATGGACAGAATGTTATTCACGGTGTCGATAAGCGTTTCTCCCTTCGACACTGAAGAAGAGGATGCAGAAAAGTTCACCACATCAGCAGATAGTCGCTTTTCGGCAAGTTCAAAACTCAAACGCGTGCGCGTGCTATTCTCAAAAAACAGATTGGCAATGGTGATATCTCTCAGCGAGGGAACCTTTTTAATAGGTCGGTTAATCACCTCCTTAAACTGGTCGGCAGTTTCAAAGATGAGTTGGATATCCTCTGCCGTTACATCCTTGATTCCTAGTAAGTGATTGACACTTAGTTTACTCATCTCCAGCTGTTTGAATAATTGAGACTTTACTCTCCCCTCCTTCATCATCCCAATCTACACGGACTCTTTCCGAGGCTATGCTGTCTACTTGACGTCCCACATAGTCTGGTTGAATGGGTAACTCACGACTAAAACGTCGATCGATTAACACCATTAGCTCTATTTCCAGAGGTCGACCAAAAGATAAAATGGCGTCTAGGGCAGCACGAATGGATCTCCCGGTGAAAAGCACATCATCAATGAATACCACGCTTTTGCCTTCTACTAAAAAGTCGATTTGGGTCTGATTGGCTTGAAGTGGCGTATCTCTTCTACGAAAATCGTCACGGTAAAAAGTGGTGTCGAGCAATCCTATCTCGATACCTCGAATGTCATATTCACTTTTTAGAATCTGCTGTAATCGATGAAGAAGTGGAATTCCTCTAGGCTGCAGGCCGATTAGTACTGTATTGTTGAAATCAGCGTGATTTTCAACGAGCTGACATGCCAGTCTATGGAGAATGACATTGATTTCTTGTGGACCGATCAGCGTTTTAGTAATCATAATTCCGGCGACGAAGATAGGCATTCTCTTTTCATCTAATCACGAATCACGGTGACCAATTAAAGTAAACTTAACCGCTATTAGGAGCGTGCGTTTCAACCTCACTTCCGCGGCTCCATGTACAATGGTGAGCAGAAATAGTACAAGATATTTCCAATTATGTAGCATTAACAGTATTTTTGAACGAGATGAACTCTTAATCTTTTCAACAATGAAAAAACAATGGTTGGCAATTTTTGCCATTGCAGGTATGCTTGTAGCATGTAATAACGGCGGTTCGGAAGAACCTTCAAACGATGCAGGACAAGAAGTTATGGATGAATCAGCTCAGATGGATGCTGATCACGCTGATCACGCCGACGATGCAGCTTCAGACATGGCTGAAGAAGTAGAAGATGTAGTTGAAGAAGCAGTTGACGAGGCTGCTGCTGAAGCTGAAGCAGCTAACGATGAGGCTATGGACGCTATGGAAAGCTCAATGGAATCCGGAGAGGTTGATAAAAGCGGCACTGCTTCACGCAGATAATCCAAACTTTTCTCATAAAGTTAAATCGCCTTTCGGGGCGATTTTTTTATGTCGATTTTTATGCTTCTTCGTTATCTTTACGAAAATCTTCACCCATGAAGCCCACCATTCTTTCATTCTTATGCACATTTATTTTCAGTTCCGCATTTGGACAGGGATTAAATTATTCGCCAGCCAGGCAAATGCTACGATTAGATGTGGGAATGACCATATTCAGCGATATTAACAACAATATTGGAGGATATGCAGCCGCGGCATATGAATATGCATTTATGGAGCACTTTGGTGCGGAGGCTTATTTAAACACCTCCATTTACCATCCGGGAGAATATGTGGGAAGCCATGCTTCGAGAGTGGGAATTGGCATCAATGCGATTGGACGACTTTGGGGCATTAAGAATGCCTATGACGTGAAGGTCATTGCTGGGGCGAGATATGGCTCACACTTCTTCACACGCCTTGAGTCTTCCAATGGTCAGATTATAGCCTCCGATGGTGATATCCGTTCAGGTATCCACCCCGTGTTTGGGGTGGGTTACGAGCAACGCCTTCACGACTGGGTGCTCTCCGCTGATATAAGAGCCTCTTTTGAAAGCGATATCAAGACCTTCACAAGTCTCTCCTTAGGTATCGGATATCGATTTTAGGTGGTTAGGCCTATCTATTTTCTCCTTATCCTACTCATCAAACCTATCCTATTGTCGCAATGAAGCCAGCTCTCAAAACTGCTTTGATTGTATTCTTTGTTGGTTCCGCTTGGATCTGGCTGAGAGATTCGTGGTTGTACTCAGCATCCGACGAACCGTTCAATTAGCTTGGATGCATTAAGGGGACCATCTTTGTGGCCGCTACCAGTCTCCTCGTTTACTTTCTGACCAATCGCTTTCAAGCGAACCTGAGTACTTCGGAACGATTCATGCGGAAAATGTATGCCGCCAATCTAGAGGCGCTGCTGATTTGCGATGGCCGTGACTTACAGATCATCGATGCGAATCCAAAGCTGCTCGAACTTTATGGATATGAGCACAACGAAATTCTAAAGCTCAGTCTAAACGATTTACGCTTAGAGAAGAGCGATTCAGTGCAAAACAATATCGAACAGCACAAAACGGCCCGAGGTCAAGAGCTCTTTATGGAATTGCGCGTGCAATCGGCCGAATTCAATGGTAGAACTAAGCTGATTATATCTATTAAAAACGTTACCGAGCAGTTTGAGCTCCAACACGCTCAATTGAACAGAGGTTTCTTAATGAGCAAAAAATCCATATGTCAGGAACTCTACTTGATTCGAATGGCACAGTCGGGTGAAATTGCGTACTCGAATGCACCTGCTCAAAAGTACTTGGTGTGGCAAGAGAAGGAAGTACATCGCTTTCACGACCTTTTTTGCGATAACGAATTAGAGCGCTTCCAAGAACTGTTGCCTTCAATCATTGACTCGAAAGACTCCTTCTACCCCGTCGTCATCAAAATGAAGAACCATGGCCCAGAATCCATTCCTATGCTTTGGGAATTCAAGGCCGTCTCCAATTCAAGTGGTAATCAAATTCAGCCGCTAGGGCGACATTTAGGCGATTTTGAGAAAGTTGAAGCGCACAGCAATCAAGGATCAGCCCAGCTCAATATTCTTCTTGAAACAATTCAAGATGGATTCTTTATTCTCAACAAAGAATTGAATATCGCACTTGCCAATTCTGCATTCCTAAGACTTGCAGGTAAAAGTGCCGAAGAGGTGATTCACAAACCCATTTCAGAGGTTATTCAGCGATGGGAAAACACGAGGTCTTCCATTGAGATTCCAGAGGCCATAGTCAATCAGTCGTCGATCAATTATGAAACCTACAATCCCTTGTTTGATAAGTGGTTTAATATCTATGACTCACCTTTCGAAGATGGAATGGCCATATTCTATCGCGATGTAAGCCAGGAGAAAGAACACGAGCTTAAACTTGCACGAAATGAGGCGAACCTTCAAAGCCTTATCAACAATACGCGTAATTACATCTGGTCGTTAAACGACAAGTTTGAGTTACTCACCATTAATTCCGCTACTTCAGAGATGGCTGCAGCATTAGGGGCCGAGAATATGACCCCGGGTGTAAACGCAATTGAAGCCTACTCCGATCCTGCAATCTCGTCCATTTTTTTAGATCACTATTCCCGAGTTCTGCGCGGGGAACACATTTCTAAGATCTTCTAATTGGAAGAGATCAATCCAGATGTGAAACGTATTGTAGAGGTAATTGCCTCTCCTATTCGCGATGAGGACAACACAATTCTCGGAATTGGTTGCTATGGCCGAGACATCACCGAGAAGGAGAAAAGTCAGCAGGAGCTCCGCGTTGCTGTTGAACGACACAAACTGTTGAATGAAGTTACCAAGGATGTGATATGGGATTACGAGGTAGCCACGGATGAAGTCAAATGGTCCAGTAACCTTCAAACCGCATTCGGACATCAAGAGAGCTGTACACCACTGGATTGGTGGATTTGCATCGTGCATCCTGAAGATCGCGAACTCGCCGTCAACTCCTTTAAGCAGGCCGTGAAGGAACCAGAAAGAAGTTGGATGAGCAAGTATCGACTAATGCATTCGGATGGGCATTACACATGGGTAATCGATCGTGGAGTAGGCTTGCTAGGCGCAGATGGCAAACCGGAACGCTATATTGGATTGATTCAAGATTTACAGGACACGGTTGACGCCCAAGAAGAACTCGAGAAGCTTTCTTTGGCCGCCAGAGAATCATCTCCCGGAATTCTGACCACCACTCCAGATGGAATCATCGAATGGGCAAATCCTGCATTTACAAAGATGACTGGATATGATTTGAAGGAGTTATTAGGTAATAAACCAGGCCACCTGCTCCAGGGAAAAAGATCCGATCTCGATACAGTAAAGAGAATAGGAGAAGCCATAACGAAGCACGAACCCATTCAAGTTGAATTGGTGAACTACAGGAAAGACGGCACTCCTTACTGGGTGAATATGGCCATCAATCCGATTTTTGAAGACGGTCGATTGAAACGGTTCATTGCTGCAGCTTCAGACGTGACGAAAGAACGCCGGATGAATGAACGCATAACACTCCAAAACGCGAGGCTAAAGAAAATTGCCTTTATCCTTTCCCATGATTTGCGCAGACCTGTGAGTTACATTCTTGGTTTACTACAGCTGTACGACAAAAATAATCCAGCTAAAGAGTCGAATAATGACATTATTAGTTACCTAGACAAGGCCACTAAGGAGCTTGATGACATGATGTATGAGATTATTCAAGAGTCGGCGAAAATCGAAGACTAGCGCAAAGGGATAGATAAACCCATTTAACACATCATTGACATAACTTTCACGTTTTCAGTCGAAAAGTTTCCTTAAAATCGAGGTATGCTACGCTATCAAAAATCGATTCACATCTTATTACTCGCCCTATTCGGAGTGGGTATTGGTAGCATCAGTTACTACGAAACCATGGTTCATTGCACGGCACAGAAGTGTGAAGAAGTCGACCCCATCAAGCCAGTCAACCATTGGGTTCCGGAGCAAATTGATTTTGATGAACAAGTTTCTTCAACCTCCAAGCCTGTCGATGTTCTCATTCCTGAGGACCAGCTTCCCGAATGTTCACCGATCGTTCTTGAGATAAAGTTAGAGATGGCCTCTTTTGCTAGTATTTGGGTGTGAATCTACTAGAAGGTGATTACTTTTAAGGCAAATTTGAAAATATGCGTTTAGTCTTACCCGCCCTTTTCTTGGCATTCTTCATCAGTTCTTGTTCAGGAGAATCGAACCGTGCTGATTCATCAACCGAAACCGCAGATCAAGCGGAAACTACACCCGTTGAGGATGATCATTACACCTCCGCAGCTGTTGATGCCTACTTGCAACTCAAAGAGGCGATGGTAGAGTCCAACCTAGATGCAGGAAAAACAGCAGCCGGCTCCTTTCAAAATGAACTCGCTAGCCTTCCTGAATCGGATACCCTAGTCAGTGTAATGCAACTGGCAATAGACTCGCTAAGTGTGGCAGGAGATTTGGAACAGCAAAGAGCTGCATTCCGAATACTCTCTGATAATTTTTACATCTACCTTAAGAAATCTGGCAATGGCAGAGTGCTCTATCGCCAATATTGCCCAATGGCGTTCCAAAACGATGGAGCTTATTGGTTGTCGGATCAATCAGAAATAGCAAATCCGTACATGCCTGAGACCATGTTGAAGTGTGGGCGTGTATCTGAAGAACTATAAATTAGCGAACATGAAAAAACTAATATTAGCATTGCTGCTCCTGCCTCTTGCAGGAATTGCACAAGAAGTAGCGTTCACAGACGATTGGGAGAGTGCGCTTGCGAAGGCACAAGCAGAAAACAAACCCCTCCTGATCGATTTCTACACTGATTGGTGCGGATGGTGTAAGGTTCAAGATACGGCTACATGGGGCGACCCAACTGTAGCGAACTTTGTAAATGAACGTATGGTTGCTGTGAAGTTAGATGCTGAAGGTGAAGGAGGTTACGTAGCCATCCGCTTCAGACCAACAGCCTATCCAACTGTCATTCTATTCGACCCGAATAGCGAAACGCCTAGAATGGTTAGATACGAAGGATATAATGCAGATAATGAAGCTTATTTGCAGCAAATGCAACGGGATTTAGAGAATGGCTGGAACAATCTCGCTTATAATCCACTTTCGGAAGCTCCTGAATTTCCTGACTTCATAAAAGCCGCTTACAGCAAAGAACGCCCTGCTCGTTTGAGTTCTGATGAGCTGAATGAGTGGTTTGCCGAGCATGGAAACATGACGGATGAAGCTGCCTGGGCCGTGGTTCAGCGTTACTACAGAGCCATGGATGAAGCCCTACTCAATCAGGCCATTTCAAAAATGGAACACTACAGCACTACATACGGACCTGGAGCAGCGAACAGCTTTGGACAAGGTGTGCTCACCACTAAAATTCGCTCCGCGGAAACAGAGGAAGATTTGAACAAAGCCATTGCATGGGCTGAGGGTGTACTTGATGCATCTGGAACCAACACGGACTTTTACCGCGTATACTGGTACGGCGAAAAACAGATGTGGGGAGACTATATCCAGGCCCTCGAGCGCTTGGCCTCACAAGGAAAAGTGGATGCGAACTACTTGAACGGTAGGCTCTGGGTACTCGTTGAAAAGGAGTGTGAAGATAAGGAGAGCTGTGAGACAGCCGCTGAAATGATGGCCGCTTACGTGGCTTCTGATGACGCTGACCCCAACTTCGTTGATACCTTCGCATGGCTTCTCTACAAGGCGGGTAAAACGGATGAGGCAGCCGAGCAAGCCAGAAGAGCAATTGCCCTAGCTGGCGAAATGGAAAGTTCACAAGAACTTTTGGATCTGATTGAATCCTAAAAGAATATCTAGTTTACAGGCTTAAACTAACTAAAAGGCCAGCTGCTCAAGAGAACAGCTGGCCTTTGTCTTTTTTACACTCAATTTATGCCTTTACCAGTCTAACTGCCCAGTCCTTAAGGTTCTCTCCATCAAAATTTCCGGATGTCATAATCAGATAAACAGTCTTCTCACCTTTTTCTGAAATCAACGTATCCAATACGCTTTCAGAATGTGTAACCACGCGTAAATCTGATCTCCCAAAGGCTTGGGCCACTGTATCCTCCCCCAATTCAGGAAGCTTCTTGTGGGCAACTGCCTTAGGGTTAAAATACACTATAGCCTCGGCAGCTGAATCCAATGTACCTGCGTATCCTGGCAAAAAATCAGGATTTAAGCTGGAGAAAGTATGGAGTTCCAAACACGCTACCACCTTGGCTTCGGGATAAGTATCTACGGTTGCCTGAACAGTAGCCTTCACTTTACTCGGTGCATGGGCAAAATCCTTAAACACGGAGGTGTCAGCCGATTTCTCGAGCATCTCTAACCTCTGACTTGCTCCTGTAAATGAAGATATAGCCTCATAAAATTCGTCCTCCTGTATTCCCATTTCCAAACAAATCCAACGAGCGCCCTCCAAATTGGAAAGGTTGTGTTTGCCAAATATTTGTAATGGAACATCTCCGAAGTGGGTTTCGAGAATGCACACTCCATCTTCCACTCGGTACGACGGGGTCTGATATGCGAATTTCTTTATCTCCGTACTGTCGTTCTCTACCAACTTTTTCACTTCAGGATCATCAGCATTATACACTAAGGCCCCACCCTTCTCCATCTGGGTTAGGAATATCCTGAACTGATCCAAGTAATCTTCATAAGTAGGAAATACGTTGATGTGATCCCACGCAATCCCACTTAACAGCGCAATGTTTGGTTTGTATAGGTGAAACTTTGGTCTACGGTCAATCGGTGAGCTGAGGTACTCATCCCCTTCAAGGACGGCAAAATCCGTGTCTTCTTCGAGAGAAACCATCGTTTCAAAGCCTTCCAACTGAGCACCCACCATATAATCTTCATGACGACCATGGTAGTGCAACACGTGCAGGATCATACTCGTGATGGTCGTTTTTCCATGGCTACCCGCAATTACCACGCGGGTCTTATCCTTGGTCCGCTCATAT
The DNA here is from genome assembly GCA_965659415.1 of Phaeocystidibacter sp. Classification (GTDB taxonomy): domain Bacteria; phylum Bacteroidota; class Bacteroidia; order Flavobacteriales; family Schleiferiaceae; genus Phaeocystidibacter. The sequence continues at coordinate 267,379 of CBFHVA010000001.1, forward strand.
AAATACTCCGGATAACTATAAATCGACAAGCCTAGTTCTTTGGCCTTGAGCAGTTCTGGATTATCCTCTCGGGCATGCATACCCAATATAATCGCATCTAAGTCAGTCGTGATGCGGCTTGATTCCCACCCCATTTGAGCTGGCAATAATCCATGTTTGGCCAGTCGCGAACGAGATGGTTCAAAGATTTCGTCGTCAGAGCCGGTTACCTGATCACCTCCTAAGTGCAAGGCAATAGCCAAGTTATGCATGGCACTGCCGCCAATGGCTATGAAATGTATACGCATGTTGGTTTTATTAGCTATAGACGAAGATACGGGCCACAAATCAATTCTCAACCCTCCAACGTTCTTCTGCGCCAGCACCGGTGAGTGAATTCAAAAATTCAAGGATTGCCGCTCTATCCTCAACAGAAAGTTGGAACGCCTTCAGTTCGCCCGCACGCACCCCACCTTGTTCGTAGAACCCCAAAACACTATCTAATGTAGCGATGGAACCGTCATGCATATACGGTGCGCTAAGACTCACATTTCGCAACGAAGGTGTAGAGAAGGTATAGTAATCAGCTGTATCAAAGGTCAGCCGGCCTCTACCATAGTCTGGTTCCTCAGCTAGTGGTAATCCAATATCGTGGAAAGAAGAGTCCCTGAAAAATGGCGGAGGATGGCATTCGGCACATTTCAACTCTTCAGAAAAGAAAAGATCACGTCCTCGACTCCATAATTCAGACGGCGACTGATTACCGTTCTCTACCTCATCGTAGTAGGCGTCTAAGCTTTGAAGGCCTTGTTGAAAGACTACTAGGGTGGAAATGACCTGTCGATAGTTCAATGAATCGCCAAACGCAGCTTTGAAGCGAGAGTAAACTGAGTCGTTGGAATATATTCTATCGAGCAATTCAGGAGCTTGAACGTGCATTTCTTCTTCCACCAATATGGGGGCGATGGTTGCTCGTTCCAGCGATTCTACTCCTCCTTCCGAAAAGAAATGCGATTTAAATCCAACGTTGTACAAGGAAGGGGTGTTGCGAAAGCCCGATTGTCCGTGTATGCCTTGACTCGTCTTCAACGTATCGGCAAAAGCGTATTTCGGGATATGGCAACTGGCACAGGAAATTGAACTATCCCGACTCAACCAGCGGGCTTCGAATAAATTTTGCCCAAGTTCATAAACAAACTCTTGATTCTCCTGTGAATCTATGGTATCAGTCTGTTCTGAAAACTCACAGGACCACAAGACCATCAGGATCACTGCTGTTGCTACTCTTCTCATTTCATAGCGAAGGCAGCCGCGAAGTTTTCAATAAACTGAAGGGCAATATCACGATCTGTTGGTGTGGTATGGGAAACATGATCTACGTTCAAATCCATTTCTCCTGCCGGACCATTGAACACATCATCTACATCAATTTGAATAGTAACAGTGCTGGTTTTGCCTTCTTGAATGGTAAACCCTTTATTCAATTCCACCAGCTGGTTCCATCCATCCATTCCAGGGTGAAAGGCTATAATGAAATCGGTAGAGCTTCCGTCTATGACACCGTCCGACGCTCCTCGGCCCTCAAGAATTACAAAGCGGTATTTCTGCGCCCAGCTCCAATACATCCCCCAAGAGGCACTTAGCGGGTGACCTATGGCAAAATCAACTGGATTACTTCCATTTTGATCAGGGTTCAAGCCCACATCAAATGTAAGGCCCGGGTAGGTTCCCGCTTCCAAATCTGAAAATGTTAGCGATGTGCGCCCTTCCTTGAAATCTACGACTTCCACATCAGTGAGCGCTGCATCATTTTGAATTTGCACATTCGACAGGTAAAACTTCAGGAGTTCCACTCGCACCGTTGGCACATTCTCATTGACAAACTCCTCATTGAGCGCAATTGGCTCACCATCTTGAACCATCTCAAAATTGAGTTTCAAGCTACCCGGTTCTGGATCTGTATCGCAAGAGCAGGCGAACAGGACGGAAACACCGAGAATTAAAAAGAGTTTCGATTTCATTAGTCAGTAGTTAATGCTTGATCCAAATTGAAATAAAGCAGCGTAGCGGCTAAATAATCTATGTTGTCGTTTGGATCAGAATAGATGTACTCGATTAGCGCAGGCGAAAGTCCGCCTTGGAATAAGGTGCGTACATCAAAATTAAAGAAGATGACTACCGGATTGTTCGCTGTGACTGAAAAGCTCATTGGCTTTTCAAACTGGATGTTGAAATCCTGTCCACCTAAACGGTACTCAAAGTCCATGAATGGCTCGAGGTTCACCGTATCATCTGGTAACCTGTATTTTCCGCGAATCACCAAGTGATTAAATCCTTCACCCCCTCGTGAAATTCCATTTACCAATAGCTCAGATGGAGCTTGACTATAGGGCATGGAATAAGCTGCGCTATCGTAGCCCACGGTTATTTGATGTTCGCCTGTGTAGGTACCACCTGGTAATAACCCCAACTTGTGCTTCAAGCTCGGCAAACCGGCTACGGCATAGGACGTGTCGGCATTTACGGTATCTCCCGTTGAAAGCGAAAAGTTGTAATCCGACATCACCAAAGTCAAGTTGGTGATCTTGATTTGTGCATCAGCTAAATCATACACGGAATCCTTAGATAACAATTCTTCACCCCAATAGGAGTAAATCCATGCTTCTACATTGCGATTATCCATGTCGCGTTGATCATCTGGAACGAGACCTTGCTCTTGACAAGATGCCAAAAGCAAACTTCCTAGAACTACAGATGCGATAGCGAATTTCTTCATTTTGTGGACTTTAACAAGTGTAAGATATAAATTCAGACGCCCAATTTCGGTGATTATTATCACACTAACCCTTTCAGTGAGCGAATACTTCGTATCAATGAGTTAGATTTCCTAGGGGACCCAACTCAATTGATTAACAATGTCGTATTCGTTGCTTTGTTCGATGGCGTCCATTATTTGACCCAAAATCTCTTGTGGATCAGCCGAATAATCGAGGTTCAGAGGCTCCTTGAAGCGAACATTAAGTGTTACACCTCGCTTCTTCATAAAGAGACCTTTACGATCAAATGCGCGCCTGAACCCATCTACGACTACAGGAATCACAATGGGCTGCAGTTCTTTAATCAAGTGTGCCGTTCCTCTTCTACCCTTCACAAAAGGGCGAGTGGTACCTTGCGGAAAGGTAATTACCCAGCCATGGCTTATGGCCATACGGATTTTCTCGATGTCTTTCGGATCTACTCCTCGATCGACTGACTTTCCTGCGACACGCCAAGATCTTTTAATGGAAACGGAACCTGCATAGGCCATCAGACGAGGCAAAAGTCCTGCACTCATGGTCTCCTTAGCGGCAATGAAGAATACATTCAATTTTGGCGCAAAAAGTGTCCATATGGAATTGATACGATTCTTTTTCTTCCACTTCACGTGATTGAAGACCTGATACATCGCCGATACGTCCGCAAAGTAGGTTTGGTGATTACTTACAAACAAAACGTGGTTATCAGGAAGGTCCATCAGGTGTTCCGTCCCTTCTATCTCCGTCTTATTCGCAATATTAAATCGATACCAAGTAATGGATCCGAAAAGGAAAATAATGATCCGCTTCAGCAGAAGATTATTTCCAAATATGTCTCTCTTGAATGGATTGAGTGTCATTCAGTGTTGTTCTGTGCGCCCAAATATACACATCTCAAACCGCACGTATAATGTGCTGAATCTTAGATTCTACGGAACACTTCCATCAATTCGCTGATCATCATCGCGGTGGCCCCCCAGATGATATTCCCTTCATACTCATACGCGGGTATGTTCATTTTCAATCCGCCGAGGTCCATTTTGTGATTTTGCAATGCGCCTTCGGCAGCAAATACGGATAAGGGGGCATGAATAACTTTCACCACCTCGCGGTCATCCTTCTCAAAATGCAGCTCACTGCGAGACATGCCAACGTAGGGTTGAACCAAAAACTGGCTAGGAGGTATGAAAACCTCTGTGAGTTCACTGTACACCTGATATTCCTCTGGGTTAACGCCCACTTCTTCTCGAGTTTCTCGGGTTGCTGTTTCCACGAGATTCTTATCAGCTGCCTCTACCTTCCCTCCGGGAAAGGAGACTTGTCCGCTATGGACGCCGGGATATTCATTTCGGCGTATGAGTGCAAGGTGTGAAATATCATTCACGGGATGGACTAAGGCCATCACAGCCGCTTTTCGAGTGGCTGGATTGCGATGCGCCTTCTCCAAATCGGTAAAAGGTCGGTTCGGAGGCACGGCTTTGTATTGCGCATCTTGACCTGGCAAGTTCAAAAAAGCCGCCTCCTTTAGTGTGGAAAGGAGGAGGCTGTGAGATGCTAAAAGTTCTTTTCTCACTTAGTGCTTCGGTTTGCCCATCCAAGCGTTGAGCATCCACACGTGTTTTTCGTGATTGGCTACATACGTGCCTAGCATATCAATAGATCCTTCATCTCCGAGTTCTCCGGCTTCAGAAATCAAATCACGCTCAAGCTTAATGAGAGTTTGAAAACCGTCTAGCACTGCATTCACACATTCTTCGCTGTTGAACAGATTCTTGGCTACAGGAATTTTACTGTTTTCTTGATAGTCTTGGAAAGTGTGGAAAGGAACTACTTCTAGTGTGAGAATTCGCTCGGCAATTTCATCAATACTCGTCTGAGCTTCGGTATAGTAATCTTCAAACTTCACATGAAGTTCAAAAAAGTCTCTGCCGCGGATATTCCAGTGCACGGCTCTCAGATTTTGATAATGTATTTGGAAGTTGGCGAGCAGGATGTTCATCTTTTCGCCTAATTCGTTCGAGCCTTTTTCTCCAAGGCCAATCATATTCTCGTTGCTCATCATGCTGTTTTAATCAGTTGTTAACCAAAGGTCGGAAAGAAGCGATAAAAACCACTTATCTTGCCATAGTAATAATCCATACCTAGCTTGTTGAAAAAAGCAATCGGAAAATTCGTCTACTTCATATTCGGCTGGAAACTCAGTATTGAAACGGATATGTCCCAAGTTAAGCGGTCGGTAATGATTGCTGCCCCACACACCTCAAACTGGGACTTCCTTTTTGCTCTTGCTGGGTTTTGGATACTCGGACTAGACGTTCGCTACTTTATTAAAAACAGTTATACGAAGTCACCGCTTGGATTCTTGTTTCGTTGGTCGGGTGCAATGGGAGTAGACCGATCGCAAAGGAACAACCTAGTTGAACACGCTGTACATCTTCTTGAAACGCGTGAGCAACTCGTAATTCTTGTGCCAGCTGAAGGAACACGAAGCAAAGTGGATAAATGGAAAAAGGGATTCTATCATATTGCCACCTCTGCTAAAGTGCCTATCTCACTAGGTTTCTTGGATTATGCCAATAAGACTGGAGGCGTGGCAGACGTATTCAACCCTTCCGGCGATGAAGTGAATGACTTCACGCATATTCAAGAAATATACAAGCGGTACATGGGTAAAAACCCTGAGGATTATAACGAGCAGATATTCTAATGTCGGATTACCCTGACCTGCCCTTTGATTCAGCTCACATCCGTTTGCGGAAGGGGAACAATGCAGATGAAATTTGGGACATCGTACGTAAAAAGTGGCTGGTGCTTACTCCTGAGGAGTGGGTTCGTCAGCACTATGTGGGTTATCTTTTGACTGAATTGGAATATTCAGCGAGCAGTATTGCTGTTGAGAAGAGAATAGACGTAAACGGTAATCCTCAACGTTTTGACGCATTGGTATATGTGGAAGGTAAACCTGCTATTCTGGTGGAATGTAAGGCTCCTAAGGTAGCACTGACCGAAGAGGTTTTTCATCAAGCTTGCCGTTACAACATTTATATTCAAGCACCTCTAGTTGTGCTTACGAATGGTCTTCAAACCATTGCGGCCCAAATCAACAAATCCGAGGTAACGTTTATTCCTTTATTGCCCAGACGAGAAGATTGGTCGCCAATTTGACCAAAACGTGATCATGAGTCATTTACCATATCAGAAACTTGTTTAAAAAAAGCCCCGACAACCAGGTTGCCGGGGCTTACTTACTTTACGTCGTAAATCTTATTCCTCTTGTCCGGATGCATGTGTAACAATACCGTCTTTCAACAAGCTGGATGTTAGCATCACCGCAAAATCTTCACTGAAGCTATTAATGGATCCTGGATTCCAGGTTTTAGATTGACCCGACCATTGAAGCGTTTCAGCATTCAAATCGTACACATTACTTTCTAAGAAGTAGGTCTTGTCTTCTGTATAATATCCAGGAGAGTATACTGCTCCGTAATGATAACCGTAGTAGCCGCCAAAACCGCCATAAAGCGATCCATACATGCCCATGGTTGGGTAAGTTGATCCCTGCACATAGCGCGTTTCTGATGTGGCATCAAGGAGAGCCATAGTCAAAATAGCGTCGCAACCCAATTCTTTCGCCTTGGCAATTACCGCATCTTTACGTGCCGTGCTATCCAGTCCTGAATGAGGGTTGAGATGGCCTAAGCTAGCCACTGAAGCTACTCCGCGTGTATCAAATACCGACTTAACCTGATCCTCAAAAGATTGACGTGCCTCGAGGTTTTGGGTAATCCCGATGATGAACACCTTCTTGAACGGCATGGCTTGAGAGGCCATTTCAGGTTGCCATTTGCCTACCAATTTGGTGTTATTCCCACAGCTTACCATGGCCACGGTTAGTACTAGAGATACGGATAATAGAAGTATTTTTTTCATGCTCATAATTAATTCAACTTAACGTCAACACCCAACATGGTGTTCATTTGTACAATCGACGAACTTGCCGAAACGCCTCCACTGCACCCTCCAGCGCCGCAAAACAAACCGAGACCTAAGCCCTGAATTGGTACTAAAAGTTGAAATCTCGCACTGATTCCTATTCGCTCTGTGAAGGATACTCGAGCACCACCCTGACCGCCAAAAGCAAAGAAAGTTTCGGAACGATATCGGCTGGTAACAGGCTCGAAGATGGCTAGCCCGAAAAGAGCACCTGCAAAAGGAGTAATTTTAGAGGTATTGGCCACGTGATAGCTCGTACCTGCCATAATGTAATGAACATTCATATCGAATAGTCGCTCTTCAAAAAAGCTCCCTGAGCGCTCGATATTCAGCGCCGTTCCCTGATAGAGATACATCAAATTGAAACCCACATTTCTGTTTAATCCAAAGTCAACAGCCACACCTGAACACCACTCAGGCTGAACCACTAACTTTCCTCTGGATGAGTAGGTGGATCCAAAAAACTGATAGCCTCCAAGGCCTTGTATACTCAATGATTGCCCATACATGAATGCCGATAAGAACATGGCACCCACAAGCATAATTCGATTAATTCTTTTCACGATCAGTAGTTTTGGGAAAGGTACACAAAACTCAATTATTTCAACAGTTCGTCCAAGCGGATATTGAAACGGAGTTTAGTACCTTAAGCCCCCTTCATAAATTGACCATTGACCCATGCGAGTTTTATACTTTTTTCTAGGAGCACTTGTACTCACGATTACCGCAGCGAATTCATCGAAAAATGATGAAAATCAAACCATTACACGTTCTGATTTCACAGAAGACTACACTATCCACTCCCTTCCTTTACCAGAGTCAGTGGAGCTTGCCGGTGAAGGAGTACCTCTGGATGATTACGAAGTAGCCGAAAGATTGGATCGCGAGCTTCTCGTGAATACTTATTGGCAGAGCAATACGCTTTTGATGATAAAACGAGGTGCGAAGTGGATTCCGACATTTACACAAATCTTCCAAGAGGAAGGGGTTCCAACGGATTTGGTCTATTTAGGACTCATAGAAAGCGGATATCAAAACGTTGTGTCACCTGCTGGAGCGGCTGGATTTTGGCAATTTCTAGAATCTACGGGTGAAGAATACGGTCTTGTAATCAACGGTGAAGTTGATGAGCGTTATCATCCGGAAAAATCAGCCAGAGCCGCTGCTCAATACCTCAAGGAATCGAAAGAAGAGTTTGGCTCATGGACCCTGGCGGCAGCGAGTTACAATATGGGACGAGCTGGATTGGGACGACAACTCGAACGCCAAGGCACTACCAATTACTATGACTTACTCTTGAATTCGGAAACCGCTCGTTACGTGTTTAGAATCCTAGCGGTAAAAACCATCTTGAGCGACCCGGAAGCTTATGGATTCTTAGTTCATGAGGAAGATCATTATACCCGACCCGAAACCTACACTGTTGAGTTATCAACTCCTGTAGAAAGCTTTCCTGGTTTCGCCGCTGAGCATGGTATTTCATATAAGACCTTGAAATATTTCAATCCTTGGCTTCGTGAAGCCTTCCTGAAAAATAGAGAAGGAAGAACCTATGAAATCATACTTCCCAAGGCCGCCCAAAATTCAGAGGAAGACTAGCTGAACTGAAAGGGGTTGAGGGTGTTATTATCACCTATATCTATGTACCTTTGCCGTTCTCAAATTGAATGCCCTTGGAATCATCCGAAACTCTTTCTGAAGTAAGCGCGAAATACGGAACGATTGACGTGTATGGTGCGCGCGTACACAACCTTCGAGATGTGGATGTGATGCTTCCAAGACGCTCATTAGTCGTAATCACTGGCTTGAGTGGATCGGGTAAATCATCCTTGGCATTTGATACCATTTACGCCGAAGGACAGAGGCGTTATATCGAAACCTTCTCGGCCTACGCTCGACAGTTCTTAGGTGGCATGGAGCGACCAGATGTCGACAAGATCGAAGGCTTGAGTCCCGTGATTGCCATCGAACAAAAAACCACCAGCAAGAACCCTAGGTCAACTGTAGGAACAGTAACGGAAATTTACGATTTCCTTCGACTCCTATTTGCGCGCGCTGGCACGGCCTACTCCTATAACACAGGGGAAAAAATGGTCAGCTATACCGATGATCAGATTTCCAAGAGCTTATTTGAGCGATTCACTGGCAAGCGTATTGCTCTGTTGGCTCCCATGGTGAGGTCTCGAAAGGGACATTATCGTGAATTGTTTGAACAGGTTGCTAGACAAGGTTTTGTTCGTGCCCGCGTAGACGGGGAATTGGTTGAAATCTCTAAAGGAATGCGGCTTGATCGATATAAGACGCATGATATTGAGATTGTGATTGACCGAATGGAGCTGAATGAAGAATCGAATGCTCGCATTCAAGCCTCCATCGGAACGGCCATGCATCACGGAAAGGGAATCATGATGGTCATGGATCTAGACACGAACGAAACGGCCTATTTCAGTAGGCATCTAATGTGTCCTACTACAGGAATTGCTTATCCTGACCCTGAACCCAATACTTTCTCGTTTAACTCTCCAAAGGGCGCTTGCCCTACTTGTAATGGCATTGGAACCGTTAAACGTGTAGATCTAGGCAAGGTTATCCCAAACCCGAAGAAGTCTATTAAAGGTGGCGGACTAGCCCCTCTTGGTGAATACAAGCGCAGTTGGATATTCAATCAGGTTGAAATGATCGGACAAAAATTCAAGTTCGACCTAAGCACGCCTATTGAAGAGATATCAGAAGAAGGCATTGATGTGCTCTTAAACGGATTGGAAACCACCTTCGAGGTGCAAAGCAAATCGCTGGGTGTTACCCGAAAATATCGCATCGATTTTGAAGGTATCATCAATTTCATAGAGAATCAATACCACAACTCAAAGAGTAAGAGCATTCAACGTTGGGCGGATGATTTCATGGAATCGTCTGTTTGTTCGGAATGCAATGGTTCAAGGCTTCGAAAAGAAAGTCTGCACTTCAAGATTGGTGATTTTAACATTGCCGATCTAACCATGATGCCGATTTCGGATTTTTCAAATTGGCTCGAGGGGTCTCTTGAAGGAATGGCTGACATTCAACGCAAGATTGCGGTTGAAATCATCAAGGAGCTTCGTGACCGCACCGGCTTTTTGATGGATGTTGGATTGGGATACCTCAACCTAAATCGCCCTGCCAAGAGTCTTTCAGGAGGTGAAGCGCAGCGCATCAGGTTGGCCACACAAATTGGTTCACAGCTCGTAAATGTTCTCTATATCCTGGATGAACCCAGTATTGGTTTGCATCAAAGAGATAATCACAAGCTGATTAACTCGCTGAAACGACTTCGTGACGTCGGCAATTCAGTACTGGTAGTGGAGCACGATAAGGACATGATTGAATCGGCGGATTACGTCTTGGATATTGGCCCAGGTGCTGGAGTGCACGGTGGACATATTGTAGCTAAAGGTCAGCTCAACGACATACTCGATTCAAACAGTCTTACCGCGGAGTATTTAAAAGGTACGCGGGAAGTTCCAGTACCCCAAGAAAGACGCGAGGGCAATGGTGCATCCATTGAGCTTTTCGGAGCATCGGGGAACAATCTCAAGAATGTAAACGTCTCTATCCCGCTAGGTACGTTGACGGTTGTAACCGGAGTTTCAGGCTCTGGGAAATCCACCTTGATCAACGAAACGCTCTACCCTATTCTCAGTCAGCACTTTTATCGTTCAGTAAAAAAGCCATTGCCATACGACCGAATTGAAGGGATCAGGCACCTCGACAAGGTTATAGATATCGATCAAAGTCCTATTGGTAGAACGCCGCGTTCTAACCCTTCCACTTATACAGGGGTATTTGGCGATATCCGGAATCTCTTTGCCAAACTTCCAGAGTCGCTTATCAGAGGGTACAAACCAGGAAGATTCAGCTTTAATGTAAAAGGCGGTCGCTGCGAAACTTGCGAGGGTGCTGGTGTTCGTGTAATTGAAATGAATTTCCTTCCGGATGTTTACGTGCCATGTGAAACTTGTCAGGGCAAGCGCTTCAACCGCGAAACATTGGAAATTCGCTATAAAGGAAAATCGATTTCTGACGTGCTGAATATGAGTGTCGAAGATGCGCTTGAGTTCTTCGAACCCATTCCAAAAATCAAGAACAAACTCAAAACTTTGAACGATGTAGGCCTTGGCTACATAACTCTTGGTCAACAATCCACAACCCTCTCCGGCGGAGAAGCTCAACGCGTTAAACTAGCTACGGAACTCTCAAAACGCGATACAGGCAACACACTTTACATTTTGGACGAGCCAACCACAGGTCTGCACTTCGAAGATGTTCGCGTGCTCATGGAAGTGATTGAGAAGCTTTTAAAAAGAGGGAATACCGTGCTTATTATCGAGCACAATATGGATGTAATTAAACGAGCCGATCACATCATCGACATAGGACCCGAAGGAGGTGCTGCTGGAGGCGAAGTGGTGGCCACAGGCACTCCGGAGGAAATCGTTCAAGTTCCCCACTCCCTAACCGGACAGTTTCTGAAGCTGGAGTTATAGTCCAGATTCGTCATGAACCCACCGTCATTCGTGAAATGGTGGGTAAAAATAGGTGGGTAAAGTTGATGAGACGTAAACTAATGCGCACAATTTCGCGTATTTTAAGTGACCCTTATCAACAAGAATTATGACAGAGGAAGAAAAAAAAATAAAGCGCGCCTTCAAACGAAAGAACTGGAACGAGACTAAAACCAACGACAGCTGGGCCATTTTCAAGATCATGAGCGAGTTCGTAAATGGCTACGAACACATGTCGCGCATTGGACCATGCGTGAGCATCTTTGGTTCAGCGCGCACCAAGCCCGATGACCCTAACTACAAGCTCGCCGAAGATATCGCTGAGAGACTCGCAAAGAAGGGATACGGTGTTATCACAGGAGGTGGCCCAGGAATCATGGAAGCGGGAAATAAAGGGGCTCAAAAAGGTGATGGTCCCAGCGTTGGGTTGAACATTGAATTGCCCTTTGAACAAAGTCACAATCCGTTTATTGACGACGATAAAAACTTGGCTTTCGACTATTTCTTTGTGCGCAAAGTGATGTTTGTTAAATATAGCCAAGGTTTCATTGTAATGCCCGGAGGATTTGGGACACTCGATGAATTCTTCGAATCCATGACGCTCATTCAGACGCATAAGATTGGTAGGTTTCCAGTAGTACTGGTTGGAACCAAGTTCTGGGGTGGACTCATTGATTGGATCAAGCAGACGATGCTCGAGGAGTTTCACAACATTTCTGCTGACGATTTGGACTTGTTTCAGCTGGTGGACACCCCTGAAGAAGCCGTGAATAAGATTGATGAATTCTACGCGAAGTACTTGCTCAAGCCAAACTTCTGATCTTTCGTAGTCTAATCAACGAACCTCTCGACTTCGATACCCGCGAGCAGAAGAAACCTATATACAATGTAAGATCTGTGCTCATCTTGGTGAGCATCGTTTTAAACGGGTTTATCTTCAAAGTACTTTATCTCCCTGGAGCAGAGATGTTCCTTCTTTTTGCTACTCCTCTGCTTTGCGGATATCTACTGTTTCAAACCATCAACGCGAAACCGTTCAGGCCTTTATTTCTGATAGTTCCCATATCCGTAATAATCGGAACATTGTACATACATATGACCACCTTCGACTTCCCCGAGCAATGGAAACTTACCACTGCAACAGGCGCCGGTATGTTGGTGTTTCTGGGCATATTGCTGGTTGATCAGCCCAAGAGGTAGAAAAATTCTGGATTTACCAAATAAGCGAGTTATCGCGATTACCCGTCAAGTCCTCAAACCAATCTGTATTGTTTACGCCTTGCGACTCAGCCCATGAGGCAAAATTGGTATAGGCGGAAATGATTGGTGTGAATTCTACATTTTGAACGATTCTAAAATGTTCCGAGGTTTTTACATGAAAGAGCTCCTAAAACCTGCAGGAATGGTTTATTATTCCAGAGACAATTTGCGTGAGGTGGATTATTTTAAGAAGCACGGCATGCGACTCGAACCCCTAATCATGGCCAAAGCCGATGCATGTGTTTCTAACAGCGCCTATCTACGTGATGAATGCGCGAAGTTCAATCCCAATAGCTTTGACATCGGGCAAGAGTGTGACTTGAGCTTATTTGATCCTTCAACTTCTCATAACCGCCCTTCTAATATACCAGAGACGGGAAAGCCCATCATAGGCTACCTGGGGGCACTTTTGTCGCTCCGACTAGACATCAAACTGCTCGAAGAGCTTTCGGCTAAAACACCGGATCTCACGTATGTTTTGGTAGGACCAGAAGACGATGATTTTCGTCAATCCGATTTGCACCATCGCGAGAATATGATATTTACCGGGCCATGCAAGCCGAGTGAGGCCGCGCAGTACATGAGTTTCTTCGATGTTTGTATGAATCCGCAACGCATTCATCCCATGACCATTGGAAACTACCCTCGTAAAATTGACGAGTACTTAGCTTTAGGCAAACCAACTATTGCCACAAAAATAAAGGCCATGGATATGTTCGCCGAGCATGTTTATTTATGTGAATCAAGGGACGATTATGTGCGCGCCATGTAGGTCCATCGGTGAAAACTCAGTTGAAAGACAGCAGTCTCGTCGTGCATTTGCCCTCACGCACACATAGGAGAACTCGATTGGTAAGATGTATGAAGCAATGCGATCAGTGGGTCTATGTATTTGACCCCTTCTCCGTTACATTAAAGGTTTTCGCACTGTCTTTTTTGAAGCCCAATATTCCTTTAACCAAGGCCAGCATAGCTATTGGAGCGTAAAAGATGGCGTTCAGCATCTTTCGATTGTACCTTTCTCTAGGAATGGCAAACGCAAAGGCAAAGCCCATGGTCAAAAAGTAATTAGCGGCCCATCGAAACAAGCCCAGAAGAAAGTCCACCACGGTCAATGCAGGTAGCAAGTCCAGCAAAATAAACTTTGGTATAAATCCCCATTCTAACCACTTGTCGAAGTAACCCATATTTCCACGTAAGAGCTGCGCCAATGCATTTCCTGTATTGGTGGCAAAGGCTGTGTATTGACTGCTAATCCAACGGGTGCATTGTGGACTAAACTGTTGGTGTTTAGAGACTTTTTCGTCTAGCACCACAACCTCTTTCCAGTGGTCAATCCATACTTTATTCTGAAGGAGCCACAGTTCGTAGAATTTATCATCGCCCGACATTTCTTCATCAATAGAATTCACCATATCATAGAATATTTGCCAAGAAAAAAAACATGGCCGAGCCCGTGAGTGCAGAGGGAATACCAAGTGCACCATGTCCGGCTCTGAAGATGGAAATGCCAATTGCCTCATTAAGCTTATCCAAATAGGCCATCGGAGTATCCGTATTCAAGGCAGACCGGTTCCTTTGCACGGCACAGTCTAATTCTCCTGCCTTCAAAATACCCTCCCAAGCTCCTGATGCCAATTGATCATCCGCATCGAGTATAAGTACGCGATCAAAACCGTCTTTCTTGAATGCCTCACTGGCTAGTTTTAAGCTCTTGGCTTTAGTGCTCTTGTCGAGTTTGAATTCGAGATAGCTAGCGCCTAAACGTTCAATTTCCCCGAGGGTGACATTCTTTAACCCATCGGCCAATACCACAATTTTGGGTGGTGACGAACTCGTTTTCTGCTCTAAGTCGACCACCGTTGGAATGCTCACCTCGTCTTCCTTGTAAACCGGTATTAATATGATCCAACGAAAAGAGCTTCCCTTTCGAGAAGCTCTGGCTCTATAGAAAATGAATCCAATCGCAAAAATCAACTAGTAGGCAACCTGAATTCCGAGATAAGCCTTGAATATTGCAAAATATCCAATCCATAAAATGCTATTTAACCACGATTCGTTCTGTCCAAGATAAGTCAAAAGTCGCTACGCGAACCATGTAAACGCCGCTTGGAAGGTAAAAATCTATGCGGTGAGAATTGACTCCATTAGGCAACGAATGGCTGTAAACTTGTCTTCCAGACAAATCCAAGATCTCCACTTTGGCATCATTCAATGTGTTCTCCCAACTCAGTTCTACAGAATTGGCCGCTGGATTAGGCGAAAGTTGGAAAGCAAGCGGAGAATTCTCGCGAACGGAGAAATCGATTGGCAACAAACTGATCTCAATGGAATCGACTTGTCCCGATACGTAATCAAATGGCATGGCAACCGGGAAGTACCCGCTTAATGAAACGAATAAACTATCGCTAAAACTGCCCACTTTCGCTCTTCGAAAATCGGCAGAGAATGCATTGAGTTGCACCGAATCGTTGTCTTCTTTTAGATACACCTTAGCTGATGGGAGTAATAAACCGGTAACGCTATCCTTGATAACCACATGCTTTCTAGCTGCAGGTGTATACTCATGATCGAGAATGAAAAGGCCCATTTGAATGTCTGTAATCAGCACATTTCCGCTCGGTAAATATGGGTAAGCACCCCACGCACCGTCGAATCCGTCTCCAGAGAATGGAGAAGTATCATAATAACCCGTTTCTATTAACCAGCCAGGTACGGCAATATCTAGTATCTGGAGACCATAGGTGTAGTAGCTCGTTACCAAGAAATCACCGTGAACATGTGCATTGTGTGGAATGGTGTTGTTATTCGGAGTAACCTGAAAACGATCCACTTCAGTCACATTACCCAAATTACTCACGTCATAGGCTGCAATGTAACCGGCTGAAACTTCATCGGTAGTAAAGAGTGATTTCCCATCATCGCTGAGCCAGCAGTTGTGTGCAAAAACACTCGGTGTGTTGAATTGAGTCATGAACTGCGGTTGCGTCTTGTTTGACACATTAACTACCACCATACCGTTCTGAAGCGCGGCTCCCCACAATGTGTCTCCACGCGCATAACCGTCATGGAAATACGTGGAGTTATAAATCCCCAAGAATGCTGGATTCCAAGGATCGGTAGCTACATCATACATCAAGGCTCCTCCAAACCCAACATCAGCACCAAATACATACAAAACGCCATTCTCATCCACCCAAAGGTTGTGCGAACGCGTAGCTGAATCTTCAATACCGTTCAAGAGCGCCTTGGGATACATGAACTTGTAGTGTGGGTTAACCATGCTATCAAGATCTACGATCAAAAGGCCATTGTTCGAAAGGCTGTTAGAGAAATCGTGCATTACATAGGCGTAGTGGTCCCATGTTTTGATGTCGCGCCATGTACTGGTAGACCCTGGAACGAAAAATTCCTCTACCGGAGTCGTAGGATTCGTAACATTCACTACCGAAAAACCATTTCGCACACCTACTAAGGCGTATTCATTACCCGCAGTATCTGCATAACCCCAAACATCATTCAAGTTGGGGTTGTAGGAAAGCTGACCTAGGAGAGTGGTGTTCAGCGAGTCTTGCCCAAAACTCATCGTGCAAATGAGCGTCAGGCTAAGTAGTGTAAAGAGTTTCTTCATTTTAGAATTCTAAAGTGATTTGAGCAGACCCATCCTTATCGTCAGGCTTGTTCTCGTCGGAGTTTTGTGTTTCTGTTTCTCCTTCCTCTTCTGCTGTTTCCGGCTCATCTTCAACAACTTCTGGTTCAGGTTCAGGCAACAAGTTAATGTTTTTAACCGCATACGCAGTCAATTGGTTCCCTTGCGCCTTCCATCCTTTAACGGCGATAAATTCCGCAAGGTTGGTTTCTTCCGCCTCGCGTTCTTTGCCTTTTACTTTTCTAAAGCTGATTTCTATCCTGGGCTCCGGAGTGGTTGAAACAATCTCAAGATGACTTCCCTTGGCGTCACTAATGAAGAGGTTTCTCTCTTCGTTTACGACTTCAACTAAGAAGCGCTTCACATAGTATTTCTCTTTATCTCCATCCCAGTACACTGCTGTTATAGGTCGGTCTGGATGCCAGCGTTCCATAAGGATCATGTCATCGTCAAAGTGAACACTCACATCAAAGCTTGTGAGGCGGTATTCGCCGCTCTGAAGAACGGTTAATATCTTATCCTCCCCTCGGAACGCCCCCAATAACTCACCTCTTCCTTCGTAGTTCAATCGCTTGACCGTATCGTCGAACCAAACTTTCCGAGGCGCCAACGTACTAATGCCTTCCTCCTTCATTTCAATCTTTCGGATCGGATACTTCGAAGCGATGTTCCCTTTGGAGTTCCTCCCTTTGATAGCGAGCTCCGAGAAATCGATGTCAAATTTGAGTTTTTTAAGTCGCTGAAGGGCTTTTAGGTGCACGGTTACCACCTCCGCTTCACCATTCGGATTAGCGGTGAAGTAGATCACCTTACTCCCTTTGCTCCCTGCGCTGAGATCGTACTCTCGATCGCGCGTCACCGAGGTTACATTAAAGCGTTTCATGAAGGAAACACCCTTTGGTCCACCGTCCCGATAAATCATGTTGTATACCGTGCGCTTGTCACCTTTCTTAAAGACGGCAACGTGGATTATTCCTTTACCTACGTAGGTTTTGGAATCCACCTTGGTGACCATCATTACCCCATCTTCACGGAATATGATGATATCATCAATATCGGAGCACTCTCCAACGAATTCATCTTTGCGCAAGCCGGTACCAATAAAACCTTCCTCGCGATTCACATATAGCTTCGCATTGGCGATAGCCACCTTAGTCGCTACTATTTCATCGAATACGCGAATTTCCGTTTTCCGCTGCCGCTCTGCACCGTATTTCTTCTTTAGTTCTTTGAAGTAATCTACGGCATAATCGATGAGATGGTCGAGTTTATCTTTGACGTCCGCAATTTTGCCATCTAATGCAGCAATTTGATCATTGGCTTTATCGCTATCAAACTTGGATATGCGCTTGATTCGGATTTCCGTAAGTCGAACAATATCCTCCTCAGTCACTACACGAAGCAAATGCTTAATATGTGGTTGAAGGCCTATTCGGATATTCCCTAGTACCTCTTCCCAAGTTTCCGCTTCTTCGATGTCGCGGTAAATGCGATTCTCAATAAAGATTTTCTCAAGGGATGCAAAGTGCCACGCTTCTTCAAGCTCGTGCAATTGAACCTCTAACTCAGCCTTGAGTACCTGTCGCGTGTACTCGGTGCTGCGGCGTAGGAGCTCAGAAACACCGATAAACTGAGGACTATCATTCTCAATCACGCAGCAAAGTGGGGAAATGCTGTTCTCGCAATTGGTGAATGCGTAGAGTGCATCAATGGTTTTATCGGGAGAAATATTCGCAGGAAGGTGAACGAGAATTTCAACATGCTCGGCGGTATTATCTTCAATCTTCCGAATCTTAATTTTCCCTTTCTCGTTGGCCTTAACAATAGAATCAATAAGGCTTTGTGTGGTTGTTCCGAATGGAATTTCGGTGATGGCCAACGTCTTTTTGTCCAGCTGAGAAATCTTGGCACGAACACGTACTTTACCGCCTCGTTCCCCATCGTTATACTGCGTAACATCGGCAATCCCCCCGGATGGAAAATCGGGAACTATGGTGGCCTTCTTGCCTCTTAATATCTTGATTGAGGCATCGATCAACTCGTTAAAGTTGTGTGGCAATACGCGCGTGCTAAGGCCAACGGCGATCCCTTCTACTCCCTGCGCAAGTAACAGTGGGAACTTCACAGGAAAATGCAAGGGTTCCTTTCCCCGGCCATCATAGCTCAGTTGCCAATCGGTGATTTTGGGATTGTAAACTACGTCAAGGGCGAATTTTGAGAGACGCGCTTCAATGTATCTCGGAGCTGCCGCATTATCACCTGTGAGCACGTTACCCCAGTTCCCTTGGGTATCAATGAGTAGTTCCTTTTGGCCGAGCTGCACGAGGGCGTCACCAATAGAGGCGTCACCGTGCGGGTGATACTTCATCGTTTGACCAATCACATTGGCCACTTTGTGGAAACGTCCATCGTCCATTTCCTTCAGGGCGTGCAATAACCTTCTTTGCACGGGCTTAAAACCATCCTCTAAGGCTGGAACGGCGCGCTCAAGAATAACATACGAGGCATAATCGAGGAAATAATCCTCGTACATTCCGGTGACCTTACTGACTTTTTCTGTGGATTCGTCGGCAGATGAGGATTCGTTCGAATTCACATCCTCATTCAACTCCATACCATCTTCATGCTCCTCAGTCATGATCTTCTTCCTCGTAGTTAGCGTTCTTATTCGTTTTTGCTACTGTATCTAGTGATCTAGCAAGGTCGCGTGCCTCGGAGCGTGACAAATAGGAAATGTTCATTTTGAGCGTCTTAAACTTCGCTTCCTTACTCTTAATCTTCAGCACAACTAATCTGCGAAACGGATACTTCTTTACGCGGTAGCCGATGAGCTTGCGTTTGGGAAATTCGTAAAGCTTGTTGGATCGCAATAGGTTCCCCAACATGGGCTCTTTCGACTCTAAAATCAGCACTTCTCCGTCACTGTCATAGCGAAACACAGGATTACCTCTATAGATAAAAACAAGTGCAAGCGCGGACACAGCTAAGGTGATATATGGAACTTGACTCCCAAACGAACCTTCGATATTATTGAGGAGGACGTCAAATCCAACTAACAACATCATGACCAAATAAACATAGCGGAAAATGAAGTACCGCTTGTTGGTATTTAACCTCATGCTTCTTGATTTTCAAGTGGATCCTTTTCAACGCGAAGATTCTCAATGATGAAATCTTGTCGTTGTGGCGTGTTCTTACCCATATAAAATTTCAAAATCTCCTCGATCTTCTGCCCGGCCCCCAATAGTACGGGCTCCAGACGAATTTCCTCTCCGATGAAGTGTTTAAATTCATCAGGAGAAATCTCACCTAAGCCTTTAAATCGAGTGATTTCTGGATTTCGACCCAATTTTAGGATAGCGGCTCTCCGCTCCTCTTCGCTGTAACAGTAAATGGTTTCCTTCTTATTTCGCACTCGGAAGAGCGGCGTTTGAAGAATGTAGAGGTGCTGTTCTTGGACCAGCTCAGGGAAGAACTGCAAGAAGAACGTGATGAGCAGCAGTCGGATGTGCATACCATCTACATCGGCATCCGTAGCAATTACCACATTATTATAGCGCAGATTCTCCAAGCCATCTTCAATATTCAAGGCCGCCTGGAGCAAATTGAACTCCTCATTTTCATAAACCACCTTCTTCGTGAGCCCATAGCAGTTCAGTGGCTTACCCTTCAAACTAAACACGGCTTGCGTCTTTACATCCCTACTCTTAGTAATGGAACCGGAGGCAGAGTCACCCTCGGTGATAAAAAGAGTAGTCTCGCTATGGCGATCGTTTTTATCGGTGTAGTGAATCTTACAGTCGCGCAGCTTGCGGTTGTGAAGACTCGCCTTCTTTGCTCGCTCGCGGGCTAACTTCTGAATCCCACTCAGCTCTTTACGCTCTTTCTCGGCGCGTAGAATTTTCTTTTGAATGGCTTCCGCCACATCCGCATTTCGGTGTAAGAAGTTATCGAGTTTCGTTTTCAGAAAATCGTTCACAAAAGTTCGCATAGTTGGCCCATCAGGACCTATATCGTTCGAGCCAAGTTTGGTTTTGGTCTGACTCTCAAATACCGGTTCAATCACCTTCACCGCAATGGCTGCAATAACGCTGGCGCGGATATCAGAGGCGTCGTAATTCTTTCCGTAGAAGTCGCGTATCGTTTTTACCAATGCCTCACGAAGTGCCGATTGATGCGTTCCACCTTGAGTGGTGTGTTGCCCGTTTACGAAAGAATAGTATTGCTCGCTTTGAGATCTTTCAGCGTGGGTAAGTGCAATTTCGATATCCTCTCCTCGAAGGTGGATAATATCGTGCATGATTTCACCCGCTAGGTTATCTTGAAGCAAGTCTTTCAGACCGTTCTCTGAATAGTACTTCTCACCGTTAAACAGGATAGTCAAACCTGGATTCAGGTAGACATAGTTCCAAAGCATTTTTGAAACGTACTCCTCGCGGTACTTGTAGTTTACGAAGATGCTCGGATCGGGAATGAACTGTACTTTCGTTCCCTTGCGCTGTGAACTGCTTTCTGGCTTACTTTCCTCAACTAGATTGCCCTGTTCAAAAGAAGCGCTCTTGGTCTCCCCTTCGCGAATGGCCTGAACGCGGAATGAGCTCGAAAGTGCGTTTACCGCCTTGGTACCTACACCGTTCAAACCTACCGACTTCTTAAAAGCCTTGGAATCGTACTTGGCACCTGTGTTCATTTTGGAAACCACGTCCACCAACTTACCCAAAGGAATACCACGTCCGTAATCGCGTACGGTAACCGTTCCCTCTTTGATGGCAATCTCGATGGTCTTTCCAGCGCCCATCACAAACTCGTCAATGGAGTTGTCAATTACCTCCTTCAACAAGATGTAGATACCGTCATCTGGAGATGAGCCGTCGCCCAACTTTCCGATATACATCCCCGGGCGAAGCCTGATGTGCTCCTTCCAATCGAGACTCCGAATATTGTCTTCTGTATACTTGGTTTCCGCCATGTTTGGTTCCTGTTTTACCGATCGGTAAAAAGTTCATTAAGGGCTAAAAATAAACAAATAGCTGCCTGCCCATTCAGCCACTGAAAGCAACTTATTCACAGGGTGGGTTAGTAACGTGGGCCATGAGACTAAACGGCCAATAGGCTATTTCGCTATGAGAATTTAAGACTATGAGGCTATGAGGCTCGTGATGCGTAAGCCATGAAGGTTGATGTATACCTTCCATTAGGTACGAGCTAAAGCAGCATGCCTAACGAAAGGCCACTAGCCCAGCCAACGGACCAAAAGGCTATGGGGCTATGGGGCTATGGGGCTATGGGGCTATGGGGCTATAAGATTCACAACGTCCAAGACTTGAAATTCGGTTTACTCCATTGAGAACATTTGATTGATTTTCACAAAGCACTTCGCTTATGTCAGGGCGTTGGAAAACAGGCGAGATTCGTTCGGTTTTACACTACAACTTCGGATAAACGTATAACCCATCAAACTCCTTAAACTCCAAACCCATTAAACATTGAACCTAAAATGCATCACGTCGCCATCTTGAACGATGTACTCTTTTCCCTCTACACGAAGTCGGCCTGCTTCACGTGCTGCAGCTTCAGATTTGTAGTTTTCGTAATCGGTGTACGAGATTACCTCTGCGCGGATAAAGCCCTTTTCGAAGTCGGTGTGAATCACACCTGCCGCTTGTGGAGCTGTTGCCCCTACGGCAACCGTCCATGCGCGAACTTCCTTTTCGCCAGCCGTAAAGTAGGTTTGTAAATCAAGCAGACTGTAGGCCGCTCGGATAACTCGGTTTACCCCTGGCTCAGTCAAGCCAACATCGTCCAAGAACATTTCACGCTCTTCAAAGGATTCTAGTTCAGCGATATCGGCTTCAGTTGCCGCAGCAATAAAAATCACCTCAGCATTTTCTCCTGCAACGGCCTCCTTGACCGCTTCAACGTAGGCGTTACCTGTGGCTGCATTGGATTCCTCCACGTTGCACAAATACAAAACAGGCTTATCTGTTAGCAGCTGATAGTCGTTCAACCATTCTGCCTCTTCGTCATTCCTCTCAAACCCGCGAACCGATTTACCCTCTTCCACATAGGCGGTGAGGCGCTCAATCATTTCTACTTCACGAAAGGCCTCCTTATTCGCCCCCTTCGCGTTTTTCTTGGCTTTTTCCAGACGCTTCTCCAGTGTTTCTAAATCCTTCAACTGAAGTTCAGTATCGATGGTTTCTTTGTCGCGAGCGGGATCTATACTTCCATCAACGTGAGTGATGTTGCCGTTGTCAAAACATCTCAAAACGTGAATAATGGCGTTGCACTCCCGGATGTTTCCGAGGAACTTATTCCCTAGGCCTTCTCCCTTACTCGCTCCCTTTACCAAACCGGCAATATCTACGATTTCGACCGTAGCCGGAACCACGCGCTCTGGACTCACCAACTCCTCAAGCTTGTAAATGCGAGGATCAGGGACGTTAACCGTTCCCATATTCGGTTCAATGGTGCAAAACGGATAGTTCGCAGATTGAGCCTTGGCGTTGCTTAAGCAGTTAAAGAGGGTCGACTTTCCAACGTTCGGAAGTCCAACAATACCACATTTCATAGTGCGTGAATTAGAGCGTGCAAAGGTAGGGAAATAAGGGAAAGAAAATAGTTGTTCCCCGATTTGCGATATGTGGGAATAAAGAACAAAAAGTCATTGCTTACGACGCTCTTTAAAGTGCTTTTTAGGAAGACATCAAACCCGTTAATAACCCGTTCGTAAATGACTCTTCGGAGAACGTTCTCTTCTCCCACTTTGATTAACTTTGTCCTCAGTTAGAATTCAACAATCCACATCGATATGAACGATTTGAAGTCGCTCTGCACCCAAGTACGCAGAGACATTGTGAGAATGGTGCACGCCGTTAATTCTGGACACCCAGGAGGTTCACTGGGTTGCGCGGAATATTTCGTAGCCCTATACGGAGAAATCATGCAGTACGACGCGTCCAACTTCACGATGGATGGAAAAAATGAAGACTTGTTCTTCTTGTCTAATGGACACATCTCTCCTGTCTTTTACAGCGTCCTCGCCCGCAGTGGTTTCTTCGATGTAGATGAACTAAATACCTTTCGTAAAATAGACTCGCGTTTACAGGGTCACCCTACCACACATGAGGGGCTCCCTGGAGTGCGTATTGCTTCTGGTTCATTGGGTCAAGGCATGTCTGTGGCGATCGGCGCCGCTGAAACCAAAAAACTGAATGGCGAGGATCGCCTGGTATTCAGCTTACATGGTGACGGTGAATTGCAAGAAGGACAGATTTGGGAAGCGGCTATGTATGCGGCAGGTAATAAAGTGGACAATCTCATTTGTACCATCGACGCGAACGGCCAGCAAATCGACGGATCTACAGACGACGTTCTTCCAATGGGAAGCATAGGAGCTAAATTCGAGGCTTTCGGATGGGATGTGATGAGCATTGACGACGGAAACGACCTCGACCAGGTGATTGCCGGATTAAAAGAAGCTATGACTCGTACTGGGAAAGGTAAACCCGTATGCTTAGTCATGAAGACGGAAATGGGTGCTGGAATCGATTTTATGATGGGCACGCACAAGTGGCACGGAGTAGCACCAAACGACGAGCAGCTCAAATCCGCACTTGCTCAATTGCCTTCTGAGTTGGCCGACTACTAATCGATGCTTCAAACGCGATTTCTGTACATATTCACCCTCTTCTTATCCTTGGCCTTTTCGAAAGTAGAGGCGCAGGTGGAAACCCCTACGACCCGAATTCTCTTCATTTTTGATGGATCCGGATCTATGCATGGCGCTTGGGAGACGGGTAATAAAATAGATATCGCAAGAAGGTTGATGACCAAAATGCTGGACAGTTTGCAGTCCATGCAAATTGAAAACCTTCAATTGGGACTGCGGGTGTACGGTCACACTAAACCCTCTCCACCGCAAGATTGTAACGACACGAGACTAGAGGTTCCCTTTAGTGCACGCCAGAATATCGTGATGATTAAGCGCGTACTTCGCACCATCATACCCAAAGGAACCACTCCGATTGCTCGTTCTTTGGAATTAGCTGCGGAAGATTTCACTCCATGCGATAATTGCCGAAATATCATCATCATCATTACCGATGGAATTGAAGAATGCAGTGGCGACCCATGTGCGGTTTCCCTTGCCCTTCAACAGCGTGGAATTGCGCTCAAGCCGTTCGTGATAGGAATCGGACTGGATGAAGACTTCAGTTCTACTTTCGGCTGTATGGGCAACTTCTTTGATGCTGCTGATGAAGGTACTTTTGAAGAAGTTCTTCGACTTGTGATCGGTCAAGCCCTCAATAACACCACTGCCCAAGTAAACTTGAACGACGACCTTGGAAATCCGACCGAAACCAATGTTCCACTTGCCATTTACGATCATGTATCCGGTAGACTCATGGAAACCTTCGTTCATACTTTGAACTATCAGGGAAATCCAGATACGGTGATATTGGATCCCTTGATGACCTACGATGTCGAGGTATTCACAATCCCTTCGGTTCGCAGAAACAACATTCATCTCGAGGCAGGCGTGCACAATGAAATCGACATAGATGCAGGCCAGGGTGAGCTATCTATCCAGACCAGTAATAGCCGAATTGCCAACCCACCTCAGGCAATTATTCGCAAAGCTGGAATGTCAGAGACCATCCATGTTCAAACCTTGAATACCGTTGAGAAATATCTCACAGGCTCGTACGATATTGAAATTCTAACTTTGCCCCGTATTCGATTTAACGGGATTCAGCTTGAACAGAGTGAAACCTACACATTGGCCATCCCATCTCACGGTTACCTGAACCTACAATCTACGGGAAGCGTCTATGGTGGAATTTATGTGCTAAATGGAGATGAACTAGAATGGGTGGTTGATTTAGACGAGAATCAGACTCGTCAATCCTTCAACCTTCAACCTGGGGAGTATCGAATTATATACAGAGCTGAACAGGCTCAATCAAATACATACAGTAAAAGTAGAGTGTTTTCTATCACAACGGGAAGCACTTCAATCGTCAAACTTCAGTAAGATGAAATATTCAGATAGCGGTAGTAAGGATACGCGTTCAGGCTTTGGAGCTGGATTGCACGAATTGGGAAAAACCAACCCAAATGTGGTGGCTTTGTGTGCCGACCTCACAGGGTCACTCAAAATGAATGCCTTCCAAGATGATTTTCCAGATCGCTTTTTCCAAGTGGGGATTGCTGAAGCGAATATGATGGGAATTGCCGCCGGCATGACCATTGGCGGAAAAATTCCATTCACAGGAACGTTCGCCAACTTCTCTACTGGTCGCGTATACGATCAAATCCGTCAGTCGATTGCCTACTCAGGGAAGAACGTGAAAATCTGCGCTTCTCACGCGGGCTTAACCTTGGGTGAAGATGGAGCTACTCACCAAATCTTAGAGGATATTGGCTTGATGAAAATGCTTCCGGGCATGACGGTCATTTCCCCTTGCGATTACAATCAAACTAAAGCGGCTACAATTGCCATTGCCGAACACGACGGTCCGGTATACCTGCGTTTTGGCCGACCTAAGGTTCCAAACTTTACTGATCCAAATGAAAAGTTTGAAATTGGTAAGGCACAAATGCTGAAGGAAGGAAGGGACGTTACCATTATCGCCAATGGCCATTTAGTTTGGAAGGCGCTCGAGGCTGCCGATACGCTCCAAGCAAAGGGAATCGACGCTGAAGTGATTAACATCCACACCATTAAACCATTGGATGACGCTGCCATTCTGAAATCGGTTCGCAAAACAGGATGTTTGGTAACCGCGGAAGAGCACCAGCGCAATGGTGGACTTGGCGATTCCATTGCACAACTTCTAGCTACCAGCGTTCCTACGCCACAAGAGTTTGTAGCAGTAAACGACAGCTTTGGTGAATCTGGTACTCCGGCTCAACTACTCGACAAATATGGTTTGAGCAGTACACAAATCACCTTGGCCGCTGAAAAAGTGCTTCAGCGCAAATAGACATAAACCGCATCTATAACTCGGAAAACTCTCGCTACGGCGGGAGTTTTTTGTTTTACATTTAAACGATTGGCAATACTGGGCATCTTAAATCCGTGCACATAAACGAAGAGAGAATTTGGGCCGCTTTCCGTGAAGGAAAGTTTGAAGTGGCGTTCAATGCAATTGTAGATCAATTGCAAGAACCTCTCCTACGCGTTATCATCCGAATTGTGGGTGATCAAGACGAGAGCTTAGACATTCTTCAAGACACGTTTATCAAGATTTGGAAGAATCTAAAGTCGTTTAAAGGCCAGAGCAAGTGGAGTACTTGGACCTATCGCATAGCGACCAATGAGGCCCTCATGCATTTGAGAAAAATGAAGAAGTGGAACACCACTTCAGAGCCAGAGGTTACGGCAAGACTTGAAGCTTCATCTTTTTTTGATGGAGATGAGGTGATCAAAGCCCTGTATAAGGCCATGGATACCTTGCCCGCCAAGCAACGTTTGGTATTTCAAATGAGGTACTTTGATGAGCTGCCGTACACCGAGATCGAATCCATTACTGGAACCAGCAGTGGTGCACTCAAAGCAAGCTATCATCACGCAGTCAAAAAAATGGAAACCGCCGTGAAGAAGTTTAAACTTTCCGGTCAACTTAACATCAAAAAATCATGAGCAACAAAGACGGGATTCGGATTCCAGATGATTTCCTCGCGATTAATGCGGAGCGGCTGAAAAGAATTCCGCCATCTGCGAAATCGGGACGAGTAATCCCAATTTGGGTGCGAGTTGCAGCCGCTGCTGCCGTGTTTGCTGGAGCGCTATGGCTTATTCCTACCGGCACCCCTAATGAGGAATTGCAAATGGCAACACTCTCATCAGATGATTTGGTCAAATTATACGACCAAGGTTTGATTGATATAGATGAAAATGAGCTTTATCCATATACTGACATGGAAGAGCTTGAAACGACCCTAGAGCTCTATCAAGACGATTGGGATGAGCTATTAATCGAAATTGAAGAAGACGAATTATACAACTACCTGGAAGGATGAGAACTTACATTTACACCTTAGGACTTGCTTTATTTACAAGCCTGCTCTCTTTTGCCCAACCTGAGCATTCCTCCGAGCAACTAGGGGCCATGCGAGCGTCCTTTATCACTCAGCGACTTAACCTGACTACGGAAGAAGCGCAGGTTTTTTGGCCCATTTACAACGAGATGCAACAAGCATTGAGCAATCTTCGCACGGAGGGACGCCAGATCATGGAAAGTCACCGTGGTGACCGCAATTTGGAGAATGCCTCGGAGGAAGTGCTACTCGAGCAAATGGAGCGTTTGCTCGAGCTCGAAGAGGAAATGATCGAAATCCGAAAATCCTTCCACGAGCGATACTTGGCCGTATTATCTGCCCGAAAAGTAGCCATGTTCTATAGAGCTGAAGAAGAATTTAAACGCGAACTACTGCGACGAATGCGTGGTCGAGAAGGAAGAACTCCTCCCCCTAGAAGGGAGTAAGCTCTTTCGTACCTTCGCCGCATGGCGAGCACAAAACAACTCTTCTTTGCCAATTTGGCTCAAACTACCGACTTCCCTCTAGCCATCGAAATGGAGAGAGCGGAAGGTGCCCATATCTGGGATACGGATGGAAACTCCTACCTCGATCTCATCAGCGGAATTTCAGTAAGTAACGTAGGGCATCGTCACCCCAAGGTTACTCAAGCCATTAAAGATCAGGTCGATAAACACATGCACCTGATGGTGTATGGTGAATTTATTCAATCCCCACAGGTTAAGTTGGCTCAACGCCTATCCCATGCTTTGGGGTACAATCTTGACAATCTCTACCTCGTAAATAGCGGGTCAGAAGCCATAGAAGGCGCTATGAAACTTGCCAAACGCTACACGGGTCGCAGGAATTTTGTGGTCTTCAACAAAGCGTACCACGGATCTACCCAAGGTGCCTTGAGCATCATTGGCGAAGAAGAATTCCGAAGAGGATATCGTCCACTTTTGCCTGGCATTCGCCATATCGAATTCAACAACCCAGCGGAGTTTCAACACATCGATAAGGATACAGCAGCTGTAATCGTGGAAACGGTGCAAGGTGAAGCCGGTTACATCCCACCTAACCCAGGTTACTTAAAAGCGCTGCAGGTACATTGCCATTCGGTAGGTGCATTGCTCATTTTAGATGAGATCCAAGCAGGATTTGGACGAACAGGATCATTGTTCGCTTTTCAAAATGAAGGTGTTCAACCTGATGTTGTAACCCTCGCCAAAGGAATGGGTGGAGGCATGCCCATCGGTGCATTTGCCAGTAGAAAGGAACTCATGGATAGCCTAAAAGAGAATCCGATATTGGGGCATATTACCACCTTCGGAGGGCATCCTGTATCCTGTGCGGCGGCATTGGCTTCTCTAGAAGTGATTCAGGAAGAAGAGCTTTGGAAAAGACCTATAGAAGGTGAAAAGCTATTCCGTTCATTGCTGGTTCATCCCCTTATCAAAGAAGTTCGCGGTCGTGGATTCATGCTGGCCGTTCAACTCGATTCATTCGAACGTGTGCAAAAGGTAATTGACCATTGCCTGCACAACGGGGTTATCACCGACTGGTTCCTTTTCAACGAGACCTCTCTTCGCTTATCTCCACCACTTATTATTTCTGATGAAGAAATAGAAAGAGCTTGTAGGGTGATTCTGGAAGGTATTGAAACGACGGCATAGAGCTGTACAAGTAATCATCCTATTTGCTATCTTCCCATAAACTTAAACGCGTGGGAGGCAGATCATTAGGACTAATTGTAGTCGTAGGTTGGTATATACTATCGTTTTATTCCTTGACCTTATTCGTAGAAACAGAGTTATATATAAACGCTTTGGGAGAGCTTCCTCTCGCATTGTGGTATGCAGAACCGCTCCTTCAAACCACCTATCTCACCATAGCCATATTCGTTGGATCCATTGTGTTTAGGAATGCGAGTATGTATGATGCGTATTGGAGTGTTGTGCCATTG
>CBFHVA010000002.1:0-237220 GCA_965659415.1 Phaeocystidibacter sp.
ACGTGCTATGATCCGATTGTTACTCACCACAACAGCACCTACTGGCACCTCGTCCATTTCATATGCCTTCACCGCCTCTTTGATGGCCTCACGCATAAAACGCTCGTCTGAATATAGGTCGATTTCCATGGCGACAAAGATAGGTTTTCGGATGATCGGATGGTCGGATTGTCGGATTGTCGGATTGGTGGAAGTTCAGAGAATCGGACCAATAGACATAATGACGGATGGCATTAATGACCAAAGGATCCGTTGTTGAAGTGAAAGCAGAATAGGTAAAACGCTCTTCTCAAGCGCCACGTAACCATCGATATGCCAAGGGCATATCGTGGTCTTTCACCGCCCACCGGCGGGGACCTTTTGCAACGCCACTGGCGGCAGCAACCTTTTCCTCCGCCGGTGGGCGGACGGGACCTTTTTGGCGGGCCACAGACCGCGCCAAAATTTTCTTTCCCTCAACCAAACCTTTCTTTAAAAAACTACGTTAGTTATTAACAAAATAACAATATCAGCATTGTGTTTGATAAACAGAAGCTGTCGTATCTTATAAAAGATTTCTGAATAACTTAAGAGAAGATTGATTAATGAAGATTACCAACACGAATATTCGTCCGCATTTCTGGACTGTACTGAGCTCACTATTGCTGATCAGCATAATGGATTTTATCCTCGCTCGTATCAGTGGAACCGTGAATGAATGGTTCTGGGGTTACCTATTTGCTGTTAACATTGTTCTCGTTGGTCTTGTATATGCTCTCTTCGGAAAGCCCATTTTCAAGTTCAACGAATCAGGTGAAGTGCTCGAAATTACAAGTGGCTTAGCCTTGGGCCGTTGGCTGGACGAGAAGATACTCGTGAACAGTGGAAACCTCGTGAAATTCGCTTTCGAGCGTAAGAGTCTGCGCCATTACCTCGTGTTGAGCATCCTTCAGGAAAAAGGAGTGCGCCAATTGAAGTTTCCAATTAGTTTCTTGAGCAGTGGTAAACGCGCCAAGCTTCAAAACCGACTTCAAGAAATGGTGAAAGAAAAACAAGAAGAGAAAAACGTTCACTTGTTTATCTAGACATTCTTTCAAGTATATACACCCCGCAATTAGCGGGGTTTTTTATTGTCTTTTTCTACCCTTCCATTTTGTTATCTTCGCCTCAAACCCTCCCAAATGAAGATCCACTCTATCAATACCGGATATTTTAAACTTGATGGCGGTGCCATGTTTGGCGTGGTTCCCAAATCCCTTTGGCAACGAACTAACCCGGCCGATGAAAAGAATCTGTGTACCTGGGCCATGCGAAGCCTGCTCTTTGAAGATGGTGATCGCCTAATTCTCATTGATACGGGAGTCGGGAATAAACAGGACGATAAGTTTTTTAGTCATTACTACCTCCACGGCGATGACAGTCTGGACGGTAACCTCAATAAGCTTGGGTTCCATCGCAACGATATCACCGAT
Source organism: Phaeocystidibacter sp. (assembly GCA_965659415.1). Classification (GTDB taxonomy): domain Bacteria; phylum Bacteroidota; class Bacteroidia; order Flavobacteriales; family Schleiferiaceae; genus Phaeocystidibacter. The sequence continues at coordinate 1,452 of CBFHVA010000002.1, forward strand.
GTGTTTTTAACCCACCTCCATTTCGATCATGTGGGAGGAGCCATTGAATGGAACAAAGACAGAACAGGCTTTTTACCGGCCTTTCCAAACGCTCGATTTTGGTCGAATGAAAAACATTGGAAATGGGCTACTGAACCGAACCCTAGAGAGAAAGCTTCGTTTTTGAAGGAGAATATTATTCCTCTTCAGGAGTCGGGACAATTGAACTTCATAGACGTTGCCAACGACTTTACCGCTAGCACTCCTTTGGGCTTTGACGTGGTTATAGTGAACGGGCATACCGACTCTCAAATGCTCCCAGTGATTGAATATAAAGGGAAAAAAGTTGTGTTTATGGCCGACCTATTGCCTTCTGTGGGGCATATTCCTCTTCCCTATGTAATGGGCTACGATACACGTCCATTACTCACTATGGACGAAAAGGCAAAGTTTTTGAGCTTAGCTGCAGATGAAGAGTATGTCTTGTTCTTGGAACACGATTCGCAACAAGAATGCTGTACAGTGAAACACACCGAGAAGGGTGTACGACTTGATCAGACTTTCTCTTTCTCAGAACTCTAAAATCAACATCACTCATGAAGAAACTCGCTTTCCTTTCAGGCGCACTGCTTTCAATTTGTGCCGTGGCTCAACCGAGCACCTACTGGCAAAATCATGTGGATTACCGCATGGAAATCGATATGGATGTGAATACGCATCAATTTGCAGGCGAGCAGTGGCTGACTTTTACAAACGGGAGTCCGGACACCATTAAAGAAGTGTTCTACCACTTATACTTTAATGCCTTCCAACCCGAGAGCATGATGGATGTGCGCTCCAGAAATATTGCCGACCCTGATGGACGCGTTGGAGATCGAATTTCAAAACTCGATCGAGATGAAGTAGGCTATCATGAAGTTTACATGTTGGAACAAGACGGACAAGCCGTGGAGTTTGAGGTAGTTCACACCCTCATGAAAGTGAAGTTGCAAAGGGTCATTGCCCCTGGTGATGCTTCTGTATTTCACATGAAATTCAACAGTCAGGTTCCGGTACAAATTCGTCGTTCTGGTCGCGATAATAGCGAGGATATCTCCTACAGCATGAGTCAGTGGTATCCAAAAATGGCCATGTATGATGAAGATGGCTGGCACGCCGACCCGTATATCGGTCGTGAGTTTTACGCTGAATTTGGACGCTTTGTGGTAGACATTACCATCGACAAGAATTACACTGTTGGCGGCACCGGTAACCTGATGAACCCGCAAGAAGTAGGGCATGGTTATTCAGAAGGTGATGGAAATAAGATGAACGACAAAATCACCTACAAATTTGTGGCGGAGAATGTCCACGATTTCGCTTGGGCAGCTGATCCGGATTACGAGCACGTGATGGTTGAAATGGAAGACGGACCAACCATTCACTTCTTCTATGATTCAGAAACCGCCAACATCGAGAATTGGGAAAAACTAATGAACGATGCCCCACGCTATTTCCGCTTCATGAACGAACATTTTGGGGTTTATCAATATGATCAGTTCTCAGTAATCCAGGCTGGGGATGGGGGAATGGAATATCCAATGTGCACTTTCATGGTAGGCAGCGGAGAGGAATACGAAGGCTTCCTCGGACTCTTTGTTCACGAAGCAACACACAACTGGTACTACGGCATGTTGGGCACCAACGAATCGCGTTATCCTTGGATGGATGAAGGGTTTACGACCTACGCCGAAGACTTAACTATGCAGCACCTCCTGGAATCGGCAGGCGACCCACATGCGAGAACTTATGCGGTGTATTACCAGTGGCAAGCAACCGGGCAAAGAGAGCCCATGAGCACCCATGCCGATCACTTCGACCGTAATGTAGGCTATGCCATTTCATCGTACTACATGGGTTCTATGTTCCTAAACCAGATGCGCTACATCGTGGGTGATGGGGCATTCGAGCAAGGTATGCTCACCTACTTTGATCAATGGAAATTCAAGCATCCAAAGCCGGAAGATTTTGTTCGTGTTATGGAGCGCGAATCAGGAATGATTCTCGATTGGTACTTGATGTATTGGGTAGACATGACCAAGCCCATCGACTACAAGATTACAAGTGTGGAAGGAATGGGCACTGCTGCCACTCACGTGCAGCTTCAACGCAATGGCGGAATGCCTATGCCAATGGATGTCCATGTTAAACTCGAAAGCGGCATGGAACTTCACTACACCATTCCTTTGGTGATGATGTTTGAGCATAAAGAAAACTTCGAATCCAAGCAGCCATGGCCCTGGACGCATCCTACCTATGACCTAGAGATTCCGCATCCTGTGGATGAAATAGATAGCATCGAAATTGGAGAAGGAACGGCCGATGTTGACACCGACAACAACCGCTGGACGAATAATCAATAAATACCCAGCAGCTCCTCTAAGCTATACCCGAGGTGTTGAAAAACACCTCGGGCAATCATAAGGACGCCAAATATCACTAGGATTAAGCCCACCACACGCTCGATTTTAACAAGCACTGCATCGGTCAAATGAGATTGTAATCTGCGGGCAGAAAAAATTTTGATCACATCTACCAACGCGTATGTTGACACGGTAACGATGAAATACAATTTCATAATGTCCATATCGTTATTCACCGTGGCACGCATAACTACCACCGTAGCTAGCCAATAAGCGAGAACGCCCACATTGAGGAAGTTCATAAAAAAGCCCTTCACGGCGTAAAGTCCGGGGCTCATATTCTTCACTTCGGGTAATTCATCTTCTTTTTCGAGATGATGCTTTTTCTTTTTCGCTACACGGATGTTGTATATGCCGTAGCCGGCAATTACCAATCCGCCAATGCCATATACCCACGCCAAGTTGGTAATCTGATTGAGAAAGGAGCTGCTGTAGAGGATTAGGAGAATAAATAAGATATCGGCAAACAGGACGCCCGCATCAAAGGCCAAAGCACGCTTCACACCTTTATTCATAGCTATTTCGAGCAATAACAAGAAAACAGGGCCAACCATGAAACTCAAGGTGACCCCAAGGATTACGGCGGCAATGATTACTTCAACCATCTAGCGAATTTAGGCATCTGAACCTCCAGAGCGAAGGGGAGTGAAGTCAATTTGTTTCTTCTCCAAATCTACATTCTTCACACGAATGCGCATGGGGTCTCCCAGTTGGAAAATGCGACCGGACGACTCTCCAATAATTTGATGATTCCTTTCATCGTATATGTAGTAATCATCTCGAAAATCGCGAATCCGAATCATGCCTTCACAGTAGTTCTCATTAAGCTCCACAAACACACCCCAATCGGTTACGCCGGTGATCACTCCTGCGAACTCTTCTCCCACAAACTTTTCGAGATACTTGGCCTGCATGTACTTGATGGAATCACGCTCAGCCGTTGCTGCCATCTTCTCTCGGTCAGTGGCATGTTCACATAGTTCCTCAATGGGATCCGCAGCTGGTGATTGCTTTTTATCGAGATAATCTTGCAATAAGCGATGCACAATCACGTCCGGGTAGCGACGAATAGGCGAAGTAAAATGCGTGTAATAGTCGAACGCCAAACCGTAATGCCCAACATTCTGAGTAGTGTATACCGCTTTAGCCATCGAACGTACGGTAAGTGTTTCAATCATATTTGCTTCACCACTACCTTTCACTTGTTTCAACATTTTGTTGAGTGAGCTTGAAATGGCCTTTCTGCCGCGAGTAGAAATGCTGTAGCCAAATTGCTTGACAAAGTTGGAGAGATCTAGAAGCTTGGTCGGATCAGGATCATCGTGAACGCGATAAACCATCGTTCTCCCACTGTTCTTTCCATCTTTCCCCTTGCCTACTATTGAAGCTACCTCCCGGTTGGCAAGCAACATAAACTCTTCAATTAGGTGGTTGGCGTCTTTCGACTCCTTGAAATACACACCTGTAGGCTCATTCTTATCGTCGAGGTGAAATTTCACTTCTCGTTTATCGAAACTAATTGCTCCATTCTTCATTCGGTCTTTGCGAAGAATTTTAGCCATTCTATCCAACAAAAGAACTTCCTCTTTCAAAGGGCCTTCTCCACCTTCAATTATGGCCTGTGCATCTTCATAAGCAAATCGATGATCCGAGTGTATGGCCGTTCTGCCAAACCAGCGCTTGTGCACTTTTCCAGATTCATCCATTTCAAAAATGGCGCTGAAGGTCAGTTTATCCTCATGCGGCCGAAGTGAGCATACTCCATTCGACAATTTTTCAGGAAGCATGGGAACTACGCGATCTACCAAATAAACACTTGTTGCTCTTTCTATGGCTTCTTCATCGAGAACCGAACCCGGAGTTACGAAATGTGAAACGTCGGCTATGTGAACACCCACCGACCAACGTCCGTTATTCAGTTTTTCCAGTGATAGGGCATCGTCGAAATCCTTGGCATCAGCAGGGTCGATGGTGAAGGTGGTCACCTTTCGCAGGTCTCGGCGCTTGGCAATTTCCTCTTCAGGAATTTCCATTGGGATTTTCTCGGCGGCCGCTTCAACTGCTGGAGGGAACTCATACGGCAGGCCATATTCTGCTAAAATCGCATGAATCTCAACGTTATGATCTCCAGGTTGACCAAGTATTTTGATGATTTCACCAAATGGCGAACTAGCTCGTTCTGGCCAATCCGATAATTTGGCAATCACTTTTTCTCCGTGCTGGGCTCCGTTCAGCTTCTCCTTTGGGATATATAAATCCACCTGCATCTTGTTGCTGTCGGGCACCACAAAGGCATATGATTTACCTAATTCAACCGTCCCAACAAATTCGAGGCGCTTTCTTTCGATGATTTCCGTGACTTCTCCTTCTAGACGCTTATTGCGTTGGCGCGCATAGAGAAGAACGCGCACAGTATCGCCGTGTAAGGCGTGTTTAAGGTTACCCGCTTTTACGAGAACATCCTCTTCGGTCTTATCATTTACGATATAGGCATTTCCGGATGACGTCATGTCGACCCTTCCCTCAACGTGGTTAGCTCTAAACTTCAGTTTGTATTTTCCTCTACCTACACTAATGAGGTCGCCTCTGTTTTCCATCTCTTTGAAGAGCGTTTCCAAGTTGATTCGTACTTGTGAGGGCACGAGTCCAAGGCGAGATGCGATTTGCTTGTAGTTGAAGGGTTGGCTGGCGTTTCTTTCAAAGATGGCCAGTGTTTTGTGGCGGATATCGCCTTGGCCGGACCCCCGACCTGACGAGCCCGATGCTCGTCGTTGCTTTTTCTTTTTACTCATGGCCACAAAGGTACGAGTATTTAAACGTTGCCATATTCCACCAATATTACCAATTGTGGTACCTTCTCAACATGAGAAATCTGGTTGCAGCACTGGCGCTCCTTGGCTTTCAAAGTATATCGGCCCAAATCGACATGCCCTTTGAAGAGCAAGTTTGCCAAGTTATCGACTCCTCAGATTATAAAGGAGAAGAACGAGCCGATCGCATTTACGCTCACCTCGATGATATGGCTGAAACTATGCCAGAGCATATTATCTGTCTTGAAAGAAACCCAACTTTAGACAGCATCGGCTCGGCCAAAGGATATTGGTCTATTCGTCCAGATGGAACCATCATGCTCAATCCACGCGGGCCTTATGCTCAGCTGCTTTTGCGCTGTGCAAGAAAGTACTCTGACTTTCGACCCTATGTGGAAACCATCATAAATTTCTCGGACATCCCTCCGCAGTTTATTCCTTTCCCGGTGGACCGCAGAAACCGATTGAACTTGGAAGACCCCGTAGTTCAACAAGTGGTAATCCTACATTTCTATATTTTATGCACCTATTAATCAGAAGGTTAGAAAATAATTTTAACTTTTTTTAAAGATGCGTGCAACGTTTGAAATCCATACAGTGTCTTTATAAATGAAGACCTACACAAAGTGAAACTCTTCCAACTCAGCTCAACTACCGAACAGCTCATTGAGCGTTGTCGTGATTATGACCGCAAGGCACAGCACGACTTGTACGAGCGATTCTCGTCAAAAATGCTGGCCGTATGTATTCGATACGTGAAGAGTAAGGAAGAAGCCGAAGAAGTTCTAATGAACGGTTTCATCAAGGTTTTCAACAAGATTAACGACTTCAACGATGAGGGGTCATTTGAGGGATGGATACGGCGGATCATGGTAAATGAAAGTCTAAATCACATCCGCTACAAGAAGAACCTCTTTGTTGAACGAGAAGATGAAGGAGAATGGTCGGAGCCTCAACATACTCCTCTGGAGTCGCAGGAAACAACAACGGCCTTGATGCAGATGATAGACGAACTACCCATGGGCTACAGAACAGTTTTTAACTTGTTTGCCATTGAAGGGTACGGACATAAAGAGATTGCGGATATGCTTGAAATAGATGAGAAAACAAGCCGATCGCAATTGAGTAGAGCTAGAAAACAGTTACAAGAGAGAATTACAGAAGCGAAATATCTGTACAAGCCATGAAAGAGCAAAACCCCATCGACGAGCACTTCAAGCAGCATCTGCACGATGCAGAGGTGAAGCCCAGCTCCGACCTTTGGTCGAAGATGGAACCGCGCCTCAACGATGAAAAAGACAGCCGTAAAGGTTGGTGGATCGGCATTGCGGCCTCCCTTGCTTTTGGACTAGCCGTTTCAAGCTGGTTATATGATAATTATCAAGAACCTTCCATGGGGCCTGAGCTGCCTATCGGCACAGAGCAACCATCCATAGAAAGTCCGAGCACTCCGCCATCGGAACTAAATGAGAGCATTGAATTGACTGCGCCGGAGTACGATGAATCAGAAAGCACCCAATCCATCGCGGATCAGGAAAACGAGCCAAAAGGAGAAATTCAAGCAGCGCCGAGCCACTCGAGAAATATGGCCGACAGCAACTCTGCGGAAGAGCGTCGCACGATGGCCATGAACGAACCAGAGCAAGCCGAATCCATTTCATCAACGCCCAATACCCAAAGTTCCGACGAGGATAGAGAGGAAGTTCAAGCTCGAGAAATTGGCGTGAAAGTTCGAATTAATCCGAGCAAGTATTTGGCCATGGCCGAGGCGCAACCTGCAGAAGAAACGGCTACGCCTCTTGCTCAAGAACGTGTTGAAATCACCGAATATGCCGAGGCGCAATTCAACAATCTAATTGCAGGTGAAGCGCTTGAAGCTCCGAGCAAGGAAGGAATTAAATGGCCTTCATTGAGCGTGAATCTCAACCCACTGATAGAAAAATTTACACCTGAAACTGACAATTCATCAACTGAAAACTAAAACAACAAAAATGAAAATCATGAAAAACGCACTATTCTTAATGGTGGCCTTGATGGGCTTCACCTCCTCGAGCTGGGCTCAAGAAGAAGATACCTTGCAGATTGTTGTCAACGGGCACCGAATTACCATTGCCACCGAAGATGTGACCACATTGGACAATGTAGACCTCAACGGAATGCTTCGCGAATTTGCTACAGGTATCCAAGAAGCAGCTGCCGAGATGCAAGCCGAAATGCAAGACATTAAGGAGCGCCGCGAATCAGGCGAAATCACCGAAGAAGAGGCCGAAGCGGAGATGGAAGCCTCCGAAGAAAAATTTGAAGCTCGAGTAGAAGAGCTTGAAGTACTCATGGAAACTTGGGGCGAGGCTATGGAACAGAAAATGGAAGGCGAAGCCGAGGAATGGGAATCTTGGGCTGAACAATGGGAAGACGAAGCACAGGAAATGGAAGGTGAAGATCCCGTGGTCGAAGGACACTCTTCTGAACGCCATATTATCATCGATGAAGAAGGCATGCGCATTGAGGACATCATTCGCGAAGAGTTGAAAATTGATCGTGGGGATGGGTACCAGTCAAGCCGTGGCATCTTTGGTTTCCACTTCGGATGGAACACGCTCTACAACTCAGATATGCAACTTGCTGCAGGAGAAGCTGAAGTAGATTTCTTTGAGTCTTGGAAATACGACTTGGAATTCGGTTGGGAGCACCGTTTTGGATCTACCAGTCCTATCTTTTTCCGCTACGGTTTAAACTTCGCGTGGTATAGCTTTGAAACAAAAGAACCGCTTGCGAAATTCCCAAATCCAGATGGGAGCGGTGATCCAAGTGTAGATTTCGTGGACCCTGGATTCACTATCTCAGAAGCTGAATTTGATATCACTTACATGGATATTCCATTGATGCTAAGAATGGACTTGAGTGGGAAATCTATTGGAGATGGATTCCAGTTGGGAATTGGCGGGTATGGCGGTGTTCGTTTAGCCTCTGATCGTGAAATTGAGTATCGCGACTTCAACGGAGATCGCATCAAGGAACGCATTAAGGATGGATATCTCACTAATCAATGGAGATATGGTGTTATGGGCCAAATCGGATATGGATCATTCCATGTGACAGCCCGTTACGACCTTAGTCAGTTGTTTGAAGATCGCTTCGACACACCAGATTATCAAGCTGCTACGCTAACACTCGGATTTGTTTTCTAAAAAACTCCCGTGTTGAGTTGAGGAGGAAGGCCGCCCCGGTAGGGCGGCCTTTATTTTTTATTGCTGTTTTATAAATCGATAGGTGTCTACCGAACGAGCCCCACGAACCTGCAGTAAATAAGTACCCGTTGGTAGTTCGGTCACATTCAATTGAGCAGATCCACTCTCAAATTGAAGCACCCCGGAGTGAATACCTACACCCTGAACATTGAGAATGGTATAACCCATTGGTTCCGAGGACGGACTTTTAATTTCCAAGATAGAGTTAACAGGGACAGGATATAAACGAAGATTGAGCCTGTTGTTTTCCAAAAGGGACACATCACATGAATCGATCATAACCTCGATGGTATCGCTCGCCACACAGCCGTCGTTACTCGTAGCCCTAACATAGTAAGTGCCTGGTCCGGTTACCTTGAAACTGGACCCCATAGAACCATCTTGCCATACATAGCTTACGTTATTTGGATCTGAAGCCTCAAGCATGAGCGAATCACCCAAGCAAATAGTAGTGTCAGAGCCCAGGTCTACTGCAGCAGATTGTTTGGCCGTAATGAGCACCGTATCTCTAGCCTCGCAGCCATTTTGATAAGACCGTATCCAATAAGTGCCCACAGCTGTGATTGGAATTGAAATAGTGCTTGCGCCGGTTGACCATCTGACACTATCGCGTTGATTGCTTACGGCCAGCGAAAAAGTTCCATCAGTACAAACAGTGGTATCCGGACCCAAATCTACTGTTGAGTTAATGACAAAAACATTCTTTGAAATAGAATCCGAACATGAACTATCCGAAGCGGCTAGGTTGATCTGATATGTACCAGGATTGGCGAAGGCATAAGATAAGTCTTGTGTCGTATCGAGTAACGTACCTCCAAGGTACCATCTATAGTTCAGCGCATTCTGCGTAGTATTCTGTAGAATCACCGTATCTCCAGGACATATGCTCTGTGGGATGGAAAAATCAGCAGAAACTGGGCAGCAAGTAAGTACTGAAATAGGATAGTTTGCAGTATGCGCCGTTGTGCCGTTCACTAGACAGTTTACCGTTACCGTGTTTATCGTTGATGGTAAAATTCCTAATGTCGCCGGTCGGGTGGCGGTCCTAATCGCACCTAGACAAATTGGCCCAATGGTATATTCCAAATCTATGGTGACATCAGTGGTGCCAACGGTAACGGTTGAACTCACAAAGGTCATGTTTGAACAAGACTCTGTAATATCCACAACAGCGGAAGTACTTGTACAACTGGTTGGACTAATAGGATTGTAAGTTATCGCAGTTGAGCTGGCAAGTTGTGCATAAGCTCCTTGGCTAAAGATTAAGAGCACAGCGGACGCAAGGGTGGTTAAAATGAGCCTCATTGAAGTTTGTTTAATTCTGCACCGAAACTAGTAAAATTTCACCTTAAAGCGCGCTTATCCCCTATTATCTTGTCAACCAAGGGTAAGGGTCCTTTAGGGCGTCGTTCTCCCACAGGCCGAATTGAAGCACCGTTTGGTTATCTATGGGGTCGGTATAAATTTTTCCGATTGCCTCGCGAGCCGACAAATCCTGACCTTCTTGCACATATACTTCGCTCAGGTTTCCATAATGAGTGTAATAATTACCATGTTGAATGATCACGGTAATTGGCGAGCCTGGAATACGAATAATCTTGATCACCTTTCCATCAAAAGCCGTGCGCGCATCACTGCCTGCTTGTGTCCCAATTTCAATATGTGGATTATTGATGATAATGGAATTGTTGGCAGGGTGCGGTTGCGGGCCAAACCGACCAACCACGATACCGCGCTCGACAGGCCATGGTAGCCGTCCTTTATTTGCCTCAAAATTCCGAGCCAATCGGGCCGCCTCTGGTGTCAAAGCATAGGTGGAGCTTTCCTCAACTGCAGGCGCATCCGAAGTTTGCTTTTCAGCAATGAGGGCTTCAAGTCGGTCGTTGCTCGTGCGATTGTTAAAGTCTTGTCCTTTTACTAATCCTACTTCCAATGCGCTTTCCTCCAATCTTTGTCGAACTGCAGCTGCCCTAGCCTTCCGGACTTCTTCTGCAATGATGCGCTGAATCTCGCGTTCTAATCGGTCAGCTTCCGATTGCTTCTGCTGGATCTGCGCTTCTATAGTTCCCTCTTGAGCCTGAAGTTCTGCGATGGCTCCCCGTTGATCATTGCGTTCCTCACGAAGCTGTTCCAATTCGCCTTCCTTCTCTTTCCGAAGGTTTTCCTTTTCTTCTTTCTGGCGATTGAGTAACTCTATTTCATGCTCTAAGTCGGCCTGGCGATCTTGAATCTCTTGAACCTGACGTTGTCGATAATCGGAGTACTGCCGAAGGTATTGAACACGGCGAACCGCTTGAGCGAAATCCTCACTCGACAAAATAAAGAGCAACCTGCTCGATTCTCTATTTGTCTTGTAGGCCTGGCGAATCATGCCTGCATACTGCGCCTTTAGGGTATCTATCTCTTCGCGCAGTCGGTCAATTTCCTGTTCTTGTACCTGAATTTCTTCTTCGATAAGCTCCACCTCTCTGTCGATGGTTCTCAATAGCTCTTCGCGAATTCGAAGCTTCTGATTCAGGGTTTGCAATGAAGAAACGCTGGCTTGGCGGTTCTCCCTTGCTTCTTCCAAAATGCGGTTGGCAATTTGAATTTCATCTTGAAGGCGAACCTTGCGTATGCGCAGTTCCTCTTTCCGGTCTTGGGCAAAGCTCCCTAAGCTGAAAAGCAGGATAAATATTATCGATAAAAATCTAACGCAGACGTTCATAGCCGCTTGGAATACTAAAAGGTATGTGCAAATCTACATCCCGTCTAATCACGCTGTGATTCATTTCAAAATAGATATCCACATCACCTTCTTCAAGGTTGAGTTGGAATTCCGTGGGGATACTCTTCTCCTCATCGGTATAGAAATACCGGGCGTAGGCTTTTCTTCCCACCATTTCGAATCCTTGCTCTTGAAGGGGAAACTCGGTAGTGGGCAGAAACAAGTACTTGAAAAAATGCGGCACGTTCATCCAGGCCGAATCGCGAATGGGCTTATTCACCTCGACACGAATGCTTGTTGAATCCATGGTCCAGGCCATCTCGTTTGCGTCGGCAGGTAGGTACATAGGTTCACCCAGCAACGTCGCCTGAAGTTGAGAGAAGGTGAGATTCAATCCGATGGATTCTTCTAGAATATTCGAGCCTCCAGCCATCCAAGTCGACTCAAATCGATTGTACATCACGGCACTATCAGGATAAATCACGGCACGAGCTACTTTAAGGCCCAGCAATGGATCCATTACGTCTAACCAGATTACGCTATCGCGCTTCATACGGATGGTGTATCGAAAGCTTGCGCTGGACTGAGGAGACGAAAAGCTCGATTTACCTTCCATTTCGTACACAGTGGCTGTGTCCTTTTGAGATTCCATGGTGAGGAGTAAATCGGCTGTTTCAAAATCCACCATGCTTCCGTCAAACACAACAGGTTTCGGTCCTCCGCAAGCGGCTAGCATGAATAGTCCAAGAATCGCTAAATGTCTACTGATGAACTGCATTTATTTTATTTCGAATTCGTCTACCTCCTCCTAGTTCCATAGCGCGCAAATAGGATTCAATTGCTTCTGATTTTCTTCCGAGCTCCACCAAGATATCGCCTCGATGTTCATGCAGGGCGGGCATCATATGGCCACCTGAATTGAGGGCTCTATTGATGTACTCTAGTGCCTTTTCGTCGTCACCTTGGGTGTAAAGTACCCAGGCAAAGGTGTCCCAATAATTCGGATTACTTGGGTTCAACTCAACTGCCCGAGCAATGTATTTTTCGGCATCATTTAGCCGCTCATTACTCAAAGCCAGGTAATACGCGTAATTATTCAACGCCAAATGGAAATCGGGATACGTATGGAGAATATCGTCAAAGTACATATAAGCCGTTGTGGCATCGCCTGACTCAAACGCTGCTCTCGCCAGTTCCATTTTAAACTGATTCTCCATTTCGGGAGAGTTCGCATACATCAACCCCTCTTCAAAGGCATTCATGGCATCATCCACTTCTCCATCGCGCAAATGTGCTTCGCCCATAAATAGATAAGCTCTTGGCTCAAGCGGATATCTATCCAATGCACCACCAGCGGATTGAAGAAAGGCATCGGTATCACTCAATTGCGATTGCAGGAAAAGCAAACGTTCCCATACCGCCCATGAGTCGCCGGTTGGCGTTTGAAGTACCTTATGATACATCTCAACAGCCTCAGGGAATTGACGATTCGCCTCGTAGGTCTCGGCCATGGTCATAAAGGCTACGGGATCATCCGGATGAATAATAAGCAGTGTATCGAGCATGCGCTCACTAAAGTCGCTAAATGCCGGATCATTAAAACGTGCCAAAATGTTCAGCTTGTAGCCCGCTTCTAAGTCGGCCGAAACCATTGCTTTCTCTATGTGATACAAAGCTGAATCAAGCTGATTATTCCTCGCCAAGGCACCCCCAACCTGCACATGAGCTTGCGCGTTCTGTGGGTCGATGCGCAGTATTTCAGCATACACCGAATCGGCTTTCCCATTTTGATTGGAATAGGTGTAAAAAGAAGCGAGCTGCAGTTGCAGGTCGGTACGATTTGGAAAGAACTCGGAAGCGCGTTGCAATTCCGCTTCCGCCGATTGCATATCACCCGCCCGCATATGGATATCATACCGCTGCTTCATAAGGGCATCGTTAAATCCAAAGAGTTCTTCCAATCGGTTCAGATAGAAAATAGCCGAATCCGCATTATTCAGCTCAATGTATATCACCGATAACTCCCAAATATATTCTCCATTGGAAGGTTCTAGTTCGGTAAGAAGCAACAAGTATTCTTTTGCTCGAGCTAAATCGAACGACTCTTCCGAAAGCTTCCAGAGGGCCCGAGTTATCCACTTATTATCAGGATCCAGTTCGTGAGCTCTCTCTAAATAAGCTTGTGCTTTGGTGGGCTCTTGATTCTCTAGATAATACTGCCCGATTTCAAAATTGACTACGGGATGGTCTGGGTCGATTTCCAAGCATGCCATGAAGGAAGCCAGGGCTTCACTATGCCGATCAACGGCTTTTAAGCGCTGACCTTCAAAAAAGTGGCGATTAAACTGGTATAGCTCGTCTGAAGAAAGTGAATCTTCTTCAATACGCACTTCTTGTGGTTCCCCTTGTCCCCAACTAAGGATAGGAAGACTGATGAACAGTGCACAAAGAAGCCGATGGTAAATCAAGAATTATCCTTCTAAACGGCAGAAATCTCCAAGCGATATGGACTTAAACTTGCCGTCAAGAACAGCTTTGTTTCCAATCATGGAGTTCTCCAAATTCATATTTGATACCGAACTATCTTCTTGAATGATCGTAGTGGTGATTTGCGAATTTTCAATGGTAGTTCCGTTGCCCACACTAACGTGCGGACCCACCTTTGCATTGCGTAAAGTGACATTCTTACCAATGAAGCAGGGCTCGATAATTTCTGAGTTTTCGAGTACTACATCATCGGAAACAAGTTGCTCCTCGCCTTGTAAGAAGTTGAGCATTCTCGAGTTGGTATCTACCGTAACATCTTTATTACCGCAATCCATCCATTCATCTACTTTGCCAGGCTTGAACTGAAGCCCTTTTTGCTTCATGTTTTCCAAGGCATCCGTCAATTGGAATTCGCCGCGGTCGGTGATGTTGTTGTCGATGAGATATTGAAGTTCATCTCTCAAGCGCTCGCCATCTTTGAAGAAGTAAATTCCGATGATGGCCAAATCTGAGACAAATTCAGCTGGCTTCTCTACGAAATCGGTAATCACGCCATTGTTGTCCATTTTGATCACGCCGAACGCGCTTGGATCTTCAACCGACTTTACCCAGATCACACCTTCCGCTTCAGTATCCAAAGTGAAATCAGCTCTAAAAAGTGTATCTGCAAAGGCCACCACACACGGACCACTCATGGAACGCTTGGCGCAAAGAATAGCGTGGGCTGTACCCAAGGGTTCATCCTGATAATAGATAGATCCCTTTGCTCCAAGGCTTTCTGCCACTCGAATAAGGTGATCTTCCGTTTCTTTCCCAAAGTCGCCGATGATAAATGCGATTTCCTCTACAGACTGACCGCAAACCTTAACGATATCTTCAACCAATCGTTGAACGATGGGCTTCCCGACAATGGGGATTAGGGGTTTTGGAACGGTAAGGGTATGCGGGCGCAATCTACTTCCTCGGCCGGCCATGGGTACAATAATCTTCATCGGAAGCTATTGGTTTTTGTTGTTAAGCTTTTCCTGTGGAACCAAAACCGCCGGTTCCGCGGTCTGATTCTGAGAGCGAATCTACTTCACTCCATTCTATTTGTTCGTATTTGGCAATCACTAATTGTGCTACGCGCTCCCCGTTCTCAATGAGAAAATCTGAATCACCATGATTGATCAAGATGACCCCAATCTCACCGCGATAGTCGGCATCTATGGTGCCCGGACTGTTCAAGACTGTAATACCATGCTTGAAGGCTAGGCCACTTCTTGGGCGCACTTGCGCTTCATAACCATCAGGCAACTCCATATACAATCCCGTCTTTATCAGAGTGCGTTCACCTGGTTTTAAGGCAATGGGTTCGTTTAAGTTGGCTCTTAAATCCAAACCTGCCGAAAGAGGCGTAGCATATTTAGGTGTTGGGTGTTTTGAGCGATTCACCAACTTGACCTTCATGATTTTGATTTTATCCGGTTTCGGACCAGTGCAATTAACCTTCTTTCTTTCAATCCGATGGCTAGTGCAAATGCCACCACACAGCCAATTTGAATGATATAATTGGGTTGTCCGTAATAGAAAGCAAGATAACCTAAACTGAAGGAAATCAAAAGATAAAACAGGATGGTTCCAACTGGATAAGGGATTGGATAGTAGTAAGCACCTAGCGCGTAGGACGATATGGCCATAGCTGCATAACTCGCCAAAGTGGCATATGCCGCACCCATAATTCCGATACGCGGCAAAAGCCACAAGTTAAGGGCGATGGTGAAGACTAGGCCAATGCCTGTAATGACGATTCCAAACGAGGTTCGATCGGATAGTTTGTACCATATGGAAAGGTTGGTGTGCAACCCGAGGAATACATTGGCCATGAGAAGGATAGGAAGCACTTCCATTCCAACCCAGTAGCTTTCATTTCGAATGAACAACTCTTTAAGAATATCTGAAAAGGCCAATACTGTTACGAGTCCGAAGCACATTACTATGGTAAAGGCCCGCAAGATCTGCGCAAATATCTTTCGGTCCGTGCCTTTCTCTCCTTCGGCGAAAAATAGAGGTTCAGCCGCGTATCGAAACGCTTGATTAAATAGCACAAGAGCAATAGACAACTTGTAAATCGCTGAATATATACCCAATTGGGCCTTGGCAATGTCGGCCGGCAATAAGTACTTAATGAACTGGCGATCGATCATCTCATTGGCCACACCGGCTAATCCGGCAAACATCAATGGGATGGAAAACCTCAGCATCTCTTTCCAGATTACGCGGTCGAAACCGGCTCGAATTTTCAAGAAAATCGGCGTAAGATCGAGAAGCATAGCAGCACTCGCAATGATGTTAGCGAGTAGAACGTATATCGTGAGGTACTCCACATCGTGCATACGCATGGCCCATTCACTCCAGGCGCCTTCCCAGCTTTTCATAGCATCGATGAATGTGATGAAGAATAGATTGAGTAGGACATTCACCACAATCACGATCATTCTGTTCCGAACAAATCGTTTGGCCCGACGCTCGAGTCTGAGTTTGGCCAACGGCACCGCACTGATTACATCAATGGAGATGATTCCCAAGAGCAACCATAAGAATTCAGGATGAGCGGAATACTCCATGGCCTCCAGGATGGGAGATTGGAATAGAAAGACAAGACCAAGAAACAGCAAAGTGCTGGTGATGATGCTCCTTGTTGCGGTGGCATAGACCACCTCAGCCTTCGCCTTATATTTTTCAGCAAAACGGAAGAAACCGGTTTCAAAACCGTAGGTGAGCAACACCATAAGGAAGGCCAAGATGCTGTACAGATCGGAATTAACTCCATAGTCCTCTTCTCGCAAAATGCCTGTGTGGATAGGCACTAGGGCAAAATTGAGCAGTCGTCCCAATATGCTACTGAGTCCGTAGAGCGCCGTGTCGCCAGTAAGTCTTTTGAATGTTTGAAACACTGAGGGGCAATTCACGTGGGTTGCAGGGCCAAATGTAAGGTATATAGCTACACCACGGGTGTCCGACAATGAACGAGTGAGTGTTCGTTATCGTACACTTTTTGTGAAAAAAGGGCCAAAAAACCCCGTTTTTACGAGTGGCATGGCGTTTTCAATAGTTCTGGCATCAACAAAACATCAACCCGTTACTGAAGTCAACAACTAAGACACCAGCTATGAAAAATCTAAAAACACTTTTGCTCACCACTTTAGCCACCTTCACTATCAATACTTTTGCTGCGGATACCGATCCGGGGCCTGATGACACCACAACCGTATCGGTTCAAACACCAGATGATCCAAACAACTCTGATCCTACTCGCCGACCGCCAGTTACCGTTCCCGAGAACAACATCCAGAGTTTGAAGCTCTATCCAAATCCTGCCATTGGAAGTGAGTTTACCATTGATCTTCCATTGAGTGATGCAGAACCGATTGCCCTTTTCATTTATGACATGAATGGACGACTCGTAGAGCGCAAGTCTGGCTCTTACTCTGAATTGCGCCACTTCCGTTTCCGTCACCTGCAGGAAGCCACTTATGTAGTCAAAGTATTCTCTGAGGACGTACTCTTCCAATCTAGAGTAATGGTTCTACACCGATAATAGCGTCTTAACGTTGACGTCGCTTTTCCAAAACGGACCTCAAAGCGGGTGTGCACGTTAGGTTTTGGTCGAAAGGAAACCTCTGTAATTCAGGGCGTTTCCTTTCTTTTTATAAAAAAGTTTGAATTCAGCTGCGGACTTACTCGAGCAACGGCGCTTATTCATGTGAGGGTAGTTTTTATAGGTTAGGTTTGAAGAAGGTCGTCCCACTCGGGATCGACCTTCTTCTTTTTTTACCCTCTCCCCAATGTTTTAATTGTTAATGTTTTGCCAAAGTGAATTCTCGACTGCGGTATTATGCACGCATAGTCGCTTATCGTTGTAGAGGGTAGTTTTTCATAGGTTAGGTTTTTGGTTGATTGAGCCCCTCAGGCTCACACTCTTATCCTCGGTAGCTCCGGATTCAATTTCCGGGGCTATTTTTGTTTTATGCATCCTGATCTTCCATTCCACCAACTCGTCTTAGAGCGCATTGCTCCTTTTGTACATCGAACTCCTGTTCTGACTTCTTCCATTTTAAATGCCGAGCTCAATACGCGGGTATATTTCAAATCGGAACACTTGCAACGCATGGGAGCCTTTAAGATGAGAGGTGCCACCAACGCCGCACTACAATTGAGCGAAGCTGAGCGCATCAACGGGCTCTGCACGCATAGCTCAGGCAATCATGGCCAGGCCGTAGCCTTAGCTGCAGCCAGTTTGAATGTGCCTGCATTCGTGGTGGTGCCTAAAAATGCCCCGGTTACAAAGGTCGAAGCCATGAAAGCTTATGGAGCTCAACTCACTTTCTGTGAGCCCACCCAAGAAGCTCGGGAGCAAGCCGCTTTAGAAATTATAAATCGAACAGGAGCCACGTTCATTCATCCTAGCAATGACCCCAATGTGATTTGGGGACAAGGAACCGCTGTTCTGGAGTTGCTTCAAGACCATCCGCAAATTGACGCATTACTCATTGCCGTAGGTGGTGGTGGTTTACTGGCAGGGTCCTGCCTGGCGGCAAAAGCCATCAATCCCAATATCAAAGTTTATGGAGCGGAACCGTCTCTCGTACCAGATGCGAAGGAGAGTTTGGATGCCGGATACATTATTCCTTCGCCTAGCTTTCCTACAGTAGCTGATGGGCTGCGCACCAGCTTAGGGTCACACAACTTTCCTGTGATCAGTGAATTTGTTGAAGACATCCTACTTGTGGAAGAAGAGGAAATTATCCGAAATACGAAATGGACTTGGGAGTACATGAAGCAAGTAATCGAACCATCGGCTGCGGTGCCCTTAGCGGCACTCAGAAACAACCAAGAGATGTTTAAAAACAAGCATGTAGGAATCGTCCTATGCGGTGGAAACGTGGATTTAAGTAATCTTCCGTTCTGAGAAAATTCAATTTTCTATCTTAGAATTTTAACTCCCCTATGCCAACATACCGAAGTGACATCACCCAGGTGCTCAACGAATTAAAGGAAGGTGACGACAAAGCTGCCGATCTTTTATTCCCTATGCTGTATGATGAATTGCGCAACATGGCGGGCAACTACATGCGCTATGAGAATCGAGGTCATACCCTTCAACCCACCAGTTTAGTTCATGAGGCCTATGTAAAACTCATTGGTCAAGATGAGGTTGATTGGCAAGGACGGACCCATTTTTTAGCGGTAAGTGCTCAAGCCATGCGTCGAATATTGGTGGATCATGCTAGAACCAAAAGACGCAAGAAAAGAGGAGGTGATGTAAAGAAGGTCAATGTAGATGATGTTGATTACAAGCTCTTGGATCCTGAGGTAGAAGAGCATGTAATTGCTGTTGATGATGCTTTGCAACTTCTCGAAAAGATTGACCCTTTGCAAGCGAAGATTGTTGAGATGCGGTTTTTCACCGGAATGACTGTAAAGGAAGTTGCCGAGGCACTAGGGTATTCTAAGCGTAAGATTGAAGGCGAGTGGACCATGATTAAAGCATGGCTAAGGAAAAATATCCGAATAGAAGGTTAAGCTCATGGACGCCGAAAAGCACCAAAAAGTAAAGGTCATTTTTCAGAAGGCGATTGAATTGCCTCGGTCTGAAAGAGAAGCTTACATTCGGCAACAAGCCGACGGCGATAAAGAGGTGTTAATTGAGGTTAGAGAACTCATGGCCAACCATTCTGAGGACACCATCCTCAGCAATGAATCCAACACCACGCAAGGAACTTCAACCATTTCCTCGAAGCGAAAAATTGGGAGAGTTTCTGACTCTCTTGGAAGCAAGCGTACTAGCATTTTCCTGGAGGGTTTATTCGGCACTCGTCGCCGGTTTGGAGTTACGTTGATTCTCACGTTTGTACTCCTGATCGTACTGGGATATTGGTCGCACAACCAAGTTAAAAACAGCCTGAGAGATATCCGTGCCGAAGAACTCGAAACCGTGCTAGAGGCGGATGTGCTGGCCATGGAAATTTGGATCAATGACTTCCGAAACTCTGTACGTGCCTGGTCGCGAACCCCTGAACTTTCCGATGAGCTCGGTGTGCTCTTCGCTTATGGCAACTGTCCATCCTGCATAGAACGATTGCAATTTGCCCCATGGCAGGATACCATCACTTCCATTCTGCGACCTTTCCTTCAAGATTCCAAAAGTGCTGGCTACAATGTATTTGACAAAGACGGATATGTGGTTTCAGCTAGCGATCGATCAGTGGTAGGCAATCGCCTCAATACGGTTGGTTTTCGCGAGCTTGTGGAATTCAGCAAAGGAGAAGGTTCTTTTAGAGCTCCTTTTAATCCAGCTCAACTCGTTTATGACGACTCTCGAATAAAAAGTATCTACACGAAACCAATCGTTTGGGCCGGAAATCCCATTTACAATGACAGCATTGGATTGGTTGGGTACTTTGGTGTAGGCCGTTATGCCGACCTAGGGTTCTCAGAAATCGTAAACATTGCCGAAATGGGTGAAACGGGTGAAACCTATGCCTTCAATGCCGAAGGGGTAATGCTCACCAGTAGTCGGTTTGAGGACGAATTGCGCCAGCTCGCTTTGATTGATGATGATCTAAGCAGCACCTCGGCACTTCATCTCTCATTGAGGGATCCGGGTGGCGACTTAAGCGCGGGTTTTGAACCTGATGGACCTTTGGCGAGTAAGGGGTTCATCAAACCAGTAGGGTTATCCATTGCCAGTATTTCGGATACTTCAATTGCTCAAAGTGGCGTACTTAACGAACCGTATCGTGATTATCGGGGTAGAAAGGTGATCGGAGCCTATCATTGGTTTCCAGAATACGAGTTCGGTTTGATCACTGAGGTAGATTACGAAGAAGCGTTTAAACCTTTGGAGTACATCGACAAAACCTTTGGGGTACTCATACTGGTACTAGCCATCTTTATAGCTTACTCATTATACACTTCCTTGCGATTCTTGGGATTAAGACGAAAAGTGGGTGAAGCGGTGCAACTCGACCAGTATACGCTAGTGCGAAAAATTGGCGAAGGCGGTATCGGGGAAGTATATCTGGCCAATCACGCGCTGCTTAAACGTCCTACAGCCATTAAAATTCTCAAAAACGACTTGATATCATCCGAAGTGATTGACCGTTTTGAAAGAGAAGTACAACTTGCCTCAAAGCTTACGCATCCCAACACGATAGAGATCTACGATTTTGGACACACGCCAGAAGATGTATTTTACTATGCGATGGAATTGCTCAATGGTTTTACATTGGCTCAAATTGTCCAAATGCGGGGTGAAGTTCCAGCGGGTCGCGTACTTCATATACTTCGACAAGCCACGGCCTCCATTGCCGAAGCGCATAGCGTAGGCTTGATTCATAGAGACATCAAACCGCAAAACATCATGCTCGTTCAAAGAGGTGGAGAATTCGATGTAGTGAAGGTGCTGGACTTTGGTTTGGTAAAGGATTTATCTGAAGAAGAAGCGAATCAAACCCAAACCACTCAGCTTACAGGAACGCCACTATACATGGCTCCTGAGCGCATTAAGTCTCCGAAAGATTCGGATATGCGAAGTGATTTGTACGCGCTAGGAGCTGTGGCCTACTACATGCTGGCAGGACAAGCTTTATTCAAGTTCTCTACGGAGATTGACATCATTTATCAAGTAGTGAACACCGACCCTGAACCACTGCACAAGTTAAACCCTGAAATTCCAAAAGATGTAAGTCAGTTTGTGGCCAATTGTCTCAAAAAAGATCCTGAAAAACGTCCTCAAACCGCCAAAGACATGCTGGCCACGATTCAAAAACTGATGAAGAAGCACAAATGGGATGAAACCGACTCGGAAAAATGGTGGTCGAGGTTTAGTTAGAAGTGCGGAGATAAGGTGAAATTGGCGCGTTTTTAAACGTGATTACAGAAAGAAGCATATCATCATTTGTGGCCCCGTTAGAGCATTATATAATCAGTCACCCTGGCAAGAGAAAGCACAATGAAGACTGTGTGTTTCCAGCCCATGTAAACGGTGAAGGAGCACGCACATACATTGTGTGTGACGGAGTTGGAGGGCACAGTCAAGGTGAGCTCGCCTCCGCCATGGTAAGTCGCAAAATTGGCGAACACCTGAGCTCGCTCGATGAAGTGAGTTTTGAGGATATTCACTCCGCCATTGCCGAAGCCGAGTTGTTGCTCTCTGATTACAGCAAAGAGTTTCCAGAGTCAAAGGGAATGGCCACCACCATTGTCGGACTCCACCCTTTAGGCAAGGACGAATTCATGGCCTATTGGGTTGGAGATAGTCGATTGTATCAAATACGAAATGGAAAAATTGTCTTCAAGACCAAAGACCATAGCTTGGTTCAAATGATGGTGGATAGAGGGGAAATGACCGAAGAAGAAGCTTCTCAAAGCAGCTCTTCTAATATCATTACCCAAGCCATCAATGACTCGCAGAAATCAGCCACCGCTTCTATCGAAGTACTTAACCAGGTAGAGCATAATGATTTATTTGTTCTAGTATCGGACGGAATTTTGGAAGGGTGCCCCGAACGAGATTTGCTTGTTCACTTGTATGAAAACCAGGATCTGAAACATGGCGTAGCCGCCATTAGAGAACAGTGCGAAGAGCATTCAAACGACAACTTCTCCATCATCGCACTTCGTGTAAATACCCTCTGAGAAAAAAGAAAGGAGCCGCTACAGCTTGCTGTAAATGTTGAAGAAAGGCTCAGTCTTTTATTAAGGCTCAGAAAATCAAAGACAGATTCATTTACAGTTACTCCGTAACAACTCCTTATCGCTTGCACAGGAACGCGCGCTGGATCGTTATGTCGATCGCGCAGGACAAACCTAAATAAAAAATACTTAGTGTACTATTTACACTAATAAATATTTTTATATCTTGCACACGGTTAAGCAACGAATTCAACGGATTCGACTCATGGGTTAGAGAAAGCCGGCAACGCTGGTTTTCTCTTTTTTTTTCTCAAAATGCCAGCTACTCCACCCTCTTTACAGCCCATGAATACTTATCTTTGAGGGATGAGCGCCCAATCGAAACACCTTCAAAATTTGCTCAAAACCCTGCCCAACAAACCAGGGGTTTATCAACATCTCGATAAGCATGGAAAGATTCTTTACGTAGGGAAAGCTAAGAATCTTAAAAAAAGGGTGAGCAGTTACTTTACGAAGTCGCACGACAATGCTCGTACGCATATGCTCGTCAAAAAAATTAGGGATGTTCGAACCATCATTACCGAATCAGAATTTGACGCTTTACTCCTTGAGAACAACTTAATAAAGCAACACCAACCGCGTTATAACGTGAACCTCAAGGACGATAAAACCTATCCTTGGATTTGCATTAAAAAGGAGTTCTTCCCACGCATCTTCTCAACTCGAAATCCCATTCATGATGGGAGTGAATTCTTTGGCCCTTATGCTTCGGTAAAGGTTATGCGAACGGTTCTGGATTTAATTCGACAACTGTACAAGCTTCGAACGTGCAATCTCAATCTTACTCAAGAGAACATCGAAGCAAAGAAATTCAAAGTGTGCCTGGAATACCACATTGAGAATTGCAAAGGGCCTTGTGAGGGATTCCAAACAGAAGACGACTATAATCGAGATATAGAGGCTGCGCGCGAGATCATTAAGGGCAATATTTCAGCTGTTCTTCGCTTGCTAAAATCACAAATGGACGAGCATGCCGCGGGCTTAGAATTTGAGCAAGCCCAACTGGTGAAGGAGAAAATCGATCTCCTCCAAAAATATCAGGCAAAGAGCACGGTTGTGAACCCATCGATTACAGATGTGGACGTATTCTCCATCATCACAGATGCCGAATATGGGTATGTGAACTACCTAAAGGTGATAGAAGGAGCCATTGTGCAAGCCCACACGGTGGAACTCAAAAAAAAGCTGGAAGAAACCGAAGAGGAACTTCTCGAGCTCACTATTCCCGAAATCCGACAGCTCTTTAAAAGCCAGTCTAAAACCATCTACGTTTCGCACAAAGTTGACCTCAATCTTCCCGCGGTGAAAATGCATGTTCCACAGCGGGGCGACAAAAAACAGCTCATTGAACTGAGTGCCAGAAACGCCCGATATCATCGGGCAGAAAGGCTGAAGAACATACAAATCGTAGATCCAGATCGGCATGTAAACCGGCTCATGCAACAGATGAAAAGCGATCTTCGACTGTCCGAAGAGCCCCGACACATCGAGTGTTTCGACAATTCAAATCTTCAAGGAACCCATCCCGTTGCAGCGTGTGTCGTTTTCAAAGATGGGAAACCCGCAAAGAAGGAATATCGTCACTTCAACGTCAAAACGGTGGAAGGTCCCGATGACTTTGCATCCATGACCGAGATTATTCATCGAAGGTATAGTCGATTATTATCCGAGGGGCAGGACCTCCCTCAACTCATTATCATTGACGGAGGCAAGGGACAGTTGAGTGCCGCGCTTGAAAGTCTGGACATACTTGGGCTAAGAGGCCAAATTGCCATCATCGGAATTGCTAAAAGACTGGAAGAAATCTTCTTCCCGGGTGATTCGATTCCACTTTATTTAGACAAGCGTTCGGAAACCCTAAAAGTGATTCAGCAAGCTAGGAACGAAGCGCATCGATTTGGAATCACCTTTCACCGAAATAAACGAAGCAAAGCCGCCGTTAAAAGTCAGCTGGAAGAAATTCCAGGCATTGGAAAGTCAACCGTAAAACAACTGCTCAGCACATTCAAAAGCGCAAAACGAGTAAAGGAAGCGCCCAAGGAGGAAATTGTTAAATCTATAGGACCTTCCAAGGCTCAGAAAATTTGGTCGTATTTTCATCCTGATGCTTAGATTGTTTCTCTTCATTTTAGCCGCAGTCGCCACGATTTCTACATCGGCACAAAGCCGACCCAAAATAGGGCTGGCATTGAGTGGGGGTGGCGCAAAATCGATGACGCACATTGGGGTTATTCGCGAATTGGAACGCATGGGAATTCGTCCCGATTACATCTCAGGCACCTCCATGGGGGCGGTAATCGGTGCCATGTACGCCAAAGGATTTTCTGCAGATCAAATTGAAGCCCTACTCACTGAGCTCGACTGGGATGCGGTGCTCAACAACGAGCTTCCACGCTATCGCTTGTCCTATTTAGATCGCCGGAGTAGCGACCGGTATTTTCTCACTTTTGACACCGATTCGAATGGCATTAAACTACCCGACGCCATCAATTCTGGCCAATACGTTCAAAACACCCTAACCAGGCTGTTTCAGCAATCTCATACCGATACCAATTTTCGGGAATTTGACATTCCCTTTTTATGTGTCGGCACCGATTTGGCCACCGGGGAATCCATCATTTATGAGTCGGGGGATTTGGGTAAAATACTCCGTGCAAGCTCAGCCTTTCCGTCCATTTTTTCACCGTACGAAATCAACGGCAGGCTCATTGTAGATGGAGGGATTAAGAATAATATTCCTATCGAAATATTGAAGGAAAAGGGTATGGATGTGGTTATTGCTTCCGATGCCCAAGCCACACTCTATCAAAGAGAGGAACTCACGGATATGATCACCATTCTGGAACAGGTTGGCAGCTTTCCAAATATGGAGTATTTCGAAGAACAGAAGAAGTTCGCGGATGTCATCATCCACCCCCCACTTGAACCTTATAACATCGTTAGCTACGAGTTCACCGATACCATTATTCAAATGGGCGAGAGTGAGACTCGAAAATATGAGGAAGTACTCCGCCAATGGTCGAGTCCTACCCCCCTTCCGCCTCGAACACCACCTTTCCCAAAATCTAAAATCTACCTTCATGAAATTTCCATTGAAGGGCATAACCGAACCAGTGAAAACTACATACGCTCTACGGTAGACTTTAACGCTCCAGACACAGTTGAGCTCAGTGATATCGATGCTGGAATTGAGAAGTTATACGGGAGTAATTATTACAATCAGGTGGATTATCGACTGATTCCGCAAACCGACGGCGGTTATGTGATGCGCATATTGGTTGAGGAAACCGAACAATTGGAGCAGATTCGGCTGGGTGTCCACTACGACGATGACTTTAAAATTGGCGTACTCTTGAATGTGACGGTGAGAAATGCCATCATCAAGAATTCGAAGTTTTCGTTTGATGCGGTTTTGAGTGAGAACCCCCGTGGAGAGCTCATCTACATATTCGAACGAGGCTTTATTCCAACACTAGGTTTCCGAGTAGATTTTCATCAGTTCGATTCAAGAGTGTATCAGGATAGAACCCCGGTGGGAGAATTCACCTACACGGATTACAGCAGTGAGGTGTTCTTGCATTCCACACTTTGGGACTTATACACCATTGGCGGCGGTATTCGCCTTGAGAACATCGACATCAGCGAACCTTTGATCCGATCTGAAGTAGAGGAAAGCAACACCACCTACCTGAATTACTTCGCATTTATCGATTTCGATTCACACGACCGAACCTACAAACCAACGAGCGGTTTTTCCTTAACGGGAGAATTCAAACTAATCTCCGAACAAGTAGATTTCAACACCTATCTCGAACCGGTTTCGATTGCTCAATTATCCTATGACCAATCATATAAATTTGATGAGCGATGGGGCGGTAGAACGCGAATTACCGGCGCAGCCACCATTGGTCCCGATGCGCCCTTTGCCTATTCCATTTTCTTGGGCAGTATGGGAGAGAATTACACCCAATCAATCTTTCCTTTCATCGGATATCGATATATGGAGCTGTTCGGTAGAAATGCTCTAACGGCGAGGGCTGATTTGTGGTACGAGGCATTCGACAATCACTTTTTTACCCTTCATGCGAACATTGGAAAACTCGAGCCTACCATTGGCGACTTGTACTCCTCCGACGTATTGCTTGATGGGTACGCCTTATCTTATGGATACAACAGCCCGATTGGTCCACTCGAACTCTTCGTTGCCCGCAGCACCAACCATTCGGATTGGCTCACCTACGTACGCTTAGGCTTCTGGTTCTGAATTCGTTGGTATTTGATTATCTTTCGAATACAATACATAACTAACTCCATCTTCAATGACTCGCAAGGCTGTATCCGTGCTTTTCATGCTGTACATGTTTTCGACCATGGTTCATGCACAAAACCGACCTAAGGTAGGGTTGGTACTGAGTGGCGGAGGCGCCAAAGGCTTCGCGCACATCGGAGTTCTTGAAGTAATGGACTCGTTAGGCATTCCTGTAGATATGGTGGGTGGCACAAGCATGGGCGCCATCATCGGTGGGTTATACGCAATTGGTCATTCTCCATCAGACCTGGAGGAGATTGTCACCGAAACCGAATGGGATTTTATACTCGACCCACGCCCGGAGCGGCAATATTTATCCACCTATGAAAAGACCGCTGAAGAACGATACATTCTCACCTTGAACCTTACGCATGAAGGGCTGCAGATACCGAGCGGACTCAATCCTGGAGAGCATATTATCAATCTCTTGAGCTATCACACAATTGGCTATCATGGGGAACTAGACTTCACCCAAGATCTGCCCATCCCATTTGTTTGCGTAGCGACAGAACTCAACACAGGAAAAGAAGTAGTAATCACTGAAGGCGAACTTCCATGGAGTATGCGTTCAACCATGAGCATACCTTCACTTTTTAGTCCGTACTACTACAAGGGCAGCTACCTCATAGACGGTGGTACGGTAAACAACTTTCCCGCGGATCACATTGCCGATTTAGGAGCCGACATCATCATTGGCGTAGACGTTCAAACTACGTTTGCCGACACCATTTCCGACCCCACTTTTCTCAAGGTGCTCGAAAAAACAAGCATGTACATCAATGCGCGTACTACGGCTGAACGCGAGCAGCTTTGTGAGTTTATCATGCTTCCCGAAATGAATGGTTTCGGCGTGACTTCTTTTGATGATGCCGCGCTTATCATTGAACAAGGAAGAAAGGCGGCCCGCAGAATGATGCCTGAACTTTTGGCCCTTCTCGATCAATTAGGCGGTCCGCAAGAAAAAAGTATACCGCCTTACTATCCACCGGATAAGATTAAAGTAGATGAAATACGAATCACGGGCATTAACTCTACCTCCGACCTAACCGTATTAGGTAGTCTGGGTTTTGATGAGGGCGACACGGTGACTTTTGATGAGTTGGACGAGGCTATGTTGCAAGTACATGGCACCAATCAATATAGCCTAGCCAATTACACCGTTACGATGGATGGGGCAAGAACCGTAGTTAATGTGAAAGTGCTGGAGAAGGCCAGCGAAGTGAAAACCAAAATTGGAATTCGTTACGACAGTGATTTTGAAACCTCAGCGCTCATCAATCTCACCAGCCGGAATCAGCTTTTCAGGGGCTCCTATTTCAGTGCTGATTTTGTAGCCTCTCAGAACCCCAGAGTGAACATGCTCTACACCTGGGACAATGGTAACAAGCCCGGATTTGGACTGGAAGGGCGGTACTGGAATTATGCCAGCGAACTTCGGTTTTTAGGTGAAAACTTGGGCGAGTTCAGAACCACGGATTGGTTCATATCGGCGTATGCCACGCAAAACTGGAAAAACTCTGGATCTGTAAAACTTGGTGCCAATTTTCACGATATCACTTTTAGCAGCCGAGTGAGTGCTATTGAAGATATCATAGAAAATTCCGATAGCGAATTGCGTAATCTGGAAGTGTTCCTTAAAACCAATTACGACACCCGAAATAGAGGGAATTACGCCTCGTCAGGAACGCGACTGCAGTTTGAAGCTCTGTGGTATATCGACGTGCAATATCGGCCTGAACAAACACCTGTTTTCTTGGACTTGGAATACGAACAAAACATTCCGCTCTCTGATCGATTTACCTTGCGCACCAACCTCTATACTTCTGCAAGTGTGTTCAGCACGTTGGCAACTTTCCCTTACACCCCGAATTTGGGTGGATACGGCCAAAACTACATCAACAACAACATGAAGTTCTACGGCTACCGCTTCTCTTCTGGTTTTGTCGGTTATGAGTCGCTGGACCGTTCAAACGTTGTATTTGCTTCACACAGCATCATACCTCGAATCGATTTGCAGTATCGCTTGTTCAAAAAGAGTTTCATTGTGGTTGGGGCAAATGGAGCCTGGATGTTCGATCATCTCGAAGACCCGCTCAATCCTGAGTCGACTGCCTTAATTGGAGGATTTGCCTTTGAATATGGCATGAATACGTTGGTGGGGCCCGTTTCCGTTTCGGCTTCCAAACCCACAGAGTTCAACGATTGGCTGTATTACCTGAATGTGGGTTTCTGGTTTTAGAGCACCGGCGAAATCAACCTGGCAAATGATTCCAAGAGCCTTCTGCGCAACTTGCGCTTCTCCCACCGCTCCAAGGTTAAGCTCACACAATCCCGCCTATCCGCTTCAAACTCTATAGCCAGTTGCTCGGTGGTTTCGGGATCGTAAATAAAGGCATTGATTTCAAAATTCAGATCAAATGAGCGGTAGTCCATGTTGGCCGTTCCTACACTACAAAGCGTATCGTCAACCACCATCGTTTTGGCATGAACAAAGCCCTTTTGATAAAGGAACACTTTTACACCGGCCGTCAATAACTGCTTCACATAACTCATTACCGCAGCTTGAACCACCGGATTGTCTGATTTTCCAGGAAGAATAACCTGCACATCTACCCCGCTCATTGCGGCTGTTTGAATGGCGAGCAACATCTCATCATTTGGAATGAAGTAAGGGGTGGTAATCCGTAAGCGTTCGGTGGCAGATGTTATGGCGGCAAATAGCCCATTTTGAATATATGGCCAGTCTGAATCCGGACCTGAAGCTGTGATTTGGGTAAGACAAGTATGCTCAATTTCAACCTTTGGAAAGTACGTTTCATCCAAGGTAGGCACGGCCTCATTCACAAACTTCCAAGTAAGGAAAAACTGCAATTGAAGGGACTTGACCGCTTCTCCGCGAATCATCAGATGTGTATCTCTCCAATAGGCATTCTTGTTATGCCGGTTATCATAACGAGCACTGATGTTAATGCCGCCGAGGAAACCCACTTGCCCGTCAACTACCAATATTTTTCGGTGATCGCGAAAGTTCGCCTTACTTGTAAGCAATGGAAACAGCACGGGCATAAAGGGTTTTACCTTTACACCAGCGTCTCGAAGGGGTTGCAAAAATTTGCGCTTAAGTCGAGCTGAGCCCACATCGTCATACACCAAGCGCACTTCCACACCTTGCTGGGCTTTCTCAATGAGTAACTCTTGAAACTGCTTGCCAATTTCGTCGTGTTCGATGATGTAATATTCAAGATGGATGTGATGTTTTGCAAGCGCCATCGCCTTGAGCATCTCTGGGAAAGTTTTTTCGCCATTCCGCAAAACACGAACTTCGTTTTGAAGGCTCGCCACAGATTTATCGCTGTTGAGCAGCAGCTTCATTACCTTCCACTTCTCCTTGAGCATGTGCTTAGCCAGCATGTCCACCTCTTGAATACTGGACAACAGTTTTTGCTCCCAGGCGGAAACGAATTCATTATCGCGCACCCCCTTTCGAGAAAAGAGTTTCTGCTTTCGATAATTCTGACCGAAGAGGAAAAAGACAGCAAGTCCACCGACGGGAAGGAGATAAAGCACGAGCACCCAACCCATTGTTTTCATAGGGCTTCTATTGTCCATCAACACACTGATTGCGGCTGATGTAACAAGAAGGTAGTAGAGGATTAAGACGCCATTCCACCAGGTCATACGGAAAGATAGCAGATTTACCTGAGGCATGATTTGAAAATGAGGATATATCCTCACTGTTCTCAGAATATTCCGAAATTGTGTGCATGTCGAAGTTCATCCGCTCCGTTCGCAATTATTTGAATCGCTTAAAGCCCGACCCTTATGATGGTTTGAGCACGAAGGAGCGATTCGAATCCATCTATCACAGCAACGATTGGAAAGACGAAGAATCCGTTTCGGGACCCGGGTCGAATGCCGACCAAACCGAAGAGGTTATTCGGATTGTTGAATCTGTTCTTCAGGAATATGAAATTACCTGTTTACTCGACCTCCCGTGCGGTGATTTTGGTTGGATGAAATCGGTGAATTTTGGTGATTGTACCTACATTGGCGCAGACATCGTTAGCGAGCTTATTCAAGCGAACAGAAGCCGCTATGGGGAATTACAAAATGTTTCCTTCGCCGAACTCGACCTGCTCACTTCTGATTTACCCAAGGTCGATTTGATTCTCGTTCGCGATTGCCTCGTGCACCTCAGTGAACAGCAAATCCATCAGGCCATACGCAACATACAAAGAAGCGGCATTCCCTATCTCCTCACCACCACATTTGTTGGTCCGCGTACGAATTACGACATCAAAACCGGGGATTGGCGACCCATAAATTTGGAGCTTTCTCCGCACAACTGGCCTCCACCCATTGCCCTATTCAATGAGCATTGTACTGAAGACGACGGTGTGTATTCCGATAAATCATTAGGCCTTTGGGCTGTAGATCAAATACCCAATTATGAGTGATTTCCCTACTGTGAAGTTTCAACACCTCGAGCTCGATCCACAAACGCTCGAAAGTCGCGTGGCTGAGCATTTTGAAATGATGGACAGAAGACGAAGTGTCCGTGACATTCGAGATACGCCCATTTCAAAATCGGTAATTGAAAACCTCATTAAAACGGCCAGTTCTGCACCTTCAGGGGCGCATAAACAACCTTGGCATTTTGTGGCCATCAACAATCAGGAGTTAAAGGCGAAAATTCGCGAGGCGGCGGAAGAAGAGGAAAGATCGTTCTACGAAGAGCGCGCTCCACAAGAATGGTTAGATGATCTTGCCCCATTGGGAACGGATTGGAGAAAAGAATTCTTGACCACAGCGCCGTGGCTCATTGTCATGTTCAAAAAAGTGTACGACGATCATCCCGAAGGGCGCAAGAAAAACTACTATGTGCAAGAATCGGTTGGCATTGCGGCTGGGTTTCTGTTGCAGGCCATTCACGAAGCCGGATTGGTGAGTCTTACCCATACCCCAAGCCCGATGAACTTTTTAAGTGAAATTCTCGAACGCCCACAAAACGAAAAGCCCTTTCTTCTCATTCCGGTGGGCTACCCTAAGGAGGGCACGCGTGTTCCAGATTTAAGAAGAAAGGACTTAGTGGAAGTCAGTACTTTTCTTGAATAAGTACCTTACTTCACGGTTACTTTCAGGCGTTGAGCGCCGTTCACCAGAACGTACATTCCAGGGGTGAGATCGCCTACGAATACATCTACCTGAGCGGCGTTGCTGTTCACCTCTTGGCTCTTTACAAGTCGGCCGTTTAAGTCGAACAACTGCAACTCATCGTTTAAATCTCCCATGACGGTAATCTTCTCCTTGGCAGGATTCGGGAATACGACAAATGGAGAAACGTTCAGCTCCGTGGTTCCGATGTTGTTTGACCGGTTGAAATAGGGTTGCGTTTGGTTGCCATCTACAACTAAGTACTCGTAAAGCGAAGAATTTAATCCTTTGCCATAAAGTGCAAATCGCTCCAGTTTAGTGGTATCATTTTGAACAAACCCAAAATTAGATGCCATGAGCGGATCCATGGGAACGCCTCCCATGTAAACCGAATCTACCCTAGTTTGAACAGAGTGAATCATGAGGGCTTCAGCACTGGCTCCAGAAGGCAACACTACGGTACCATAGCCCACCACTGAATCGGATTGATATACATCTTGACGAATCGAGAAACTCATTTTGTTAAGTGAGAAATTCTCCACGGTGATGAGCATTGGAATCCAGATAGTGATATTGGAAGACCATTGGCTACCCATTTGCACGGGATATTTCAAGATGGGAGCGTCGTACATAAGCACGGTATCTCTTGTATAGAGAGAATCGGTGCTTACACCGGTTTGACTCCCTAGCGGAAACGCCTTTCCAATAATCTCAAATCCCACTTCGCGGTATGAAACCTGATCTTGCTCGTAGAAGGAATAAATCTGATCTAGAAGGAGTCCACCGCCCAAATTAGCTGGGACCTCAACCTGTCCGTCGGCATTCGGAAAACTGCTGCTAGATACAGGATCGAGCACATAATCAATGGGTCCCCCGGCAATGAGGCCTGTAAGGTCCCAATTGACACCGTTACCTGGGTTGATGGTTGATTGACCAGCCACAACCGCCTGTAAATATGCGGTGTCTGGAGAAACTGGTAGTCGGTAATTATAACTTTCAATGGTGATTTGTCCGTAGGAAGTGAGCGCACAAAAAGAGAGCAATGCGGCTACGATGAATTGGGTTGTGCTTTTCATAGTTTATCAATTTGATTCCAAAGGTCATCCTAAAGGTACAAGACAATGCACAAACAGGCATCAAGAGATGAAATTATGGAGTGAGTGGGTGTAGAGGGGGAGTCAACATGTTCGTGAAGGATGCGTATGAGTTTGAAGCCAATTAAAGGAAGTGTCAAGCTGACTAACCTCATTCATGAAGAAATTGGCTCTTGGTTTCTCCCCGGGCCAGCACCCCTGTCCCCAGTTTAAAGTTCTAAAATTTCAATGGCAATTTGGGATTCTCAAAGCACGATATTACACTCGATAAACCTAAGCGCCATTAAACGTTTATCCGCCGACTCACCCGCAGGAAAGGGCTAACTTGAATTGGGGTCGAGGGAACTCGCCCCGGGCAAGCACACCACAAAAGCCTCTACATCTGCCACTCACCTAACAACACCACTCAACTTGAAGACTCATCCACCAAAACCAAAAAAAGGCCACCCTCGCGGATGGCCTTTTCTATATCTCACGGTTGGTTCTTAAACCACTCCTTGATCCATCATAGCGTCGGCTACTTTTACAAAGCCGGCTAGGTTGGCACCTTTAACGTAATCTACGGTTCCGTCCTCACGGGTTCCGTATTTTACACAGGCTGCATGGATGTTCTTCATAATGTCGTGAAGTTTCTGATCTACCTCTTCACGGGTCCAGCTCATGCGAAGGCTGTTCTGCGACATCTCCAAACCTGATGTAGCAACACCTCCTGCATTGGAAGCTTTTCCTGGAGAGAAAAGAATCTTCGCCGTATGGAACTCATGAACCGCTTCAGGTGTACAAGGCATGTTAGCACCTTCACCTACAGCCATGGTTCCATTGCTGAGAAGGGTCTTCGCATCGTCGCCGTTCAATTCATTCTGTGTTGCACATGGCAAGGCAATGTCACATTTGGTTCCCCAAGGTGTTTTGCCTTCTGTAAACGACGCACTGCTGTATTTGTCGGCATACTCCGAAATACGACCTCTGCGGTTGTTCTTCAAATCCATGATGAAGGCCAACTTGTCGTTGTCAATTCCTTCTGAATCGTGTATAAAACCACCTGAATCAGACATTGTAACCACTTTTGCGCCGAGCTGAATACACTTCTCAGCCGCAAACTGGGCTACGTTACCTGAACCAGAAATCACAACGGTTTTGCCTTCAAACGACTCACCTTTGGTGTTGAGCATTTCTTGTGCGAAGTAAACCGTACCGTAACCGGTAGCTTCCGGACGAATTAACGATCCACCCCAGTTGAGTCCTTTGCCGGTAAGCACGCCTGTAAATTCATTGCGGAGACGCTTGTACTGACCAAACATGTAACCGATTTCGCGACCACCTACACCGATGTCGCCAGCTGGCACATCCGTATCTGGACCAATATGGCGCTGGAGCTCGGTCATGAAGCTCTGGCAAAAACGCATCACTTCATTGTCCGACTTACCCTTTGGGTTGAAATCAGAACCGCCCTTACCGCCGCCCATTGGCAACGTGGTTAGGGAATTCTTAAATACCTGCTCAAAGCCGAGGAACTTGAGTACCGACAAATTCACCGTTGGGTGAAAACGAAGTCCGCCTTTGTACGGACCGATTGCCGAGTTAAACTCAACGCGGTAACCACGGTTCACCTGAACATCGCCATTATCATCGGTCCATGGAACACGGAACATGATAACACGTTCAGGCTCAACCATACGCTCGAGCACTTTTGCAGATTTGTACTTTGGATTTTCTTCGATGAATGGGATCACCGATTCAGCCACTTCTTCAACTGCCTGTAGAAATTCAGGTTCGTGGCCATTGCGAGCCTTTACGGATTCCATGAAGGCATCCACCAAGGCTTGGGTTTGTTGAGCCATTTTTTTGACTGTGTTGGTTAAGCGTCTTTCAACGCGGATTCACAGGGCAAATGTACGGGAAAATTTGAGTTGAGGATGGTCGGATTATCAGACTATCAGACGGTATCGCTATATACCGTACTCTAACCCTATATACCGTACTCTAACCCTTGAGTTGTTTATGGAATGCCCAAATCCTAGTTTTCAACCTGACCAATCGAGAACATAGCTCGATGAGCGTTTCAGGGTTTCCACATCCGGTTTCCTTTGCAATTGATAACTGACAGGCCAATTCTGCTGCGGATCCGAGCGAATACATCAGAAATCGCTTAAAGTCTTTATTCGAAGATCGCTGGGCACCCTCTGCAATATTTGACGGTATGCTGATTGCCGTTTTGATAATGTGATTTGAAAACTCCAGTGGCCCCTTCCCCTTTACGGAATTTATGCAGTCAACCGCAATGGTGAAAGAGTCAGTATATATGTGCAATTTATGAATGTCATGTCCCATTTTCAGCGAACATAAATAACCACTACTACTTTAAAGATATTCAAACGTATACTTACGTTTACAATCGTCCAAGATGGACGGATTATGCCCACTTCCATAGTTTCCAACAACTGACCATCCGACCATCTGATAATCCGACAATCCTATAGTCTGATAGTCTTCCTACCTTTGCACCATGCTAGAAGACAAAAATCCACAGCGCACTTCCCTAGGGGAATTAGGAGAGTTCGGTTTGATCAATCATATCACCTCAAAGATTCCTTTGTACAACGATACCGTACTTGGGGTTGGTGATGACGCCGCCATCATTGATTCAAGAGAAGAGCAAACGCTCGTTTCTTCAGATATGCTGGTTGAAGGTGTTCACTTCGATCTCAGCTATCAACCTTTGAAGCATCTTGGATACAAGGCGGCCGTTGTGAATTTTTCAGATATCTATGCCATGAACGGACAAGCTACACAGCTTACCGTTTCCATGGCCCTTTCCAATCGCTTTCCAGTGGAGGCCGTGGAAGAGCTTTACGCCGGAATTCGCATGGCATGCGAGCGTTTCCATGTGGATTTAGTTGGTGGCGACACCACTTCTTCAACCTCGGGATTGATTCTGAGCTTGACCGTGATTGGAAAGCAAAAGGCCGAAAAAGTGGTGCGCCGTAGTGGAGCCCAAGCCAGCGATTTGATCGTTGTTTCTGGAGATTTAGGTGGCGCGTATATGGGTCTACAAGTTCTTGAACGCGAAAAGGCGGTTTTCAAGGAGAATCCTGAAATTCAACCTGATCTGCAAGGGAATGAGTACGTGTTGGAACGCCAGCTCAAGCCTGAAGCTCGACAAGATGTGGTGAAAATCCTCGAAGAATTGAACGTGGTTCCTACTTCGATGATCGATATCTCTGATGGACTGTCTTCCGAGTTACTGCACATCTGTTCTTCATCAGAAAAAGGCTGTAGACTCTTCGAAGAAAAAATTCCAATCGACCCTACCGTTTATGATCTTTGTGAAGAGTTCAATTTGAACACTACCACTGTTGCGCTAAATGGAGGTGAAGATTATGAGCTGCTTTTCACGGTGAAGTTGGAAGACTTCGATAAAATCAAGGGCAATCCGAACTTGACGGTTATTGGTCACATTACGGAAGATGAAAATCGCTACCTCGTTACCCGCGACAACAATGCCATTGAACTGACCGCCCAAGGTTGGAATCCACTAAAGGAAGAAGAATAAATTCATGCTGAAATTGTGAACTACTCCATCTGTGAAATACAGGCAACAGACAACGCCCAGGTAGCGCGGATGATTCGCGAGGTATTCGACGAGCACAACGCCGAAACCAAAGGCACGGTTTACTCAGACCCCACCACTGATCAGCTGTACGAGGTTTTTCAACACGACAAATCGGTTTTCTATGTGGCAATTGTAGATGGTGAAATCGTAGGCAGCTGCGGCGTTTACCCTACCGAAGGTTTACCGGATAATTGTGTGGAACTCGTCAAATTCTACATCCTCTCCAAAGCCAGAGGGAAAGGTATTGGTAAGGAATTGATGGAACGCTCAACCCGATCAGCGAAAGGTTTTGGATATACACAACTATACCTAGAAAGCCTACCTGTTTTTGCCAAAGCCGTACGCATCTATGAAAAGCAAGGTTTCATCCCACTGGATTCACCCATGAGTATGGAGCACCCAGGATGTAATCTCTGGTTCTTGAAAGAGCTATAGCCCTGCTTGCATTTGAGTACCTTTCAAACATGAAAAAAGTACTCGCCTACACCTTGCTCATCTTTTCTATTGCCAGTTGTGCTCAACCGGCTGATTCCTCCCCAAATGGTTATATCCCCTACCATCTGACCGAAGCGTATCGCGAAGCAGGTACGGAACCCATTTACCGTCCACTCGACGAACGCATGGCTGAACTCAACGTTCAGGGTTTGAATATAGTGGTGCTTTCAAATGGCGAGATTGATTGGAATTTTTCGTCAGGGTATAGAGATCGCGAAGAATCCACGAGGGTTAACGCTCAAACCCTCTTTCAAGCTGCCTCTATTTCCAAACCCATTACGGGAATAGGCGTATTGAAGCTCGTTCAAGACGGTAAACTCGACCTCGATACAGACATAAATGAATATCTCACCAGCTGGACTTTACCAAAGAACAAGTTCACAGATTCATCCAAGGTCACGCTAAGAAAACTACTCAGTCATGCGGCTGGCATCACCGTTCAAGGTTTTCCGGGTTATGCAGATGGCACCGAAATGCCGTCGACCTTGGAAGTATTGAATGGCGATGGAAACACTCCAACGATTGAAGTTGACACTGTGCCTGGAGCCCTTTGGCGCTATTCCGGCGGTGGCTATGTCATTATTCAGCAGGTCATTGAAGATGTTACGGGCATGCCGTTCATTCAGTTTATGGATGAGCAAATTCTTCCGAATCTAGGAATGAGCAACAGCACGTTTACCCAGCCCATTGCTGAACGTTATCGATCTAATTTCAGTAAGGCCTATCACGGAAATGGAATGGAGTATGAAGGCGGTTGGCACAATTACCCTGAAGCAGCTCCTGCGGGTTTATGGACAACCGGGGAAGATCTAGCACATTATATCCAATTCGTTCATCGCGTTTATACGGATTCACTCACATCGGATTTCTTCGACAAATCACTCATTGAAGAAATGCTAACGCCTTACGGTGAAGATGCCATTTGGGGCTTAGGCCCCGCGTTGGAGTATCAAGGTGATACCCTGAGAATGCAACATGGAGGCAAGAACGCCGGTTTCTCCAATATTTTCATGTCTTATCCAGCCTATGGACACGCCGTGATTGTCATGACCAACTCGGATAATGGCACGGTGCTCAGGAATGAAATTATGCGCTCGGTATCTGATTATTATGACTGGAATGCAGCCCAGCAAGAAGACGTTGAGCGCTTCAATTTATCGGATGACCAAAAGCAGATGGTGGCTGGAACCTACCTAATGGAAGATGGGAATGGTTACAGCGTGGATCTCGTTTGGGAAAACGGCACAATCCGAATTGACGATGGACGCGATCAAACGCGAGAGGCCATCATTCCTGTTTCTGAAACTCGATTCCTCGATTTATCCGATGGAGATGAGCTGGTATTCCCGGATGGCATTGAAGCGGGTAAGTTTGTTTGGAATGGGTATTACGTCTTTTACCGTCAGTAAGGAGATCTACAAATCCCAAACCACGGTCACTTGCGCTCCTTGGTTCGAATAATAGCCCAAAAGACCCAAGTTATCCCATTGATCCAGGAAGGCCAGCTCAACAGCTACTTGATCATTAAGACGATAGCCTGCGCCGATGTATATCCAGTTTCTATCGTAGCTGCTCACGTGAATACCCTCGTTCACATTTACCCATAACTCATCGAAAATGTGAGCGTACCACCTATCACTTAAATTCACTTTGGCCGTAAGGCGGTAACGAAATCTATTTCGGTAAACCACAGGAATGTCTTCATCATCTTGGTTGGGTTGCACCTGAATCCAACGGTGTTCCAAGCGCAAGCGGTGACTAAATTCCAAGAATGACCAAGGTGAGTGACTCAAAGTTACCTGCTCCCAAATATTGTGTTCATTCAACGTTGCACCTACGTCGAAAACGCCATGGGGTGCTGTCCGTATGTACGAATATCCAAAGCTAGCCACGAACCCCGGTGCGGCGTGATAATCTACCCATGGACGCAACAGTAACTGCTTTTGCTCTGCAAATACATCATGTCTACGCAAGTGAAATTCATTGCCTACCGTCCATTTATCGTTGATGTCGTATTTGTTCAATAGCAAAAACCACATTTCGGTTCCGGTGTAAACCGTCGGCTCAGATATCTGTTGTGCAGATACAAAATGTGAGGTAAGTAAGGAAAAGAGAATCAGTGTCGTCTTCTTCATTGCTTTATCTTTCACTATCCAATTTGAACCAGCATGCATATATCCATTATTTCTGGATCCAACCGCACGGGCAGAATGAGCCACAAAGTTGCGGAATACTTTGAAAAGATGTTAAACGAGCGTCCAGAGGTTACGAAAGTGACGCTCCTCGATGTTCACAAATACAATCTCCCCGTTCTAGAAGAACGCCGTGGCCGTTGGGATGCAGCTCCGCCAGAAGTAGAGGAATTCGGAAAAGCGCTCGACGAAACCGATGGACTCATCGTAGTGACTCCGGAGTACAACGGCGGCATGGCGGGAAGCTTGAAAAATGCCCTCGATTACTATCGAAAGGAGTTCGACCATATGCCCATGACCGCAGTTACAGTAAGCAGCGGAGGGTTCGGAGGCGCCCATGCGCTACACCAACTTTGGTTCTGGATGCAGTATGTAGGTGGAATCGTTTCACCACAAAAAATGCTCGTGAGTCATGTGAATGACGTTTTTGACGAAACTGGAATTGCCGTTGATGAACGATTCATCAGAAATAGCGGTAAAACTATGGACGATCTCATTTGGCTCACTCAGAAAATCAAAGGTTAACGCTCAAACATTTCCCAAATATTTCGGTATTTGAAAAGAGATGAGCGAGTCTGTACAGAATAGTGCCGAACAGTGGTTTGCTTCGATGAACTGGGAGTCATTTCCCTTTCAACGCGAAGCTTGGAAAGCATATGCCAATGGCAAAAGCGGTTTGGTAAATGCCCCCACAGGAAGCGGCAAAACCTACAGCCTATTACTCCCAGCTCTACTAGCTGCATCAACCCAAAAAAAAGGTGTCAAGCTGATATGGATTACACCCATTCGGGCGCTATCCAAGGAAATAGAACAGGCCTCCAAAAGAGCCGTAGAAGGATTGAAATTATCCTGGGAAGTAGGGGTGCGAACCGGCGACACTTCTCAAAAAGAAAAGCAACGGCAGCGTACTGCCCTTCCTGACTTACTCATCACGACTCCTGAAAGTTTGCATTTGCTTCTTTCTCAAAAAAAAGCCGCACATCTCTTCAGGAATCTAGAAGCCATTGTAGTGGACGAATGGCATGAATTACTCGGAAGCAAAAGAGCGGTTCAGGTTGAGTTGGCTATGGCGCGACTCAAAACTTGGCATCCCAATTTGCGCACGTGGGGCATTTCCGCCACCATTGGCAATATGGATGAAGCCATGCAAGTGCTGATGGGCACAACCAAGAGAAAGAAGAAACCGGTTGTTATCAAGGCCCATCACGAAAAGAAAATTGAAGTAGTAAGCATCCTCCCCGATCACATCGAAGAGCTTCCATGGGCAGGGCATCTCGGCATCCGCATGCTGGAGAAAGTGATTCCTATCATCAAGGAGAGCAAGAGCTGTTTGATTTTTACCAATACCCGTTCTCAGGCCGAAATTTGGTACCAGCGCATCCTCGATGTAGCTCCAGAAATGGCCGGCTGGATTGGCATGCACCACGGCAGCATCAGCAAAGAGCTTAGGCATTGGGTGGAAGACGCGCTGCACAAAGGCGACTTAAAGGCGGTGGTTTGTACCTCGAGTTTGGATTTGGGAGTAGACTTTCGTCCTGTGGAAACCATCATTCAAATTGGGAGTCCGAAGGGCGTGGCTCGTTTCATTCAGCGAGCCGGGCGCTCAGGTCACCAACCTGGAGCTACGAGTCGAATTTATTTCGTGCCAACCCACTCCTTGGAATTATTAGAGGCAGCAGCACTCCGAGCAGCCATCGAAGAAAAGGTCATTGAAAATCGAATGCCTTATTTGCGCTCGGTAGATGTGCTCTTGCAATGGCTTGTTACCCTTGCTGTGGGTGAAGGTTTTTATGCAGATAAGCTCCTAGAGGAAGTGCGCTCTACCATGAGTTTTAATTCGATTTCTGATGAGGAATGGCAATGGTGTTTGAACTTTGTGACACATGGTGGTGAGCCTCTCGAGGGGTACGATGAGTTCCACAAAGTAGAAATTGAACCCGATGGGCTGCATATCGTAAAAAGCAAAAGAGTTTCATTCCGCCATCGCCTCAGCATGGGAACTATTGTGTCTGATGGACTATTGCAAGTAAAAATGGTGGGCGGTGGTTTCCTCGGAACCATCGAAGAGTACTTTATTTCGAGGTTAAGTCCGGGGGATGTGTTCTGGTTTGCTGGCCGAAACTTGGAGTTGGTTGAAGTGAAAGGCATGTCCGTAAAAGCCAAAAAAACGACTCGAAAAGCGGGTGCAGTTCCGAGTTGGCAGGGAGGTCGGATGCCTTTGAGTGCACAGCTAGGGGCCATGTTGCGAACGAAGATGGGTGAGGCCTACATTCCAAAAACCACTACTGCACATTTCGATCCCGAGCTGCAGATGATTCAACCCCTGATTGAACTTCAAGCCGAAAGGTCCATAGTGCCCAGTGATCGGCAGCTACTCATTGA
Organism: Phaeocystidibacter sp.; assembly: GCA_965659415.1. Taxonomy (GTDB): domain Bacteria; phylum Bacteroidota; class Bacteroidia; order Flavobacteriales; family Schleiferiaceae; genus Phaeocystidibacter. Next base: position 43,123 of record CBFHVA010000002.1, read on the forward strand.
GTATTTCAAAAGCGAAGAAGGCCATCACCTCTTTGTTTATCCTTTTGAAGGCCGATTGGTGCATCAAGGCATCGCCGCATTGCTGGCCTATCGAGTGAGTTTGTTCAGTCCTATTACCTTCAGTATAGCCATGAATGATTACGGCTTCGAACTACTGAGCGACCAACCCATTCCCATCCAAGATGCCATTGATTCCGACATTTTTAGTTTACAGGACTTGCGAGAAGATATTCAAGCGAGCGTGAACGAGACCGAAATGGCACGAAGGAAGTTCAGAGATATTGCCCACATCGCGGGATTGGTCTTTGGCGGATATCCTGGAAAGCCCGCGAAAATACGGCACATTCAAGCCAATTCGCAGCTCTTCTTCAATGTGTTTTTAGAAGATGAGCCTAATAATCTGCTGCTCTTACAAGCTTATGAGGAAGTCCACACCTTTGAATTGGAAGAGGCTCGAATGCGAGAAGGCTTGGAGCGGATAGCGAAACAAGAAATCCAGCTAAAGTTCATTCAACACCCCACCCCACTATCCTTTCCAATTATGGTGGATCGCTTAAGAGAGAAAATGTCCACTGAAAAATTGGCCGACCAAGTGAAGCGAATGCAAGAGTGGTGAAATCACATTCCGAAAACTTTAGCGAAATTCGTTGCGTCTTTTACCAATAACCCGCATGATGCGTCCTATTCTTCGCTTCATTATGCTCTTTGATGTTCGTATTGCTTTCCAACGCACTGCGCCAGCGGCGATTCGTGAAAAAAGCATTGCAAGAAGACCTCTCCTGGGCTGAAGCAAACGACGATGGAACGCTCAAACCATCCGATCTGAAAAAGATCAAATACTATTACGGAATGGCGGTAGCCTCCGTGCTGGGCGAATCCTACGCCGCGTTTCTAGGTAGAGCCCTTTCTGAGAAATAGCGCTATAAGCTCCCCTACTTAGGGGTCTGCACGGGTTTGTTCGACGACTTCTTCGACGATTTCAATCGTTCACCAGAGTATGTGTATCAACTCATGACTAAGCCTCAAGAGCAAGAACCCGCCAACACCCATGAGGCGCTCTTCCTGCGCTTCTATCTCAATGTTTTGAACGATGCAGATGCCGATCACATTCTCAGGTCTGGCCTACCCGTTTATGAAGCTCAAGTAAAGAGCTTGAAGCAACAGAGCCCGGATATTTCGTTGGAAGAGATCGATCTGATAACGCGAGAAAAGGGTGGATACTCACTGCTCTATTATCGATGTCCTATACAACCTAATCCATCTGAGCGTGAGTCTGAATTCCTTTTCACTGCTGGAGCTTTCCTCCAACTGCTCAACGATATCTTCGATGTGTACAAAGATCATCAGGAAAGCATTCAAACACGCCCTATACGAAGCACGAGTTTGGACGAATTGCGCTCCTATTTCCTCAGTGAAATGAATGCTGTTCAGCGTGCTTACGACCGCTTAGATATTCCTTCGAAAAGGTCAAGAAGATTTTTCAACCTCATCATTCTGGCCATGGCTAGGGGGCTAACTTGCTTGGATCACTACCAAAAGGTAGAATATACATCAGGGGGTGTTTTCAAGCCTGAAACGTATGAGCGAAAACAGCTTATCTGTGATATGGAAAAGTGGTCGAACAACGTCAAGCAATTGAAGTACTTCCTCTACTATCGTCGCTGAGCATCTGGCATACAATCCTAAATTCGACCTCCTTCTTCTGTCTCCCAATCTGCAATCAAATTCCTCAGGCGTTTCAGGTGCTTACCGTATAACCAATACACGTATCGGTTCATTCCCCAAACAAACAAAGCGAGAAATGGAAGGCCAATTGCGGAGGAAATCAAGATAAATCTCAGTGTAATTTCTCGGCTCTCTGGCGAGAAGAACAGTGAGATGACATAGGCTATTGGAGTAATGATATAAATGGACAGCTTCAGTTGCTTGATATACCTAGAAAGAATGTTCTCTTTCAACCTAAGCGAAGAAATAATGGAAGTGTCGTTAATGCGCTTGATATCAATCAAACACTGACCATAAATTTTTGCGGTAATCACTAGGGCTACAGCCATCATACCCGCCACGAGGTAAAAGAAACTTCCTTCGTTATAAAAAGTAAAGGGGAAGAAAATGGCAACGAGAACAGATACGGTCAGTTCGATAATCATATTCTTTCGAATCCTTTGAAAGATATCGGTAGAGCTGCTCTTCAAATTCTCCAAATGTACTTCGTGATGTTCTGCCTCCACGGTGGCAGATTGCCAAGCATCAAATAAATCCTTATCGTCTTTCATGATTGATGGCTTAATAATTCTCTCAACTTGGTTTTAGCTCTATTGATTCGCACTCCGACATTAGACTTAGTCAATCCGGTAATCTCTGCGATTTCGTCGTACTTTCTCTCATCGAGATAGAGCAGCATGATAGAACGATCGTCCTTCGTAAGTTTTCTCAAGGCGACATAAAGGGCCTTGACTCGTTCCTCCTTTTCACTTGAATCAGAAACTTCGGCCTCTCGATCTAATTCAATCCCTGAAAGGATATGCGAATGTTTTCTCTTTTTATCTCGCTGATAGGTCATAGCAGTATTCAAGGCCACCCTATACATCCAAGTGCTAAGTTTAGAATCTTGACGAAAGCTCTTCAGCCCTTTCCAAACATTAATAAGCACTTCTTGATACAAGTCATCGAAATCGAAGTCATCTGCATAGGCTCTGCATATTTTATAAAAGAGCGGATGATACTCCTTTACAATTTGCTTGATATGTGGTGTTGAACTCGTATTCATGAGGTGATGCAGAGGAGGATGTACAACCCCCCTCTGTAAAACTGAACTTATGAAATTAAAGTACGGGTTCTACCGTGTACCCCTTTTCACGCAACAAGCTTATGAGTCCATCTTGTGAGCCCAAGTGTGCTGCTCCAACCGCGATAAATGACGGCTTTGCTTTGATGTGCTGCTCAATCAGTGGCACCCATCGTTCGTTTCTATTCTTGAGTAAGTCGTCGGCAATGTCTTCATACTCTGGATAGTCGTTCATGATTTCGGAAAGGGCATCCACATCTTTTAGCTTGTAAGCTGCGATTAAGTCTTGAAGCTGGCTCGCAAATTCATCTTGGTTTCGGACGTAGTCGATGATCCAACCGAGCTGTTCTTCTGTTGGAACTTGATCAAAAATGGCTACCTGGTCTTTAACCGACTCAAGTCCTTCCACGCTCCATTCGCGCTTGGACGCTTCCTCGATAAAATGAAGTTCATATGACGCAGGCTGAGGACAATCCATACCGGAAATGAACACCATGGAAAGCAAGGTAAATGGACGCATTATGCCTAATTGGTCCATATTCATGTTGTAGTTCTCCATAAAGAACTCATCCAGCAAAGCCTTCTCGTCTTCCGACAACATTCCTGCTATGCTCTCCATTCCTGGGTTAACGGATAACTGTTGCATCTCAGCCATAAAACCAGGCTCATCCATATCGAGTTCCAAAATCAACTGCTCTGATTCTCCCATAGCTGCATCCACTGATTCAGGAATTTCCATATCCTCTGGACAAACAATGTGAATGGTGCCGTATAAGAACGATGAAGTTGGCAAGCCGTTACCGGAAATCTTCCAAAGTAGAGATTGATCGTGTTGAGCCCAACCAAAGGTGGACACCATAGACATTACCGCAAGAGCAAATAGTTTTAGTGATTTCATTTGTAGTGTTTTTTGGGTTTTAGTTTTTGTTGTCTACTTGATTAGTTGCAGGATCGACACAAGTATTACACGTACACTCAAAAAAATCTCAACAATTTGAAAATCAACACAAAAACCTCCCCAATTAAGGAGAGGCCTTTAACTAAAGTCAATGAAATGTGCTAAACCGCATCAAAGGCTGAGGCCAAATCGGCAATCAAGTCTTCTGGATGCTCAACCCCCACGCTCAAACGCACCAGCTTCTCACTCACCCCAAACTTCCCCTTATCCTCGGGAGACACGTCAGCATGCGTCATAGTGGCCGGATGCTCGGCCAAGCTTTCGGTACTTCCGAGTGATACGGCAAGTTTTACCAGTTTCAGTGCATTCAGAAAGCGAAATGCTTCAGCTTCACCTCCCTTGATGTCGAAGGCCATCATGGCCCCATAACTGGTATACTGCTCTGCCAAGATTTGTCCTTCTCTTTCTGAGCGCTCTGCGGCATATTTGAGGTAGTGCACCTTCTCCACTTTCGGGTGTTCACGAAGCCAATCTGCAATCACCTCTGCTGTGGCTGCCTGACGTTCCATGCGCACGGAGAGCGTTTCAAGCGAGCGCATGAGCAACCAACAATTGAATGGAGAACCCATGTTCCCGAAGAAAGTACGAAGACCTTTTATTCGTGCAATTAAGTCGGCCTTTCCCAAGGCTGCACCGGCTACTACATCACTGTGCCCTCCGATGTACTTGGTCGCTGAATACAAGACGACATCAGCTCCAAACTGAGTTGGTTTGCTAAACACAGGTCCCATGTAAGTATTGTCTACGATTAGCGGTACTTGCTTATCGGAAGTGGCGTAATGCTCCGCAATACTCTTTGCTGTGCGAATGCAAATTAGGTCGGTTGTTGGGTTTGCCGGTGTTTCGATGTAAACGGCAGCTACTCTATCCTGCCAGCCCTTTTTCGAAATGCGTTCTGTAACAGATTCCATGGTCTCATCCGGCTCCATGGTCACTGCATCGATGCCATATTTCGGCAATACATGATGGATAAAGTGATCTGTGCCTCCATAAACAGGCGCGCTGTGGATCAACACAGAATTTGGCGGAAGCAACTCCATCAAAGTCGTGGATATCGCAGCCATTCCAGATTCGAACACGGCCGCAGCTTCAGCATTCTCCCATAGCGTTAGACGGTCTTCTAAAATCTCAAGGTTGGGATTATTGAGTCGGCTATAGATCAAACCCATAGCTTCAGCCGGATCCTTTTCCCTGAGTCCATACGCTACCTCGAAGAATCGTTTGCCTTCTTCAGCCGTTTTGAACACAAAAGTTGAAGTTTGAAAAATGGGTGGCTTTATGGAGCCTTCGGATAGCATTGGGTCATATCCGAAACTCATCATTTCACTTTCTGGACGACGCATAACTCAGGGGGTTTGTTATTGTATTCTACTCTTGGCAATTTACCCATAATAATAATCTAACATGGTCTATAAATGCAGGATAATATCCTATATTACATTTGAAATCTGGATGATTAAAGAATAATATCCCAATATGGATACACTGGATAATCGTATTGTAGAGCTCTTGAGAGCGGATGGCAAAATGACGATTGCTCAATTGGCAGAAGCGGTTAACCGCTCCACTACACCGGTGCATGAGAGGGTTAAAAAACTAGAGAAAACAGGTGTCATTATTGGGTATTCGGCTAGAGTAGATCCAACGAAAATTGGACTAGGACTAACCGCCTTTTGCGAAGTGAGTTTGCAGGGGCACGAGCAGGAAATGCTCAACGCCTTCGAAAGGGCCATCGACTCACTGGATGAAATTGTGGAGTGTCATCACATTGCCGGCTCATTTGACTATTTACTAAAGGTTCAAACGGCCGATATCCAGGCCTATCAATCGTTCCTTTCTCAACAGTTAGCGGCAATCCCACACGTGGGACGTATTCAAAGTGCCTTTGCCATGAAGAAGGTGAAGGGACGGTGGTAAGTTGTTTTTGTCTGTTGACGAGAACAAAAGGTCCCAGCTGGTGAACTGGGAAAGGTTCACCGCCTACCGGCGGCTAAAAGGTTCCCAGCCTGACGTCTGTGAAAAGAATGGCGAAGAGTGCGTCGTCCAGTCCTTCAGTCCTTGAGTCTTGAAGCCCTTAAGTCTTGAAGCCCTCACTTCTTAACCGTGGAAACTCTAAAGTAATCCGTGTCGGCATCCGGGGCATTCTTCAGCGCCTCTGCGTGGGAGATATCTTGAACAACCGTGTCTTCGCGAAGCACGTTGGTTTCGTCGGTCATATATACGAGGGGTTCCACACCGTCGAGTTCAAGCTTTTCGATTTGCGCGACAAAATCGAGAATCTTATCCATATCGGCCTGCATTTTCTCAATAGCTGTATTGTTGAGCTCTAGGCGCGATAGATGGGCGAGTTTGTGGATTTCCTCTTTTGAGATTCTCATTTCATTTCATTTAACGAAGCAAAGATAAGGCTACGGACTTCGTCTCGCAATTGCACACTTTGATCATCGGTTTTACCCTCTGTATCAACTACACCAATAACTTTAGCGCGTACCCTTCCAGGGAAACCTCCTTCAAAAAAGTCAGGGAATCGCTTTCGATTATCTGGAAAAGCCAAACACAAAATGGGAAGCTGATGCTCAATAGCCAACTTGAAGGCCCCCATTTTAAATGATCCCAATTCGGGCTTGAACGGAATTCCTCCCTCGGGAAAAATGCACATGCCCATTCCATCTGACAAGCGATTGGACGCGAGTTCCATAGCTCGGCGTTTAGAAGCCACGCTGCTGCGATCCACGAGTACATTAGTTCGCTTGTAGAAATATCCGAATACCGGAAGCCTGGAGAGCTCTTTTTTTCCAATAAACACAAAGGGTGAGGGTACAATGGCGAGCGTCATCATAATGTCTAACTCGGAGCCGTGGTTTGCACAGATGATGTACTGCTGATTCTCATCAATCAGCTCACCTCCTTGCAAGCGAACCGGTGTTCCAATCAGAGTTAACACTGATTTTGCCCAAAACCGAGCCCACTTGAAAAACTTGGGATAATCAGACTCTTTGCGCGATGTGGCATAGATGAATGGGAAGATGGCAAATATCACCAACCCCATTACCACGTAGTACCAAACATGATACAATACGCCAAAGCCTATTCCCAATGCTTTTTTCATTGCGGCAAATGTAGGGTGTACGTAGTCGGCCTCCAAAGGGGCTTAAGGTCTTGGGGATTTAATAGGCTCAGGGAATCGAAGTGGTTGGGCAGCAGGCTATGGGGCGATATGGCACTGAGGCAACGAGACTTTGAATGAAGTTGAAGTAGACTCCTCCCTTCGGTCGATTGGCAAGGTCCACCGCGCTTCGCGAGTTGGAAAGGTGCTCCCGTTGGTCGCAAAGTTGAAAGCGGTTGGCTATTCGCCTTTCGCTCAGCCGTGCATAGCTTCTGCGGAATTGCACGAGTAGAACAAACCCCGCAAACTCCTTAAACCCCTAAAACGTATTAACCCGGAACCAACGGCACGGGCTAAAGCCGCATGCCATTCGGGTAATCCTGAAGTTCCGGGCTAGCCCAACGCAGAAACGGATTAACCCAGAAACAGAGTAACAGATTGTCGGATATCGGATTATCAGATGTTCGGATATACGAACTCCGTAAACGCTACCAACGCTATTCGCACTTAGCTATTCGCCAGGTCGTGCATGACTTCCATAGAATTGTACGGGTAGGACGAACCCCGCAAACTCCTTAAACCCCTAAAACGCATTAAACCCAAACCAACGCAGAAACGGATTAACCCAGAAACAGATACACATTAAACCAATCCACTCGCCAAGCATCCTAACACCGTTGAACGAATAGAAATCAATAAAACACAAAAATGAAATCACTTATTAAAGCAGCGGTGCTTGGTTTGGCCGCCTTGGCCTTTACCCTACCGGCATCAGCCCAGCAACGCGACCGCGGTCAGCGCGGAGAACACAGCGCTTCCATGGAGCAACGCCTCGAAAGAATGGCAGAGGAGCTCAATTTGACCGAAGAACAAAAGGCTCAAATTGAGGCCGCCGGACAAGAACTGAAGGTTCAAATGGAGCAACAACGCGAGGCACGTCAAGCTGCCGTGCAACAAATGCGTGACCAGGTAAACGAAGTGCTCACTGAAGAGCAAAAAGCACTCATGGAGGAGCGCAAAGCACAAAGCACTGAAGGAGATCGTGTACGACGCGATAGGGCTCATCACTCCCGCAGCAGAAACGAGAATGGACGTCGTGAAGCGAACGCCGAGGCGCATCTCGAAAGAATGCAAGAGGAATTAGACTTGACCGATGAGCAAACGGAGCAGCTCCGTGCCATTCACGAGAATAATCGCGAAGCTTTGAATGAACTTCGAACTCAACATGAAGCCCTTCGTGAAAGCATGAAAAATCAAATGCTAGAGGTTCTTACCAAAGAGCAAGCGGAACTGTTCAAGTCACAAGTGGAAGAACGAAGAGCGCGACGAGTTCAGCGTTAAAAATTAGTTGAGTAGTTAGGTTAATCCGGAGCCGGCGAGTCTTTTGATTCGTCGGCTTTCTCATTTTATCCAGCCAAGAACACTATTTTCGATAAACCTAATTGAGAGAAATTGGATTATACATCCACACAGATCATTCTTCTTTGGGCAGCATTTGCATTGGCTGCATTGGCCTCCTTCGGATACTTCAATTCGTGGAAAGACCGCTGGCTGATGCTCATCTTATTCCTAAGCGGAATTTGCGTCTTTTCGTTTGCAGCACTCCTTGATCCCTTTCTCAATTTATGGGATGAGCGGTTCCATGCTTTGGTGGCTAAGAATATGCTAGACCATCCACTGAAGCCCACCTTGTACGACGATCCTGTTCTGAATATGCCCTACGACCGTTGGGACCGGTTTCACATCTGGCTGCACAAGCAACCCCTTTTCTTATGGCAAATGGCACTCTCTTTTAAGGCATTTGGGGTTTCACTTTTTTCACTGAGATTGCCAAGCGTACTCCTCGCCTCCACTCTTGTGCCCATCGCATATCGAGTGGGTAAACTCATCTGGAATAAGCGCGTAGGTTTCATCACGGCCATATTGGTATTGAGCAGTGTTTACCTCGTGGAACTCGTATCAGGGCGACAAGAGGTGGATCACAACGACGTTTCCTTTCTCGCTTACATCAGCTTGAGTATTTGGAGCTGGGTGGAGTATCAGTACAGTCAAAAGCGCTACTGGATAGTCCTCATCGGTATCTTCTCAGGCTTTGCCATCCTATGCAAATGGTTGGTAGGTCTATTGATTTATGCCGGATGGGGAATCATACGCATACAAGAGCGAAAGTTCAGTCCAAATCAAAACGGCGACATGCTTCTAGCTATGCTTTTCACAGCAATCATTGCCGTTCCATGGCAAATACTCATCGCATATTGGTATCCACAAGAAGCGGCCGCTGCACAAACCTATAACACACTCCACCTCTGGGAAGCCGTTGAAGGGCATGGCGGTGGCGTGGCCTATCACATCCTTCGCTTTCCGGAACTTTTTGGTTGGATTTGCACCTTACTGGTTGTACCCGGGATATTGAGAGGTTGGCAATCCAAGTCATCGAGAAAGGCGACGTTGGCACTCGGTTCAATGATGATAATTGCTCTAGTATTCTACAGCCTGGCCGCAACCAAAATGCCTTCTTTCACCGTCATCATTGCCTTGTCGGTTTTCGTGTTCACAGCTGTAATGCTCGATAGAATGATTGGCCTCTTGCCTGACAGACGTATTCAACCCATTGTGCTCACGCTGTTGCTCCTTGGCGCCTTCTTCGTGCGTTTCAATCGGGGGCAAATTGAAAGCAAACACGGGAATGGTCATTCTGAAATGATGGCACACAACACCCAAGTTTTCATAGGCCTAAATCTTCCGAAAGGAACAGTAATCTTCAATGTAAAAGGTCGCCATTACGTGGAGTGTATGTTTTTCACGGGTCACACGGCTTATAATTTCATCCCTTCAAGAGAGCAAGTGGAATATCTTCAATCTCAAAATCGCGGAGTGGCCATATTCCGAACTGAAACGGAGGTACCTGACTATCTGATAGAGGAAGATATCACCTGGATAGGTAAGGAGATTAGAGGGTATCCGTAACCTACCCAATAAAAAAAGGGCCCAGCTTACACTGCGCCCTTTCTTCAAATCTTGCTTCTACTTATTCAGCTGGATCTAAATCGAGCGTTTTGGTAGACTTCCCCTCTGTGAATCGGCGCTTACCACGTTCAATGAGATAGAACATAACCGGTACAATAACCAAGGTTAGGAAGGTGGCAAACGACAATCCAAAGATCACGGTCCAAGACATCGGTCCCCAGAAAATTACGTTGTCGCCACCGAAATACACTTGCGGGTTGCTTTCAGTAATCAACGTAACAAAGTTGATGTTCATCCCTGTGGCCAATGGAATCAATCCCAATACGGTGGTTATGGCTGTAAGGAGTACCGGACGCAAACGCGTTTTTCCCGCCTCCACAATCATGGCAAAGAGTTCTTCTCGAGGCAACAATTGATCATCAGCAATGCCGAGCGCTTTCTTTCTTCTAGACATGAGCTGTTTGGCATAATCGATCAATACAATCGCGTTGTTTACCACAATTCCGGCAAGCGAAATAATTCCGATCATCGTCATCATAATCACGAACTCCATTCGGAAGATCACCAAGCCCAACAATACACCAATCAAACTCAACAATACGGTTGTGAGAATGATAAACGGCGTACTGGCTGAGTTAAACTGCGCTACCAGAATCAAGAAGATCAGGAATACTGCGGCCATCAAAGCGCTAGTCAAGAAAGCCATTTGCTCGGCTTGTTCCTCTTGCTCTCCAGTAAACTTGAACTGAATGCCTCTAGGCAATTCGTAGTTCTCCAAAGACGCTTTAATCTTCTGTACAGTTTCAGTCGGGTTCGCATCCGTTTGAACATTGGAGTAAAGCGTAATCACTCTATCGAGGTCTTTTCTCTTCACCGATGAGAACGTACTCGACAAATTCGCCTCAGCTACCGCACTAATAGGAACTTGCTTAATTCGGCCTGAAGCAGGATCACGGAAAGTGATTCTTTGGTTGAGCAGGTCGTCAATATTGTGACGGTAATCATCACTAAATCTGAGATTAATCGGATAATCGTCTTCACCTTGTTTGAACCTCGACACTTCTTTTCCGAATAGTGCCGTTCTCATGGCGTCGCCAATTTGAGCCGTGCTGATACCTAGCGTACGCGCTTTAACACGATCAATTATGATAGGCATTTCAGGCTTACCCGACTGCACATCAATCTGGAGTTCTTCAATTCCTTGAATCCCGCGCTCGTTGATAAATCGACGCATGTTCTCAGCTTCTTCCAACAATTGCCCGTAGTCTTCACCGCTAATTTCGATGTTAATCGGTGGGCCAGAAGGAGGCCCATCAGAGTTCTTATCCACGGCAATATTTACTCCTGGATAGTCTGAAATAGCCTCGCGAATATTTTGAAGAACCGTAGAACTCGCTATTGGAGTACCTTCTGCATTTACACGTTCGGCAAACGGTCGGAAGGCTACCGTCACTTTAGCCTTATTTGGCGTTTTCGCCATCGAAGGACCTTGATTTGGATCAGATGTTCCTTCCCCAACCTGCGCAATAACCGATTCAACCATGTAATTGAAGTTGATGGTATCGCCGCCAACATACTTCGGATAGGTGTATCGATCTACCACCCTGAACACCTCTTGCTCAATTTTCAAAGCAACAGCGTTGGTCTCCGAGATATCAGTCCCAATGGGAAGTTCAGCATAAACGATGGCTTGCTGCGGCTGATTTTCCGGGAAGAACAATGTTTTTGGAGGGAAATTGGCCACCAAAATGAAGGAGAGAATCAACATTCCTACTGTTCCGAAGAAGAAGTAATAGGCATTTTTTCCACGCAAAGCCATACGAAGCAGACGTTCATATCTACGCTCCACACGTGGCAGGAAGGTCTTTTGGAATCGCTCCGTCATCGGCACTACAAAGTACACGTAGAACAAAATCGAAATCCCGGATACAATGGCCAAGTTACCGATTGCGCGAAGTGCTACCATAGGCGCCACCATGTGCAACAAATAGCCCAATACAACGCCACCCAATAACAACACAATGGCTCTGCGCAACCACTTTTTGGTATTCAGTTCAGCCTCTTCAATCTTCATCAATTTAGAAGTAAGCGCCGGGTTAATCACCAAAGCCACGAACAAGGAAGAGCCCAAAACGATGATAAGCGTAATTGGCAAATACTTCATGAATTCACCAAAAATCCCTGGCCAAAAAGCCAAAGGAATAAAGGCCGCTAAGGTGGTTGCAGTTGAAGCGATAATAGCCAAGGCCACCTCACCAGCACCTTTCTTCGCAGCAGTGATTGGATCATATCCTTCATCCATCAATCGATAGATATTCTCTACCACCACAATACCGTTGTCCACCAACATACCCAAGGCCAGTACTAGCGCGAATAGTACAATAGTGTTCAGCGTAACTCCCATGGCGTTTAGAATGAAGAAACTCATCAACATCGACAATGGAATAGCAATTCCTACGAAAAGCGCGTTTCGCAAGCCGAGGAAGAACATGAGTACCACAACTACGAGCAAAACCCCGAGAATGATGCTGTTTTCCAAATCGTTCAGCTGGGTTTGGGTTTGATCACTTTGGTCGTTGGTAACCGTAATGCTCAACTCTTCAGGAAAGTAATTTTCCCTTGCCTCAGCCACAATGCGGTCGATTTTCTCAGAAACGATAATTAGGTTTTCGCCGGAACGCTTCATGATATCGATCATCACTACAGGAGCGCCTCTTTCACGGGCGTAGCTTTCCTTTTCGACCTCCGTGAAGTAAACTTCGGCGATGTTCCGCAAGTAAACCACGTCGGCGTTTTCGTGCTTTACGATGATGTTAGCAATTTCCTCTACATCTTCAAATTCCCCTACAACGCGAACGTTTCTTCGGTAGCCATCTACGAGTAAATCGCCACCCGATATAGACACATTTTCATTGGCAATGGCACCTGCTACGTCTCCAAAGGACAGGTTTAGGGATTCCATGCGTTGCATGTCCAATTGGACAGCCACTTCCTTATCATCTACCCCGCGAATCTCTGCCTTAGAAATCTCTGGAAGTCCTTCAATTTCATCTTCTAGATACTCGGCGTAGTCATTCAGCTGATCAATGGTAAACGGACCTGAGAGATTGATATTCCGAATCGGCATCAACTCGTTAAAGTTTAACTCAAACACATTCGGATCAGCCGGCAAATCCGTAGGAAAATCAGGATCTGATTTAGCCACATCCACTTTATCCTTCACCTTGCGCAAAGCTTCACTTGGCTCTACGGAAAAATCGAATTTAGCTTGGATGGTTGAATACCCTTGAACCGAAGTTGAATTGAGTTCATCGATGTTGGTCACACCATTGATTTCCTTCTCGATTGGACGAGAAATCAGCTTCTCGATATCGAGTGGTGAGTTTCCCGGGTAAGGGGTGCCCACATAAATCTCTGGAGTCACGATTTCAGGAAACGCTTCTGAAGGCATGGAGGTGTATGCCAAGAGCCCAGAAACGAAAATGATAAAGGTGAGTACGAAGGCCGTCATGCGGTTGTTCACCGCGAAAGTCGACAGACCGAACTCCTTGATATCATCCGGATTAGTGTTGTGTAATTCTTCCATTAGGAATGTTGTCTTTTCAGATTGATCTTATTCCACAATGCGGATACGTTCTCCGTCTTGGATACTTCTTGCTCCACGGTCCACAATCAACTCACCACCTTCGAGTCCATTGCGCACCTCTGTTTCACCGTCGTACGATAGTCCTATGCCAAGGTAGGTGCGGTGCACTTGACCAAGGTCGCCTTCCATTGGAGTAATGGTGTATACGAATGACCTTCCATTCTGATCCTGACCAATAAGGTGATTTGGAAGCACTACCGTTTTATCCACGCCGTAATCGCGAATGCGAACGGAAGCCATCATATTTGGCTTGAAAGATCCCGAGCCATTTTCAATGCCCACTTTAATTTTAAATGTGCGGTTATCTGGATTGATAAACTGACCCACCTGGATAATCTTTCCCGTGATGGTGTCGCGCGTTGAGCGGAAATAAAGATTTACTTCTGATCCTGTTTCGACGCGGTTTACGTACGACTCAGGCACATCGGCGGTTACGTAAACTTGCGACATATTAACAAGGCGAACGATAGGTGTACCTGGCGCGGCATATTCACCAACTTTCAAGAATACCTCATCAACCACACCACCAAATGGAGCGGTCAAGTTAGCCATGCGAAGCTGGGCATTGAGCGTGGCCAAACGTGACTTTAAACTCTCGTAGTTGTTTTTCGCCTCTAGGTACTGCACCTCCGAACCGATGTTCTGATTCCACAAGCGCTCTTGCTTCTCATAAAGATTTTCGGCCAATTCAAGCGAAGTTTCAAGCTCGCTGATGTTGTTCAGAATGATTTCGTCGTCGATTTCTAACAGCTTTTGGCCCGCACTTACGCGTTGACCTTCACGCACATTCACGCGTTCAATCATACCTGCCGATTCGGCAAAGAGGGTTACGTTTCGATCCGCTTCAACCGATCCATAAACTTGGAAATAGTGATTAAAGGGCTGCACATTTACTTGATGAGTAGAAACGGTAGTGTACGACAATGAACTGTCGAGAACCGCAATTTGCTCTTGCACTTCAAGCATGCGCGCTTGAACGGTTGAACTCAAAACCGAAAGACTGTCGAGCTCTTCGCGAAGCTCCGCTAGGTTCTTGTTTTCCGGCTCTTCACATGAAATTGCGGCAATGGCCAGAAAGGGAAGGAAATACTTTACGGTTCTCATTGTTGTGTTGTATTTGTAGTCGATTGATTCAAGTTAAACTTGCCCAATACTTTCTCGAGGGCAACTCGTTTATTTAGGGCATCTTGGCCAACAGAAATGGCATTTCGCAATGCTTCTTGATACTGTCTTTCCGCAGTGGTAAACTCCAAACTTGAAGCTACACCCTCGCCGAACTTGATGGCGGTTCTATCGCGGATATCCTTGGCGATTTGAGCATTCTGACGCTGAGCAAGATAGTTGTTCACGGCATAAGCATATTCCGCCTGCGCCAATTGAAAATCGAGTCTCAATCCATCGCTCAACTGCTCTTCCTGCACTCGAAGTTGCTCCAAGGCCACCTGAGCTTCTTGCACTTTCGCAAAACGTCCACTTCCTTGGAAGATATTCCAACGCAAACTCAACCCTATATTCGAAGCCGGGAAACCAAATGAGGTTATATCATTAGGTGCATACAACTCACCAAAATCCGGACTCTGAAAGTTGTAATTGTATCTGTAAAAAGCGCTGAGTTTTGGCAACCACTGAACTTGTTCATTGCGCAGGCTCAGCTCCTGTCCACGAATTCCAGTTTGAAGTGTTCTGTAATCGATGTGTTCTGTTGGGTCAAAGGCTTCGTTCAGCAAATTCGAACCATCGGAAGCGATGAAGAGAAGGGCTTCAATGTCGTCAGTAAGCGTAATGGTTTCATTCACGGGGATACCCATTCGAAGCTTCAATATGGACCGAACCACTACTACTTGGCGCTGTAGGTAGTCTTCGTTTGCTCGCAAGTTCGTGAGCAAGAGATCTAGCTGATCCACATCTGATTGCTCAACGAATCCCGCTTCGAACAAACCTCGAGTGTCTGCAAGACTCTTTTCGATAAAGGTGATGTTCTCTTGAACGATTTCCAGAGAGCGTTCAGCCACCAAAACTCCATTGTAAGCCTCGGCAACCTCGGCTCGGGTATCGATTGCTGATTTCTCATAATCGTTCTCGGCATTCTGGCGAACCACTTCAGTAGCAACTAAGGCAACAATGTATGATCCATCAAAAATGAGCTGATCAACCGTCACCCCCGCTACGGAAGAATACTGGACACCAAATTGTAAAAATTGAGTTTGCCCGCCGAACTCTACCACTTGACCACCAATCTCTAAGTTGTTAATCAAATTCGCATCGATGTTCACATTGGGAAGGCCGAGGGCCACATTCTCCCAGATTACCGCTTTTGCACGACTTATCTCCAGCTCATTGTAGCGCATGCTATAGCCATTCTCCAGCGCATATAGCTCTGCAGCCTCTCGCGTGAAGGCGCGCTGTTCTTCCGTAGTAGGTTGCGCAATGACGGTCCCGAAGGAACAGAGCGCGAGTACTAGGTGGATTGTTCTTTTCATCATGGGTTTATAGTTTCTGTTCAAGTCTTTTCTCTAAGTGCTTCCGCCCTTCATCCGATACAATACCACGCAGGTGATACTCAAAGTGAGTACGCATGAATTTCGGGTTCTCACAAAGGGTTTCAGGTACGATATCAACATCATGCATCGCCACAAACTGGGCGAAGTACAAATAACTGATCATCTCAATGTCGATGTCGCTCCGATACATTCCTTGTTCCTTCCCTTTCTTCAAATTATTGCGGGTTTGGTCCATGATCATCTCTTCCTGATGATCGGACAGCCACTTCCAAGTAGCTGGATAGTATTTCTTCAATTGAAATTCAATGGCTGGGTGCTGCGACTTCATCACCTCCGAAATGGAGGAGTCGATGCCAAAGATCTCGTCAATCGCATTTTCATTCGTGTCGGCGATATCAGATATAACTGCTGATACCTCCGTGAAGGTGTTCTTCACGCATCGGTCAACCAATTCCGCTTTATTCGAAACATACTTGTACAACGTCTTCTTGCTTACCGCAAGCTCCCGTGCCACATCATCCATCGTGACGCTTCGGATGCCGTATTTCAAAAACAACTCCGTTGCTCCGTTGAGGATATTTCTCTCTTGTTGCTCCATATTGCCGGCGAAAATAGGATACATTTTTTACACGGAAACGTTTTTTGGTAAAAATGTTTCTTGAGGCTCCAGCCTGATTCACAAAGGATTTCGAGTCTCAGACACCCGTAGAATCACAAAAAATTGCACTTTTGCACCGCTAGAATTACGGAACAAACAGACATGCAAATAGCAACAGTAAAAGAATGCCTCACAAAATTGCCGGCAGGCGCAGAGGTAACGGTTAGAGGATGGGTACGAACATTCAGGTCGAATCGCTTCATTGCCCTAAATGACGGCAGTATTGTAGCCAATCTACAATGCGTGGTTGATTTTGAATCTGCCGATGAAGATCTTCTGAAACGCATCAATACCGGTGCATGCATTTCCGTTAGTGGTGATTTAGTAAGCAGTCAAGGCAAAGGTCAAAATGTAGAAATTCAATCGAAGTCCATTGAGATTTTGGGTGATGCTAATGCCGATGAGTATCCCCTTCAACCTAAAAAGCACTCCTTAGAATTTTTAAGGGACATTGCCCACTTACGCATGCGCACCGCTACGATCAGCTCTGTAATGCGCATTCGTCACGCGGCCTCATTTGCCATTCACAAGTACTTCCACGAACGCGGTTTCTTTAACCTCCACACACCAATCATTACTGGTTCTGATGCTGAAGGGGCTGGCGAAATGTTCCGTGTATCTACCCTCGATGCGAAAAATCCACCATTGAACGAAGAAGGCGAAGTGGATTTCAAACAAGACTTCTTTGAGCGCGAAACCAACCTTACCGTAAGTGGTCAGCTTGAAGCTGAATTAGGCGCTATGGGGCTATCCAAGGTTTATACCTTTGGTCCGACTTTCCGTGCCGAAAACTCCAACACCTCCCGTCACCTTGCGGAGTTTTGGATGATTGAGCCTGAGGTAGCTTTTGCCGACCTCGACGATAACATGGACCTCTCTGAAGACTTCTTGAAATACGTAATTCAATATGTATTGGACAATTGTGTAGAGGACCTGGAAGTGCTCGATAAGCGCTTCGAAGATGAAGAGAAAACCAAGCCTCAGCATTTACGCGCTGAACAAGGCCTCATTGAGCGTTTGAAGTTTGTGGTAGAGAACAACTTCATCCGTTTGAGTTATACGGAAGCTATCGAAATCCTTAGAAACTCCAAGCCTAATAAGAAGGGCAAGTTTAAATATCGCATCGACGATTGGGGAGCTGATTTGCAAAGCGAACACGAGCGATTCCTCGTTGAAAAGCACTTTAAGAGTCCAGTGATTTTATTCGATTATCCCGCCACGATCAAAGCATTCTATATGCGCTTGAACGAGGATGAGAAAACGGTACGCGCCATGGATGTCCTCTTCCCAGGCATCGGTGAAATCGTGGGAGGATCACAGCGTGAAGAGCGACATGACGTGCTCGTTGAAAAGATGAAAGCCATGGGCATCGAAGAAGAAGAATTGTGGTGGTATTTGGATACCCGCAAATTCGGAACGTGTGTGCACAGTGGTTTTGGTCTAGGGTTCGAAAGACTGGTGCAGTTCGTAACAGGTATGGGTAACATCCGCGATGTAATTCCTTTCCCCAGAACTCCGGGGCGCGCTGAATTCTAAAGCATTTTTTGCACCTTTGATTTACAAGCCAGCACTTTGGCCTAAGGTTTGTTAATCGGCGAATATGCTCAAACAGTCCCTACAACAAAAGCTACAGCAGAAGCTATCTCCTCAGCAAATACAGCTGATGAAGCTTATTCAATTGCCTACCCAGGCGTTGGAGGAGCGCATTCAAGAAGAATTGGAAGTAAATCCAGCCTTGGATGAAGGGAAAGAGCAAGACGATACCGATGATTTTGATCGAGCTGATGAAGCCGTCAACGAGGAGAAAGAAAGGGATGATGATTTTGATGTCGACCAATACCTCAGCGACGATGAAATTCCGGAATACCGACTAAGAGCGAACAACTACAGTGCAGACGATGACGACGATCGCGTGCCCCTTTCAGGAGGTGCATCGTTCATCCAAACACTTCGCACGCAACTCGGTATGCGCAGCCTTTCAGAAAATGATCACAAGATTGCCGATTATTTAGTCGGTAATATTGACAATGACGGATACCTGCGTCGGGAACTTCAGGATGTGGTAGACGACCTGGCCTTTACGCAAGGGATCTACACGGATCTCGACCAGCTTGAAACTTTGCTGAAGGTTATCCAAGACCTCGACCCTCCAGGTGTGGGCGCGAGAACATTGCAAGAATGCTTGGCGCTTCAATTGAGTAAAAGACAAAAATCAACGGAAATTCAGCGCGCTCAAGAAATTGTGGAAGATTACTTCGACGAGTTCGTACGTAAGCATTATTCCAAATTGATGGATAGGCTCGACATTGATGAAGACGAGCTTCGCGATGCTCTAGCAGAAATCTCCAAGCTGAATCCAAAACCCGGCGGCTCCGTTTCAGATGGATCAAAACCCACTGAAAACGTTACCCCCGACTTTCACATCTCCATCGAGGATGGTGATCTCAAACTTCAACTGAATGGGAAAAATGCGCCTGAACTGAACATCAGTCGGGAGTATCGAACCATGCTCGAGCACTATCGCGATAGCAAGGGTAAAGCCACCAAGAGCGAAAAAGATGCCTTGCTTTTCGTTAAACAGAAAATCGATTCAGCCAAATGGTTTATTGATGCGATTCGTCAGCGTCAACAAACCTTGCTTCTCACCATGTCCACTATCATGGAATACCAACGCGATTACTTCTTGTCAGGCGACGAGCGAAAGCTAAAGCCGATGATTCTAAAAGACATCGCAGAGAAAATCGATATGGATATTTCTACCGTGAGTCGGGTAGCCAGCAATAAATATGTACAAACGCCTTACGGCACCTTCTTGATTAAAACCTTCTTCTCAGAGTCGATGACGAACTCAGATGGTGAAGAAGTGTCTACTCGGGAAATCAAGAAGATATTGGAAGATAGCATTGGCGAGGAAGACAAGCGCAAACCGCTTACGGACGAAGCGCTCTCCAAGCTCCTCAAAGAGAAGGGGTACCCCATTGCGCGAAGAACCGTAGCAAAATACCGTGAGCAATTGGGCATTCCAGTAGCTCGTTTGAGGAAAGAGCTTTAATATGACGAAGCGTTTCGCCCAGGTATTGTCCTATCTCTTTCATCCAGCACTCGTTCCCTCTATTGGAACTTTGATGGTATTGGCTACGATTCCAGCTCATGTACCCGAAGGGCAAATCTATTTTTCCCTGGCCTTCGTGTTTCTATCCACTTATATCCTCCCAGGATTCTTTTCAGTAATGCTACGCTACATGGGCATCATAGAGAGCTTGCACATGAAGAGCCCTAAGGATCGAAGATACCCTTTCCTAATTGCGATTGCCTTCTTTCTCTTCGCTGCAAACTCTCTAAGCAAGCAACAACTTCCAACAGAAATTGTACGCCTACTACTCGCCTCAGCTATCACTTTGATGATTCTATATCTGTTGCTTCGCTACTCGAAATGGTCGGTTCATATGGCTGGTGCGGCAGGGGTTACGGCTACCGCCATTTACTTGTCTCATGAGTATGGCATCATGATGCTGGAAATCATATCAATTACAATCCTTTTCAGCGGCTTATTGGGAACTGCACGTTTAAAATTAAAAGCACATACCCTCGCTCAAGTAGTCTTTGGATATCTCACGGGTCTGATTGTGACCTTTTCGTGCCTCATCGCCTAAGCATTTACCGAACGGACTTTCAAGATTATATCTACCTCTGACTGAGCGAGCGTAATAATTGATTCGTCGCTCTCCTTGAAGCCCCCGAATGAACGGTTGCCGCCACTGAGAAAACGCACACAAGCGCGTATATATCTACCACGAAACCGCACGCATAGTGCTCTCAACAGCTGTTGATTAAGGCGAGGATTGCAGATACTTTCATCTTCTAATCATCGCATTCCCACGAAAAATCAACGCTATGAAATGGTTCAAACTACTCTCAACTCTCGCCCTATTCCTGATGGGAATAGGTGCAGAAGCCTCTCACATTATTGGTGGTGATATCTACTACAAGTACATCGGCGGACAAACCGGTGTAGCCAACCAGTACGAAATCACCATGATTATCTACCGAGAAGGAACGGGCGCAGCTCTCACCTCTCCCTTGTTGTCCGACTGGAATATTACGGATATCCGAATAGAAGGAATCAACTGTACCTACTCCCAACAATTGCAGATGTATTTGACGCAACCCGAATTTCCTGCAAGTCAATTGGGCGCCTTTGATTGTATTCTACCAGGACCTGGAATTCCCGATCCTCGAGTGAATATATACAAGGATACCATTGTCATAAACTCAAGCTGCAATCAATTCAGAATTTGGCTACTAGGATGTTGCCGCCCGAATAACTACACCAATATTCAAAACAGTGGAAACTTCTATTTTGAATCAGAGCTCAACCGTCGACTAGGCGATAACTCAGCCCCGAATTTCTTGAACACACCGGTAAATTATGCCTGTAGAAACGCGTACCAAGTGTATCAGCAAAATGCCGTTGAACCCGATGGCGACTCTCTTTTCTACGAACTGATTCCTGCAAAGTTGACCAACAATGCCTTGGTTAACTACAACAGTCCCTTTACGTTCACCAATCCCATCAGTACTGATCCTCAATTTCCATTCACGCTAGATGCCAACACGGGAACTCTCACATTTCAGAGTAATGCGGCGAATGATGAGGTATCTACCTTCGCCATCATAGTACGAGAGTATCGATTCGATACGCAATATGGCTTCTGGGAAGAGATTGGTTACGCTTCGCGCGAAATACAGTTGGTAGTGCGGGCCTCCTGCCGACCTGAAGTGAATGCCGGTGTACGGCTCGACCCGGATGCCCCCGGCGTATACATCGATACCGCCACGGGGCATCAGGTTAAGGATTACAGTTGCGGTGATACTACGGTCACTCTCGATTTTACCCTACCTATAGAGTGTTTCTCTGTGGCTGAAGATGGAACAGATTTCCGCCTTACCACACCGAATGGTCAGCCGTTACCGATTAAACGCGCGGTCCCTTTTTGCAACAACGATTTTGAAACAGAGTCCATTCGACTTGATCTCTACAAGCCGCTTATCATCGGTGGAGATTACTTCTTGTATACAAAGGTGGGAACGGACGGAAATACGCTGTTCAATAAATGTGGTAAGTCGATGAACGAGTTCGATACCATATTACTGCGCGTACCTTGCATCTATCCAGTTTTTGATCTTGAAAATGTAACCGTGGTGGATGATCAGCACACCTTCACACAATGGTCGGTTGACACAGCCACGTTGGATGAATCATTGGTTGATTTTATTCGGATTTACAGGTCGGAGGATAATGGAGCGAACTTTAATTTGATTGGAACCGCGGGTATTGCCGATTCGGGCTATGTTGACTTCAGCGTAAACGGGCAAAATGTGGACGCGAGGTCCTATCGTTATCGAGCTCAATTTGTAGTTGCCGGACAAGAGTTGAACTCAACCAGAGCCATCAAGAGCATTCTGCTTCAAGGTGCACTAATCAACAATGATGAAGTTCCAATGAGCTGGAGTGCATACGACGGATGGAATGGCCCGACCTATACTGCAGAATTCGGCTCGCCCGATGGGAATGGAGATTACGATTGGACCAATATTACTGACCAAGCCTTCCCCACCTCTGACCCTAGCTACGTATTCGATGCCTCATGGCTCGCAGACGGAAATTATGCCCTACGGGTGAAGACAAATATGGAAAACGGATATCAATCCGAATCCAATTGGATCATCTTCAGCAAGCCTTTTGTTCCCGATCCCGAGATTCCTGCCGTGACTCTTACAGTGCCAAATGTATTCACACCAGGAGAAGACGGCCTAAATGATTTATGGACCATTAATGGGCTGGATTCCTTTGACAGAGTGGAAGTTACTATCTTCGACCGCTGGGGAAAACAAGTCTATACCAACGGTCAATATTCCAATGATAAAGCATGGAATGGGCAAACCAATAACGGCCGAGATTTGGCAGAAGGAACATACTTCTATGTACTCACTGCCGATGGAGGTCCGGGTGGAGCTTCTTTGCAAGAATCAGGCAGTGTTAATTTAATGAAATAGCGCGACACATTTCGTTAAATAATTCAGGGTTGTCGTTCATCCGCACAATGGGGGTGTTCGACAACCCTTTACTCATTTATCATGCGGGGTTTAAGCACTTTTTAGTACTTTCGAAAACTATCGCAAAAGAGCGCCTTTATGAAAGCTATTATTCGACTCTTAACTGTTGTGCTGATTGGATTATTCAGCTTCAACGCAAATGCATCTCACGTAATTGGTGGGGATATTCAATATGAGTACCTCGGAAACAACCAATACTATGTGAAGTTGGTGATCTATCGCCAGTCAACAGGCGCAGGCTTGCCGGCTAACGCCATTGTTGATGTCCGCTCTCAAACCTGTGGCATTAACACCACTATTAGTTTGACGAGAACTCAGCAATATTCTGCTTCGAGCTTTGCGTTTGATTGCATCAACCAAAGTAATGCGGGTGGCTTCTTGCCGGAAGTGAACATTTATGAAACGACTACATCAAATCCGCTAACGCTAACTCAGCGTTGCTCTGACTATCTGTTGTCATGGGATTTGTGTTGTCGCCCAGGTGGTATCACGAACATCGGTAACGGTGCGAGTAGTGCCGGTTTCGGTTTTTACTTCGAAGCCGAATTGAACAACCGTCAAGGATTGGGTAACAACTCATCTCCAGCTTTCGTGTCAGATCCAATTGCCTATGTATGTGAAGGTGGTTTCATCAACTATCTTCAGCGCGCTACAGAGCCAGATGGAGATTCATTGTTGTACGAGCTTATCGACCCAAGAAGTAATGTGGGTGTGAACGTTCCCTACACAGCGCCTTTCAACAAGAACAACCCATTCAGCACTAGTGCTCAAGCTCCTTACACTTTAGATCCTGCTACAGGAAATATCTCTTTTATTGCTGACCTGCCAGGAGGTACAGAAGTATCAGTAATCGCACTTCGTGTAAATGAGTATCGATTTGATTCTACGTATTTCTTCTGGGAAAAGGTGGGTAGTTCAAACCGAGAAATACAAGTCGTCGTTGCCAATAACTGTGTTCCTACCGTAAATCAAGGTGTGCGATTGGACCCGAATGCTCCAGGCGTTTCACTCGATCCTCAAGGACGCCAAACAAGAGATTATAGCTGTTATGATTCCACGGTTACCTTGCGTTTTACGCTTCCCGTGGAGTGTATTTCAGTTGCCCCAGATGGAACAGATTTCCGTTTGACCGCACCAAACGGACAACCGATTCCGGTTAAGGCCGTTCAATCGTATTGTGATATCAACGGTGAAACAGATAGTATCACTTTGAAGCTTTACAAACCGCTTGTATTCAACGGTGATTACTTCCTTTACAGTAAAACCGGTACAGATGGTAACACCCTCCTCAACAAGTGTGGTAAACCAATGAACGAGTTCGATACCATCATTCTGAAGGTGGAAGACTGCTTATTCCCAGAGTATAAAACAGTAGGTGTCACCGTGAATCAAGACAAGCGGAATCGCATTGATTACGCTATCGATACAAACACCATTCCGGTTGAATTTATCGATTTCGTGCGTGTGTATCGCTCACAAGATTCAGGACGAACCTACAGCTTACACCTTACGGCCAACCCGTTGGATAAGTTTGTGTACGACGGAGGTCCTGGTCCAGGTAAAGTAGATGCCCAGTATTACAATTACCGAATCTCCATTGTAGCAAACGGATTGGAATCTTACATCACTCCTCCAAAACACACTATTGTTCTTCAGGGTAACCTATCCAATCCTTTGAGCATGCCATTGAATTGGAGTAACTACGGAGGGCTTACCTATCCTGATATTAACAACATCAAATATCAGTTACAATACGGTCCGAAGAACGATACAGGTGGCTATGACTTCCAAAACGTGGATGATGCGGCCATGCCAATTTCAGATTCAACATATACACTTAGCTTGCCAGATTCAGAGCCGGGAGAATATGCACTGCGTATTTTGACTACTCCAGATCGAGATAACTACGTGAGCGAATCAAACTGGATTATTTACTCTGTTCCTGAGGAGCCAATTATTCCTCCAACCGGTGCAGTTCCAGTTCGCATTCCAAATGTATTCAGTCCGAACGGCGATATGATCAACGACTTGTGGACCATCGAGGGTATTGACTCATGGGAATCAAGTAAGGTGTCCATTTATGACCGTTGGGGACGTAAAGTTTGGAATACGGACAAGTACTTGAACGCGGAAGCCTTTGATGGACGCGATAATAACGGTCAAGAGTTGGCTGACGGTACGTACTTCTATGTGATTGAATTGAATCACTCACCTACGGGTCAGTCGGAAGTACATGACGGTAGTATCTCACTCATGACCAACGGCAACTAAGCCTGTGCACGATTAAAATTAAACCGCCCTTCTCTTGTGGAGTTGGGCGGTTTTCTTTTGCGGAGTATTTAAGCTTTCATCGCTTTTATCAAATACAACGACACAAAACGCCACATTTGATATGAAGAGAATATCGATTCAACTAATTGCTCCCGCACTAGCCACAGTAATGCTAGCTTCTTGTTCCTCTATAGAAGACCCTGACAATCGCCTATCAACAGCAAAAGTGAATATTCATTTGACCGATGCGCCATGTTCTTACGATGAGGTGAACATAGATGTTCAGGGAATTGAAAATCTTCACTGAAGATTCAGGTAAGTACAACCTGAACTTACTGGCACCAGGAGTGTACAACCTCTTAGATTACAACAATGGATTGGACACACTTCTTGCGAGCCAAAATTTGCCAACGGGCAGAATTAATCAAATCGGTTTAATTCTTGGTGCGAACAACTCCATCATGGTAGACTCGGTTGTATCGCAATTGAGAACACAGAGTGCCCAGCAGAGCGGACTTAAAATCAACTTCCAAGAAGAATTAATCGACGGTATTGAATATGATATTACCCTTGATTTCGACGCATGCCGGAGCGTAGTGGTTACGGGTCAGCCAAACTACATTTTAAAACCCGTCATTCGTGCGTTTGTGGATGCCACGTCAGGATCAATTGAAGGTGTGGTTCAGCCTGACACAGCCGTAGGCTACACATACGTTATTGACGGATTGGATACCGTTGGAACCATTCCTGATTCTTCGGGCTACTTTCGAATTTCTGGTCTTTCAGCAAGCACATTTGATGTGAACTTTGAGGCAACTACGCCTCATACGGATACTGTAGAAACTGGGATTCTTGTAACACTAGGTCAGGTTACAGATATCGACACAATACAGTTCTGATATCTTCAACTAGAACACACCAATGAAGCCTCCTTTTTTTCACAGATGGGAGGCTTTTTTCATTCATTTTGAAGAATTCGTAACTTACCTCGTCACCAATGTGAAACGTTCATGAGTTTTTCATCCACCAAACACCGCCTGCGGGTGCTCCGGACGACGTACTACAAACAATTACTCTTAGGAGGCGGATTGTTAGTTGTCCTGGGAATCATTGTTTGGATTATCAATTAATTGATGCTCGGCATACAAAAACTAATCTTCGCGATATTACGCGTCTTTCCATCCTTGAGAGATGCAGACCTAGCAAATCTCAAGCCTGCACAAAAGGCGCTTCTTGGAGCTCGTCATGCTCTAACCATGAAAATTCTCGAACAAGAGAATACCGCAGAGGAATTCATCAAAAAAAATCCATGAGATTCGTTCTCCTTGTGCTTCTATTGGCCCTGTTGCCCAATTTATCAAGAGCCCAAAACCATCAAGAAGAAGAGAAACTGGAAGCGCTAGCCGATAGTGTGCTAACGCTTATCTCAGGTGCTCCGGGCGACAACTACAACTGGGAGGCGCTCGGTGAATTGTTTGACCCTAACGCACGCTTTATTGCTCAAACGGACTCCTTGTTGGATTCAAATCGCTCAGGCAATGTGATTATCTCCTTGGAAGTATTCCTCACCCGGTTTACCGAGCAATACGAACAAATCGATTTCTTCGAAATTCCCATAGAAACAGATGCTGAGGTTCACCTTGGAACTGGGACGGTCAGACAATCCTATCGCACTCAAAAGGCAGACGGTACGCCGATCAGTAGTGGCGTCAACTTCATCCAGTTCATTCGTGTAAAAGGCGAATGGAAAATCATCCAAGTCCTTTGGAGTCAAGATGGTTAGATCAAAATACTTCTCAAACATTCTGCTGAATCCGGCTAAATTTGTCTCATCTTTGAATCCATGAAATTCAGCGAATTCGGCCTAGACGAACAAATTCTCGAGGCGATCCATTACGCAGGCTACGAAGAAGCCACTCCGATACAAGAAAAATCCATTCCCATTATCCTTGAAAATCGCGACCTCATTGGTTGTGCACAAACGGGAACCGGAAAAACAGCCGCTTTTATTCTGCCTGTACTGCAACAGATCAAAAAAGAACAACCCAAGGGAACGTCTACATTAATCATTGTTCCTACTCGGGAATTGGCCGGACAAATCAATTCCCAGATAATGGGTATGGCCTACTTTACGGATGCTCATTCAGAAACCGTTTACGGCGGTGGTGGTGCAGACGATTGGGATAAGGAAAAACAGGCACTTACCAACGGTACAGATATAATTGTGGCCACACCTGGAAAGCTCATAGCTCACCTTAAAATGGGCTATGTGAAGTTCAATGATGTGCGCCATCTCATTCTAGATGAGGCCGACCGCATGTTGGATATGGGGTTCTATGAAGATCTTATGACCATTGTGGAGCACTTGCCGAAGAAGCGTCAGAACCTTTTGTTCAGCGCTACCATGCCTCCGAAAATCAGAAAGCTCGCAAAGGAAATTCTCCACAATCCGGAGGAGGTCAATATCAGTATCTCAAAAACAGCTTCAGGCGTAACTCAACGAGCCTATTGTGTATATGATGAGCAGAAAGAAGAAATTGTGGAACGCATCGTGAAAGATCGTCCCGATTATGATTCGATTATCATTTTCTGTTCGCGCAAAAACAAGGTGAGCGGTCTCGTTCGTCGTTTAAAGCGCCGCAACTTCGATACAGAAGGTATTTCATCAGATTACGAGCAAAAAGAACGCGAGGACGTGCTGATGAAGTTCCGAAGCAAACGCACGCGTATCCTAGTAGCCACTGATGTGCTGAGTAGGGGTAT
Organism: Phaeocystidibacter sp.; assembly: GCA_965659415.1. Lineage (GTDB taxonomy): Bacteria > Bacteroidota > Bacteroidia > Flavobacteriales > Schleiferiaceae > Phaeocystidibacter. Next base: position 70,898 of record CBFHVA010000002.1, read on the forward strand.
CGATATTCAAGATATTTCCCTTGTCATCAACTTTGACGTGCCCAATGCACCTGAGGATTACGTGCATCGTGTAGGAAGAACAGCTCGCGCTAACACCAATGGTGAGGCGATTACTTTGATTAACCAAGCCGACATGCGCAAATACAGTCGCATAGAGGAGTTGGTGGGCCCAGTGATTGAGATGCTTTCACTCCCAGAAGAGATGGGAAAAGGTCCGGAGTATAGAGGAGGTCGATCTTCAAATGGAAGGAACAAGCCATCTCGAAATCACCAAAATCAAGGAGGCAAGGGCAAAAGGAAATTCTACGGCAAAAAGAAAAAGGGTCCTTCTGGTCAAGGTGGTAATTCCAACCAGGGTCATCAGTCTAAGGGCCGTGGACCGCGACCTCAAGGTCCTTCCAAGGACTGAAAGCGAACATCCATTTCCACTTCCTGTGCTTGCAAACATCCACAACGGATAAATAAGTGTTTCAACATTTGTTGTATTTAACAACTGTTGTACATTTGCAACAATGGAAATGGACCAAGACAAGCCCGTAGTTCAACTAGGCTATATCATGATGCGCATCCATCGCAGGATTCGAAAGAATGCGGAAGACGCACTTCGCGATTCCAACAGCAGCTTGCGATTCGAGCACATGATCATTCTGCGCTTAATTCGGGTAAACGAAGGCGAGTTAGCACAATCCGTAGTAGTGGATTATCTCCCCATGTTTGACAAACATCGGGTTTCCCGACTCTGTGCAGAAATAGAGGAGTTGGGGTATATACACCGCCTCCCAAATCCGTCGAATCGGCGAGAAAACGTCTTATCCATTACCGACGAAGGGACAAGTACCATCTTGGAATTCATGGACCTCGCGACCCAAGCCAATACACATGTTTTTTCTGGCATGACCGAAAAAGATATCGACCAGCTGTTCTCAATGCTGGGTCGCGTATTAAACAATCTTGAAACAGAAGAATCTCAATCATCACTATGAAAAAGGAGAGAGTAGTTGTTGTTAGCCTTCTCGCTGGAATTGCAATTCTGGCAGTAGCTTCATTCATTCAGGGCAGCTTAGCCGACATGGCCCAACCGCCCGCCCGATCGGCTCGAGTGGCAACGAAGGGTGTTGTAGTTAGCGAGGCGAATCCCGGAAACAGATCATACCAGTTACCCGTATATGGTAAGCTGCAAGCCTTTAACCGCGTTGAGCTTTTTGCCGAAGTTACGGGCGTCCTACAGCGCACCAATCCAGCATTTTTGGAGGGTACAACATTTCGAGAAGGGCAAACCCTATTGCGGGTGGAAGACAGCGAAGCTAAGGCCAGCTTGATGAGTCAGCGCTCAAACTACCTCAATACGCTAACGCAAGTGCTCCCCGATATTAAACTCGATTATCCAGCCCTGTTTGAAGAGTGGCAAGCCTACCTTGCAGCTATTGATGTGGATCGAGCCACCCCAGCGCCGCCGCGTGTTAATGATGCACAGGCCAAGATCTTCCTTACTTCAAGAGGAGTGTTTAGCGCCTATCACAACCTTAAAAGCTCAGAGGAACGCTTGGGTAAGTACCATATACGAGCTCCCTTTAATGGAGTGGTTACGAGCTCGTCCATAAGGCCAGGAACCCTTGTAAGAGTAGGTCAGCCCTTGGGTGTATTCATTGATCCTCGACTCTTCGAAATTGAAGTTTCCGTTTCCGTGCGCTTCCTAGATTTTCTCGAGGTTGGTGACTCCGTGCTGCTCACGAGCCCAGATATCGACGGAAACTGGATTGGAATTGTAGATCGCGTAAACCGTGGTTTAGATGCAAACTCACAGACTGTTAAAGCCTACATACGCGTAAAGGGGGAGGGTCTGCGTGAAGGAATGTACTTGAATGGAACGGTTCGAGGGGTGACTTTAACAGATGTAGAAATACTCCCAAGAAGGTTGTTGGTAGACAACAATCACATATGGACGGTTAACCCTGCAGACAGCACGTTGGTGAAGTCGATGATTGAAATTGTTGAGTACGCAGAATCCGACGTAATTATTCGAGGTCTTGAAAAGGGTGATTGGCACCTCTCCGAAGTGGCTCCTGGCGTTTTTCAAGGATTGAAAGTAACTGTTACTAAGCGTCCGTAATCATGGAGAAATTAATCAAGTTCTTCATCAAGTATCCTTCGGCTGTATACACCATTATGGTGGGAATCATGGTATTCGGGGCGGTGGCGTACTTCAGTATGAACACCACTTTCTTTCCAGTCAACCCCAGCAGAATTATCAGCATACAAGCGGTTTACCCCGGAGCTTCACCCGAAGAAGTAGAAGAGGGAATCGTTCAGAAAATCGAAGACAATCTGAAGGGTACAACGGGAGTAGAACGCTATACTTCGGTTTCTTCCGAAAACAGCGCAAATATCACCGTAGAGATACTCAAGGGATATGATACGGATCGTGCTTTGGAGGATGTCAAGAACGCCGTAAACCAAGTGCCCTCCTTCCCAGGTGGGATGGAGCCTATTGTGGTTTACAAGCTTGAGAACCTCAATTTCTGTGTAAACTTTGCGATCAGTGGAAATGATATCGACCTGATTCAACTCAAACAAATTGCGCGAAATGTAGAACGTGAAATGCGTGAATCGGGCAAGGTTTCAAAAATTCAGCTCAATGGGTTTCCCGATGAAGAAATTGAAATCGCTTTCAATGAAGACGCACTTCGCTCCTACGGCATTACTTTTCAGCAAGCTGCACAGGTTGTCTCACAATCAAACCTAGATATTACTGGAGGTACCATTAAAGGCGAGGCTGAGGAAATTCGCATTCGAGCCCGCTCCAAGGCTTACACCGCTGATCAACTCGTGAACATACCGGTTCGTGCTGCAACAGACGGGACCATCGTGTACTTAAAGGACATTGCCACCATCCGCGATCGATTTGCTGATAATCCGAATAGAAACGAAATGAACGGCAGCCCTTCGGTAGAAGTAATCGTTCAAACAACCGATGAGGAGGATCTTCTCCCCACAGCGGCCTATGTGCGTTCCTATATCGCCGAGTTCAATGCTGAAAACACGAACATTCACGCCGACATTATCCGAGATTTCTCCGTGACCTTAGAACAGCGTAGAGATCTCCTATTGGAAAATGGAATCGTAGGCGTGTTATTGGTCCTCATTCTATTGAGTTTCTTCTTGAACATCCGTCTTGCGCTTTGGGTGGCCGTAGGAATTCCCATGTCCTTTTTGGGTATGTTCGTACTGGCTCAATTCTTTGGCGTCACCATCAACGTAATTTCCCTTTTCGGAATGATTGTGGTAGTCGGAATTTTGGTAGATGACGGCATTGTAATCGCCGAAAACATCTATCAACATTATGAACGAGGTAAGAGCTTAACACGGGCAGCGGTAGATGGAACACTCGAAGTGATACCCGCCGTTCTATCCGCCGTACTCACCACGATTATTGCCTTCTCTTCTTTCTTCTTTATCGACGGAAGGCTAGGCGACTTCTTCGGCGATTTGGCTTTCATCGTGATTGCCACCTTGGTCATTTCTCTATTGGAGGGTTTCCTATTCCTGCCCGCACACATCGCTCATACCCGACTTCAGAGTCCGGATGCCAAAAAAAGCGCCCTTGAACGCATTATGGACAAGGTGATGAACTTCATGAGAGAGAAGATGTATTCACCTTCGCTTCGGTTCTTCCTAAAATATCGCTTTGTGGCCTTGAGTTCATTTGTTGGACTACTCATGATTACCATTGGCGCCATTAAAGGAGGAATCATAGGAATCACGTTCTTCCCATTTATTGAGCAAGACAATATTGAGGTAAACCTCGCTATGCCAGCAGGTACGCGCGAAGAAGCAACACAATATTGGCTCGACTATATTGAAGAAAGAGCACTCGCGGCCAATGAAGAACTCCGTGAGATCAACGGAGACTCGGCTGACGTCATCGTCAACATTCAGAAAACATTAGGCCCTACTACGTATCAAGGCAAGGTGAATATCATACTGCTCGATGCCGAAAGGCGAACTCTTACTTCATCTGGAATCACCAACAGTATTCGAGAAGCCGTCGGTCCCATCTTTGAAGCCGAAAATCTCAGCTTTGGAACCTCCACCCCTTTTGGAAAACCCGTGTCAGTTTCTCTTCTCTCCATCGATCTGAATCAGCTCGACGCTGCCAAGAAGGAGTTGAAAGCCAGTATGGAAGAAATTAGCATCCTCCGCGATGTCATTGACAATGATCGTCAGGGTGCGCGCGAGGTTCACCTAGAGCTCAAGACCAAAGCTCGTTTACTGGGACTCACCTTGCAAGACGTGATGGGTCAAGTTCGACAAGCCTTTTTTGGCTATGAGGCCCAGCGTCTGCAGCGCGGTGAAGACGAAGTAAAGGTTTGGGTTCGATTAGAGGAGGCCGATCGCAAGTCCATTTATCAATTGGAGGAGTTGCTCATTCGCACGCCAACCGGAGAGGCTTTCCCACTTCGGGAATTGGCTTCCTTAAGCATCGAACGAGGAACCATTGCCATTAATCACTTGAACGGTCGCAGAGAAGTGCGCATTGAAGCCGACCTCTCCGATCCCGATGAGAGTGCTCCGGCCATCATCGCAAATATCACCGACTCCATTTTACCACCTATTCTAAATCGCTATCCCGATGTTTCTGCGAGCTTTGAAACAGGTCAAAATCGAGAAGCCGCCAAAACACAAAAAAGTGGAAGCGTTATTTTTCCTGTCATTTTTGGGTTGATGCTTTTGGTGATCACTTTCACCTTTAAAAGCGGATTGCAAACCGCCACCCTAATTCCAATGATACTCCTGAGTTTTACAGGAGTAGCTTGGGGACACTGGATACACGACAAACCGCTTAGCTTATTCTCATTCTTGGGTATCATCGCCCTGATTGGGGTTCTCGTAAACGACTCACTTGTTCTGGTTGGAAAATTCAATCAGAACCTCAAGGAAGGAATGCGTTTCGATGAGGCATTGTATGAAGCTGGGAGACAACGATTCAGAGCCATTTTCTTAACAACCATCACCACCGTTGCCGGTCTAGCTCCTCTTATCCTGAACAAGAGTTTCCAAGCGCAATTCTTGGTGCCAATGGCTATTTCAGTGGCCTATGGTATTGCTTTTGCCACGGGCCTAACGCTAGTAGTGCTACCCGTTTCATTGTCCTTATTGAATGATTTCCGTCGCTTCATGCATACGGTTATAACAAACCATCGAGTTGAAAAGGAAGCGGTTGAACCCGCAGTTAAAGTACTTAGAAATGAACAAGATAATCCTGACTTGCAGTAGCCTCCTTCTAGCGGTTACTTCTTACAGTCAATCCTACATTTCCCTTGACTCGGCCATCACACGGGCAGTTCAGGAGAACCACGGAATCGCCATTGCGAGAAACAATACATCCGTGGCCTCAAATAACGCCCGACCGGGAAATAGCGGCTTGTATCCTACTCTCAGTGCAGGTGGTAGTGCCTCGCTCACGAGTAACGATACCGAAATTGAGTTCGTTACAGGTGAAGTTCAAGTTGTTGATGCCGCCCAAACATTATCGACGGGTGCCAACATCAACATGAGTTATATCCTGTTTGACGGATTTCGAAACTGGAACTCCTACCGACAGGCTCAAACACTCGAAGACGTTTCCATTGCTGAACAACGACTTACGGTAGAGAATACTTTAGTTGCTGTAATTGCACAGTACTTCGAGGTGGCTCGTCAAACGCAAAACGTGGAGGTAGCGAGAGAGGCTATTGCCATCAGTTTAGAGCGATACGAGCGTGCTGAGTTGAGGAGAGAGCTTGGTGCTGGAGTGAGTTTGGACCTTCTGAATGCAGAAGTTGACCTAAACCGCGACAGTGTGAATTACCGGACGTCACTGACTCTATTGTTGAATGCAAAGAGAAGCTTAACGGTGCTACTAGCCGCCAATCCAAGTACAGATTTTGAAGTAGACACCAATGTGGTATTTACTACACTACTTCCGCTAGAAAACTTCAAAGCGAAGGCCCTCGATCAAAACGCAGCTCTCATTGCGGCTCGAAACAATTTTGATGCGTCAGAACGAGCCATTCGCATTGCAAATAGCGGATACTTACCAACCATTGCGCTCAATGGAGGTTACGGATTTAACCGGCAAGATGCAGAGGCGGGATTTCTGGTAAGTAACCAGGCGACCGGCTGGAATGCGGGTCTGACCCTTCAATGGAACTTATGGGATGGACAAGTACGCGAAACGCAGATAGACAATGCAAGACTGCGCTCGGAGAACGCTCGCAGAAGCGTCATGAATACCGAACAGCAACTGCTAACCGATATCGAAAACGCGTACACAACATATGTCAACGCCCTGTATGTGCTTCGCACGGAGCAACGCAATGTGGTCACTTCTCAATTGAATTTCCAACGAACAGAGGAGAGTTTCCGACTAGGTCAGGTAACCAACAACACTTTCCGAGAAGCCCAGCTAAACTTCATTCGATCGAAGGCGGCGTTGCTCGACGCAAAGTACATTGCCAAGGTGGCGGAGGTGCGCTTACTTCAACTTTCGGGAATATTGCTACAAGATCAGATCTAATCACAATATTGTGTTAAAGCGCGCCGTTAGAATTTCATCTAACGTCGCCGCATCATGAAACAACTAGCACTCATTGCCGCTCTTTCGTTTATTGGAAGCGCATTCGCTCTTTTTAATTCTTCAGAATATGTGCTCGTTATAGATGCCGGACATGGGGGACACGACCCCGGTCATACCGAAGGCGATTTACGGGAATGTGACCTCACCCTAAAGTGGGCTCAGAATTTAAAGGCACAGGCAGAAGCTAGAGGGGTCGAGGCTATCCTACTCCGACAAACAGATGAATTTGCATCCTTGGCTGACCGAAAGTTAGTGGCCTCTGGGTTTTCTTCAAACACCCTACTCATCTCCATTCACATGGAAGCTGCTCAAAACCCCGACGTGGGCGGTTCTCAAATCCTATTGCAAGAAGATGCCAATGAAGATACCCGTGAGCTCGCGGCCAAAATTGAATCTTATCTGGACACCTTAAAAGAAACGCAAGTGCGTGAAGGCAATTTCTTTATGTTGCGCGATGCGGAATACACCGGGATGATTGTTAGTCCGGGCTTTATGACCAATCCATCGGACTTAACGCTGCTTGAATCTGATGACTACCAGAGTCAATTTAATGACCGTTTGCTCAGCGCTCTTTTGAAAGAATAGCACCTCTGAGTTCTATCTCATTGTAATTCACTACATTTGCCGCTCAAATACGGCATCTTTGCGAATCTGGCCCGCGTAAAAGATGACACGGGATAAACTGGGCCATAGGTTGCACTAGCAACGCTTAACGGTCCATTTTACATGACAACATTCGCAGAACTCGGCTTAAAGCCCGAGCTACTAGCGGCGTTGGAAGCTATAGGTTTCGAAACGCCCACGCCTATTCAAGAACAAGCTATTCCCAAACTCCTAGAAGCCGAACGCGATTTAATCGGTTTAGCTCAAACCGGGACGGGAAAAACAGCCGCTTTTGGCCTTCCACTTCTTCATCACATCGAAGACGATTTCTTCAAGGTTCAGGCCTTGGTGCTTTGTCCGACGCGTGAATTGTGCTTGCAAATCACTAGTGATCTTGAGAAATTCAGCGCTAAGCAAAAGCAGGTGAAAACCGTTGCGGTTTATGGCGGCGCTTCAATTGGCACTCAAATCAGCGCCCTCAACAAAGGAGCTCAAGTGGTGATTGGAACCCCAGGTCGAGTACTCGACTTGGTAAATCGCAGAAAGCTCGACTTATCTCATCTTGAAACACTCGTACTTGATGAGGCCGATGAAATGCTAAATATGGGATTCAAGGACGACCTAGATTCCATCCTATCGACGGCGAATGAGGAGCGCAGAACATGGTTGTTCTCTGCGACTATCTCAAAAGAGATTGCACGTATTGCACATCAGTATATGCACGACCCTGAGGAAATTGCCACAGCTGCAAAGAATTCATCGTCAAGCAACATCACCCATCAGCAGTGTACGGTTCACGCTAAGGATAAGTACGCTGCCGTTCGAAGAATCTTGGATGCACATCCAGACATCTTTGGAATCATCTTTTGTCGCACTAAAGTGGAAACACAGCAAATTGCCGACAAGCTCATCCGCGATGGCTACAATTCAGATGCCTTGCATGGTGATTTGAACCAAAACCAACGCGACGTAGTAATGCGCCGCTACCGCGATAAGAGCTTACAGGTTTTAGTAGCTACCGATGTGGCAGCTCGCGGGCTCGACGTGAAAGAAGTTACACACGTAATTCACTACCAGCTTCCCGATGATCCAGAAGTATATGTACACCGTTCAGGTAGAACGGGTAGAGCAGGCAAAACGGGTCTTTCTATAGCCCTGGCGCATCACAGAGATGGAAGGAAGCTGCGAGACATCGAAAAACTCATCAACAAACAATTCGAGCGCATCGAATTGCCAACGGGTAAGGAGGTTGTAGCGGCTCGTGCGAAGTACTGGGTGACTGAAATTCTTCAATCTGAAAGTAATGCGGAATCACTTTCACACCTGTGGCCTATTCTGGATGAAGGCTTAGCTGAGCTCAGCAAGGAAGAACTCCTCCATCGCGTAGCGGGCATGCAGCTTCAAAAGTATCTCGACGAGTACAAAGGTGCACAAGATCTGAATCAGCCTGAAATGCGACGTGAAAGAGATCGCGAGCGCTCCTCAAGTGGAGAATTCGCCGTGTTCCGTATTTCACTTGGCTCAAGAGACCGCATCAACAAGGGCAGCTTGATGAAGGAAATCAACCGCATGCGTGCTATCAAGGGAATCGAAATTGGTAAGATCAGAATCCACGAAGATCATACGATGATTGAACTCGATAAAGGAAGAAGCAAAGAAGTATTCTATGCCTTTAAGAAATGGAAATACTTCGGGCGCAAAGTGTTTGTGGATCAATTGGACGATCGTCCTTCTGCCGATCGCAGTTTCAAGAAGAAAAAAAACAAGCACCGCAGATAATTCATAATTGAATAAAGGTCCCGAAATTTATCGGGACCTTTTTAATTTTCAACCTGCCACCATGCAACCCTTATTAGCTACTTCCCATCTTTATTTGCGACTCCTACACATGGGAGATGCGGGTGCCTTCGCAGAATTGGAAGGCGATAGCGAGGTTGTAAAATACACCGGTTACCCAACTGCAAATCCTGCCCAGGCTAAACAAGATTTGGAATTTTGTATTGCCAACTACGAAATGAAGAATCCAGAAAAGCTCATTTATGCTGTGTGTAAACGCGACACTCATGAGTTCATTGGAACTTTTGCCCTGCTTCCTATGGAGCATCAAACCATAGAGATAGGGTATCGCTTTATTCGCCGATTTTGGGGAAATGGTTTTGCGTCCGAAATGCTTTCACCTTTCATGCAGTGGGCTTTGAATCAAGAAGGTGTGAAAACCCTTTATGCAGAAGCCGACGTTAGAAACAAAGCGTCAATAGCTATGCTTGAAAGAACGATGATGTTTCAACAGGAAGTTTTTAATGAAAAGTTGAACTGTACGGATAGACAATATGTTTTTCCCGCATCACAAAACCCTTAATACCTCACATTGGTTTGTACCTTTGAAAGCCGTGTCAGAAACTAAAATCGAGAACGCCATGAGTAAAATAAACACCAACGATGCTCCAAAGCCAGTAGGATTATATCCCCATGCGCGAAAAGTCGGAAACTTACTGTTCTTATCTGGCGTAGGTCCTCGTACGGCTGGGAGCGATGTAAATGATAGTGGCGTTCCAGGGCTTAAGCTCGATCACAACGGAAACTTCCTCGAATTTGACTTTGAAGCTCAAGTTCACAGTGTATTTGACAACGTTCGGAAGATCTTAGAAGCTTCGGGCTCAAGCTGGGATCAATTAGTAGATGTTCAGGTGTTCTTAGTGAACATGAAGCGTGATTTCCACACCTTCAATAAGATTTACGCTGAGTACTTCAAGGACAATCAACCGTGCCGTACAACAGTTGAAATTAATAGCCTGCCTACACCGATAGCCATTGAGCTAAAGTGTGTAGCTACCATTGAAGAGTAAACTCAATCGATTCCGTATCGATCTTGGATGGCAATCCAGTCAACACTATTGAGACTATTCACGAGCAGCTGATTAATCTGCTGAAAATCTTTGTTCCCTCGGTGCACTGGAAAGCTGTAATAGTCGGTTCGGATACCCCTCTCCATTACTTCCATTTCATCGGCCAAAGGAGAATTCTTCAGTGCACTTCGGATCATGACCCGATCGTAGATCAAGTAATCGATGTCCTCGGCTACAATCATCTCAAAACCTTCCTCTAAACTTCGTACACCAACCACGGGAATGTGAAAATTGGAGAGGTAATCTTCTGTATTGGTTCCTATTAAAGTCGCTACGCGATACGACCTCAAATCACGTACAGAACTCACTTTGTCTTCCAGCTGGGTTGTGGTCAATGAGGATGCAATTCCAGCCGTTAACCCTGAAATACCAACAACAGCTACTACCATCCAAACGAAGGCCACGGTTCTTCCTATTGGGGTTTTTGGGGTTTTATCGCCGTAACCTATGGTGGTCATAGTAACGGCACTCCACCAAAATCCATCTCCAATGCCCTTGAGGCCCTTCCTAAAATCTTTGTTCTTACGGTGTTCAATTAACCAAACTACAAATCCGAAGAGGAGAATGATAATGCCCAAACCGAAGATGGCACTCAAAAAGTTCCAAGAGAAAAGAGCACTTAAAAATGACCAATAGCGATTGCTTTTGGCCTGGACTACAGCGGTGTCTGTAATGAAAAAGGGCTGTGTGAAGTCTACCTGTTCAATGCGACTTGACGACACCGTGATAGGGTTCACACTCAAATCCACTTCTCCCGATTCCACGGCAGAAAGCAACGTAGATACCTCATTGTAAACTTCGTACTGACTATAATACCCCATTTCCCGATCGATGCGCTCCCAAAAGTCAATGATAGGACCATGCACCCCTGTCTCATCAGCGTAAATAAATGGAGGTAAATGCTTAATACCTACTCGGATCACTTGCTCAATGACCATCGTACTACTGTCGGCGGGAGCTTGTCCGAACCCTACCGTTTGCAGACTAATTAAAAACAGGATGAACGCCTTGCGCATGATGTTGCTATTCAATTTCTCGTCCAAGTTACTGAATAGCCAGCGGTAAATTCCATACCTTCTCAATCCAATCTACTTTCGCTCCATCATGCAGATATTCTTTCGTGCAACCATTTCCCTTAGCTTCCTTCTATTCAGCACTGGAGGCTATGGACAACACCTCACAAAAGCCGACATCATTGGAACAAATTGGCACTATGAATCGCAAGGACTAGATAATAAGCTCGATTACCAAATCACCTTTCTAATGGATGGAACTTTTGAGACGGATCATACCAGTACGGGGCCCGATGACTGGTGGGAATTGAACAATGGCATCTTAGAAATCCATTGGAACGACAACTATTCCATTAGTACAGGTAGAATGAAGAGCCCAAGCTCCATTGTTGGAACCGCGTCCAATGAAGTAGGGTCTAAATGGAAATCCAAGCTGACCAAAGTCGATACGGAGAAATGATATAGGCCGTTCAATCGCTACTCAAAAAGCAACGGAAAGCGCTATTGAGGATGCTTCCTTTCGAATTAGTCACAAATCACGATTGATAAAATGAAATAGCCTGAATCTATCATTTCCAATTATTCGTGTATCTTCCCACGAACTAGAACAAATCGTTGAACTAATAAAAACCTAAAAACCTTAATCATGAAAAGAATTTTATTCCTTTTCTCATTCGTGCTAATCGGCTCATTCGCCGCAGAAGCGCAATCCAGTGCAATTGGCCTTCGTTTTGGCGGACTTCGCGGCGTAGGAGCTGAGATTTCATATCAGCAAGCTATGGGCAGCAGTAACCGTCTGGAGGTAGATCTTGGATGGAACTTTAGCGATGGTTACGACGCCATTGGTGTAGTTGCCATTTACCAGTGGGTATGGCCAATCAACGCATTCCCTCAAGGATTCAATTGGTATGCTGGTGTGGGTGCCGATGCTGGATACTGGAACTATGAAAATGATGCTATCGATTCTGATTTCGCTGTTGGTATCGACGGTCAGATTGGTATCGAATATAACTTCGATTTCCCACTTCAAATTAGTTTGGACTGGAGACCGCGTTTCCTTCTGATTCCTGACACGGATTTCGGTGACGGTGATTTGGCGCTTGGTCTGCGTTACAAATTCTAAGTTTGATCGAACAATATGAAGAGCCGTTTGTCCAATAGGATGAACGGCTTTTTTAATTCTATACATCAGCACAATGCAATCACTGCAAAACAAAGTCGCCCTTATCACGGGAGGCTCAAAGGGAATCGGTCTAGGTATTGGACATGCGCTTCATGCCGAAGGTGTGCAAGTTGCCGTGACTTCAAGGTCGTTGGATTCAGCTCAAAGCGCGGCATCTCTCATTTCGCCAGATGCACTGGGTATTTCTGCAGATGTGCGCTCAAGAGCGGACATGAATGCGGCTATTCAAGAAACCCTAGACCAATTTGGTCGGCTCGATTATGTAATTGCCAACGCAGGGCTTGGTCACTTTGGAAGCATTGAATCCCTTACAGATGAGCAGTGGAATGAAACCATTGACACCAATTTAACGGGGGTGTTCCACACTATTCGAGCCGCTCTACCCTCACTAAAAGAAACCAAGGGTTACATCATTACCATATCCAGCTTAGCCGGAACGAACTTCTTCGCGAATGGATCGGCTTATAATGCTTCCAAATTTGGACTCACTGGTTTCACGCAATCCGTCATGCTCGACCTCCGTCACGAGGGAATCAATGTGAGCACCATTATGCCGGGCTCCGTGACTTCGCACTTCAATGGGCACGAACCTAACGAAGCTGATGCTTGGAAAATCCAACCTGAAGATATCGGCGAAATCGTAGTGGACCTCTTTAAACTCAATCCTCGCGCACTTCCGAGTAAAGTGGAAGTTCGTCCGTCGCGACCCCCTCAGAAGTAAGCGCTTCGAATAGCAAAAACCTCCGCTTCCCAAAAGGTGCAAAAAACAGGGCGTTTTCGTATTTTCGCGCTTCTATAAAATCGACAGAAGTCCCTGATGATGAGCGGAAAAACGCACAAACCATATACTGAATATTCGCATCTCGACTTAACCGAGGTTCATTCAGCCATTAAAACCAAATGGAAGAACGAGAACACTTTTGAAAAGAGTGTCTCCACTCGCGAAGGTGCAAAGAGCTTCGTTTTTTATGAAGGTCCGCCTTCAGCAAACGGATTGCCGGGAATTCACCACGTGATGGGGCGAACCATCAAGGATCTCTTTTGTCGATTTAAAACTCAGCAAGGATATCGCGTTGTGCGCAAAGCGGGTTGGGATACACACGGCCTACCGGTGGAACTTGGCGTTGAAAAGGAGCTAGGTATTACTAAGGAGGATATCGGCTCTAAAATCACCGTTGAAGAATACAATCAAGCGTGCCGAACGGCGGTAATGCGCTACACGGACGTGTGGAACAACCTCACCTCAGAAATGGGGTATTGGGTAGATATGGACGATCCATACGTGACCTACAAAACCAAGTACATCGAGTCAGTTTGGTGGCTGCTCAGCCAGATTTACAATAAAGATTTGCTGTACAAAGGCTACACTATACAGCCTTATTCGCCCAAGGCGGGTACAGGTTTGAGTTCTCATGAGCTCAACATGCCTGGCACGTACAAGGATGTAACCGACACCACGATTACGGCACAATTCAAAGTGGTTGAGAGTGATCAAAGCAATTCGCTTTTTGGTCAAGGAAATACTTTTCTACTGGCCTGGACGACCACTCCATGGACACTTCCTTCTAACACAGCGCTTACGGTAGGTCCAAAAATCGAGTATTCACTTGTCGAAACCTACAACCCCTACACGGAAAATCGAATACAGATCGTTCTCGCTTCAAGTTTGATAAACGCCTACTTGAAAGAAGAGCAAAAAGCCGATTCCGTTGACGATTGGGATGGAAACAAGAAGAATATTCCGTGGACGATTAAAAAGACGTTTACGGGATCTGAATTGGTAGGCCTTCAATATGAGCAACTCCTCCCTTGGGCTCAGCCTTATGAGAGTGCAGACAAGGCCTTTCGAGTAATCCCAGGTGACTTCGTAACCACTGAAGACGGAACAGGCATTGTACATACCGCGCCTACCTTTGGTGCAGATGATGCGAAAGTGGCCAGTGCCGCTGGAGTTCCACCTATGCTCATTCTTGATCAAAATGAAAATCCAGTTCCGCTGGTTGATCTCCAAGGAAGATTTGTGGAAGGACTTGGTGATTACAGCGGAAAATATGTGAAAAAAGAATACTATACCGACGAAGAAATCCCTGAACTCGGCGTAGATGAGGAAATCGCGATTCACCTGAAAAAGAGCAACCGCGCATTCAAAGTCCAGAAATACGTTCACAGCTATCCACATTGTTGGCGAACCGACAAGCCGGTGCTATATTATCCACTGGACAGCTGGTTTGTCCGCACTACTGCTGTGAAAGATCGTCTCATCGACTTAAATAAAACCATACAGTGGAAGCCAGAAAGCACGGGCACAGGTCGCTTTGGGAACTGGCTTGAAAACTTGAACGATTGGAACCTAAGCCGAAGTCGATTCTGGGGAATCCCGCTTCCAATCTGGAGAACCGAAGATGGCGATGAAATAAAAGTGATGGGCTCCGTGGAGGAGCTTGTGAAGGAAATTGACCTAGCCGTTGAAGCAGGCGTGATGGAAAGCAATCCATATGCAGGCTTTGAAGCTGGCGATATGAGTGAAGATAATTACGAGCAGGTAGATTTGCACCGCCCGTATGTAGATCGAATCAAGTTGGTGAGCGACAGTGGCAAGCCGATGAAACGGGAATCCGATTTGATTGACGTTTGGTTCGACTCAGGCTCAATGCCATATGCCCAAATGCACTACCCTTTTGAAAATAAGGAACGGGTAGACTCCGGTGAGGTTTTCCCTGCAGATTTCATTGCAGAAGGCGTTGACCAAACTCGAGGTTGGTTCTTTACATTGCATGCAATCAGCACCATGGTGTTTGATCAAGTGGCCTATAAAACGGTGGTGAGCAACGGCTTGGTACTCGATAAGAGTGGTCAGAAAATGTCCAAGCGCTTGGGCAATGCAGTGGACCCATTCCAAACCATGGAAAAATTTGGTCCGGATGCTACACGTTGGTATATGATTACCAATGCACAACCGTGGGACAATCTAAAATTCGACCTTCAAGGCGTAGAGGAAGTTCGGCGCAAGTTCTTCGGAACCCTATATAATACCTACGCATTCTTCGCTCTTTACGCCAATGTAGATGGATTCACCTACGATGAAGATGATGTTCCATTAGAGCAGCGTCCAGAAATAGATCGATGGATTTTATCCGAACTGAATACCTTGATCTTGGAGGTTACCGATGGATTAGAGAAATACGAGCCAACACGTGCTTTCCGAGAAATTGGGGATTTTGTCAATGACAAATTGAGCAACTGGTACGTGCGTTTATGTCGCCGCCGTTTTTGGAAAGGCGAAATGGGAGCAGATAAATTATCAGCCTATCAAACCCTGTATACTTGCTTGGAAACCGTAGCTATGCTAGGTGCACCTTTGGCCCCATTCTACATGGAACGCTTGTTTGGTGATTTGAACTCCGCTAGCGGTCGTCATGATGCCGAAAGCGTACACCTCGCGAATTGGCCATCGGCTCAACAGGATAACATAGATCCAGATTTGGAAGAGCGCATGCACCTCGCTCAGCAATTGAGCTCGATGGTATTGGGCTTGCGCAAAAAGGAACGACTTCGCGTGCGTCAGCCATTGCAAAAAATTGTGGTGCCGGTCCTAAACGAAACCTTCGCTCAGCGGCTAGCTGCTGTTTCTGACTTGGTCGCTTCAGAAGTGAACGTAAAAGAAGTTGAAGCCGTGAACGATTCTGAAGGAATATTCGTTAAGAAAGCCAAGCCAAATTTCAAGACCTTGGGACCTAAGTACGGGCCTTTGATGAAGGGAATTGCGGGTCAGGTAAACCAAATGGGCGCCGAAACCCTCCGATTATTCGAAGCCAACGGAAAATTGGAATTAGACGTAAGTGGTTCAACGGTAGTTCTCACAATGGAAGATGTGGAGATTTCGACAGCCGATATTCCAGGCATGCTAGTAGCTTCAGAAAATGGGGTTACGGTGGCCTTGGACATCACGTTGAACGATGAGCTAACGGCAGAAGGCCTGGCTCGTGAAGTTGTGAATCGCATCCAAAATGTGAGGAAAGATTCAGGACTCGACGTAACGGATCGAATCGAGCTTCAGCTTTCGGGAAGCGAAACCTTGCGATTGGCTATTGAGGCGAACGAGGCTTACGTTTGCTCAGAAGTTTTGGCAACCAAATGGAATTGGGGTCGCGCGGACAACGCCGTTGAAATTGAGATTGACGAGCACACCTTAGCGGTATCGCTAACAAAAGCATAATGATAGAGGTGACGAATTGGTCAAAAAGTTATATTCGCATCTCTCGTTAAAGACTAAAAGCATGACTGAAGATCCAAAAGTGAGATACTCAGATGAGGAGCTCGAAGAGTTTAAAGCGCTTATTTCAGAAAAAATGAAAAAGGCGGAGGACGACCTTCACCTTCTTCGTGAGCAATTTCAAAATGATCTGACGAACGGAACGGAGGATACATCTCCACAGTTCAAATCATTTGAGGAAGGTTCAGCCACCATGAGCAAAGAAACCGCTTCTCAGCTGGCTTCACGTCAGGAAAAGTTCATTCGAGATCTAAAAAACGCGCTCATCCGCATCGAGAACAAAACCTATGGCATCTGTCGTGTTACGGGAAAGCTCATTTCGAAAGAAAGATTAAAGCTCGTACCTCACGCTACCTTGAGTATAGAGGCGAAAAATCGTCAATGATTTGAAAAAATCCCTCCTTCTCGTAGCCCTCATCCTCATCATTGACCAGGTTGTAAAAATCTGGGTCAAAACTACCATGAGTTACAATCACATCATTAATGTTACGTCGTGGTTTCACATACACTTTATCGAAAACCCTGGTATGGCCTTCGGTTTGGAATGGGGTGGAAACACGGGTAAGATTGTTCTCAGTGTATTCCGGTTGATTGCTATCGCGGCCATTTTCATCTGGCTAAAGCGATCCGCTCAAAACAGGGCCTCTCGTCTCCAGCTCACCTCAATCGCTCTCATTCTTGCCGGAGCGGCTGGAAACATGATTGACTCGGCCTTTTATGGAATGCTGTTCGATACGGGGTTAACATTCAACCCAGATATTGAAGACTGGGTAGCCTATGGGGGCACTTCACAATGGGGCGCTGGATACTCAGGCTTTTTGCAAGGTAATGTGGTCGATATGTTGTCATTCCCATTATTCAGCGGAACCTTCCCCGATTGGATGCCCATTTGGGGAGGTGAGCATTTTCGTTTTTTCCGCCCAATTTTCAACATTGCCGACAGCGCTATAACCATCGGCGTGACGCTTCTCCTTTTCTTTAACAAGAAGCCAAAGCGCTAATCGCCGCTGAACCCTATCTTTGAGTTTCACAAATTCTCCCTTATGCAAAACGTGTATAGGATACTACTCGTCATTCTACCGCTTTCGGTATTTGGACAAACACCCGAAGAGCTAGAGGCCATCAAAACGGATCTCACTTACCTAGCCTCCGATGAACTCGAAGGTAGAGAGCCAGGCACCGAGGGAGCGAGTCAAGCAAGAGATTATATCGTCAAGGCATTTACAGATGCCCATTTCGACGACATCTGGACTCAAGAATTTGATATCCCAGTGACTGTTACCATGACGGATGGGAAAAATTATTGGTTCAGAGGAGAAGACGAATCACACAACAGCTTAGGTCACACTTTCTTCCCCGTGAAATACTCAGAGAATGGGACCGCGTCAGGGAAACTGATATCCGTAGGCTACGGCATTACAGCACCTGAAAAAGAGTTGGACAACTACGAAGGAATAGATGCCAACGGGCGGATCGTCCTTGTAGACATTGGCTCACCGGACGGCATTCATCCCCACTCTGAGTATTTGAAATACCATGGCCTGGACTACCGAATTCGCAACGCCAAAGAACACGGAGCTGTTGGAGTAATCTTCATCAAGAATGATGAAACTTCCCAACCGCCGCAGATCCGCTTTAAGTCCACCATTCCTTCCGGACTTCCTGCCGTATACTACATTGGCGATGAACCACTAGCAGAAGACTACAACTACGGTTTTTCTGTTGACCTTCAATTGGAGAACGTTTCGGGATACAACGTGATTGGCCATTTAGATAGAGGTTTTGAAACTACTTTGATCATCGGTGCTCACTACGACCACCTCGGATACGGCGGTGATAACTCCCTGTATCGCGGAGAGCCAGCGGTACACAATGGTGCCGACGATAATGCCAGTGGAACTACCGCGCTGCTCCATCTAACAAGGAATTTGTCCGAACTCGCTCCTGCTCACAACCTCCTGTTCATCGCATTCAGTGGTGAAGAGCGTGGGCTTCTGGGCTCAGACTACTTCACAAAGCAATCCTATTACGAAGAGCTTACCCCAGTTGCTATGTTGAATATGGACATGGTAGGGCGATTGGATGAAGAGCGTTCTATTTTGATCTCGGGAACCGGCACGGCCGAGGAATGGGGTGCCATAATCGAAGAGACTGCGACCGATTTCAAAGTTTCAAAGAGCGCAGGTGGAACAGGAGCCTCAGACCACACTTCATTCTATCAAACCGGTGTGCCCGTGCTACACTTCTTTACGGGAACGCACGATGATTACCACAAGCCAACAGACGATGCCGATAAGATCAACTATGAAGGCCTCTATGACGTAGCCGAACTTTTGAAAGAGATAGCCAATGATATTCCTGCCTCGCTGAACTTTCAAGAGACAACCAGCGATCAAAGTAAGAGTGTGCCTCGATTCAACGTTACCTTGGGCATTATTCCAGACTATGTGTTTGGAGGTCCGGGTGTTAAGGTCGATGGCGTAACCGACGGCAAACCGGCATCAAATGCGGGAATTGAAGCAGGAGATATTATCATGGTGCTGGGCGAGTACCCGGCCACCGATATTTACGCCTACATGAGAGCCTTGGGAGCTTTCAAACCAGGCGACACCATCCAAGTAACTCTGAAGCGAGGCGACGAAGAACTTGAGCTCGAACTTACATTTTAAGATGAAGGGAAACGAAGAACAATCCGGTCCATCTGTTGCCGTAATCGGCGGCGGTAGTTGGGCAACAGCCCTAGTAAAGATTCTCAGTGAAACGAATGATTACGTGGGTTGGTGGATGCGCGATGAAGAAAGCGTGATGCATATTAAGCGCTACCATCACAATCCTAAATACCTACAAGGAGTCGAACTCATTACAGAGCGAATCGATGTGTCTACCGATATCAATCACATTGTATCACAAAACGACTACCTCATCTTCGCTATTCCAAGTGCATTTTTGAAATCATCACTGGAATCTCTGAATATTTCACTTGACAACAAAGTTATCTTCTCGGCCATCAAGGGTATCGTTCCCGATGAAAATGTGATTGTGGGTGAGTACTTCCATCAGAATTACGACGTGCCAATTGAGCAAATTGGCGTCATCATGGGACCTTGCCATGCTGAGGAGGTTGCCCTCGAGCGACTGAGCTATCTCACCATTGCCAGTCAAACAAATGAGTATGCAGAGCAGCTAGCCAATGCACTCCGCTGCGACTTTATCAAGACTTCCACTTCCGATGATATCTATGGTACCGAATACGCCGCAGTGCTCAAGAATATCTACAGTTTAGCCGCGGGTATTTGTCATGGTTTGGGTTATGGCGACAATTTTCAAGCTGTGCTTGTGAGTAATGCCACCCGTGAAATGAAAAAGTTCATCAAAGCCGTTCATCCCATCAAGCGGGATATCACGGGCTCAGCCTATCTAGGGGACTTGCTTGTGACCGCATATTCACAATTTAGTCGCAATCGAATGTTTGGAACCATGATTGGAAAAGGCTACACGGTTCGCTCAGCTATGCTCGAAATGAACATGGTAGCTGAAGGGTATTATGCCGCAAATTTGATTAAAAGTGTGAAGCGCGATTATGAGGTGAAGATGCCCATATCCAATGCGGTGTATAAGATTCTCTACGAAGGGAAGAACCCTAGAAAAGTAATGGCGGCCCTATCGGAAAAGCTCTCTTAATGAGTTTGCCAACTCTCAGAACCGAAAGGTTGAACTTAAGACCTCCTGATTTAAATTCTGATACGGATTGGTTTTTCAACTTGCGTTCCAACCCTGAGTTCATGAAGTACATGGGTAAGCCATTAATGACTACCCGACAACAGGCCATTGATCACTTGACGAACATTCTCGACCGCGCCGAATCAGATACCGGTGTTCAGTGGATTATCACACTTAAAGAAACGGGGCAAACCATTGGATATGCTGGCTTATGGCGGGTAGATCGAGCCAATCAAACTGGAGAGCTAGGTTACGGCCTCGACTTGCAATTTTCAGGAAACGGCTACATGGCCGAAGCACTTAAAGAGTGCGTAAAGTACGGTTTCCAGAAGCTCAATTTGAATCGAATTGAAGCATGGATGGACACAAAGAACACACCTAGCGCGCGTCAACTCGAAAGACTCGGTGCTCAACTCGAAGGAACGCTAAGGAGATCGGCCGTTCACAACGGCGAATTGTCCGACTTGTGGGTTTATGGTCTTTTGCGAGCCGAATGGGACGCACTGAGGTCCCTTTAATTTAGGCTAATCCAGCCCGTCCAACTCACTTCATCATTCCCTTAAAGCCAAAGCGCTTTTTCCTACCTTTGTGCCAACAAAAAAGCAAAGGAAAGCATGAACGAATCGTTCCTTTTCATTCAAAGATTTGGAGTTTGGGGATTTGTCCTCATTCTCGTTGTAGTTCTTATCCTCTTCGGCGGAAGAAAAATTCCTGAATTGATGCGCGGCTTAGGCGGCGGTATAAAGGAGTTCAAAGACGCCGTTAAGGAAGAAGACAAGGCCGAAGGCAAAGCGACGGAAGAGTCGGACAAAAAAGCCTAATTCGGATCCAAGCACCTATGAAGCATTCAAACTTGGCACAAATGCAAGCCGACCTCAAGGCTGGTAAAACGACCATGATGGAAGTGGTCAATGCATTCCTTGAGCGCATAGAAGCGAAGAGTGACCTGAACATCTTTCTTGAAGTATTCTCAAAGGACGCTCGCGAGAGAGCCACCGTTATTGATCAGAAAATGAAACACGGTACAGCTGGGAAACTCGCTGGTCTCGTGATTTCCATCAAAGACAATATGTGCTTCAATGGCCACGCAGTTTCCGCGGCCTCTAAAATTCTTGAAAATTTCGAATCGCTCTTCACCGCCACGGCCGTTCAGCGCTTGCTTGATGAAGATGCCATCATTATTGGTCGCACAAACTGCGATGAATTTGCTATGGGATCTTCAAACGAGAACTCAGCTTTCGGACCGGTGAAAAATCCTCTTCGTGAAACCCTATCACCTGGCGGTTCCAGTGGTGGTGCTGCAGCTTCAGTGGCCGCTAATCTCTGTCACGTCGCTCTGGGTTCTGATACAGGTGGATCCATTCGTCAGCCCGCCAGTTTTACTGGGGTAATTGGAATGAAGCCAACCTACGGAAGAGTTTCACGCTATGGACTTATAGCATACGCCTCCTCTTTTGATCAAATTGGCCCTTTTGGTCATCATATTAACGAAGTGGCGGCTGTACTCGAAGTGATGTCCGGCAAAGATCCCATGGACAGCACCTCGAGCAGTAAAGCCGTAGAAGATTTGAGTGATCTTTCCACTCCTACTAAACCTCTTCGAATTGCTTATTTCAAGGACGTTCTTGAACGCGAAGGTTTGGATCCAGAAATTAAGGCCGATATTGAAAAGCGCCTTGAAGACTTGAAAGCAGCAGGACACGAAATCAACGCGGTAGAGTTCCCGTACTTAGACGCCTTGGTTCCAATCTACTACATACTTACCACTGCAGAAGCTTCATCCAATTTAGCCCGATATGACGGTGTTCACATGGGTTACAGAAGTGAAAATGCCACGGATTTAGAGAGTACCTACAAGCTTTCTCGTACGGAAGGCTTTGGAGAAGAAGTGAAACGCAGGATTATGCTTGGAACCTTCGTTCTTTCAAGCGGATATTATGATGCGTATTACGGCAAGGCTCAGAAAGCGCGTCGCCTCATTCAACAAAAAACCGATGAGGTCTTGGAAAAGAACGATGTCATTTTGTTGCCTACCTCACCGCACACAGCCTTTCCAATTGGTCAGGAATTGACCGACCCAACGGTGATGTACCTGGAAGACATCTTTACGGTACAAGCGAACATTGCTGGAAACCCGGCCATTTCTCTTCCCCTTGGGAAGCACTCTAATGGAATGCCTTTCGGAATTCAGCTCATCACAGATCGATTCAAAGAGAAAGAATTATTGAGCATTTCGAATATGCTCCTTTCGAATTCCTGATTGGTAAGAACTTTCTTTTGAAAGTAACCTTCCGTTGACGAGGTAAGAACACGGTATTTTTGTACGTTAACATCATAGAGAGAAGACTTTTAGCGCCTCGAGACCATGATGAGAATTGCTTTATTTACGTTGATTTATTCCTTTCTATCGGGTGGCTTGATGGCTAGTCCAATCGATACCACCGAGGTGGAGCCAGATTCTACCCAAATCGAAGATTGGTCTTTTGAGGATGACCCTTTCGCGGCTCGGATCGATAGCCTGATGATGCTTACCTTGTTTGTACAAGAAGTTACACAACCTGTAGATTCCCTGCTTGGCGACAGCATTCCAGTATTCGCTGATAGCATCATCGAAGCGAGAATGGCCTATTTGAATAGCCAAACGCCTTTTGACCTCGTTTACAATGATCAAGTGAAACGGTACATCAATCTGTATGCGAACCGGCGACGCAATCAGGTGGAGCGCATACTCGGACTAGCAGAATACTACTTCCCGATGTTTGAGGCTTCCCTAGACAAATACGACATGCCGCTCGAATTGAAGTACTTGGCCATTGTGGAATCCGCATTGAATCCAAATGCTCGAAGTCGAGTGGGCGCAACCGGACTCTGGCAATTCATGTACGCTACGGGCCGTATGCAAGGATTGCACATCAACAGCTATGTTGACGATAGACGCGATCCCATCAAATCCACCGAAGCTGCCTGCGACTATCTCATGAAATTACATGGGATTTTCGATGATTGGAACTTGGCCTTGGCCGCCTATAACAGCGGACCTGGCAATGTCAATCGTGCCATACGCCGCAGCGGAGGTCAAACCGATTACTGGGCCATCAGACCGTGGCTTCCTCGCGAAACAGCTGGATATGTCCCCGCGTTTATTGCCGTGAATTATGTGATGAACTACGCACCTCAACACGGTCTTTATCCCGTTCCTTCGATTTTATCTCATTATGAAACGGATACCATCAAAGTGAAGCAAATGCTCCATTTTGATCAAATCGTGAGTATGACTGGAGTAGATAAAACAACCTTATCCATACTCAACCCGAGCTACAAGCATGAGATTATTCCTTCCGTTGAAGGGCGCGACTACTCCTTGGTTTTACCGCGCACTCAGATGGGTGTTTTCATCACCAATGAAGATAGTATCTACGCTTTAGCTTCTGCCGAATTTGAGGCGAACAAGGTAGAGCAACCTAGCGCTGAAGATATGAATGAGCGCACCATTCATAGAGTGCGAAGCGGAGAGTCACTTGGCGTAATTGGCGAGAAGTATGGCGTTTCAGTTCGGCAAATTCAGAACTGGAATGGATTGCGCGGTACCACAATCCGGGTGGGACAGCGCTTGATTATTTATCCTCGTCGTATGCCAAGCTCGACACCTTCTTCAACCGCCTCTACCCCTACGCGTTCGGATGGGGGAGTAAACTATACCGTTCGCAGCGGAGACACACTGTACGACATTGCAAAAAAATATCCGGGAGTTTCTGCGGATAACATCATGGAATGGAACAATATTCGCAGTGCTTCTAGCATTCTACCAGGTCAAACGCTAGTGATACATCCGCAATGAAAAAGATATTCCTTTACTCCTTTTCCCTTTCCATATTACTCTTGGGCTCATGTACCGAGGCCGGTTCTGGAAAGCGAATTATGAAAGACAGCAAGGGCACGCACAACGAAATGATGCTGGTTATGCCCGATGATTTGTGGGAAGGAGAGTTTGGTAACCTCGTTCACGATCGATTAACTGAACCTATCCCCGGACTTCCACAAGACGAACCGATGTTCGACATTCACCAAGTAAATTACAACGCGTTTGGTGATCTATTTGAAACCTATAAGAGCATTGTGCTTTTCGAAGTAAAGGAAGGCGCCGAACCATCATTTAGAATGGTATATGACGAATGGGCCGCTCCACAAATTGTTGCGAAGTTTACCGCCACTAGTAAGCTGGAATTAGCGAGACTTTTTAACGAACGTGAAAACGAGCTTACTGATAAATTCCACGAGCACGATATGGCTGTGTTGCGAAGAAGAGTGAAGCGCACCGCCAAGCAAAATCTGCCAACTGCCTTAAGAGAATTGGGCATCAAGAATATGATTTTGCCTGACTCATACCAGCTCACCCAAAACCATGAGGGTCTGAAAATTTTCTATTCAGAGAACATCCGGACCAATCAAGCGCTCTTCTTTCACATTCGTCCTATGGACGATGAATCCATTCCAGGCGCAGAAATGGTTGCCATCCGAGATTCCATCTTGAAAAACAACTTCGAAGGGCCTACTGAGGACTCTTATCCGGGAACGGAGCTGCGCTTGCCCCCGACGTTGAATACCACATCCATCGATCGCAATTTAGCCGTTGAGCTTCGTGGCCTTTGGCGGACCTACGGTGATTTCATGGGCGGCCCTTTCCTGGCCTACGAAATCTATGATGAAGAAAACGGCGTAATTCTTACCGTTGATGGCTTCTTTTATGGCCCCGATAGCAATAAGTCCAAGTTGCTTATGGAACTAGAAGTCGTGCTGCGCTCTATTGAGCTCAACTGAGAATCGTTCGCAAAATGTCGACCGACTTCAATGTGCCGAAAGGTTCATGATGAAGTCGAATATAGCTCAAGAGTTCATCCAACAACCGCTCACGCATCGAGCGATCAACCGGCTGATGATGAATCAACTGGTGTAAAGCCCGGCTTTCATTGGCGGTCATCCAGTACGCGTGCTCCGGGGCATCGTCAACGAAATGAGCATTGAGCATATCGAAAACTCGCCCTTCTCGGTATTCATCAACATTGGGAAAACAACCTATTTGACGAGCTACTATCAACAATAATTCATGGGGTGCCGTCCCGAGGCGACTGTGTTCAGCATCAAGTCTTTGAAGCCAGGCCAATACCTCATCAAACAACAGTGATTCTTTGTGCTCTTCGGAAGAAGATTTCGCTAAGACCTCGGCCGCAAAAGTGCAAAGGGTCATTCGAACTGGATCAGTGTGTATGCGAATCCAATGAATGGCCGGGTGTACTTCCACAATCGTTTTCAAGTTACCTTTCGATCGAGAATTCTCGATGATATCAAGCACCGTCATAGGCATGGTAAGCGCTGGCCTCATGTGGCCTGAACCTTTAGATCGAAGGCTGTGCACCATGTAGGTGACCAGTCCCTTTTCGCCGGTAAAGGTTTTGAGTACTCGGCCGTTGTCGCCGTATTTCACGGTGCCTAAAACGATGGCTTGGAGTCGGTTCTCGTTAGACATCAATTCCCGTTCACCAAAAGAATTTTAACCACTTCGGTATTCTCCCCTAGATCATCTGTAATGTAGGCGAGATAAACACCTGTTGCAGCACGAGCGCCGTTCAAATCGGTACCCATCCAAACCGCCTGACCGCCATTGGCCACGGTTTCGAACACCAAGTTTCCAGCTATATCGGTAATCTTCACCTGTGCATCTTGCACCAAGCCTCTGATAGCGATAGGACCAGTGTAGCCGGGACGAACAGGGTTTGGATAAACGGTTATTTCCGTCATTTCTGGGACGCCCAAGGTAGCATCACCGTTATAGGTTACAACTCCTAAATCTGTAGCTATGTAAACAATGCCTGTTTCGTCGTCTACCTCCACATCCACAATGCGATTACTGGGCAGGGGTGAATTTTCTTTGGTGAAGTGCAACAGTTCATCGATTCCATCATCAGAGGTGAGAAAGAGCCCTCCTGTTTCCGTTCCGAACCACTTGCGATTAGCTCCGTCTACTTCTACGGCCAAAACACCTTCTGAACCGAGCAGGCGCTGGAAAACCCCGTCTTCCAAAATGATAATAGACTGAGCGTCGTAATTCCTACCGTTAAAGAGATTATCTGGAGCGAAATGAACCATCACTCCTTCGCCTGTACCGATCCAAATTTCTCCATCGAGATCTTCTTCAAAATCATGAACGAACGCACTACTCAAATCACCATTGCCCTCTCCTGTTCCCAAGGATTGGGTTCGCAATCCCCCGTTCTCGAAACGCACGGCATAAATCCCATCGTTTCGGCCTTGAAGCCAAAAATCACCATTCTCCAGAATGCGAATATTCTTCACATTTCGTCCGTTGAAAACCCCAATTGAATAGGCCGTCCAATTCCCCTCTCGATCATAGGAGGCCAGTGTAGTGGCGCTTACGGAGCTCGTTACCCATAACGTCCCTTCCTCATCGAAGGCGATTCCCGCGGTTCGTGTATCATTTTCATCTAGCGTTCCTTGGAGCACCCCACCGGTGGTCGTTTCATTCCACACTTGATAAAATAACCCGTCGCGGTACTCTATCAATCCTGCGCCTAGGGCCACGGCAAAAAACCGGGTGGGTTCGAGAGGATCTTCAAGAACTTGAACGATATCGTGTGAAGAGCCGGTATTTGCTCCCGTAAATCTTCCCCAAGCATCTCCATCAAACCGAAAGAATCCTTCAAAGTTGAAGGTTGGCGCCCAGACGCCATTGATCACTCCTGGGGCAATAAAGAGTCCGTTGTTAGGCGATTGGTACACCGAATGCACATTGTTTGAGAAAGGCGAAGCGGGCGCTGCCCTTTGCACAAAGTTCGGATTGTTGATGAAAATCAATCCTGCCACACCGTCGCCGATGAACCAATTTCCAGTTTCATCGCGGAGCGTGTAATACGGATCAAAGGCGCCGTTGCCCCCAAATCCTGCGGAGATCAAATCAAGTAAAACGCCATTCTTATCGCGTTCCTCAGCCGTGTAAGCATACGTGATGTAAATGCCCGTTCCATTCGATTGCAATTGACGGACCTGGCCAATCGAATTTCCTGGGATCTTATTCCATCCTTCTGCCGGCTTCCTTACAAAAACTGTGTCTTCAGTCCCATAATTCCTAACGGCAAAAATCCGATCGTCAACCACTTCAATGAACGGTCGCAAAGAGCCGCCAAATCCGTCGGGCTCCCACGACTCAAAAAAGAAAAGTGGATCGCCCGTCCAGGCCTTCAAAATTCCAGTTTCGGTGATTGTCCATACCGTATCAGTCAATTCATCAAAGGCCAAATCGAAAACCTCTAATTCCGTCGCGTTATCCCCGAGCACCCAGGTATCGAGAATCAGCCTTCTTTGAATGTCGAGCTCAACCACGCCAAAACCCGTGGCTAAGTAGGCAATGCTGTTCCGGATCACAATTTCATTGATTCGCTTGCGCCCCGTGAATTTATCGCTATTCAGGATATCGGATACGTTCAATATTCGATCGCCATCAATCAAATCAATATTGGCATTCTCGTAGGCCACTACAACAATTCCCGTGGCTGGATCTCTTTCAATGGCCGAGATATTCACGTCGTTCAAACCATTAGCCTTGGAGAACTTTGCCACCTCTCGATTTGGATAATCGAAAGTATACATGGCTCTTCCGGCTGCGCAAAGGAAAATTCCATTCGGGAGCTCCACTACATCCGTCACCTTCCTGTACGAGTACAAATCATCCCAACTGCCTAGTTGCTGGGCGTTTAAGGCGTGGCCAATACAGAATAGTATAAGGATGAGCTTTCGAATCATGGGTACAAATTACGCGAATGCATCACAATTCTCATTCGCGCCTTTTCGTTCGTTATCTTTGCGTGTAAACCCGGAACGGGAATCCCTCAAAAAAGTTGTTACTTTTAAGGGTTACCCGGAAAAACAATCAACTATGGGATGTAGCTCATGCAGCAATGGTGGTGGCGTTCCCAAAGGATGCCGGGGGAATGGATCGTGTGGAACCAGCGGGTGTGATACCCTTACCGTTTTCGATTGGCTTTCAGACATGGAGCCAGCGGCAGGTCAAACGCCGTTTGAATGGGTAGAAATCCGCTTCAAGAACGGCCGAAAGGAGTTCTATAAAAATACCGAAGGCCTCTCTCTCCATATGGGAGATGTAGTGGCTGTTGAAGCCCAACCGGGCCACGATATTGGACAAGTTTCTCTTTCGGGAGAACTCGTTCGATTGCAGATGCGAAAGAAGAAATTCAAACAGCATCCTGACCAGACCCTGAAGGTATACCGGAAAGCCAACCAGAAGGATATAGATGTGTGGACCAGCAGCCGAGAAAAAGAGCATGAAACCATGATTCAAGCTCGTAAAATTGCCTCGGGACTTGGACTGGTTATGAAAATCAGCGACGTGGAATATCAAGGAGATGGCGCCAAAGCCACCTTCTATTATACCGCCGATGAACGCGTGGATTTTCGTCAGCTCATACGTGAATTAGCCAGCCTATTCAAAGTGCGCATTGAGATGCGTCAAATTGGCGCTCGTCAAGAAGCCAGCCGATTGGGTGGTATTGGCTCATGCGGAAGAGAACTTTGCTGTTCTACTTGGCTAACCGATTTCCGAAGTGTGAATACCTCGGCCGCGAGATACCAGCAACTATCGTTGAATCCAACCAAGTTAGCGGGTCAATGTGGCAAATTGAAGTGCTGCTTGAACTACGAGCTCGATTCATACATGGAGGCTCTAAAGGCATTTCCAGATACATCCAAGCGCCTCAAAACCAAGCGCGGAGAAGCTTCCTACATGAAAATGGACATCTTTAAGCGCACCATGTGGTATGCTTATATAGATGAAGCCATGACATGGGTCGCACTTGATGTGGATGCCGTAACGGAAATTCTCAAGCTGAATGCGAAAGGTGAAAAACCGGCCTCGTTGGAAGAATTGATGGTAGAGGCTGAGGTGGCCGAGCCTGATTTCGACAATGTGGTTGGGCAGGATGATATCAATCGATTTGATCGTCCGAAGCCACGCCGTAAAAAGCGCAGACCACAAGCTAAGAAAGAGCAACAAGGCAATAATCCGAATCAAAAGAATCAAGGTAACCGGCCGAATAAAGGCCGCAAACCAAAGAATTCAGGAGGACAAAATAACGCCCAACCTCAAGCAGCCAAATCTGAGAATCCAAATGCGAATAAAAACCGCAGGCGACCTCAAAATAAGCGGAGAAAACCTCGTCAGAACAACAATAATTCAGGGAATGACAAAGGCTAAACTTTTACTTATGGTTTTGTTGGGCACGTTCATCACATCTTGCACGGATGATGCCTATTACAACGCCTATGTTCCTGTTTCAGATGCCGGCTGGCCAGAGGATAGCGTCATTACTTTTGATGTGGTGGTGGACGATACCACCAGTGAATTCGGAGTAATTGTCATGCTTCGCCATAACACCAACTACCCTTACCAGAATTTCTGGCTCAACCGCTCCATATCATTTGCTGGAGAGGAGATTCACAGCGACCGCATCAGTTACCAGCTTGCAAAGCCAACAGGTGAGTGGCTAGGTAAGGGTTTTGGCGACATCAAAGCGGTAGAAGCACCTTACAACCGACAAGTTTTGCGTTTCCAGAATAAAGGCACGTACCAATTTAAGTTTCAACAAGGCATGCGAGAAGAACGCTTGCCCGGATTGGAAGATATCGGACTGCGAATTGTGCCTATTGAGAATGAATAAACATGGCTGAAAAGAAAAAAAAGAACTCGGATGATTTCCGCGAATACGTCCGTTGGATGTGGTTGCTGTTTTTGTCGCCCGCTCTCGTTCTTGGACTCTGTGTACTGCTAGCGTGCTTCGGTGCTTTTGGTCCACTTCCGTCTACCGAAGAAATTGCCAATCCAAAGAGTTATTTGGCCTCGCAAATCATCTCCAACGACAATGAGCTGCTCGGAACTTTCTTCGAAGAAAACCGAACCCACGCTGAGTTTGATGAACTGCCGAATGATCTAGTCAATGCATTGATTGCAACCGAGGATGAGCGCTTTAGAGAGCACAGCGGCATCGATTTTAGAGCGCTTACTCGCGCTGTGGTGAATATGGGGAAAAAGGGCGGAGGTTCCACCCTCACCCAGCAATTGGCCAAGCAACTTTTTACCGATGACTTTGAAAATGTAACTCTCGTTGAACGGGTGGGTCAAAAATTCAAGGAATGGGTGATTTCTTCACAGCTTGAAGAACGCTACACGAAAGATGAAATCATTACACTTTACCTCAATCAGTTTGACTTTCTGTATCAAGCTGTAGGAATCAATTCAGCAGCTCGGACTTACTTCAATTGCACACCCGATAGTTTGAAAATGCATCAAAGTGCATTGCTCGTTGGGATGGTCAAGAATCCTTCTTATTACAACCCCATTACGCGTCCCGAAATTGCGCTTGATCGCAGGTCTACCGTTTTTGGACAAATGGTGCGCAATGGACTCATTTCTCAAGAGGAAGCGGACTCCTTAAAGCAATTGCCACTTGATCTCGATTTCAATCGCAGTTCGCACGAACGTGGTCTCGCACCGTATTTCCGCGAGCACGTAAGAGCTTACATGAAAGACTGGGTAGAAGAAAATCGAAAGCCCGACGGATCGAAGTACAACATCTACACAGATGGATTGAAGATTTACACCACGGTGGATTCGAGAATGCAATCCTACGCCGAAGCGTCTGTGCGCGAGCACCTCAGCAACTTGCAAAAGGTGTTCTTCGAAGTAGATGGCAACCGCTCCACTTTCCCCTTCTATTTTGGGCAAAATGCCTCTCAGCAATCGGACAATATCCTTCGTTCAGCCATGCGCCAAACACAGCGCTACAAGTCGCTTAAGAGCCAAGGTAAAAGCGATGAAGAGATTTTGGACTTATTTAATACACCTATCGAGCTCGAAGTCTTCTCATGGGACGGTCCGCTAGATACCATCATGTCGCCGATGGATTCCATCCGATGGATGAAGAGCATGTACCAAGTGGGGATGATGTCCATTGAACCGCAAACCGGCTTCATTCGCGTTTGGGTAGGCGGAATTGATTATCGATACTTCAAGTACGATCACGTTCAACAGGGAAGACGACAGGTTGGATCTACCTTCAAGCCTTTTGTGTACGCTACGGCAATTGAACAAAAACACTATTCACCCTGCCTGCAGGTACCGAACGTAATCACTTGTATTGATAAAGGTCAGCACGGATTATTGGAAGATTGGTGCCCTAAAAATTCAGGGGACGAATATGGCGGGATGGTAACCCTCAAGGAGGGATTGGCCAATTCCATGAACACCATCACCACCTACTTGATGAAGCAAACCGGACCGCAGCCGGTGATCCGACTCGCACGCCGAATGGGGATTCAGTCTGATATCCCAGAAGCGCCATCCATTGCACTTGGAACGGTGGATTTGAGCGTGTACGAAATGGTGGGTAGCTATACCACTTTTGCGAATAAAGGGCGATACTCCGAACCGGTTTTCATTACCAGAATTGAGGATAAAAACGGCGTAGTGCTTCAGGAATATACTCCACGTCAGGAGCGGGTTATGAGCGAGGAAGATGCCTACGCCATTGTGAATCTGATGACAGGCGTAACCGAAGGTGGTACGGGCACAAGAATCCGAATGGGTGGTCAGCGTCCGCGTTACGAAAGAGGGGCCGTAACCGGCTTCCCTTGGCAGTTCCGAAATGAAATTGCGGGGAAGACAGGTACCACTCAAAACCAAAGCGATGGTTGGTTTATGGGCATGGTTCCTAACCTGATTACAGGGGTGTGGACGGGTTGCGAAGACCGTTCGGCTCACTTCCGATCTATCACATTCGGACAAGGTGCGACTACCGCACTTCCCATTTGGGCCAATTTCATGCGCCGATGTTATGAAGATGAAGATCTGAACGTGAGTGCAGAAGACTTTGAGAAGCCCGATTACCCTATGACCATTCAGTTGGATTGTGATCAAGTGAACTCCTCAGCGGGTAATGGCCCCGATGATGACGTAGATCCAAACGACGAATTTTAACCTCTTCCCATGATTCGAAAAGTAGTTCAAAACGCAGAAGAAGCGATTGAAGGAATCCAAAATGACATGACGGTCATGTTTGGCGGATTTGGCCTTTGCGGCATTCCAGAGAAAGCGATAGAAGCTATTCAAAAGAAGGGTACAACCGGACTTACCTGTATTTCGAACAATGCAGGGGTGGATGATTTTGGCTTAGGGCTTCTCCTTCAAACCCGCCAGATTAAGAAGATGATTTCCTCTTATGTGGGTGAAAACGACGAGTTCGAGCGACAAATGTTGAGTGGAGAACTAGAAGTTGAGCTCATTCCACAAGGAACCTTAGCGGAAAGATGTCGCGCTGCCGGTGCAGGCATTCCGGCCTTCTTTACACCTGCCGGTTTTGGCACTGAGGTAGCTGAAGGCAAAGAGGTACGTGAATTCAATGGCAAGCCGCACATCATGGAACATGCTTTTGATGCGGAGTTTGCTTTTGTGAAAGCATGGAAAGGCGACGAAGCTGGAAATCTCATTTTCAAGGGAACGGCTCGTAACTTCAACCCAGCCATGGCCATGGCTGGGAAAATCACCGTTGCGGAGGTAGAAGAATTGGTCCCTGCCGGTGAACTCGATCCGAATGAAATTCACACACCCGGCATATTCGTTCAGCGCATATTTGAAGGTAAAAATTACGAGAAGAGGATAGAGCAGAGAACGGTTAGGGAGAGGTAGGTGAACGGGTTTTAGGAGTTTGATCATATCGTTAACCCGTTTCTGAGTTAATCTGTTGGTGCGTTGTCGTGCATAGGCTACTCGAAATACCTCTTTGAGATTTGGAGTTCATTGACAAGGTTGATTTAGTTTCGTTTTTAATGGTAACATTTAAAAACTTCACTGAACTCGATTGCTGGCAATATGCCCAGAATTTAATGGTTCAGATACATGACCTGATCAAAAAAAACGAAGGAATAAGCGGGAATTTTGCCTTGAGAGACCAAATTTACAGAGCGACCTAATCGATTTCAAATAATATAGCAGAGGGTTTCGGGCGACATACGAACAAAGAGTTTTTGAGGTTTTTGAATATTGCCCAAGGAAGCGCTTGTGAAGAAGAGAGTATGATTTTCTCTATGTATGCAACCAAACTGTTAACAGCAAAGGATAAGGATGGTCTGCTAGAGACCATCGAAAGTATAAAATCGACAACTGGAGGGTTAATGAGATATCTTAGCAGAAACTTAGAAAGATAGTGGTAGTACCAAATCATTCGTCTTTATTCTAATTGGTCCTCAACGGATTAACGCATCAACCTAGAAACGCACAAACGAAAAAAAGCCATGCTTGACAAAAACGGAATAGCCCAGCGAATAGCCAAGGAAATGAATGATGGTTGGTACGTGAACCTCGGTATTGGAATTCCCACCTTGGTGGCCAATCACATCCCGGAAGGAATTTCGGTTGAGTTTCAGTCTGAGAACGGGATTCTAGGCATGGGTCCTTTTCCGTTTGAAGGTGAAGAGGATGCCGATCTAATCAATGCTGGAAAGCAGACCATTACTGCACTACCGGGTGCCACGTATTTCGATTCTTCATTGAGCTTTGGAATGATCCGCGGGCAGCATGTGCAAATGACCGTACTCGGGGCTATGGAAGTAGCTGACAATGGCGACATAGCCAACTGGAAGATTCCAGGGAAGATGGTGAAGGGCATGGGTGGCGCGATGGATTTGGTGGCTTCCGCGGAAAATATCATCGTAGCCATGATGCACACCAACCGAGCTGGTGAAAGCAAGTTGCTTAAATCCTGCACCCTTCCAATAACAGGCGTTCAATGCGTGAAAAAAGTGGTTACCAACCTTGCGGTTATGGATATTGATCCAGAAGGCCGAGGATTCATATTGAGAGAACGCGCTCCCGGAGTAAGCGTTGAGGAGATTCAAGCGGCAACTGAAGGAACCTTGATAATTGAAGGAGAGATTCCGGAGATGGAAATCTAGGATTTCACAGGCATGGTAAGGCAAAACTCCGTGGTTAATTCTATGCACAAAGCGTTTACGCTATTTAGCTTCTTTTGTAATACTGATTAAACCGCCGGCTTAGCGATGAATAGCAGTTGGTTAAGTATGTGAACTTATTATGTCAATGTGACCAAACTTAAAAAAGCACAGTTATTGAAAACAGAAATAAAATGCTATCTGCTTTTTTGCCTTTGCACTCTCCCGATATTCCTTGTTTATCTCCCTTTAGGGGAGCCTTTAAAAGGTGTCACTGCAAATCTAGAGGAGGGCAATCTTTCTTTTTTCGACGGTTCATGGCAAAAGAGTATTGAGGTCCAATTTGAACAAAATCTGCCCGCCCGTCCTCTGCTTGTTCGAACGCACAATCAGGTACAATATTCGCTTGGTGGAGAACTCAACCAAAACATCATTACCGGTAAAAATGAAGTGCTCTTCGAGAAGGCTTATCTGGATTTGATAACGGATTCTGAACCATTCAATGACGATTATTTGAATCAGATGGGCTCCTTGCTTAAAAGGTTTCAAGATAGTCTGAAAAATAGGGGTAAGGAATTCATGTTCATCTCTATTCCTGGTAAGCCCAACTATTTCGCCGAAGACCTGCCTAAGGGAATCGAAATTGCTGACACAAATAATAGAATTCGTTTCTTAAATACTCTGCAAGCGTATAAAGTGGACCATATTGATATGCATGAGGTGCTGACTCAATTTGAAGATAGCACTGGCTATGATGCATTCACCACCTATGGCATTCATTGGAGTCAGGCGGCTAGTAAATATGCCTATGTCGCTTTTACTGAACAAATCAATCAGCAACTCAGCAGGGAGGTGATAGATGCTCGTATAGAAGGAATTTATTCCAAAGACGACTATACGAAGGTTGAGGTCGATTTATGGGAAACCCTAAACTTGCTTTCATCAAAACCCAAAATGGTTAATCAACTAGGAGATGCTCAGTTGTACAATTCGGCAATTGAATCTGATTTCGGGCTTTGCATTATTGGTGATAGCTTTAATTGGCGCTGGTTTGGCGTGGGACTCACCCGTGCGCAGATTTTTAATCCCTCTTGGTTCTTGTATTATCACAAAAAAGCTCACAAGTCCGGGGAAGGATTAATCGGCAGAGCTGACTTGTCGACAACCCGTCAGGCAATTGAAGAGTCAGACTTGGTAGTCGTGATGCTCGTAGATGCAAATCTTGAGGCTCTTCCTTTTCACTTAAGTGAGTATTTAGATGGCGTTGAGTGGTGAATTTTCATTCATTCCAAACCCTGCTTTAAGTCGTCAACTAAGCCGTATGGCAATTGAGGGAGTACACTTTCAGTTGCCATCATCACTACTACATCTCGACTTAAGATTTCTGCCCAACGATCCAATTCATCTATAGGTTTTTCTCCATGTCGCGAGTCGAAGCAAGTATTATTGTAATACCAAAAACTGTAATCAGGATTAAACACGTGAAGGTTTAGCTTGCTGTAATTCATGACCCAAAAAAAGCTGTCTGAAATCATGAGAACGTCTGGTTTCAATCTATCCGTTGTGTCATACCTCACTTGCGGGAAGTAAAGCTCTTGTGTTCTAGGCATCAGCCAAACGTTCATATGTTCAGCCAGTTCAGTATCGGCTTCATTTACGCTATCTAAATATACCCCTGGTGAAAGTTGAATAGCGGCTACAACCGTATCCATCAAATTACCAATGGCTTCCATCATCATTTGCCCTCCTAGCAGCGCTCCGTACTCTGTCCAGTGCGTTCCTGTATTCGGAAAAAGTGGACGTGTAGTAGTGTCCTTAGCCATCATAAACGTTTCGTTTAAATTGAGCACCGGTATATCCAAGGCTTCGAATTCGCGTATCATAGTCCATTGATTCACCGAATCACCTTCAGTCTTTACTAGGTTCTTGGGTAAATTCTCAGGCATGTATCGCACCTTGTTTGGTGCAATCACCACGAGTAAAGGAATGTTGTGGCTCTCCAAAGTATCTCGAAGCCAACGGAAGTCCTTAGCCTTGTTCCGCCAGAAGACTCTTCCTTTATAATCATGACCCCTATATGTAGGGAAGTAATTGTAGGCGAAATATTGGTTGTTCTGACCTACCGTCACATAGGTGCTAGAAAAGTGATTTAAGTCAAATTCAATTTGATTGTAGGTTCGAATCAAGGGTGCTCTAACCATCAAGTTTTCCTTGTACCATTGGTCAAGTGAGTTTTGGTAAGAGTCATTCAACAGGTTTTTCGTGTTCAATTTTTCAATCTCCACTTCTTCGAAAGAGCCATGGAGTGAACCGATATGGAGAAACCCAAATGTAGTCCCCATAAAAACCAGTACTAAAGCACCAAAGATGGTCGCGAACCCTACCCTTGCCGTGTCTGAAGGCTTCATCAAAACTTAAAGTAGATGAACGGATTGAAATCGGAGCTAACTATAAAAGCACTGGATAAAACTATCAACAATATGGTCGCTAAGGTCAGAACAATTGCTTTTGGTACAGACAAGGTGCGATACACCGAATCTTCAAAACGTGAAGCACGCTTTCCCATTTTCCAAATGGAGAATACCGTCGCTAGTCCAAAAGTTAAGAGCTGCAGGTTGTTCAATTCCAGAATTCCATCTGTTCCTGAAATCATGGCCTCCGAATAAATCTGGAAGGTCGACCAATCCTCAATTCGAAACAGCAACCAACCCAACATGGCTAAGAAAAACGTAAAAGCGGTTTGAAAGAGCACGGGTAAGCGCGTGGTCAGCTTAAGAAGAAAGGCCCTTTCCAGTACCAACCACATCCCGTGGTAGGCGCCCCAAATCACAAAATTCCAATTGTCGCCGTGCCATAAGCCGCTTATCAAAAACACCAGCCAAAGATTGATGTATGTGCGAGAAACGCCTTTGCGATTTCCACCCAAAGGAATGTACAGGTAATCGCGCATCCAACTGCTCAGAGTAATATGCCATCGGCGCCAAAACTCGGTGATATTTTTAGAGAGATACGGGAAGTTGAAGTTCTCTGGGAAGTGAAAGCCCATCATTCGACCCAATCCAATGGCCATATCGGAGTAGCCAGAAAAATCAAAATAAATCTGGAAGGTGTATGCTAGGAGTGCAACCCAGCTTCCCAACATGGTGGGGTTTAGCTCGTCATTGTAAAATCCATCAGCTATCTCACCCATGGTGTTAGCAATGAGCACCTTCTTTGCCAAACCAATAGAGAAGCGAAATAGTCCGAGCAAGCGTTCTTCAGAATTCAAGTTGGACCTGCGATCTTTAATCTGCTCCGAAATCTCTTTATACCGAACAATGGGACCAGCAATCAGCTGAGGGAAGAGCACCACAAAGAGGGCATAATCCACCCAATTTCGCTGGGGCTCTTTTTCACCTCGGTATACGTCCACCAGATAACTGATCTTCTGGAATGTGAAAAATGATATCCCAATAGGCAATGCCACTCTCGTCCAAAGTTGGCCGTCCATGCCCAAACGCTCTAGAAGGATGGTGAAGTTTTCTACGAAGAAGTTGGCATACTTGAAATAGGCCAGTAAACCAATGTTCAGAACGAGTCCGGCGACCAACCACCGTTTACCCTTCGGTTTCGAAAACTGTTGCGCAATGAAGAAATCGGCAGATAAGCTCGCGAAGAGCACAAAAACAAATACAGGACCACCCCATGCGTAAAAAAACGTGGACCCAATAAGTGCCCATAGGTTCTTTAACCGGTAAGGGACAAGGAAGTAGACCAGGAAGAACGCGGGTAAGAAACCAAACAAAAAGAGAGCACTGCTAAATACCATCTACACAATCAAATTTTGGGAATAGATGAAATCAATTTCTGCGTGTATTCAGAGTTCGGGTTGGCGTATACCTTGTCCGCATCACCATATTCCTCCAAATAACCTGAGCGCATAACCATGAGGTGATCACTCATGTACTTTACTACGCTCAAATCATGACTAATAAACAAATAAGAGAAGCCAAACTCTTCTTTTAACTCATTGAGCAAATTGAGTACTTGCGCTTGTACGCTCACATCGAGTGCTGAAACCGACTCGTCGCAAATCAAAAGCTCCGGCTCTACCGCTAAGGCCCTAGCAATACCAATGCGTTGTCTTTGTCCGCCTGAGAATTCATGTGGATACTTCTGCAGGGCATCGGCGCCTAATCCAACGCGCTCCAACAGATAGGCTGCACGCTCTTTGCGCTTTCCCTTATGCAACCCGTGAACCTGCATGGGCTCCATAATTACCTGTTCGATTTTCATCCGGGGGTTCAATGACGCAAACGGGTCTTGGAAGATCATTTGAATTTCCTTCCGAAGCTTACGGAGTGGTCCGCCTTTGAGATGGGTAATGTCTTTTCCTTTCCATAGAATCTCTCCTGCATTGGCCTCGTGCAAATGGACTAAACAACGACTCAAGGTGCTTTTTCCGCAACCCGATTCGCCCACCAAACCGAGGGTTTCACATTTGAACAGCTTTACACTTACTCCATTGACGGCTTTGAATACTTCGGCAGATCCAAACCAGCGGGTCCCTCCAATCGCAAACCACTTTTCCAGGTTTCGAATTTCTAGGAGTACCTCCTCAGATGAACTCTTTGGCAATTGTGTGGTACTCTTTGACACCCTTCCTTGCAGCACGTCTTCAACGGTAGTCAGTCGATAGGGTCTATCATTCAATGGAGGTCTACATGCGAGCAAGCCTTTGGTATAGTCCGATTCTGGGTGATTTAAAACACCATCAGCAGTGCCGTGTTCCATTACTTCACCTCGAAAAAGAACGAGTACCTCATCGGCTACTTCAGCTACCACGCCAAGATCATGGGTGATAAATAATACGGCCATCTTTCTCCTTTTCTGTATGGAGCGAATTAATCGAAGGATTTCTTTTTGAACCGTTACATCTAAGGCCGTGGTGGGCTCATCGGCAATCAACAGCTGTGGCGAGCAAGCCAAGGCCATGGCAATGACCACTCGCTGCCTTTGTCCGCCGCTCAACTCGTGCGGCCAAGCGCTGTATTTCTCTTCGGGTTGTAGGATTTGGACTTCTTTGAAAAGATCTAACACTCTGTTCCGAGAGGCTTTCGCGCCGATCTTTTCGTGCTTCATGATCATTTCGGCCACTTGCTCACCACATCGCATGGATGGGTTTAAGGCGGTCATCGGCTCTTGAAAAATCATCGCCATTCTAGCCCCTCTGAAAGACTGATGCTCTTGCTTGGAAAGGGAAAGCAAACTCGTTCCATCGAATCGCAATGTGGCGGCTTCAATCTCGGCATCGAGCAGTCCCATAATGGCCAAACTCGTAACCGACTTACCTGAACCGGATTCACCCACAATGGCCAAGGTTCTGGACTCATTGAGTTCGAAAGATATACCCTTCACTACCGGAGTAGCGCCAAAAGCAATGGAAAGTTGATCAACCTGGAGCAGCGCAGACATTTGTGCAAGATAGGAAACTGGAGGCGCTTATGTGCCCGATACGACCACGTCATCAGAGATGGCCGGTTCGCCTTGTAAACGTTGCCAAACACGAGCTAGGGTAACCACATCTTTCTCGCAATACCGAGCTATACGCTTCAAGTCATTCTCCTTCCAATATACCCCTCCCACCATAGATCCGTCGATGTCATCCTTCGGTGTAGGGATGTCGAAAAGCGCAGCCAAAAGTTTTAATGAAGTGAAACTCTTTCGATCGCCAAACTTCCACAGTTCCATAGTGTCAATGTGCGGTACTTCCCAGGGTTTCTTTCCAGCTAAGTTTAACTGTCCGGGTAAATCCACTCCTTGAACAACCATCCGCCTTCCCAAATAAGGAAAATCAAACTCCTTCCCGTTGTGGGCGCACAGGTGGAAGTTGGCAAAATGCGTAGATAAAAGCTCCGACAATTCAGCAAGAATGATGCGCTCATCGTGATTGAAAAGACTCTTTACTCGAAACTCTCTATCAGCCCCAGTACCTCGAAAATACCCGAGCGATACACAAACCACCTTTCCAAACTCGGCCAAAATGCCTGCTCTTTGTGGGTAAAAGTCTCCAGCCGTAATATCTTCTCCTCGCTGCCATTGCGTTTTCTCGGCCCAAAGCGACTGCCAAGTCTCATTCATATCTGTGAACTCTGGGTGAGCCGAAACCGTTTCAATGTCCAGAAAAAGAATATTCATCGTCGTGCTGTTTATTCAAATGTACAGGTTGAGAAATCAAAACTTGAAATCTCAACAAACGGCATGGTCAGGTGCTCGAAGAATTTCACGAAATTGGCTGCATGAGGAAGGCAATGAAAAGGACAATCTATGTTCTATTTGGAATATTGATTGTGCTCTGGGTGGTTACGCTTACCCCCTATGAGTATTTGTTAAAAGGAGTGCGCGCTACCTATATGGCTGGCGAAACTTCAGCAACAATAGACGATAAACAATATTTCAGCACCGAACTCATCCGGTCGCAAGCTCCTCGCCCTTGGGCGGAGCAATTGAATGCCGAATTAGCCCCTTCAGGATTCTTGGATTCCCTTCTTAAAAGCACGGAAACAGTTGCTCTTGCCATTTTTCATCAGGATAAGCTTGTGTACGAGGAATACGCCGAATCCTACAGCACCACTTCCAGAACAAACAGTTTCTCCATGGCAAAAACCGTGGTGGCTATGCTTGCCCAAATTGCTATCGATCAAGGATATTTTGCGAATTGGGACCAAAACGTGATTGATTTTTTACCCGAATTACAAGGAGAATATGCCGGTGACCTCACTTTGGGACATCTTTCAAAGATGCAGGGAGGGCTAGACTGGGATGAGCACTACAAAAATGCCTTTGGCATAACTGCTAGAGCCTATTATGGTGCAGATATTACCAAAGTGATGTTCCGCGATGTTCCCATTTCTGATATGCCCGGAGAAACCTACGAATACCAGAGTGGATCCACGCAATTATTGGGAGAATGCTTGGAGGTAGCCACTGGCAGGAGCTTGCCCGAATTGGCTTCCGAGTGGATTTGGACTCCGGCAGGTTGTACAGATGATGCAGAATGGCATGTAGATGGGGAAGGTCAAGCCATTGCATACTGTTGCATTAATAGCAATGCGCGCGATTTTGCACGGTTAGGTCACATTTTACTACACAAGGGAACTTGGAATAACCACCTTTTTATGGATAGCGCAAATGTGTCCGACTTCTTTAGCCCGATTTCCACAGAATTCTACGGTCGCTCCATTTGGTTGAATTCCATTGAGGGTTATTCCTTTTCTTACTTCCACGGAATTAACGGGCAATTCATCATTATGGTTCCTGATGCCGACTTAGTGATTGCGCGGCTTGGACATGTTCGGGGACCGTATGCCGACGAAAAAACGCGTCTCCCTGTTCTGGTAGATGAATTGGTACGCTTCTATCTGTCCAAAGTAGAGGAGTCCGAAGTGGCTTATTGATATTGAATGGAGAAGAGGTCGGACAAGTGCTTTTTCACTTTGCCCTTTACTTCATCCATATCTGGAGCATATCCTAATTCTACATGCAAAGAGGCCACGGCCTTGTCTGCTATACCGCAGGGTACGATATAGTCAAAATACTTGAGATCGGTATTCACGTTAAAGGCAAAACCGTGCATGGTTACCCACCGGCTCGCACGCACGCCCAAAGCACATATCTTTCGGGCTGTAGGCTTACCCGCATCGAGCCATACACCTGTTTCTCCTTCACTTCGTTCCCCTTTCAGACTATATTCATCCAAGGTTAGAATAATGGCCTCTTCGAGATAGCGAAGGTATTTGTGGATATCCGTAAAGTGTTCGTCGAGGTCAAAAATCGGGTATCCCACCAATTGCCCAGGACCGTGGTACGTTATGTCTCCACCTCGGTTGATTTTAAACCAATCAATGCCCTCCTCAGCCATCTTTGCTTCTGATATGAGCAGGTGCTCTACTTTTCCGCTCTTTCCTAGCGTATAGACATGAGGGTGGTGAACGAAGAGTAAGCGGTCTTGGGTAGGTATGCGTTCTTCCTCAGCAACCTTGCGGTTTGCCGACTTCAATTGGACAATCTCATCAAAGATTTGTTCTTGATAATCCCATGCCTCTTTGTATCGCATGGTTCCCAAGTCTTCAAACTGAACCGTTCTCATCACAGAAATACTTGAAAGCCTATACCTATTCCGAAGGCTGAAGTCATTGAAGGATTCGTATAAAAGCCATCTTGACGCTCACTAGCGCTATACCTTTCATTGTAGAAAGCAAAGATATCCAACGCAACGTGCTTGTTAAAGCGGCTAAGGTAGCCGGCTCGTGCACCCCAAATCCATGCATATCTGCCTTTGGTAGTGCCTGAAAACGATGATTCATCCACGCCCCATGCATATCCACCTTTGAGTCCAGCGTACAATGCGTGTCTATCTCCTTCAAAAAAATAATAATATCTCGACATAGGCACCAATTCGGTATATCTGGAAAGTGGAGAGATGGTATATCCAGCTTCCAGCCCTATCAATACATTAGTGTGAACGAAGTACCCACCGTTCAGATTTACTCGGCCGTAATACGACACCTGATCGAGTACCATCTCACCGTTCAACTGTAAATCGCCCCCCGCCAGCCAAGATATTCCGCCAATAGAATCTTGCTCATTGGTTTGGGCTGTGCTAAACTGAACGTGGAGAAGAAGAACGATTGAGAGCAGTAGTTTCCTCATTCCTGAAATCTCTGTAGGTGTGCTTTTAAGTCCTCAATCACACTGATATCATATATATCGCACCCTGAAATCACATGAAGGTAATAAGAAACCCAATCTCCGAGATGGATGAGGTACAATGCCGCTTCGATTCGATTCTGACCTTTAGCCACAATTTCATGCACGTGAGGCGTATGCTTCTTTATCCGTTCGATATTCACTGCGGATCGCAGGGTGTTTCGTTTATGCTCGAACTCACTACGAAGTACGATAACGGATTGCCCATCAGTACCACCCTCCCAGCCCACCATTTCATTGTGATTCATTTCGGGAATCACCGCATCCCATCCAAGCATCTTGGCATTCTCATTAATCTGTTGTCGCCAACGTGTGCCCACTCCTCCGAGTCCTGCTGTAGAATATACGGCCACCACCTTTCGATCGATGTTATTGGCAATCCTTTTAGCCAGGTCATGGATAGCACCTGATTCACTTTCAAGAAAATCTGCGGCATTGGCAATTTGCTCCTCCCAAGATTCGGGCAAGTGAATGTGATAATTATCGAGTAATCGAAACAGCTGCACAAAGGAATAACCCAGCATGGAGCGCGGTGGGTTACCTCCTGGGATAATGATATGATTCAAGCCTCTTTCCTCACAAAACTCCTTCAACTTTCCACCGCTTGTAATGCCAGCCATCATAGCGCCATGCTCCAAACCCTGTCCTGACGCTGAAAGTGTTTCCTCTGTATTTCCAGAATAACTGCAAGCGATAACGAGGGTATCTGCGCTCACCCAATGCGGGATATTGTAGCCTTTATTGACGATCACCGGGATTCTCGCCGTATCCATGCAAAGCTCGCTTACGATAGTACCACCTATACCTGATCCACCCAATCCTGTTATCAGCACGTTTGCAGGACGCATACCCGTGTTCCTT
This sequence comes from Phaeocystidibacter sp., assembly GCA_965659415.1. Taxonomy (GTDB): domain Bacteria; phylum Bacteroidota; class Bacteroidia; order Flavobacteriales; family Schleiferiaceae; genus Phaeocystidibacter. The sequence goes on from CBFHVA010000002.1 coordinate 114,852, forward strand.
AGAGGCGCCTCTTTTGCAATTTTGAGGCCTTCACGAAGATGTTGGGGGAAACTAGAAATGAGGTCTTTCATGGTGACTATTGCAGGTTTAATACGAAAGTACGACTTTGGTTTGGCTTCAGAATTGAAATCATCCCGAATGAATTGGCAATGTAAAAATTGGGCAGCGCTCACCAAAGATGAGCTATATGCAATTCTAAAATTACGACAAGAAGTGTTTGTTGTCGAACAGCACTGTCCTTATTTGGATTGCGACGAATACGATCAACGTTCGCTCCACTTGTGGTTAGAAGACGACCAGGGCATGGTCGCTTATTCGAGGATTGCTCCTCCTGGGGAGATCTATACCGAAACATCCATCGGTCGTGTAATCACTTCAGAGAGAATTCGACGTACCGGGGTAGGACGAGCAATGATGGAAGAATCTTTTCAAATTGTGCGCAGGGAACTTGGTCTACCTATTCGCATTATGGCTCAGAGCTACTTATTGGACTTCTATGAGTCCTATGGATTTATAAAAGAAGGGAAAGAGTTTTTGGAAGATGGGCTTCCTCACTGGGAGATGGTTAAAACGGGTTGGTAATGTTCTAAACAATGCCAACTCCTTTGGGCAGGTGACTCTCGTCCGAGAGCTAAAGTCAAAACTTCAGAAATAAAAAAAGGGTTGGAGAGCCGAGACCTGGAGGCTCCCACAACCTTGCACATCCCTGAGAGGGATATGTAAACTACAAATCTTGCTGTGCTTTCTTGGCGTCGTAAAGTTTTTTTACTCCGAAGGCTGCCCCTGCGGCAATCAACAAACTCAAACCTCCAACTAGAGGAACGGTGCTTGGATTACCGGGCTGCGGTGCTGCCACGATAGTCAACAAAAAGAAGCTCAAAATGAAATAGAAACGCTTATTCATAAAAGGTCTCAGTTTTAGTGCAGCAATGATTTCTCAATTATTCTATTAAAAGTACGGTGATTTGTTTTCTGCCTATGTTTTATTCGATAAATGGTTCAAACTATCTGATGAATGGTTCAAAACCGCCCTTCGTTTGAATTGCCATTGTTAACATTACCTCATTTGAGGAGCCACCTTGATGACCAAAGACTTCCCCTCTTCTTCAAGAACTAACATGTACATACCTGCTGATGGGCTTGGCAATTCGATTGCCTCATCAACAACTTCATGCTCTTGAGAATAAAGCTGACTTCCGAATAAATCCACAGCTGTAACCTTCACGTTCTTCATGTCGCGAATGCGGTCTACTCGGGTAAACTCATTCAAGCGATACGCAAAAGGAAGTACCTGATTAGCAACTGATTCCTCGGCAATGCTGATTCGCTGATTACTCACATATAACTTGAGCCTTTCCGCAACGGCCGAAGTGTCATGAGTATATTTATATACTTGGTTGTTATTTAAATACTGAACCGAACCCGTGTGCAAATCCTCCAAAAGAAGATGTGTACCCAATGGCAAGTTGCTCAGTTCAAATTCCAAGTCCACCTGATCCGTATTCGGGTCGGCGTTATCTACTACCAAGTAATACTCTTCGCGTCCAAATGGAAAAGGCGTTTGAGATATGCTCAATCGAATTGAATCTGCACTTACCCAAGAAACCTTAGGAGTTCCGTACACGCTCGAACGCAAGTGCATGTCTCATTGTTCGTCGTAAGTCTCCGTGGCCAAATCTTCAAAGCCAAGATGCGCATAGCAGTTTCAGGGTAAAATCCCTGAGTTAGCGCGGTCCGCAACTACTCATCAAACGACACCACAACCCTACTGGAAGTTGGATGACTCTGGCAGGTGAGAATAAATCCTTCCTCTACCTCTTCGTCGGTCAGGGCGTAGTTCATTTCCATCTCCGCAGTACCTTTAAGCACCTTGGCACGACACGTACAGCAAACGGCACCTTTACAGGCGAATGGAACATCAGCACCGGCATCGAGGGCCTCATCGAGTATCGTCTTGCCTTTAGATGACATTTCCATATGCGTTTCGTCGCCGTCTAAGATTACGGTAACTGAACTTGTAGCTGTGGCCGAGCTCGTTGTGTCAGCGGTGGTCTCTTTCTTTACGATATCCTTGGCTGGGGTGAATAGTTCAAAAAGAACTTTGTTCTTATCCACACCCAAGCTTGCAAGTGCCGATTCTGAAGCACGGATCATCTCCTCTGGTCCACATAAGAAGTAGGCATCTACCTGATCAATGCTAAAGAAACGTTCGGCAAAGCCCTTCACCTTATCTTCTGTAATTCGGCCCTTTAACAAGTCAGAACCTTGGTCTTCACGACTCAACACATGATGTACTTCCAAGCGCTCCATGTATTGGTCTTTTAAATCCTCAATTTCATCTTTGAAGATTACGGAAGCGCTATTTCGGTTTCCATAAATCAAAATGAACTTGCTATTTGCTTCTGTTTGAAGTGCGGTTTTAATCAAACTCATTACGGGTGTAATCCCTGATCCAGCGGCTATGGCCACATAGTGAGTTTCTTTCTTGGCTTCAAAATCACGGGTGAAGTTGCCCATAGGCGTCATCACATCCAACTCATCGCCCACTTTTAGGTCGTGGTTAGCATAGGTAGAAAAGGCTCCCCCTTCTACGCGCTTAATCGCCACACGCACCTCGCCGTCGAACGGGCAAGAACAAATCGAGTAAGAACGACGCACATCCTCTCCATTGATATCTGTTCTCAGCGTGAGGTATTGACCCGGTTTAAAACGAAAATCACCCTCGAGCGCTTCTGGTAATTCAAACGAAACTGAAACACAATCGGCGGTTTCTTTCCGTACGTCTGCCACCTTCAACTTGTGAAATGCGGGTTTTATTCGATCGCTTGTTTCGTTGATTAAGAACTTCGTGTCCTTTTTGCGGGAAAAGAATTTCAACATGGGATATACGGTTTGCCTTGGGCAGATAACTTCTTTTTCAAGAGCACAAAAATAGTACTTTGGAGTTGGAAACGCTCTTGAACTCAATATGTTTAATCGAATCGCCTATCGAGGTTGTTTGGAATGGATTCAAATTCAAACATTCGTTGAAGGGTGCTTGTTAGAAGGTGGCAGCATTGAGGCTGTTTTCATACCTTTGACATACTTAAAATCGCTTGTCCTATGGGAGAGACGCATTCATTAGAAGAAAGATTTCAAGCGTACGTAGACGCTGAGAAAAAGATTGAGCCGAAGGATTGGATGCCGGAGAAGTACCGAAAAACACTTATCCGTCAAATATCCCAACACGCTCATTCTGAAGTGGTAGGAATGCTTCCAGAAGCAAACTGGATTACCCGAGCTCCATCACTCCGTTCCAAATTAATTCTCTTGGCGAAGGTTCAGGATGAAGCAGGACATGGATTGTACCTATACAGTGCCGCCGAAACATTGGGAGCCGATCGCCAAGATCTCGTTGAAGATCTATTGGCTGGAAAAGCAAAGTACTCGTCCATATTTAATTACCCTACCATTTCGTGGGCCGATATGGGCGCCGTAGGATGGTTAGTAGACGGAGCTGCCATTGCGAATCAGGTTATGCTTTGTCGCACAAGCTATGGTCCTTATGCAAGAGCCATGGTGCGCATTTGTAAGGAAGAGAGCTTTCACCAGCGCCAAGGTTATGAAATCATGATGAACTTGGCTAACGGTACTCCTGAGCAAAAGGCGATGGCGCAAGATGCACTGAATCGTTGGTGGTGGCCAAGCATCATGATGTTTGGTCCGCGCGATGATGAGTCTCCAAACTCTGCCCAGAGCATGAAGTGGAAGATCAAGCGCAAATCAAATGATGAACTTCGTCAAGAATTCATTGATAAAACCGTTCCTCAAGCCGAGTTTATTGGCTTGACCATTCCAGATCCCGACTTGAAATGGAATGAAGAAACCGGTCATTACGACTTTGGTGAAATCAATTGGGAGGAGTTTTATCAGGTAATCAAAGGCAATGGCCCGTGCAACAAGCAGCGCTTGGAGGCGCGTCAAAAAGCCCACGACGACGGAGCATGGATTCGAGAAGCAGCCAATGCTTATGCTGCGAAAGAAGCGAAGCGCCGTAGCGATAAAGTAGCCTAACTCAATTTTAGAATGAGCGATAAGTCCAATTGGAAAATCTGGGAAGTTTTTGTTCGAAGCAAAAACGGTTTGAGTCACAAGCACGCTGGAAGCCTTCATGCTCCAGATGCTGAAATGGCCATCAAAAATGCACGCGATGTGTATACACGTCGCAGTGAAGGCGTGAGCATATGGGTCGTCCCAAGCGAATCCATCACGGCGTCTAGTCCAGATGAGAAAGAGCCTTTATTCGCTCCTTCGGATGATAAGGTTTATCGCCATCCTACTTTTTACGATATCCCGGACGAAGTCGGACACATGTAAGTTTCACGCCGTAGAGGCAGTTATTAGGTAGGCCCATTATGGAGAAAAATGATCTCTATCAGTACGTACTTCGTTTAGGCGATAATGCCCTTATCCTCGGTCAACGTTTGTCCGAGTGGTGTGGTCATGGTCCCGTGCTAGAACAAGATATCGCCTTGACAAACATTGCGCTCGACCAAATTGGTCAAGCCCGCCAATTTTTGCAGTACGCTGCAGAGCTCAAAGGAGGAGAAGCCACTGAGGATAGTTTAGCCTACCACCGCGATGCGCACGAGTTCAAGAATGTTCTTTTAGTAGAACAGCCGAATGGTCATTGGGGAGATACACTGGCCCGCCAGTTTGTTTTCGATACCTACAACTACTTCTACTTTGAACAGTTGTCGAATTCCAGCGATGAACACCTCGCATCCATCGCTCAAAAGGCGATGAAAGAGATTTCCTATCATGCACAGTGGAGCGCTGAATGGATGATTCGCTTAGGAGATGGCACAGAAGAAAGCCGTGCCAAGATCCAGAAAAGCTTAGATGACGTTTGGATGTGGACGGGAGAGATGCTAGAAGCTGATGCACTTGACATCAATACTCAAGAGGCTGGAATTGGCCCTGATTTAGAAAAGGTGAAAAGCCTGTGGAACCAAAAAGTTGATCAAATCTTGGAGCTTGCTACGCTAGCTAGACCGGAAGGCGAAGGGCATCAGCGCGGTGGCAAAAAAGGACTGCACTCCGAACACCTGGGATACATTTTGGCTGAAATGCAGTATCTACCTAAATCGTATCCAGACGCAAAGTGGTAAAGGTTGCTGTGACCTAAAAGTGCAGTGAATCTCGAAGCAATCTGAAACCGTTTGGATCTAAACGGTATACCCGTTCTCGCTTGTCGCGCGGGTTCTTGTTGCTCACTATTAACTCTTCGATGTTCAAGTGTTCCTCTCCGCGCTTGTTCAAATCTTTGATCAAGTTGTTGCGCCATTTTCGTTGGTTGTCCCACGACTTTTCTTTCCACCCCATGATTTCTGTAATCGGACCCGAGAGCAAACCTTCCCCTCGCATTTCTGCGCCTAAAAGAGCTCGAAGAAGCTTGATTTCCCCCGGGTTCAGCGATTGAAAGAACCTTTCATCAGCCGCTACGGTTTGCCCTTTTTCAAAAGGTTCTTTGAGCTTTCGAAGCAACTTACGAAGGAGCCAAACTAAAGCTCCTGTGCCTCCTAGGATGGCTAGGTAAACCCACCATGCCCAGCCGGTGGTGTATGCTGCTCCAACTTTGCGTCGGGCGTTGAAAATACTCTGATAGGTGTACTTGAGCGAAATCGATTTTTGACTCGAATTGGGATTTGGGATGAAGGCATCCTCCACATAGTCCCAGCTGACCAATGTCCCCACTCCATTTTCAAAAGCATTATTGGTCCGAAACTGCAAATCACAAACTGCAGCATCGATGCGGTCCACTCGGTTGTCGCTGAGATCAACAAGTTGCTTGGTGCTCCCGCTTACGGCTATTCCAATGGGTAAATTCAAAACTTTCCCACTTATTAAGAGCTTTCGCGTTTCATCATTCACTCTTCCCAATGAACTCCATTTGCGCTGTTGAATATTCAGCTCCCACACCGTAGGGTCGAGTTCATTCGCTTCTTCCGCCACAAGGGTAATGAATAGCTTCTTTCGATCAACTGAAAAGTGATGGAAACCTGTCTCAATGCGTTCAGGCCCCTCGTTGGTGGGCAGCTCTTCCCAATTGCCCGAATTGATGTCAAAGTAGCTGAACAAGGCATGGGTAAGTCCAAACCCACTACCTCCTAAAGAGAAAAGGGTATCGCCGGATTGCCACTGGATAGAGTTGAAGTTATGGCCTCTTTCCAAAGTCGAATCTAGCCGGCTAAATACGGAGTCCTCGAGTAAGTACACCTGTTGTGTACCATGACCAATAAATCGCATGGGGTTGCTCCACAATACCGGGTTGAGTTTCTCTACACCCTTTAAATCGCTGATCACAATGCCCTTGAAAGTCAAGCGGCGCTTCGGCGTCCAATGCTCGCCGTTCCAAGCATGTAGAGAAGAATCAGCTTGAATGCGAAATACTTCTGATGAAGATGGATCTACAGCTTGAATCAAAGGCCACTCTTGGCCACTCATACGAGCTGAGAGCACACAAATTATTATAATGAAGATTGCCTTTTTCACGTAAAACGAAGTTAATCGAATTCAATCTATTCAGACCGAGTGCTTCCTGTGCTCAGTCTCAAGCCAATAGGGATTAAGCGTTTTTTCGTGAACATTCCGCAATGCCAAAATAGTATTTGAAGATTAAGACGGCGTTAAGCATAGCACACGTTTGCCGTAAAAAAGTAACCACACCGTGGGGTGTGGCTACTTCGTGTTTTAGTTGTTGTGAGAGACAATGACCTTTATGGGTCTTGCGTGGCTACGGCAATCATAAAGTCAGCATCTTCCACAAGAAGAGCATCGCCGTTTGCGCTGCGGAGGAGAAAAGAGCCTGTAATGTGAAGTTTAACGGTCGGGCGACCCTTACTGTCGTTCTGATAATCTGCTACTTCTTCGATCGTAACCTTGCCCGGATCATGGTGCAAGCTTGTGCTAAACACTTCACCATATGGATCCGTGTATTCAATCTTAACGGTATTCAGGTGCATTGAATCCACTGCGCTGAGGGGATTCACATCGTAACCAAAGTCTACGAGCGGTAGTGCTGGACTTCCATTCCCGAAATAGTCGCGGATTGGAATTTCTCTCGTTTGGCAAGTTCTACCTCCGTTATAGTGACGGAAGCCCGCTTGAATATCAATCTCTTCACCGTCCTCAGGCACAGCCTTGTAAAGAAGTGTATCTCCAGTGCTTTTGTATTGATTATTGACATGCCAAATTACCTGTTCTACTTCCGATTGATACATCGGGTTCAAGTAGCATCTGAATGTCCCATTGGACAACACTTCAACGTTATAGCTTGCGATGGCCTCGGGATGGCGAATATCCACACAGCGCGAAGTTTCAATAAAATCTACATTGTTGGGTTTAATACCCAAAGTAACTACAGGCTGTACTCCGTTATAGTTCGTACTATCAAATGGAAAGATTGGACTCGGTTCAATATTTCGTCCACCAAACTGAAACCTCCAATAGTACTGTGGATGAGTAAGATTATCTGCACTTAGTACAATACCCGGTTTAATGCCCAGCATACCTGTAAGCGGTGTACGAGTAGTCACTCCTTGAAGACTCTTCTCTCCTAGACTCAATACTTCATAGGCGTCTACAACGGTGCCGGCCTCACTATTGGCAAAACTAAATGACCAAGAAGGCTTACCAACAGCATTTGAATTGAGGTCGCCTTTCATATAGGCCAACCCGTTTTCAAACTTGAAATCGGTGTGCATGAAGTACCCATCATCACCAGCGTTCATATTGATTTGCTCGCCACTGACCAATGCATTTGCATAGAAGTCGGGGGCAACATCAGAAGGAGGCAATGGAGCATCTTTTCTGCAGCTCGCAACGAGCAGGACTAAACCGAAATATGCATAAACTTTCATCTTCATAACCCGAGCATATATCGAACGCCTAAGCGCAATTGGACATGTTGGTTCATTGACTCAGGATAGGCAGAGAATTGATCACCCAAGCCCATCAATGCGGTGGCGCTAATTCTCCAGTGCTCATCTACTCGATAGGCATACCCTAACTGAACGCCAAAATCCCAATCATTGGCACTTCCGGCATCGATGATTGTGCGGTAGTTGTCGTTTTGAACACTCGTGTTCTCCGTGATTGTGGATTCCGTCGTTCCTGTTTCCATCAACTTATAGCCCACATAGGTGCCTGCTAGAAATTCATGTTGGTGGAGCGAATATTGGATGGAGATTGGCACTTCAAGGAAAGATGTATTCAATGAGGTCACTCGTCGTTCAACTCGCGTAGAACCAAAGTTGTAGTCGATATAGGATTCTGATGTTTCAAACCCTGTGCTTGAACGCTGCGCATATACGACTCCGGTTTGCAAACTCAAATTTTCAGCAAAAGCCCATTCAGCGGCCAAGCCACCAAAGAATGAAGGCTTCCATCCCAAATTGCCCTCGGTTACATGTGCGGCACCTACGCCACTCGTCAAACCAATACTCCACTCGTTCACACGATGCTTTGGACGTTCAACAACATCAGCCACCGAGGCCGGGGTCAACTCTGAAGATCTCTCTAAAGCGATTTCTTCTGTAGATACATTATCCACAGCAACAATTTCTTCAATTGAATTCGTCACATCCTCACCTTCAATTCCAGAATTCACGATGCTATTTACCGGCTCTGAGATTTCTGCAGAGACCACAACGGGGCTTTCAAGATTAGCCTCATTTGGTTCCACCCTTTCTTCACTCATAGCGAGGACTTGCGTGTTTCGAGAAGCCAGTTCAGTGCTCGAAGTTTGAATACTTTCCACCTCGCTCAACACAGTGCGACCTAAACCAGCACTAGAGCCTACTACCTGAGTTTCAGATTGAGTTGCGTCAGAGAGAACGGCGCTTGCATTCTCTGAATTTGAATTGGCGAACCCGTACTGATCCGAAGCACTTTCAACTGCCAATAAGTCCTCTTGGTTGAGTTCATAGACCTCATCCGGAGAAACCGTTTCATCTTCAGGCTCTTCTGAAGCAATTGTATTGATATCCACATCATTGAGATCTGGCTCTGAAGGCCATGCTATCATCTGCTGTGGATTTGGTGTGTATAAAGGAGTGTTGGTAACGCTCCAAAAGGTAAGCGCACCAAAGCCTGCAAATACGGCAGCGGTAGACCAAGCCATAATGGCCCGGCGCCTCTTTCTTCGCTCTCCAGCAATGATGAGACGTTCCGCACCTTCCCAGGCGGCAGGATTAAATTCAACGACTCTTTCGTCGAACTTCTTCCGGAATAACTTTTCTAATTCCTTCTCCGTCATAACATGATACTCGCCACTTTAGTGACGAAGCCTTTCAACTTTTTTTTCAATGTTTTGCGTGCCGTGCTTAAGTGCCATTTTGAGGTACCCTCGCTAATTCCCAGCATCTCACCGATTTCTTTGTGATTGTACCCATCCACCACATAGAGATTAAAAACCTTTTGACTAACGGGAGGTAAATCACGAATCATCATTTCTAATTCTTCCGCATCATACTGACGATCGGCCTCGTTAAAATCCATTGAGGAAACCGGAACGTGACCCTCGAGCTGATCGAAAAAAGCGTGACGATCTCTATTCTTCTTCCTGAACTCATCAATTACCGTATTGATGGTGATTCTCCGAATCCAGGCTTCAAATGGCGTGTCGTCGTGATATTTATCTAGTCGGGTTAGTACTTTGTAGAAGGCAAGGTTGAGCAGTTCTTCTGCATCCTCTTTGTTCTTTTCGTAACGCAGACAAACCCCCATCAAAATTCCGTAGCAGCTCCGATACAGCTCGAACTGTGCTGAGCGCTCGTGCTTTCTACATCTTGATATGAGTTCTTTACTAATCTGCATCTGGCATTTTAAAGAAAATCCGGAGATCCAATGTACGCATTCGACACAGATCTCCGGATTATCGAACAATCCACCTACTGAACAACTAACCTAATTCTTGTTCATATTTTCAGGTCATGGAGACTCTTTCTAATTGTATAGACGGCAGCTTCAAGAAAAGGGTTGGGAGCATCGAGAAAAATATTTCATACATCTATACGATTGTTCCTTAGAGACGGTGGGCTTCGTAATTAATTAGGAGGATTTTTTATCTTGACTCCCCCCTAAAAAATATCTCGTTGGACCATTACATCGTTGAATTTGGATCTGCTCCATGGTTGCTTGGATTGACCATTCTCATAGCCTTGGTCGTCCTCACCGTAGCGTTCAGCAAAGTGCTTTCTCCGCAGAGTTTGCGTCGTTTTGAGATTGTTTGGGCGTGGATATTGACGTCCTGCTTTCTTTTCGAGAACGGCGCAATGGTATATACAGATGCTTGGAGTTTACAATGGTCTCTCCCGCTTCAATTATGCTCACTCAGCGGCTTGTTGGCCATCTATTCCCTGTTTTCCAACCGATCTACTTTTTTCCCTTACTTATTACTTTGGGGTATAAGCGGTGGTTTTCACTCTCTGATAACACCGGAGATGACCCTCGGAAACGAGCCGGCATTCATCATTACCTATCACATCTGGCACTCTTCCATAATCATCATTCCAATCTATTTATTCTCAGTTCGAGAATGGTCATTACCCAACCGCACTTTTCTCAAAGTCTTTGTGGGGACGAATGTGCTATTCGTTTTAGTCGGTCTACTCGACGCTTTGATAGGGGCTAATTATATGTACGTCATTGAGCCCCCTGCTGTTGACAATCCTTTTGTACAAGGCGGATTCCCTTACCACATTATCATGTTTGAATTGGCGGGCATCGTCCACTTCGGACTCATTGCCTTTGTTTTCGGTCGATGGCAGAAAAATAAGGAGAAGCGACCTCTACTGAAATCAACCGAGGGCCACGTCTAATACCATCATCACCAAAAAACCACCGATAAAGCCCAACGTGGATATGTCGGTATACTTATCTCTTTGAGATTCCGGAACGACCTCCTCAATGACCACGTAAATCATGGCTCCGGCCGCAAACGCTAAAGCGTAGGGTAGAATGGGTTGAGCATAGAACACCGCCAACGCTCCCACTACTCCAGCCGCGGGCTCCACTATAGCGCTAAGCTGACCGTACCAAAAGCTCTTTCTGGAAGATACTCCCTGTCGCTTTAATGGCATGGAAACCGCCACTCCCTCAGGGAAGTTTTGCAAGCCAATTCCGATTGCCAGGGCTATGGCAGCGCCAATTTCTGCTCCTGGTATTCCAGATGCTGCGGCACCAAACGCCACTCCTACCGCTAATCCTTCGGGAATATTGTGTAATGTGATGGCCAGCACCAATAAGGTGGTTTTGTGCCAATCCGTCTTGGGGCCTTCACTTTCTTCCTTTTTGAAGTTGATGTGAAGGTGAGGCACAAACCGATCGAGTCCAAAAAGAAACAAGGCGCCAGCACCAAACCCAATAGCTGGAGCAAGCCATGGCAAGTCGCCTTGAGCTTCACTCATCTCGATAGCCGGTGCAAGTAAACTCCAATAGCTGGCCGCAATCATGACCCCTCCGGTAAATCCAAGCATGCCATCGAGCCACTTCCGCGAAGCGGTTTTGAAGATGAATACGGTGGCAGCACCAGCGGCCGTCAGAAACCATGTGAAGGTGGTCGCAATAAGAGCTTGCATGACACCCGATTGATCCAAAAACCAATTTTGTAAGTCTGTCATCATTTTGATTTTTGTCGTTTTACCATGAGTTGAGTGACTACGCTATTCGGCAATAGTTGATCACTTTCATCCTTGCGTTTTACCCAAATACTCTGATCGAAATCAATTTTCTCTTCTACTCTAAAAGGGGATCCCAATTCAAGTTTCAGCTTGGTTAGGAATTGCAAGAAGCTGGCTGAAGAGTCCTTCACGCCTGTGAGTAACACCTCATCACCTGGGTTGCAATGCAAGAGTGAAATGCGCTCTTGTTCAGGGAAGTTCCCATCTTCATCTGGTATGGGATCGCCGTGAGGGTCAAAGCGAGGATGACCTAAGAACGCGGCCAATCGACTGGTAAGCTCGGTGGAGCGAATATGCTCTAACTGCTCGGCCATATCGTGAACCTCATCCCAGCTGAATCCGAGCTTTTCAACTAAAAATGATTCCCATAATCGGTGTTTACGAATTACGCGAATAGCTACCTTCTCTCCTTCCGAGCTCAGTTTCACCCCCTGGTACTTAACGTAGTGAACGAGACCTTTCTCGGAGAGTCGACGAATCATATCCGTCACACTCGACGCTTTTGTTTCCAATCGCTCAGCCAATTTATTGGTGCTTACTCCTTTTCCTGAATTCGGGAGCAAGCCCCATATGGCCTTTAAATAGTTCTCTTCTGTAATCGTTGTCTCCATTTCGATGAACAAAGATACATTAAACTAGTTATCAAAAAGATATTTTTAGGCTTATCTAAAAATGCGTGGTAAATTTGCGACATGATTCGATTGCTTACTTTAGCCGTACTTGGTTTGATGGCCTTTACTATGCGTGCTCAATCGGCTTCCCAGCTTACGTTAAAGCTCTATGACGAGCCTTTAGTAGGTGCAGAAGTACGCGTGCCTTCTCTAGCTACCAGGGCCATATCCAATTTAGAGGGTGTGGTGAGCTTTGTGCTTACACAGAATGATACGATACTCGTTTCTCATCCAGATATCATCGACCAAAAGGTTTACGTGCAACCCGGCATAGATCGAGAAGTGACCTGTGAGAGAAGTCGCTCGGGCATGCTGAATCAAGTAGTAGTAACCGGAACACGTACCCATCTCGATCGGCGCGAATCAGCCGTTCCCGTTCAGGTTATGAGCAGAGATTTGCTTCAGGCCACTCAAAGTGTTAGTGTAGCGGAGGGTTTGGCATTCCGGCCTGGACTGCGCATGGAATACAACTGCCAGAACTGTGGTTTCTCTCAAGTGCGTCTCAATGGTTTAAATGGTCCCTATTCTCAAATTCTAATAGATGGCCGACCTATATTCAGTTCCTTATCTGGGGTTTATGGCCTCGAACAGCTTCCGGCATCTATGATTGAGCGCGTAGAGATTGTCCGTGGCGGTGGGTCAAGCATGTACGGTGGTAATGCCATTGCAGGCACCATCAACCTTATCACACGCGAACCTATTGTAGATGAATGGGAATTGCGCACTCAGAATACTTGGAATGGCATGGAAACGCCCGACTTTTCCTTGCAGGGAAACGCGGCATGGGTCGATGAAAATTCTGGACTTCGAGTTTGGGGCGCAGGAAGGTATCGAGAGCCCTTTAATGCCAATCCCGATGACCTATATGACAGAGACGGTGACGGCACACCTGAAACTCTAGACGACTTTTCCGAAATCACCAAACTCCGCTCGGTTGCGGTTGGTGGACGATATTGGTACCGACCATCTTCCAACGAGCGTCTTCAAGTCGAAGCGCGAGGAATGTACGAGTTTCGAAGAGGGGGCAACCGCTTCGAGTTTCAACCTGATGAGGCAGATATTGCCGAGCAGCTGATTCATAGAACCGTGGGCATCAACGGTCAGTATGAATGGCTGAGTAAGGGCGGGCTGGAGCGTTTTACGGTATATGGCGCTACCACATATACGAGCCGATCCAGTTACTACGGAGCAGGCGGTAATAGTCCAGATTCCAGTGAAAGAGCACAGGCTAAGCTCTTTTATGGAGAAACCCTAGACGTTATTTCGAATATTGGAGCGCTTTACGGGTGGGGATGGAATGAGTTCCACAATATCATGGTAGGCATAGACATCCAACATAACCGGGTAAACGATATTATGCCGGGCTATGAACGTGACATTGATCAGAATGTATTTACTCCAGCCCTTTACGCACAATACCAATGGAAGCTCAATGAGCAGTGGACAGCGTTGTTAGGTGCGAGGTACGACCGCCCTGTGATTAACAGCATCAATGCCTTTGCAGGAGAGCCGGCACTCAATACGTCCAACACCTACGAAGTGGTAAACCCTAGGCTGAGTGTACTCTACAAGATCAGCAAACACTGGCGAGCACGAGCAGGTTATGCATCCGGCTTTAGAGCTCCTCAGGCTTTTGAAGAAGATTTACATCTCTCTATCCTGGGCGGTGATGCGCGCATTGTGCAACTCTCTCCCGATCTTGAAATGGAAACTTCACACAGTTTCAACCTCGGAATCGAAAGTGATATACACGCGGGACAATGGGAGGGACGCATATCCATTGACGGGTTCTACACCGTGCTCAACAATCCATTTGTGGATATTCCTTTCACCGATTATTTACTCAACGGGACCGACACCATCGCTATTATTGACACCAAGGTAAATGACCCCTCAGGAGCATGGGTTGCGGGTGTAAATTTAGAAACGGAATGGGTAAGCGAACATTGGGCCGTTCAAGCCGGGTGGACCTTCCAACAAGCACGTTATGGCTTGGAGCGAGAGTGGTATCCCGGTGAATTTTCCGATCAATTGTTGAGAGCGCCTAACAGTTATGGCTATGCCGTGCTGGCCTACATTCCAAACTCTAAATGGCGCTTCGACGTGAGTGGCAACTTTACGGGCTCGATGATTACACCGAATGAGCGACTTCAGGTATTGGTAAACACCCCTTTCTTTGCAGATATCAATGCATCTGTGCAACGTACATGGAACATAAAAAACACCCGTCTCACATTGGAAACGGGTGTGTATAATCTGCTTAATCCGTATCAGCCTGATATCGAAATTGGCTGGGAGCGCGACGCTAATTACTTCTACGGTCCTTTGCGTCCATTGAGCGCGTATGTGAGCTTCGCAATTGGAATGTGATTAGTGTATCACGGTTACCCATCCTCGCTTCTCACACTCCGCCGAAGTGAACACCCAAACATAGGTGTCTTCCTTCACCTTGGTTCCGTCTGCACGTGTTCCATCCCAGAATTCATTGAATGGATCGTGAGAACTGAACACTAGGTTACCCCAGCGATCGAATATCTGGAATCTCGAAGGTCCAATACATTCGCTACCTACAATCTTGTAGCTCTCATTAATACGGTCCTCATTCGGGGTAAATGCATTTGGTATGTGCAGATAGTCTCTCTCCTGATCTACGCCCACATAAATGTAGAAAGTGCTATCACACCCCAAGGCATCGGCAATGGTGAGTTCGTGAGACCCAGGGCGAATATCGTCCTTAATACCCGAGAACTGCTCGCCATCGAATAGGAAAGTGTACGGCGGAGTTCCACCTGTAACATCCAATTCTACATAACCGTCGTTGGAAGTAGGACAAGAGGCAAAGTCGACAGAAATCCCCGTTTCAATCGGTTCGTTTTCAACCACCTCAACGGTATCTCCCACTCTACATCCATTGGCGTCGGTAACCACATAAGAGTACTTACCCACTCCCAAGCCTGAGATGTTCATTCCACTTTGACCGTGACTCCATGATACCACGTAAGGTGGCGTTCCTCCGAATGGTGTAATATCCGCTCCGCCGCTGTTAGCACCTCCACAGTTCACCATGATTACATCTTGAATGGCGCCAAGGTCTTGATTCGGACCTAGAATATCCACACTATCTGTTTTGTAACATCCCATCGCATCGGTGATGGCTACGCCGTATCTACCTACAGGCAGGCCTGCAACAGTATCGCCGGTAGCACCCGTTGACCAGACCACATTGTATGGTGGCGTTCCTCCGAATAACGATACGGCAGCTACACCATCAGACTCGCCATAACATCTTACTGGATTCAACATATTAGTTGCCGCCGTCAAGTCGAAGTTCGGCTCAGTTATATCATTGCTAATCGACACTGAACATCCGTTTGCATCGGTGATAGTTGCTGTATACGACCCAGCAGGTACGTTAGAAATAGAATCTCCTGTAGCGCCCGTAGACCAAGTTACTTGGTAAGGTGGTGTTCCTCCCGTGTAGGCTACGAAAGCCGCTCCACTAGCATCACCTTTACAGTAGATGTTCTGAATAATTTGAATGCTTGCTGTAACCGCTGAGCTTGGCTGGGTAATCACCACTGTAGTGCTATCTGTACAACCGTTAGCATCAGTTACAATGACCGTGTAAGACCCTGCTTGAACCGAATTCAAGGTATCGCTTGTGGCGCCGTTAGACCATAGCACACTGTAAGGTGCCGTGCCGCCTGAAATAGCTACATATGCTCTACCATCGTTTCCACCAAAGCACGTCACGTTTTGAATGAAACCGTTCGCAGCGCTCAGTCCGCTACTTGGTTGGTTGATATTGAATACAACCGTATCAGAACATCCATTTGCATCTGTAACTGTGGCCACATATTGACCTGCTGCCAAGTTTGACGCGGAGTTTCCGGTCTGACCATTATTCCATGTTACGCTGTATGGCGATGTGCCGCCTGAAACTGAAATGGAAGCGAATCCATCCAATCCGTTGAAACAGTTTACATGTGCCGTAGCTGTTTTGGTAATGCTCAGTCCTGAAACTGGTCCTCCTATAGTAACAGAATGAGTTGCAGAACAACCATTGGCATCGATTACCGTCACAGAATAGGTGCCGGTTGCTACATTCGTCAAGTTGGCTGTAGTAGCGCCATTCGACCAAGCGTAGTTATACGGGGCCGTGCCTCCAATAACTCGAATGGTAGCTGATCCGTCGTTCCCTCCGAAGCAATTCACATTAGTAATTGCTCCCGTAGAAACAGCAATTCCACTTGTTGGTTGGTTAATGGTAATACTCGCCGTTGCTGTACATCCATTGGCATCCGTAATGGTTACCGTATGCGTACCGGCCGGCAAGCCCCTTACATTACTGGTAGTGGCACCGTTGCTCCATGCATATGAATAAGGCGCCGTTCCACCTGCCGCCATTGAACTAGCCGAACCTGTTGAAACTCCGAAGCAGTCCACATGGCTGAGTACTCCGGCACTTGCTGTTAGTGCTGATGAAGGACCATTGATAATAATCGATCCGCTCACCACACAACCGTTCGCATCAGTAACAGTCACGGAGTAAGAACCTGGGGCTAGGCCGCTAATATTGGCTCCCGTGGCTCCGTTAGACCAATTGTAGGTGTATGGACTGGTTCCTCCTGAAACATTCGCAGCACCAGCACCTGAATTGGTTCCAAAACACAACACATGATTGGATACTACGGCGCTGAGTGATAAGGCCGAGGCCGGCTGAGTGATGACCACCGTTTGACTGCTGGTACAGCCATTGGCATCCGTAATGGTCACTGAATAACTGCCAGCCGTCATATTCACAAGTGTATCTGCAGTTTGTCCTGTGCTCCAAAGTACGGAGTAAGGCGCTGTGCCTCCGGAGTAGCTCACGTACGCTTCACCGGTTGCGCCTCCGAAGCAGGCCACCTGGCTCACGATTGTTGCTGAGCTAGCTAAGGCACTTGCTGGTTGCGTCAAAGTAATGCTAGTTGTTGCGGTACATCCGTTGGCATCAGCTACGGTAACCGTATAAGTACCCGCACCCACATTGTTGAGGCTTGCGCCTGCTGTGCCGTTGCTCCATACATAGGTGTACGGCGTTGTACCTCCAGATGCGCCCACATTGGCAAATCCAGTAGTTGATCCAAAGCAGTCTACATTTCCTGAACTCAATACACCAACCGTTAATGCTGCTGCCGGTTGCGTAATGGTAACCGTTGCTGTTTCTGTACAACCATTCGCATCAGTGATTGTAACACTATAAGTACCGGCTGTAACTCCATTCAAATTGGCGCCGGTTGCTCCATTGCTCCATACATAGGTGTACGGAGATGTTCCGCCTGAAGCTGTAGCCGTTGCACTGCCAGTGTTTCCACCGAAGCAGTTCACATTCTGGTTCACCACAGCACTTGCCGCAAGAGCAGAACTTGGCTCAGTGATCACTACAGATTGAGTAGTGGTACAGCCATTGGCATCTGTAATAGTTACCGTGTAAGTTCCAGCGTTCAAATTTGAAATTGAATCGCTCGTTGCGCCGTTGCTCCAGCTTACGCTGTAAGGTGCGGTTCCGCCAGTGTAGCTCACAAATGCCGATCCATCAACTCCACCAAAACAACTCACGTTTTGGATTACCGTACTAGAGCTGATAAGCGCTGCAGACGGCTGAGTAATGGTAACGGAAAGAGTGTCTATACAACCGTTGGCGTCGGTAACCGTAAGGCTATACACACCGGCGGCAACGTTTGAGATATTTGAAGTGACCGCACCGTTGCTCCATGCGTAGGTATACGGTGAAGTTCCACCAGAAACAGATGCCTGCGCTGATCCCGTGTTGTTTCCAAAGCAATCTACATTGGTGTTTGATACTAGAACCGCATTCAATGGAGATGCGGGTTGAGTAATCACTACGCTATCCATATCGAAACATCCGTTGGCATCTGTGATGGTTACCACATATTGCCCTGCCGATAATGTATTGATGGTTGGCGTATTAGCGCCATTGCTCCATGAATATGTGTAAGGAGCTGTACCTCCCGTGGCCGTTACGGTGGCTGATCCTGATGGCACGCCGTAACAAGTCACATTTGCGATCACGGAAGCATTGGCGTCTACAGCGCTTGCAGGTTGTGTAATAATTACTGAATCTGTAGCTGTACAGCCATTTGCATCTGTAACCGTAACGCTATAGGTCCCAGCTGGTATATTCACGATTGTATCGATTGCGGCACCTGTGCTCCATAGCACGGTATATGGTGCAGTACCACCTGAGTAGCTCACAAGGGCATTGGCATCACTGCCTAAATAACAGCTTACTTGGTTCATTACAGAAGCTGATACAGAGATGCTCGTAGCAGGTTGAGTTATGATGACCGATGCACTGTCCTGACAACCATTGGCATCCGTTACCACAACAGTGTGTGAACCTGCTGCCAATCCGGTTGCTGTGGCCGTAATTTGACCGTTACTCCAAGCATATGAATATGGTGCGGTTCCACCAGTTCCAGCAGCTGTGGCCGATCCATTAGACCCTCCGAAGCAACTCACATTGCTATTCACAAATGCGCTGGCAGCCAATGCGCTGGCTGGTTGAGTAATACTAAGGTTAGCCGTTACCTGACATCCATTGCTGTCCGCAACCGTTACTGTGTAGCTACCGGCGATTAATCCTTGCACGGTATCGCCCATCATGCCATTGCTCCAAGTGTAGGTGTATGGACCGTCGCCTCCTGAAGCCGCAGCATATCCAACTCCATCATTGCCGCCAAAGCAATTCACTGCACTGGCCTGACCCGCAAATAGAGTTAATGCTGAAGCAGGTTGGGTAATGATTACGGACATGCTATCCTGACAACCATTGTCATCCGTAACCGTCACGGTATATCTGCCTGCAACCAATCCGGATGCAAGTGGAACCGAAGGACCGTGATCCCAATCAAAACTGTAAGGAGGGGTTCCGCCCATTGCTGAAGCAAGCGCTTGCCCGTCAAATCCACCAAGACAGCGCACGTTGTTCAATACTTGGACAGAAATGCTCACAGCTGAGTCGGGCTGAGTCATGGTTACATGAGCAGTATCTGAACATCCATTGGCGTCCATTACCGTTACAATGTAAAGACCCGTATCTAGTCCCCAGGCTGTATTTCCCGTTTGACCATCACTCCAAGTATAGGTGTATGGAGGGGTTCCTCCTGTTGCCGATGCGGTGGCATATCCATCAGACCCGCCAAAACAATTCACTGGGAAAAGTACGCTTGCGCTGGCATCAACCGCCGAAGCGGGTTCGCCAATCGTAACAAATGCTGAGTCTAAACAGCCCAAGCTATCAGTAACAATTACTGTATGCGTTCCTGCCGCGAGAGCGGTTGCCGTTGCGGAGGTTTCACCGTTGCTCCATAAGTAGGTATATGGAGCCGTTCCACCTTGAGCAAACACGTTGGCCGAGGCATCCGCTCCACCGATACAGCTCACCTGACTTAAGAGCGTCATGGTAAGCATGATATTCTGCGGTGGTCCGGAAATGGTCACTGAAGCTGTAGCATCACAGCCCAGTGAATCAGTGATACTCACTGAATAAACACCCGGAGCCAATCCTACAGCAGTATCTGTTGTTTGACCGTCGCTCCACAAGTAAGTGTATGGAGGTAAGCCATTCGTCATCCACGCGGTTGCGGTACCATCGGCACCATCAAAACAACTTGTAGTGGTAAGTGCCGTAGCTGATACGAACACGTCCGTTGCAGGTTGCGATATAACCACGGAAACCAAATCTTGACAACCCAAAGAGTCGGTTACAAGCACAGCGTAAGAGCCGGCTGTCAAACCAATGGCTGTATCAGTAATTTGTCCGTCGCTCCATGAGTAGGCATACGGTGGTGTGCCACCTGTTGCATTCGCCCAAGCGATACCATACGTCCCGCCAAAGCACGTTACATCATTTACCACCACTCCAGATACGCTAACCGGAGCAGAAGGCTCTTGAATGCGAACACGCGCTGTATCGCTACATCCATTCGCATCGGTTACAGTTACCGTGTACCATTGCGCGCTTAGACCGGTGGCAGTTGCACCACTACCACCTGTGCTCCACTGATATGTATAAGGTGCGGTACCACCAGAAGCTGAAGCTGTGGCAGTTCCATCATTTCCCCCGAAACATGATACGCTACTCAACATAGACGCAGATGCATCCACTGCCGAGGCAGGTTGAGTAACCACGATAGATGCACTATCTGTACATCCATTGGCGTCGGTAACCACAACGGTGTGTGTACCCGCCCAGAATCCGGATGCGGTACGTGTAGTTTGTCCGTCGCTCCACAAGTAGGTGTATGGAGCTGTTCCGCCCGATGCTGTAGCACGTGCGGTGGCCGAAGAGTCGCCAAAGCAAAGCACTTGGGTCAATACGGAAGCTCCGCCACTAACCGCTGTACTCGGTTCGCTAATTGACACTTGAGCTGTAGCCGCACATCCGTTTGAATCGGTTACGGTTACGCTGTGATTACCAGCAGTAAGGGCAATCGCTGTATCGCTTGTTTCGCCGTTGCTCCACAAGTATGTATATGGTGGTGTCCCGCCAGAGCCCACGGCTACAGCTGAACCATCAGAACCACCTAAACAGGATACATTTCGAACCAAAGTAACCGTTCCAGTTACTTGTGTCGGCTCGGTAATCGTAACGCTTTCAACAATCACACAACCCATGCTATCTGTAATGGTCACGTTGTATGTGCCAGCGGCCAATCCAGTTACCGTATCATCGCTTGAGCCGGTATTCCATACGTAGGTATAAGGTGCCCATCCGCCTGATGCAACTACATAAACAGTCCCGTCGCTTGCTTCAAAGCAAGTGATGGTATATGCATCAATAGCCGTGGCTGTAAGTGGTGCACTCGGACCAGGAATTGAAATATTCGCCGTATCCGTACATCCTCTTGCATCGGTAACTGTTACTACATAGGTAGCTTGTGATAGGCCAAAGGCTGAGTCGCCGGATTGACCGTTACTCCAAGCGTATGTATAAGGAGGCGTTCCTCCAGAGCCGCTCACAGTAGCCCAGCCATCTGAGCTGCCCACGCACGAAATTCCATGAATTTGAACGGCATTCACATCTGTTGCCATGGCCGGCTCAGTGATTACTACTGAAGCCGAATCCTGACAGCCCAATGAGTCGGTTACAATAAAGGTATGTGTTCCAGCCGCGAGACCGGTAGCGGTAGCCGTTGTTTGGCCATTGCTCCATAGATAAGTGTACGGTGCCGTCCCTCCCGTTACTGAGGCAGTAGCTTCGCCGTCTGATCCGCCTACGCAAGACACACTGGTATCCATTTGCGCACTGGCAGCGACAGCCGTGGCCGGTTCGGTAATGGAAACTGTATCCACCACTTGACAACCATTGCTGTCGGTAACCGTAACATAGTGATCGCCAGCGGTCAAGCCAGTGGCTGTTGCAGAAGTTTGGCCGTTGCTCCATGCAAATGAGTAAGGAGCCGTACCTCCTAAAGCACTTGCTGATGCCGATCCGTCAGAACCTCCAAAACAGCTCACATTATTCACCAGGGATGTAGATGACACAAGTGAATCTGGTTCACCAATCGTAATGGTTCCCGTAGAAGAACAACCGTTACTATCTACCACATATACTAAGTACGTTCCGGCTGAAACGCCTGAAAGTGTGTCTCCCACATGCCCCGTGCTCCAAGAAATGGTATATGGAGCGGTTCCTCCCGTTGCTGTACCATACAAGATTCCATCACTGGATCCATTGCATGATATCGCTCCAATTACGGAAGCGCTCACTTCAAGGTCGGCGCTTGGTTGAGGCATGTTGAGTGTGTCAAAGGCCTGACAACCATTTGAATCGGTTACGGTAAGTACAATCTGCCCACCGCCGAGTCCGGTTACGGTGTCGTTGTTCACTCCATTGTTCCATGAATACGTATATGGAGGAGTACCACTGGTAGCAGATCCATAAGCGGATCCGTTGAGGAACCCGGCACATGTAGGGGCAGAAACTATGGCGGCTGAAGCTGAAAGTGCCGAAGCGGGTTCGGTAATGGTCACATACGCTGAATCTTGACAACCATTGGCATCCGTCATAATTACATAGTAACCTCCTGGTGCAAGACCTGTAGCCATTTGTCCGGTTTGACCGTTACTCCAAGCATAGGTATATGGTGTAACACCTCCTGAACCGATAGCCTCCGCAGTACCGTCTGAACCTCCGAAACAGTTTACGTCGGTTTTAGAGATAATGGCGGCTAGTGGCATGCTTGGCTGAGTAATTACAGCTGTGTCCGCCTCAGCACATCCATTGGCATCCGTAACTTGAACCCAATAGGTGCCTGCAGATAATCCCGTGATGCTTTGTGCCGTTGAACCCGTATTCCATAGGTAGTTATACGGAGGAACTCCATCTGTCGGGTTAGCAGTAACTGTTCCGTCATTTGCTCCAAAACAGGTAACATTTGTGCTGTTCAAGTTTTGAACAAGGGGATCAGGCTCAGATACTACAACCAGGTTGGTATCTGTACAGCCCATAGAGTCCGTAACGGTAACAATGTACGATCCTGCGCTAATTCCTGTGATTGTATCACCCGTCATCCCGTTGCTCCAACTGAATGAGTAAGGCGGGGCTCCGCCAGTAGCAGAGGCATAGGCCATGCCATCATTGCCTCCAGCACATGTAATCGCATTGCCATCAGCGGCGCCTACCAATAATTCAAAAGGAGCTTCAAAGATATTTACGGTATCAATCGCCGTACATCCGTTGGCATCCGTAACGGTAAGGATATAATCCCCACCTGCTAGACCAAAGATGTTCGAACCTGTCATTCCATTACTCCATGCGTAGGAATAAGGTGGCGTGCCGCCTGATGCGGAAGCCGAAGCAGATCCATCAATATCCCCTCTACAGGTAACACCAACGGTACTGGTCGTTCCAGCTGTAAGGGCTGAAACCGGTTGAGTAATAGTAACGTCTATTGAATCTTGACATCCGTTTGCGTCGGTAACCACTACCGTATGTGAACCGGCCGTTAGGTTATTTACGCTTGCGGTGGTTTG
Organism: Phaeocystidibacter sp.; assembly: GCA_965659415.1. Taxonomy (GTDB): domain Bacteria; phylum Bacteroidota; class Bacteroidia; order Flavobacteriales; family Schleiferiaceae; genus Phaeocystidibacter. The sequence goes on from CBFHVA010000002.1 coordinate 138,289, forward strand.
ACCCGCCGACCAAGCGTACGAGTAAGGACTTACCCCGCCTGTAACGTTGACAGTCGCTTCACCTGTAGAATCGCCAAAGCAAAGTACATTGGCATCTACAGAGCCTGATACGTTCAGCGCCGTTGGCTCGTCAAGAATGATTTGAGCTGTATCTGAACAACCATTTGCATCAGTGACAGTAGCAGTATAAGTTCCTGCTGGCAGACCCGTAATCGTGTCTGAAGTAGAACCTGTATTCCAAAGGATGGCATATGGGGTAGAACCGCCCGAAATATCGAGATATACGGAACCATCTGAATCGCCATTGCAAAGAATGGCATTAATGAGATTGGCGTTAGCAACGAGTGCAGCGCTCGGCTCACTAAGAGTAACCGTCGCGGAATCTTCACATCCGTTAGCGTCGGTCACAATTACCGTGTAGGTGCCTCCGCTCAAGCCTACATTCGCTGAATCGGCAGCGCCATTACTCCACTGGAAATCATATGGCGGTGTACCACCAGAGGCCGTAGCGGTTGCGCTTCCATTTGCATCACCGAAACAAAGCACATCTGTTGAGTCCGTTATCGACACTGTCAATGCTGAAGTCGGTTCAGTGATCGTAATACTTGCAGAATCCACGCACCCTCCAGCATCAGTAACCACAACAGAGTATGTACCCGCTGGCGCAGTGATGGAATTAGTTGTATCACCCGTGTTCCAAAGAATAGCGTAAGGAACAGTGCCGCCCGAAATTTGCACTGTAGCTACACCGTCTGAGCCCCCAAAGCACGAAACAGCAGATGTCATAATTGCGCTAGCGCTCAACGCGGAGTCTGGTTGGGTAATCATCAAAGAAAGGGTGTCGCTACAACCCACGCTATCTGTTACAATTACGGTGTGCGTACCTGCAGACAAGCCTGTTGCGGTGTCTGCCGTTTCTCCACTACTCCATAAGTAGGTATAAGGAGAGGTTCCTCCAGATGCGACAACCACACCTACACCATCCGATCCACCAAAACATGAAACAGGACTCTCTGCAATGGTTAGTCCACCCACGGCCTGAGTTGGTTGCGTAAGCGTTATTTCGAGGGAATCGGCACAACCGTTAGCATCGGTTACAATAACCGAGTATGTTCCGGCCGTAAGACCCGTTCTCGCACTATCTGTGCTGCCATCTATCCAATTCACGTTATATGGCGGAGTTCCGCCCGTAATTGAAAGATCAATGGTTCCTGAACTGTCGCCGAAGCACAAAATTTGTGTTTGACTATTCAAGGCTACGGCAAGAGCGCTGGAAGGCTGAGTTAATTGAATGGTAACCGAATCCACACATCCGTTCGCGTCTGTTACGGTGAGGGAGTACGTCCCTGCACCCATATTGTCAAGCGTATCGTGAATTGCTCCGGTATTCCAGCTGAAGGAATATGGTGGTGTTCCGCCTGTGGCGTAGCCGGCAAGACGGCCATTTAGATCTCCGAAGCACTGAATACTATCTACTATATCTATTTGAGCCGCCAGGGAGTCGGGTTCGGTGACCGTCACACTGACTGTATCCGTACATCCACCACCGCTGGTAATATATATTTCATAGGTGCCTGCAGAAAGACCGTAAACCGTATCTGTTGTGGCTCCCGTAGACCATAAATAAGAGGTGGGTGGCGCACCACCCCAAACATCAACCCAGGCCCAGCCGTCTGAATCGCCATGACAACTCACCTGACTTCCTTGTTCTGCAATGGCCCAACCACAACCGCCAAGGGTGAAGACAGGTGTGCTATCAGTTATTGCAATAAATATACTGTCTGGATCATTGTACAAATTATCGTTTACCCCTCCAATATCAGAGGCTGAGCCACCTAATGCAGAATTTGCTGATGATGAGGTGGCAAAAATCATTCGAATGGAATCGTTTGGATTGATCCCTATACTGTCAAAAGGCACATAAAAATCGAGAAAAACAGGATCTGACAGCGGGCAGTTCGTATACCCTGCATGCGACCGTTGCGAATGCGTGCTTCCCGGATACGAAGAGAGTGTTGTACCCGTAGTGGTGCCGTCCACATCCATAATGGACACTAGCCCCTGGCCGGCTGTTCCGTAAATGATCTCTATCTCAAAACCAGGATTTCCTGTTACGGCATTTGGATCGGCCGTTGGTCCCGTAAAACCTATCCGGTTATCTGTATCAATTAAAAAGCTAAAGCCGTATGCACCATTTACATTACGCGCAATACGGATTCTGTACATGACAAATTCATCTCCATTTCCTGGAAAACCATCTTGATCACCCAAGTACCAATATCCTGCACTCATTGGATAACCTGGGTTGTCAACAATCTCCGATTTACCACAATCATTACCTGTCATCAAATCCGCTGGCGGCTCGATGGAGAGGTGGAACATGGGAATCATTGGATATTCAAAGTCGAAAGACTCATCAATCACCACGGATGTGTCTATAGCTCCGCCCGAAGCCGATATCCAACCATCCTTATTGGGATCGAGTATGGAATCAGGGCTTGGCTGATAGATGCTACCGATTTGTTGAGACCATCCTAATAAGGATGATATCAGCAAAAGAGTAAGCCACACGCGCCGTTTGCAGGGAAGCGAGTAGAGGCTTGTCATAATAACTTGTTTTTGGTCTCTATATTTATATCGACCTCTGTATAAGTATACCTCGGTCGATCAATCCAAAGCTACATCACTCAATCTCATTAAGTTGTACAACCTTTCCGTCATTCAATTCTTACTATTCAGCACAATTGGTTTTGAGTTTCTTACTTTGTGAGAAACCTGACAAATCATGTCTTCTAGTACGAGTGATAATCGGATGAAATATCGATTGAGAAAACTGCTTTTCTTCGTCTTCATTCTTATTCCATTATGGAGCTTCTTAGGGTGGTACTTCCAGGGTGGCGAAACGTTCAAAGTGGCGCTATTGAACAAGACTACTCAGAACTTCAACGATGCCGAGCACCGGGCTTTCACGTGGGTTTTGAACCATCATCACTGGCTCAAGGACGACGGCGCACATTACGAGACTCGGAAGGATTATTTAGGACCATTACCCCTGTCGGGTGAGACCAGTGTCAACACAGCTCTCCATGAATTGAGCGCTGAGGAAATTGAGGAGTTAGCTGATTATTTAGATGCCGCTTATTTTATTGATACGTACGGAACGTATTACGAAGAGATGGAAAGCCGACTGGATTCTCCCCCGGAAGGGGGCTCATCTATGGTGGATTGGAACGATCGGTAGGCGATCAAAACACCGCCATTCAAATGGATATTACCGCTTGGTTGGAAGGACCCCTTGATTCCTTAGCTGGTGAAATGTCGACTACGCTTCAACAAAATACTCTCATTCCAACTTCGCAGCCGTTTGGAAGCTTCTATGCCGGCTCGGAAAATGTGGCAAACGTACCAACTGATGTTACGGATTGGATTTATGTGCGCCTGTACTATTCGCCGACGGAATCAACCAGCTTGACGAACGGAGATATCGTTCACGAAGGGGCTTACTCCCTTAAAAACACGGGTGAGACTATAAATTTGGATGGCAGCTGCATTCCGGAAGTATTACCAACACGCAGTGGGCCGCTTCGCGTATTCATCAAAACGCGGAATCACCTCAACTTTATTTCTGCCGATACGCTCAGTCCAACTTCGGATATCCACACCTTGGATACGCGAACAAATGGCGGGATTGCCACATCGCCTACAGTTACCATTACGGGGCAGGAAGCCATTCCGGCTGGACTTGTAGAAACGACATTAACGCCAAATGATATCGATATTCCTGACGGTCTTGAGGCTTGGCTTTCACGAAATGCCGTGGGGGTATATCAAGTTGAAGATGTGAATATGGATGGCAACGTGGATGCTTCGGATAGGGCATTGGTGTTCAACAATATGATCACCGAGTTCTCCTTTCCTGAATAATTGACCGTTAATCTCCGGTCAATCGATCCAGATCTCTTCTTTCTCGTTTGGTAGGTCTACCAGCACCTCTGTCGCGTTGCAGGTTCTTGGCCAGGCGCAAGAACTCTTGCTTTTCAATTTCCTCTGCCGCCGTGGTTTCGATTATATAATCAGGAACCAATTTAGCACCCACTCGAGATTTTGGAGTTCCCAACACTTCAAATGACCTAGAGAAACCGTGAAACTTCACGGTGAATTCATCGCCTAGCTTGAGCTCACGGGATGCTTTTACTGGAGCATCGTCCATCCAAACGCGTTCTTTCCGGACCTCAGACGCCGCCAGGGAACGCGTTTTAAATATTCGCACACACCATAAAAACTTATCTATCCGCACGTTCGATAATCTGTTTGAGTAGCTTCGGCTCAATGCTGTGGCCCCCTTTGTAGCGATGTAAAACGGGCTCCACGCCACTGTTGTTCAAACGGCTCAGCACCTCTTGAATTCGCTCTTCTGGGGTATAGGGATCGTCATCGCCAAAGGCGGCGTCAATGCGCATGGAAAAAGCTTCTCTTCTTTTAGCAAAATTGATATCTGGCGGAAATTCACCTGCCCAACAAACAAAGTGATCAATGCGAGATCCATTGCGATGATCTAACCAGCGACTTGCCGTTGAGGTGCCTTGCGAAAAACCAACCAGCGTGATGTGTTGAATATTCGGGCACTCTTTGAGTTGCTTTTCCAGCACGGCGTCGAGATGCTTTGCTTGATCAGCGATATCATCAAGTCGCGCTTCTTTAGTCATCCACGATGCACCTACTCTACCACTGGTTCCCTCCAAATAAAATCGATGCAGTCCTTCAGGAGCTACAATCCGTCTATCCGGGGCAATCAACGGCTCAAACTTCCGCATAAAAAAGGCCGAAAGCTGACCGTAGCCATGAAGTGCAATGATGAGTCGCTTGATTTGGGGGCCCGATTCGCCTAGCGAATAAAGACGGGAGGTTTTCTCAACGACTAGCTTTTCTTCTTTCACTTCGCTTATTCGAATTCAGGCTTGCGCTTCTCTAAAAAGGCCGTGGTTCCTTCCTTGAACTCATCCGTTCCGAAGGCTTCACCAAACGCGTTGATCTCGGCTTCGAACCCGTCCACGTCATGAGCATAACCGGCATTCACAGCGGCGAGCGCCGCCGCAATGGCAACCCCGCTATTCTTGGCAATTTTGGTGGCCAGTTCTTCGCACTTTCCGAGCAATTCTTCCTGTGTGACCACGTAATTCACCAAGCCCCACTGCAGTGCATCTTGAGCGTTGACCATGCCCGCCGTTGTGATCATTTCCATGGCCTTTCCTTTGCCCACCAGCTGAGCGAGGCGTTGCGTTCCCCCATATCCTGGAATTACACCTAATGTCACTTCTGGCAGACCCATTCGGGCATTGTCTGAGGCCACTCGAAAATGGCAGCTCATAGCTAATTCTAAACCGCCTCCAAGGGCAAAACCATTTACTGCGGCAATTACCGGAGTTTTCAAGTTCTCAACTAAATTGAAGAGGGTTTCATGACCCTTACGTGCCAGCTCCTTTCCTTCTTCTACGCTGTAATTTGCAAACTCCTTGATATCGGCGCCAGCCACGAATGACTTATCGCCAGATCCCGTCAAGATGATAGCCCGAACCGAAGCGTCGGCTTCCAAGCTTTGCATTTCATGGCTGAGTGCAGCAATCGTATCGCCATTCAGCGCATTGAGCTGCTTCGGACGGTTGATGGTTACAACGGCTATTTTGCTCTTTTTCTCGGTGAGAATGAGATTTTCCATGGGTGAATTTTACTCTTGGGTTTGAGGTGCTAAGATCGCAAAACGCACGGTTACCGTCATACTTACGGACTGATTTCCTGGAGCCACCGAAGGACCAGAACCATTTCCTGCCACTTGAATGGCATCTTCCATGTAACGCGCATTGGCATAGCCGATATTCGAACTTGGATTATATTCTGTGAAACCCACTGCAGAACCGAGCTCCACACCTAGTCCTTCAGCCACTTGAGTCGCTTTCCGTTTGGCCTCTTCGATGCATTCTACGCGCATCTCATTGCGTATACTCTCGGCTTTAGAGTAGCGAAACTGCCCGCTTGAAAGGTTCTCAACGCCCAATCTGATGAGTTCTTTCACAATGGACGGATAGTCCTCGAATTGCACAATAACCAGCGTAAAACTCTGAGATGCAATAAAGCCTTCCCGATAACTTCGTCCATTTCTGTACTGCCTGTTCTCACGAAGAACGACGTGCTCTGTTTCGAGTTCGGAGCCGTTGTCTAGATCCTCAAAGTAGGCGATGATACGTGCGCTCTTCTCCTCATTCTGAATGAAAGCATCGTCTACTTCATCTGCTAAACTCGAAACGGAAAATCGCAAGATCATCTCATCTGACTCTACTTCTCGAACTACCGTTCCTGTAACGGTAATTCCTTCCATTTGCGCCCATGTGCTGATACTGAACACTAAGGCAAAGGCAAGTGCAATTCTTTTCATCTTTCTATTGGTTTAATACGGTTTCTAATCTTACTTTAAATGTGGATCCCACTCCAACCTCAGATTCGAGAGTAATCTCCCCATTGAATCCATTCACGATGTTCTTCACCATGGCCAAGCCCAAGCCCATGCCTTGTGTTTTAGTGGTAAAGCTCGGTTCGAAAATCTTCTCTCTTTTATCCGCTGGAACACCCGCGCCGTTGTCTTCCACAAAAATCTCCACTTCACCCAGTGAAAGCGATTTAAAGCCCACCTTGATTCTGGGGTCGCGTCCTTCAGGGATGGCTTGCTCTGCATTTAGGATCAAATTGTTGAGCACGCGAGTGAGCTGATCTTTATCCACATGGATACAGACATCCTCTTCTGGCAACTTCAGTTCAATTTGTTCGTGAGCCGCTTTTACTCGTTGAAGGAACGGTATGAGGTTAATATCCTCTTTGCGCATTTCCGGCAGGCTGGCAAAACGCGAGAAGGCGGTAGCTATGTTGCTGAGCGCATCAATTTGCGTGAGCATGCTTTCGGTAAACTCTTTCAGTTTCTGTTTGTCATCTACTTGCAGTCTGCGTTCAATCATTTGCACCGAAAGGCGCATTGGCGTGAGTGGATTTTTAATTTCATGCGCTACTTGCTTGGCCATTTCCTTCCAAGCGGTTTCTCTTTCACTTTGAGCTAGCTTGATGGCGTTCTGCTCGAGCTCAGCCATCATCTTGTTGTATTCTTCTACCAACCTACCAATTTCATCGTTGCTGGGCCAAATGATGGGTTCATTGTATTTGCCGAGCTGCACTTCACGCATTTTTCGCGCAATTACCGTGAGCGTGTGGGTAATGTAATTGGATAAGAAATAGGCCAGAACACCTGCGGCGATGAAGAGAACGATATACAGCGAAAGCAAGGTGGCCAAGAACTCTACATCTTGGTCGGGGATGCGGTCATTCTCGAAATAAGGAATATTAATGATGGCCAAGTTTTCACCATTGTCGGCTTGGAGGTAACTGTAAATCAGAAGTACGTCGGACGTGTCGCCAGAGGGTAATATGAAACGCTTTTCCCCCCTTTGAATTCGGGAAAGAATATCTTCTGGAACATTCTTGGTAAGCCTTCCCGTTTCGAAGCTGGCATTGTTGTTAGAAATAATCAGCTCACCATCAGGTGTAAAGAGGTTGATATCGAGATTGTGTACATCCGCTAATTCGCAAACTTTGTTGCTGAAAAGGCTCGACAGGCTATCTTGATGTTGCTGCGCTTGATGACTCTTTAAGAAGTAATTGATATCATCTTCAATAGCCTTCTCCTTTCGCTTTAAGCGCTCTTGATGGTAGTGCTCGTTCTCTTCTTCAAAGTGATACAGTGAAATGAGGCCTGTGAGAATAAAACTCACCAGCACCATAAACATGAGCGAAACAAAAATTCGGGATCGGAGTCCGGGTTGCAAAAATGCCATGCCTCAAGGATAACAAAAATCGTGCTACAGACGTCAAAGAATCCACTTGCGCTCTAAAGCGTACTTCACCAATCCCGCAATATTCTTCGATTCCGTTTTCTCTAAGAGCTGTTTGCGGTAAGTTTCAACGGTGCGCGGACTCAAGAATAGTTCATCGGCGATTTCCTGCGTCGTTTTCTCCTGGCAGATCAAAACCAACACTTCCTTTTCGCGTTCGCTCAAGGCAATGGGTGAGTTTTCATCCGGGTTCATCTGATGCAACAAGGCCTTTGAATTCTCTAAGGTTAGGTATTTTCCCTCTTTGGCAACCTGCTCAATAGCTTTGGTCATTTCCTCCGCTGTAGTGTCTTTGCGTAAGTATGCCGCGGCGCCTTTAGTCAAGAAATGTAGCATGTGTTCTTCGTTCGCGTACATGGTAAGCATGATAACGCCGGTATCTGTGTGGTCTTTTTGATGGCCTCCAGCGCTTCTGCACCGTTCATAACGGGCATCTAAACATCCAAGAGAATCACATGGGGATTGTCGATGGGTATCCGTTTGAGCAATTCCTCACCGTTACTCACCTCTGCCACAACTTCGAACTGAGAGTGGCCTTCTAGCATCAGCTTCACACCATTTCGAAACAATTGATGATCATCGGCGATAGCTACTTTTATCTTATCCATTTGCCAGGGTGTTGACGGTTAGAGGCATTTCTAGCCGGGCTTTAAATCCTTTGCTGAGGGCTGTTTTATAATTGAAGGTTCCTCCAACCACTTGAGCTCGACTCGCCATATTCAGTAAGCCCACATTTTTAGGAACGGTTTGAGGGTCAAAGCCGTTTCCATTGTCTGCGTATTCAAGATTGAACATGCCTTCTTCCTCTAGAACCGTGAAGCTTATCACAGATGCTCCGCTGTGTTTTAAGGAGTTGTTCAACAATTCTTGTGAAATACGATATATGATCAATTGAGTTTTCTCCTCGAAGATATCAGACTCTGCCAGCCAATCGAGTTCAACTTTAACGGATGAATGGTTGGCATTTGATGTAAGTTCCTGGAGGGCAGCTTTCAATCCAAAATCCGAGAGTGTGGGGGGCATTAAATCGTTCACAATCCTTCGCAAGCTCTGTAAGCTGGAGCTCAACACCTTATTTACACCTTCGCCCCCTTCTACTTCTTGCAGTTGGAGTTTTGCTGTACTGATACTGGCGCCGAGGTCATCATGAAGATCTGCTGCAATTCTCTTCTGCGTTGTTTCAATGGCCTCATGTGCTGATTCAAGCATGCTCTTCTGATGTTCTAGCTCAAGGTCGCGAAGGCGTGATTTGTGCTTCCACACTTTACGTTGATAATTGACCACGAACACAATGACGAGCGTCACCATCACCAAAACAATCAAGGTTGAGGTGAGGAAGAGATTTAGTATTTCGTGGTCTTCGGTTGACATATAAATTCAATGCTTAGTACTAAATAGAATAGTATGTTCATCGCGGTATGAATATACCAGATTGAAGAAAACAAGGCGTTGGATTGCACGGCGATATAATCTGCGTAGGCGAATAAAAGGAGGTTTGAACTAAAGTAGATTAGCACTCCTGAACTTATCCAAAACGAGGCCGTTCGCAAAAGATCTACTTCGTCTTCAGACTTCATTGGCATCTTTTGGCTGGTGTTCGGTGGTTATGGCAGTGCATTGTTGGCTGCCTCATTTCTCGATGTCGGCATCGGCTTGCTGGGCTTATCCTTGGCCTTTGGTTTAACGGTGATGACCATGGCTTATGGCATAGGTCATATTTCCGGAGCTCACCTCAACCCCGCCGTTACCCTAGGAGTAGTTGCAAGCGGTAGGATGAAGTTGAACGAAAGCTTCAGCTACATCATCTCTCAAGTTTTGGGCGGCATCGTTGCCGCTGGAGCCTTGTACATCATTGTAACCGGGAACGGCTCCGAAATTGGGTCTTTTGCCGCCAATGGCTATAGTGAGCATTCTCCTGGGGGGTATAGCATGAACGCCGCAATCCTTACCGAATTCATCATGACTTTCATATTCATGTTAGTTATTCTAGGCTCCACCGATCAACGTGCCCCGGCCGGTTTGGCTGGATTAGCCATTGGATTGTGTTTGACATTGATCCACCTTGTGAGTATTCCTGTCACCAATACTTCTGTGAACCCTTCCCGCAGTATTAGTCAGGCTGTTTTTGTAGGCGACTGGGCCTTGAGTCAGCTTTGGCTGTTTATCCTTGTGCCGATTGTTGCCGCTGCTGTAGCGGGCATCGTTTACAAAGCTGTTTTTGCAAGTGAGTAGAAAAGAAAAACCCCGATATCTCGCGATATTGGGGCGTTCTTGAACTTGCGTTCGAAACGTGTCATCAACCATTAAGCGCTTCAGCTCCACCCACAATCTCGAGGATTTCATTGGTGATGGCTGCTTGTCTGGCTTTGTTATAATCCAAAGTAAGTTGGTTCTTAAGCTCGCTAGCGTTATCCGTTGCCTTGTGCATGGCGGTCATACGAGCGCCGTGCTCAGAAGCGTTACTATCCAATAGCGCCTTAAATATTTGAATCTTCAATGATGTTGGAATCAAATCGGTGAGGATTTCTTCTTTCGAAGGCTCGTAGATGTAGTCGCCTCCCGCATTATCTCCCGACTCTGCAGGAACCACAGGTAAGAATTGTTCACGAGTTGCAGTCTGAATAGCCGCGTTCTTGAAGTGATTATAAACCACCTCTACGCGATCCCAAGTTCCATTCAAGAAACCTTCCATAGCTTCTTCGGCAATTTCCGAAGCGCCTTCAAAATTCAAATCGTTCCAAATGGCGTTGTTTTCGGAGTGAAGCATATCCGTTTTACGATATGCGTCCCAAGCCTTCTTACCAACTGCCTTCACGTGCACATTTACGTTCTGGCCTTTGTACTCTTTTACGATGTTTTTCGAAAGCTTAACAATGTTCGAGTTAAACGCTCCACACAATCCGCGGTTTGAGTTCACCACGATGAGGAGTGCATTCTTGGCCGTGCGCTCTTCTGCGAATTGGTTCTCAGAGGCGTCGAGTGTAGCACTAACGTTGGAAAGAATGTCCTTCAACTTGTTGGCGTAAGGGCGCATCTGTGTAATGCCGTCCTGTGCCTTCTTCAACTTGGCAGCAGATACCATCTTCATTGCTGAAGTAATCTGCATCGTTGAGCCGATGGAGACGATTCTATTGCGTAATTCTTTCAGGTTCGCCATGGAACGTGTATTAAGTCCTGCTGATTGTTAAACCGGCAGGAATCCTTTTTTATCCTTCGTAGTTCGGAAGTACTTCCTTCGCAGCTGCCTCAATAGCTTTGCTCTCTGCGTCGGTCCACTTACCAGATGCCATTGCATTCAATGCATCAGCGTGCTTGCTCTCCATGTACTCGAGGAATGCAACCTCAAATTCACGTACCTTCTCAACAGGCACCTTGTTCAACATACCTTTAGTACCAAGGTAGATGATGGCCACCTGCTTCTCTACAGAAAGAGGAGAGTTCACCGCTTGCTTCAAGATCTCTACGTTACGGCGACCTTTGTTGATCACCGCCATGGTAGCCGCATCAAGGTCAGAACCAAACTTTGCAAAGGCCTCGAGCTCACGGAACTGCGCCTGGTCGAGTTTCAAGGTACCCGCGACCTTCTTCATTGGCTTGATCTGTGCTGAACCACCCACACGTGATACAGAGATACCTACGTTAATTGCAGGACGCACGCCTGAGTTGAACAAGTCAGACTCCAAGAAGATCTGGCCATCCGTAATAGAAATTACGTTGGTTGGGATATACGCAGATACGTCACCCGCTTGTGTTTCGATGATTGGAAGTGCTGTCAATGAACCACCTCCTTTAACCTGGCTCTTCAAAGACTCAGGTAGGTCGTTCATTTGAGAAGCGATGGTGTCGTCAGCAATCACCTTTGCAGCGCGCTCAAGAAGGCGGCTGTGAAGGTAGAATACGTCACCTGGGTAAGCTTCACGTCCTGGAGGACGACGAAGTAGAAGTGATACCTCACGGTAAGCAACGGCTTGCTTGGAAAGGTCATCATAAATAATCAAAGCTGGACGACCTGTATCGCGGAAGTACTCGCCAATCGCAGCACCTGCAAATGGAGCGTAGAACTGCATTGGAGCAGGGTCAGATGCGTTTGCCGCCACAATAGTCGTGTAGGCCATCGCGCCCTTCTCTTCCAAGGTCTTAGCAATACCTGCTACAGTAGAACCTTTCTGACCTACGGCAACGTAGATACAGTAAACTGGCTCTCCCTTATCGTAGAATTCCTTCTGGTTAAGGATGGTATCAATGGCAACGGTCGTTTTACCCGTCTGACGGTCACCGATAATCAACTCACGCTGACCACGACCGATTGGAATCATAGCGTCAATTGACTTGATACCCGTTTGAAGTGGTTCATTCACCGGCTGACGGTAAATTACGCCTGGTGCTTTACGCTCCAAAGGCATCTGGAATTTTTCACCTTCCAAAGGACCTTTACCATCAATTGGGTTACCCAAGGTGTCGACTACACGTCCGAGCATTCCTTCACCTACATCGATAGAGGCGATTTTAGCCGTACGCTTAACGGTAGAACCTTCTTTAATTCCTTCAGCAGGACCGAGTAGTACGATACCTACGTTGTCCTCTTCGAGGTTTAGGATGATCCCTTCGAGTCCGTTTTCGAACTCAACAAGTTCACCAGCTTGTGCATTTTGAAGACCAAATGCACGGGCGATACCATCACCTACTTGTAGGATGGTTCCAACTTCTTGCATTTCTGTTTCTGAAGTGAATCCAGAAAGCTGCTTACGAAGGATAGCTGAAATTTCAGCGGGCTTAACTTCTGCCATGATTGACTTACTTAAAATGTTCTGCGGGGATTAGAAATCCGCCACGTACAGATTGTCTTTGTATTGTTGTTTTAACTCGTGCAACTGACCTGAAATGGAAGTGTCAATTTGCTTATCGCCAACGCGAAGCACAAAACCTCCGATCAAACTTGCATCTACCTTTTCAACGAGTTCTACCTCGTTACCTGAAGCGCTTTTAACAAGCGCCTTAATTTTATCGCGTACTCCAGCGCTCAGGGCTACTGATGATGTAACCGTAGCTTGAGTGATTCCCTTTTCCTTGAGGAACATCGCGTGGAATGCCTTGATTACTTCCGCGGTAATGCCTTCGCGGCCGTGATCAACGAGTAACTTCAAGAACTTAATGGTAGTTTCAGAAAGTGCCTTCGAGAAAATCTCCTTGAGGACATTCTCCTTTTGGAAAGGCTTGATAACCGGACTCGCCATTAAGTTGCGGAGATCGCGGCTTTCACGAATAGACGCACCCACTACATCCAAGTCGGCCTGAACTCGGTCAAGCTGATTGAGCTCTTTCGACAGGTCGAGAAGGGCCTTGGCGTAACGATGTGCTGCTCTAGCGTTGCTCATGCGTTCCGGATTAATTCAATTTTACGTCATCAACCATGCGCTCAACCATTTCGGTTTGGGCCTTCTGGTCTTTCAACTCTGCGCGAAGAACTTTTTCCGCCATTTCAATCGAAAGTGAAGCTACTTGATTCTTCAATTCCGTGATGGCTGCCATTTTCTCGTGCTCGATTTGCTCTTTTGCAGAAGCGATAATCTTGTCAGCTTCAGCAGTAGCGGCATCTTTAGCTTCTGAGATCGTATTCTCTTTCATAGTGCGCGCCTCCTTCAAAATGATGTCGCGCTCCTCACGAGCTTCTTTCAAGAGCTTCTCGTTGTCCGCTTGGAGATTCTCCATATCGGCACGCGCTTGCTCTGCGCTCTTCAATGCATTGTCGATTGCCTCTTCACGCTCCTTAACCGCGCCGAGGATCGGCTTCCATGCGAACTTGGCTAGTACAAAAACCAAGATGAAGAATACGAGGGAGGTCCAGAAAATCAGACCAATACCAGGAGTTACTAAATCCATCTAAATTCTATTTAAAGTCGTTTGTCGTTGCTTTAGAAAATCAAGGTCCGCAGCCAACCGCTACGTGACCTTGATTATTTCTTGATTCTTCTGAATGGTGAATTATACACCAAGACCCAAAAGACCAACTACGATACCGAATAGACCAGCACCCTCGATAAGAGCGGCTGCGATAATCATAGCAGTCTGGATTTTACCAGAAGCTTCAGGCTGACGTGCAATCGCGTCCATAGCTTGGCCACCGATACGACCGATACCCAAACCTACTCCCAAAACTGCGAGACCGGCTCCGATTGCTGCAATACTACCTACCATAATTGAAATGGTTTAAAATGAATAAACAACGAAATTCTTAATGATGTCCATCGTCAACTGCCGCACCAATAAACAAGGCGGTAAGCAAGGTGAAGATGTATGCTTGTAGGGCGGCTACCAACAATTCCAAAACGCTAATGAAGAGCGTCAATGGAACGGAAAGGGCAGAAACCCAAACTGAATTCAAAATAAAGATCAAGCCCACGAGACTCAATACGAGAATGTGACCTGCAGTGATGTTCGCAAACAAACGAAGCATCAAGGCAAAAGGCTTGGTAAAGATACCTACAAACTCTACGATGGCGAGCAGCGGACGAACCGCATAAGGAACGCCTGGCATCCAAAAAATGTGTCCCCAATAATGCTTGTTGCCATTGATGTTTACCACCACAAATGCAAAAACGGCGAGGACCATGGTTACGGCAATGTTACCCGTAACGTTCGGTGAACCCAAGATTGGAATCAAACCAATCAAGTTGTTCAACCAAATAAAGAAGAAGATGGTCAATAAGAACGGCACAAAACGAGCGTAGTGCTTACCGCCGATGTTCTCTTTGGCAATATCATCGCGAACAAACACAATCAATGGCTCCATAAAAGAAGCGATTCCCTTAGGCGCAACCGAGCCGTTCTTCTTGTAGAACCGAGCCGTTGATCCAAAAATGAGAATGATGAGCAATGCTACAACGAGCATGAAGAACACGTTCTTCGTAATGGAAACGTCAAGCGGCATTGCGTTGGTCGGATGACCATCGTGCTCTTCGTAAAAACCACCGTGTGCATTTGCCTCTTCAGAAGCGTGGTAAATTTTGCCGTGTACGTTGATGAAACGCTGACCACCAACTTCAACCACGTGGTGACCTGTTTCATCGTGATGAAATGCGCTGGACATGAACATGACCAGACCGTTGTCTGTCCATAAAATTACCGGAAGCGGAAGGCTCACTGAGTGCTCCTCTCCTCTCTCGTCTACGTAGTCGTAGAAGTGAACCGAGTGGGCATCTGCAATGTGGTGCATGATCATCTCATTTACATTGAAAGCCTCCTCCTCGTGAGAGGCCTCCTCGCCATGACCATGAGTTTCAACTTCATGGTGATCTGCGTGCATCACCGCGTGGGCAGTGTCTTCTCCTGTTGTCGCTTCGTGCTCGCCGTGCGAACCCTCTGCGAAACTCGCGTTCCCGCAACCGAGAAAGGCAAGTGTAAGTGTCAGTAAAACAGACTTTTGTTGCATGTCTTGTATGCTCTCTATGATGTCCTTGTAGGGGCGCTCAAAAATCGGTGCAAATGTAGATATAAATCTCAGAAGAGAAAGGTTATGAACAATGATTTTTTTGGTGTTGATAACTCAATGACTGAGCCTTTGCTGGAAACGAGATGCAGGTGATAGATTCTGGCAAGGGAATTCTCCCTATTTGATCGTTTATGAGAGGGTGGCACAGTACCGCTTTGGGCGACTCTTAAAATTGCTTTTGGGATTATGGCTGTGCGGCTTGGGGGTTTATGCCCGGGGCCGGTTCCCTCGACCCCGCTCTGAAGTTCGATAATACATTAATCATTTCTCGTTTCTCAAAACACGCTTCCAAGATCTATTCAAAAGAAAGTTCTGAAGCGCATGTAAACGTTTACTTTCCGATGTAGGTGATAGGAAATATGGAACTTGTAACTGGGGCAGCGGGAGCCAGCCCCGGGCGCCCGTGCCTCGACATCTCATCTCCACTCCAAGCCTGTAGATTCCGGCACTTCGATTCTGGTTCGGCACTTAAATACAAGCGCACTAAATGACCAGAGATGGTCATAGGCCTTAGGCAACAAGTACAAGCAAATGGTATGGGTCCTACTGACTTCGAAGAAGCTTAAACACCCAATACAATTCCACGATCAGAAATACGAAGTATGGAATGATGAAGTGAACAACGAATAGTCGCCCTTCTGGACCGCCTCCCAAAACAAATGGAATGATGAAGCTAAGAGCCACAAGCATCTTGATGGTGCTACCAACTAGAAAGGCCAGACCCGCCTTGTTCGGACTTTTTCGCTTGATATTATCAATGAGCAGGTAAAGCCCTGTGGTCAGTAACGAAAGCAAGAGATAGGTCCACAGAAAAGTATAGGTCATATCGTTTTCTGACGAAATGATCCAACCATGAAAAGCCACCCCGAAGATGGCCATTGCAAGGGTGTAAATGATTGCCTTTTTTAACACGGGTAGGTAGAGTTAAGAGTCTTTATTAATGTTCTTCACCTCCTTGAACACGATATACATTCCGGCAAAAACACCCAACAAACTCAAGATAACGGTAAGGGTAGGTTTGATATTCCAGAGCTCGTCCAACTTCACTCCGGCATACACAAAAAGAGCAATGGTCACACCCATTTGTATGCCCATGCTGCTAAATCGCAAATAGGGATTAAGCGGTTTCTTGGGATCTTGTTTCAAGGTCTTCTGTTTCACGCTTAATTTCGCGAACTACTGCTCCCATGTTGCAAGTCCCACTGAGTTGCGCGCCTGGTTCAACCGAAAGTTTTCCGGTAGTCACATCGCCTTCCACCACTGCAGTTTCCAAAAGCTGAAGAAGCTCTTTCACTTCTGCCTTGCCTTTCAGTAAGCCTTGGATGCTCGCGTTGCCACAAACCACTTCGCCTTCTACTTTGCCCTTTTCGCCAATAACCAACTTGCCAGCCACGTTCACATTTCCCTTTACTAATCCGTCAATTCGGATGTCGCCTTTGGACCGAACGTCGCCTTCAATCTCAGTTCCCAAAAGGATACGGTTGCTCGCCTGTGCTTGCTCTGGGTATTTCTTTGCTGATGTAATCATCTCGATACTATTTGATCGTAAAAATTCATATATACCTCTACATTCTTCTCTCGGTAGAAGGTTTGATAATTCGCGTCGCTGATTGCAAATATCCGCATAATCTCGTTACTGAACACGCCAGAGAAAGGCGCATGTTGCTGAATGCGTTGCACATACTGTACTGCATCCGCCTGTTCAATGAACCCACTAATCACAACGAGCTGCCTCTCGCGATCGAGGAAAATATTCTGTTGCTGCAGGTTTTGGAATCGATTAAAGTTCTGGTTGTAATCACTTACGATGTTGCGGATTGCATTCATATCGCCTTGTCCGTTAGGAACAACAATCAACACTCGGTGTGGTGTTTTAGGGTCAACCGTGTAAGGTGACTCAGGCATTTCCGACGCCGCTCCCGTATTTCCAACATACAACAATAGCTCATTGGCTCGCTCTGCTTCCAGTGTGCCTTGATAATTTGCCACCACGTGATTCAGCTGCTGCTCATAAGCTCCGGGGCCTTCCGTTTTCGCCAATATCAACGCATATATTAAATCGAATTTAGCGCCCAGCGGACCGCTACCGTGTTCACGCAATCCGGATTCTGCCTCCTGCTTTGCCGAACGATAATTCTTAGCGGCATACGCATCATAACAACGTTCATAGCCCGCCAGCGCCTCTTTATTGGCATTCTCCTCCTCGGGAAGTGTCCCGTCGAGCTGATTCGCAAAACGGCTAGACGGATATTGGTTCTTTAAGCGAGTGGCAATTTCTTGGGCCTTTTGACTCTCTCCCTTTTCTTCAAAAAGCAGATAAAGTGCATAGAGCGACATAGAGGAGTACTTTCCGTCCGGATATCTTCTCAACAGCGTCTCGTACGTTTTTATAGCCTCTTCGATATCCTGAATTTCCTCTCGATAAATGCCCGCCATTCGGATATACGCATCTTGATTTTCACTGTGCATTCCGGCCTTCGTAGCAGAATCTTTCGGGATTTGCGCCAGGTAAGCGTCAATATTGTATCTGGATTCGCCTGTTGGGCCTGAATCGGCATTTTCACTGCCTTCTTCCCCTTCGTTCTCGGCGAAGGTTTCTTCCTCTCCGCCACCTCCTATCGGATTGGTGCTCAGTGAACGCCGCCAATTGTCGGCTAACTCGCGCCGACCCCAGGTTTGCGAGAACTCGCTTATGCCTCGTGAACGCGTTGTTTCGTTGTAAAAATACCACGTCCCGCCTGAAAGTCCGGCTTGTGGCCCTCCTCCAAAAGCTTGTGATTCGGCGGCAAGTTGTCGATTCAGCTCACGATTTCTTGCCAACTCGGCCTCTCGCTCTTCTTGCTCCTTTACATTCGCTATGTATTCCTCAAAAACCCTTCTTTGATTCGATGGGCTCATGTTAGATAGGCGCATCAAGCTGTCGTTCAGTTCAATGATCTGAATTTGCTTAACCAGGTCGTTCAAACTGCTTCTGAAGCGCTCTACATCCGCAAATCGCAAATGTTCCCTTGGCAAAGTCTGGTAACTCGAATCGTAGTACGCTTGCGACTTCACATACGATTTGAATTCAAAATTGATCTCTGCCAAGAGTAAGTACGATAGCCCTTTCTGCTCTTGATTGGCCGTGCTATATCGAACTGATCGTCTTAGACTTTCTTCAGCGAGTGGATAATTTTGGTCTTCAATGGCCAACAAGGCCTTTACGTAGAGGATTCTATCACGGTATTCTTCGTTCTTTTCATCCTCCACTAAGCCCTCCAAATCCTCATAAACCTCAATGACGTTCCCTTGGTACACATCGAAGTTCAATGCGCGCTGCAATTGAGCATTCAAGAACATCTCATAATTTGATGGATGTGCCTTCACGACTTTTGCAAAAACCTCGCTCGCTTCAAAACGCAGTTCTTGTTGTTCGTATATCTGGCCCAAAATGTATTGCCAACGAATGCGTTCTGTGCGGCTTGGTCCGGCTTCAATCGCCTTTTTCAACAATTCTGAAGCCTCGAGCCAATTTCCTTTTGACACCTCCAATTCGGCCATCGAGGCCATTACATGGGGTTCAAGTCGACTACTCAAATCACGATTATTGTACACTTCGTCGAAATGAGCTCTTGCCGCATACTCATTACCAATTCGCGTATTCGTTCTACCCGCCCACATGCGTGCCTCTAGGACCTGATCGGATTTCGGATATCGCTGAATGACGTACATAAAGCCCTCCAATGCCTTGAAGTAATCTTGCTTCATGAAGTTCGCCTTGGCCAAAAGTAAATAAGCATCAATGATGTACGGGTTCTTTTGCTGACCCCCGATAGGCATACTGTGCTCTCTGATGGTCTTCACAGATTTCTCAATCGCCCGATCCATC
Source organism: Phaeocystidibacter sp. (assembly GCA_965659415.1). GTDB lineage: Bacteria > Bacteroidota > Bacteroidia > Flavobacteriales > Schleiferiaceae > Phaeocystidibacter. The sequence continues at coordinate 157,577 of CBFHVA010000002.1, forward strand.
TGTGGAACAACCGATTGGGCCTGTTCAGCCGTGCCGTATGGGTATATGGCCAACACCTCATCGTACCGGTCAACATGGCCATTAATGAGCGTATTATATCCTTGTTGATAGGATTGCTCCCCGTTAAACAAGATGTTGAACTTGGAAGTAGTCCGGTGGTAGGTTCGGCTAAAAAAATTATCCTTCGTCCTGCTACATGACAACGTGGCCAGGAGCAAAACGAAAATTCCCGTTCGGATTAATATGTGATTTAAGCGAAGCTTCACGGTGTGAACAACATCAAAAGCGCAAAATTATTTTAATTATTCGGAGAGATGGGCTCTTTCCTCGTAGATTTCGTCGGATTGGGTGAAAGGGATTACGATATTTGCTTCATTGGAGCCTAATAAATTGGAATGGATAAGGACGAAAAAAAGAAAGCTAGGATAGAGAAGCTTAGAAATAAGTATCGCCTAGTTGTGCTTAATGATGACACGTTTGAGGAAAAGCTCTCGCTGAAGTTGAGCCGCCTCAATGTCGTTCTCTTTGCCATTCTGAGTGCCTTTGTTCTCATCACGTTGACTTCACTCCTCATCGCCTACACTCCGCTTCGTGAATATATTCCTGGGTATGCCAGCACCAAACTAAAAAGAGAGGCCATTCGCTTGGCTTCTGCTAAAGACAGCTTGGAGCACCAGGTAAGTATGCAAAGCAACTATGTGGAAAATATTCGCCGCATACTGAGTGGCGATACACTTACAGAGCCCGTGGTGGCCGACACCAACGTGACCGTTTCAGATGGAATTTTCGAGCAGGGTATATCTCCAGCCGATAGCGCTTTGCGAGCTTTTGCTGATGAGGAAGACGACTTCAACCTTCCAACAGGATCGAATGATATTTCCAACTTTACCTTTTTCGCTCCAGTCAAGGGAATTATCAGTGGTGAATACGATCCGAGAATTGATCACCAAGCCGTGGATGTGGTTGCGCCTAAAAACACACCGATAAAAGCCTGTCTCGAGGGTGTCATCCTCTTTGCTGGATGGACGGTAGAAACGGGCCACGTGGTAATTGTTCAGCACAATGACAATCTAATTTCGGTATACAAACACAACTCAGCTCTACTGAAATCACAAGGAGATGTAGTTCAATCCGGTGAAGCCATTGCTATTATTGGCAACTCCGGAGAACAAAGCACGGGTCCGCACTTGCACTTTGAGCTTTGGCATGAAGGGATTCCCGTAAACCCAACCAACTACATATCTTTTTAGAAAAGGCCTTTTTCTTGGCTTTCGAAGCCTTGGTCGATAGCAACAGCGTCATTTGTAGCAGCGTTAAAAGCCAGGCGGTCACACCTTTCATTCAATGGATGGTTGTTATGCCCTTTTACCCATTGAAACTGCACATTCTGTTGTCGCAGTAATGGAAGTAATCTTTTCCACAAATCAGGGTTTTTCACCTTGGTCCAACCTCGTCTTTGCCAATTGGTGATCCACCCTTTGCTAATGGCGTCAACCACGTATTTCGAATCGGAAACCACAAGCACGTCCATTCCTTGGCGCTTGAGTGCCTCGAGGGCAACAATTACTGCCAAAAGTTCCATTCGGTTGTTGGTCGTTTTCCTAAAACCTCTTGAAAGTTCCTTTTTCCGTTGGCCTGAGACCAACACAATTCCATACCCCCCTGGACCAGGGTTTCCTCGAGAAGACCCGTCGGTATAAATCTGAACGTCACTCATCCTAGCAGCGCTTCAATGGTCTGAGGAAGGTATTGGTGTTCCAGCTCCTGGACTTTACGTTGTACGTCCTCTGCAGATTCATCGGAAGAAATTTTCACCGATTTTTGAAGAATGTATGCACCTTCGTCGTAATGCTCGGTAACATAGTGAATGGTTATTCCCGATTTCGACTCGCCGTTATTCACCACAGCCTTGTGCACGTTCATGCCGTACATGCCTTTTCCCCCATAATTAGGAAGCAATGCAGGGTGAATATTGATAATTTTATTCGGGAAGGCTTCGATCCATTCTCTTGGGATCAACTTGAGGTATCCAGCGAGGACAATTATGTCAGGTTGGATAGTACTTAGATGTTGGAGTACTTCACCGTTTTTCACCTGTTCTGTTCCGAAAACAACTGTGGGAATCCCAAGTCGATCGCCTCTTTCGATGATTCCGGCTTTCGGATTATTGCTGAAAAAAGAAACCACCTCAACCGAGCTATTGGCAGCAAAATGTTCTACAATCCGTTCCGCATTAGAGCCCGAACCTGAAGCGAAAATGACTATCTTACGTGTCATATTGTAACGAGTAAATGGGTCTCAAAGATAGCTTTGCCGGTTGGTATATTGGCTCGATAAGTATTTTATCCTTTCTTTGCAGGCTGAATAAATCCTAAACTCTCACAACCATGTCAGACATTGCAGCAAGAGTTAAAGCAATTATCGTAGACAAGTTGGGCGTCGACGAGAACGAAGTAACAACAGAAGCTTCCTTCACTAACGACCTCGGTGCCGATTCACTTGACACAGTGGAATTGATTATGGAATTCGAAAAAGAATTCGACATTCAAATCCCTGATGATCAGGCTGAAAACATTGCAACGGTAGGTCAAGCTGTCGCTTACATCGAAGAGGCAAAATCGTAAATCTTCTTACCCCATGGAGCTTAAACGAGTAGTCGTTACTGGGTTAGGCGCGTTGACACCTATCGGTAATACCGCAGAAGAATTTTGGAAGAATCTAGTAGCTGGAACGCCCGGTGCGGCTCCAATTACATTGTTTGATGCTGAAAAGTTCAAGACTCGTTTTGCTTGTGAGGTGAAGAATTTCGATGAAAAAGACTTCATCGACCGCAAAGAAGCCCGGAAGATGGACCGATTTTCTCATTTTGGGCTGGTGGTTGCCGACGAGGCAATCGCCGATGCCCGACTTGAGGAAAGTGACGTAGACAAAGACCGAGCAGGGGTAATTTGGGGTTCGGGAATAGGCGGTTTAGACACCTTCCTCAATGAATCCATCAATTACGCCAATGGCGATGGAACACCGCGTTTCAACCCTTTCTTCATTCCAAAGATGATTGCCGACATTACGGGTGGTCATATTTCGATGAAGTACAATTTAAGGGGACCAAACTTTACTACGGTTTCTGCTTGTGCCTCAGCTACCAACGCGTTAATTGACGCCTACACATACATTCGTCTAGGAAAGGCGGATGTAATTGTAGCCGGTGGCTCTGAAGCAGCTGTTACCAAGGCAGGTATCGGCGGATTCAATGCCATGCACGCTCTATCCACCCGCAACGACGATCCGGCAACGGCTTCACGACCGTTCGATAAAGATCGCGACGGTTTTGTGATGGGTGAAGGTGGAGCGGCTATCGTTCTTGAAGAGTACGAACACGCTGTGAAGCGCGGCGCAAAGATATATGCAGAGTTCGCCGGTGGCGGTCTTTCTGCAGATGCGCACCACCTCACAGCTCCACATCCAGAAGGCCTAGGCGCCATTAACGTTATGCGCAATGCGCTTGACGATGCGAACATGAGTGCTGAGAATCTGGACTATGTAAACGTTCACGGTACTTCTACCCCGTTGGGTGATATTGCCGAAACGAAGGCCATAAAGGAAGTGTTTGGTGCTCATGCCTACAACCTGAACATTAGTTCTACGAAGTCAATGACAGGCCACCTGCTGGGTGCTGCTGGTGCCGTTGAGGCAATTGCCTCGATTCTATCGGTACGCGATGGTGTGGTTCCGCCTACCATCAACCACTTTACAGACGATCCTGAACTTGACAATGATTTGAACTTCACTTTTGAAAAGGCTCAGAAGAGAGAAGTTCGTGCGGCATTGAGCAATACTTTTGGATTTGGAGGACACAACGCATCCGTCATCTTTAAGAAATTCGAAGGCTAATATTCCCTTCCTTTCAGGGTGGTTGAACGGCCTTAAACAACGTTCAAAACGAAAGCGTCAGAAGCAAAAAGACGATTTTCACCATCGCATTGCACATCTTATTGGATTTGAACCCAAGGATTTGTCGTTGTACAAACTTGCCGTTCGGCATAGTTCAGCATCGAAGCGCTCCGCCGAATCAGGCTGGTCGAACAACGAACGATTAGAGTTTTTAGGCGATGCCATTCTTGGAGCCTTTGTAGCTCATGAGCTGTATCATCAGTATCCCTCTCAGAATGAAGGGTTCTTGACGAGTATGCGAGCCAAAATGGTAAGTCGAAAGAACCTCAACCAAGTTGCCAGTGAAATGGGATTGGAAACGCTGGTGGTTAGTCGACTCGATCACAACAAAAAAGCAAAGTCTCTTCTAGGAGATGTCCTGGAAGCCCTCATCGGTGCCGTTTATCTCGATGCTGGACAAGCTGCAGCTGAGTCCTTTATTCGAAGCAGAGTGATTCAGAATCACAAGACTTTTGAAGATCTCGAGAATCAGGTGGTCAGCTTTAAAAGCACATTCATTGAATACGTGCAACGCAAAAGACTTAACCACGAGTTTAAATTAGAAAAGCGTTGGGGTAAAAACCATAGCCTTACCTTTAGGGTGGGTTTATTTGTTGATGATCAGCGCGTTGCAGAAGGCGTTGGAACAAGTAAAAAAAGAGCAGAAGAAAAAGCCGCTGAACAGGCCTGTCACCAGCTAGGGGTAATCACAGAATGAAAACACCAAAAGTCTTCACTCTTCACGATGACGACTTCGGCACAGAAGAAAATGCCGTTCATTGGGCTATTACCACCTCGCTACCCGATCATAGGTTGGTTTATCGCATGAACGCTGCCCTACCGATTAACCTAAGCCGAACGCTCGAAGACCATGTAACAAGGCTAAAAGACACGATTTATGAGCATGTAGCTTACCAATATGAAGATCAGGAAGAGGACATTGACTGGAGTTTGATTGGCAACAAGGGCCACTCTCAAAAGACTCAATCGGCATTGTTCAACGACGTGAGGCAGCGAACCATACTTCCTGGAAGCGAAAAGGTGGACTTCATCTTGAGCCTTACTGGAGAGCCAATGCGAATGTCCATTGACGAGATAACTAAAGAACTAAAAGCGATACACGGTGTGCTATTAGCTATACCTTATCAGCCACATAAATCAGCGCTATTAGCGCTGGTATTAAACATTGAAAACCACACATATGAATAAAGCTAAAATTGTTGCTACGCTAGGCCCCGCCTCAGCTAACAAGCAAACCATGATTGCCATGATACAGGCAGGTGTAAACGTGTTCCGTATCAATTTCTCACATGGAGATCATGAAACACATCGCAATACGATTCGCCTAATTCGAGAAATCAATGAAGAGTTCGACTATAACATTGCTACGCTCGCAGACCTTCAGGGGCCAAAATTGCGCGTTGGTGATGTCGAAGAGGGTGCCGTTGTCAATATTGGAGATGAAGTAACCTTCACAACCACACCTACTCCAGGGACCGCCAAAAGAGTATACATGACGTATGAACGTTTTCCACAAGACGTTCAAGTCGGAGAGCGTATTCTCCTCGACGACGGGAAATTAGCTATGACTGTTAAGTCGACAAATGGCGACAACGAAGTGGTAGCGGAAGTGGTTCAGGGAGGCCCGTTGAAGAGTAAAAAAGGCGTCAACTTGCCAAACACTAAAATTTCATTGCCTTGTCTTACAGAGAAAGACCTTGCTGACCTTGAAGTAGCTCTTGAAGAGGAAGTGGAGTGGATAGGCTTGAGCTTTGTTCGAAATGCAGAAGACGTAGTAGAGCTAAAGAGACTAATACAAAAGGCGAAGAAAACGGCCTTTGTGATTTCCAAAATCGAGAAGCCCGAGGCCGTGATGGACATCGACCGCATTCTAGAAGAAACCGACGGTGTTATGGTGGCTCGTGGCGATTTGGGAGTTGAAGTTCCAATGCAGAGTGTCCCTTTGATTCAAAAGATGATTGTAGAGAAAGCGCTCATTGCTAGCAAGCCTGTTATTATTGCCACTCAGATGATGGAGAGCATGATCGACAATATGTCGCCAACACGTGCGGAGGTAAATGATGTGGCGAATTCGGTACTTGACGGTGCTGATGCGGTTATGCTAAGCGGAGAAACCTCCGTAGGAAAGCACCCTGTGGGCGTTGTTGAAGCCATGAGTCGAATTATTTCACATGTTGAAGAAACGGCCCAAATCACCGCTCCCGAGCATCCACCTGTAGAGCGTAACGAGCGCTTCATTACGGATAGCATTTGCTATCACGCATCCAAAGTGGCCGACACTATGAGCGCTTCAGGTATTCTTACCATGACCTTTAGCGGTTATACTGGGTTCAAGATTAGCTCACACCGCCCTAAGTCCAATATCTTTGTGTTCACAGCCAACCGATCCATTCTAAATACAGTGAGCTTAATTTGGGGTGTTCGCGGTTTCTTTTACGACAAGATGGAGTCTACCGACAATACTTTCCATGAAGTGAAAGAGATCATTCGCAATAAGAAGCTGATGAAGAAAGGAGAGCTCATGGTGAAAATAGCATCGATGCCTATTCAAGAACGTGGTACAACCAACATGTTGAAGGTGGCCGAAATGGACTAAAATGAGCGACATCAAATTTGCAGAGAAAGACGGCTCACTTAAAGCAATAGTTCAATTCGATTCCTACCTTGAAGGGATGGCATTCGCGAATGCCGTTGCCGAGCTTGCGGAACAGCAAAATCATCATCCAAATATCATGATTTCCTATGCAAAAGTGGAAGTCGAAACCACTACACATGACGCTGGAAACACAGTTACGGATAAAGATTGGCGGCTCGCTCGGGCAATAGAGGCTATTCTCTAAATTCTGCTAAGTGCCGTTTTCCGGTATCTCCTAGTGGCTGATTTTCAATACTATAATCCATTCCGGCTTCGCAATGAATTCTGCTGAATGCGGTTTTCACGTATCTCAACAGGTGCGTTGAAAAAAGAAAAGGACGACAATGTGTCGTCCTTCTTTATGCCCTTGGAATGCCTTTTATCAAAGCACTCCCTTAAACTGATTGAGAAAGCGTATATCGTTCTCGAAAAGCATACGAATATCAGGAATTTGATAGCGTTGCATGGTGATTCTTTCGATGCCCATACCGAAAGCGTAACCACTATAAACTGTAGGGTCGATATTTGAAGATTCCAGCACTGCAGGATCTACCATTCCGCAACCCATAACCTCCAACCAACCTGTGCCCTTTGTCATGCGATAATCGGTTTCGTTTTCCAAACCCCACCAAATATCCATTTCTGCACTGGGTTCCGTAAATGGAAAATAAGAAGGTCTGAGACGGATTTTTGTGTCGGCTCCAAAAAACTCTCGTGCGAAGTACAGAAGTGTTTGCTTGAGATCCGCAAAAGAGACATTCTTGTCGATGTACAGTCCTTCCACCTGGTGGAATATGCAATGAGATCTCGCGGAAATAGCTTCATTGCGGAAAACACGTCCTGGAGCAATAATGCGAATGGGTGGCTCGGCTTTTTCCATCTCACGCACTTGAACCGAAGAAGTATGGGTGCGCAGGGCCCAATCGGGATCCGTGTGTACGAAGAATGTATCCTGCATATCTCTTGCAGGGTGTTCTTCTGGGAAATTCAATGCAGAGAAATTGTGCCAATCATCCTCAATTTCAGGGCCTTCGCTCACCGAAAAACCGACTCTCTTAAATATGTCGACAATCTCATTTCTCACAGTGGTTATCGGGTGCTCTGATCCGGTATGGATCAATTCCCCTGGACGTGTAAGGTCGTTCTCCGTGTGTAGAGGCTTTTGATCTTCAAGTTCTTCCTTGAAGCGCAATACAGCTTGTTCTGCAGCGTTCTTAAGTTGATTTACCACACGCCCAAAATCCTTTTTCTCTTCATTTGGAACGGATTTAAAGGCCGCAAAAAGATCATTCAGTATACCTTTTTTCCCTAAAAAGCGCAGGCGGAAAGCTTCTAATTCCTCCGCGTTCGTTGGGCGAAACGCCTCGACGGCTTTGAGATATTTGGCGATGTCTTTTTGCATGATGGTGGTATAGAGCGTGCTTGTTATATTTGTGCTGCGTCTGAAGGCGCAATATTACTGAATTTCACGATGATGAAAAACCTTCTTCTCATACTCGCCGCGGGTTTTGCACTTGGTTTAACCAGTTGTAACAGAGCCGTTGCAGAAGATTCGTCGGGTACCGCTACCATCTTTTTATACACTGAAGATGGGCGCCCGGTCCAAAATGCACTCGTTCATTTTAAGTCGCCGGTTGATGTTCCCAATGGATTGGAAGTATTCAAATACACGCAAATAGACGGAAGCGCCACGGTTAAATGGGATTACGACATTTTTGTAGATGTGGTAATTACTAAGGGTGGGTTCCGAACCTGTGACGCTATCAGAATCATTCCTGGAGAAGACAATGAAAAAGACGTTACCTTGTATCCGTTTGGATCACCGGGAAACGGATGTCCTTAAAACTCGAATAATGCGCAAGCTTACACTTTCTCTTTTCGTCATCGCTGGTTTCATAGTGCTCTCAGGCTGTGAAATTGATGACCCCACGTATCCTTTTACCATCACCGTTGTAGGTGAAGATGGAACTCGCGTTCAAAATGCAAATGTGCGAGCCTACGTTCCGCTACCGAATACAGATATTGAGTATGAAGGTGTGACTGGAACGAATGGTAAGGTTGAACTGGAACACACGGGTGGCGAAATCGTAGTACAAATTCAAGCAACAAAAGGCGGCAACCCTCCAGTAGCTTTAGGGTGTGGTTTCCTCAAACTTGAGCCTGACCAGCGGGTTTATACCACTGTGGTTGTGGAAGCGTACGACCCCGAAGATCCGGGTTGTCAGTAACTAAGTCAGCAGTCCTGATTCTTCAAAATATTGAATGATGGCCTCTTTCATTAACCGGGTTTGATGTCCTGGTTTCAAATGAGGTAGGTTTTCTATTTTTCGATAATGAGGCCAGCCATCTTCATCAAATGCCTCAAACTCATAATACCCATAAGGTTCCAAAAGCCTACAAATTGCAATGTGCATTACGTTAAGTTTCTCGTCTTTCTTAAACTTGCGGTAGCCTTGACCTAATTCCTGTATACCAATCAAAAAGATGATTCCATCAATGTCTAGTTCATCGCCTGGAGCGAATCGATCCGACACAATTTGTACGGTTTTATCCCATTTTTCCTTCATTCCATCCATGGCGAGAGCTTATCCTCATTATCCTACAAAGCTATGAACACTGTTGACATTGTTCTTCTAATTCCGGTTCTATTTGGCTTTGTCCGCGGACTTTGGTCAGGGTTAATTCAAGAACTCGCCGGAATAGTGGGTATTGGAGTTGGGCTCATTCTGGGCTATCTCTTCAAGGAAGATGTAGTTGCAGCATTACAAAGTGAATTCGAGCTGAGCAATCAATCCTCCAATATCGTGGCTTTTGTGCTGCTTTTTATTGGCGGATTTTTAGCCGTGATGTTGCTCGCAAAATTGTTGACTAAAGGCACCTCTGCCGCTGGGTTGGGAATGCTCAATCGAGTGCTGGGTGGTCTTTTTGCAGCGTTGAAATACGCCGTTTTCACGAGTATCATTCTCGCGTTCTTCAATCAAATCAATGAGTCGGTGGTGTTGGTAGAAAAGCAAAAACTCACCGAAAGCACGATGTACAATGCTTACGGTGAGTTCAGTGATCTCTTATGGGAATACGTTCCCGAATCGGAAACTGAGCTTGACCTCGAATCAATCCAAGATCGCCTGGATCCCAGGTAAGGTTTTGCCCTCGAGGTATTCAAGCATCGCCCCTCCTCCTGTGCTCACATAGCTCACAGAATTTGCTAGATTGAATTGCTTAACGGCTGCTACGGAATCGCCCCCCCCAACAAGCGAGAAGGCTCCATTTGAAGTAGCTGCAGCAATGGCTTTACCGACTTCCTTTGTCCCGGCACTGAAGGCGTCGAATTCAAAAACTCCTAATGGTCCATTCCACAAAATGGTTTGGGATGCTTGAATCACTTTGGCGTAATTCTCAATCGTTTTTGGCCCGATATCCAAACCCATCCAGCCCGCTTGGATATCCATTGCGCCACTGATTTGGTTATTAGCGTCTGCCGCAAAGTTGTCGGCGTTTAGGGAGTCAACAGGCAAGTGTATGACCACATTCTTTTCTTCGGCCTTGGCTAAAATGGAGTTCGCCAGATCAAGTTTATCGTCTTCCACAAGTGAATTTCCTACTTGAGCACCTTGAGCTTTGAGGAAGGTATAGGCCATTCCTCCGCCAATGATCAAGTGGTCAACGCGATCCATCAAGTGTGTGATGATGTCAATTTTGCTGCTCACTTTAGCGCCTCCCACAATAGCCGCTACGGGCTTTTTGTCGGAATGCAAAACCTTGTCCACATTCACAATCTCACTTCCCATCACATAGCCAAAAGCCTTCTTTCCTTCAAAAAACTTAGCAATCACGGCCGTGCTAGCATGTGCGCGATGTGCCGTTCCAAAGGCGTCATTTACATAAAAGTCGCCATGTTTGGCAAGCTGTTGAGCAAATGACTCATCTCCTTTCTCTTCGCCAGAGTAATATCTTAGGTTCTCCAATAAAAGCACTTCGCCTGATTGCAGATTGGCTGATAATTCAAAGGCTTTCTCCGATACGCAATCGTTGGCAAATTGAACCTCTTGGTTCAGCAACGATGATAGATGCGCCTGCACTGGACGTAGAGAAAACTCTGGTTTAACCTCTCCCTTTGGGCGACCTAAATGTGACATCAGTACGATGGACCCTCCATCTGCTAGTACCTTCCGTACGGTTGGCAATGTGGCTTGAATACGCGTATCATCTGTAATTTCACCGTTGGAGTTTAAGGGAACATTGAAATCTACCCGGATTAAAACTCGTTGCCCGGCAAATGAAAAGTCATCGATTGTTTTCATAGCTGCTTCTTGGATTTCCACAAAAGTAACACCCTTGTTGACAGGAACAACAACCGAAAGATTTTTACCTTCGTCTCATGCACTTTTCGGACATTCCTGGCCTTCATCAACTCAAGCAGCGACTCCAACAAAACATAAAAGCGGGTAAGGTTCCACACGCCCAAATGTTTGCCGGAGCAGAAGGCTCAGCGGCCCTTGCGTTGGCTGTTGCTTATGCTCAATATGCGCAGTGTGAAAACCCCGCGGATGATTCTTGCGGGGGGTGTCCATCTTGCAAGCAGTACAATCAATTGCAGCACCCTGACTTGCACTTCGCCTTTCCAGTGGCTAAGACCAAGGACTCCAGCGATAAACCAACCAGCGACGACTTCTTGTCTCCTTGGCGTAACAACCTGATTTCCAACCCTTACCTTCTTTATATCGAATGGCTTGCTGCCATTGGTGTTGAAAACAAACAAGCTCAACTATCTGTTTTACAGTCAAGTAAGATTGCTGAAAAGCTTCAATTGAAGAGCTACAGTGGTGGATTAAAGGTGCTAATTTTATGGATGCCTGAGAAGCTGCACACGGCGGCGGCGAATAAGCTACTAAAGCTGATAGAAGAGCCAGAACCAAAGACGTTGATTATTCTTGTCACGCATCATGAAGACAGCGTGCTTGGCACGATTCGATCTCGATGTCAAACGGTGAATGTACCTCCAATTCAAACTGCGGAGTTGTCTGAATTCGTCGATAAGCACAATAACACTGGGGTTTCAAATACACTAGTTGCGTCCATTGCACAGGGACAACCAGGTCAAGCTTTACACGTTCTACAAAACCCACAATGGCTGCAAGATGATGCAGAACGATTTGTGAACTGGGTGCGTGTGAGCTTTCAATTAAAGGTACAGGGAATGATCGAATGGTCGGAGAGCACGGCTACTTTGGGTAGAGAACGGCTGAAGAGTTTTCTGCATTTTGCCCTTGACGGATTTGAACAAGCACTCACCCATAACTACCAGGCTCACCAGAACAATCCATTTGAGATCAGCGGCATCAACTTCCAATTCGAAAAATTCTCTCCGTTCGTTCACAACTTGAACATTTCAGAAATCAGCCAATACATCAATCTGGCTATTTATGAAATTGAACGAAACTTGAATCCAAAAGTGGTTCTATTGGACCTTTCCTTTCAGATCGCTCGCGCATTAAATGTAAAGGCTTGACATTCAGGTCTTTAAAAACGGGCTGTTTGCGACAACTTCTTGTCTTGCTGGGGCGTCGTGCCGCAGGGGGCTTAAAGTCGCTTAAAACGGCTCTAAACCGTCTTTTTCAGGACATAAACCAAGCTGCTCATGTTCTTTTCGCTTCTACCAGCCATGTTTGAGGATAATCCGGTCAGAAATGCCTGAAGTGGACGCATCGTTCCGGACTTGTATTTCTCAGACAGCAGAGAAACGTAGAACGAATCAAACGGCATGTTTTTCACTTCGCAAAGTTCAAATCCGTTTTTCAAGGCTAGCGCTTTCATCGACTCTTTTGAAAAATGCCATAGGTGAATGGGTACATCCCATGCTGCCCAATGGACTCCATAATGACGAGCATCCTTACTCTCATAGTTAGGCACAGCAATGAACAAGTATCCTTCAGAAGCAAGGAGGTCATTAAACTTCTTAAAGTGATAATTCAGGTTTGGAAGGTGTTCCAGAACGTGCCACATTGTTATAGCGTTGAAGCCCCCTTCTTTCAAATCATCCAGCGAGGCAAACGGTTCTATTCCATGTTCCGTTTTCGCATTAGCGCGTGCAACTTCACTTGGCTCAACTCCTGAAATGGTCCACCCTTTCGATTTACACTCATTCAAGAAGTGGGCGGTTCCGCAACCCATGTCTAGAAGTTTACCTTTCTGCGCATACTGCTCAACCCATTTCCTCTTATCGCCCACGGCTTTATTTCGAACAATCTGATAAGCCTTGCTGAATAAACTTTTCTTTGTGTTGCTATGCGAAATATAGTCCTCGCTTTCGTAATACTTACCCAATTCAGCATCCGCAGGTCGCGGCGATGTAGCCAAGAAACCACACGAATCACATTTCACAATGGTGAAATTCTCTTGACTTACCATGTGGTCATTTACCACACTGTGATCTGAAAAAGACGTGCCCTCACAAACGGGACATTGATCAATAGTTACCTGTTGTTCCACGTGAAACGATGTGTATTTATCTTCCCATATGCACCAACAAAACACTAATATCTGCAGGCGAAACACCACTAATACGTGAGGCTTGGGAAACAGTTGCTGGGCGAATATCGGACAATTTTGTGCGCGCCTCCATGCTCAAGCTCGTAATATCTGAATAGTTGAATTCTTGAGGAATACGAATGTTCTCTAGGCGTTGCATCTTGTTTACATTCTCTTGCTCCTTTCGGATATATCCTTCATACTTCAAGTCGATTTCAACTTGCTCAATTACGTCAGGGTCCAAATCTGCAACTTTCAATTGCTCTTGTATTGAATCTATAGAAAGAAGGTCCATTAGGTGTATTTCCGGCCGACCAATAAATGTGATCAGTTTATTCTTCTGACGCGCAGGTGCAGAATTCAATTTCTCTAAAACTGGATTTATATCTGCCGGTTCAATGCTGAGGTCAGCTAGCCATTCTTTCAACTGCTGAATGCCACTTTCTTTCTCCACAACCCGATTCAAACGCTCATCACTCGCAAGCCCCCAGGCATGAGAGAGCTTTGTCAATCGCAAGTCAGCATTGTCTTGTCGCAACAACAATCTAAACTCTGCCCTTGAGGTAAACATGCGATAAGGCTCCTCTGTGCCCTTGGTGATCAAGTCATCGATAAGCACACCAATATATGCCTGACTCCTGTCGAGAACAACCTCTCCTTCACCATTTAATTTTCGATGGGCATTCATACCAGCCATCAAGCCTTGGCTAGCCGCTTCTTCGTATCCCGTTGTGCCGTTAATCTGTCCAGCGAAGAACAGGTTCTCAACCAACTTCGTTTCAAGTGTGTGCTTGAGTTGTGTTGGTGGGAAATAGTCATACTCAATCGCATAACCCGGACGAAAGAAACGAACATCCTCAAATCCTGGAACCTTTCTCAGCGCCTCCACCTGCACTTCCTCTGGCAGGGAAGTACTAAATCCATTGATATAATATTCAACCGAATCCCAATTCTCCGGCTCGACAAAGAGCTGATGACGATCCTTATCCGCGAATCGATGAATCTTATCCTCGATACTCGGACAATAACGTGGCCCTTTACTTTCTATGGCACCATTAAACATCGGACTTCGGTCAAATCCGCTCTTCAATGTGACATGAACTTCAGGGCTGGTATAAGCAATCCAACAACTCCTCTGCTCGGTCATTGGATACTGTTTAAGATATGAAAAGTGACCTGGTACCTCGTCGCCCTTCTGCTCCTCAAACTTAGAAAAGTCCAGAGACCTTCCATCCACTCTAGGCGGGGTTCCAGTCTTCATTCGCCCTGACTCAAACCCCATATCCACAAGTTGCTCAGTAATACCCTTAGCCGAGCGTTCACCGGCTCGACCACCACCAAAGTTCTTCTCGCCTATATGTATCAAACCATTTAAGAAGGTGCCGTTCGTCAAGATCACCGCCTTGCCTCGAATCTCCACCCCCATTCCTGTCCTTACTCCAACTAGCTGACCATTATCCATCCAGAGGCTAGTGACCATGTCTTGAAAGAAATCAAGCGTTGGGATTCGCTCTAACGCCAATCGCCATTCTTCAGCAAAGCGCCATCTATCACTTTGAACGCGTGGGCTCCACATCGCTGGACCTTTACTTCTATTCAACATGCGAAACTGTATGGCCGTCTTATCCGTGATGATACCACTCAAGCCACCCATCGCATCAATCTCACGTATGATCTGACCTTTTGCCACGCCGCCCATAGCTGGGTTACACGACATCTGGCCAATGGTTTGAAGATTCATGGTCACCAACAAGGTCCTACTACCCATATTAGCAGCAGCTGCGGCCGCCTCATTACCGGCATGACCACCACCTACAACTATCACATCATATTCGTCTCTCGTCATCATAGCGTTCCACGTGAAACTTTTAAGGGCGCAAAGCTAGATATTTATCTTCTAACTGCCTCATAATCAACTTCTCCTCTTCAGTAGCGTCATTATACCCACATAAATGCAATAATCCATGGACTACTACCCGATCGCGCTCTTCTATGTTATTGTTATTCAGTTGTTTACCGTTGTCGCGAATACGGTCAACACTCAATATAAAATCTCCTGATACTTTCCCATCTATCACCTCTCCATAGGTAATGATATCCGTATAATAATCATGGTTCAGCAGCCTCCGGTTCTCAGCAAGCATTATTTCATCAGAAACAAATGAATAATTCAGCCGGCGGATTAATAAACCGAAATCCTCAAGCATGGCCGAAAGCCAGGGATCGATGTAGTGGGTCAAGTCCGACCATTCATCGGGAAGATTGTGCAAATAGACGCGTTTCATAGCCTACGAAGGTAGGGAGAAGTGCGTTCCCGATAGTACGGTGTTAGAAGTGGGGTTTCGTATCTAATCTCCTCTCTGCGCTCTCTGGCCTTCCTCAAAAACTCCTCTTGGTATTGCTCTCTCAATTCTTGGTACCGATCACCCGTTTGAGATTCTCGTTGATCATCCTGTTCTTGCAAACGCTCAGCCTCTTCCAGCTCCAACATCTTCACCTCTATTTCACGCTGACGCTCCCAAAAATCGGAGTCAAAATTCCGATTCGCCAAATCTCTTTCATTCTCCTTGAGCAGCTCCTCCAAATCCCCATTACCATTCTCTCCTGCAGATCCCTTTAGCATTTCTCGTATCTCGTTCTGTCGCGACATCATCTCTACAATTTCTCTGCTCATCCCTCCATCAGAACCCTGCCCGCCTTCACCACTCTGCCCGTTCTTTCCTTCACTTTCACCCTCACTCTCACCTTCACTTTGGCCCTCACCTTCTCCGGAGCCTGGTTGTTGACCCATCTGTTGCATTTGCTGACTTAGCTGTTGTTGCATCTTACGCATATTGCTCATTGAGGGCTTGGATCCTCCAGGATTCTGACACGTTTGATCACCTTGCATCATTCCGCTCATCTGTTGCTGAATCTGATCCATAGTAACATCCATCATCAGCGCCAATTCGTTCAGTGCTAGCATGCTCTCTCTCATCGAAGAATTTGCCTGTGGCATCTGGCGCTCACTCATGGTAGCATTGGAGCGCTCCATGTTCTGCTTCACCATAATCATCCACTCCGTTACAGTTGCCTCTACCTGCGGAACACGCTCGATGAGCGTGCTTAAACTATCCTCTACTATTTCGTAAGCCTTGCGCAGATCTTGTTGCCTCTTCATCCAATCCACCACCACCGGGTCGCTTGGCTGCTCGCCCATATCATTGCTCAAGAGCGCTTCCTGATCTACGCTCAAATGAACCAGGTTTGTCAATATCCTTCTCAAATTCGCCAGGTTCTCCACGTGCATCTCCATCTGCATGCTCATTACAGAACTACTCATTTGCTCCATCATCTTTTGCATGCTTTCGCTCGACCGCTCTTGCTGTTCATTGGCTCCAGAAGGGTCCCCTTCCTGCAGCTCATCTGAGCTCTCCTGCATGGATTCACTCGTTTCTTCACCTTGTTCTTTAGGTGAATCGAAAGACATTGGACTCTTGAGTTCTTGATTTTCTTGCTCTAAGGCGTCAAGGTTATTCATCCAATCCTCAAACCTCTCATTTAACTCTTCTTGCTCGGACTGAGTATCGTCAGACCGCTCGCTTAAATCTTGCTGTTCCTGCTGCATCTGTTCCAGCTCTTGTAGTGCTTGATCTACGTTCTGCTCGAAATTCAGACGTTTCATGAGCTCTTCCATCCGCTCTGCGTCCATCTGCATGCGTTCGTTTTCATACTGGACGCGCTTCATCCAATCCCGAAGGTTGTCTTCATTCATATCCTCGCCGTCTTCCTCCATCTCCTTGATAAGCTCTTCGAGTTTATCGGTATCCATCTCTTCCAAGAGGCGCTCGAGCTCTTCTCTTTTCTCAGCATTCTCCGAGTTCTCGGGATCATTCACTATCCTCTCCTCATTCTGTTGCTTCAGCGACTCTACCATCTCATTCCAACGTTCCATTAACTCCTGCTGCTGCTCCTGTAGCTGGCGTTTCATTTGATTCTGCCGCCACTCATTTGCTCCCTCAACAAGTCGTTGTTCAAGAGTTTCTCGGAGCTGTTTACTCTCCTCCTGCTTCTCTCTGAACTCTCGAATATCCTCTACGCGATCACGGTCTCTTTCGCTTAAAGCTTCTGCTCGGTCTGAAGCGCTTGGCACAACCAATTTGAAAGGACCAAATCGGCTCGATTTTGACCCATTGATTCCATCGTTATCACGCACTTCTACTTCAAAGGAAATATCTCCTTCTAGGGGTTCAAAAACGGTGCTCCATGAGTTGGCATCGCGGGTTATGACTTGCCGAGCGCGTAACCCCTCTTCCTTGTAAACGTTGAGTTGTATTGAACGAATTCCATAATCATCACTTACCTGTCCAGAGGCATACACCGTGCCTGTCACCGAGTCTAATCTCCAGTCTCCCTGAATAACAGGATGCCTATCTGGTATAATATCGATGGAGTACTCTCCGGTTCGAAAAACAGTTCCATTGAGGTTTCGCCCTTCAATTCTGTATTGTTTGTTTTTGCGAACCACTTCGTCGGCCAACCAGCTCGAAGCAGCTTTCGTTGCTATTGTATATCCCTCCGTATCATCAATAATGACAGAATCAACGTTCTCCCATCCCGTCGACCAACTCACCTTGCTGCCCTCTGGGACAATTCCATCACCTGCACCTTCAGTTCTAAAAGGAGCGATTCCTGTGTAGGCAGGGGGCATCACATCCATAACGAAGGAGTTCAACGCTGGAACAGCTAGCACATCAGCTTTATAGTTACCACTGCGGAATCCCATCGCTTCAAATTGTATGTTAGCCGCTTTAGACAATCTGGTAATCTTCCAATGAAATGCCCCCGAGGCATTGCGTTGCATGGGCAGCTTTTCATCATCAATCCAAATAAATGCATCGCTTGGCAACTTATCGCCTGAAAAGGACAAATCAATTTGTAAAGGCTCTCCTTGCCTCACCAACCAGCCCTGATCTGAAACAAATTCAAAAGGTGCTTTAGGCTGGTAGGCGGTCTGGTAATCGAAGAATCTTTCCGACCCCTCGGTGACTAAACCACCGTTGAACGCGGCGGTAATCAATACCATGCTCAATGGGATGGATGTGAATATGGTCACTCTCTTCAGTATTCGAAAGTCGAGTGATTGAAGCAGATTTTCTTGCTTCAACTCCGCATTCTTCTGTTCCAATAACGTTTTCAAGTAGTCAGGAGAAACAACCCTACTCGATTCGAGCTCCAAATAATTGATCAGTTTGTCTTCCACCGCTCCATTATCTTGCCCCACCCTTACGGCAATTTCTCGATCACTTATCGCCCGATAACCCATCCACATCGCAAGTATGGGTCTTAGCACATACAAAAAGAGCAAAGCGCCGTTCGACAATAGCCATAGTGTGAAAAGGAGTGTTTTTGCAACAATACTCAGATAGGAGAAATACTCTATTAGCACGAACACGAATGTGGAAACAACCAGCCCTCCAATAAAGAGAATAGAACCTCTGGCCAATTCCAATCCGTGAAATCGTCTTCTGTAGTTCTCTATTTGTCTCCGAATTCCTTCGCCCCTCATTTCTTATTCTCGTATATTTCGCGTCTTCACTAATGTACGTTCATTTGTGCATACTCGTTTGCATTTTATTTACGGTGTGGCCGCCAGTTTGTTAACTCTGTTTAGCAGTTATTCTTCGTTCGCCCAGGTATCAATCACGTACATTCAGCATCAGCAATACCTCGACTCTCTTATTTCTCAGAATCAGTATAACGAGGCGATTGATTATACCCTTACACAAACCGCCTCTGAATCCAAGGTAAGGTGGCTTTTTGTCTTGAACCGAAGCAGAGCTTATCTCAAACAACGCAATCCCATCGATGATGTTGAGTTTGACTGTATAAAGGCGCATCGCGAAATTGTCGACCATTCTGATAGTCTATCCATCTATTTAGACGCGCGCATCCTCGAATTGTTGGGTCACTATTACTACCAAAAAGCTGAACTTATCCATGGGTTGAATTATTTGGATTCCGCAGCCCAGCGCTACACCGAACTGCAAGCTTATGATCGTTCCATCTATAACTTGAATATGATTGGAACCATCTATTATCTGAATGGAAAGAAGTCCAAATCCATACAATACTATCAAGAAGCCCTTCGGTTATTCACCCAACACCCCTCCGATTCTACCCTTTATTTCGAGCTACTCATTGATCTGGGCAACCTCTATCAAAGTTTAGAACAAATGGACAAGGCTGAAGAGTACTACAGTCAGGTTTACCAGAATCCCATGATACGTCATTATCCTGATATTCAAGCTGATGTGTTCGTTAATTTGGGAAATATCTCACAGCTCAAAGCTCAAACTCAAAAAGCCTATTTCTACTATAAGAGTGCATTGGACACTTATCAATATATTGATGATCAACTCAATGAATCAAGGGTTTTACACAACCTTGCTTCACTCATTGAAGATAGTTCCTCGACCGAAGCGCTCATACTCTACGAACAAGCATTAGAGATTAAGCGTCAGATTTCAGATTTTAAAGGAACAGCTAATACACTTTTCTCAATTGCTCGAATAAAATACGAGCAAGGAAATTGGCCAGAATCTGAACGCATCGCACGAGAAGGGCTCGTGCTGAGCGAACAATATCACAATCCAGAAAATACTTCTAATCTTTATAGATTACTCGCGGCACTCTCTGCCAAGCAGAACCAATGGAAAGAGGCTTATTCGTTCAACCGCATGTATCAAGAAGTAACGGATAGTTTGGATAACGCCACTCAGCAATCAGAAATTAACCGGCTGGAGCAATTGTACGAATTGGAAGAACAGCAGCGCATTATTGATGATCTGAATGAATCCAAGCAGCAGAGTAAATCCCAACTGAAAAAGAGCAAAATTGTGAACTATGCGCTGACCGGTGCCACTATTCTCTTAATTATTGTGGTCGTTCTTCTCATCTCCAATTTTCAACAAATACAACGTACAAAAGGAGCGCTATACACAAAGACGCTGGAGAGTACTGCCGCTGAAGCTCTCGTAAATGGACAAGAACAAGAACGTCAACGACTAGCTCATAAGCTCCACGACAAAGTAGGAAATCACATTACCGTTCTTAAAAATCGCCTTCATACTCAAGAAGCGGGCAATGAAGAATTGATGCGAATCGTTCAAGATATGTCGGCTGAAGTCCGCAACATATCACAAGATCTGATGCCTCCCGTGCTAGAGCGATTTGGTTTAGCGGACGCATTGGAAGAGTTGTGTGCTCGTTACCGTGATCAGCTGGAGGCTACTATCGATTTAAACGTGGATCACAGCGAAATCATACCACTTAATAACGATGATCAAATCAATTTGTATCGCTTAATTCAAGAACTCATTCAATACTCTCTTTTTCAATATAACTCGAACTACATATTGATCGAATTGCGATGGAACCAAGAGGGAACTTGGCTTAATATTGAAGATAATGGTGTTCGAAAACCAAGAGAATTAGATGATACTAGTTTGACTGAATCGTGGAAATCTATAGAGTACAGGGTTCAGTTTTTGCGTGGCGTATTTAAACGCAGCTCTCACAATCAAGGAAACGAATATTCTGTTCACATACCAAAGGAATAACATGAAACCTGGAATCATATTAGTTGATGATCATCCCTTGATACTTCGAAGCATGAAGGCTATAGTTCAAATGGACGACCATTTTGAAATTCTGGCTACATGCACCAGTTACAAGGAATTATTTGAAACACTGGAAACCACCAACCCGGAAATTATTGTGTTGGATGTAAGCTTACCAGATATTGATGGTTTTGACATTTTTGCCAAGCTCCGAACCTTTCGCCCTGAGCTTAGGATCATCATCTACACCATGCACCGCGTTCGTAGATACATGGAACACTTTCATCAAAATGGTGCACACGGTTATGTACTCAAATCTGGAGAGTTAGGTGAGCTGGTCGATGCACTCAAGATTGTACACCGAGGAGAAAGATATTTTCCGGAAAATGTAACGAGTATCAAGAGTAAGGACGATGCCTACGAAGACAATCAGATTCAATTAACCGAGTCTGAAAAAGCCACTTTGACAGCATTGAATTCTAATAAATCCAATAAGAACATCGCTGAACAACTCAATATCAGTATTAATGAGGTGATTGATATTCGGAAGAGTCTACTTTTTAAATTTAACGTGGTAAACACGAAGGAGCTCCTTGCTTACGCAAAGAAAAAGAAGTGGAATTGAAAAACACTACATACCTCCTATTTCTACTCCTGCTGGGATGCGGTCCCTTTTACCAGACCACAGCATGGTGGGAAGAAGATGAATTTGGATATGAGGCTACACTTTATCAACCCAAAGTAGCGACTGGAATTTTTGTATACCTAACCGATTCCAACGAGCTCATTACTGAACCTACTCCGCTCATGTTGCAAATGCTATCTAAGGGATTTGTAGTGATGGTTCCGAAAAGGTGGGGTGACAATGGCCGTTCACAACAAACCTTAGATTCCCACGAAAATAGATTAAAGGGAACCTCAAATTCCTTGACTAAGATTTACGATGATAGCGTGCACGCCTCGTTAGTCCTTTTCGCAAGCGACTTTTACACTCCCGTGGCCACACAGTTGTTGTTCAATTTTCGAGGTGATGAACTCTGGTTGGTGCAACCACTTCTTCATACTATTTCAACGGTATATCTTGATCAATATATCAATCAATCTGACTCTCTTCGCCTCTCAAAATTATGGGAACTAAATACCGTTGAACACCAACAAGTATTTATAAAAGACATGTCAGAACGCGACGTCATGCAAAATACGTTCTACGGACCACATTACACCGGATTTATACGTTCGTATTGGGATTTATCAAACCAAGAATCCATACTGGCAAGGCTAGATTCCAGTACTATTTACTACACCCAACCCTACATGCACCCACTGCGGAGTTTCTTAGATACTACCTATCTTGATCATCCCGCATTCAAGCTATTGAAAATTAAGGAAGAAGATTCGACTCAATATCAATTAATGCCCAACGAAGCGGTATTTATTGAAAGAGCAAAAGAGCTCTAGAAAATTAGCAAGGAATTTTTTCTACCCTTCTTCCGTGGCGACCTCCTTCAAACTTTTCAGATATAAACACGCGCACACAGTCGAGTGCTTCTTGTTCTGAAATAAATCGGGCTGGTATAGCTATTACATTAGCATCGTTATGTTGACGTGCAAGCGCAGCTAATTCACTATTCCAACAAAGGGCAGAACGTATTTCCTTGTGCTTATTGACAACCATGTTAATACCATTACCACTTCCGCATATCACTACTCCTAAATCAGATCTTCCTGATTCAATGTCCTGAGCCACTGGGTGACCAAAATCAGGGTAATCCACGCTATCTTCCGTATCGGTCCCGTGGTTAGTAACGCTATGACCTTCTGCCTTGAGTAATTCTACAATGGCTTGTTTATAAGACACGCCTGCGTGATCGTTACCTATAGAGATGTTCATGAGTAGTAATATTTTTTCAAAGGTCTGAAATTCATTTGAACCAATACGCCATCCGGGTTATCAACATACGATGTGAATAGACGTTAATAACGGTGGATAAGCCACTCAAAAGTTTTACTTGCTTTTACCAAATTAAAAACTCAAATGCTCAAACACTTTTACTTCTGCAAGCGTATCGACGTAGGAGTTATATATCATTCATCAACCACTGCACAACGGTTATTAACTATCAATGATCAGTAAAGATTTCAAAGTTACCCGTACCTTCACGTTATACACAGTTGTGGATAGAAAAACCTACTGTACTGAAAATCAATCGCTGTACGTCAATTCCTACGTTGATAAGCTGTGAACAATATGAAATTACTCATAAATCCTACGTCAGATTACAAAACTTATCCCGGTTGTGAACAGGATATATATACTATTATATATTCTTTATTAAAGAATATTCTATATATAGTATTATTAACTGTAAGCTATTCTTTGAATGCTCAGAATGACAGTTCTGAATTTGTTCAGTATCGATATGAGAATGGTACCATTTCAAGTGAGGGAACTTTAGTTGATGGCGTTCCAGACGGGTATTGGAAAAGTTATTATCCAACAGGTATTTTAAAAGCAGAGGGCAATAGAGACAGCACCTTGCTGGATGGAGCATGGAAATTTTACAACGAAGATGGATCGCTTCAATCGATCATCAATTATAGAAACGGATTGAAGAATGGTCTACGAGAGCGCTGGGTGGATTCCGCTCGAATTGCAGAAGAACCATTTGTTAATGACAGACAAAATGGACTTTCTCGATATTTCTATCCAAACGGTACTTTAAAAAGACAAGTACCTTATTTAGAAGGTAGACAAGAAGGAAGAGGATTTCATTTCGGAGAAGATAGCGTGGCCAATGCTATTCTCACCTTTCGTTCAGGTGTACTCACCAATGAACAAGAAATAAATAGAAGAAATAGGCTGGGCTTAAAACAAGGGGTTTGGATTGAGTTTTATCCCACGATGGTGGTAAGGGTTGAAGGAACGTATAAAGACGATTTGAAGCACGGATTTTGGAAATACTATCGTCGCAATGGTAATTTAATTCGCGTTGAAAGATGGATTATGGGTGTTTTGCAAGTGGATGATCAATCTACAGCGAACGTTGAAATACGCAGAGAAATTCACGCTAATACCGGTGAGCTAGCAAGCCTAGGCACCTATCAGAATGGCATCAAGGAAGGAGTTCATCAAACGTATGATGAGAATGGTAATCCACTAGGAGCGGAATTGTATTCTGGAGGCATTCTTTTAGCAAAAGGACAGTATGATGAAAGGGGTAGAAAACAGGGACCATGGGAGTACTATTACGAAGATGGCACCTTAAAAGCCAAAGGCTCGTATATCGATGATCTGAGAAATGAAACGTGGAAGTATTACTTCCAGGACAGTACTCTCGAACAAGTAGGTAGATATATTCTAAATGAGCCAGATGGAACGTGGAGATGGTATTTCAACGATGGCGAAATCAGAAAAGAACAACAGTTCGTAGATGGATTAGCAAGCGGTTTGAACAAGGAATGGAATGATTCAAACCAAGTCATCGTAGAAGGAGAATATATCGACGGATTGAAGACAGGAATATGGGTCTATCAGAATCACAATGTTCGTGAAACTGGTGATTTTGTGCAGGATGAGAGAGAGGGAATATGGACCATCACGTGGACAGATATAGAGCAAACCCAATTGCAAAGCGAATGGCAAAATGGTGTTTTAAATGGATTGTACACGCGCTACTTCAAGAACGGTCAGGTACGAGAGCGAGGTAGATATAACGGAGGACAAAAAGATGGAATTTGGGAATACTTTGCCGAAAACGGAGCAAGAATTGTGACCGTTGAATACGAAAACGGAGAGGAAGTTAAATTCAATGGCGATAAATTGGGTAATGCAAGAAGATAAAGCGACATGGAATCGACTCTCCAGAAAAACCGCTTATGAGAATCCATGGATTGAGGTGTACCATGATGAGGTGGAGAATCCAAATGGAGGTAAAGGTATTTACGGCGTAATTCACTTTAAAAATCTTGCTATCGGTATTTTACCGGTGGATGAAAAAGGCTGGACTTGGTTAGTAGGACAGCAGCGTTATCCTTTAGATTACTACAGCTGGGAAATTCCTGAAGGAGGAGGTAAAATTGGAATAGATCCTTTGGAATCTGCGCAAAGAGAACTGGCGGAGGAAGTTCAATTAAAGGCTAACAATTGGCGAGAAATGCTGCGTTCAGAAACGAGCAATAGTGCTACGGATGAACGGGCGATTCTTTATTTAGCGACAGATCTTCAGTCCGTAAAAGGATTAGAGCTAGATGAAACGGAAAAGTTCGTCGTTCGACATTTACCTTTAACCGAAGCTGTATCGATGATGGATAAAGGCGAAATTACCGACAGTTTATCCGTTATGGCTCTAATGTGGGCAGCTAGACATCTGATCTAATGGTGCAATACGCACTCAAGTGAGTTTAATTAACTCGTTTAAGCGCATTTTTTCTGACCTCCAATCTGCATTTGGCCAGCGTTGCATCCACATGTTCAGCTTCTTTTCTAGTCCAGATAAATGCGCATCAAAGGAGGAACCACTCGTAACACGAGGACGATGGTTTAGAGCTTTTTTAAACGATTCAAATGCTTTTAATGACTCCTTGGTATGTTCGCTGATAAAAGTCGCTTTAAAGTGTTCCCAGATATATTCAATAGCTTGTTGAGATGGATGAGTGAGCGTGCTATCGAAAAAGCGATAATCTCTTAAATCATCGAGAAGAAGTTCATAGGACGGGTAATAAGTACATCGTTGGATACTTTCTGCGAGCAGATGTGCTAGCTCAATAAGTCGTGCTTTGCTTCGGTTGTTTTCAACCATTCCGTTGCGTAGATGGCGTACGGGACTTACGGTTATAATGATTTGGTTATCCGGATTTTTAACTTGCCAATCCGTTAAGTTCACCTGCATAGTGGCGTACATTTCCTCAATGGACAACAGGCGAAAATCGAAATCAGAATCAGGGAATTGGTGACAATTGTTCACTGCCTTATTACTTCTGAACCAGGCCCATGCGGTACCTAAGCTTAGGAAGGTCCACCGGTAAGAGTTCAAGAGTTTACTGGCGCCGTTCAGCTGAGTTTCAATATTAGCAAGAACCTCTTTGGCTGATGTGTTTGAGAACATTCCGTGATGATCAAAACTAACCCAGGTATCGCCACGATGCTCTAAATCTACTACGTCATATTTTCTCTCTTGACTAATCGCCTTGAGTTGATCCGCCATACTCAATGGGTTGTAGGTGGTTCCAAATGGATGAATGATCGTTTGAAACTTGTGATCATTGAGTTTCTGAAGGATGTGATCAGAGAAGCAACTACCTATACTCAGTATAGGATGGTCGTGATGAATGGTAGGGCTACTTGGAACGGGGAGTAATTCGGTGCGAAACTTCATGGATATAAAGATAATCCGAACTGAATATCGCTAAGCCGCAGAGAAACAAAAAATCCCGGCGCAAGGCCGGGACTCAGAAACTCTCAACTTATCAAATATCACAGTGGATATTGTAAAGGGAACTCCGTGGTTGTCACTTTGTTCATCTAATTCAATTATATATCGAACTTAATGCCTTGAGCCAATGGCAAATCCGTTGAATAGTTCAATGTATTTGTTTGGCGACGCATATAGGCTTTCCAAGCATCTGAACCGGATTCACGTCCGCCTCCAGTTTCCTTTTCTCCACCGAAAGCACCACCAATTTCAGCACCTGAAGTACCGATATTTACGTTGGCTATTCCACAATCCGAACCACTTGCCGCCAAAAATTCATGGGCCTCACGAACGTTGTTGGTCATGATCGCCGACGACAATCCCTGAGGTACTCCGTTTTGAATGGCAACAGCTTCATCGAAAGTGCTGTATTTCATGAGGTACAAAATAGGCGCGAAGGTTTCATGCTGCACAATTTTGAAGTCGTTTCGCGCTTCAGCAATTGCGGGTTTTACATAACACCCGCTTTCGTAGCCTTCCCCTTCTAGTACTTCCCCTTCAACGATGATTTTACCGCCTTCGGCTACAACCTGCTCTAAAGCGTTTTGGTAGTTTTTAACGGCGTCATGGTCGATTAACGGACCCACGTGGTTGTTCTCATCTAATGGATTTCCAATCTTTATTTGATTGTAGGCCTTTACGAAGGCGTCTTTCACTTTGTCGTAAATCGATTCGTGAATGATAACTCGACGAGTTGAAGTACAACGTTGACCAGCAGTTCCCACAGCACCGAATACGGTTCCAATGGTGGTCATTTTTAAGTCGGCATCTGGGGTAACAATGATGGCATTATTTCCGCCCAGCTCGAGAATGGACTTACCTAAACGTTTAGCTACTTCAGCACCAACGATTTTGCCCATTCGAATGGAACCAGTTGCAGAAATTAGAGGAACGCGACCGTCCTTTGTCATCCATTCCCCCACCTTGTAGTCGCCTGTAATAATGTTTGAGATTCCTTCTGGAAGATTGTTTGCTGCAGCTACTTTGTTGAAGAGATTCTGACAAGCTATTGCGGTAAGTGGTGTTTTTTCACTGGCTTTCCAGATGGTTACATCACCACAAACCCAAGCAAGCGCTGTATTCCAGCACCAAACAGCAACAGGGAAGTTGAATGCTGAAATGATGCCGACAACACCTAATGGGTGCCATTGCTCTTGCATGTGGTGAGCTGGGCGCTCAGACTTAATGGTAAGTCCATACAACTGACGCGACAAGCCCACAGCAAAATCACAGATATCTATCATTTCTTGAACTTCACCTAAGCCCTCTTGGTAACTC
Source organism: Phaeocystidibacter sp. (assembly GCA_965659415.1). Lineage (GTDB taxonomy): Bacteria > Bacteroidota > Bacteroidia > Flavobacteriales > Schleiferiaceae > Phaeocystidibacter. The sequence continues at coordinate 185,041 of CBFHVA010000002.1, forward strand.
TTGCCCATTTCGTAGGATACAAGCTTACCCAAGGGCTCTTTGTATTCGCGAAGTACCTCACCAAATTGGCGCACAATTTCGCCTCTTTGCGGAGCGGGACGATTTCTCCAATCGGTAAAGGCTGATTGTGCAGAAGCCACCACGCGCTCGTATTCTTCAGCCGTTGTAGTAGAAGTTGTGCCAATGGTTTTACCGTCTACGGGCGACCATGATTTGAGTGATGGTCCAGAACCGAAGAAATTCGATCCTGTTGAGGTACCGTGATTCTCTGCTTGAAGCCCTAATTTTTCAAGTACGTCTTGCATGTATTAGTATATTCGAATTCAACTCAGGATTAGCTACAAATTTAACACATTGTGGGTGGGATTGCCTAAGATTTAACAGAACTATGTTGAGATACCAAATAGAAGAACTAAACCTGCTTTCAGATAATGAGAAAGGATCTACTTATACGCTTGAAGAGCGCCCAACAACGTCTTATTTGTTCGCTACTCGAAAGAAGGGTGCCAAGTTTGGTAATCACTGGCATGAAGGCGTCTCTAAATCCAAGAATCCTGAAACGCTACTTTTCATTACAGGCACTATGCGCATGTGGATTTCAGATATAAATGGCAACAACGAAGAAAGGGTAGAACTTGAGGCTCCGTTGAAGCTCAAAATCTACCCCCTTGTATTGCATCGGTTTGAGGCATTAACGGATGTAGTTTTCCTGGAATTTAATTCGCTGGATGAGCATGTTGCGGATACGAAATATACTAACTAATACGCTTTATCTAGGCTAATTAACTCCGCTTTTGCGTGCGCAAAGTCCACGGGAAAGCGCAATGAAGAGAAGCCAATTTTTCATAATATTCGATTTACTAGAATGACGAATAAAGCGAACAAAAGGATGGCTAAACCCGTGGTGTGTGCGTTTCTAATTCAGAACGATAAGGTATGGATGGGCCAGCGGCCACGCCATAAACACATGGGGGGACTTTGGGAATTTCCAGGCGGAAAGGTGGATGATGGCGAATCGGAAGAACAGGCCTTAAGGAGAGAGTTACAAGAGGAATTAGGTATAGAAGCGATTATTGAAAAGAAGATAGGCGAAGTAGAGTACGCCTATCCTGATAGAGTTATTCGCCTCATGGCTTATCAAGCGAAGCCATTAAACACCATTTCGCTGAATGAGCATATCAATCAGCAATGGATTTCTACATCAGCTGTTCCCGATGAATCTTGGGCTGCGGCTGATATAGCCTTATGGCAGAATGTGCGGGTTTAGATGTGTTGAATGATTTCGTAGGCAATCTCTTGATTGTATTCTAGCGTCAATTCTCGATAGTTTACAAGGTCGATAATAGATCCAATGAGGCACAATCCGGCCGTGAAGAGATACAACACCCCTAGGAGTATTTTATTCAGATAGAATCGTTGAATTCCGGGCACGGCAATGAGGCCGATAATGGCGAATATTAACACATTTTGAGGGTCTCTTCTTCGCGCGCGATAAATGTTGGCGAACTGCTGCATTTGGGCTGTATCGCAGGTTTCGAGCAGGCGTTCAAGGAAAAAAAGCTCTTCACCTTGAGCTTCAGGAATGTAGTTAAGCACTTGTTTCATGGCGGAAAGGGGTTGTTCGTTTTCGGAATAAGGAGTAAATGCGGTAGAGTATAATAAAGAGGGCGGGCAAGGCGAATGGATGTTTTGCAAAACTCGATTCAAAATGACCACGCATCGCCAAGTGGATGCCTGTACCCAGGCCACAGCCTGGGCAGTTCGTCCACCCAACTAGGTGAGATAGGCACAAGCTTGTGCCCTCACCAAATGGAAAAAGGAAAAGAGCAAGGAGCGCTATGCTCCAAATCCAAAACTCTTTTTTCTTGGCCCAATCCATACCGAAAGATAAGAAAGGGAATTAAGACAAGGTGGAATACAAGCTCTTCACTACATGTTCATGCGAAACAGAATACCGGTGTTGATAAAGCCAATTCCCTGCTGGCCGTCCATGTAGTTATTTGTGTTGAAGGCGGCCTCTATGGTTTGTTGAGCGCAAGAGTAGTCTGCAAAAGCACCCACGGACCAATATTTATTGAGCTTGTAGGCGAAGTCCACTCCGGCCAAGAAAGACAGGGCTGTACGGCTGCGTAGATACAAGATGTCAGTATACTCCGTGCCATTATCATTTAGGTCGATAGCCGTAATCTGCACTGGAGCCATATTGGTGAGCATGATTCCAATACCACCCTTCAGGTTCAAGGTCCACACCGGGTCAATCTGCATGTGATAAGTGGGTCCAACCATGAATCGAACGGGCTGATAACCACCGCCCTCGAGTTGAAGGTCAACTTGTGGGTTGTTGACTACGTCGTTCAATCGGTCCTCCAAGCTTTGAATATTCATTGGATTGTCTTGGTAAGAAAAATATACCCCCAAGCGCAAGTTTGGACCGAAGTACGTCGGAGCCATTTGCGTTTCCAATTGAAAACCGAAGCCAGCTTCGGCATATCCACTGTTTCCAGCATCTGAAGAGCCGAAACTGCCCATAGGCATGGAATACAAACCGGCAACAGAGAAAGTGGATTGAGAAAACAAGCTAAAGGAAGCCAGAATGGAGGCGAAGAGTAGGGTTGTTTTTTTCATGGGATGAAGTTATTAATTCCGATAGCAATACGAATTACTTATTCTACGGGCACGCGAATATTTCCGACCTTGCCCACATGAAAACATGGATTCTCAGCCTCCTGGGTATTGGAATTCTGCTGGCTTGCCAACCAGCAGAAGAACAAACCCCGGTAATCACCTTGCCCGCACAAACGCAGTCAATTGAAGCAGAAGACGATGAGCACACCGCTTTGGAGGGCGAATGGCAATCGTACCAGATAGAAACACATGGTCCAGCATGGTCAACCCGAAACGGGGACACCGTGAATGTGGTGATGAACAATCAACAGTACGCCGTTTTTCGAGGAAATAAAGTGATTCAGAAACAAGGGGACAAAGTGATGCGAGAATCGACCTTTACCCTGAGAGGAGATAGCATTATGATTGACTTTCCGCAGCAAGACACAACGGTGTTTTCAGGATATGTTCGATTTGAAGAGAACGGCGATTTACGTTGGACGTATTTCATGAAACGCGCACAGGACGCAAACTCTCCCATGGTTCAAATACGAACGGAAGCCTATTTCCAACGTTTGAAAGAATAAAGTTAAAGCGTCTGCTGAATGCTGTTTAACTCACTCGATTTTGCCGTTTTCTTACCGGTCGTTTTTGCGCTGTATTGGTTTGTTTTTAATAAGAACCTAAAGCAGCAAAATGCGCTGGTTGTAGCTGCGAGCTATGTTTTTTACGGCTGGTGGGATTGGCGTTTTTTATCCCTTATCCTTTTTAGCACGCTGGTTGATTTCTTTGTGGGCAGAGGTTTACATACAGAGCATCGCCCGGCCCGCCGGAAAGCCCTATTATGGGTTAGTATTTTGGTGAACCTGGGCTTCTTGGGTTTCTTTAAATACTACAACTTCTTTCTCGACAACTTCGTAACGGCCTTTTCCGTGATGGGCACAGCCATTAATGTGCGGTCCTTGAATGTAATTCTTCCCGTAGGGATCAGCTTTTACACCTTCCAAACGCTGAGTTATACCATAGATGTGTATCGCAAGAAACTTCAGCCTACTCATGACTTTATTTCATTCGCGGCGTTTGTGAGCTTTTTTCCGCAACTCGTGGCAGGACCCATTGAGAGGGCCACTCATCTTCTTCCTCAGTTCTATCAGAAAAGAAGATTTGAGTACTCAAAGGCAGTAGACGGCTTGCGACAAATTTTGTGGGGCCTTTTCAAGAAAGTGGTGATTGCTGACAATTGTGCCGAGTTGGCAAACTATGCGTTTGAATTTTCAGTGGACCACTCGGGGAGCACCTTGCTCGCTGGTGCCTTGTTTTTCACTTTCCAGATATATGGAGATTTTTCAGGTTATTCGGATATCGCTATTGGAACATCGCGGCTATTCGGTTTTGACTTGATGAAGAACTTTGCTTTCCCATACTTTTCTCGGGATATCGCTGAGTTCTGGCGAAGATGGCACATTTCCCTTTCCACTTGGTTTAGAGACTATCTCTACATTCCGTTAGGAGGGAGTAGGGGAGGAACCCTGATGAAAGTGAGGAATACCATGATCATTTTTGTGGTAAGCGGCTTTTGGCATGGGGCTAATTGGACGTTTATCGTTTGGGGAGCTTTAAACGCTTTGTATTTCATCCCCTTGTTATTGGCAAAAAGAAATCGAAACAATATCGAAGTGGTTGCGGCAGGTTCTGTCTTTCCTTCCTTTGGAGAGCTGGGCAAAATCTTATTAACCTTTGGGCTGACGGTGCTGGCCTGGGTATTCTTCAGGGCGGATAATGTAGGACACGCTGTAAGCTACATTCACAACATTCTCTCTTCTTCTCTTTGGGAGCTTCCGAGTTTCGACAACAATCTATCAGCGTTAATAACATTGGCCTTAATCGGGTTAATGACCGTTATTGAGTGGATAGGAAGAGAAGGAGAATACGGCTTGGCTCGATTAGGAATCGGATGGAAGCGGCCTGTTCGATATGTGTTTTATTATGCTTTGGTAATCATGATACTTTGGTACGGAGGAAAGGATCAGGAATTTATTTACTTCCAGTTTTAGCGATGGAGCAGTTTGTGCGAAAAGTATTGTTTTTCATGCTGATTCCGGTGGTGTTTTTCGCCTTCAACATAGGGGTGAACTACGCTATTTACGCAAACACTGAAGGGCCAGTTTTGGACGGAGATGTTTTAATCATTGGAGATTCACATCCGGCCACATCACTCAATCCTCAACTCTTCGAAAGTGCAGATAATGTGGCCCAAACAGGTGAGCCGCTGATGATAACTTTCCTCAAGCTGAAAAAGCTGCTTATTGGAAACAGACCAAAGGTGATTGTGCTGGGCTTTGCACCACATAACATTACAGCCTATCAAGATAAAAAGCTAGTTAGTACGGAAAGAGCCTCTCAAATGTTCAAGCGGTATTATCCTCTTTTGACCGGTGAGTTTGTGCCTGTTGATGTGAGTAGGAACGCATTTGCAAAGGCCCTGTGGCAAAAAACAGGACTTTATCCCCAAATCAATCACGATAAAAACTACCTAGGGCGGTACAAAAACGACAACAGTACAGACGTATCAGATTGGGAAAAGGTGCTTGCTCGACATTTTACGATGGGAGCCGATAGTACTGTATTTTCCGAAGTATCGATACGCTTTTTAGACTCGATTGTCGAGCTAGCCGAAAGTTGTGAAGTCCCATTGGTTTTGGTGAGCAGTCCGACACACGTAAACTATCACGAGAACATTCCAACCGTTGTTTGGCAGCGCTATACAGAAGTGTTGAGAGCTTATGAAAATAGGGCAACCGTGTTGGACTTTACGAAAGCTAATTACTCAGAGACATTGTTCAGAAATGCAGATCATTTGAACAACCAAGGCGCGGAAAGATTCACGGAAGAGGTGAGGACCCAAATAGAACAGCGACTTTAAACGGTTAACTGACTTCCTATCGTCAAGCTGATCCGGAGGAGGGGGGTCTTCTCAAAAACACCCTCTGCTCCGCGTTGCTCCACAGTACGGTCTTTTTTATTCCGCCTTCTCGCTCAAGTGTGCTTGGCTTATGAGTGCGCTTATGGAGTTCGGTGCGGATTCAGCTTTCCTTCGTCAAGCTGATCCGGAGGAGGGGGGCTTCTCAAAAACGCCATCTGTTTCGCTTCACTTCACAGCACGGCCTTTTTTATTCCGCCTTCTCGCTCAAGCAAGCTTGGCTCGAGGTGAAATAAAAAAGCCCTACTCAGCACTGCGTGCTGAGAGGGCTTTTTTGAGGTCCCGAGCGGATTCGAACCGCTGTGGATGGTTTTGCAGACCACTGCCTAGCCACTCGGCCACGGGACCTTAATGTTGGAGGGCAAAAATAGCCAAAACTTTGACTTCTGCCCTATGAAATGCGCTTTCGATGAAGGGCTACGCTCACACGCTCTACATCGCCATTAATAGGAGGTGCCAATTTGCTCACACTTACCGAAACTTCTTCCACTCGGGGTTCCTCCTTGAGAATGCGCTGACAGATGCGATCGGTAACCACTTCAAGGAGGGCTGCTCGAACGGCCATTTCCTCCTTTACAATGCGGTTGAGCATCACGTAATCAACCGTATCGCTGAGTTTGTCGGTTTGGGAGGGCGTGCCTAAATCGGCCCAAACGGAAACATTCACTTCGTAATCCGTGCCAATACGTGACTCCTCATCCATGCAACCATGGTAAGCATAAAGCTTGATGCCATTTACATCTATTCTATCCATCACCCCTATGCTAGCACCTCAAGAGTGTGATTCATTCGGCGAATTACTTCTTCGCGGCCCAAAATTTCCATCATCTCAAAAATGGATGGTCCCGTCATGGTTCCCACGACAGCAATTCTCAATACCGGACCCGCTTGACCGAACCCTATGCCATTCTCACCCAAGTACTCTTTAAAATTGGATTCGAGATTTCCTGCCGTAAAGGTGGAAATGCCTTCAAAACGAGAGGCTAAATCTTTTACGATGGCTGCAGATTCTTCCCCTTTCCACTTTTTGCTCACGGACTTTTCATCGTATTCAGAAGGCATTTCAAAAAGGAAACGCCCTTCCGTAAGCAAATCTTCAACGAACACGGCACGCTCCTGAACAAGACCAATGATTTTTTCCAAGATCTCGTCATCAGGGGCACTAATCCCCTCCGAAGCAAGTACTGGCTTGAGCATTTCTGACAAGTCAGCATCTGAATACTTTCTGAGATATTGCTGGTTGTACCACTTTGCTTTATCAAAATCGAAGCGAGCGCCGCTCTTGCTTACCTTGTCAAGGTTAAACTCTTGAACGAGCTCCTCGAGCGTAAACATCTCTCGATTATCACCTGGATTCCAACCTAAAAAGGCTAGCATATTGATGAAGGCCTCCGAGAAGAAACCTTGCTCGCGGTATCCCATCGCGGTATCTCCTGTTTCCTGATTCTCCCAACGAAGTGGGAAAACGGGGAAGCCGAGTCGGTCACCATCACGCTTGCTCAACTTTCCATTTCCATCAGGACGAAGGAGTAGGGGAAGGTGTGCAAACTTAGGCGCGTCCCAGCCGAAGTATTGATACATAATCACGTGCAATGGAGCTGAAGGAAGCCATTCTTCACCGCGAATAACATGGGAAATTTCCATCGTATGGTCGTCCACAATATTCGCCAAGTGATATGTTGGCATGCCGTCGGCCTTCAAGAGGATTTTGTCGTCCATATTTGACGTGTTTACGCTTACCCAACCGCGTATCATATCTTCAAACTTCACCTCTTCATTGCGAGGCAGCTTGATTCGTATGGTATATGGATCTCCACTCTCTAGTCGCTTTTGAACTTCTTCAGCAGGAAGAGTCAATGAATTCTTCATGCTGTTCCTGGTGATGTGGTTGTATTGGAAATTGGCATTTCCGGCCTCCTTTGCTCTTTCACGTACCGCCTCGAGCTCTTCGGAAGTATCAAAGGCATAGTAAGCCAAGTCTTTTTCAATGAGCTGTTCGGCATATTGACGGTACATTGGCTTGCGCTCACTTTGACGATAAGGTTCGTGAGGACCACCGACAGAAACGCCCTCATCAGGAGAAATTCCGCACCACTTCAGAGATTCTACGATGTAGTTTTCAGCACCCGCCACAAAGCGAGTCTGGTCGGTGTCTTCCAAACGCAAGATGAATTTACCACCCAACTGCTTTGCAAACAGATAGTTATATAATGCAGTTCTCACTCCACCCATGTGAAGAGGACCGGTAGGGCTAGGGGCAAATCGTACGCGAACATTGCTATCGCTCATAAGTGCTGAATTTTGAGGCTGCAAAGATAGCAATTGAGGCAGATTATTAGATCAATAACCTGAAATGGAGGGATTAAGGCTTCACCTCGTATTTATCTAATAAATATAGCATCGCGGCCATGCTTGCGCTGCCTAACTCTAGAGCTCGGGTATTTACGCTCTCAAACACGTCGGTTGGCGCATGATGATAGTCAAAGTATCGCTGTCCGTCCGCACGATAACCAAGAAGGATATTTCCATCTTTTCGAAGTTGACCGATATCGGCGCCTGACCATCCAATGGCATATTCTCGCAACCCATAAGGTTCAAAGAACCAACTAAAGGACTTGACCGCTTGAACTCCGGACGGCAAGGATTGAATACTAAATCCGCGGGGAACATCGCCGCCGCCATCGCTTTCAATACCGATAATGTGATTCTCATTTAGCGTATCGGCTTGTCTTGCGTATTCTCGAGCTCCATCTAAACCAAACTCCTCATTCATAAAGAGCACTACTCGGTGCGTGCGCTTGGGTTGATATCCGGCTTGCATAAGCAGAAAAAGGGCTTCCATGCTTTGGACACTACCGGCACCGTCATCTTGTGCGCCTTCGGCCAAATCCCATGAGTCTAAGTGTCCGCCTACTACAGCATATTCGTCAGGAAACTGAGATCCAGTGATTTCAGCGATTACATTGAACGAGGTTACAGGTTCAAACCACCTCGAGGTCAAGGTAAGGTCTAGTTCTATTTCGGGGTTTGCTCGAAGTTCACGTTGAAGCTTATCTGCGCTGAGGTAGCCCAAGGCCACGGCGGGAATTGAATCTTCAGCATCGCGATATGTCATACTGCCGGTATGAGGAGCGTCGTCGCGCTTGCTGGTCACTGACCGGATGACTACCGCCACTGCACCGTACTTGCTTGCCTCTTGAGCGCCCACATGCCTCTTTTTAACAGCTTCTCCATAGCCCGCCCCTGTATTTATGAAGGTCTGACGAAATGGAGCGCTGAAGAAAACGATTTTCCCTTCAATGTCTGCACGGTCGTAATCCTGAAGGTCTTTAACATCGGGGATTTCAATGACCTGTGCGCGCAATCCACCTTCTGGAGTAGGTACGGAACCACCTAACGCACATGCGGATAGCGCTTCTCCATTCACCGCACAGCTAATGGAACCACGCTCCCAATGAGGAACTTGGACAGGTTGGGTATATACACGGTCGAACCCGAGCGTGTCTAAGGTTGCCACTGCCCACTCAACGGCTCGATCGGCGCCATCGCTTCCAGCTAATCGTGGACCTACATCTTTACACAGCTCACGAAGCCAGTGATATGCTTGTTGATGTTCGAGGGCGTTGTCGTATAACCCTCTAATAAAGGCCTCGTCTTGCACAGTATCAACTTGTGCGAAGCTCAGTAGGGGACAAAAAATGAGGAAAAGAAGTTTTTTCATGCCGTTGCGTTAAGCTCCAATTGCGACGCGCATCAGGTTGCCACAAATGATGGCCCCGTACGTACCCAAAGCGTATCCAAGAACTGCTAGTAAAACGCCAACCGGCGCAAGAGAAGGATGAAAAGCTGCAGCAACTACGGGTGCAGAAGCAGCCCCTCCAACATTCGCCTTCGACCCCACAGCGAGGAAGAAGTAAGGTGATCTGGACAGTTTAGCTACAAGGAAGAGTAAACCAACGTGGAAGGCCATCCAAATCAACCCAACAAAGAAGAGACCTGGATTATCGAAGATTTCTAGAATGTTCATTTTCATTCCGATGGAAGCCACGAGAATATATATGAACACGCTTCCAATTTTACTTGCACCCGCGCCCTCCATATTCTTGGCCTTGGTAAAGCTCAAGAGAAGACCAATCGTGGTGGCGACTACAATGAGCCAGAAAAATCCACTCGTCAAGCTGAAATCGCTGGCCCAATCAAACACGGATAAAGCAGGGGCTAAGATATCTGCTGCCAAATGGGAAAGCCCAACAGCGCCAAATGCTAATCCGAGGATGATCATGAGGTCAGTGAATGTTGGAATTTTCGCCACGCTCATTGAGAAGTTGTGCATTTTGTGCTTAAGCACCTCTACATTCGATGAATCGGCTTTGAGCCACTTGTTGATGGAGGCTGACTTCCCTACTCCAAGCAAGAGAAACGCCATCCAGATTTCAGCAACGATGACGTCGATTGTAATCATTGCTCCAAAGAGTTTAGAGCTTATCAAACCCGATTCTTGAGTAACGGGATCTGTTCCAAACACTTCAAACATGGCAGCTTGATTTGCTCCTCCTCCAATCCAACTTCCGGCGATGGTCGTCATTCCTCTCCAAACATTACCCTCAACTACATCCGGAGCAATCCCATCCATAATGAGCAGGGCAATCGGACCACCTAGTATGATCCCTACTGTTGCAGTTGCGAACATCAAGAGAGCTTTTGGACCAAGGCGAAAAACATCTTTAAGACTAATACTCAAAGTGAGGAGCACTAAACTGGCCGGCAAAAGGTACCTGGACGCCATAAAATATAGCTTGGACTTGTGAATGAAGGGCGACATTAACCCTTGGTCTACTTCATTCTCAGCCACGAACTCTTTTAGCTGACTCACTTTAGATATTCCCGAAACGTCGAAGCCAGCTCCTGTTAGTGCAGCAAGCGCCTCGTCGAATTCAATCCAACCTGGACTTATAACCCCCATGGTATTGAAAAGTGAGGGCAAGAAGTAGCAAAGCAGGAGTGCTGGGATGACATTGAAAAACCTCTTTAACTGAGGCAGGGTCGTCGCCTTAAATATCAAGGCTAATAACCCAATAAGGATGCCCAAAACCACTGCGTCATTTGTGATTAAAGGGGTTTTAGAAACTACGTCATTCATGGAGGTCCGTTGTTAGGATCGCCAAGATAGCAAACAGAAGAGAAGGAGTGAAAGCGGGAGTGAGTGAAAGCGGGTTGGCTGGGTGAACGGAGCCGTATAAGTTTCCCCATTTCACCTCCGGGGCCTCCAACCTCCATCCCCAGATGAAGGTACGAAGAACCTGTTCAAGAACAGTAAAGTAAACGGATGTATTCGGTTAATTATGAGCAGTTTAAGAGTCGTTTTTGAATATTGAGAAAACAAAGAAATAACTCAGAACTTAAACACGGGAAGGGGAGGGGTTTACCCCAATTACCTTATAAAATCACCTCGGAAAGCATGAAAATAGCCAAGAGGACAACAAGCACCGCAAATGCTCGCTTCACGGTTTGCGGATGAAGTTTCGATGCCAATCGCGTTCCAATAAAGAGCCCCGCAATACTTAAGCCTGCAAAACGCAATAGAAGCGTCCAATCTATTTCTACAAACCCTCGTAATGTGTCGGCCGCAAATCCCGATGCGGAATTAAATGCGATGATTGCCAACGAAGTTCCAACAGCTTCCTTCAGTGACAACCGCAAGCCGAGAATCAAAGCTGGAACAATAATAAAACCACCACCGGCACCGACTAAGCCCGTGAGTAATCCCGTGGCAAACCCTTGAATTATTACAACTAAAGCGGGCCGCTCTGCTCCTGTTTGTTCCTTCCTTTTTTTCCATAGAGCCCTAGAGGCAGCGAGCATGATTAACGCAAACAAGGAGGTTATTATATGGTCGCGCGTCCAGCCACCCACTTGGCCGGGAACGTTGGGCAAAATCACCGTTCGGGCCAGGACTACGGCTAAAATCATCGGAGCGCCGAACTTGAAAACCACTGACCAATTCAATTCTCGTTTTTGACTTGCTCGAGCGGCTCCAACCGTAGCGGTAAGGCCAACAATAAAGAGAGAGTAGGAAGTGGCCTCTGTCGCCGGGACTCCAAAAACAGACATCAGAACAGGTAGGGCTAGTATACTTCCTCCGCTTCCTACGGCACCCAGAACAATACCCGTAAGTACTGCTGCGGCATATCCTAATAGAGTTATCCATTCCATCCGGTAAAGATTGAGATCTAGGCTGATAGTTTTTGTGACTTACGTCGCAGGCTAAAGCTTCCGGCTGGCGAGTATGAACTTATCGCGCTCCGTTGTAGTGGTGATTCCATTGTCGTATGCAATCACGAATTTATCCTTCTTGATTTCCACGATCTGCCCAGATTGCCGGGCATTGATGAGCTTGACTTTGTCGCCAACCTGTACCTTCTCGGAGGTTAACCGCTTAAGACGAGCTTTTTTCTTCTGTTGAGTTTTACTGAGTTTTTTCTTCTCAACCTTCTGTACTTCGCCACCGCGCTCACTGAGCATTTGCTTGAATCGGTCAACAACCCCTTTGCGCATCTGTTGGTTGGTAGCTTTGTTCCAACTGTTGACTAAGCCTTCAAAGCGCTTACCCCACATGAGTAGCTCACTTTGATCCGCGTTTGTTTTGCTTTGTTTTTGGACTTTATCCTCAAGTTTTCGGATTTGAGTTGCTTGCCGAACACGCATAGCCTCTAAATCGTCCAATCGTTGCTGGGTTTCCTCTCTTTCCAAACCTAGGGCTGTTCGTTCCTTTTGAAGCTCAACCAACAATTCGTCCAAGGCGCGAGTTCCCTCCTTTAAACGTTTGCGTGCAGATTGAATGAGTGGCTTGGGAATGCCGGCCCGCTCAGCCACTTCAAAAGTATATGAGCTGCCAGGCTGACCAATTTGTAGCAAGTACTCGGGTTCAAGCGAAGTCCCGTTAAAAAGCATAGAACCATTTACGACGCCTGGCAAAGACGCCGCTAAACTCTTAATGCTATTAAAGTGAGTGGTTGTAATACCGTATGACTTTTTCTTATTCAGAGACTTGAGAAAGACCTGTGCTAAAACAGCCCCCAAATCAGGATCGGAACCTGAACCAAATTCGTCGATTAGAAAAAGTGTTTTTTCATCTGCCGACCGTAGGAAGGATTTCATTTTCTCTAGCTTCGAACTGTATGTGCTTAGTTCGTTTTCTATACTCTGACTGTCGCCAATATCCGCCATTATTTTGTCTACTAGCGGAAAGGTGGACGACGGGTGAACAGGCAGAAGGAGACCTGCTTGCAGCATGAGCTGAAATAGACCGACCGTTTTAAGGGTAATGGACTTTCCACCCGCATTTGGACCAGATATTACCAGAATGCGTTGCTCAGGGTTCAACTCCAAATCGAGAGGTACAACTTGCCTGTTCTTGGTTTTATGAAAATGTCGAAGAACAGGGTTTATCCCCGTATTAATCTCCCAAACCCCTTCATGGTTAATGTGAGGGAGACAAGCGTCTTCAGCTAAGGCATATCGCGACTTAGCATGAATAAAATCAACTTCAGCAATAATTCGGGAAAAGGCCTCAAGTTCAGCCTTGTGCAGAGCGAGATATTGAGTGAGCTCTTTTAAAATCCGACGAACCTCCCGCTGTTCATCGTCGATCAACATAGCTACTTCATTGTTGATTTCGATGCACTCACCCGGTTCAATAAACACGGTGGTGTGCTTGTTGCTCGAACCGTGTAAAATCCCATTTACCCGGCCCTTAAAGCCTGCTTGAATACCCAGCGTTCTTCGATTGTCATGAACACTTTCTTTTACATCCCCCAACAAACTCAAGTTGTCGTACTTTCTCAAGGCTTTGTAAAACACCCGATCAGCTGAGGCTCTTTTACGCGACAAGCGAGTCCGGATTTTTGAAAGCTCGGGTGAGGCGTTGCTCTTCACCACACCGTTTCGCTCAAGGACCTTTTCTATTTCTTTTGGTATTTCGAGGTTGGGTGGAAAGTCTCGAAAGCGAAAGAAAACCGTTGGCAAAAGGTCGATGTTTTTCTCTGCAAACCGGAACAACCGGTTGTACGACTCTACCAACTCTTTAATGTCTAAGAACTGCTCTGCTTCAAGTACCGCATTTCTGATTCGAAGCAGATCCACGGGTTCAGAAATATCAGCGGCAGCTAAAGCTGGGACAGATCGCTCGGCCTGGTAGATAGACAACAACTCATTGACTTCGGTGAGGTTTTGTTCAATGATTTTTGGGTCAGACTCCGGCAAGAGCCGCTCAAGTCGACCTTTTCCGTCATTGGTCACGGCGTAGGTTGACACGGCTTTACGCACATCGGTGAATTCGAGGTGCGTTATAATATCTTCAGGATATACTTTCACGTAACAAAGGTAACGACTGACAGCGCTCTGGGTTTATTGGAATGTGAAGGATATGGCAAAAGCAGGCTTATCTTGCAAGAAGCCAACAACCGTGCATGCTTGCTCGCTTATTTTGGATTGTAGTGATAAGACCTGGCCTTCGCGGATTTCGCGAATATAGTTTACCGTCCAACCCGAAAGGCGCTTGCGGTACTCGGCAGGAACTACATTCCAAGCCCAATCTAAATAGCGCGCATTGTTTACGTGACCCACTTCATCGAGGTCCATGTAAACCGGTTGAATACTTACGCGTTGTTTGAACTCTTCTGGTATGATAACCTTCGAAGCAGGGTCCTTTATGGCGTGCTCATTCTCTCTTTCTGTGAAGAGACTGGACAATTCCTCAACAGAAGATGGGCGGTCTGTTTCTCCGCTAAGAATCGCCCACGAGCTCGTTGCTTTTAATATTTGCTCCCCGTTTATATACCCTTCGAAATCACGAAGTGCAAATAGCCGTGTGATTCCTTTAGGCCAAGTTTTAAGGGATAAATGCCCGTCCGAATGTTGCGGGCGCTTTTTGATTTCTACATGGATTCTCGAAAGCACCCAATATTATTTGCGAGCAAGCAAAGACTCTACACCCCACCCCAGTTCCTTTGCGTGATGTCGAGCCGCCTCTTGAAGGGCATTTGCCACCGCAGACGCTTTTGAACGTCCGTCCGGACTCATGTCCATACTAGACGGTTGATACTTAAACTCAAACTTGCTCTTGCTCATTTTCAAGATGGTTACGGGCACTGCTCATTAAATTCCATATTTTCACCATGTCATGAAGCTCTTAGACGTCATAGTTGGTTCTGAAGACCAGAACACAATAAACCAAAGAATCTTAAAGACGGTAATTTTCTTTACCGCTGCGTTCACTATTTATGTGTTCATAGGAGGGTTTTTTGCTGGTCAAGGATGGGGCGTTCAAGCCCCAATCTTGGGGATTATCGTGGTGTTTATCACCATTTACACCCTTTCAAGGATGCACCTTTACCCAAAGGTAATACGACCTGTTTATATCACCTTCGGACTCCTGAGTATTTGTTTGTACTACTTTATTCTTAACGGGATTCGTGGTGAAATACCGATGTACTTCATTCTGGGAGCGATGTTGTCTATCACCATCGTAAAGCGCAGGTATTATCTGTTCGTTATCGCGGTTTGAATTCTTTCGTTTGTTGCCTGTGTTCTTTGCGAGATTTATGAGATCATTCCCGTAACCACAGACACCGCCAATGCCGAGAGAGGGCTAGAGCATATCATCGCTACGATTGGTATTATGCTTTTCATTGGGGCGATGCTGATTCTGTTTAAGAACCTCTTTGAAAACGACCAACGAGAGCTGAGAAAGTTAAATGCCGACCTTCATGAAACCCTTGTGGAACTTGAGGAAACCCGTAACGAGGCCGTTAAGGCTAACCTAGCCAAATCGGAGTTCCTTAGCACAATGTCGCACGAGATTCGCACGCCGCTCAATGCGGTTATCGGTATGAGCTACATCTTGTTGAAAGAGAATCCCCGTCCGGATCAAATGGAAAACCTAAAGGTGTTGAAATTCTCTGCAGAGAATCTCCTCTCTCTCATCAACGACGTGCTCGACTATGATAAGATTGAGGCAGGTAAATTGGTGATGGAGGACGCAGGCTTTGAGTTGGAAGAAATACTCAATAGCGTTACCTCAGCCTTCAGCCTTAAAGCCGAAGAAAAGGGCATAGGCCTTGTTTTAGAGCACAAACTTGATGTGCTTCATTACTTTAAGGGTGACGTAACCCGCTTAACGCAAGTTCTCAATAACTTGGTGGGGAACACTGAGAAGTTCACCGATGATGGCGAAGTTAGAGTTCGGATTGGCATTGCGGATTCTGGGGATAATAAATCAAAGATCAAGTACGAAGTAATCGACACCGGCATTGGGATTCCAGATGATGTGATCTCGAAAATATTTGAAAGCTTTATTCAAGCCCACTCAGGAATAACGAAGAAATATGGTGGCACAGGCTTAGGACCGGCTATCTCTAAAGAGCTCATTCGTTTAATGGGTGGCGCCCTTGTTGTGGAGAGCAAGATGGGTGAAGGCTCCAATTTTTCCTTTGAGCTTGAATTGGAGGTTTCTCCGGTCACTGTTTCCTTCTTTCGAACTGAATCAGAAGAGAACACAACCTCGCTGGAAGGCGTGAAGATATTGCCGGCAGAGGACAATAAAATTAATGCCATGATCGCCAATAAGTTCTTGAACGGTTGGGGAGCTACTACCGATGTAGCGGGCGACGGTTCTTTGGGGATAGAAAAATGGAAAGAGGATAGCTACGACTTGATTCTTATGGACCCGCGGATGCCAGAAATGAGCGGTACAGAGGCCGCTTCGATTATTCGATCTGAAGGCAGTGAAAAGTCGAAAATTCCAATTTTGTCACTCACCGCATCAGCCATGTTATCAGAGCAACATGAAATTTTCCAAGCTGGAATGGATGAGTACATTAGTAAGCCATTCAACCCAGCTTCTTAGCAAAATTCAAAAGCAATTCTATCGGGTCACCGATTGAGGCAGAAGTAAGGCAAAAAAAAGGCGCTCAATTGAGCGCCTTTTGTTATTTATGAACTCGAATAATTAAAACCAAGCTGCAACTTGTTCCTGAGTAAGGGTTTCTATATCTAGCTTGCTTTTCTTGCGATATCCGCTCAATTGCTGATGTACTGCACCAGGTTTCTTTTCGCGCATTTCCGCCACAGAGCCGAAGAGTGTTGCTACGTGTTCAGCCCAGGCTTCTGGAACCCCGATTTCGACAAATTCATCGGTTTTTGGGCCTGATTCAAAAGCTTCAGGACGCATTTGTGGGAAGAAGAGGACCTCCTGTATAGAAGATTGATTCGTCAACATCATGGTCAGGCGATCGATACCAATTCCCAAACCAGAGGTCGGGGGCATACCGTACTCAAGTGCCCGAAGGAAGTCTTGATCGATAAACATTGCTTCATCGTCGCCCTTTTGACCGAGCTTAAGCTGCTCTTCAAAGCGCTCGCGTTGATCAATTGGATCGTTGAGCTCGGAATAGGCGTTGGCCACTTCCTTCCCGTTTACCATTAGTTCAAAACGCTCGGTGAGTCGCGGATCCTCGCGGTGCTTCTTGCACAATGGCGACATTTCAACTGGGTAGTCCGTAATGAATGTCGGTTGGACGTAATGCTTCTCACAGTGTTCCCCAAAGATCTCATCAATGAGCTTTCCTTTGCCCATAGACTCGTCTACTTCGAGCCCAAGACTCTTGGCAATGGAACGTATTTCATCTTCTGACTTATCGATGAGCTGATGTCCAGTATGCTGTTCAATGGCATCAAGAATAGGAACTCGAGCAAAAGGCGCTTTGAAGTTAATGGTGTTCTCGCCGAGTTGAACAGATGAATCGCCACCGTTCACTTCTTCTACTACTTCCTGAAGCATGTTTTCTACAAAACGCATCATCCAGCTGTAGTCCTTGTAGGCTACATAGATTTCCATCACGGTGAACTCTGGATTGTGCGTTCTATCCATGCCTTCGTTGCGGAAATCTTTAGCAAACTCATACACCCCTTCGAAGCCGCCAACAATTAGTCGCTTTAAATAAAGCTCATTGGCAATTCTCAAATAGAGAGGAATGTCAAGGGCATTGTGATGCGTGGTAAACGGTCTGGCCGCAGCACCACCCGGGATAGGCTGAAGGATAGGGGTTTCTACTTCGAAGTATCCCGCTCTATCAAAAATGCGGCGCATGGTGTTGATGATACGGGTTCTCTTCACAAAGATGTCCTTTACCTCTGGGTTTACAACGAGGTCAACGTACCGTTGACGGTAGCGGAGCTCGGGGTCGCTAAAGGCGTCATGTGTATTTCCATCAGCATCGGTTTTCACCACCGGCAGTGGACGGAGCGACTTGCTGAGCACTGTTAACTCCTTCACTAGAACCGACACCTCACCAGTCTGGGTGCGGAAAACGGTTCCTTTAACACCGATAAAGTCCCCAATATCGAGGAGCTTTTTAAACACGTCGTTGTAAAGCGTCTTGTCATCGCCGGGACAAATTTCATCTCTGTTTAGATAAATCTGTACCCGTCCTTCCGCATCTTGAAGAACGGCGAACGAAGCCTTGCCCATCACGCGCTTGGTCATCAACCGGCCAGCCAAACAAACCTCACCAACGGAAGACTCATCCTCCTCAAATGAAGCAATTACCTGTTTGGACTTGTGCGTAACGGGATATTCCGCTGCAGGATAAGGCTCAACGCCTAGGCTGCGGAGTTTGCTCATCGCCTCGCGGCGGAAACGTTCCTGTTCGCTTAAAATACGCGCCATAATTGATGTTTTTAGGCTTGAAAATTTCGCGCAAAGGTACGAAAGAGTTTGGGTCTGTGGATAGTAGACTTACTGCTCCTCATCCAAGCGCGTATAGACCCAAGTGATGTTTCCTTCGCTGCTGCCTAAAGTGATGAAGAGACTGCCATCGATGAACTCATAGCGAATGGACCGAGGCATATCGTGGTCGGGGTTCTCAAATAGCCACGGGGTATCCGTTTCAGAGAAAGGAACCTCTTCGTTACTACCCGCAATGGTGGCGATGTAAACGCGCCGACCTTCTCGTGTTTGAATATCTAGCTGTTCGTAGCGTGTTGTGTCGCCATGTCCAGAAATGGAAAATCCATCGCCCGTCCAGCCCTCTTCAGTAGCCGCCCAACACTCTATTACCTTGGCATCTTGTCGGATCCAACATCCCGACAAATGGTTTTCAATAGATGCTTCGCTACAGGAGGAAAGCATCCAGGGAAGAACTGCTAAGGCGATCCAGGCCAAGTGGGGTTTGCATTTCATAGTAATGTCAATTGAATATTAAGACATTCCGTTTCTTAAGAAAGTCATCATGTCCTTAGACGCCTCGTAATGATCCATTACACTGATTAAGAGTCCGTCGGAAGGAATGATATCCGCATCGGTATGATGGGAATAAAAGAACTGCTTTTGAAACAAGATGGGTTCTTTTGCAGCCGCATCGGCCACGCCTTTGTCCACTCTCTTCTGTGCCTCACCCCTCACTCCATCAGGGTAGTATTTTCGGAAAGTAGCATCTTTATTCAAGGCGTGGAATTTATCCAGATTACCTGCAATGTGTTCGCGCATCACTTTTACCTGAGCGGGTTTCAGCATGTAGCAGCCACCATAAACCCCGAGGTGCTCCGGACTTAATTCGATGTACAGGGCAGGATAATCAGCACTTTTCCTTCCCTTTGGACTCAAAAGGGCTGAAACGTTGGTTTTATAGGGAGTTTTATCTTTTGAAAAACGGATATCTCGGTTGATTCTAAAGATAGCGTCCTTGGGTTCTATCAGTAAATCAGGCTCGTGTGCACCTCGTATGTGACCGATTAAATCATCAACAAACACCTTAAAAGGCTCACGGACTTCGCGCTCATAACGAGGGCGGTTCGCATCAAACCAATCCTTGTGATTGTTGGCCGCTAGTTCCTTGAAGAAGTCCAGAAAATCTGGAGAAAAGTAGTTCATACCAGAAGGTTTTCGTCAAGGTACGATTTGCCTCTTGATTGAAGAAGAACCCCATGATTCTTGTTGCGCTTACTCCCATTGCTAATGGCTATATTTGCCCTTCAAATCGCATTCATGGGAACCAAGGAGAAGAAAAAGGTGTCGAGCATTGCATCGAGCACCCTGCTCGAAGCTTTTGAATTGATGGCCACGGCAAAAGCCATGGCAGAGTTGTATGAAGAGAACAAGGAGGTAACGAGCAAGTATGTGCACGCCACTTCGAGAGGTCACGAGGCTGTACAGCTCGCACTAGGACTTCAACTCAAGAAGCAAGATTGGGTTTCACCGTATTATCGTGACGATAGTATTCTGCTCGGTATTGGAATGCGTCCTTATGAATTGATGCTCCAGCTTCTTGCTAAACGCGATGATCCATTTAGCGGCGGACGAACGTATTATTCTCACCCGTCGTTGAATGATGATGACAAACCAAAAATCCCACACCAGAGCTCGGCAACCGGAATGCAGGCAATCCCCACTACAGGCGTTGCCATGGGTGTTCAATACAAAGAGAATCGCAGGATAGGAGAAGATTATGGCGATGATAAACCGGTAGTGGTTTGCTCGATTGGAGACGCCGCTATGACAGAAGGAGAAATATCCGAAGCGCTCCAAATGGCCGCGCTCAAGCAGTTCCCCATACTATACTTTGTTCAAGATAATGGATGGGATATTTCAGCCAATGCAGAAGAAACTCGAGCGCAAAATGCAGCAGAGTACGCAGCGGGATTTCACGGTATTGAAGTGCGCTCTATAGATGGAGCTGACTTCTTTGAGTCCTACGAAACGATTAATGAGGTGCTTGAAACCATCCGGAAAGAGCGTCGTCCTTTCCTCCTTCATGCCAACGTTCCTCTTCTTGGACACCACACATCAGGAGTACGTAAAGAGTGGTATCGCGATGATTTGGAAGAGCACGCCACTCGTGACCCTTTCCCAAGGTTCAGAAATGATCTGCTCGAACTCGGAATAGAGGAGAGCGAATTACAATCGATAGAAGAGAAAGCAGCTTCGCTCGTAGCGGCGGATTATGCGGAAGCATTACAAGCCGAGGACCCACGACCAGAAGATCTGTATAATTTCGACTATGCCCCTACACCCATTACCGAGGAGGTTGGCGAACGTGAGCCGCAAGGCAAGGATAAAACCGTAATGGTAGATGCTGCCTTATTCGCGATTCAAGAGATTATGCAAGAGCATCCCGAAGCGTTGTTATATGGACAAGATGTTGGGGGTCGCTTAGGAGGCGTTTTCCGCGAGGCAGCCACTCTGGCGCAAAAATTCGGCGACGATCGCGTGTTTAACACCCCAATTCAAGAGGCCTTTATTATCGGCTCCACCGTGGGGATGGCAGCTACAGGCTTAAAGCCCTTTGTTGAGGTTCAGTTTGCGGATTACATCTGGCCAGGCCTGAATCAGTTATTTACGGAATTGAGCCGAAGCTATTACTTATCTAACGGGAAGTGGCCTGCAAGCGCAGTGCTCAGAGTTCCGATTGGAGCTTATGGTTCCGGAGGTCCGTATCACAGCTCGTCGGTTGAATCCGTACTTACCAATATACAGGGCATCAAGATCGCGTATCCAAGCACGGGAGCGGATTTGAAAGGCTTGATAAAAGCTGCTTTTCACGATCCAAACCCTGTGGTGATGCTCGAGCACAAAGGGTTGTATTGGAGCAAGATAAAGGGAACCGAAGGAGCTAAAACCGTGGAGCCATCTGCGGATTATGTCATTCCATTCGGTAAGGGCCGCATTGCTCTCGAAGCTCAAGCGGATAAGGTAGCGAATGGCGAGAGCTTATGCATCGTTACTTATGGCATGGGTGTGTATTGGTCGAATACAGCGGCGAAGCAGTTTGACGGTCAGATTGAAATTGTGGACTTGAGAACCTTGGTTCCTCTGGATGAAGAGCTAGTTTACGAAAGAGTAAGAGCTCATGGCAAGTGCTTGGTGGTTACGGAAGAGCCAGAAATCAACACGTTCGCACAGGCGTTGGCAGGTATGATTCAGAAGAATTGTTTCAAATCATTGGACGCTCCGGTTGAAGTTATTGGTTCCGCAAACATGCCTGCTATTCCTTTGAACAGCACATTGGAAACGGAAATGATTCCAAATGCCGAGAAAGTGGCAGCGCGTATTTCAGAGGTCTTGGCCTATTAACGGCGATGGTTTCGTGGGCCGCGTGGTTCGCGCTTTAATTTGAATACGCCTCTGCGGAGTTCGTATTCCCTTCCCGCTATGGTTATCGTATCACCAGGACGCATTTGATTGAGATCGTAAAAATCCTCGTCAATCGTGTGCAAGGATCCTCGTGTTGCTCTCGCTAAATCTAGGTATTGGGTGTTTATTCCGAGCTCTGTTCCACACAGAATTATGCGCACGGGTTTGCGCAGCCTTCGTCGCAATCCATAATCACGCATCGCTGAGAGATTATCGGCGACGAGCACATTTTCCCTGCACCCTCTGCACGCTTCTATGCCTCTTAGTAGCGCCTCTACATCGTTCTCCACCACATCACCGCCGCTTCCATTGCTCATGCAGTCTTGTACGGTCTGTAATACTTCTTGAATGTTGTCAGATTGGATCATGTAAATACCCCCTGTTCGGTTAGGTCGCTTTCGCGAGTTCCTTAGGTCATCACCATCGTTAAAGAAGACAAATTGCAAGATGCGCCCATTGTCGATGTTTTGTTTGAACCAAACCAACAATTGAGCGGTGTAAGGCGACATACTGCCTGTTAGGTCGCAGTGCACATTCATTCTCCTCCATTCCGGATGGCGGTTAAATACAGCTTGAATGAGGGTATCTTCTTTAGCTTGTGGCGCGAACTCCTCCATATTGGTGCTGTCTAGACGATCCCGAATCTCTGCAAAACTGGAATATCGACTCATATCGGTGTAAAAGAGAACAAAACCGTGAAAGGAGTCCACGGCCCTTTCACGCTCGCGTGGACCAATTTGCTCCATCACTCGCCATTGCAGACGCTCATCAAAAAAGAGGTAGGGAGCTACCTCATGAAGTCTTGCCAGGCGTTGTTGATTCAATTGTCGCTGATCAAAATTCGGACTGCTTCGATAGCGGGTGAAAATCAGGTTTACACCAATTACATGATGCTTCGAAAGCTCGGCCCTAAGCGCATTGACATTAAATTGATCATCCGCAAAATCCATCGGTACACGAATGTATTTGACCAATTCTAGGCTGTCTGGATTAAAGGAGCCAACCACCTCATTATAATCTAAGATGCGGTTGAATTCCCGGTCTAAGCGCTGTGGGTTGATTTGCGCTAAGACGGCAGAGAAACTTAGGAGCATTCCTGTGAGAAGGAAAAGACGAACGGCCTGACGAATCATAGTTCGAAAGTAACGAACGCAGGGGACTTATTGGTATGACAACTATGTTGGTTCGACCGAGGAACAGGATGCTTGGTATTGTTGCCCGATGGTGGTGTGAGGGGCAACAAGTTGGTGCTGTTGGTTGTGTTTCGAATGGATGAGGGGATGTCTTTTTTTCAGTAAGCCTAGTTGCAAGTGTTGGCGAGGCTGCTGAAAGAGAGTCTTAAAATGGCGGAAACCTGTCAATGAAGTGTCATTTTAAGAGCAGGAGCATAGGTTGGAATGTGGATTTGGGTGGCGGCGGCGACAGTCTGGGGCCAGCACCCCTGTACCCAGAATAAAGGTCGCAAATTTGACATCCATAAGGCATTTCTCAAGAGCTATATTTCCAGTTTTCGACTAGTAATGCCATTAAACGTTTATCCTCCGACTAGCGCTGGGATATTTCAGAAATTGAGGCGGGGTCGAGGGAACTCGCCCCGGGCACCTAACACCCACAAACCAAGGAGTGATCCGTTGATTTCTCTCCTTCCGATGATCCCATACTCATGTGGTATTCTCTATGGCCAGCACACATCACGGACCTAGGCATGGAGAGCTTGGAGGGAGCGGTAAAAGGCGATTGCCAGCTTACCCTAATCATGACATAAACTCTTAGTCTGAAAGGGATCTTGATGAGCGATGTTTCCCCCGGGGCCAGCACCCCTGTCCCCAAGCCCAAGTTCGTAAAGTAAGACAGCAAAAAAGGAAAAGCCGCGTTGTCAATTTGTACTCAAAGCGTACTCAAATTGTCAACACGGCTTAAACATAGTATTACCCCAACCCTTTGATTTTTTTAGTTGACGTAACCAAAGGTCGTTCTTACTCCTCTTGGTATTTACCAAAAGCGTAGCTAATACCTACACCCAACACACTTTTGAACTGTGTTCCAGTTACTGTAAAGTCAGCAGTTACCGGGTCTGGAGCTTGAACTAAAATATCGTCATCATAGATCAAGTGAATGTGCCAACTTACGGTTACATTCTTCCAGGCTTTTAGAAGGAAGATGGTCTCCCAGTTTACGTCAATGTTCTCGGGATTCTCAACGTAGTTGGAGAATAAGTTCAAGTTGGAAGTAACATCAAGGGTGGAGGAAAGGGATTTCGTATATGTAGCGTTCAATGAAGCACCGACCTCATTCCTGAATCGTTCGCCCGCATCCACACCAAACGAACCCTTGGCCGAAAGTGAGTCGTCTAAAACGTAGGTTTGTTTAACTGTGATTGGCGAAAGATAAAGCGTCAATGGGTCCTTCTTATAAGTGAAACCCAAACCGGCAGTGAGGTATCCTGGCGCCATCCACGTGGAAATGGGCTTATCCGACTCACTGTCCTCAAAACCATCTGCAAACTGGGTACGGAAGTTCAGAAAAGCAGAAGTTCTCCATGTAGAGGCCTCATTAATATTGCGGTCTAGGCGAGTGGTGTACTCAAGGTTATCCCCTGTTTTGAGCATGTCAGTGCCTTGCCAGTTTACGGCATAATTCGCACTAAGCGTATTGGCCCACGTCCACTTCGAATCCTCATAATCGGCAGCCTGACGAATAAGGCCGTTGAGGTTGAGACTGTTTTCACCACCAGCGTTCCAATTGGAAAGCGAAGTTTGACTCATCGAAAAAGAATACAAACCAGCAAAGGTCCAGTTGGAGTATTCCATTGCTGAGGAGTCATTTTGAGCGACACCCACTAAAGGAAGGGTAAGCGCTGCAATGAATAATCTTAACTTGAACATATCAGATTAGGTTTAAAGTTCTGAGGTTTGTTATGGGCGCAAAAGCAACCAATCAGCTCGATTTGAGCTGTATAGAAGCTCTGCACTCTCGCACTACTTTTTCTTGAAGGCTTGAATGGCGTTTCTCGTGAAGTCACTCAACACCAATCTACCACTGATTGCAGCTCTTTCTGCCAATAGTTGATCCCAGTTTTCGGTGCCCGCCCAGAAAGTTCGTTTAAGCTCTGACATGGCTTCTGGATTCGATGCAGATAGTTTTTCAATCAGAGCATTTATACCCTCGTCCATTTCTTCCACTGAGTCGAAAATGTGGCTGTACAAGCCGCGTTGATAGGCCCATTCTGCCGTACGCCATTCGGTGGCATTAATGGCCAACTCCGACATGCCGCTGAGGCCGATTTTACGTTCCACAGCAGGACCAACCACAAAGGGCCCGATGCCTACAGCCAACTCACTCAGCTTAACTGCGGCGTGCTTCGTGGCAAAACAGTAATCAACCGACGAGGCGAGTCCGACTCCGCCGCCAACAGCCTTACCTTGTACGCGTCCAATAATGAACTTCGGACATTTGCGCATGGCGTTGATCACATTGGCAAAGCCGCTAAAGAAGATTTTTCCCGTGTCCAGGTTGTCAATGCTGATCAATTCATCAAAACTAGCGCCAGCACAAAAGGCACGATCTCCGGCTGAACGAAGAACGATTACCAGCACTTCGTCATTTTTACCGAGTTGTGTAATGGTTTCGGCCAATTTCGACAGCACTCCTCCAGGTAAGCTGTTGCTTAATGGATGATGGAAGGTAACGTGAGCTACTCCTTCCGTAATGTGTAAATCAACACCGCCTTGTTCAATTGACTCGCTCATATTCTAATGGGTTTTCTTGGTGAGTTTAACGTCTGAAATCATCGAAATGCTCCACCTTGCAAATTACGGTTCGATAGGCATCGTACCATCGTTCCTTGCCTGCCTGCTTTGCCCTTTTGTGTAAGTCGTTGTGCTTCCACTTTTCAATGGCCTTCACGGAACTCCAATAGCTGATAAAGATGCCGTCCTTGCCCGTGCGAGCCGAATCGAAACCCAAAAAACCATCCAACGCTGAAACCGCACTCATAGTGGCTTCATCCATAGCAGCATATCCTGGATGGGGTGGGTTATCGTCTCTCTCAGAAATGAAGAGAACGGCGTATTCAGGCTTTTCGCGAAGTGGATTCAAAATGTAGTATGCAGATGAATAAGTCGCTAAGGTATTCGGAATCCACGAGGGTTCAAAACGCATAAATCATCACGCTATTGAAGAATTCAGCATTCGCGTTCCTTTGCGTGAGTAACAACATTGGGGCAAATCAACCAATCTCAAATGAGAGTTGATCAACTTACAATGCTATCATTCGATTGATCGTGTTTCTTAACCATGGTTAGAATGGTTGCGATGGCTACCGTTTCACCTTCGTCGTCGTGAACCTCCACGTTGAACTTCACAATGCCTTTGGCAATGTCATCCTCGCTCTTCTTCTCTTGGTCTATCTTTTCTTTGACCGTGAACTTCACACCGATGGTTGTGCCGGGGTAAACAGGCTTGGTGAATCGTGCTTCATCAATGCCGTAATTCAAGAGAACCGGACCCTTCTTCGCTTCTACAAACAAGCCAGCCGCCTTGCTCAAAATGAAGTATCCGTGAGCCACTCTACCTTCGAAGATGGTTCCATCCAATGAGGTTTCATCCATGTGAGCGTAGAAGTTATCGCCGCTCACATTAGCAAAGTTCACAATGTCTGTAGTTGTTACCGTGTGCTTTGCCGTATACACCGTTTCACCAATTACAAGATCCTCAAAGTGTTTGCGGAATACGTGAATATCCGCTTCTGGCCTGCTTCCACCTGGCTGATATTGCTGGGTGATTTCCATGATGGTATCTGGGTGTCCTTGAATGGCCGTGCGCTGCAAGTAGTGTAAAACGCCGCGTTTACCGCCCATTTCTTCGCCTCCGCCTGCTCTTCCCGGACCTCCATGCGTAAGCAATGGCATCGGAGAGCCATGACCTGTAGATTCCTTAGCGCTCTTTTCATTCAACACCAAGATGCGACCGTGCATATGCGCGGCATTTACCACGTATTCACGTGCTTCTTTATCGTCAGGAGTAACAATGGACGAAACCAATGACCCTTTGCCCAAATTGGCAATTTCAACAGCCTCTTCTAGGCTTGAATAAGGCATCAGCGTAGACACCGGACCAAAGGCCTCAATGTTGTGCGCTTCCATGACTTCAAGCGGCTTGTCGTTGCGGAATAGGATAGGCGACATGAAGGCGCCGTTCTCGTAGTTGGCACCCACTAGCTCGGGTTGATTATCTAAGCTTCCATAAACTATTTCCATGGCGGCCGACATTTTCTTTACGGCTTCATGAACGCGTTCAACTTGAAGTTTAGTGGCCAATGCTCCCATTCGAACACCTTCTTGGCGAGGATCACCCATCGTAGTTTTGGCCAAGCGTTGACCTAAAGCAATTTGGACATCTTCTAAATGCTGCTCAGGAACAATGATGCGTCGAACGGCTGTACACTTTTGCCCTGCCTTGATCGTAATTTCTTTGCTCACTTCTTTAATGAACAAGTCGAATTCCGGAGTTCCAGGACTTGCCTTTTCACCTAAAATGGAAGCGTTTAATGAGTCGGCTTCTAGATTGAAGACAACCCCTTCTTGCAAAATGCGCGGATGCGCCTGAAGCTTTTTGCCCGTTGCGGCCGAGCCCGTGAAAGTTACCGTATCGCCGAGTTCAACATGGTCGATGATGCCTCTACCTAAGCCGGTAATGAGCTGTAAGCTTCCCTCGGGTAAAATCTTGGAATCAATAATGGCGCGAACCACAGCTTCGGTCAAATACGACGTGTACTCCGACGGTTTTACTACTGCAGGAACACCTGCCATTAGGTTCACGGCAATCTTTTCAAGCATGCCCCAAACCGGGAAGTTGAATGCGTTAATGTGAATAGCTACTCCTCGTTTTGGCACCATGATGTGATGACCAATAAACGAACCTCCTCGGCTTAACGGCGCATGGTCGCCATCCACGTAGTATGGCAAATCGGGAAACTGACGGCGTAGCGATGCGTTCGCAAAGAGGTTTCCAATTCCGCCTTCAATATCAATCCAAGAATCAATTTTGGTGGCGCCTGTGCGGTAGCTTATTTCGTAGAACTGATCCTTGATTTTCATCAAGTGAAGGGCGAGTGCTTTGAGCATGCGTCCGCGTTCTTGGAACGTCATCTTCCGCAAGGCGGGTCCGCCTGTGTTTCTACCATATTTCAGGACTTCCGAATAGTCGATTCCTGCGGATGAAACCACACCAATTTCTTCACCAGTGATGGCATCTGCAGCGAGCAATTCCTGCCCTTCGCCGTTCACCCATTGCCCGGCAACGTAATTCTGAATATGCATAGGTTGAGCCTTATATCAAGTTTGAGGAACGCTAAGGTACGAAAGGAAATATGGGATATCTATTCAACTACTCACCATAGAGCGTATCAATTCCGGCCATTTTTCAAAGGCCTCTTTTGCTCCTTGGAATTTTGTGCGTTGGTTGTGAAACTTATTGAACATCATAAGCCAAGAGGCAAGTCCTGCCAACGGTACGACAATGGTTAAAGAAGAAACCCAACCAGCATCCCAAAGATATTGGGTAACCACCACAATGATAACGATGTCCACAAGAAGAAAAACCGTAGACCCAACACTACCCTCGGGTCAGATTGTGCCTTGGCGCAATAGAGGCAATGTTGAATTTGAGAGAGATCAGTCACGGTTTAATATTGGAAACTTAAGGCAATTTCGACCCCCTTGCCGCCCACCAAGGATGAGCCTTAAAGGTCAATCGTCCCGCTTTTACTGCGGGGTCTTGAGCCACAAGTGCACTCACGCGCTCTACATCGTAATCGTTAAAAATGAGAATGCCACGCCACTCTGCTTTGTCGCCAAAAGGGCCAGCCATTACTAGGTTGCCCTCCTCGCTCATCTTGCTGATGTGAGCCATATGAGCTGCTTGTATTTCTTCCAATTCGGCCTCTGTGAAATCATCACCCCCTTCGGCTTTGATGTACATAACGAAAACGTATTGCCTCATTACGTACGTAGTGTCGCCTTCTTCGTAGGAGAAGGAAGGAAACCCTTCTTCATCCGTTGGCACATCTTGAGCCATGACCTCCCCAAAGAGGAAGGTCATGCTCAAGACGAGTAGTAGTTTCAAACGTTTCATCAATACATCAAGCTTTCAACGCCCATGTGCCAAAAAGCAAAGGCCCAAACGTCAGCTTGTTCTTCGATGATCATGCTCATCGGCTTACCGGCACCGTGACCAGCGTTTACAGAAATGCGAATGATGGTTGGATTTTCACATTGCTGCATTTCTTGAAGACGAGCTGCAAATTTGAAGCTATGTGCAGGCACCACACGATCATCATGATCTCCTGTAGTTACCATAGTGGCCGGATAACAAGCCGCTTCCACATTGTGATATGGAGAGTAGCCCAACAAATAATTGAACATCTCCTCATTGTCTTCGGCAGTGCCGTAATCGTATGCCCAACCCGCTCCAGCTGTAAAGGTATGGTAGCGTAACATGTCGAGCACCCCTACCGCTGGCAGAGCTACTTTACACAAATCCGGACGTTGAGTCATTACGGCGCCAACAAGCAACCCGCCATTTGATCCCCCTCTGATGGCTAATTTTTCGGTAGAAGTATAGCCTTCGTTTTTCAAATATTCAGCCGCTACAATGAAATCGTCGAACACGTTTTGTTTGTTCAGTTGAGTGCCCGCTGAGTGCCATTCTTCGCCATACTCGCCACCTCCGCGAAGGTTGGCAACGGCCCAAATACCCCCGTTCTCTAGCCAAGGACTTCGCGCCGCACTAAAGCCAGGCTCTAAGCTGATATTGAATCCTCCATATCCATAAAGCATCGTTGGGTTGCTTCCGTCGAGTTCAATTCCCTTTTTATAGGTGATAATCATTGGCACCTTAGTGCCGTCTTTTGAGGTGTAGAAAACCTGGGTTGACTCATATTCATCCGTATTGAATTGCACAGCGCTGCGGCGATAAAGCTCGCTTTCGCCCGTCTCAATATTCATATGATACGTAGATCCGGGGTCGATATAAGAAGAGAAGGAATAGTACAAGTGATCGTCGTCCCAGCGTGCGCCAAATCCACCGGCGGAACCAGCTCCAGGCAGTTCAATTACGCGAACCACCTGGCCATCCAATGAAAACTGCTCAACGTGGGTGAGTGCGTCTTTCAGATAATTGCCAAATACATATCCTCCGCCCGTGCTGAACGAGCCAACCTCTTCTCTTTCGGCGATAACATCTACCCAGTTATCCGGAGAAGGATTGCTCACAGGAGCTTTCACCAGCTTGCGGTTCGGTGCATTGCGGTTCGTGGAGATATACATCATTCCACTCTCCACATGAATCACACTTTGCTCATACGAAGTGTCTTGTGTCACCTGAACGATTTCACCTCCATTGGCTAAGTCTTGGACGTAAAGCATGTTGCCACTGGTTGAAACGGAAGCTGAAATGGAAAGCAATGATCCATCCTCACTCACGTAACCGCCAATGTAACGGAAGCCGGCTTCTTCGCCGCCAAAAACGAGTTCATCACTTGATTGAGCGGTGCCTAACTTATGGAAGAAAAGCTTGTGATAAGGCGTCATGGCGGAAAGCTCACTTTCGCCTTTTGGTTTGTCGTAGCTGCTGTAGTAGAAGCCTTCTTTTCCCTTCCAAGAAAGACCACTGAACTTCACATCAATAAGCGTGTCTTCAATGATTTCTTTGGATACGGCGTTCATGATGATCACCTTTCTCCAATCGGATCCCGCCTCGGAAATTTGATAAGCTAAGAGCTCACCATCTTTCGTGAAGCTCATCCCGGCAAGGGAAGTTGTGCCGTCTTCAGAGAATGTATTGGGATCGAGGAATACTTCTTCTTCGCCATCTTCTCCCATTTTTCGATAGAGAACACTGTGGTTTTGTAATCCATCGTTCTTATACCAATAGATGTAATCACCTCTTTCAAACGGTGCGGAAATCTTTTCGTAATCCAACACCTTTGTGAGTCGGTCTGCAATAGCCTGGCGATAAGGAATTTGTTCAAGCAAGCCGAAGCTCACCTCGTTTTGGCGACTTACCCAATCGGCCGTTTCATCGCTCATATCGTCTTCAAGCCAACGATAAGGATCTGCTACTTCGGTTCCAAAGTGGGTGTCAGTTACGTCGCCTTTTCGCGTTTCTGGATAGGTCAGTTGGGCCATTGATTCTTTTTCTTTAGGCGTGCAGGAGCTCAATGCAATTAAGCCCGCAACAGGCACTAGCCAAGCGTTTTTCATGAGTTTTCAATTAAATGAAGTGGTATCAAATATAGACAATTGACTCAATCGAGTCTTTGGTCAAAATTGCTATCCAACAAGGAGAGAAGTGAACTACTGAATGACGATTCGCTCAACGAAATGGCGATGCCCAATTTGAATCTGGGCGAAATAAACACCTGAAGAGCAGTCTTCGAATGAAAAGGTGTAAGCATCCTGATTGCCTGTGAGTGGATATTCACCCACCATTCTTCCAGAAGGATCGCATAGGGTGAGCCACCCATCCTCTCGCCAAGTTGTCGGTATGGCGATAGTTATGACTCCCGATGTTGGGTTGGGGTAGCAATAAACCCCTTCCGATATAAGTTCTGGAGCTCCAATACCACAATCTTTGAAGAAGAGGTCATGTACCGCCGTGTCATTACAGCCCAGCGATCCAGGAGCCACAAAACGCACCTTCAAACGAGATCCAGAGGTTTGGGTCTTTAAATCTAGTGTATTCAGGGTATCACCCCCATTGAGCAACCAATAACCACTCGGGGTAACTAAGTCTTGAATTAAGTCATTTAACATGAGAACAGAGTCTTGAATACACAGGGTGTCCACTTTGTCATCTCCGGCAATGCCTTGAAATCCGACATGTGCATGAGCCAGTGATGCGCTGGAGGCACACAGAGCTCGGATCTTTAGGTCGTAGAAGTAGTAGTACCGATTTGGAACTCCGTTCGATGCGCTATCGATGCGCATCAGGCCGGGCATTTCCATAGGATAGCTCTGCAGACTTGTACTTCTAAAAAGGCGACCCCCTCCAGGAAGAACGTTCACCCCCATGAAGTATTTACCCGGTATCAGCGGGATAGAAGTTTGAAAAGGGGTGATTCCAGCTTGATCGAACTGAAGGGTATCTGTGGTGAATAAACGAGCCGTTCGATTTGAGTTCCATATCTCCACCATAAAGCGTGTTGCTCCATCGGCCGCAAAGGTGATGCTATCTAGCAATAGGGTGTCGTGCACAGAGATGATCTGGCCACTTGAAAAGTTGGCATATCCACCGATTTGTTGTGTGAACTTCGGCCCGAAGCATTGTGGGCCTCCATTGCTCTCCACTCGACTCACCCAAAACGTGCGGTCGGACGACAGGGCCTCCGAAGTGAAAGCATTGCCGAAGTGAATCGGATCCGATCCCCACCACCAAATGCCTTCATGTCCAGATGGAAGGTTGAAACTCGCTTTTCCGGAATCACATAGCGTATCCCGCATCGCAGAGAAACCGGCCAGCGCATTGCAATGATTGAGAGGCGCTAGGGCTACAGGACCAACCCATGAACTTCCTCGCCCTCCACAATCTGATTTCACATAAGCTTCTTGAGGCTGAGTGCCAGAAACGGGCAAGAGGACCCAAGTGTTCGCGACTTGAATGGATTGCGTCATCTGATCGGCCGCCGTACCAACAGTACCCCAAGCAACGGTCCATCTTTGCGCTTGACCTGTTTCTTCCCAACACAAGCCAGAATGACCTTCTATAGCTGAAACCTGACTAAACTGAATGGGGGGAGTGCAGCTGGAGGGCTGAGCACGGCTAATCAGTGGCAAAAAAGAAAGAATGCCGGCACAAAACAAAGTCCATGTTTTTGACCACATGTGATTCAAGGGCTGCTCAGTAGGTTAGAAGGCCTAAGTTATGAATAATCAACCTTCTATGCAGAACGTGAAGAATTTTGTTTCGCTCGAAACTACTTCTTCTTTGGAAGATAAGTGGTGGGGTGCGAAGGGCGGTTGGCCTCTGCTTCACGCAAGGGTTCTACTTCCTCTAGATATTGATGAAGATCACTCGGTAGCTGTTGATAGAGCTTGGTACCTTCAGATTTCCAATCAATGACCTCGTCCGTAACGGATTTGACAATTTTAGCCGGATTGCCCACAACGACACTGCGCTTAGGAATGTGCATTTTTTGAGGAACAAAACACAAAGCGCCAATGATGCACTCATCCTCTACTTCAACATCATCCATTAATACAGCGTTCATCCCGATGAGGCAATTTCGCCCTATAGACGCGCCATGCACTATCGCACCATGACCAATGTGTGCCCCTTCTTTCAAGGTTACCGTTACGCCTGGAAACATGTGTACAGTGCAGTTTTCCTGAACATTGCATCCATCTTCAATCACAATTCGACCCCAATCGCCGCGCAATACACATCCCGGACCGATATATACATCTTTGCCAATGATCACATCACCAGTTACATTGGCTTGAGGGTGCACAAAAGCACTTTCGTGAATCACGGGTACGAAATCTTTGAATTTGTAAACGGCCATTATTTCCGGTATTTATGATTTAGATCCAGACCATTTTCGAGATATTCGATGCTCTTCTGTACTCTTTTCTGCTGAGTTTCTTCGCGCTTTGCTTGCGAGATGTGCTGGATGAATTCGTTTTTTTTCGAAATGCTCAGTGAAGCAAAAAAGTCACGCGCTTTGGGAGAGGCCTCCAGTGCTTTTTGAAACACACTGGGAATGAGGTCTACTTCTTTTTGCTTCTTCACGGTAATTTTCTTTCCCGCTTTGTGATTTTCTACGGATTCCTCAACGTAGCTCTTTAAGAGCCCATAATCGATAGCTTGCCCTTCTTCGATGTGAATTTGCCGAAGCCCCTCGGTTTTGCTTTCGGTTTGACGTAATAATCCGGCTGGGTCCTTCAGAAAAACCCCCTGATAGAACCACAATGCCACGTGATTCTTGAAGGCCGCGAAAGAAACGACGTTCCCGTTGTTCACATAGGTGGGAGCGCCCCACTTCACATCTTCTTGGACATCACATTGTGAAAGGAGCTGACGAAGACTCACAAGAACCTCATGTTTCCAGCCATCGCCTTTCTCGTCGATATATGCGTCAACTTTTTCCGTTACTGACGGCATGGTTTATCTGCGCATGTTTTCGATAATAGTCGCATAACCTTGTCCTACGCCGATACACATAGTTACCAATGCATATCGCTTTCCCGTTTTGGCCAATTCAAGTGCAGCCGATTGAAGGATACGCGAACCGGTCATGCCAAGAGGATGGCCTAAAGCGATGGCGCCCCCATTGGGGTTGATTCGTGGATCATCATCCGCTAGACCCATTTCTCGCGTGCAAGCAAGGACTTGTGCAGCAAAGGCCTCATTCACTTCAATAACGTCCATGTCATCAATGGTGAGTCCGGCTCTTTTCATGGCTTTTTCGGTGGCATATACAGGACCGATTCCCATAATTCGCGGCTCAACTCCAGCAACACCGCTTGATACAATTCGAGCCATGGGTTCCAAATTGTTGAACTTCAACCCGTTTTCACTCGCAATGAGTAGAGCCGCCGCTCCATCATTGAGTCCAGAGGCATTACCAGCGGTTACGCTTCCATTTTTTCGGAAGGCAGGACGCAATTCGGATAAAATATCTGTGGTGGTGTTTGCCTTAATGAATTCATCCTTTTCAAACGGAATGGGATCTGCTTTTCGCTGAGGGATCGGAACGGCAATAATCTCTTCGTTGAGTCGGCCAGAAGCTTGTGCCGCTGCGGCTTTAATTTGAGATCGATAAGCGAACAGGTCTTGGTCTTCACGCGAAATGGTAAACATCTCAGCCAAGTTTTCAGCCGTTTCGCCCATAGCTTCTGTACCGTACAGTTCGTGCATTTTGGGATTGATGAAGCGCCATCCGAAGCTTGAGTCGTATAGTTTGCTGTCGGTTCCAAAGGCTCTTGACGACTTACTCATTACGTAAGGTCCGCGGGTCATGTTTTCCACCCCTCCAGAGATAAATAAATCGCCATCTCCATGAGCAATTGCTCGGGATGCGTGTATGGCAGCGCTCATTCCAGAGGCGCAAAGTCGGTTTACCGTTTCACCCGGAACCTTCCAAGGAAGGCCAGCTAATAAAAGGGCCATCCTGGCCACATTCCGATTGTCTTCTCCTGCCTGGTTAGCACAGCCGAGAATAACATCATCAATGGCTTCAACGTCCATATTAGGATTTCGTTGAACGAGTTCACGGATGACGTGAGCGGCGAGATCGTCTGTACGAATAGCACTCAGGGTGCCACCAAATTTGCCGATAGGAGTACGGATTCCATCGACAATATATGCTTCCTTCATAGGTGTGTTTTGTGTGTTAAGCGCTCCTCAAAGTTATGGAGAATCGAGCACCTTTTTCAGGCCTGTTCTCTGCAGAGAGTTTGCCGCCGGTCATTTGAACGAATTCATTCGATAAAAAGAGCCCCACACCCACGCCTCCTTTCTGACGGTCTTGCGTAGGAAGGGTGGTATCATCGAAAAGTTGATTTCTTACCGTATCGGGAATGCCACTGCCACAATCGGTGACGTGGATGTGAAGCTGTTTATCCTTGAGTTCTGAGGTCAAAGTGACTTCCTCTCCTTTTGGCGAGAACTTCATGGCGTTATTCACAATATTCGTCAGGGCAATAATCACGGCTTGAACATCAGCATGCGCAGTCAAGGAGGAGTCCCAATCAATTTTCAATTTCACATCTTGGTATTCACCCCATCGCGATCCGTATTCTTGAAG
Organism: Phaeocystidibacter sp.; assembly: GCA_965659415.1. GTDB lineage: Bacteria > Bacteroidota > Bacteroidia > Flavobacteriales > Schleiferiaceae > Phaeocystidibacter. The sequence continues at coordinate 220,621 of CBFHVA010000002.1, forward strand.
TGTGCTTTCCAAGTCCTTCAATCGAAAACGGGAAGAGTTAACATTTTTCTCATCCATGTGCATTTTCACCCACAGGGTTAGCCGGTCAAGCGTATCTTGAGTGAAAGCCAGTTGGGGCTTGAGCTGCTCAATGAGCTCGTTAAATTCTTCCTGAGTTAGACTGTCATTATACAAGTCGATGAGGTTCACAAGAACCGCCAACGGACTTCGCACATCGTGGGCTACTACGCCCAAAATTTGACTTCTAAACGTGTTTTGAATGGTGAGCTTTCGATTGAGCACTTCCATGCGCTTCATCATTCGAATGACGGCAGCAGAAGTGGGGTAGGCTACTAGAATGGGGATGATGGTGGAAATGGGAAACCCATACCAGCCCGTATCATACGAATGGAAAGTCGTGAGGTAAAACCCCGCGTACATTAGATTAGAAACCACGATGCTAAAGGCAGTGATGATCCAAGGCTTTAACAAGTGCGGATACTTGTCGGAGAGGAGAATTAATAAGCTAGATTCTCTGGCCACTTTTCGTCCTTTATGAAAACGGTTCCTTTAAACAATGCTACGGTTTTTCCATGTTGATTTTTCACAACCACCTCGTAGATTCCCACTTTTGATGATCGGTTTTTTTCGAAAGCTGTGGCGGTAAGGACATCACCAGTTTGTGCGGGACGCGTGTGAGAAATAGAAGTTTCTATACTCACGGCTTGGTTTCCGTAACCATTGGAGGCAAATGCAAGTGCACTGTCTGCCAAACTGTATGAGACGCCGCCATGCGCGATTGAAAAACCATTAGTCATCTCTTCACGGATGGTCATCTCTAATATTGACTTTCCCTCGGAAACTTCAATCACATGGATGCCAAGCCACTGGCTCAGTGCATCATTCTTGAGCATGTGGGCAACAATTTCCTCAGCTCTACTAGGCATCTGTTGCTTCTTTTTTATCGCCAGGCTCAATAGCGCTCTCTTCCATAACAGATATAATCACATCTACCATGAGGTTGAGGTTGGCAAGCGATTCATCCAACAATGGCATATTCTCTCCCAATTCTTCAGATACCCACTTACGGAGTCGCGTATAAACCACGGGACTATTCGCAACTGATTTCATTTGTTCCTCTTCGAGTTGATCGGAAATATTCAGCTCTTCATAGGCCTCTACTTTTTCTTCGATGACCTTGTCTAATGCGGCTGGAGTTACGGTATCAATGTGAATTCCGGCTCGCTTAAATGCCATGGACAAGAGGATGGTAATTCGAAGCAGCTGCTCGTGAACGTCTTCCGAAAAATCGTCAGATGTATTGATGAGAAAGGCGAACAAATGCGGCTGTTCGTCCATCGCTTCCCCGAGCATAGATTGCCATTGGTCTGCGCCAATTAACTTGAGCTCGTGAATTGCACTCTCAAGAGCGTCATTTTTCATTTCCGTTGATCTTTAAAAGAAGGTTTTTCCAGATTTCGCCATTCGCTTGAGCAGCACATTCGGACGATATCGGTCATCTCCATATTCTTCAAACAGCTCGTTCAATCGGTCTAATACTGCTGGAATCCCGATTTCATCTGCCCAAGCCAGCAATCCCTTTGGGTAGTTCACTCCTTTGGTCATGGCTAAGTCTACATCCGTTGGGGTAGCCACACCAAGAAGCACCGCATCGGCCGCTTCATTGATGAGCATGGCCACAATTCGATCTGTAATATATGTGCCTAAAGCTTCATCCTTGTTGGGCTCTGGCGTCTCTGCGCCATCGCTGTAATCAAACCAGCCTCTACCCGTTTTTCTACCCAACATTCGAGCTTCCATCAGGCGTTTCTGTGAGATAGACGGGCGGAAACGTGGGTCGTAAAAGAAAGCTTCCCAAACGGTTTCGGTAACCACGAAATTCACGTCGTGACCAATTAAATCGGTCAATTCGAAAGGTCCCATTCGGAACCCGCCGAAGGTTTTAAGCGCCCAATCAATGGTTGCTGGGTCTGCCACGCCTTCTTCATACATTTTGATAGCTTCACTGTAAAAGGGGCGAGCTACCCGGTTCACAATAAAGCCGGGTGTGTCCTTTGTCAGAACGGTGACCTTTCCCCATGAGGCGATTGTGTTTTTGGCCGAATCAACCACTTCCTCTGAAGTAATCATGCTTGGCACAATTTCAACCAGAGGCATCAGCGGAGCCGGATTAAAGAAGTGTATTCCAACTACCCGCTCTGGTGTTTTTACCGCTGCTGCAATCGATGCGATGCTCAAGGAAGAGGTATTGGAGGCGAGGATAGTATCTGAAGAAACGATACCCTCGAGAATTTCGAATACGCTTTTCTTGGCGTCAAGGCGCTCAATAATGGCCTCAATCACGAGCCCAGTGTTTTTGAATGCCGTAAGCTGGTCGACGTAATGCACCCTTTCAAAAATGAGATCGGCCTCTTCGGAGCTGATTCTTCCTTTTTCTGCGAGTCGGCTTAAAGTGGTCTTCAACTTCGCTTGGGCACGATTGAGGGCCTCGGTTTGGGTGTCGTAGACAAAAACGGTGTGTCCGCTTTGTGCAGCCACTTGAGCAATTCCATTTCCCATGGCACCTGCTCCAACTACACCAATTTCGATTTTACTCATCTTACTCTCCCTTAAAATTGGGTTTGCGCTTTTCGAGGAACGCGGCGGTTCCCTCAGCGTAATCATGTGTTCTTCCTGCTTGGGATTGAAGTTCATCTTCACAATCCAGCTGCTGTTGAAGCGAGTTGCCTAAGCTTTGGTTGAGTGCCCGCTTGGTTAACCCCAAGCCTTTGGTTGGCATTTGAGCCATTTGAGTGGCGAGTTTCTCAACTTCACTCGTGAATTCTGCATCGGGGATAGCTTTGTAAATCATACCCATGGCTTCAGCATCTTTAGCAGATACCTTCTCACCAGTCATCATGAGTGCTGATGCGCGTTGCCAACCGATCAATCGCGGCAGGTAATATGTTCCTCCGCTGTCGGGAATCAATCCGATTTTAGAGAAAGCTTGGATGAATGAGGCCGATTCGGTGGCTAAAACGATATCGCAGGCAAGGGCAATATTTGCACCTGCGCCAGCGGCCACACCGTTTACAGCGGCAATGATTGGCTTCTCAATTCTTCGCAATCGAAGAATGATAGGGTTGTAGTGTTCGCTTACAATAGAAGTGAGCTCCGGACCATTGGGGTCTGTGGCTTCGGCTAAATCTTGACCCGCACAAAACGCTCTGCCTTCTCCGGTGAGAACAATGCAACGAACGGAGTCATCCATGGCTGCACGGTCGAGTCGCTCTTGCAAGTCGAGCGCCATTTCACGAATAAAACTGTTGAATTTATCAGGTCGGTTCAGACGAAGCGTACAAACGCCATTTTCATTCTTTTCAACGACATACGTCATGCTCAAGGATTTGGTTCGAAGGTAAGGAATGATGAGGAAGGGTAGTAGTATTTAAGCTTGTGATCTGAACAAAATGCCGGAAGAATTGGTAATTTTAAGTAATGATTGAAACTTCACAGATATACGCTTGGTTGGAGGATGTTACCGATCCTGAAATCCCAGTACTCACGGTTATGGATATGGGCATCGTGCGCGATGTTCGATTATCCGACAATGGGGTAGAAGTCGATATTACACCTACCTATACCGGCTGCCCAGCTATGGATGAGATTTCAGTCAATATTGTAAAGCGCCTGGAAAAAGAAGGCCTTTCCAACATAGAGGTGAAGGAAGTGCTTACGCCAACTTGGACCACCGACTGGCTAACAGAAAACGGCAAACGCAAGCTGGAGGAATACGGCATTGCTCCACCCGTAGATGAGTCGTCGGATAAAAGAGCTCTGTTCGGAAAACAACCGGTGGTTCGATGCCCCAATTGTAAATCAGAACATACGCTGCGGATAAGCCAGTTTGGTTCTACGGCGTGTAAGGCCTTATACCAGTGCCAAGACTGCAAGGAGCCTTTCGATTATTTCAAGTGTTTGTAAGGCTCCTGGAGAGCGTCAATCGCGGCCGCTATGCTTGGGAAGGCCAGTAACTCCGTTCGTTGTTAGCGTTTATTCTTTCGGGAGAAAGAGACTCATTTTCCCGATTTGTAACTCGTCTAAGTGCCCCATTTTACGCTCATCTCTTGTGATCAAATGCATGTGTAAGTAGGAGTCGTGATGCGTAAAAACGCCTTGATGCTCAGTTGAGAAAAACCCGATTATTTCGACGTCTTCGTTTTCTATGAGGTAATTGGTTTGCCCTTGATGTGCCTCGTCTGGTGAAGAAACTTCTGTTCCTGCTGGCAAGTTTTGAATGTGAATATTCGCACTATCCACCTTCCCGATTAACTTGAATGCGAAGGGTCTCTTCAATTCAATTGTTTGATTATCAACAAATTGCTCTAATCCAGGAATCGTGTTGACCGTATCTGGCAATTCGATTTCACACCATTCGGTAACGTTTCCATAAACAAAGAATGGAGCCGAGACATTCGATGCTATTTGAACAGACATGGTTGTGTCTGAAGTTACTGTTGACACATAGCTCGTGCCGTTATTAATGAGCAACTCACCAGTCAAGTAACTTAATGGCCCGAGTCCATAAAGTCCGTTTTTATCGGCAATCGTATCAAGGTTTATGATTCCTTCTAACTCACCTTTCCACATCACATTTTTCATTGCGCCCGCAATTTGGATGTCGGGATGGGAGGCTGTTTCAGAGGTGCCTTTTACTTCAGGGCTCGAATTGCAACTGATCAAAAGTCCAATGATCAGTAATCCCGGGATTAATTGTTGAATAGGCATACAGCTTGGGTGAACTTCATTTTATTTAAATGCGTCCCACAGTCCAAAGTCGTTGCCATTGGCAAAAATGAGGAGCCCGAGCAACAGCACGAAACCAATCATTTGAGCGTATTCCAACACCTTTAAATTGGGCTTCTTTCCAGTAACCATTTCAACGAGCGTAAACACCACGTGTCCGCCATCAAGAGCTGGAATAGGAAGAATATTCAAGAACCCGAGCATGATGCTGATAAAGGCTGTAACGCTCCAGAATCGCTGCCAATTCCAGGCATTCTCTTCGTATTGCTGCATCATGGTTTTGAATCCGCCGAGTTGATTGACAGCACCCGTTTCTGGGCTAAAAATCACCTTAAACTGACGAACGTAGTAACTCAACTGTGAAACGGCCTTGTTCCAACCAGCGTTAATCGCTGCAGCTCCTGTGTACACGGTGTCTGTAATAGGGAAGTATCTAGAAAGATCTCTTTCTACAAACATACCCGCCTTACCATTCTCGTCGATAAGCACATCCGAACTCAATACTCGGCCATCGCGATAATATGCCATTCTTACGGTATCGCCCTTGTATTCTTGGAGTTTGGAAGTAAATGTATCGAAGAAAAGGGCTGGGGCTCCATTGATGCCAACCAAGCTATCTCCAGGTTGAATTCCTGCCGTTGCGGCTCCCATGGTGTCAATCACGCCACCCACCACAAAAGGTATTCTCGGAAAGAGTGGAATCTCTTCAGCCTTAATAACCTCGCCAATCGACTTGTTGCTGATGACGAAGGTTAAGATCTCACCATTGCGATCTACAACGATTTCTTCGCCCAAACCTACAATGATGTCCTTGGTTAAATCCGTGAATCGAGCAGTAGGGTGGCCGCCTACACTGATTATCTTGTCGCCATTCTCAAGACCGATTTGCTTTAGCCCCTCTCCGAAGGTTACTCCGTATTTGAGGTTGCTATTCTCGATATAAGACTCGCCGTAATACGACATCATTCCGGCGTAAATCACAAAAGCGAGAATGAAGTTTACAATCACCCCGCCGGTAAGAATAACCAAGCGTTGCCAGGCCGGTTTCGCGCGGAATTCCCAAGGCTCAGGATCTTTCATCAAGCCTTCGGTATCCATGCTTTCATCTACCATTCCTGATATTTTCACGTATCCACCTAGAGGAATCCAACCAATTCCATAGGTAGTTCCACCAATCTTCTTTTTGAGAATGGAAAACTTGTAATCGAAGAACAGATAGAATTTCTCAACTCTTGTTTTGAAGAGCTTCGCAGGAATGAAGTGTCCGAGTTCGTGTAGGACAATCAGTATGGAGAGCCCAAGTAAAAATTGGGCAATTTGAATCAACATAGGTGTTTGTTTCTGTTGTTCACAAAGTTAGGTGTCAACAATGATTCCGCAAGGGACTTCGGACAATTCAAATGCCATATTCATTGAATTGACGCGAAGCTGAAAAATTGACAGGCTAATTTCGTTTGATGATCACCATCAATTACGATCAAACGTGAAGCACGATCACATGTTTTCTATTACAGCTAATTGTGCTTCGTATTTCGCCTTGTCTTCAGATGATATTCCATCCTCTTGCATCTTAGCGTTCAAGGTGCGTTGCGCAATTCGGATGCCATAATCGTAATAGGATTTAGCTTCTGCAATGGCCTCGTGAACCTCTTCAACGGCCTCAAGAACGTCACTTCGCTCACTTTCTTGCAATTGAGAAACATAAAGAGGTAACCAAAGCGAAATGGTAGCTTGATAATCCGGTCCTCCATTATTAATCATTTCTATGGCGCTTGTCGATTCAAATTTATCGGCATCCGCCAATAACGTTCGGATGAGTGCTGAAGACAAAGACCCACGCGTAGTAATGGCATTTTCTCGAGCAAAGGTCAAGGCCGCGGCTTCATCGAGCTTCTTCCACCCGGCAAAGGCGGCAGCGCGTGTGCTGTAGGAAGCTTCATTCTGTGCTAAGTTGGCCCAGAAGCTTGCGTCTCCTTCATTGTATTCACTTTGCCAAACGTAATAGGCAGAGGCTCGAACCGAAGGCTCAGGGTCATTCAATAGAGCTTGAACGTTTTCCTTTATTCTATCCTTTCCTGCTTGGTCGAGATCTTCAACATGGTTCAACGCGAACAGGCGCAAGGCTCTAAAGTCATCTTGCATACCAATACGAACTATAAAGTCCTTACGAACCCCTTTCGCATCGGTATTAATCAATTCAACCAAGGCCTCATAGCGATCCATCATACGCGGACCATTGGCCAGTTGATGGAGCAAATAATCGGTAGGCTTTGAATCGTTGATTTCAGCCAACAGGTATTGATCCGAGTCGAAGTGAACCAAGAAGGGCTTGGACATCACTTCAAAGGTGAAATCTTGAGTTTGTTGGTCTACTACCACCTCATAGGTGCGTTCGCCCAAGCTGGTGTATACGTCAATACTTACAGGTAATCTGTAAAGAGGCATATCCGCCAAATCTTGAGTTTGCGTTACGGTTACGGTGTATTCGCCCGCTTCGCGATTGTAATTGTGTTCGATTTGCAGCTGCGGGTGACCGTTATCGAGGAACCACTGATTGAAGAACCAATTGAGATCAAGTCCTGAAACTTGTTCCATGGCCAACCGTAAGTTGTGAATTTCAACGGCAGTGTAGGCATTGTCTTCGAGGTACACTCGCAAACCTTCGAAGAAGGCTTCATCTCCAAGAATATGGCGGAGCATGAGTAAAACCCGGCCACCCTTTGCGTAAGAGTGGCTATCGAACATGCCTAAAATAGACTCGTGATCATAACGGATGAGGTCAACTGACTTGCCGCGATTGAACTCATACAAATACGAGCGCAAATCGTTGTATGCGTGCCATTCTGCTTCATCTTGGCCATACTTGTGCTCCTTCCAGAGCACTTCACCATAGGTTGCAAATGACTCATTGAGTGGAAGATTTGCCCAGCTCTCACAGGTCACGTAATCACCAAACCAGTGGTGGAACATTTCGTGAGCTACCACATCTTCTCCTGTGCCATCCGCCCAAGAAAGACTGTCGCCGTACATGAAATCACCGAAAATAACCCCGGTGGTATTCTCCATGGCGCCACTGACGTATTCGCGAACAGTAACTTGATCATACTTCTGCCAAGGGTAAGAAACACCTAGTATGTCGGAGTAGAAATCGAGCATTTCAATCGTATGCGGATACACCTGCTTGGCTACCGCTTCGTACTCGGGCTCCACGAAATAATTGACCGGAATACCGTTCCACTCTTCCGTTTCCATGGCAAACTCGCCAACTGCCATCATCACTAAATAGGGTGCGTGAGGTTGATCCATCAACCAGAAATCGGTGCGGGAACCATCGCGGTTGTTGGTTTGAAGATCAAGGCGACCGTTGGAAAGCGTTTTATAGCTAGAAGGAACGGTAATCGCAATTTCGTGCGTCATTCGTTCATTAGGCTTGTCGACCGTTGGAAACCACGCCGAGTTGGATTCCGGCTCTCCTTGTGTCCACACCTGACGCATCCAGCCTCGAGGATGATTGCTTGGATTGATAAAGTAAAGCCCTTTGGCTTCACTAATGGCGTTTCCGCCTTCAACTTGCAATTCGTTGGGCTTCGAAGTGTACTCGATGTACACCTTCATCTCATCGTCGCGGGTAAGCGTTCTTCCCGTAGCAATCCGCAAATTCATTCCATCGTATGCGTAATTCAAATCGCGTTTGCTTCCTTGATTCACAACCTGGACCTTGTGAATTTCCATGCCTTGTGCATCGAGGCGAAAAGAGTCTAAATCGTAGAAGTGAGGCTTAAGGGTAAGGGTTGCTTTCCCGTTGAGATAGGCATTATCCCAGTCCAACTCAACCTTCAAATTCATGTGGACTACATCCGTGGTTCGAGGGCTTGATTCATGGTATACCGGACGAGCCGTATTGGTGTCTTGACCGTTTACTTGGTGAAGGGCAAAAAATGCCGCAAAAAGGAAATGTATCTTCTTCATATATCAGGGATAGAGCCGCGAAAATTAAGTAATTTTGATTCATGCTGAAGATAGAAACCAACGATAAGTCCTTTCAGATTGAGCCAGATGGGAATAATCCAGCCGCTGGCACGATGAATGGGGAGCCTTATCAACTCGACTTGGTTCGCCAAGACGCCCATCGCATGAGCGTTCGTTATGGCGATGGATCCTACGAAGTGGAAATCCACGAATTCGACAAAGACAAAAAGACGGCGGTCATTTATGTGAATGGCATCCAGCACGAATTATCGATGAAAACCGATATCGATTTGCTACTTGAGAAAATGGGCTTGGCCGATGCGTTGACACAGAAAGTGAATGAGGTGAAAGCCCCTATGCCAGGCTTGGTTCTCGACATTCGCGCTGAGGTAGGTCAAACTATTGCTGAGGGCGATGCGTTACTTGTGCTTGAGGCTATGAAAATGGAGAATGTGCTTAAATCGCCTACTGAGGGTGTAATCAAGTCCATTGCCGTTGAGAAGGGCCAAGCCGTAGATAAAAATCAATTACTCATTTCATTTGAATAATATACCCATGAAGATTAAGAACTTATTGATGATTGCTCCACTGACTCTAGTATTTGCTTGCAATGACGGAGGAGAAGCTGCTCAGGAACCAGTGGTAGAAGGCCAAGAAGTGGCCGCGCCTGAAGTAGATGAAAAGGAGGCTCGTTTGGCTGTTCCTGAAGGCGCGCATGTGCTTTTCGTGAATCTCGAAAACGGACAAGTGGTGAACTCACCGATCATTGTTGAAATGGGAGTGGAAGGCATGGAAGTGAAGGCTGCCGGCGAAATCACGAATGGAACGGGGCACCACCACATCATCATCAACAAAGGACACATCACCAAAGGTGAAGTGGTTCCGGCTGATGAGCAACACATTCATTACGGCGACGGAAGAACGTCTACCGAGTTGGAGCTAGAGCCGGGGAATTACACATTGACCATGCAGTTTGCCAATGGTATCCACGAGAGTTACGGCGAGCAAATGAGCGCCACCGTAGAGATTGTAGTGGAGTAATCCTTTACAAACGAACAAACAAAACCCCGAGTGTTGAGCTCGGGGTTTTTTGTTTTAAAGGAATCACAATCGATCTTTTACATATTCGATTTGGGTCTTCCCGTGGGGTTCGGGTTTTCCGTCTTCCCCAAGATTGACAAACACCATTCTGTCGATTTTCAAAATGGTCTTTTGCGTGAGCTTGTTTCGAACTTCCATTTGGAGCGTAATGGAGGTGCGACCGAATTCGGTGGCAATGATTCCCAGTTCGATGATATCGCCTTGCACGGCGGATGACACGAAGTTAATCTCAGAAATATACTTGGTAACCACTCGAACGTTATCGAGTTGAATGTGGGCATAGATGGCCGCTTCTTCATCAATCCAGCGAAGCAAACTTCCGCCGAAGAGCGTTCCGTTTGGATTTAAATCTTCCGGTTTAATCCATTTTCGCGTATGAAATCGCATTTCATTTTCCATACCTCAAAGATAATTCAGCCCACTGAGGTAAGGGAATGATATAAGTCAGGTCTATTTTGAAATCGACCTTAGCTCTCGATCCAATCGTTTTCCATTCGCTCTCTATCCTTGGCATTTAAGCGCATGGCCTTCGCCGTTTCGAAAAAGTTCATGCCGGCTTCTCGGCAATAGCGCATCATGCGTCGGGCAACAAACTGGTCAACTTGAGTTTCTTCAAAAGTGGTCATAGCTGCGATGTTTTGTGCAATGATAAACAGGTAACATAAACCATGGTGTCAGGTTTTGTTAACTCACTGTAAAACAGGCTTTTTGAGGCTAAAAGTTATAAACAGGTGTTGATAACTTTTCATGCCAAACACCACAGCGCAAGAGTTCATGCGGACTCGTCTTGATGGGTTTTGAAGAAAAAAAGAGGAGACCTTATATTCATGGGGACTCCTCTTGGCATTCATTGAAAAATGACACTACTCAATCCGAATAGGCTTTACCTGCCCTTCAGGCGTGATAAGGATTACTTCTTTGTGGATTTCGGTTTCTGTAATCACCTCTGGCTCGCGCTCTTCAATAGGTTTAGGAGAATAACGCAGGGCGATTTCATACTCGATTTGAACAACGGGTTCAAGAATGGAAGGGTTAAGTACAAAGTCGTATCCTTTCGCAACCTGTGGCATGTAGAATTCGGAAGTGGTGTGGTTTTCTTGAACCACGGTGCCATTTTCGTTTCGAACGTTCAATGCACTGCTGGAATATGCAGTATACGTTTGATAGCGTTCAATGGGATAACTCATTCGAAAGGCGTCGCCAAATTGAACGTTGGATTCGCTGAGATCGGCTCCCACAAAACGCTGGTAACGCTCTACTTCTGCCGTCAATATGGTTTCTGCCTTGGCAATCATTTCTGCCTTTTTGGCTTCTAAATCATCGATGAAATAATCTACACGGACTAAGTCGTAAATCTCCTGTTCAGCACAGAGCGTCACCAGGTTTTCCAATACTTCCGGATCGGAGTATCTGAAGTGCAAATTCTTTTTGAGTTCGAAACCCTTGGGCACCTCGTTGTAGGTGTCTTCCGAGAAGAGTTTTTTGGTTACTTCCACTTCATAGATGGGTACAAAGGAAATCATATCCACATAGGTTTCGACCTCTACACCCTGAGCTTGAAGCGCTCTTTTAATGGAATCTGTTTTGGCCCGCACAAGGGCTTCAGTTTCGGTCTGCGTGGTCCCCAATTGGGTAATGGTGAAGATGGCCAAGTAACTGTCGGCTTCACAGTTCATAAGCCCTTTTACGGAGTAGTACTGATAGTCGACTGGCTGCAAACTAACCATAGAACTGGCCGAAGGCAGATTAATAGAGTTCTGTAATATTTGATTGCCCGCCGCGCGGTAATTGTAATTGCCACTTACTTGTGCAGATGTTGCTGTGGAAAGTAGTGCACTTGCAAACATGAGTAAGGTGTTTTTCGCTTTCATTTCAAATCGTTTTAATTGAACATGAGTCAAAGCAACAAAGCGGAACTCGGCATGTCTTGTAAGCGGCTTGGTAATTGATTGCAACTCTTTTACAAGTGCGTTACAAGCGAATATTCTATCTTCCGAATACATTTGAATCAAAGCATGTCAGAAGAACAGTTCAAGCATTTTAATCTGCTCAAAGATGAGCTACTCAAAAGGGTCTCAGAGCGGCTGTCTATTCAAAAAGACTTTGCCAATTGGAGCTTGAGTAACATAGCGGACTTTCGGGCCGACTTGGAGGAAGAGTGCAAGAGCAGCATCAGTGAAAAGTGGTTTTATACACACTTAAAAAACGGTAGTGATAAACTCCCTCGAATTGACACATTGAACTTGTTAGCTCAGTATGTGGGGTATAAAAACTGGGATGTTTTTGTTCAAGAGAACGCGAGTTCGAAAGGTGCCAAGTTCACAAAGGAAACCCTGTTGGGTTTGGTGCTGGCTTTAGCTCTGATCTTCTCTGCGGTTTATGTACTGCTGCAAGACGACGGTGCTGACCTGATAAAGGTTGAATTTGTGGATGCGTATACACAGAACACTGTTTTGCAATCACAACTGCGAATTCAAGATTTAAGTGGGTCCAATGTGCAAATGAAAGATGGCGTAATGCGAAAAACGAGTGCAGATACTTTGGTGATTCGGGGCCCCTATTACAAGCGTAAGGTGGTGCCACTTCCCACACTTCAGGACACGCTGACGGTGCGCCTCTTTCCAGATGATTACGCGCTGATGCTGAACTTCTTTTCTCGCTCCACAACGGAAGATTGGGAACGAAGAAGAGAGCAGTTGGAAGCGGCCATTCATCCAGATGCCAAAATCTTTCAAAGTCACCCTGAATTGAGTGGTATTGAAATGCTGAACAAAGAAGAGTTCATATTCCGATTGACGCTTCCCATCAATCGGTTGAAGAACCTGCAAATACAAGACATTGTGTATGAGGATGATCAGATTTATCGACTCCGATTCACGCAAAACATGGAAGAAGATGAAAACTAAATTGCTATACACAGCTTGGTTATGCTCCCTCGGTCTGGCGAGCGTGGGTCAGTTGGAGTCTTACTCCACCATGGAATACCGCTTCAATCGCTCCGCTCCGGATGCTTTAGATAGCGCGGCCTTTATCAATCAAGGACTGCAGAAGGCACAGAGTTTATTTGAACTCGGGCCCTTGTACACCACCAATTCGGGCAACCTTAGCAATCAGGTCTACATTGCCTCAGGCACGGATCAGTTGTTTTACTCAGAGGAGGGAGACTCTCTCAACACGGAGGAGTTATTGGCTCGAACATCGGAGGCTGAGAGTACAGATGGCGCACCAATACGTTTTGAGATTAGTGAATCCGATACCTACTTGTGCACGCTGACTACAGTGAACTGTTCCCCTCAGTTCGTCTTTCACTTAATTCTGGTTCGCGTAACCAAAACCTTTGGTAAGCGCGAAGAAGAGGTTTGGGATGTGTTCTTGAAAGAAGGCTGAGGCACGTTCCGCGCGCTCATTCGGCCTAAAAAATTACATCCACAAATGCGTACCTTGCCGGTGGAATGGGAATGAAGAAGTTCATATTTGGTTTGAGCATTACCGCCGCTGTTGTTGTGGTCGGCTGTTCGGATGAAGAACCAGCATTTGTAGACCGTTACAATAGTGTTGAATCTGTGCTTGAGGAAATGGCGCATGGCGGATATGACTTGAAGCGACAAAGCTTCTTCCACATTGAAAACGACGGTTCGCTGACACATGATTCATCTCGATATGTGGACAATACCCAAGTATACTATGTTCCGCAGTATGCCGAGGGGGGAAGAGTATTCGAATTGGTCGACGGCGATACGGTTTCGGAGTATCTCTTTCAGATGCCCAACTCCAAAGAGATACAGCATTTGATCCCTCAAGGAAGTTGGAGGAGCTTTGAGATATTGCAGATCGACGGCTCACAACTCGTAATACGTTCTGAACCTCTAGGACCAACCGGTGGCAAGTACAAGCTGGAGTTGGAGCTCAAGCGGTAACCACCTCGCTTTAATTGAACCTTCTGGAAGAACTTATTGTTTTCCTAAATTACCACCGAAAAGTTACCGTCTGCAGATGCTCCATTACACCGTATTTAGAAATGAGAATTCCACTGAGTGGGTCACATTTGTGCATGGGGCTGGCGGAAGTTCTACCATTTGGTATAAACAGATTCGCGCGTTCACCAAGCACCTCAATGTCATCTTACTCGATTTACGCGGTCACGGGAACTCCACCATGGATGACGACAAGCCATTGAAACGCTACTCGTTCGATGTGCTCGTTGATGACATAATATCAATACTCGATAAAGAGAAGATTCAATCTTCTCACTTCGTGGGGATCTCGTTGGGGACGATACTCATTCGTCACTTGGCGGAGCGCTATCCAGACCGAGCTAAATCGATGGTGTTGAGTGGAGCGATTGTCAAGCTCAACTTGCGGTCACAGGTCTTGATGCGCTTTGGCGATGTTTTCAAATCCATACTGCCGTATTTGTGGCTGTATAGATTGTTTGCCCATATCATCATGCCTCGGAAAAACCACAGAGAATCACGCTCGCTGTTTGTCCAAGAAGCGCGAAAGCTTTGCCAGAAGGAATTCCTGAGGTGGTATAAACTCACGGCTCGACTCAAATCCGCTCTTCGCATCCATCGTGAGGTTGAGGTAAACATTCCAGCCCTCTATCTTATGGGAGCTGAAGATTATATGTTCCTGCCTGCCGTACAAGATCTCGTTCAGGTCCACCGACAAGCGACCTTGCAGATATTGCCTAACTGTGGACATGTGGTGAATGTGGACCAGCCGGAACAGTTTAATGTTCGCACTATGGCCTTCATTCAAGAGCTGGCAAAAACGAAATAATCGCTGTCACTATAAGGGCGATGAGCGGCCTATCTAGTTTTTCCCAACCTCAAACCAATTCCAAAAGAAAAGAACTTTGCCTGAGGTACAGCTCGAATGGATAGATTCATGCCAACGAAAGACGTGGTGTATAAATCCCATTCAAGGCCAAGGGAAATCCCATCAGTAATAGTTTCAGCTTGACTATTTGAGAGAAAGAGCACATATGCCTATTCTTTATAATTGACTTGTGACCATCCAATATAGGGAGTGAGACTTTGTCGATCGTCCGTGATAAATGCGTAGCAGATATCATAGGATGTTGTAGTGACATCTGATCCGGCGCTCGCGAGTAGGCTGAATAGACCTTGAGAAGCACCGCTCATTTCAAACCGGGGCTTAAAGCGCTTGAAGTGAAGCACGATTCCAAAGTGGCCTCCCAGGTGAGATCCGGTCACAGAGGAATGGGTTAATCCGAAGTGAGCGGAGGCTAGAAAAGGCCTAAGGTAAATGGAGTCTTTTTGTTCTGCATTTTGGGTAAGAACGCTGAGACAAAGCACGACAGATAGAGTCGTGGAAAAGACGAGCTTTTTCATGATACAAAAGGTTAATTGGTGGTGTTGGTAGTAGAAGAGGTGAGTCTGGTTACACTCACGTTCAATTATCGCGTCTTACCGATTCGTAAACCGACGCTCAAACAATAGAAGCGAGCTTGGGGTACCACTCGTGCGGAAACGGTCATACCGATGAGCGATTGCGTCTTCACATCCCACGCTACACCGAGCGAAACCCCGTCGGTGTTTGAAAAGGGGAATGGTTCAAGTCCAGCAACGGGTTGGTTTTCGCGAAGTTTTACCCTCGACCAACCCAAGAGCGGCGTAATGCTGACCTCATCGCCCACCAGGAAAGTGTATCCTGCGTCGGCGGAGAATACAACCAACTGTTCCGCTCTTACCTCAGAATAATCGTCATATATACTGGGTGAAGTGTTTACTTCGAATCGCATTTTGATGCGTTTGAATTGCAAGGCCATGTTCCAATGAATGCCAGCACGAGTGGTTTGAAGCACGGAAGCATTAAGTCCCAGAACACCTGAAATGAGAAATGATTTGAGTTCAGGTGATTCGTTAGGCGATTCAGTTTGACCGAATAGTCCGGTTGATAATACGGCCAACAGGGCCGTGGAGATGGCGAACTTTTTCATACTAATTAGTTTTGAGGTAGTGGTTGATTTGGGTGGTGAGACGAACGAACTACAAGTCGGGAGGAATTTTCACGCAAAGGGCTTCATACCCATTGTGCATGTACATAACGCGGCGAATGGGGTCAATGACGATCCGAGATCTTACTTCGCCGAGGTGCTCAACTTGTGATTCATCAATGAGAAGGTCACCAGTTAATGCATCACAAATGACCAGTTGATGAGCACTATAAAAGAGCTTCCCTTCGAAGTAGGTGAAGCGATCGTTAAAACCATAGGGATGGTCTTGTAGGATCCACTCAATATCGCCATTTGAGGCATTTACCCCAACAACTTCATCACTCGCACTTTTAATTATCATGACTCCATCACCAAGGTGGAAATCACCGCCAAAGAACTGAAAAGTCAAAGTTGGATTTAGCGAGGCAAAGTCTTGCGACCATAAGGTGTTTCCTGACTCCAAATCAATCGCCACGGCATTGTGCCTCAGGAGTCCGTAAACAACACCGTCTTCTATTTTAAGCGGCACTATACCGGAGCCTTCCATAAAATCTGTGTTTCTCCACAAAAGTGTATCTGCTGTGAGATTAAAGGCGAAGATGTCGGTGCGATCCGATGAGCCGGTGTAGCTGCGATTCTTCCAAACCACGACTTCATCTCCGTTGGCCAAGGTTCCGAAGCCCATGGAATCAAATCCGGGTTTATAATTATCGGTTCGGTCAAACGCGTACACCGTATCCCATGCCAATTGGTCTACTGGTGAGCGCATGATGGCTGCGCTGT
>CBFHVA010000003.1:0-8629 GCA_965659415.1 Phaeocystidibacter sp.
CCCAGAAACGGAGAAACGCTTTACAGCCCCACCACCAACCTAAACTCTCCCCATCCGATGAGGTCGGAGTATTGGATTTGGTAGCCGGTTACCACCCATGCATAAGTGAGTTGGGTGCGACCGTAGGCCAGGCTGAAGCCGATGCGGGTAATGCCGCTGAAGTGACGCAGCTGCTCGGCGGTAAGGCGGTACACGCTGGACTCGAATGGAACGAGGCTCCCCTGGACTGTGCCGTCGTAGGCAATCAGCGTTAGACCGATATCTCCGATGAGATAAGCCTGCCAGGTACGGTTCAAGAATACTTTACGGGTTCCACGTGCGCTCTCTACTACCCGTTCAATGTCGGAATTTTGGGTGCGGTTTTGGACGCCTCCAAAGTTGGCAAATGAGGTATTGAAAAAACCAAGACGATTGTGCAATCCTACATGGGCGAAGTTGCGCAAGGTTCCAACGTTGATGGTGCCACTGTAACTGCTTTCAAAATAGGTGGTGCGCTTGCTCAATAGTCGCTGATAGGTGAGGCGGTAATCGAGAATGAGTCCATTTCCTATTTGATTATCCCAACCTGCCACCAACCAATTGTTGGTATTGGCGTGCAACCAATTCTGAGTTTGCTTGGCTCCGGCGATAGGCCCTTGAAGTCCAACTTGAAGCTCGCTTTGCACCCGTTCACCCCGAATCCAGTTGGTGTTATTGGATTGGAATGTGAGATAGAGCAATCCGCTGTATGGACGATCTGAACTATCCACCTCCGGATTGCGAATATCCTCAGGCGTGTACATCTCCTGCGATAATTGCAAGGCATATTCCGAAACCCCAACGCTCCAAAAATCGAGGTACTTCGATCCCCAATTTCCCATGGAAGCGTGCCCCAATCGCAAGGTTAGACCGTTGGTGAAGTCTTTATCCGCTTTAAGTGCAAGTTGGTATAGATCGTTTTGAGAGGTAAATTCTAGGAAGGTGGCTTGCTCGAAATCTGAAGGCAAAACTTGGCCCGACAACCACGAATTGCACAGAAACATCAGAATAAGAAATGAGCCGCGAACTTGCATTGGGCAAAGATAAAACAAGCGCCACTGCCCTACCCGAAGCCCGAGGATTTTATGAAGCCCCGAAATAAGAAACTACAGCCAATCAAATCGGTATTGAAGATTCAGTAGAAACTGTGAGCGCTTACCAAATACACCCACTTCCGTGCGCAAAGCCCAGCTTTTGTTAAACTGGTACTGCGCTCCTAATAGGAGATTGACAGGCTGAGCTACACTTTTCTGCAGTTCATATTCAATGGTTCCATCGGCCGCAGCATCTTGACCCATTTCTTCCAGTTTGTCAATGATCTGATTTGCAACTACGCGCTGAGCAGGTGGTAAACCCGTGGCCCAATCTCTCATGCGCTCGATGGACTCTCCTGAGCCTAAGCTTGGAAAGATATCAGACACAGGCAAACTGCCTTTTGTGTCGTTTTGAATTTGCTGGTAAAAGGCTCCAACCCAAACTGCGAGGCTTCGATCTGGACGTTTTGAACTCAAGTAGTTCTGTCCGATCCTCAGACTACTATTAAAGGCTGGTACGGGTTCTACGATAGCCTCCACATCCACGAAGTTGTAATTGTTATCCCAGGCCACCCAAACCGGACCTACAGCGCCGGTGAGTGTAGCGCCTAATCCATATGATTGAGCTACAAAATTCTGGGCAGTTTGAAAACCAACAGGCTGTAGCAAGGTAACCTCTGTTTGGGTGGTTCCTCCACCTATTACACCGTAAACATTCAAAAATGGAAAAACCCAAATATCTGGACGAAAAGTATAGGCGTGTGTCGTTGCTATCGTGGGGCCGAATTCAATAAAATTGCTCATATCCACCAAATCTCCCCCGTTGAAGCCAATGGAAGTTTGGCTGATCAGAATTTCCTGAGTTTGTGTGAAGTAAACAAAACCGGCTCCAAAGGCGCGCTGCAAATCGAACCCTCTTTCATAGGCACCCGCACCGAAGATGGGGAAAATCCTATCGTAATCCATGGTTTTCAAGCTATCGTAATACGCCTGGTGTGCTTCATTATTATCATCTCGTGATATCTGAGCATTCGAAATGAAGCTAAAGCAGATAAAGAGTAGAAGGAATGATTGTCCGAGTGTCTTCTTCATAGGTAAGTTTCTGGTTCTACTCCGATTTGTCGGCACCAACAGGTATACTCATGTAGAGGTATAGGATTCGGTTGTATCGATCGGGAGCAATGGCGGAAACATTCGTTAATCCGTAATAGTAGCGAACGCCCATGGTAAATCCGTCCGACTTAAACGGACGGCCTCCTGCACCAATCGTCAAGCCCGCATCCCAGCGATTGTATTCTTCAAGATTAGGTCTAATGAATCGCAGTTCACCACCATTTACATCAGCCTCGAAGCGATCTTCAGCACCAGTCAGATAACCTATTTGTGGTCCGAGTTCAACGAAGGTTGATCGATAAAATTTGTAACGAATGAAGGCGGGTAGGTAGATATAGTCTAATCGTCGTTTCCTGTCTGCCTCTGGCACATACGGGTCGAAATCTGGATTCCCAGTCAGGTACGGTTCAAAGTCGTTGACACCCACCGGTGAACGTAGAATGAAACCGGTGTGAATATACCAAGGCTCAGATAAGCGGACGTCGAAATACATCCCCAGGTTGAGCGCTGAACGAAGGCCAGTGGCCGGATCATTTTGCAGGTCACTCAGGGTATAACCACCATCTAATCCAAACTCGATTCCGTCTGAATTTAACTTATCACCAAACAGCAAAGAAATAAGCACTTGGGCATTCGACCGAATAGGCAAAAAACCGACAATGAAAACCAGGATAATGGATGCTCTCATGATGTTAAAGATATACTATGGATTGGAAATATACTACTCAGGAGATAAGGGACTCAGGATCTTAAAAGGCTCAGGGAAACGAACTGGATGTCATGCCCCCCACTTCGGACTTTCCCAACGCGGAAACTCAGAAACGGATGAACCCAGAAACGGATTAACAGATTATCAGATGGTCGGATTTTCCGACTAGTGGACTGATGGACTCATTAAACTCCGTAAACCCCTTAAAATCCTTAAACCCAGTCAACCCCTTAAACCTAACACATAAACCCATTAACATAAAACGAATTAACCATGAACATCGATAAATCAAGACCTGTACTCGGAACGGGAGCAACGGGCTTCGTGGCCGGCTGGCTCGTGAAGAAATTGTTGGAAGAAGGTATCACCGTGCACGCGGCAGTGCGGAACCCGGATAATGTGGAGAAAAGAGCTCATCTCGATGAGGTTGCAAAGAGTGCAAAAGGTGAAATCGTTTATTTTAAAACCGATTTACTCGAGCAGGGATCGTATGCCGAAGCGATGAAAGGGGTTGAGTTGGTTTACCACACCGCTTCGCCTTTCACTTCCCAAATCACCGATCCTCAAAAGGAACTCATCGATCCCGCCTTGCTTGGAACTCGAAATGTATTGGAGCAAGCCAAAGCCACACCTTCCGTGAAGCGCGTGGTGGTTACTAGCAGTTGTGCTGCCATCTATACCGATGCTTCAGAAGTCGCTAAAACACCACAGGGAATGCTCACCGAAGAGATATGGAACATCATATCTTCTTTGGAGTATCAGCCATACTACTATTCAAAAACAGTAGCTGAACGAGAAGCTTGGAAAATTGCCGACGAACAAGATCAATGGGATTTGGTGACCATTAATCCGAGCTTGGTTATGGGGCCTGCTCTCAACGTAGCTTCTATTACTTCGGAAAGCTATAATCTCCTAAAGCAAATTGCCAAAGGTGATTTGAAGATGGGTGCTCCCAAATTGGGCATGGGTATGGTAGACGTTCGCGATGTGGCTGAGGCACACTTCAGAGCAGGATACACACCTGAAGCGCAAGGAAGATACATTACCAGTGCCCACAACACGGACTTTCTAGAGCTCGCGCAAAGTTTACTACCTAAGTACGGCGATCAATACCCCTTGCCGAAACGCAAGCTACCAAAGTGGTTGCTTATGATTGTGGGACCATCTGTTGATAAGGCATTCACTCGAAAGTTCATCAAGAACAACGTAGATGTGGAATGGAAAGCGGATAATTCCAAAATCAAAAGAGAACTTGATATGGAATTCCGACCGATGCAGACCAACATGGAGGAATCCTTCCAAACACTGATTGATTATCAGAACAAATAAGAAAAAGGGGACGTCGATTTGGGGTCCCTTTTTTTATTGCTCTTCTAATTTTGTTTAATCAGCTTTGCAAAAAGGGGTTCAACTTTAAAGAAGGTTGGTATGATTACTTTGGTATCTTCGCCGATATCGCTTTTACATGAAAGAACAGATTAAGTGGTTTGTTGGCCTAGCCGTGGTTGTTCTCACCATCACTTTTCCCAGTGTCAATGGAGGATTGTTGAATTATGACGACGAACGATATATCACACAAAACCCTTGGTTATCTCATTCCGAACAGGAGCCCGAAGGCTCTCTTTGGACCTCATATTTTGATGGCCACTATCATCCTTTAACCCTTCTGAGCTTAAAGGTGGACGAGTCTCTTGGCTCTGACCCGATTCAAGCTCATCACCGCACCAATTGGTTATTGCACGCCATGAACGCCATGGTGCTTTTCTGGTTGCTTTCGCTGTTGCTAAAAAACAAACCTCTGGCAGTTGGTATAGCAGCGATATGGGCCATTCATCCTGTGGCGGTTGAGAGTTACGCTTGGATGACCGAGCGGAAAAATGTGCTCTATGCCCTGTTCTTTTTGCTATCGGCCGTTCAGTATGTGAAGTACTTGCGGACCAGCGAGGTGAAGCACTACAGCCTCACCCTACTGTTCTTTCTACTCAGTTGTTTCGCAAAAGGCCAAGGTATACTCTTGCTTCCGGTATTTTTCTTGCTCGATTATCTGGAAAGCGATAAGCTTATCGACACATCCAAACTCACTCTGAAGATAGCGCCGTTGGTCATTGCACTGATATTTGTGTACTTGGGCAGGGAAGCTCAAAATGAAGCTTGGGATCTAAGTGACACCCCTTATGCATTGGGGGATAGGGTTTTCATGGGTAGCTACGCCTTTATAAGTTACATCTTACACAGCTTAGCTCCGGTCAACCTGATCCCCTATTATCCTTATCCGGTAGATGTAAATGAAGAGATTGGAACCATTCACTATGCTTCATTGGCGGGTGTGCTAGCCTATTTAGGGCTTGTGGTATACGCCTACTTAAAAAAGAAGAAGTGGTTCTTTTTCGGTCTAGCTTGGTTCTTTGTAAATATCGCGCTCATGCTGAAAGTGTTGGAAGTGCCTTATGGAAATTACATTATGGCCGATCGATATGCCTACTTACCCATGATTGGCTTATTGATACCGATGCTACAACTCGTCTGGACATACACCGAGCGTCAATTCAAAGCTAAAAACGCCACTTGGGTGGTTATGGGTGGATTGATTCTCGTTCTTTCCTTTTTTACGCGACAGAACATTGAGCATTGGTCCTCCAGCACGGCACTTTGGGGAGAGGTGGTTGATCGGTACCCCAACTACCTCAACGGATGGAATATGTACGGATTGGGAGCACTTGCTGAGGGCAACCCATCCGAGGCGATTCAGGCTTTTGAGAAAATGATGACCATGGATGAATCGTCTGCTGAGGCGCCAGTGAACTTGGCCATGCTGTATGAGCAGATGAACAACAAGGTGGAGTCACAGCGCTACATTCAAATTGCCTTGGAAAGGAGTCCAGATGAATTACCGATACTGGAGAAAGCCTCAATTTTGGCGCTTAGACAAAATCGCAATCAAGAGGCCTTAGACTTTACCGAAAAGGCAGTGAGATTGTACCCTGAAGAAGCTGAAGTTGCCGTATTGCGCGCGCAGGCATTGACAAAGGTTGGACGCGTTGACAATGCGATTGAAGTGCTCACGGCTTTTCCATCTCATGCCGCTGCTCAAAACCTCAAGCAGCAACTCCTTCAACTTCAAAGCCAACCCGATCCGTCCATTGAAACGGCTCGTCAGTATATGTCGGGCGGAATTCAACAAATCAGAAACGGAAATCCTGATGAAGGATTGAGGCTGTTAAACTTGGCTCAACAAACGGCCCCTGAGTATTATGCTGTTTATTCCAATCGCGGAAGTTTTTACGCGCAGAACGGGCAATTCGACCTTGCAGAAAAAGACTATTTGAAAGCACTCCAGCTTGCGCCTCAGAATGGTTCAGTAGCATCTATGATGGGCACACTGTACAACGACATGGGAGATAAATCCAAAGCCTGTACATACTTTCTGAAAGCAGCCCAACTTGGAGAAAGAATACCGAAAGAAGTTTTAGCAAATTGTCCATAAAAATAATGCGGACTGCGCCGGTACACCTCGCTTACTTAGCATGTAGAATAGAAGACGAATTACGGTACTGGTGCTTTTTACCCTTTCATGGCTGCTCTCCATCATCGGATAGACATGCCATCTTAGAGGGATGTTTACTGATTTAGTAGAATAGGTCGCGAGATTGTATCTTTCAATTTCAAAAATCTATTCTATGAAAGCGGCGCGTCCTTATTTTCTCTTCTTAATAGCCCTTGGCCTATCATTCTCCAGCAAAGCTCAATATATGAGTGTGGCTGTTTCCGCAGGTTATGACGATTACTACATCGCCCCATCGGTGGGAATTGGCGTCAATCTAGACGGAAATTACGTATTGCTCAACTTTGGATTTGCCGAAAACGTAACGCTATTCGGAGGAGAAACTGGATTTAACTTGTACTATTTTGGTTCAGATGTATCTCTTCTAGGAGGATTGGGGTTTGGAATCACATTCTTTGACGAAACAGTAAATGGAGGTGCTAGAGATCTAATCGGAAAGGCGGGTATTGGCATTCGAATCTCTTCTTTGGCTCTTATGTACAAACGCAGTTTTATATTCCCCAATGAATTCTCCCCGACGGAAGAAGGACAGGGGAACTACTTCTCGATTGTAGCCTTCTTCTGATTCATCAGATCAGTTGCCAAAAATCCTCAGACTGTTCAAATCCCAGGAACGACGAAGGTAGTAGAAGTTAGTGCTGTCGGGATGCCCCTCAATGACCGTTTTTCTGACTGGATAGCCCGCACTGGCCCTTATTTCATTCACCGACTGATCATCAATCTGGAACTGCAAATTAGCCGAACTCAACATAAGCTTCAGTGTATCATTCCTAAACCCAATGGAGCTGGCTCGGAGTCGTCCGTAGAAGGGCAATAGCGTATCTACAAATGTGCGGGTTTCGTTAGTGAAGCTGGCATTTGTCGTATCCCATTGCGTGAAAATCTGACTAATGATTTTCTCATCATACGAGCGTCTTGAATCGGTCCAAAAGAAATAGCCATTAAACCGACCAAAATCATCTAGCACTTCATTTACAAATAGGCCACCTGTTAGTCCTTCGGTGCCTGTGCGATACTCCCAACTTTGAAGCGTATCGTTCTTGTAGTACAGCGTATCTGCAAACTCACCGGAGAGGGCAAAAGAGTAACTGGTGCGCGGTTGCAGTTCGAAGTACTCCGTTTCATCTTCTGAGGTGGAACAAGCCACGGTCAGCAAGGCAACGGCCATAATGGATTGCCAGATTCTCATCTTCAAGTGTTTACAATATAACGCCAAGGCTTGTCCTAAAGTTGGCAAGCACAGGGTTTCAGCTCTATTGTTGAATTATAGGTCTTCGATCAATACTCCAATACGGAAATAGTGATAATTGCCGAACCCTTCTAAATTGGGATCACCTGGGAGAAAAAATCCGAGGCCATATCCAGCATACACAGAATGGTAGTTCATCGTGAACAAGAGTTCGGCCATGTGATCGTTAAAGGTTTCTTCAATAGTTGGGAAAGTGTAACCATAGCCGAGACCTATAAATAAGTCGACCTCAGACTCGTCGAACTGCAAGAAACGAATGGCAACGTCGGCTTTTGTGATCAGCTGCTCTCCTGAATAACCCAATTCAACGGTTGTTAACAGAAGATCGTTCCAAACGGCCCCAGCTCCAATATAGGCTGCATCATATGTAATATCGTAACCGGAGTGCAGTGCTAATTTATGTTGTCCAAAAGCGGAATGTGAAAGCATCGCCGAGAAAGCGAAAACCAAGAGAGATAAAATGCGTGTCTTCATTTGTGTAAGGCCAAAATTGAAGTTGGAAAGATAGAAAATGTTAACTGAATCCATGTACGTGCTTGGATATTCAAAGGGTGATTCATCCTGAAATGGGAAAGCATTGTACCTTAGAGAAAATTCAAAAATCAACATGAAAAGGATACTGCTGGTTGCCATTACTTTTTTGAGTTTGGGATTAACCGGACAAGTAGATTCTAACGACCATTGGCTCCTAGGTGTGCAGTGGGAGGTTGTTTCTATCCGAAATGCTGAAGGCGAAATGATGGAGTTGTACGAACCTCTTCCGGCGCCATTCTTACTTTTCACTGCCGATAGCAGAGTTTTTGGGCACGATCCGGACTCAGAGTGTAAGTACTTCGACATCTCCTACATTCTAACAGATGATGGAATCACGATTTACCGAGATTTGAACTTTTATGGCGCAGACTGTGATGGTCGTTCTCCTCTTATTTGGGCTTTGCGCTCAA
>CBFHVA010000003.1:8638-236621 GCA_965659415.1 Phaeocystidibacter sp.
TCACGATTTACCGAGATTTGAACTTTTATGGCGCAGACTGTGATGGTCGTTCTCCTCTTATTTGGGCTTTGCGCTCAAGTTCGTCCTACACCCTCAACGAGAGCAAACTCGAGTTCTACGACGCGGTAGGTCAACTTCAACTTGTTCTTCAAAAGCCGGTAAGCCATGATTAGATATACGCTCTTAGCCCTGATGGCTTTTACCCTCACATCTTGCTACACTATGATTGACACTACGGCGGCCCCGCCTCCGGTAGCCGTTCAAAAAGGAGATGTGAACATCGATGCAGGGGTTGTACAAGCACCCGTGTCTGCATCAGGACTCGGTTTCAGTTCCGATGCCTTCATTGCTGGTCAACTTGGAATTGGATTTGCTATTACGGATCGAGATCACGTGTACATAAATGGCATTTTGGCGGAAACCAACAATGACAATTACTACCTCACCACCACGGCCAGATACCTCCGGAAGTTAGGAAGCACGGGGAGTTTTGAACACTTTATTGGTGGGCAATTTCAGTCCTTTCTCATGGTTGGGGAATCTGCGGAATCCGTTTATTCAAATGGTGCAGCATTTCAGTATTTGGGCAGATATAATTCCACGGGAGGGCTTCAACCCTACTGGAGCACCTCTTTGGGCTATGGTGTTTCCCATTCCGAAATTGATGCTGGCGTAGGAAGTCTTGCACTCGGAATTCAATATCGAATTATTGATTATTTGGAATTGCGATTGGAGATGACTCAAACCATCGCTTATTCCGAAAGCATAGACTTTAGCGAAAACATGGGCGGTTTCAGTTTACAACTCCGCTATATCTTTTGACCCCACCTCATTCACCTTTGCACCGTTTAATAGAAAACAGAAGATTATGAAGTTCACCTTGCTCACCCTTGCCCTTGTTTTGGGCTTCGCATCCCATGCTCAACTCGATTACGATGCTGGCACTCAAGCCATTTCTGCTGTGAAAGAAGGCATCTTGGTTGTCCGCCTATACAATCAAACCGATGAATTGAACTATCTCCAAGAAAACGGCAAAACGGAAGAATACAACGTCTTACTTCAAAAGGTAGAGGCCAACAATCGCGCGATTCGACAAGCCTTTGAAAATGAATACAACGCGGGTCGGGTTTACTTCATGAACGCACGGAATAGTTCCTCCTTAATTAGAGAAAACTGGGAAGGCATATTTACGGACGTCCAAGGTAACATGGTGGAGGTTGAAGTATGTCCATACGTTTTAGTAGATATCTCAACCTCCAAGAACTTGGGTTTAGTAGGTCTTAATGCTTGGATATGGACTGGAGAAGAATGGGCACACCCAAGTTCACCGTTTCCCTCTTTCATATCGAGATACGGAGGTTTTCTGGGATTGAAGACGCGCAGCTATTCAGAGATGGTGGAAATCTTCAACCGCCGGCTTGGCTCGAGGGGTTAATCTTCCAATCGAAAAACAAGGCTCCCATCACATAACCCGGGACATCCCAAAGATCGGGATGCAGTTTCGGACTATCTATCCACCCTGATTCAAAAAAGACGATGAGTCCGAGTGTGTAGACACTGATTGTCAGCACGTTGAGGGAGTAATTCCTTCGCATTATTCTCAGGAAAAATACCGTAAATCCCAACATCACGGGAACGGCTAAAAATGGGTCGAGGTAATCATCAACAAGCCGGACATGCCAGCCCATGAATTGGGTCCATTGATGAAGCAGGAAAAGTGCCGATACCAGCCCAAACCAAAGCAGATTTCGAGTTGGGAAACGAGGGGTCATGCTGAAGCCCAAAAAGCCGACCAGGCCAAGGCACCTCCAATGGCCAATGCAGCCAATTGCACAGCTCTAATCACATAGAGAAACGGTCGAATATACCATGGGTGGTGTGGCTTGATTTTTACCACAGGCACATCCCAACCTTTTTGAAGTTCAGAACGCTCCTTTGCAATTCTCTCTCGCTCTATTCTCTCTGAGTGAAGTGGAGCATTGCACGATTCACAATCATCCAATTCGCCAGGATTCCAAGTTTTACAACTCTTACACAGTATCTGGTTTGCCATGGTGCGAAGATAGGGTTAAAAGGTTTCAGGAGTTTAAGGGGTTTACGGGGTTTCAGGGGTTTACGGGGTTTCAGGAGTTCGTTATACCAGTTCAATTCTGCAGAAGCCTTTCACGGCTGGGCTAAAGGCGAATAGCTAACGGCGAACAGCCAACAGCCTACAACTTTGCGACCAACGGGAGCACCTTTCCAACTCGCGAAGCGTGGTGGACCTTGTCAGCCGACCGAAGAAAGGCTCTTGCCCAACAACCGAAGGGAGTTGCCAGCCTGCCAACCAAAGGGAGACCCAAAACATTCATCCGCCATAATCGTTTACCTTTGTAACTCTGAAACAAGCTTTATGAAACAGCCCATTAAAGGATTCAGCAAACTATCCAAGGAAGGAAAAATAGAATGGTTAGTCAATGAGCATTTTGAAGAACCATCAAAAGCGCGTGCCTTACTCGAAGAATATTGGCATTCCAATGAAAAGCGTCAGCAGCTGCACGACGATTTTATTGAGAATACCGTAACCAATTATTTTCTTCCATTTGGTGTAGCGCCGAACTTCTTGATCAACGACGAACTTTACACACTCCCAATGGCGATTGAGGAGAGTTCAGTGGTAGCAGCCGCCTCCAAAGCAGCTGGTTTCTGGTTAAAGAGAGGTGGTTTTAAAACTGAAATCATAAGCACCATAAAAATTGGGCATGTTCATTTCAATTACGGAGGATCATTTGAAATACTCAAAGGCCTTTTTGAAGAATGGAAGCCTAATTTCTTCACCGCTACCGAAGAACAAACCGCGAATATGCGGGCAAGAGGCGGCGGAATCGAGAGCATTGAACTCGTTAACAAAACCGATGTGTTGGAGAATTACTATCAAATCGAAGCCCGATTTGAAACATGTGATTCTATGGGTGCCAACTTCATCAACTCGTGCTTGGAAGAATTTGCTCATGTAATGCGCGATTCTGTTTCAACCAATGAAAGTCTTTCTGAAGCAGACAAAGACCTTGAAGTGGTGATGTGTATCTTGAGCAACTACACCCCGGAATGTGTAGTTAAAGCTGAGGTGAGTTGTCCGATTTCAGAGTTGAACGACGATAAAGATGTGAGTCCGGAAGAATTTGCACGCAAGTTCAAGCGCGCGGTTCAAATCGCTGAAGTAGAACCTTACCGTGCTACCACGCACAACAAGGGCATAATGAATGGAATCGATGCAGTGGTGATTGCCACGGGTAACGACTTTAGAGCGATAGAAGCAGCATGTCATACTTACGCCTCAAGAAATGGGAACTACAGTAGCTTAACGCACTGCAGTATAGAAAACGATACGTTCAAGTTTTGGATTGAAATTCCATTGGCGTTGGGCACAGTAGGTGGTCTAACGAAGCTTCATCCTATGGTTAAACTCGCCCATGAGATGTTGGGTCATCCGAACAGTGAGACCCTCATGGGCATTGTGGCCGCATCTGGTTTAGCACAAAACTTTGCGGCTCTTCGTGCCTTGGTAACAACGGGAATCCAAAAGGGGCATATGAAAATGCACCTCTTCAACATTCTCAATCAACTTGAAGCCACACCTGAGGAACGCGAGGAAATTGTCAAGTACTTCATCGACAAGGTACCTCATCACAACTTGGTAGTTGCCAAGTTCTGTGAGATGCGCGGCATTCCGGTTCCCAGAACTGAAGCCAAGAAAAAATAGATGACTAAAAAACGTCTCGCTAGAAGTATTCGAACTTCAGGCAAGCTGATGCTGACTGGCGAGTATCTCGTTCTTGATGGAGCTCGCTCTTGGGCCGTCCCTACTCGATATGGTCAGGAGTTAGCCTTGCTCCCTACAGCAGAAGGAGGTTTGTATTGGAAAAGTGTTGGCCATAACGATCAATTGTGGTTCGAAGCCCAGTGGGATAGTAACGGAGAATTGATAAAGTGTACCGACACGGATGCAGCAGAAACTTTAGAAAGGTTGCTCCGATACGGAGCTCTTCATGGGAACGATCCGTTTAAGGGCTGGAAGGCAAGCATTAAAACTGAATTTCCTAAGGACTGGGGATTGGGCTCCAGTAGCAGTTTGCTAGCAGCCGTTGCCAAGTGGTGTAAGGTGGACAAGTTCGATATGTTTGAAGCTTGCTTTACGGGATCTGGGTATGATGTAGCCGTTGCTGCATCTCAGCGAGGAACCATTTACAAACTGGACCCACTCGGAAGAGAAATATTATATACCGATTTCACTCCGCCATTTGCAGACCAATTGTTCTTTGTTTACTCTGGTAAAAAACAGAATAGCGAAAAGGAAGTAAAGAGTTATGGCTCAATTAATCAGGATATTCGAGCGGCGGCTGTTCCCAAGATTAACGAATTAACCCGCACGTTTCTTGAGGCCACATCTCTTGAGGCCTTTCAAAAAGCGATGCTTCAACACGAAGAAATTCTTGGCTCGATTTTGGGAAGACCAACAAAAAACCAAGAACTCAAATCCATTAAAGGAGCACTGAAAAATTTAGGGGCGTGGGGCGGCGATTTTTTCATACTGGCTACTGATGAAGCTTCCGACTTAGACCAACTGCGTAATATGGGATATGATACCATTCTCAATTGGGAAGAAATCATTCTTGATTACTAACTTACGCTAATCAATAGGCCTGATTTTCAACCTTTATAGGATCAAGTTCGTACCTTAAGTAGGAGAACTCTTTTGCTGAATGCATAAACGTTTACTTTTTACATATGCGGTTTTGCTCTGCTTTGCTTTTGACGCAAGTGCGGCTCACTTGGTAGGGGGCGAAATCACGTATCAGTGTTTAGGCGGAAATAACTATCGCATCACCCTTCGGATTTACCGAGATTGTAACTCGAGCGGGGCCAACTTCGATCCTCAAGCGGCCATTACTATCTTCAACTCGCAAGGCAATATTGTTCAGAATCTCGATGTGCCTCATGGGCAGATACTACAACTCCCTGCAACCATCAACAATCCTTGTTTGCAATCGCCGCCCAATGTATGTACTGAGTATACCGATTACAATGTGATTGTAACCTTGCCGCCCATACAAGGAGGATATACCATTACGCACCAACGCTGCTGCCGTAACAATACCATAGATAATATTCCGAATCCGGGAGGATGGGGAAATACCTACACCGTTAGCGTTCCGCCCAATGACAACTGCAACAGCACGCCTAGGTTCACCAGCGAACCGCCTATAGTGATGTGTTTGAATGATCCCTTGAACATTGACTCTTCCGTTCAAGAGGCCGATGGGGATTCACTGCACTATGAGCTGTGCACCCCGTTGCATGGAGGCGGTCAAAATCAACCCCCAACCGGATCTGATTGTCTTACTTGTCCTGCCCCAGACCCAGCAGGTGCCCCACCTTATACGGCTGTTCCTTTTAATGCTCCGCAATCGGCTGGAAATCCAGTTCCTTCAAATCCTCAGATTGTGATTGACCCAAACACGGGTATGATTACAGGCACACCGAATAGACTCGGTCAGTTTGTGTTTGCGGTTTGTGTGCAAGAATTCAGAAATGGAGTCCTTCTTTCAACGGTTCGTCGTGACTATCAATTCAACGTAACCAACTGTGCTAGCAACGTGCGTTCGGGTATCGAACTGCAAATTGACAATCCGGGAAGCATTTGTTCGGGCACCACGGTATCCTTTACCGAAGAGGCTGTAAACGCCACGGATTACTTTTGGGACTTTGGCGATCCTTCGACGAACGCCGACACCAGTACGAGTGCGAATCCTGTATATACTTACAATGATACCGGTTCTTTTGTGGTCACCTTAATTGTGAACAGAGGATACCCATGTGCGGATACTGCGTCCACCGTGTTCAACGTAAACTATCCCGTCAGCTTCACATTGACGCAAGATGGGAACATTTGCTTCGATAGTCAGGGCTTCCAATTCGAAGCCACGGGTGATTTTAGTCCGGATGCCACTTTTAGTTGGACCTTCCCCAATGAAGCCAATATCCAAACCAGTAATGTGCAAACTCCCCCGCTCATTTCATTTCTCAACCCGGGAACTTTTTGGATAGAACTCACAGTGGAAGATTTTGGATGCTCTACCACTATTGGCGATTCCGTAACGGTAGGACTGCGTCCACAGTTCGACGCCACTATTCCAGATATGTTCCAATGTGAACCCTACCTATTGGATTTGAATCATTCGGCCATAGCCACGCAAAGGGTGTTTTACGAATGGAACTTTGGAGATGGTAACACAAGCACTTCTTCTAATCCGCAATATATCTACACGACCCCAGGCAACTACTCCGGATCCCTGCTTATGTACACCCAAGCAGGATGCGTTGACAGTGCCTTCTACCCTTTCAGCTTTACCCTTTACCCATCGCCTGATATTGATTTGAGCATATCGCCAACTAAAACGGACATCTTCGAGCCTTTCGTGCAAATATCCATAGATGGCGTGGACGATGATGAGACCTTTGAAGTATTTACAGGAGATGGTCGTTCATACCAAAATCGAGATCGAATCTATCACAAATACAACGATACTGGAACGTATTTCATACGCGCCATTGCCGAGAATAACTTTGGATGCACCGAAGAAGAAGTTGTTGCTTTCAGAGTAGCGCCTATTCCGCTGATTTATACTCCTGATGCTTTCACCCCAAATGATGATGGTCTGAACGATAGATGGCGTTCATTTAGCAGTGGGTACAGAAACTTTAGAATTGATGTATTCGACCGTTGGGGCAATCAAGTCTATTCTAGCTTCGATGCTTATGAGTGGTGGGATGGATCCAATCGAAACTCGGGTGATCCTGCCCCGGAGGGAACGTATGTATGGATTGTTCAATTCCGAAGTACGGAAGGAGAGTACATTGAGCGTCGCGGCACCGTTATACTGATGCGTTAGGCCAGAGCTTGAAAATTACAGACATCAGTCCCAGTCCGACAGCCACACTAATCACGACGTTTAACGCGGCGTATTCCCAGTCGCCCTTCGACCAAAAATAGTAAGTCTCATAACTGAAGGTGGAGAACGTACTAAAACCACCACACAGCCCGACTGCCAAGAACAGATAAAGGGGTTTCGAGAATTCACCCGCTTCGTTCAATCGGATGAGTACGGCGAGTAAGATGCATGCGAGGAGGTTAGAACAAAAAGTAGCAAGAAGTGCGGCTCCTTTCACAGATGTGTTGTTCAAAACAAGCATAGAAATGGCGTAGCGCAACATTGAGCCGAGTCCTCCGCCAATAAAAACCCATAGGAAATTCATGTGAAGCAAGGTAAGTACAAAAAAAGAATCCCGACGTTCTCACGCCGGGATTCACCCCTCAATTATAACATCTCGTGCTTCGATTTAAGGGCCTGGTATCGTTGTGGGAAGTCTATTGCCCTTGTCCCAAACTATATCCTCTAACACCGTTGAACTGGTAAAGGTTCTCGGTTTTGATTACATCTACTCCATGAGTGATGGCTCTAGCCAATAACACTGGAATTGCAGACTTATCTGCGGCATGTCCTTCCGCAGGTTCGAAGCGACAACGCCAGTGGTCCGTACAGAATGTTTCTTCGAATCCATTAGGCCAAACTTTAACCCCTCTGTTGGTAATCATTGTGAGCTTCAAATCTCCATTGATTGCCTGAAGAATCTCTCCGAGCTCATCTGGATCGCTGCCCTTCCAATCTACGAATACATCTAGGCCCATGAACTGTTTCTTAGATTCCTTGCGCTTGTACGCTGGAAGTTCAATGGTTCTGTTCTCTGCCAGTTCAGAAGGAGCCAAATGCTCCGGAGTATTTCCAAGGCGAGCAATCACCGCGTCGGCAAACTCGGTAGTTCCAACGAGTTGTGTGCTCTTTCCCGATTCGAAAATATCGGCTGTGTGAATTCCTTCCTCGATAGCACATGCCCAGGCGTTGTACACCTTTTGAGCTACTTCCGGCTGACCAATGTGCTTCAGCATCATTTCTGCTGCGCGCAAAAGTCCGGATGGATTGGCCATGTTCTTTCCGGCAATTTGCGGTGCCGATCCGTGAATGGCTTCAAACATCGATACGGTGGTTCCGATGTTTGATGATCCGGCCATACCCACTGATCCTGAAATCTGAGCAGCGATGTCAGAAACTACGTCGCCATAAAGGTTCGGAGTAACAATCACATCAAAGATCTCTGGCGTATCAGCCAATCTCGCTGAACCTATATCTACAATTAAGTTCTCAGATTCAATATCCGGATACTCCACAGCGATTTCTTTGAACACCTGATGGAACAAGCCATCAGTGTGCTTCATGATGTTGTCCTTCGTGAAGCAAGTCACTTTCTTGCGCTTGTGCAGGCGGGCAAATTCAAACGCGTAACGCACAATGCGCTCCGAACCCGGGCGGGTGATGAGCTTGAGGCACTGAACTACTTCTTCCGTTTGTTGGTGCTCGATACCAGCGTACAGATCTTCTTCGTTCTCACGAATTATTACCACATCCATTTCTGGGTGCTTAGTGCGCACATATGGATCGTAGCTCACACATGGACGAACGTTGGCAAATAGGCCAAGCGTTTTGCGCAATGTAACATTGAGACTTTTGTAGCCTCCACCTTGAGGCGTCGTGATCGGCGCCTTGAGGAACACCTTTGTACTTCGCACGGATTCCCAAGCTTTTGGGCTGATTCCGCTCGTGTTTCCTGAAAGATACTCTTGTTCTCCAATGTTCACCTCTTCCCAATCTACTTGGGATCCGGCTGCGTTTAAAATTCGCAATGTGGCATCCATAATCTCGGGTCCGATGCCGTCTCCTCTTGATACGGTTACTTTTCTCATGGATTCTGTGGGTTAAATTTTTGAGGATTGCTCGGGCGGTGTGTGGTCTCCTAATCCAACAGGACCGCCCGAGACTCTCCTCACTACTAATCGTTTATAATGATGTCATTTCAATAAAAAACATGTACAACGGTATACCTATGGTAATGTTGAACGGAAAAGTCACCGCCAACGCCATCGGGATGTACAGTCCAGCATCTGCCCTCGGGTTAGCCAATTTCATTGCAGCGGGTACAGCAATGTAAGAGGCGGATGCTGCGAGTATGGATATTAAGAGTCGATCGCCCACCACAGTAGTTATATAGCCACTGATAATGGCGATTACAATTCCGTTTATTACCGGAACCACGATTCCAAAGATCACAGGGAACGGTCCGTTCTTCCAGCAAGAAGATAGATTTCTACCGCTCGTGATACCCATGTCAAGTAGGAATACAGCAAGGAACCCCTTGAAGATATCCGTGGTGAATGGGGCAATACCTTGAGCCTGTGATTCATTGGCCAGATATCCAATGGCCAGACTACCTAGAATGAGTAATACACTTCCATTGGTGAAAGAGTGTTGAACGATTTGCTTCATACTCATTCGATCACCACCCTTAGCGAAAATGGACAAGAAGAGCATTCCCATCACAATCGAGGGAGCCTCCATCAAGGCCATTGTGGCTACCATGTGACCGCCAAATTCGAGTCCCTCCATATCCAGGAACGATACGGTGGTTACGAAGGTCACGGCACTCACAGATCCATAAGCTGCGGCCAAAGCGGCAGCGTTGTAAATCCCGAGCCTCTTCTTTAGGATGAAGAAGGTATAGGCCGGAATGGCTATGGCTGTGAATACTCCTAGCCCGATGATCCCTACGGTATCTAAACCGATTTCGCTGTGAGATAATTCTTGTCCGCCCTTGAAACCAATTGAAAACAAGAGGTACAATGAAATGAACTTCGACGAATTTTCCGGAATCGCTAAATCACTCTTCACCTGCACTGCAAATATTCCCAAGAAGAAAAAGAGCAGTGCCGGGTTGGTAAGGTTATCTGCTAGTAGATCTAGACTCATTACTGTGCAGCTGTATCGTGTAAGTGTACTTCAGGTGCGCCTTCTACTTCTCTGATTTCAACGTCGCACTTGATGGCCAATGTTTTGCCACTTTCGCTCATTAGCTGGAGCAGGTTGCGCAATTCTTTTGCCTCTTGTTCCAAGTAGGCAGCGCGCTCTTTGAAATGAGAACCGTCGCCACTGAAGCGCAGCTGGGTGCTCAAATTCTGGGTGTTCAAGAACTGAATCTTGTCGGAGATCAGTGAGAGAAGCACCTCTCTGGCATCTTCTACCGAGTACGTGCTATCTATCAGTTTAAACTTCTTCATGAGGATGAGAATTTTGTTTTACTGGTGCAAAATTGAATAGATACATTGATATATTTTTATATATCTTTAATATGCAATACATAACATATATTTATGAATTACACTTTACATCAACTACAGGTCTTTCTTGAAGTGGTTCGAAACGAGAGTGTCACCAAGGCTGCCGAAGAAATGCATATGACGCAGCCGGCGCTTTCCATTCAGCTGAAGAATTTTCAAAATCAATTTGATTTGCCACTCACGGAGGTCATTGGGAGACGGTTGCATGTAACGGACTTCGGACGCTCGATTGCAGAACTCGCAGAAAATGTGCTACGCGAAGCCGATGCGATTAAGTACAAGACGCATGAGTTCCGTGGACTCAAATCCGGAAAGCTCAGAATCTCATCAGCATCAACCGGTAAATATGTCATACCATTCTTCCTTTCCGAATTCATTCATGATCATCCGGCGATTGATCTCGTGTTGGACGTGACCAACAAAACCTTGGTGATGGAGAGTTTGCGCAAAAATGAAATCGACTTCGCCTTTGTGTCCGTGATCCCTGAGGATATCGAAGTATTGGAAGAAGCCCTGATTGAAAACAAGTTGTATTTGATGTCCAGTTCCCCGAAACGCGACAAGATGAGTCCGATGATTTACCGAGAAGAAGGCTCGGCCACTCGAAAGGCCATGGATAGTTACTTTGGAACCATCACGGAACGAAAACGAATGGAACTCACCTCAAACGAAGCGGTTAAACAAGCCGTAATTGCAGGTTTAGGACAATCCATCCTTCCCCTGATTGGGATGCGAAACCAGTTGGAAAACGGAGAAGTACACATCATACCCGTAAGTGGGTTACCTATCACCACCGAATGGCGGCTAATTTGGCTTAAGAACAAAAAGCTGTCGCCTGTGGCTGAGGCTTTCATTGAACACATTCGTGAAAAGAAAGAAGTAATCACCGAAAAGTACTTCCATTGGTACACACACTTTAGCGAACCCCGTAAATCATGAACCCCGTAGAAACGCATATAGAGAAGCAAGATTCACAGGTAAGGCCGCTACTCCATCACCTGCGACTATTGATTTTGTCTGTTTCCGATGAGGTGCAAGAGTCGGTGAAGTGGAGTTTGCCCTTCTTCAATTACCGTGGAAAGATTTGGTGCTATTTGAGCCCAATCAAGAAAACCGGATCTGTAGATGTTTCCTTTCTCAATGGGACTAAAATTGCATATCGGTTTCCCGTACTGAGGACGGAAGACCGCAAGCGAGTGGCCAGTTATAGAATAGAGAGCTTAGAGGAACTCGACGAAAATGAACTTCTGACTCTGATTGAAGCATCTATAGAGGAAATGGGATGAGCCGTTTATCCGTTTATCCGTTTATCCGTTTATCCGTTTATCCGTTTATCCGTTTATCCGTAAGATAGAAAAGGTCAGAAGGTAATATCGTACGAAACAGATACTAAAGACCAGAAATAGTTCCAAACGACCTCTGCGAGACCAAAACCAATAGCCGCGCGATAAGCGAGCCTAATACGGCTCCGCCGATTATAT
Source organism: Phaeocystidibacter sp. (assembly GCA_965659415.1). Lineage (GTDB taxonomy): Bacteria > Bacteroidota > Bacteroidia > Flavobacteriales > Schleiferiaceae > Phaeocystidibacter. The sequence goes on from CBFHVA010000003.1 coordinate 20,387, forward strand.
CCAATGGATAATGTACGCCTAACCAAATTCGGCTGTACGACACTAACGCCGCCCATAATAGTAAGACAGGGAATAACCAGCGTACTTTGGATTTTAAGATTGTTCCAATGAAAATTGCCAATCCAAAGGTATTGGTGGCATGCGAAGAAACGAATCCAAATTGTCCGCCGCAATGTGACTTCACCAAACGCACCTGACCTTCCAAGAGAGGTTCGTGACAAGGGCGAAGACGTTCAAAAACCTCCTTGAACAAATGAACTGATCCTTGATCGCAAAGCAGCACAAGAACCACAACCCAAGCCATAGCCATGATAGCGTTCTTTGTGTTCAAGTGACGAAAGAGTAGATATAAAAGAAAGGCATAAAGCGGAACCCAAATCCAAGTGCCTGAAACAGCAAGCATGAAAGGGTCGAGAGCTTCAAATCCCGCATTATTCAAGGATATGAAGAGCGATCGATCCCAATCCCAAATTCCTCCTTGAAACGATGCCATGATGATCAGGCGTTAAGTTTATTCCAAAGTAAATCCTTCAGTTCGGGGATGCCTTTTCCTGAAACCGATGAGATGAAGACATGTGGAATATCGGTTGGGAGTAATTTCTTAATCTCTCCCTCGAGTTCGTCATCCAACAAGTCCGATTTGGAAATGGCCAACACCCTTTCCTTGTCCAACAAATCAGGATTGTACTTTCTCAATTCTTCAAGCAAAACCTCGTATGACTGAGCATGATCATCGGCGTCCGCAGGAATCATAAATAGAAGTAGAGCATTTCGTTCAATATGTCGAAGAAAGCGGTGTCCGAGTCCCTTCCCTTCGCTAGCTCCCTCGATTATACCTGGGATATCTGCTATTGCAAAAGACTGATAATCATGATAGGCTACCATACCTAAATTAGGTACAAGGGTAGTGAACGGATAGTCGGCAATCTCCGGCTTAGCTGCGCTTACTGCGGAGAGAAGCGTCGATTTGCCGGCATTTGGAAATCCGACCAAGCCAACATCTGCGAGCACCTTCAATTCTAGGATTCGCCATCCCTCTTCGCCTTCTTCACCGGGTTGCGCGTAGCGAGGCGTTTGATTGGTTGGTGATTTAAAATGCGTGTTTCCAAGTCCACCTCGGCCTCCCTTCATCAACACTTGTTCTTGTCCGTGCTCGGTAATCTCGAACAGCACATCTCCGGTTTCGGGATCTTTCGCAATGGTACCAAGCGGAACGTCAATGTATCGGTCCTCTCCCTTGGCACCACTTCTATCCATCCTGCTGCCATCCCCACCGTGTTCGGCTTTGATATGCTTGCGGTATTTCAAGTGAAGGAGCGTCCATTTTTGATTATCGCCCCTTACAATGACATGACCTCCACGTCCTCCATCGCCACCATCCGGTCCGCCTTTCGCATTCCCTCTTGTGCGGTGCAAATGCGTAGAACCTTTGCCTCCCTTACCAGAAGTACAATGGATCTTTACATAATCGATGAAGTTTGAATTGGCCATTATAGTGCGTCAATCACAGCGGTTAGTCGTGTGGTAATTTCATCAATTGAACCTACCCCATCGATTCCATAAAACTTATTCTGGGCAATATAGTAGTCTTTCACAGGTGCGGTTTCGGAATTGTATACGTCGATTCTGTTCTGGATAATGGCTGGATTGGCATCATCCGTTCTACCACTAGAAAGTGCTCTTTCTTTCAGACGGTTGCGCAGTTCGTCTTCAGGCACCTCTAAGGCCACCATTGCTGAAATGGCCGTTCCTTTCTCGGTCATTAGTTGGTCCAACACCCCAGCTTGAGGCTTCGTCCGAGGGAATCCATCAAAAATAAACCCTTTCGCTTCAGGATGCTTCTCGAGCTCAGCAGAAAGCATGTTAATCGTCACTTCATCAGGAACCAACTGTCCTTTATCGATGTACTGCTTAGCCAAGGTGCCTAGCTCTGTCGCATTCTTTATGTTATATCTGAATATATCACCAGTAGAAAGGTGAACGAGTTGATATTGATCGATAATGCGTTCAGACTGGGTGCCTTTTCCAGCTCCTGGAGGGCCAAAGAGAACAAGATTCAACATGGGTGTGCTATTTAAAGAACCTACTATGGGTTCGAAAGACTTTCTTTAAGCCGCGAAGATAGCCAAAAATGACATTGAGTTAACCTGGGGAGCTAAGACCATTCCCATTCAGAAAACTTATCTTTGATGTCCTCTCAATATATTCTATCAAATATGAATCACAATTACTGCATCATCATGGCAGGTGGAGTTGGGAGCCGGTTTTGGCCCTCTAGCACCTCCAAAAGACCTAAGCAGTTTCTAGACATTCTCGGTACAGGCGAAACGCTCATTCAACAAACATTTCGTCGGCTTACGAATATTTCTCCGCCGGAGAACATTTATGTAATTACGAACGAGAGTTACGCGGATATTACCCAGGAGCAATTACCACAAATCCCAGCGGAGAACATCATCCTTGAACCCGCACGGAGGAACACAGCTCCTTGCATTGCATACGCCACTTTCAAGATCAAAAAGAAGGATCCGTTGGCCAACATGGTTATTTCACCGGCTGATCACTTGATTACCAACGAGACTGAATTCAAGCGTGTTATCAATCTGGGTCTTGAAGCCACTACCGAACACAATATCCTCCTCACTTTAGGGATTAAACCTCATAGACCAGAAACAGGATATGGTTACATTCAGTATCGCGAGCCCGAGCGCGAGTTGAATGAAGAGATTCAGCAGGTAAAGACCTTTACTGAAAAACCGAATCTCGACATGGCCAAGCAGTTCATCGAAAGCGGTGATTTCTTGTGGAATTCGGGCATCTTTTTGTGGAATGCGAATGCAATCATGAACGCATTCGACAAGCATTTACCGGAAATATATCAATCTTTTGAACAAGGTTGGGATGTCCTCAACACCCCTGAAGAAAAGGCTTTCATTGATGAGATTTACCCGAGCTGTGAGAACGAAAGTGTGGATTACGGCATCATGGAGAAGGCAAAGAACGTATTTGTGATACCCAGCGACTTTGGCTGGAGTGACCTCGGCTCTTGGGGTTCCGTACACGATGAATCGGAAGAAGACGAAAACGGCAATAGCACAAACAGCAAAAAGGTATTACTTTACAATAGCCGAAACAATATCATTCGCATCGACGATGATAAGCTTGCAGCAATAAGCGGGATGAACGATTACATCATCATTCAAGATGGCGATCGAATTCTCGTATGTCCGCGATCTGAGGAGCAAGAAATCAAACGAATTGTGAATGATGTGAAGATGGATTTCGGTGATTTGCACACCTAAACACCATGAGCACAACCGAATCGAAGAACCCGGAAGAGAAGGCAAATGAGGCCATAGAGCAAGAAGTAAAAGCTCAGGCAGAGCAGGAAAAGGAACACTACGAGAAATCATCTTTCCACTTTCGCTATAGTCTTAATGCCTTTAAAGACTTCTTACTGAGTCGACTTTCGATTAAGGATAACGCCGACCCAAAAACCACGATTGAAGGGGTGGAGCGGGATGTTGAGTTCCGCGGGTTTAATCTGTGGATTCTCATATTCTCCATCTTTATTGCCTCGATCGGTCTGAATATCGACAACACGGCGGTGATTATTGGTGCCATGTTAATTTCACCACTCATGGGTCCTATTATGGGAGTGGGATTGGCCGTTGGTATTAACGATATGAAGCTCCTCAAAAGGTCGGTGCGAAATTGGGGCGTTGCCATTCTGATGGGCGTTTCTGCTTCTACGCTCTATTTCTACATGACTCCATTATCCGGAGAATCATCCGAGCTGTTAAACCGAACTTCCCCGACGCTACTCGATGTGATGGTAGCTGTTTTTGGTGGTACTGCGGGGATTCTAGCCGGTTCGAGACGCGAGAAGAGCAACGTGATTCCAGGGGTTGCCATTGCTACCGCCCTAATGCCTCCGTTATGTACTGCGGGATACGGCATCGCTTCGGGCAATTTGCAATACTTTCTAGGTGCAACGTATTTATTTCTAATCAACAGTATCTTCATCAGTCTGGCCACAACAGTTGTGGTGCGTTATTTAAAATATCCGCACAAGCGCCTTCCTGACCCTGTTCGCGAGCGGAAAAATCGCATTCGTGTAGGGGTCGTGCTCCTCATCTTTATTTTGCCAAGCATTTACGTATTCTACAATGTTGCGACTGAAGCCCTCTATAATCAAAAGATTACGGAATTCGTACAACAAGAGATTCATCCGGAGGAAGCTACTATGGTAGGCGATGAGCGAATCGTAGAGACCGATGACGGAAAGAAGCGCTTGATTCTGTCTTTTATTGGACAAAAGATATCCGATGACCTTATTCAAGACTGGAGAGAAAGTGCCAATAAGATGGGATTGGAGGACCTCGAACTGAAGATTGTTGAAGAGGCAAATGGCGGCTGGGATGGAGCCGGAATGACGGAGCTTACAAACACCCTGTTGAGCAGTCAGAATACCCTTGAAAGTAAAAACAGAGAAATTGAGCGATTGAGGCTCACCGTTGAACGCCTTCAAAATGGCGGACTCCCACCCACCTTGATTGAAGAAATTCAAGTATACAACCCAGAGCTCGATCAGATTTACGCGGGACAATTGCAATTATCCAATGCTCGAAGAGACACGCTTTGCAACCTAATGGTTCGCTTCAATTCAGAACTTGAAATGACGGATGACCAGAAGGCGGCATCTTTACAAAAGCTGAGTACCTTCGTAAATACGCGCCTGGCATTAGATACTGTTGTAGTATCTGAAATCAGGTGAAATAAATGATAGCAAAAAAAATCCCGACCTGCTCAGCAGTCGGGATTCGTATATCGAAACAGTTTGGTATTCAGAGTTATTCCTCCTTGTGACCTACCATTTTATTAGCCAAATCAGGATTGAAACGCTCAACCGTAGTTAGCGTAATCCAATAGCCTACAAAAAGGGCCAAAAAGATGAGCATTGAAAATCCCATTAGGGCGATCAACAAGAAAATAAGGAATCCTATGAACTTCATATCTCAAAGTGATTATCGGCCGCTAAATTAATTAATCTTCTCTTTCACCACCACAAGTAAAGCAGAATATATTCAGAAATATCATTAGAGGTTCCTTTAAAAGCGTATTGACCTGTATTTTTGCATCAGAATTCACAACATGGTCAAGCGAATTTTTTCTGCATCCTTCTTGGTAGCTGCTTTAGTCCTAGGCGCTTTGGCGTTTCCGCTTTTTGCTGGAATGATTGATCCCAATGCTTTTGTGGGATTTCAAGGCGATGTCCCCATGGAATCAGACGAATGGATAGCGTACAATAAAGCTATGGGGGCGGCGGCCTTCATCATGGCTGGAATTCTAATCTCGTATCACATTATTGCATTACTCAAGTTGCGCGACCTCAGCACAACAGCCTACATTGGCAGATCTATGCTAGTGGCTGTATTCAGCTTGATTCCCGCTTGCATAACCATGCTTTTACTGATATAAAATCACAACTACATAGAACGTATGAACTACCGCACGGAACACGACACAATGGGAGAAGTAAACGTCCCAGCCGACGCTTACTGGGGAGCCCAAACTGAAAGAAGTAGAAACAATTTCAAAATTGGACCCGAGGCTTCCATGCCGCGTGAAATTGTGCACGCATTTGCATACCTCAAAAAGGCAGCTGCTCAGGCTAATGCCGAACTTGGAGTACTCGCAGCAGAGAAATCAGAATTGATTGGAAAAGCTTGTGATGAAATTCTTGAAGGAAAATTAGAAGGTCATTTTCCGCTAGTAGTTTGGCAAACTGGTTCAGGAACGCAGAGCAATATGAACTGCAATGAGGTTATTGCCAACCGAGCACACGTGATCAACGGAGGAGCGTTAACCGACACCGAAAAAGCCTTACACCCGAATGATGACGTGAATAAGTCGCAATCATCAAACGACACCTTCCCGACAGCTATGCACATTGCTGCATACAAGATTACGGTAGAAACAACCATTCCTGGGGTCGAGAAACTCCGTGATGCATTGGCTACTAAAAGTGAAGAATACAAAGGCATTGTGAAAACGGGCCGCACCCACTTCATGGATGCCACCCCGCTAACCCTCGGACAAGAGTTTTCAGGTTATGTACAACAACTGAACAATGGAATCAGAGCAGTGAAAAACGCCCTAGAGATGGTTAAGGAGTTGGCCCTAGGTGGAACAGCAGTGGGCACCGGACTAAATACTCCGGCGGGATACGACGTTCTTGTAGCTCAAAAGATTGCCGATTTAACAGGCCTCCCTTTTGTAACTGCTCCTAATAAATTCGAAGCCTTGGCTGCACATGATGCGGTGGTTGAATTGAGTGGTACATTTAAAAGATTGGCTGTTAGCCTCATGAAGATTGGAAACGACATTCGCATGCTCGGATCAGGTCCTCGTTGTGGAATTGGCGAGTTGAACCTCCCAAGTAACGAGCCCGGTTCATCTATCATGCCAGGAAAAGTAAATCCTACTCAACCCGAAGCACTCACCATGGTTGCTGCTCAAATTATCGGGAACGATACGGCTGTTAGCGTGGGTGGAGCTACAGGACACTTTGAGTTGAACGTTTTCAAGCCAATGATGGCACGCAACGTAATTGAAAGCGCTCGTTTGATTGGCGATGCATGTGTTTCCTTTACTGACAATTGCGTGGTAGGCATCGAGCCTAACCACGAAATGATTGGCAAACATCTCGAGAATAGCCTGATGTTGGTAACGGCGCTGAACACGCATATTGGTTACGAAAATGCAGCCAAAATTGCGAAGAAAGCCCACGCCGAAGGCAAAACCCTTAGGGAAGCAGCCATTGAATTGAACTTGCTAACCGACGCCCAATTCGACGAATGGGTGCGTCCGGAGAAAATGATTGGGAGTATGTAAACTTTCAAAACGGAATGAGAAGGTCGGCCCAAGGGCCGGCCTTTTTTTGTTCAAACGTTGGGACCTAAGTCTTACTCAGAAGGTTATTACCTTAGTTCCGATGAATTTTAACTCTCGCATAGCGCCTACACTCTCCAAGCTTGTTTACCAACTTGTTTTCATCTCTTTGTTTCTCCTCTCATCTCTGATGTTCGGGCAAATCACTTCTACTCGCCCTCCGTTGAAATCGGATAATCTTGAAGATAGAATCTATCTGCGTCTAGATTATTTAAGAGGAACTAGATTATGGTCTGATGCATCTACACCTTACCTCCCAGAACTGGGTCCGCAAGGTTTAGGAGGAATGGATATGGTATATGGAATTGACACTTATTTGGGATTGTGGGAGAACTGGAAGAATACCAACCGAAACCTCAGCGGAGCCGTTCAGTTCAACACCATTTACGAGCTGGGATTCTCCTTCTACACGTATAAATCGACATCGGAATTAACAGATTACACCGTCGATTATGGATGGATGGACGTACAACTTATCGCCAGGCATGGGAATCGGTGCAACCTTGAATCCAGACGTACTGTTCAATTCCAAAACCGATCTTAGGGTAGACATTGGTCTAACGCTGCATGGTATACTTTATGCCACCGATGAAACGACCTATGTTGCTGGTAATTTAGATGGTGTTTACGACCACGACGATGACGAGTTTGGAGCGCGTGTAGATTACGCACTTCAGTTGGGCCTTCGCTACAAATTTATCGGTCTTTACGTGATTATTTACCGCGAGTTATTCGACTTATATAATCCAGAGTACGTGCACGTCATAGAAAATGGAAGTGGATTTGACCTTTTCTATGAAGACATAGAGTTCGGATCTGCGGGAGTGGGAATCACGCTCAATATGTAGGCTTACTATCGAAACAATCGCTTGTTACTTAGAGGACGTTCTCGATGAGTTGCACAGGCCTTGCTACAACGGCTTTCCCTTCGTTTACAACTATGGGACGTTGCATTAACTTTGGATGTTCAATCATGGCAAGAATCAGTTCGTCATCGTCCAACTCTTTTCCCTTGAATTCTTCTTTCCAAATGGCTTCATTGGTTCGAATGAGCTCTATGGCGTTCATGTCAAGTTGATCCAAAATTCCTTCCAGCACTGTTGGAGTCAGTGGCGCTTTCATGTACTCCACTATCTCAAATTGCACTCCTTTCTCTTCAAGGTATTTTACAGCCTCTCTTGATTTCCCGCAACGTGGATTGTGATAAACCTCTATCATTGTTCACCTATCATTATGTGCACTATTCCATTCTCTTTGATTCCAGATCCACACCTTGAATCGGATTCAATTATCCAAAAGTACACACCTTCGGTCAATGGACGGTCATCCACACGCCCATCCCATTTAAAATCGATTTGATTACTCACAAACAGCAGTTGCCCCCAGCGGTCGTAAACCTTCACACTAAAGGCCGTGAGACTATTGGGCACAAATCCTTCCTGGAGTTGAAAGAAGTCGTTCACCCCGTCTGCATCAGGTGTAAACACATTGGGAACGTTCGCTCCAAACCCAATGGCATCGGCCTTTACCTCATACGTTTCCGTGACCGACACCGCTCTATTACAATTGGTATCGGTAACGGTGAGAGTCACCGTTATGAAGCCAGTTGACACTTGGGTAATCACAAAGGGACCATTCAGCGTTTGCCCATCGCTCAACTGCCATTGAAATAAATCCCATCCCGTGGTATCCACAGCTGATAAGCGAACTTCACCTTGATTGGTGCAACCATCATAAAAGAAATCGATGGTTGGACTAGGCGCAGGAATAAAGAAGGTGACTTCAGCAAAGCTGGTATCAGCAGCAGAGCCAAAGCAATTGGAAGCGACGGCAATCAAACGCACTGTGTACGTTCCTGCAATCAGGTATGAATGTGTAACGCCACCAGTGGTTGTATCTCCATTTCCATCCCCAAAATCCCAATAGTAAATCGCATCACCTCCAGGGGTAATGAAATCCACCTCGTAATCCGTATCGCAAGGATCATAACTCGTACTAAAATTGGCGGAAGCGGAAGGGTTTACCACCTCGAACGATATGCTAGCCGTATCTGAAGTTCCACAATTGGTATCCAGGGCTATCACAGTAAGGGTGTAGGTTCCTGGTGTACTGAAGGTTCGCGTAGGCGGTACAAAAGATGTGTCAATATCTCCGCCACCAAAATCCCAAATGACAATATCTGCGCCTGCTATGGTATCTATTGCGGTAAACTGAAAAGGGGAACATGCGGTATCAGGAACGGAAACACTCACGCTAGCATCCTGCTGCTCAAATGCGATTACGGTAATGGCCATGTTACAATTGGTACTTCCGTTCACACGAGAGTAAACATCATTTGGAAAAGTAGGAAAGCGATCTGAACCACCGCATCCGGCACAAGTAGCTTGATACATTACCCCTCTGGAATCGAATCTGGAAGTACCCCCGTCCACATGCTCACGATCTGAATTCGTTCCGTAGCCTCCAAAAAAGGTAGCATAATTGTATCGTTGAAAACCTGCATCAATCACTGCAAAGTACAAGTCGCTCCCATCCGTACTATCCAAATAAGCATCAGCCGTAGTTAGCATGTTGCGCGTGGATGACGGAACGAGGTTCACAGCGCCGCCCCATCCACTCAAATAAACATCCCCGCAATCGTCCACTGCAAAAGCCGTAGGAGAAATGGCCAAGCTTCCCCCGATTTTATTGCCAAAAGCCAAGGATCGCAAATCACTGGACAGGTCGGCACTAAACTCATGCACAAAGACAGAAGCAAACAGATCTGAAATAGCGCCTGGTGTAGTGGGATAATTCCCTAGCGTTTGACCAAAGAGGTAGACGTCGCCATCACGATCGAGGTCCATCATGAAGGTCATGTCGTAATCTGTAGTACCATTGTAGGCGGCGGCCACGGGAGCTCGTGTACTTTCGCTAAACTGAGCCACGAAACCATCTCGCATTCCAAAGTAAATCGAGTTAACCCCAGAGGCCGTTGCATCCAAGCTTGGTGATTCCGTTGAGCCAGCTAAGTAAATGGATTGTCCGTCTGGCGAAACGCGAATGGAAAACCCCGCATCATCGGCCGTGCCTCCATAGGTACTGCTCCAGAGTAGCGTATCGCATTCTAAGGGGAGTTCTAGCAGCCAAGCATCCTGACCACCCGCTCCAATGGTATCGTAGCTATTGACCTCAGGGACATCTGAACTATTCGTAGAAGTTGCGATTAATATGGTATTCTGCGGAGATAGAATGACTTCTCCCCTCACCCAGTCGCCATAATTCGTTGCGAGCTCAACGTTCAATCCATCCATGCCGCTTCCTCCAACGAAAGTGCTTCCATACAATGAACTCCCCGACGGATTGAACACCGTAACAAACAAATCACTGGAATTCGGATAAGCAAAGCCATTTATAGTTTGGCCAGCTCCGGTATTCAGAGTAGTGTCGTGCGCTGTAATCGTAGTTGGAAAATCCGAAGATCCAGTGGTTCCCAAAACGATTAATCTTCCGGTGGAATCAGCAATGATGCTGCTTGGCTGTTCTGCCGAAGCACCTCCTAAATAGGTAGAGTAGAGCATCGTCTTTCCATCCGCCGAAAACTTAGAAATGACCACATCACTGTAGCCTCCATTAAAAGTCGTGTCAAAGGCTCCCGGTGTGAAGGGGTACGGATCTGAGTCCAATACAATGCCAGCTGCATAAGCGCTGCTATCGCTAGGGTCAAAAGTGGCCGAATAGCCCCAATTATCTTCAACAGAACCGGTGTACGTCGAAAAAATGAAGGTAGGGTCCAAGACAATGGGACCAGAATAGGTAGGATCGATATCAAAAGAAAGCGTATCTCCGTTCAGTACAAACTCCGTAGCAATCGGGCCCTTAGTTTCGGGATGATAGGCATATGGTCGCATTTCAACCACCTCTCCAACACTGGTTCTCACATGCAATCGCTCCTCAATAATCTGGATGTCTTCTACTCCTTCATAATACAACTGAACGTCACGTAGATCATCCACATCGGCGGCGAGGAGGTCATATTTAAATTGTCCATACTTGTCGTACAAACGCATATCTACCCCAGCATATATCTCTTCGAAAAATACTTCTTCCACTGCGTGGATATTCGACCTCCACAGTGACCTCTGACCTTTAAAATAATTGAGATAATGATCACTCTCTCCCAGCGCGGTTACGATCGGCTTGGTGGAGTTTAGGAGATTAATTCTATAATGATGTCCACCTGCAATGTGATGATGCACTCCATAGGGATCGTCATCCAATAGCACTTGGGTAAAACCGATGTAATCGTTCCCCAGAAACACAGTAGTATGGCCGAATTTCGCTCTATACAAGTAGTCATGCGGCCATTGCCCCTCATTGGGTATAAAAGGTGTTTGCGCCCATGCCGAACTGCTCACCAATAATATGGCGATAGCGGCAAGCATTCTTTCAATCAAAATGCTTGTGGGTGACTTCATCGTAACCAATATACGAATGAAGACTATCAATGGATGGTTCAGATGAACGAACGGGTTATTCGGCTGCGTCTTCGTCAACTTCTACCCCTTGACCTTCGGCCATCAGAAAAGCCTTCAAGAAAGCATCAATATCACCGTCGAGCACGTGATCGACTTGCGCAGTTTCAACTCCAGTGCGCACATCTTTGGCCAATTTGTACGGATGCAGTACATAATTTCTGATTTGCGAACCCCATTCAATCTTCTTCTTCCCGGCTTCAATCTCTGCACGTTTCGCGTTTCGCTCTTCGATTTCCTTCTCGTACAAACGAGATTTCAGAAGTTGAATAGCCTTCTCTCTATTCTGGTGTTGTGAACGTGTTTCCGTATTCTCAATGACAATTCCGGAAGGCTCGTGGTGCAAGCGAACTCCAGTTTCAACCTTGTTCACATTCTGCCCACCTGCTCCTGAACTTCTAAACGTATCCCATGAAATATCGGAAGGATTTACATCGATTTCGATGGTATCATCAACCAACGGGTACACGTAGACGGAAACAAAAGAAGTGTGCCTACGTGCATTAGAGTCGAATGGTGAGATACGAACCAATCGGTGAACGCCATTCTCTCCTTTCAGATAGCCAAAGGCGTAGTCGCCGTCAATCTCGAGTGTCACCGTTTTCACACCGGCCACATCCCCTTCTTGAAAGTTGAGTTCGCGAACTTTGTGTCCCGAGCGTTCCGCCCAACGGAGGTACATTCTCATGAGCATCCCAGCCCAATCACAGGATTCTGTTCCACCGGCGCCTGCTGTGATTTGTAGTACCGCAGAAAGCTTATCCTCTTCTCCTGAAAGCATGTTGCGAAATTCCAAGTCCTCGATCTGAGTGGTGGCCTTGGTATGAATTTCTTCCACTTCATCCTCAGACATGCCTCCTTCCTTCAAGAATTCAAGTCCAAGTTCAAGTTCATCCACCATGTTGGCAACTCTTTCATAACCTTCAACCCAGAACTTGAGCTCACGAATAAAGCGCATGGTTTTTTCCGCCTCTTTTGGATCATCCCAAAAACTAGGATCACCTGTTCGCTCTTCCTCATTGGCAATTTGAATGCGCTTTTCCTCCAAACGCAAATAACCCTTGAGAGAATTCAGTCGGTCTTGTAATTTCTTGAGCTGCTCCGTTCCTACCATAGCGGACAAAAGTACGCAAAGATTTCCTCTGATTTCAGGCCGAAATTTGCCCAAAAACCCAATCGAATACAATCGTATACACACGTTTATATTTTGTTCAAGTTGACAATGTTGGGTACCTTCATCCGGGGAGGAGGTTTGGAGGCCCCGATCGGCAACTCTGCCGTTCTTAAGCCAAAAACACTACCCATCTACTACAAATTAATCGCACCAAATGGCTATCATAGATTTAAGAAGCGACACCGTTACCAAGCCTACTCCAGAAATGCTGCAAGCCATGTTTTCAGCAGAAGTTGGCGATAATGTATTAGAACACGACCCGACGGTTCGCGCCTTGGAATTAAAGGCTGCTGAGTTATTTGGAATGGAGGATGCACTTTTCTGTCCATCGGGAACCATGACCAATCAAATTGCCTTGAATGTTCATACTGTTCCTGGCAACGAGGTAATTTGCCATAAACACGCCCATATTTACAACTATGAAGGCGGCGGTGCAGCCTTTAACTCAGGGCTGCAAATGCGTATTGGAGGTGATGACGTGGGAAAAATCAGTGCGGCGGAAGTTGAGCCCCTAATCAATGGATGGAACGATGTTCACGCATGTCCCACTGGTCTGATCTCCATGGAGAACACCAGTAACAAAGGCGGTGGTACCTGTATGGATTATAACGACCTCAAAGAGATTGGGAAACTTGCCCAAGAACATGGACTCCCCTATCACCTCGATGGCGCGCGACTCTTCAATGCCCTGGTAGCCAAAGGTGAAAATCCTAAACAATACGGACAGGTGTTCGACAGCATTTCGATTTGTTTATCAAAAGGTTTGGGATGTCCGGTAGGCTCTTTGCTTTTGGGAAGTGCCGACTTTATTACTGCCTCAAATCGAATACGCAAACGTTTTGGAGGCGGCATGCGACAGGCCGGTTACCTGGCCGCTGCGGGAATTTATGCCCTCGATCACAACGTAAACCGTCTTGCCGATGATCATCGTAGAGCTGAGAAGTTAGGTGAAGTCTTAACCGCTCATCCATCTGTAGCAAGTGTAAAGCCCGTTGAAACCAATATTGTAATCTTCCAGCTTCGTCCGGAATTTGATGCGCAGGAGTGGATGCAGAAATTGGGAGAACTCGGTATTCGAATTATTGCAATGAGCGCCACCTTATTAAGGATGGTCACTCACTACGACGTGACTGACGAAGACGTTGATGAGGTTATTCGTAAGATTCAGTCCCTTCGTTAATAAAGCGATGTACGATAGACCAAGCGGCATCGGTTTCGTAACCACGCCGAAGAAGAAAATCAACTACCTTCTTCCCTTTTTTAAATCGGTTGGTCTCTGAAGTTTCCCTCCACTTTTTTAGGGCCAGTGTTTCCAATTTGTTGTCATAGGCTTCAGGATCCAGCTCATCCAATGCCTTCTTCAGCACGTACTCACTTACATCGTGATGCTTCAACTCTCGAATAAGTCTTACCCTCCCCCAACCTTTCACGTTGTGCTTGCCTCTGACGAAGGATTTTGCAAAGCGCTCTTCATTGAGGAAGTTATCTTGGATACATTCTGAAAGGAGCAGCTCGACAGCCTCTGATCTGAGTCCCATTTTATAAAGTCGGTCGCGGACTTGCCTCTGACTTCGTTCTTGATAAGCGCAGAATTTCCTGACTACCTCACGGGCTTCATCTAAATCATAAATCTTGCGCTCATTCATCACACCAAAATACCTAATTATAGATTGAATAAAAGAAAAGCCCCAGCATAAACTGGGGCTTAATTATTCTCTTCTGAATGAAAGAAACGTACTACTTATTAGCTACCTGCTTGTTCTTACCTTCATCGGCATTCGGACGTTTCTTCGGATCGTGTTTTTCGCCCTTCTTCAATCCTACCTCACGATCATCTTCATTGAAGAAGTGATACTCCAGCGCTGTATATGCATCTCTAGGGATTACATTCAACTTCATCTTGTAGCGACGTTGCCACTGCTTTCGCAAGGAACTCCAGATTCCCTTGGTGATGTAGGCATGGATGAATGGGTGAACGTGGATATACACTTTCTTTTCACCCGTTTGAGCGATTCGTTGAAGACCGTGTTCGATATCGTCAACAATGAGAATTGGAGCTTCAACCAAGTGGTTTGGATCCTCTTCACGGGTTGGGATATTCATCTCCGGACGAACGCGTTGACGCGTAATCTCAACCAAACCAAAACGCGATGGTGGAAGTATTTTATGCTTGGCTCGATCGGACTTCATAATCTCCTTCATCTTTTCATGAAGAATCTTCCGGTTTTCGCCCTTGTGCATATCGATAAAGTCAATCACAATGATTCCGCCCATATCACGCAAACGCAACTGGCGAGCAATTTCCTGGGCAGCGATAAGATTCACCGCTAAGGCATTATCTTCTTGTGATTCACCTTGGTTTGAGCGGTTGCCACTGTTCACGTCAATTACGTGCATGGCCTCTGTGTGCTCAATAATAAGATAGGTGCCCTTGGTCATTGAAACAGAGCGTCCGAAGCTGGATTTGATCTGTCTATCTACACCAAAGTGCTGGAATATCGGAGTTTTACCTCCAAAGTATTTTACAATTTCGACGCGTTCAGGAGCAATGGATTCTATGTACTCCTTGATTTCGTTGAATAGTTCTTTGTCGTCAACTACAATTCGTTCGTAGCTGTCGTTGAATACATCGCGTAGAAACGCTGATGCGCGGTTCATTTCGCTCAATGCGCGAGCTGGAGCCTTCGACCTTTTGAGTTGGCGGTGCATGGTGCGCCACTTCTTCAATAGGTTCTTCAAGTCCGCCTCCAATTCGGCTGTGGTACGTTCTTGTGCAACGGTGCGCACAATGATTCCAAAGCCCTTGGGTTGGATACTGTTGGCTAGCTTTCGCAATCTGTCCTTCTCCTTGCGGTCACGTATCTTCTGGCTAACAGAAATACGGTTGGTAAATGGAACCAGCACGATGAACCTTCCTGCTAATGAAATTTCGGAAGTAATTCGAGGTCCTTTTGTGGAAATCGGCTCCTTGGCGATTTGAACCACTACATTCTGACCTGGCTTCAACACCTCATCCACTCTGCCGTCCTTTTCAATCAAGGACTGCATCTTGAAGTTTGTGATGTTGCTTTGCTGTTTCCCAGTTTGGGTGCGCTTTAAAAACGAATGCCACGACTTAACCTGAGGTCCGAGGTCGTGATAGTGTAAAAACGCATCCTTCTCATATCCTACGTCAACGAAAGCCGCATTCAACCCTTTGGCGAGCTTGCGAACGCGACCTAAGTAAACATCTCCTACTGAAAATCGATCATCATCGCTTTCCGTATGAAGTTCTATGAGTTTACCGTCCTGGAGAAGTGCGATCACCGCCTCGTCTTCACGAGTGTGGATGATTAATTCATTTCGCACTTCAAATGCTTTTTAGTCATAAAGAGTTACCACTATTTCAGGTAACGTGAAACACCGAAAGCACCTACTGTTGGTGGTGCTTCGGATTAAAGATTCAATCCTTTATTAGGACTATTTCTTCTTGTGACGGTTTTTACGCAAACGCTTCTTACGCTTGTGCGTAGACATCTTATGACGCTTTCTCTTCTTTCCGCTTGGCATAGCTGAAAAATTTAAAAATTATTGTTCACGGATCTCCGAGAGGTATGTGGTCAACTCCTCCGTGTCCGATTGATTTGTATTCTCTTCAATGAAACCCTCCAATAGAGTAATGGCTTCGTCCTTGCGATCAGTTTTAACAAAAACCTCCGCTAATCTCCTTGCAGCTAGTACATTCTGAGGGTCAATCGCTAACATGGTTTGAAAACGTCCTTCCGCTTTGTCGAGCTGCCCCGACAAAATAGAGAACTCTCCCAACCAATAAAGGGCTCCTAGATTCTGAGGATCTTCCTCGAGGACCTCCCGAAGAATTCCAATGGCAACCATCGGAGGCTGACTCCCAGATTGTATTATTTCAACTGCCTCTTGAACCTTTGCATCCAAATCAGTCGCCTCACCTGAATGATCTGCGTGATCTGAATGATCCGCATGATCATGCTCTTGCTCAACGACAGTGTTCTGCCCCTCGTTACTCACGGTACGAGGTGCAATGAACAACAAGCCCGTCAATACGAGGGCCGAAGCAATTGCGATGATTTGTCCTGACTTCATGTTAGTTCAGATAACGATTTACTTCACAGCTACCTTATCCTTCACGCTCTCAGCGAAAACCTTAGCTGGCTTGAAAGCAGGAATATAGTGAGCTGGGATAACCAAAGTTGTGTTCTTGGAGATGTTGCGTCCTGTCTTCTGAGCACGCTTCTTGATGATGAAGCTGCCAAAACCACGCAGGTATACGTTGTCGCCAGACTCTAGACCAGTCTTCACTTCACGCATGAAGCCTTCTACAACCGCTTGTACATCGGCCTTTTCCATGCCGGTCTTGTCTGAAATTCTTCCAACGATATCTGCCTTTGTCATCGTTCCTGTATATTAAATGTTATGAACAGATTAACTGCTTATTTTTGAGGGCGCAAATATAGCTGCTTTTTTTCTAAATCCTAAACCTAGTTAGCCTTTTTTAAAGCTCCTAATGCCTTCAAAAACAAAACCTTCCACAAATTTATCAGCTCCACTTCGCCATTGGTACAAGCAATTTGCGAGGACCTTACCTTGGAGAGAAACAAAGGATCCATATTCAATATGGCTTTCAGAAATTATTCTGCAGCAAACCCGAGTGAATCAGGGACTTCCATACTATCAGCGTTTCCTAGAGGCGTTTCCCAAGGTTGAGGATCTAGCCATGGCGCATGAAGATAACGTCTTGAAGCTCTGGGAAGGTTTAGGGTATTACAGTAGAGCTAGAAATCTCCATCGCGGCGCTAAGTTTATCGCGGACAACGGCTTTCCCTCCTCCTATTCCGAATGGCTGGAAGTTCCAGGAGTTGGGCCCTACACGGCTGCCGCAGTATCTTCTTTTGTTCTCAACGAAGAGCGTGCGGTAATTGACGGGAATGTGTACCGCGTACTCTCCCGACTCATGGACGTTAGACTAGACATAGGCAGCTCCGAAGGAAAGAAAGCTATCGAAGCCATAGCTGCTACCCTGATTGAAGACCAACCACCAGCCGAGCACAATCAAGCCATCATGGAGTTGGGAGCTCTTGTATGCACTCCAAAAAATCCCAAATGCGAAGAATGCCCTTGGAACAACCATTGTTTGGCTCTCGAAAAGAAAACGATCTTTGAGCGCCCCGTTAAACGAAGAAAAACTAAAGTAAAGTCCGAATCAATCTGGTATACAGCCCTGGTTACTCCCAATGGAATTTGGGTTAGGAAACGTGATACCACCAGTATTTGGAAAGGGCTTTTCGAATTGGCTCCCGTTCGTGCTTCTGAGCTCGAACTGCCCATAAACAGCGAGACGGAATTAACTACGCACACCCTCACCCATCTACTTTCGCATCGAAAACTTGAGATCACGATACAAACCGTTCACTTGCAGTATGATTCTCATTTAAAGGTGGCGTCAAACTTGGCTTTGCAGCACTGCACTTGGGCCGAGCTGGAGCGACTCGCATTTCCGCGACCAATTCGCCATTGGCTCGATGATATTCTCCTACCTTTGTAGCCCAGTAGCAAAAGTTGATTTTGCTATATTTGATAGAAACAGATTCAAACCCAACTCTATGTCCGGTTCCCTCAATAAAGTAATGCTCATTGGCAACCTCGGTAAAGATCCAGAAACCCGAAATTTTGAAGGTGGAGGCATGCTTGTTAAGTTTCCAATCGCTACCACTGAATCGTACAAGAATCGCGAAGGAAACAAGGTTGAGTCTACAGAGTGGCACAACATTGTAGTAGGACGTAGAGGTCTAGCTGAAGTTTGTGAAAAGTACCTTCACAAAGGCGATAAGGTTTACATTGAGGGCCGAATAAAAACGCGCTCGTGGCAAGACCAAGACGGTCAAACCAAGTACTCGACAGAAATTCAGGCCGATAATATGACTATGCTCACTCCAAAAGGAGAAGGCAGTGCACCGCGACCATCGCAAGAAAGTGCGCCGGCTCCAGCTGCGGCTCCGGCAAGCCCTGCCGCTTCAACCGGAGATTTTCCTCCAGGATCAGATGACGACGATTTACCATTCTGATCACCGTTTAACCAAAGAAGACTTTAATTGGACCCAGACCCCAGTTCCTTTCTTGACGCGTCGGTAAATTCATTCGACCCAGCTCTAATTATTCCCTTTATTGTATTGGGCCTTCTTTTGCTTGGCTCTGCACTTGTATCTGGCTCCGAAGTGGCATTCTTTTCGTTGACGCCGAACGACAAGTTGAACCTAACAAACGACGAAGATCCACGAGATAAGGTCATTCTGAAGTTGCTCGATAATCCAGAACAACTGCTAGCTACCATATTGGTGAATAACAACTTTATCAATATCGGCATCGTGCTTCTATCGAGTTACTTAACCAACGCTGTGTTCGATTTTAGCGGGAATCCGCGACTCGGAATCTTCATAGAACTCATTGGCATCACCTTCTTGATATTGCTCTTTGGAGAAATCCTACCTAAGGTGTACGCCAATACGTATAATCTGGCATTCGCACGATTTATGGCTAAACCCACACAGAGCGCAAGCAAGTTGTTAAGACCTTTTACCAAGGTTCTTACTTCTACGGGTAAAGCTCTGTCCAAACGGCGCCGCTCCTCGGGCATCTCTATGGACGAGCTCGAGCAAGCTCTCGACCTTACAGAGGACGAAAGCACGACAGCAGATGAGCAGAAGATTCTACGCGGAATAGTCCGATTTGGATCTACAACCGTGAAACAAATCATGAAGCCACGCACGGATGTGGTGGCCTTCAACGTAGACGAGACCTTTCCCAACATTATGAAAACCGTGTTGGAAACTGGATTTTCCCGAATTCCAGTCTACAGAGATAGCTCAGATGTCATTATTGGCATACTCTACATCAAAGATTTGCTGCCCCACATTGATGCTCCTGATGACTTCAGATGGCAGGATTTATTGAGAGAACCGTTCTTCGTTCCTGGTAGCAAAAAGATTGATGATCTTCTTAAGGAGTTCCAAGAGAAAAAGATCCACCTAGCGGTGGTTGTAGATGAATTTGGCGGAACAGATGGAATAGCCACCCTGGAAGACGTAATCGAAGAAATCGTTGGAGATATTTCTGACGAGTTCGACGTTGAAGAATTGGTATACTCAAAATTAGATGACGAGAACTACGTTTTTGAAGGCAAAACCCAAATCACTGATTTCTACAGAGTACTTGAATTGAAAGACGACCCTTTTGAAAAGATTAAAGGAGAGGCTGATACGCTCGCAGGACTAGTTCTCGAATTATCGGGTAACTTTCCTGAGAAAGGTGATGTAGAATCGTATGATCGTTTCACTTTTACCATGGAAGCCGTAGATCAAAGACGCATTAAGCAGATTAAAGTCACTATTTCACCTACTGTAGACAACGATGAAAATGAAGATTAAAGGTTGGATTGCAACTGCAGCTTTAGTGTTTTTGATCGCGTCATGTGATCGTGGAAGCACACCTCTCCCCTATGGTTATCCGCGCATCGACGTCCCTTCCACTTCTTACGGCCTCCTCTCTGATAACGTCGATTGCCCCTACAGCTTTGAGGTGAACCAGAATGCCCGATGGCAAGATGAACCACGCGGGTATTGCTGGGGAAATGTCGTTTATCCTACGATTGGCGCAAAGGTGCAATTGACCTATAAAAAGGTGGATGACAATTTAGAAAGACTTCTACAAGAAGCGCACGAGCTTGCCTATTCACACACCGTAAAGGCCGATGGCATCAGTGAACAACTCTTTGCAAACGACAGTACGAAGGTTTACGGACTCCTCTATCGAATGCGCGGAGATGCGGCAACCAGCACACAGTTTTTCATTACGGATAGTACGAATCACTTCCTAAGAGGTGTAGTTTACTTCGCGGCTAGCCCTAATGCCGATTCTCTCCGACCCGTGAGCGAGTATATGGCGAATGAGGTGATGCATCTCATGAAAACCACAAAGTGGAACATCAAATAACATTAGCCGAATTTGGGGATTGGTCGCGCGCCCACATTGTGCGCAACCGATTGGAAGCCGAAGGAATCCCCTGCATCTTGCTGAACACCTCTATGAACGTTATCTACGGTGGCATTTTGAATATTCAGCTCCGTATTCCCAAGGAAGCCAAGGAGCACGCTTTAGCCGTTCTTGCCGATTTAGACTTTGGTGACGGCCCTACATATATCTAAGCGTGATTAGGTCGCTGCACAACGCCCCATGTCAATGCACTGATAATGCCAGCGGAAAGCAATAAATGTATAGGCTGGAGGACTCTCGGTAAATCAAAGTAGAACAGCACAGCTCCTGATAACACCGACATCAAAATCAACCCAAAGGCCACATTGATGAAAGGGAAGAAAGCCGCCTTTCTCAATTTCCACCAAATGTAGCCTACCAGCGCTGTCACGATCAAAGATGCACTTCGATGTACGTAAATCAGGTAGTCAATTTGATCCACCCAGCCCGATCTGCTTGCGCCATCTCCGTACTGTTTCGTGAGAAGATCCACTTGTTCCCTAACCTGCGTACCCAGAACAGTCTGAATCAGCATTAGCACCAAGGCGGTAAAAATTAGGCCTCGATGGATGGGTAAGTCCCCGGCAATTTGCGTTGACGTTCGTTTGAGGAATACGGTAAGTATGATTACTATTCCAAATGCCCCCATCATGTGATAGGTAATTTGACCTGGAATCAAGTTTCCATCAACAACTTCTTTCCCAAGCCATGCTTCAAAACCAAGCAGGAAAAGTCCAGCGAGTGAATACAGCAGAAAAGCAGGCCTTCTCCGAATCCAAAATATACTGAGTGAAACGAGAACCAGCATGGGCACTCCACTAAGAGCACCTAAAAGCCTATTGATGTATTCAACCCAAGTATGCGTAGCATTAAAAATCGCATAGTCGTGTTTGGTGTATTTCTCCCAGTTGGCCTCTTTGAAGGAATCGGCTGAGGTAAACGATTCCTTTGCAGAATACATGGCCTCGCTGTGAACAATCATCTGACCCTTTTCATAAGTCCTACCTGCCGCCCACAGCACCTGACTTTCCTCAGTAGGTGGAATCATGTATCCAAAACACTTTGGCCAATCCGGACAACCCATACCTGAACCCGTCATTCGGACTACACTACCGGCCATGATTACAAGGAAAATAAGTACGATTTCAAGGCGAATCATCCGCCGTATCCAGAGTGCTTTCATAAATCGAAATTATCCATATCAAAGGTAAGGATTGAGAGGCATGCAAAGTTCAACCACACATGGAATATGTGGATATGTGATTCCTTTATGACCATATAGACTCTACTAGAATTCAAAGGTCTACTTTTGCCTGATGACAGTCGAACAGCGATTCACCAATGCACTAATATTTGTGCTTCTTGCCCTCACTTGGGGAAGTTCCTTCATATTAATGAAGAAGGGTTTGATCGTATTCGATGGGGTACAGGTTGCATTGTTACGCGTGGTTTTTGCCACACTTTTCATCTTATCCTTCGGCTGGCGAAAACTAAAGAATTTTCAAAAGAAAGACCTTCCTGCGCTGTCCATCGTAGCCCTGTTTGGGAATGGAATACCCTATATCCTATTTGCCTGGGCCCTGATGTATATCGACTCTTCAATTGGCGGAATCACGAACTCACTAACGCCTTTGTTTACCCTCATTGTAGGTTCGATAATTTTCAAAACTCGAGTTCGTTTTCTTCAAATCCTAGGAATTGCACTCGGATTATTCGGCGCTATTTACATGATCAATCCGGGCGAAAATGCCGCACTGGGTGACAATTGGCCGTACGCTTTGCTTCCCATTGCTGCTGCAGTGATGTATGGCGTGGGTATAAACACCATTAACGCCAAACTGCAGCACCTCGACAGTATATCCATAACACTCCTGGCCCTTGTAATAGCTGGAATTCCGGCGATCATCGCTCTGTTCACTCTAACGGATTTCGTTCACCTCGTTACCAGTGATGAGCGAGCCCTGATGAGCATGGGATACATTTTGATATTGGGAGTCATGGGAACCGGACTTGCCATTATCCTCTTCAATTACCTCATCAAGAAATCATCGGCACTTTATGCCGCGAGTATCACATACCTCGTTCCAATGGTAGCATTGGCTTGGGGTGTTGCCGATGGCGAATTACTCACTTCGGCCCACCTAATCGGAATGGTGAGCATCCTTTCCGGGATATACCTAGTGAACGCACATAAGAAGAAGGCATAAAAAAAGGCCGCTCTGTTAAAGAACGGCCTTGCAATTACGAAGCTACTTCACTTACTCAAAGGAAGCGGCCGTAATATCTTCTGAATCGAACATGGCTGATGTCACATTCATTTCGATATTGAAACCAGGACCCAATGGAAGCATGATTGACTTTGGAATCATTACTCCATTCACGTCCTCATAGTTTGCATAATCTGTATTCATAATCATCTCTCCCTGAGGACCTTCAGCAACAATAGAAGAACGAACTCTTAACCCGGTTTCAACCGAGAAATAATGAGTGGAAGTAGAACCGGCCTTTACAATTTCCACCCCGTAGGTTTGCTCTCCATTCACTTCAATAACCTCTGGAAGCAAGTTCATTTCTGCAGCAGAGAAATTGGTGAGCTCAAATGGGGTTGCACCCGCAATTTGCTCCGCCTTGTCTTCTTCGGATAGTGGCATAGTTTGACCGTTCGCCATCATGGTAACATCATCACCGTTAACCACAACCACTTGTCCTCCCATTGGAGAAGTGAACTCGCTGCGGTATTTGTCAGGCGACATCCACATTTCCGTTGCTGTAAGTGTAGCTCCCTGAATGGTTCCACTAAGTTCTTGCTTGAAATTACTCACCTTAGCAATGCGCTCAGCTCCGCCAATCGCTTGAACGTAGCTATTAGTAACATCCATCGCAGTCATTCCTTCTGGTACAGCAACGGCTGCAGATGCAGGGTTGCCATACGCATCGAAACGATGTACTTCGCCGATAGCTTCCAAGCCAGCTGCAATCTCAGATCCTTTACCGACAACGGCTATGGTAAGATTCTCCGCTGCGAAATACTTCTGAGCAGCAGCACGCACTTGTTCCGGTGTTACGGCATCAAGACGCTTCAGATAGTCATTGTAATAGTCTTCATCCAACTCATACTGCTTAATGCGCAACCCAAATTGAGCAACAGTTTGTGGGCTTTCCAACGAACGACCAAAGGATCCGGCCAGGTAGTTCTTAGCAGCTTGGAGCTCCTCTTCAGTAACCAGATCTGTACGGATACGGTTAATCTCATTCAAGAATTCCACAATCGCGCTATCCGTCACTTCGTTTCGTACTGCGCCGGAAGCAACAAAAGTGGATACGTATTGACTTGTTCCGATTGAAGAATAAGCTCCGTAAGTGAATGACTTGTCTTCGCGTAAATTCAAGTACAATCTACCCAGCGACCCTCCACCGAGAATCATATTGGCAAGTCGAACCGCTTCTAAGTCCTCCGCACCCAATGGAAGTTCCACACGGTTTCCGATGCGGATTTCACTTTGAACAGAGCTTGGGCGATCGAGTAATGCGATGTAAGTGCTTTCAGGTAGACTAGGAACGGTTACATCATGTGTAGGCACGTCACCCATTTCCCAAGATCCGAAATACTCCTCTACCATTTCTTCAGCATCATCTGCGTCAATATCACCTACAATAACAAGGTAAGCCGCATTTGGCTTGAAGTAGGTATTATAGTAATTCTGGCAGTCTGCCAAGGTCACGTTTTCCACCGAGCCTTCTGTCATAAACTCCCCGTACACATGGTCGAGACCATAAATACGAGAGCCCCACAAATGGGACATGAGCGTGCTTGGATCGTCGGCATTTGACTTGATTCCACTGATGGTGCGCTCCTTCAACTTGTCAAAAGCCGCCTGATCAAAGCGTGGATTCAAGATTACATCAGCCAAAAGACCGATGAGCGTTTGGTCGTACTTTGACAATCCGGAAACAAAGGCACCCGAAGAAAAAGTAGAAAGGCGTGCACCAATAAAGTCAACTTCCTCGTCGAGTTGCTCCTTTGTACGGTTCACGGTTCCTTCACTGAGCATGTCGCCAGCAATGCTGATCATACCTGCTTTATCACCTTCGAATATCGGGTCAATATCCAAGGTGAGTGTCATAGAAACTCGTGGCAATTTGTGATTTTCAACTACGATAAGATTCAAACCATTATCGAGTTGGAATTCTTCAAAATCAGCAATTTCAGGTTCGCGAGCTGGTCCAGGTTCAGGTCGAACCGAACGATCTAGCTGTGCTGTGGCAGGAATCGCCACAAGCGCTACAAAAAGGGAAAGTAATATGCGTTTCATCTCTTTATGGGGTTGTGTCGATTAATTGGATGCTTGTTGAGCCGACATCGGCAGGTAGTGAAGCTCTACGCGGTTAGAAGCGTTGAGATAAGCCTGAGCCACACGCTGAATGTCTTCACGTGTAATGGCGCGATATCTTTCAATTTCAGAATTGATTAAGTCGGCATCTCCAAAGTACACGTAGTAATTGGCCAAACTCTCGGCGATACCCGACATAGAACTATTGCTTTGAATGAATGAACTTTCAATTTGATTCAAGGCACGCTCATACGTTTCTTCGCTGATGAGGTCATTCTTGAGCTTTTCAATCTCCTCTTCCATGCTTGCGGTTAGCTCTCCTGATGTGTGTTCACCGTTGGCAAGAGCCAATGTGATAAACAAGCCATGGTCCTCGAGCGTGTATGGGAAGCTGAATACCTGAAGTGCGATTTGTTGTTCGTCAACCATCTTCTTTGGAAGAATAGATGAACCACCTTGTGAAAGAACGGTATTCAACATTTCCAAGGCATAGGCATCATCCGAAGTTTGCCCCGGAATGCGGTAACCTACAAATACGCTTGGAACTTGGATATTATCGTAAACGGTGTCTACAATAGGTCCGTTAAGTGGACCTTCAGCAACTTCCGGCTGAATCACATTTTCACCTCTAGGAATATCCCCAAAGTAAAGCTCGATCATTTCGCGCGCATCATCTGGATCCAAGTCACCCGCAATGCTCAAAGTAGCATTGTTTGGCACATAGAACTTCTTGTAGAAATCCATGAACTCAGACAGTTGTGCGGCGTTTAGGTCGTCCATCGAGCCAATCGGAGCCCAGTGATATGGGTGATCGGTAAAAGCTCGGCTGAACATTTCGATAATCCAGCTACCGTAAGGCTGGTTATCAATGCGCAAACGCTTCTCTTCCTTCACTACACCTCGTTGCGTTTCCACCCCTTCGTTATCGATATTGGCGTGAAGCATGCGCTCCGACTCTAGCCAAAGGCCTAATTCAAGCTGATTAGATGGTAGAATCTCATAATAGAATGTGCGATCTTGCGTGGTGTTCGCATTGAGCGCACCACCATTGGATTGCACAATTTTAGAGTACTCACCACGCTCGATATTCTCAGAACCTTCGAATAGAAGGTGCTCGAAAAAGTGGGCAAAACCCGTTCTACCTTCTACTTCGTTCTTGGAACCAACGTGGTAAAGAACTGTAACGGCAACGATGGGTGTGGAATGATCTTCATGCAAAATGACGTGCAGGCCATTGTCGAGATCGAACTCTGTAAATTCGACTTCATTGCGTTGCGCAAATGTGCTGAACGACATTGCTAACACAGCTGAGCCGAGGAGGAGTTTTTTCATCTCAGATATCTTTAATTTATAAATAAGCTCAAATAGCAGGATGCCAAAAATAACCTTTTAGAGCGAGCTTGAATAGGTTGGCAACAAACTATATGGACTCTTCATCGCTATCACCCTCAAAAAAAGTGGTATAGGTGTTAGATTCCATTGAATTATTTCACGTACATTTGCAGCCCTTAATTCGATTTGTATTAACACACTAGTACGGAATCATGTACGCAATTGTAGAGATAGCAGGGCACCAGTACAAAGTACAGAAAGACCAGCGCATCTACGTTAACCGTTTAGAAGGTAACGAAGGAGACAAGGTTCAATTTGACCGCGTTCTTTTGACCGACGACAATGGTAAAGTAGAAGTTGGCGCCCCAGTTATAGAAGGTATTGCCGTAAAAGCAACTATCCTTTCGCACCTTAAAGGTGACAAGGTGATCGTTTTCAAGAAGAAGCGCCGCAAGGGCTACCGCGTGAAGAACGGACACCGTCAGGCCATTACTTCAATTCAAATTGAAGGAATCGGTAAAGGAACTGCCAAGAAGGCCGCTGCGAAGAAGACTACGGCAAAAGCTGAAGAGGCTGCCGTTGAAGCAAAGCCAGCAGCTAAAAAGCCTGCCGCCAAGAAGCCTGCCGCCAAGAAAGCAGCAGAGACTAAGACTGAAGCTAAAAAAGCAGCTCCTAAGAAACCAGCAGCTAAGAAAGCCACTGCGGCAAAAGCTACTGAGAAGAAAACAGCAGCCAAAAAGCCAGCGGCTAAGAAGCCTGCATCCAAAAAGGCTGATGACACTAAGAAATCAGAAGAATAATCTTAAAGACTTTCAACCATGGCACACAAGAAAGGGGTTGGTAGTTCCAAGAACGGACGCGAATCGGAAAGTAAACGACTCGGAGTGAAAATCTTCGGCGGTCAAGATGCTATTGCCGGTAACATCATCGTTCGTCAACGTGGAACACAGCACCACCCAGGAAAAAATGTTGGAATGGGTAAAGACCACACACTTTTCGCATTGGTAGATGGTACAGTAATGTTCGCCAAGAAGAAAGGTGATAAGTCTTTTGTATCGGTAGAGCCTAAGGCCTAATTCCGAGCAAATCCTATCATATAAAGAAGGCTTTCCTACTCGGAAGGCCTTTTTTTGTTTGCACCGCCAGCTGTGTGGTGTATTTTTGACAATCAACATGACAAGCACTAAAGCGACACACTTTCAATCATGCTAGAAGTTCACCGCATCAGGGAGAATAAAGCCGAAATCATAGAAGCCTTGGCGAAAAGACACATTGACGCCACAGCTACTATTGATGCCATCATTGCCGCCGACGAGGAGCGAAGAAAAACGCAAGTAGAATTAGACAATACACTGGCCGAAAGCAATCGTCTCGCAAAAGAAATTGGCGAGTTATTTAAGAATGGGAAGCGCGACGAAGCCGAAAGTGCCAAGGCCAAGTCAGCCGAGTTGAAGTCGCGCAGCAAAGAGTTACACGACGCCTTACACGACGCTGCACAACGACAAGACGAGCTACTCGTAACCCTTCCAAACACACCGCATGAAAGCGTAGTCAGCGGGAAGAGTGCCGAAGATAATGTTGAAGTTAAACGTGTGGGCGAATTCCCAAATCTCGGAGAGAACGCAAAGCCACATTGGGAACTCACCAGCGAATACGACCTCATCGATTTCGAACTCGGCGTGAAAGTAACGGGAGCCGGCTTTCCGATCTATACAGATCGAGGAGCGCGCCTTCAACGCGGGTTGATCAACTTCTTCCTCGACAAGAATACACAGGCCGGATATCGCGAGTACATTCCACCTTTCTTCGTGAACGCCGAAAGTGGATACGGAACAGGGCAACTTCCGGATAAGGAAGGTCAGATGTATCACATGGAAAACGATGATTTGTATGCGATTCCTACGGCCGAAGTGCCGATCACAAACATCTTCCGTGATGTCATTCTCAAAGAAGCCGACTTCCCCGTAAAAAGTACCGCTTACACCCCGTGTTTCAGAAGAGAAGCCGGTTCATACGGTAAAGATGTGCGCGGATTAAATCGTCTGCATCAATTCGATAAGGTTGAAATTGTAAACGTGTGTCACCCGGACGAGTCATACCAACAACTCGACGAAATGGTTAACCATGTGGCCGGTTTGTTGGAAGCGCTTGAACTACCGTACCGCATTCTTCGTTTATGTGGTGGTGATATGGGCTTCACCAGTGCTCTTACCTATGATTTTGAAGTGTGGAGTGCGGCACAAGAACGCTGGCTCGAGGTTTCTTCTGTATCCAACTTTGAAACGTTCCAGGCCAATCGCTTGAAGTTGCGCTACAGAAATGAAGACAAAAAAACACAGCTGTGCCATACGCTAAACGGCTCAGCTTTGGCCCTGCCAAGAATTGTAGCTGCGCTACTTGAGAATCATCAAAGTGACGATGGAATCCATATCCCAGAGGCCATTCGCAGCTATGTTGGATTTGATAAAATTGCAAAGTGAAGTACTCGTTTTTCATAGTTATTCTCGCCGGATTAGCAGGATGTACAACCATTTCAGAAGAGAATCTTCCCCAAGAATTCAAGTATCTGAAGACGGATGTAGCTTCTGCTCAAGAAGCACTAACCGATCTTGATAGTGCTGCCATTTGGAGCAACTTCGAAAAAGTAAAGCCTTATTACG
The DNA here is from genome assembly GCA_965659415.1 of Phaeocystidibacter sp. Taxonomy (GTDB): domain Bacteria; phylum Bacteroidota; class Bacteroidia; order Flavobacteriales; family Schleiferiaceae; genus Phaeocystidibacter. Next base: position 49,392 of record CBFHVA010000003.1, read on the forward strand.
AGTATCTAAAAACCGAAGAATTCGATAGCACACTCCGCGAAGTCTATATCAACGACCTCACCTGGATAAATCGATATGAGAAGGCGCTTCAGAAATGGGGAAATAGAACGCGTGTGTATACCCATCAATTGGAACTCAGTGCCGCACAGCTCGAGGATTTAGGTCATGACTTGCAGCATGAGCTAATTGATTCTACAGAAGCCCAAACCTTTATCCAAACGGAGAAGCAGGTTATTCAAGGCGTAATCATGGATATTCAAGATCGCTACGGAGAGATTGGCTTTTACGCTGCAAACCTCGATTCGATGACTGCAAGACTCGACTCAATTTTTCCAGATATAGAATGAAAGTAAGCGCCTTCCTGTTCCTTTGGCTGATGACCCTATCCTCGTTCGGACAGGTTCAACTTCAATTGGCCAATCAGGCAATGGAAGACGGCAACTATGCGGAGGCCCTAGGGTACTGGGAAAAGGTTTACAAGAATATCCCCGGTCAAAGAGAAGGGGCCTATCGCCGAATGGTAGATTGCTACATCGCTCTTGAGAAATACGACGATGCTACCGATTTTATCGGCGATCATCGCGCAGCGGCCAACACTCGATCTGATGTTTATTACATCGACGAGGGTTACGTTCTATGGATTGATTCCGATACCGTTGAAGCTAAGCAGAACTTCCAAAAGGTTTTTGATGCGGTAGCTCGAATGCCTGCTATGGCTTACCAGTATAGCGAGCGCTTCAAAGAATGGGGATTATTCCGATTTGCCCTGCAAACGCTAGAAATTTCAGAAGCGAATAACCCCCAAATGTTCTTCGCCCAACAAAAGGCACTCCTATATGCCGAAATGGGACAGCTCGAAAACATGTACGGAGCTTATTTGGATGTCATGGAACGCAATCCGAACTTTCTGAATACCTATCAGAACATCTTGCGCTACAACATGAATCGGGATGGGGAAATTCCGCAGTCTGAAGACTTAAGGAGACTCACCATTCAGAAAATTCAGGAGGGAGGAAACATCGCATTCAATCAACTATTGATTTGGATTTTCACCCAGGAGGGAAACTATAGTGCAGCCTTCCGACAGGAAAAGGCACTCTACTTACGAGGCGAGGGCAGGCCTTTCGACATCCTTCAACTGGGCGCTTCGGCCACTCAAACCGGCGACTACCAAAATGCCGAGCAGATTTATCAATTCCTTATTGATGAAGGGCGAAATACACCTTTTTATGCTGATGCCGTTTTTGGATTGAGCCGAGCCCGACTCAGTGAGCTTATCAGCGGGAATCCCGAAATGGACGAGGTTGCACAAGTTCGAGAGGACATGATTGAACGAGAGGGTCTCCTTTCAGGAAATTCACTTCAGGCTGAAGCTCTTCTGATGCGGGCCGAATTGGAATACCTCTATCTTCAAAAACCCGATTCAGCGCTTGCTACTATCGATCAATTGCTGGCCCTTTCTCCTCCGCATTCTCCGCTCGCTGCCGAAGGGAAATTGCTCAAGGGGGATATTGAACTCTCCTCAGGAGCTCCTTATGATGCCATTCTCACCTACGCGCAAGTTGAAGGATATTTTGAATCGGGCCCCTTGGGCCAAGAGGCGAGATTTCGAAGAGCTCGAGTAGCCTTTTATACGGGCGATTTCGAGTGGGCCGAAGCCACCTTCAAAGTGCTTAAAACCTCCACCTCTAAGCTAATTGCGAATGACGCCATGCGGCTAAGCTTGTTGATAAAAGACAACGCGGCACTCGACACCACGTATATCAAACTGGAGCATTACGCCCGAATTCTGCTCCTTCAAACTCAAAGAAAATACGATGAGGCCTTGCTTAGCTTGGACACCCTCGAAAACATCTTATCTCTTTCCAGCGAACATCCATTAGACGATGAGATCATTTACACACGCGCTCGAATATTTGAAGATCGCGAATTATGGGATACTGCCGTGGTTTCTTACCTTGAAGTGGCTAATGCCTTTCCAAAAGAATTATTGGCGGATGAAGCACTCATTAGAGCTGCTCGAATCGCAAAAGAAAAGCTTCGAAATACCGACCTCGCCTCAGAGCTCTTCGAGCGCATTCTGCTCGAGCATGGGAATAGCATTTATGCAGAAGAAGCTAGAAATGAGTTTCGCAAGTTGCGAGGCGACTTAAACACATAGTACATGTATCTCTACAACGTTACCGTAAACGTAGACGATGAAGTAAAAGACAACTGGATTGAATGGATGCGTGAATCGCATATCCCTGATGTTTTGCAGACGGGATTGTTCGAAGCCGCCACTTTTTCCAGACTCATGGTGGAAGAAGAGTCCGGGACTACCTATGCCATCCAGTATCGTATAAAAGACATGGAATCGTTCCGCATCTATCAGGAGATGTATGCAGCAGGTCTTCAGAACGAGCACAAGCAGAAATTCGGTGAAAAGACCGTAGCCTTCCGTACCATTATGGAAATTGTGGCCGACTTTACGGCCGAGCGCCTCGATTAATGAAACCCTTCGCTGGACTCAAAGTAGTTGAACTGGCTTCGGTACTCGCCGGACCAGAGGTAGGACGGTTTTTTGCCGAACTCGGTGCTGCTGTAGTGAAATACGAATCCCCTACGGGCGACGTAACTCGTAGTTGGCGTTTGAGTCATGAGGAAAACACCTCTTCCATCTCCGCCTACTTCGCTTCCGTTAACGCCCAGAAAACCTACGCTCAGCTCAATCTTAAATCCTCAGAAGGAAAGCGCGAATTACTATCACTACTTTCCGATGCTGATGTGCTTATTACCAACTTCAAGTCTGGCGACGATGAGCAATTCGGGCTTACAAAGACCAGAATTACCGAGCTATTTCCAAAGCTCATTTGGGGCAAAATAGTTGGTTTTCACTCCGATAAAAGCCGCCCGGCCTTCGACGTTGTATTGCAAGCTGAAACCGGATGGATTAGCATGACAGGCTACCAGAACCAGAGTCCAGCCAAGGTTCCGGTAGCCATAGTAGATGTATTGGCGGCTCATCAATTAAAAGAAGCGCTACTCATTGCACTACTGGAAAGGGAGAAATCGGGAATGGGAAGTTGCTGGGAAGTGAGCCTCGAGGAAGCCTCACTCTCCGGATTAATGAACCAGGCCACTAATTTTTGGATGAATAACCACGTGGCTAGTGCCATTGGGACCCAACATCCCAATATCGCTCCTTATGGCGATTTACTCCCTACTTCAGATGGTAAATGGGCCGTTCCCGCCATTGGCAGTCATCGGCAATTTCAACTGTTTTGCGAATTGCTTAAGGTGGCCGACTTAGCCTCTGATCTCCGATTCAGAAGCAATGTAGATCGTGTTTCAAACCGAAGTGCGCTGATCAAACTACTCGGTGCTCAAACTCTGAAATGGCAATCTGAGGAACTCAATCAGGCGTGTGCATCCTTGAAAATTCCATTGGGCATTGTAAAAGATCTCAGTGAGGTATTGAACACTCATTTAGCCGATGACTTGGCTGTTGAAGAAAATATCGATGGGCGCCAAACGAAGCGAATTAGAAGCTTTGTGGCGCGCAGAGTTTGAGAAAGAGTTATCTTCAAGGCGCTAAAAATAAATCCACATGAAGAATCTGCTTACCGTTTTACTCATAGGTACTATGTTACAAATGAATGCTCAAGACCGAATCATGACGCCAGACTTACTTTGGCAACTCGGACGTGTATCACTAGAAGATGTTCACGAAGATGGAGAACGCGTTCTATACGGAGTTACCCGTTACAATCTCGAGCAAAATAAAGGTGAGCGCGATTTATATGTGTACGACGCAAGCACAGGATCTCCTCAATTGGTTATTGACCTTCCAGGTAGCGAAGGAGCGGCGGTATTCTTCGATGAGAACACCATCGGTTACGCCAAAGATGGTCAATATTGGAAAACGGAAATCGGCGGGACGCCTGTAAAGCTGACAGATCTACCAGAGGGTAGCGGCAATTTCAAACCTATTCAAACAGATGACGGTGAGTGGCACTTGTGTTTCAGTGTTCGCGAAAAGGTCTTCCCTACCTCCGCCGATCAGTATGGATCTTTGCCAGAAGCGGAATTCCGAATCATCGAAGACCTAATGTATCGCCATTGGGATCATTGGTCGGATGAATATGTAAACCACCCAGCCTTCGGAAGCTTAGATTTATCAGGCGAAACCATGATCACACACGAAGGTGTTGATTACACGCACTTGATGAAAGGTGAACAGTTCGAAAGCCCAATTCCACCTTTCAGTGGAAGTGAGTCGTTCACGATGAGTGGAGATGGTAAGTGGATTGCCTATAATACCAAGAAAAAGGTAGGAAAGGATTTTGCTCAGAGCACAAACAGCGCGATTTATCTCTACAATATTGAATCAGGAGAGACTATAGAAGTGCCAGGACAAATGGGATACGACAGTCATCCTCAATTCTCTCCAAGAAGCAATTACCTCGCTTTCTTAAGCATGGCTAGAGATGGTTATGAATCTGATGAAAACCGCTTGGCTATATACGATATTGAAGGTGGCTTCACCTCAATTGTGGGCGAGGCCAATGATCTCCAAGTGGAATACATCAATGATTTCCAGTGGGATGATCAAAACAACTTCTATGTAAATGTTCCGATTCGTGCCACGCAGCAAATTGGGCAGCTTCAAATCGATCGACCTAAGGAAGGCGAAAGGATTGGATATGATCTAGAACTGATCACGGAAGGCCACTACAACTACAATAGCTTCATCAGTGCGAATGAAGAGCTTTATGCCGAGCGTCAGGACATGAATCACGCCACGGAAATTTTTTATGTGGATGGAGATGAAGTAAGCGCTATCACGCATGTGAATGATGCCATTTACGATCAAACGGATTTGAGCCGAATTGAGAAGCGAATGGTTACGACCTCCGATGGCAAAGAGATGCTCACTTGGGTGATTTATCCGCCTGATTTCGACGAAACCAAAAAGTACCCTACGTTGCTCTATTGCCAAGGCGGCCCTCAAAGCCCGGTGAGTCAGTTCTACAGCTTCCGTTGGAACTTCCAAGTGATGGCAGCCCAAGGATACATTGTGGTAGCGCCAAACCGAAGAGGCGTTCAAGGCTTTGGCTCTGATTGGAATGAGCAGATTTCTGGTGATTGGGGCGGACAAGCCATGCGAGACTACTTGGCAGCGATTGACGATGTAGCTCAAGAACCGTACGTGGACACTGAGAACTTAGGTGCCGTGGGTGCGAGCTATGGTGGATATAGCGTATACATGCTCGCGGGAATTCACGAAGGTCGATTTAGCGCATTTATTAGTCATTGCGGCTTGTTCAACATGGAAAGCTGGTACGGAACCACTGAAGAGTTGTTCTTCGCCAATTGGGACTTAGGTGGACCATATTGGCAAGATCCACAGCCGTTGAGCTATACACAGTTCAACCCGGCCAAGTTTGTTCAAAACTGGGACACCCCTATTCTCGTCATTCACGGTGGCAGGGACTTTAGAGTTCCAGAAAACCAAGGCATGGAAGCCTTTCAAGCGGCTCAAATTCAAGGGGTGGAATCAAGGTTCCTTTACTTCCCGAATGAAGGTCACTGGGTGCTTAACCCGCAAAATGGCATGGTTTGGCATTCGGAGTTCTTTAAGTGGTTGGGGGAGCATTTGAAGAGGTAAGGTTCATTCGCCTAGCGGCGAACGAAAAGGTTCCCCGCTTGACAGCGGGGAAAAGGTGGCTTACCTGTCGGTAAGCAAAGGTCTTCCGCCTGGCGGCGGAAGAAAGAAGCCGTCAATGATTTCAATGAGGTTTGCACCTTGGAAAGATGCGTGCATCTGACATTAGAAATGATTCTTACGACTATCAGGGTTTAGGTTCGAGGAACGTTTCTTAGAAAGGTAACGCATGAGGACGAAGAGCTGTAAATCCACTTCGAAGAGAATCTCCTCGAGGTCCGTCACTTCATCACTTGGAAAAGCATCGCGGTACCACGGCTCTTCCAACATGCACAACACCTCGTTGCAAGATCGCTTAGCGTAATCCAAAAAGCGCAGCTTGTCGCCCAAATAACGGGTAGCAAATCCTTCATGGTAGTTATTGGAAATGCTCCTACTCGCTCGTTCTAACTGCGACGCAAAATCATACCGTCTATACTCAGACACACATTTCGCGCATTGCCTCTGAACGATCACCAGCTGTCCAGATATTAGTTCCTCAAGTCCTTCTTCCATAATCGCAATCTCCCAAAGATCTCCCCTCCCACTCGTAGATACACGAATACAAACGTTTGCATCCGTCTACGTCGCTCAGCCCCCTTTCACTCGCGTCAGCGAGTGTCCTTTCATGAGCTGCAGGCGTATACCCTTTCGCGAGCCCCAGCGAGCGACCTTTTACGAGCAACAGCGAGTAACTCTTTTTCCGTACTTTCGCCAGCCGTGGAAACGCCTCATGAAATATTCCAATTACCTAATGGCTTGCGAGTTGTACACCGTCAGGTAGACAGCCCCGTGGCCCATTGTGGACTGGTAATTAATGCCGGCTCGCGCGACGAAAACGACAACGAACAAGGGATGGCCCACTTCATTGAGCACGTGCTGTTCAAAGGTACCAAGAAGCGCAAGGCCTTTCACATTTTGAGTCGACTTGAAGATGTGGGTGGTGAACTTAACGCCTATACGAGCAAGGAAGAAACCATCCTATATGCTTCCACCTTGCAAAGGCATCTCCCAAGAGCCATCGAACTGCTTTTTGAAATTGCCTTTGAATCCGTTCTTCCCCAAAAGGAAGTGGACAAGGAGCGCGAGGTAATTAAGGACGAAATCAGCTCGTATCTCGATTCCCCAAGTGAACTCATTTTTGATGATTTCGAAGACCTTATTTATTCCGGTCATCCTATTGGAAGGAATATCCTTGGCACCCCTGAAAGCTTGGGTGAAATTAACCGCGACCGACTCATTCAATGGATGAAGAAGCACTATTCACCGGAGCGAATGGTGTTTAGTGTAGTGGGTAATTTTACCTCAGCGGAAATCAAAAAATGGCTGCATAAATACGCGGAAGAATTACCCCAGGGAGATCCGCGCTACCACCGTAGACCCATCAACGATTATACGCCTCAATATCTTTCAGCCGAAAAGGAAACCTATCAGACCCATGCCATAATCGGAGCAAGGGGTTATGATATGCATCACGATCACCTCACGGCTTTGGTACTGTTGAACAATCTGTTGGGTGGTCCTGGAATGAATTCTCGACTCAATTTGAACATACGCGAGAAATACGGATTCGCCTATAACATTGAGTCATTCTACACGCCTTATACCGATACGGGAGCATTAGGCGTATATCTAGGCACGGATAAAGGAACCATCGATCGTAGTTTGAAGTTGGTTCTTCGCGAGTTGAAAAAGTTGCGCGACACACGTCTTGGAGTGGTACAGCTTAAGAAAGCCAAACAACAATTACTGGGTCAGATTGCGCTGGCGCAAGAGAGCAATGCCAATTCTATGATCAGTCAGGGTCGGACGCTCCTTCATTACAACAAAATTGAGTCGTTTGCGCACATGACATCCAAGGTAGAAGCGGTAACTTCTGATCGCCTTTTACAAGTGGCTAATGAGGTGTTTGCGCCTGATCAACTGAGCACCCTGATCTACAAAGCGCGTTGATTACAAGTGCTCATCAAGCCCATCCAGAGCGCCTAGATTCGAATCCTTCACTTCACTCCCCTTCCAAAAAGTGATAAGCACTACAATCCCCTGTATTGCAGCTTGGAGCAATATAGCATGCACTAGTATGAAAAATCCCCATTCCTCAAAAACATAAAAGCCGTCTCCGAACAGGATGGCCTCATTTACAAAAAGTACAATCAAACCTAATGAGAGAAATACAGCTGTCATGAGCCATAATTAGTCCTCCATCTCGGTAGATTCATCTGAAAACGGTGTGTGCTCCCTTCCTGAATGTGAACTTCCCTCTTTAATCGTGGTATAGCGAATACAAAGATGACCATTATGCCAAACATGAAAATAGTTCCTTTTAAACCACTAGTCGTACCCTCGTCACGAGCTTCGAGAATGTTCATCTAAAAAAAGAGTCCCGTGGCGATAAAAAATTCGATGATCAGAACCATTCTCCACTTATTATACGTTTTCAAATGTAGCTTCATGAAACCCTCTTATTAAGCGCCTTATCCTTTGTACCTTCGATAAAAATTACTTCCATGGAATTCCTTCCCGAAGATATCGATAGATACGCGCACAACCACACTTCTGCTGAGAACCAATTACTCGCAGAGCTCAACCGTGAAACCCATGCCAAGATTTTAAAGCCTCGCATGCTTAGTGGTCACCTTCAAGGCCGAGTACTGAGCTTGATTTCCAAACTCCACAGACCTCAACGCATACTGGAGATTGGAACCTACACAGGCTATGCCGCCATTTGCATGGCGGAAGGACTTGCAAAAGAAGGTATTCTACACACCATCGATATCAATGAAGAACTCGAAGACTTTGCTCGAGGTTATTTTGACAAGAGCGACTTTGGGTCACAGATTATTCAACACGTAGGACATGCGCTCGACATCATTCCCACATTGCAGGAAAAATGGGATTTGGTGTTTATCGATGCCGATAAAGAGCATTACCTGGACTACTACGAACTCGTAATGAAGCAAATGAACCCGGGCGGACTCATACTTTGCGATAATGTACTCTGGAGTGGAAAGATTGTAGACGCCAAGGCGCAGGACAAAGACACCGTAGCACTGCGCGAATTAAATGAACGTGTGCACGCTGATGCTAGGGTTGAAAATGTCCTCCTACCCATTCGCGATGGCGTGATGGCCGCACGGGTACTTTCATGATGAAAGGCAGCTCGAAACCTGACAAAACGCATTTTTTAGACCGAGTAATGGTCGCAGCTTTGTACTTCAAGAATTCGACAAATGCTCACAGAGAAGTACAACTTAGCTGTTCCTCGTTACACGAGTTACCCTCCGGTTCCACATTGGGATCAGTCCAATTTCCATTCGGAGGAGGCGGTTAATCGCTTCGTGAATGAAGTTCGTAGGCGTGGGGAGTTCAGCTTATACCTGCACTTACCGTTCTGTGAGGCTCTGTGCACCTATTGTGGATGCAATAAGCGAATCACCAAGAACCACGGAGTAGAGACACCCTACATTGAGAACATTCTCAAAGAGTGGCAAATGTACCTCGACCTGCTTGAGGGCATCGATTTCAAGATTTCGGGCATTCATTTAGGTGGAGGCACACCTACTTTTTTTGGTGCTGATAACTTGAACATCTTGCTCAGTAAAATGCTTCAGGGTATTTCTGTTTCAGATGATTTTGCATTTAGCTTCGAAGGACATCCGGCCAATACCAGCACCGAACATCTTCAAACGCTTTATGATCTTGGTTTCAAACGCATGAGCCTCGGAATTCAGGATTTTGACCCTAAAGTGCAGAAGGCCATTCACCGTTGGCAAAGTATAGAACAAGTTGAGGAGTGCGCGAAAGAGGCTCGCAGAATTGGCTACACAAGCATCAATTTCGATCTCATCTATGGCCTTCCTTTCCAAACGCTTCAGGGCTTAGACAAAACTTTTACCGCAGTAACGCGCCTCCGCCCTGAGCGAATCGCATTTTACAGCTATGCCCATGTCCCCTGGGTGAGTAAAAGTCAGCGCGCATACGACGAAAACGATTTACCTCAACCGGAGGAAAAGGAACGACTTTACCGGTTGGGATGCGAAATCTTGAACCGTGCTGGGTACGTAGACGTGGGGATGGATCACTTTGTATTACCGGGAGACGAATTGTTCGAGGCCCGCGAGGATCGAAAACTGCACAGAAACTTCATGGGGTACACCCACGAACGGGAGAAGTTACAATTGGGCTTAGGGGTATCCTCAATTAGCGATGGTTACGGCAGTTACTGGCAGAATGAAAAGGTGGTGGAAGACTGGAGTGCACGAATTGAAAAAGGAGAATTGCCCATCATCAAAGGCCACCTCTTGCACGAAAAAGAGGAAGAAATTCGCGAGAGAATACTCAAGCTTTCATGCTACTTCAAACTGAAGGAAATCGATTTGCTCTTCGCCATGGACATGGATGGCGACCTTATGGCCAAGCTTTACCAGTTCGCTAAAGATGGCTTGATCGTTATCAACTCTCAGGGGCTAAAAGTTACCGAAGGGGGCAAGGCTTTTGTACGCGTAATTTGTGCGGCATTTGACCCTGCCATGAATGTGATTAACGAAGGCGTTTTCAGTAAAGCTGTGTAACAATGGTCACAATTCAGGCCATCATTTGGCGCGAAATTGCTACAAATTAACCACCATTTCGATGAAAGCAATCTTATTTACCTCTGCATTACTCTTGGGTCTCATCTCTTGGGGACAAAACTTCGAGGTATATCTGGAGCCTGTGAGTGTTCCACAATTTGCCGGAGTTCAATCCTTCGCTTTTGGTCATGATTCGGGCAAGATCCTAGTTGTTGGAGGCCGATTAGATGGTCTTCATCGCAGGCAGCCTTGGGCCTCCTTTGACGCAGCTGGTCATAACAATCAGCTCTTTGTTATCGACCCCGCCACACAAACGGTTTGGAGCAGTTCTCTCAGCTCCTTGGCTGTAAATGTGCAAGCTCAATTGAGCTCCACAAACTTGGAGTTCTATCAAGATGGAGATATGCTCTACCTCGTTGGTGGTTACGGAATGAATTCCAGTGGAAATCACATCACCTTTCCGAATCTCACGGCCATTGATGTTCCGGGAATTACTCAAGCCATCATCAACAATCAGAATATTGCGCCCTTTGTCCGACAGATCACTCATTCAGACTTGAAGGTAACAGGCGGACAGCTATGGAAGGTGGACACTACCTATTACCTGGTAGGTGGCCAGCTCTTCGATGGTAGATATAATCCGATGGGGCCATCTCATGGTCCTGGCTTTACACAAGCATACACGGATGCTGTTCGCCGATTCCACATCCAAGATGATGGAGTCAATCTAAGCGTGCAATTCCTAAACGAATATCAAGATGCCAATCTCCTTCACAAGAGAGACTTCAATGCCGTGCCCGTTATTCATGCAGATGGCACGGATGGCATCTATGCACTATCTGGGGTTTTTCAGCATACGGTGGACCTTCCGTGGATCAACGCGGTTCATATTGACGCAAATGGATTTAGTGAGGTAGCTGGATTTTCACATTACTACAATCCGTATCACGCCGCCAAATTATTCATGTATCATCCGGCTACTAAATCAATGGAGTATATCCTCTTTGGCGGCATCGCGCAATACTATCTTCAAAATGGTCAACGTGTTCAAGACAACAATGTGCCGTTCGTAAAAACAATCACAAGAATCACGGCGGATAGCATGGGTGTGATGACCGAAACACCTTTAAACATGGAAATGCCTGACTATCTAGGAGCTGGAGCGGAATTCATTCCAACACACCCCTTCATCCTAAGAAATGAAATCATGGATGGGAGCACCATAACCAATGACAGCGTTGAAGTAGGTTTTATAGTGGGCGGAATTCACAGTTCTGCCCCGAATATCTTTTTTATGAACGATGGCACCCAAAGTGATGCCTACACAGGCTTGTTTAGAGTCTACCTGATAAAACCTTCCTTTTCGATGATTGAAAGGGATTTTGAGGTTCGAGCCATGTACTTCGCTCCTAATCCTTCAACAGGTCAAGGCTTGCTCTACTTCAACCACGTCATCAATGAAGAATCTAACATTCAACTCATTTCCGCAGAGGGAAGGATGGTTAGGGAATTTGATTGCGAGACCTACACATCCCCTATCGCAGTGAATATGAATAACCTTCCCGATGGCGCTTACATTTTAAAATTAATAACCACTGAAGGAGAATGGTCAACTAAGGTCAACCTCCAAAGAAGAGAGTAGATAAGTACGCCAATGCCGTATGTTTTCACGTTCATAAATGGGCCACATTTGAATTCAACCTCAAATGCCCATTCAAATGAAAAAAATCACACTACTCGCAACGATTATCCTGATTCTGCTTGTTGGCTTGGGATTATCCTCTTGCTCAGAAGAAGAGATGGATGAAAACCCAACTGCGAATCTGCCCGCCGAGTGCATGGGCATATTTGACAACCTTGAAGGCAGCAAAGCCTACATAGCTGGCGGAAGTAGCGGAGGTCCGAGCAATCAATTCACAGACGGACAAAGCTATCAAGTCACATTCACGGCAGGTGGAAAAACAACCATTGCTTCCAATAGCTCCGATTTCGTCTTCGAACCAAGCGACATTACCTCGTGCGACAACAACGGTAATGAAGTGAATGTATTCTATAGCCAGGGCAACCTCAATCTGATTGTCCAAGTGGATGGAGAAACCATTCAATTGGTGCTCAGTGATGCCAATGGCCAAGTGAGTTTGACTTACAGTCCGGGTCCTGATGTTTCTCTAATTACGTCCTACGCCGGCACACACACCGTTTCTAACGTTACTTCCGGCACACACAACCGAATGACCGTAATTATTGGATCCGACGGCAGTATTGACTTCGACAATGGAATTAGTTTCTCACCAGCCGACTACTAGCTGATTTCTGACCGTTTGGCTTGTTGTGATGCGGTGTACATCGATTGTACGCCTTATCCTTCGGAACCTTATCCTCGTATAGAGCTTGAAGTGGTATCAGGTTCTCTTATAGGTATGACTTTCCGGGCTAATTACCCGGGCTCTGGCGCAACGAGTGTAAGTTTCTGACCAAGTACAGGTCGGCAATCTGAAGAGCGAGTGAATACTCGCTATTTTTCTATTTGTAACTTCGGGAAAAATCCCTGAATGAGAACTCTTGCCTTATTCCTCTTCGGACTTGCTACGTTGGCTTCACACGCTCAGAGCGTTAATGACAAGATGAGAGATGCACTGGCCAGCCAGGCTGAACTCGACACATCCTATGCCAATCCAGAAGAAAGTCCACTGCTGCCTGAAGATCTTGCAGAGTTTGAAGGGCACGATTACTTTCCGATTGACACCAATTGGATGATAACGGCCAAAGTGATTCTCACGCCCGATTCCGTGCCGTTCGAAATGGCTACTACTACAGAACGCCGCCCTGTTTACAGGCAATTCGCTTGGTTGGAATTTGAGCATAAGGACACCACCTTGCGATTGGCCGTTTATCAGAACTTGAGATTGATAGAAAGAGAAGAATACAAGAATTACCTCTTCTTGCCTTTCGGCGATGCCACCAACGGAAATGCCTCTTATGGGGGAGGCCGATACTTAGATCTGAGGATACCTGAAGGGGATTCAATATATATCGATTTCAACCAATGTTACAATCCGTATTGCGCGTACAACGGGAGATATTCTTGCCCGCGTATTCCTCTGGTAAACCTTCTACCCATTACAATAACGGCCGGTGTGATGGCGCCTAAAGGGCATCATTAAGTAAGTTGTAAACTTTCTAGCTTGAAATCCGTCTAGTAGGTACCACATATAAGCAATTTCATGCGCTCGATAAAGAACGTTCACCCTGCCGTTGCGGCACATATGCCAGGATTAAGTACTTGGCGCGCCATGCCTACACAACACGTTGAATGGCTAGATCCATTCTTATTCATCAATCATCACGGTCCTGATATTTTCCGACCAGGCAACAGAGGATTGCCTTTCGGACCACACCCCCACCGCGGATTTGAAACCCTCACCTATATTTTGAAGGGAGAGTTGGTTCATCAAGATACATCGGGTTACAAAAGTCGCATTGAAGAAGGAGGCGTACAGTGGATGACGGCCGGCAGTGGGCTACTGCATTCTGAGACCTCCTCCGAAGAATTTCGACAGTATGGCGGAGAGATGGAAATCATCCAACTTTGGCTCAACCTGCCTTCGCGATTGAAAATGACCGTTCCGGCTTATGTGGGTTTACAATCGGATGAACTCGTGCATTTTTTTCCGAACGAAAAGGTAGATGTTCACTTGATCAGTGGCAAAATTTTGGGTGAAAAAGGTCCTGCAGATTCCATTACTGGGCTTACCATGTCGTGGATTGACTTGGAACCTGGCGGAACGTTGGCCTTGGAAGTACCCGAATCACATCAAATTTTGTTTTACGCGGTTGAGGGCGCGGGGATGGTGAACGGCACCTCGATTGAAGGCCGAAGTCTGGTGGAATTTGAATTCGAAGGGAGTGCAATACACATTCAGGCCGATCGGTTTACCCGAATCCTCTTTGGCCATGGCGAACCTTTCAACGAGCCCATTGCGGCGCAAGGTCCGTTTGTGATGAACACCCAAGAAGAACTTCACCAGGCTATTGTGGATTATCAGGATGGCAAGATGGGCGTATGGAAGGAATAATTTTTACGATTTGGACCATAATAACCAGAATGAAAAACTGGCAACTATTGCTTTTGGATCAACTATAATTCTGCTTTTTGGTCTTTTTTCTCATGCACAAATCGGAACGAATTAAATGAAGTATAAAAACGCGCTACAACAACGGGTATAGTGCATGCCCTTCGAGACACGCACCATAGTCAAACCGTTGTAGCCCCCCGGAGATAACACCTCCGGGGATCCCAATCATTAATTCAAGGTAAAGTCACCCTGACCTATCGCTTTACAGCAACCTTAACAGCTGTTGGACCTTTTGGACCTTTCTCTATTTCAAAGGTCACAAGATTGCCCTCGATGATTTCCTCAGTGGTATTATTGACATGCACAAAGATGCTCTCTTGGCTCGACTTATCTCTAATGAACCCATATCCCTTGGCATCGTTGAAAAAGCTAACGGTTCCAATACGCTCTACTGACGTATCCTCGACTTCTCCTCTATCTTCCTTCTTCGGTGTGCTTACTAGAATATCCTCGGCTTTGGTCTTTTCAGCCGGCGGCGGAGGTGTATCCGAGAAGTTGCCAAACTTATCTACATAGGTGAAGTTATCACCGGCACCATCGTTGTTCTCCTTGCGTTCCGCTTTGCGCTTAGCCTTGGCGTCTTTCTTTTGTTGCTTTTTCTTTTCTCGTTCCTTCTTATTGTAGGTTTCTTGCGATCTACCCATAAAGTAATGCAGTCGTTTTAATTAATAAATGTATATGCCTTGCCGGTCTTACCCGCTCTTCCAGTTCTACCGATGCGGTGAATGTAGCTATCAATACTAGCAGGCAGCTGATAGTTGATTACGTGCGAAACGTCTGAAACATCTAATCCGCGAGCAGCCACGTCGGTGGCCACTAAGATTTGAATTCGACCGCTGCTAAATTTCTTCAGCGCACTTTGACGATAATTCTGTGATTTGTTTCCGTGTATTTCATCGGCTGAGAAGCCTGATTGTCTCAGCTTCTTATTCACCCTACTCACCCAACGCTTCGTTTCGGCAAATACGAGCACCTTGTTGAACTCGGGCTGTTCTAACAGATTCTTCAACATGCCAAACTTGTCTTGACCTTCTTCCACCTTAATAATCTCTTGATCAATGTGCTTACCAGTAGCTTCACCATTGCTCACCTTAACCTCAAGTGGGTTCCTAAGCAATCGATCAATAAAGCCTTGTTGTGTGCGATCTACTGTGGCAGAGAATAATAATGTTTGCTTGCGCTTCTGCATGGCCGCAGTGATGCGTTGAACATCTTTGTTGAACCCCATGTCGAGCATGCGGTCAAATTCGTCTAAGATGAGTACATCAAAATCGGCAAACTTAAGCGCTCTTCTTTGGTAGAGGTCAAGCAAACGGCCAGGAGTACCAATAATCACATGACTCCTTCTTTGGAGTTTTTGAAGGTCACGATTAACGTTGGTTCCTCCTATAAAACAGTTGCTGTAAAGCTTCAGTCCATGGGTAAGACTCTTAAACTCTTCATCAATTTGGACGGCGAGTTCACGTGTAGGTGCGAGAATCAGGACTCTAAAATGCTCTTTCCCTGATAGTAGCCGATTCACCAGGGGAATGAGGAATGCTCCTGTTTTTCCCGTTCCTGTTTGGGCGACTCCAACTAGGTCTCTCCCCTTCAATAAGGGCTCCAATGTTTTATCTTGGATTTCAGTGGGCTTACTGAAGCCCTTCTTTGAGATGTTATTGAGTAGTCTTGCATTCAAGGGCATTTCAGCAAACGTTCGTGCTGGTTCGTAGGCCACTTTCACAGGTTGCTGTGTGGCCTTTTGAGTGAGCTGATCAATATTGATTGTGCTCTTCTTTGCCTTGTTCGGCCTTCGTTGATTGCTATTTTTTGAACCGCTCTTCTTCGTCGGTCGTTTAGATCGTGTAGTCATTATATATTGACAAGTGAACACCTTAATAAAAGAAACAGGTGTAGTGCTTCCGCAGAATAAAACTTACCGTGAATCCTGGTTAAATATGATTAATACCAGAAAATGGAAACGCAAAGGCTATCGCAACAGGTCCGATTAATCGGTTCTGCAATTATGATTTGGTACGATAAATGTAATGCGTGATTAATGTGGGTAAGATTCTAGCTAATTCGTCATATACTTAGCTAAATCGATAAGAAGGGGACAGTGATTATCATGTACCCGCTAAGGATGTGAGCGACAAAGGTACTGTAAATAAATGGAAGGTGATTTTTGACTTGATATTCCGCATTCGTTACTCGCACATAGGCTAGCCTTCTGAACTCATGGGCAATAGTCTATTTGAAATGGACGCTCAAGCTTTAATTTCCGTGAGGTTGGCTCATTAAAACTGGAGTGTTCCATTGGGGACTGTCAATCCCACCCCAGTTTAAGTTACGATGTTCGAAGCATTGACCTTGGCTTTTCAAACGCAAAATCATGCCGAAACTCCATGGTGAAGAACTAAGCGGATGTACGCGTATGATACCCAGCTAGGGATTCATTAATACCTAACTTGATTATGGGGCGGGGTTATGAACCCCCTAACCAATCAACCCAAAAACCTAAACCGATTTCGTAGAGATTCTGGACTCGAAGATAGGAGCTTCACGAATTGATAGATCGACTTAGCTCATAGCACAGAGAATCTGTACTGCAAGTTACTACCCTCTTATTCTCTTGTATACCCGAATGGCGGTCATGAGCACCAGGATGAAAGCGAAGAGACCTACCAAGCCCCAAACCATATCCAGCGCGTTTCTGAGCTCCACCAAGAAGATGATGGCAATTAGGAATACCGTGGCTACTTCATTCCACACCCGCATCTGATTTCCAGAATAACGGAAGTCGCCTCGCTGTTGGAGTTTGTAGATGTAATGAAGACTCAAATGATAGGCGTAAAGCCCTACCAAAAACCCAATCTTAATCCACAGCCAAGTGGGTATATACCATCCAACAGTATCAAGCATCCAAAGTCCGAAGATCAGCGTTAAAACCGCTGAAGGCCATGTGATACCAAACCACAACCGGCGCTTCATAACCTGATACTGTTTCTTCAGAATTTCACCCGCTTCGTCGTTTCTGTCGTTAGCCTCTGCGGCGTATACGAACAAACGAGGCATGTAAAACAAGCCCGCAAACCAGGTTACCACAAATATGATATGCAGCGCTCTAACGTACAGCGGGTCCATTAAGCTCCGTACTGGTCTTGGTAATATTTTTGATAATCACCACTGGTGACATTGGACAGCCATTCCTGATTTTCCATATACCAATCGATGGTTAAGGCTAAGCCCTCTTCAAAGGTCACACTTGGCTCCCAACCCAATTCTTCTTTGATCTTGGTTGAATCAATCGCGTAACGCTTATCGTGTCCAGGGCGGTCTTTTACGAACGTGATGAGTTCTTCAGATGCACCTGCTTGTCGGTCGAGTTTTTCATCCATCAACTTACAAAGGAGTCGAACCAAATCGATATTCTTCCATTCATTGAAGCCACCGATATTGTAGGTTTCACCATTCACCCCTTCATGGAAAACCAGATCGATGGCGCGGGCGTGGTCAATTACGTAGAGCCAATCTCGGGTATAGTCGCCATCTCCGTACACGGGCAATGGCTTCATGTTCACGATATTGTTTATGAACAGTGGAACAAGCTTCTCAGGGAAGTGATTTGGACCATAGTTATTGCTGCAATTCGTTACGACAATCGGAAGGTCGTACGTCTCGCCATAGGCTCTCACAAAGTGATCAGAGCTGGCTTTCGACGCACTGTATGGCGAGTTAGGATCGTAGGGTGTTGATTCCGTGAAAAGTCCTGTTTCACCCAAAGTTCCGTACACCTCATCCGTGGAAATATGATAGAAGCGCTTATTGCTGAAATCATCACCCCAAAGTTCTCGAGCTGCGTTGAGCAAGTTCACGGTGCCGAAAACATTGGTACGCACAAATGCCAATGGGTCCGTAATGGAGCGATCTACATGGCTTTCAGCAGCTAGGTGAACAATACCATCTGGCTTATGCTTTTCGAACACTGCCTTTATGGCGGCAGCATCATTGATATCTACCTTTTCGAAATGATAGTTTGGTCTATTCTCAATGTCTTTGAGATTCTCCAAATTACCTGCGTAGGTCAGCACATCTAGGTTGACGATATGGTAATCTGGATATCTGAGCACGAAGCGTCGCACTACATGTGAACCAATAAATCCTGCACCTCCAGTGATCAATATGCTCTTCATACTACTCCGTTTCTTTAAATTCTATGTTATTCTGCGAACACCAACGCTTAACAGCTTCCAGAAATTCTGCGCGTTTTCCACTTTTCTCAAAATCCGTGAGCGGAATCTCTTTCCAGGTAGCATCAATAAGAAAGTCCAAACTCATTCGGTGCTCACTAACGAGCTCAATATTTGCGACTTGTAGGGTTTCGTGACTATTGCGCTTCATCAGCCACTCTATCGAGTCATCATTCAAACGCACATAAAAAGAGCGACTCAAACGATTATACCAAAGGAATAGCAAGACGGCCCCAATGAATACTATGGAATACCAACTTACCACGGCATCCAAAAAGAAATAGGCATAACCCGTCCATCCACTATAAACCACAGCCAATACGGTAAATGCAATGAGAAAAATAGGCTGAGCAGATACTTGGTATGGTCTGAATTCCTCCATTACTTCAAGCTCTGTTCAAAATTCCAAGCCGATGCCAGCATGTCGTCAAGCGACTTTTTAGGTGTCCACCCCAGAACGGATTGAGCCTTGGAAATATCTGCATAAACTGCAGGCACATCACCTTCTCTTCTATCTACAATTTGATGTGGAATCTCGATCCCCGTAGCTCTGTGGAATGAGTGAATCATCTCTAATACGGTGGAGCCGTTTCCTGAACCTAGGTTTATAACATCGTATACTCCATCCGGATCTTCAATGGCCTTGGTAATAGCGTTGACGTGTGCAGCAGCAATGTCCACTACGTGAATGTAGTCTCTGATACAGGTACCGTCACGCGTATCGTAATCGCCACCAAAAACCTTCAGCTCTTTTCTTTTGCCAATGGCCGTTTCGGTGATGTACGGCACCAGGTGATGAGGTTCTCCATCTTGAAACTCCCCAATGATGCCCGTATCGTATGCTCCAATAGGATTGAAATATCGAAGAGAAATGCACTGCAATTGATGAGCAAGAGCTGCGTCTCTTATGATGTCCTCACCCATTTTCTTGGTGTTTCCGTACGGAGATTCAGCAGGTTTGATGGGTGCTGATTCGTCGACAGGCAGTGAATCAGGAATGCCATAAACGGTGCAAGAGGAGCTAAAAACAAGTGCTTTTACTCCATACTCATGCATAAGCTCAAGCAGGTGAATGGTAGAGAAGAGATTATTGTGGTAATATTTGAGTGGGTCATCCACACTTTCGTTTACGAGCAAGAAAGCGGCGAAGTGGATCACACCAGCCATGTCAGGATACTTCTCAAAAACCGAACTAAGTGTTGTTTTATCGCACATGTCAATTTGCTCAAAAAGGATGGCGCGTCCCAAAATGCGCTCAACTCTATCCTTCACTTCAATATCAGAAGTGCTAAGATCATCTAGCACAATAGGCTCATAGCCTGACTGGATTAGTTCAACAATGGTATGACTTCCAATGTATCCTAACCCTCCGGTAACTAATACTTTTTTCATGGCCTTACTTTCTAGAATAGGCGGTGAAATCCTTGTGCTCCTTCTTGTACAATTCTTCCTCAGGAAGCGATTTGAAGTACTCATAGGTAATCTTCAAACCCTCGCTCCTACTCACTTTCGGCTCCCAGCCTAGGATTTCTTTCGCTTTGGTAATATTGGGTTGTCGCTGTGTAGGGTCGTCTTTCGGGAGATCTTTGTAAATCACCTTTTGATCGGTTCCCGTAAGTTGAATGATCTCTTCAGCAAATTCACCGATGGTAATCTCATCTGGATTTCCCACATTCACAGGATGAACGTAATCGCTCATGAGCAATCGGTAAATACCTTCAATCAAATCATCCACGTAACAGAATGAGCGGGTCTGACTTCCATCGCCGAATACAGTGAGATCTTCACCACGCAAGGCTTGACCGATGAAGGCCGGCAATACGCGGCCGTCGTTCAGCCTCATTCTTGGACCATAGGTGTTGAAGATACGAACGATGCGTGTTTCAACCCCGTGATATGTGTGATAGGCCATAGTCATGGCTTCTTGGAAACGCTTAGCTTCGTCGTATACCCCACGCGGCCCCACTGGATTTACATTCCCCCAGTACTCTTCTGTTTGCGGATGAACATGCGGATCGCCATACACCTCACTGGTACTCGCTACCAAGATTCTGGCTCCTTTGGCGCGAGCTAGACCTAAGCAATTGTGGGTTCCCAATGAGCCAACCTTCAAGGTTTGAATGGGAATTTTCAAATAGTCAATCGGACTTGCTGGTGAAGCAAAGTGTAGAATATAGTCGAGCTCTCCAGGCACGTGAATGAACGTGGACACATCGTGATGGAAAAACTCGAAATTTTTCTCTTTGAAGAGATGCTCGATATTCTTCAGGTCACCTGTAATCAGGTTGTCCATTCCTACCACCTCATTTCCCTCTTTAATAAAGCGATCACAAAGGTGGGATCCTAAAAATCCGGCTGCACCGGTAATGAGAACTCGAGCCATAGGACAATCTATTTTACTCCGATTCCGTAATAGGTAAATCCTGATTCTCTCAGTCTTTCTCTGTCATACAAGTTACGACCATCAAAAATAACAGCCGAATTCAATGACGACTTTACTTTATTCCAATCTGGCACTCTAAACTCCGCCCATTCGGTTACAAGTAAAAGGGCATCTGCATTTTCCAGGGCATCGTACTCATCTGCAGCATAGGTAATTTTATCTCCTAGGTGGAGATGCTTTGCCTCCTCCATAGCCACTGGGTCATAGGCTGAAACGGTTCCACCTGCAGCTAAGATTTGGTCTATGATTACCAAGCTCGGCGCTTCGCGCATGTCGTCTGTTTGCGGCTTAAAGCTCAAGCCCCACATGGCAAAGTGCTTGCCTTTGATATCACCAAAGTGGCTCTTAATCTTGGAGAACATCACTTCTTTCTGACCTTCATTGACATTTTCTACTGATTGTAGGATGCGCATTTCATAGTCATTTTCGCGCGCTGTGCGGATAAGGGCTTTCACATCTTTCGGGAAACAGCTACCACCATATCCAATACCTGGATAGATGAACTTAGTGCCAATTCTTGGGTCGCTACCAATACCTTTACGTACAGCATTTACGTCGGCACCCATAATTTCACAAAGATTAGCGATATCGTTCATGAAAGAAATTTTCGTTGCTAGCATTGAGTTTGCCGCATACTTGGTCATTTCCGCGCTCGGAATATCCATGAAAATCACTGGGTGTCCATTCAATGTAAAAGGACGATAGAGACGCTCCATAAGTTCACGTGAGCGGTCTGACTCTACACCAACAACGATACGATCTGGACGCATAAAGTCGTCTACTGCCGCTCCTTCTTTGAGGAACTCAGGGTTAGAAGCTACGTCGAATTTGAAGTCAGAGTTGCGCGCATCGAGCGACTCTTTAATCTGATTGCGAACCTTATCAGCCGTTCCAACGGGAACGGTAGATTTAGTCACTACAACCATGTAGTCTTGCATATTGTCGCCAATACCCTTGGCCACCTGAAGCACGTACTTCAAGTCTGCAGACCCATCTTCACCGGGAGGGGTTCCAACTGCTATGAAGGATACGTTTACATCCTTGATGCTTTCAGCCAAATCCGTCGAGAAATTGAGCCTTCCTTTCTTAAAGTTTCGCTCTACGATATCTTCTAGTCCTGGCTCATAAATTGGCAAAATTCCCTTTTTCAGGTTTTCAATTTTGCGTTCATCAACATCGATGCAGGTCACGTTAATTCCTACTTCGCTCAAACAAGCTCCTGTAACGAGTCCAACGTATCCCGTTCCTACAATTGCAATTTTCATTCTCTATACATTTAAGAATTCAAGTACACTTGATGTAATGTAATCCAGTTGATCATGGGTTAACTCCGTGTGCATTGGCAGAGAGAATACCTCCTTCACCAATTTTTCGGTTACTGGGAAGTGTCCCTCACCATATCGTTCATCCTTGTAAGCCGATTGCATGTGCAACGCCACAGGATAATATATCATACTTGGAATGCCTTTTTCTGCTAAGTGAGCCTGCAATCCGTCACGATCTACACCTTTCAGCTTCAAAGTGTATTGGTGATATACATGCGTACTCTTGTCGGCACCTACTGGTGTTGCAATCCGCGACTCATTGGCGAACGCATTATTATAGAACTCAGCGGCTTCCTTGCGAGCTGCATTGTACTCATTTAACTTCCTGAGTTTGATGCGCAAAACGGCAGCTTGAATACTATCTAGTCTCGAGTTCACCCCTACCCTATCGTGGTAGTACCGACGACTCTGACCATGATTTGCCACCATTCGAATCTCCGCTGCAAGCTCATCATCATTTGTGAAAATCGCTCCGCCATCTCCCATACAACCCAAGTTCTTGGACGGGAAGAATGAAGTACAACCGATATCTCCAATGGTTCCTGCCTTTGCAACCGTCCCATTGCTGTGATGATAATCTGCTCCAATGGCCTGTGCAGTATCCTCAACAACGTGAAGATTGTGGTCTGAAGCGATATCCATGATCGCATCCATATTGGCTACTTGACCAAATAGATGAACCGGAACAATGGCCTTCGTCTTATGTGTGATGGCTGCCTTCATCGCATCGATATCGATCAGGAAGGTATCTGGATCAACATCTACCAAAACAGGCTTGAGCTGAAGTAAGGCGATGACCTCGGCTGTAGCTACATAAGTAAACGTAGCTGTAATCACCTCATCACCTGGCTTCAACCCTAAGGCCATCATAGCTATCTGAAGAGCATCCGTACCATTTGCACAAGGTATTACATGCTTTACATCAAGATATTCCTCAAGCTCCACCTGAAAGCTTTTCACTTCAGGCCCATTGATATATGCACTTGAACGAATTGTATTGAGAACAGCGGTATCAACTTCATCTTGGATTCGCTCGTATTGCGTCACCAAGTCTACCATACGGATATCTTTCATTGGGTAGGGTTTCTAACTTCAAAAGTAAAGAACTATGGCCAAACCTCGACCTATTTTCCTTCGTTTCCTAATTGAGGTAGATAATCTGTAAATCCCTAATTTCGCTTCATGTATAAAGCACTTGTTGTTCTTCTTTCTTTTGTCAGCTTCAATGCGTGGAGTCAAGTCAATGTAAGAGACTCCACCGCCCAGGGTTGGCTCATCCACATTTCGGCCAATTACATGACCAAAGGAGGTGAATTTGCTTCCTACCTAGACGATAACTTTATGCTTGGTGGCGACGTCCAGTACAAGTTCAAAAGCAACTGGTTAGTTTCCTTTGGTGGACGATATCACTTCGCCGACGACCTTGAGAATGCCCAGCAAATATTTGGCGAACTCATGACGAGTCAAGGTGAGTTTTTGTCGTTAAATGGCGAATATGCTCAAATTACCTTCAGAGAAAGAGGTTGGAATATGTCAGCCGATGTAGGATACATTTTCAATCGACTTGGGCACAATGCCAACAGTGGTTTACTCGTCTCCCTGGGTGCTGGATACAACGTCCATTTCATCGACATTCGAAATCAGCGCGAGAATACACCACAAGTACAAGAACTTTACAAGCGGGGTTACGACCGATGGACAGAAGGATTCATGACGCGTCAGTTAATTGGTTACCAATTTGCGGGTACTGAAAGGCGCATTAATTTCACGCTTGCCTTTGAATTCATGCAAGGATTTAACGAAAACGTCAGAGGGTTCAATTACGACACTCGCGAATATGTGACCGGAAATCAACTCGATTTGTATTACGGATTGCGTTTCTCCTGGTTCTTACCTATCTACGATCAGAATGCTCAGAAATTCTACTACTACTAATTGATGACCGCATTCTATCAGTTCGGATATCAACTCTATAGATTTGCCCTAAATCTAGCCTCACCCTTCCACCCGAAAGCACGTGCTTGGGTGCGAGGAAGACGTCAACTCTGGAGAGACCTAGATTCTATTCCCACTAAAAAAAGAGTGGCATGGTTTCATGCAGCTAGTTTGGGGGAATACGAAATGGCCAAGCCCGTTATTGCAAGTTTAAAAGAGCAAGTCCCTGATCTATTTATACTGGTCACCTTCTTCTCGCCAAGCGGGTATGAACACCACCAAGGTGAAGGTTTAGTTGACCTGGCAACTTACTTACCTCACGATACCGCAGGTTCCGCGCAGCGATTTCTAGAGAAGATAAAGCCCAAAATAGCCGTATTCGTCAAGTACGAATTTTGGCCGAACATCATGAAGGCGTGCCTGACATCAAAAGTTCCAATAACAGTGATTTCAGCCAATTTTAGGGATAATCAATTCCTCTTTAGGCCCTTAGGAAGATCTTTGAGGAGCCTACTGCAACAAGCTTCTTTTATCGGAGTTCAAAATGAGTCTTCCCTTCATGTTCTAGAACAACATGAGTTTTCGAACATGACCGTCACTGGGGATTCAAGATTTGATAACGTATCCAAGCTTGCCCGAGAAGATTATCGGCTTGAGCATCTTGAAGATTGGTTCAAACTGAGACCCACCATCATTTGCGGAAGTATTTGGAAAGAAGATGAAGAGGTTCTGCTTCCACAGATTATGCGCCATCCCTACTTCAATTTTATATTGGCGCCTCACGATGTTTCAAAGGGAAATGTAGACCGACTTATCCGGTCCTTGCCAGCTACAGCCATGAAGTGGAGCAGTCGTTCTTCGTCAACCCGAGAAGAAGATATACGAATTTTGGTGCTCGATACCATTGGACAGCTCAGTCGTGTTTATCGCTATGGCCAAATCGCCTTCGTGGGAGGAGGCTTCAAAACGGGTTTACACAACATCCTCGAGCCAGCCGTTTATGGACTGCCCGTGCTTTTCGGCCCTGAACACCAAAAGTTCTGGGAAGCCAAAGCCATGATTAAAGCCGGCGGTGGATTTGAAGTTCACTCTATGGAAGATTGCAATATCCTTTTAAGGAAGTTCAGCGATCAAGCTGCAACCCTGCAAGAGGCATCAAAAAATGCCGCTGACTTTGTTCAATCGCATGGGGGAGCTGCAGAAAAAACCGTGACTGCGCTCAAGGAGGTATTGAAGGCGTGAGACATCGCACTTAACGCTGAGGGTTTAGGTCCTGCAAATCCATAAAGAAGGCATATTCCATGGCCGTTTCCTTAAGCGATTCAAAACGACCACTCGCTCCGCTATGCCCAGTTTCCATGTTACAATGCATCAATAATGGTCTCTCAGGGTTTGTGCGTTTATCACGCAATCGTGCAATCCATTTCGCCGGTTCCCAATACTGAACTTGGCTATCATGCAATCCTGTAGTAATCAACATGGCCGGGTAATCTTGCTCGGTTACTTGATCATACGGCGAATAGGACTTCATGTAATGATAGTACTCTTCATCATTCGGATTCCCCCACTCGTCGTATTCCCCCGTAGTGAGTGGTATACTCTCATCTAGCATGGTAGTTACCACATCAACAAATGGAACGGCAGCTATAACACCATTGAACAACTCCGGCGCCATATTGACCACTGCACCCATTAGTAAACCTCCAGCGCTCCCGCCCATAGCATACAACTGCGACGGATCTGTGTAACCTTCCCCTGCAAGATGCTGTCCAGCTGCAATGAAGTCTGTAAACGTGTTCTTCTTTTTCAAATACTTGCCATCCTCATACCACTGACGGCCCAAGTATTGTCCTCCTCTCACATGGGCAATCGCGAAAATGAATCCCCGATCTAATAAGCTCAAACGCGTAGTCGAAAAAGAAGGGTCAATGGTATAACCATAGGATCCATAACCATATAGCAATAGCGGGTTGCCTGAATCACTCTTCAACTCCTTCCTGTAAACTAGGGATACTGGAACTTTTGTTCCATCTTCAGCGGTAGCCCAAACTCGTTCTGAAGCGTATTCATCGGCATTATAGCCTCCTACCACTTCTTGTTGCTTGAGGAGGACTCTTTCTTTTGTTCGTAAATTATAATCGAAAACGGAAGTAGGTGTAGTTAATGAAGAATAGCCAAAACGCAATGTTTCAGAATCAAATTGCGGGTTATTCCCAATATAAGCCATGTAAGTCTCTTCCTCGAATTGGATGAAGTGCTCTTTCTCCGGATTACTCCAAGGAACAATGCGAATCTGGTTCAATCCATTCTTGCGCTCATCAGTCACGAGATAATCCTTGAATATTTCGATATTCTCGAGCAGTACGTCCTCCCGATGCGGAATAACATCCTCCCAAGCATCCATCGAAGTATTGGATTCAGGTGTGCGCATCAATTTAAAGTTAGAAGCCCCATCACGGTTAGTTCGAATGTACCAGTGATCTCCAAAATGGGCTATACCGTACTCCAAGCCGCGAACTCGCTCATTGAATAAGTTGAACGACCCGTTGGGCTCCGCAGCATCCACATACCTGAACTCATTCGAGAGGGTAGAGGAACTGCCGATGATGATATACTTCTTACTCTTCGATTTGAATACGTAAGTGATGAAGGTTTCGTCTGCCTCATGGTAAACCTCCGTATCTAAGCCCGCATTGGTTCCAAGCGTGTGGCGAATAATTCGATCTTGGCGCAGCGTAGTTTTGTCTTTGGTGGCATAAAACAGCGTTTTGTTGTCCTCCCCCCATGTACTGCTACCGCTCGTGTTTGGAATATGTTCCTCAAGGATCTCACCTGTCTCCAAGTTCTTGAAGTGAATCGTGTAAATCCTTCTAGAAACGGTATCCACACCAAAAGCGATCATCTTTGCATCAGGCCGGATGGACAAGCCGCTTACCTGATAATAGGAATGTCCTTTAGCAAGTTCATTCACGTCAAGCATCACTTCCTCCTCACCTTCTAAACTACCTTTCTTACGGCAATACAGCGGGTATTGGCCTCCCTCTTCAAATCTGGTGTAGTAATAATACCCTTCAAGTTCATAGGGTACAGATGAATCGTCCTGTTTGATTCTACCCACCATTTCCTTGTATAGGGTAGCTTGCAACTCTTCAGTTCCAGCCATTATGGACTCGCGATAGGCATTCTCTCTTTCGAGATAGTCGATCACCTCATCGTCTTCTCGGTTGTTCAACCAATAATATTCGTCCGTTCGAACATCGCCGTGCTTCTCTAATGAAACGGGGATTTGCTTTACATCAGGCTCATGTGCCATATCGGAATTCTACATTTGACAACTAAGGGTCACAAAGGTGCTAAGAACAATTAAAACGGAACGATTCATCGAGAAGGAATTATTGTATTTTGGCTTTCCATAAATATAAGATGCGAATGGCCATTTCCCACAATTCTCCCATGCTTCCTGACAATAGCCTCAAGGACACCGTTGTACTCGTTACAGGCGGTGGAAGCGGTTTAGGCAAATCAATGTCTACCTACTTCTCTCAGTTGGGAGCGAAAGTGGTTATTTCTAGTCGTAAGCAAGATCGCCTCGACAGTGCAGCCAAGGAGATTTCAGATATAACGGGAAATGAAGTATTTGGTTTCGCATGCGATATCCGCGATTATGGCCAAGTTGAACAACTTCGCGACGCGATTAAAGAGAAGTGGGGTTCACCTGACGTAGTAGTAAACAATGCTGCTGGAAACTTTATCAGTCCAACTGAAAGACTTTCCGCTAATGCATTCGATGTTATCATCAATATCGTTTTAAAAGGTACCAAAAACGTCACTCTTGCCTTCGGTAAACAGTGGATTGAGGAGAAGAAAAAGGACACCAACTTCTTGAATATTGTGACTACCTACGCGTGGACGGGCTCCTCATATGTTGTGCCGTCAGCCATGGCCAAAGCTGGTGTTCTAACCATGACACGTAGTTTAGCGGTTGAATGGGCCAAATACGGAATTCGCTCCAATGCCATTGCCCCCGGGCCATTCCCAACGGAAGGCGCTTGGTCGAGACTCCTACCTGGAGATACGTCTGAAAAGCTGAAAGTGGTTAATCAGATTCCACTAAGAAGATCTGGAGAGCACCAAGAATTAAACAACTTGGCGGCGTACATGATCAGTCCTTTTGCTGCCTATATGAATGGTGAAGTGGTTACTATTGATGGTGGCGAGTGGCTGCAGGATGCAGGTCAGCTAAATTTCTTGGAAGCAGTTACCGAACAAGAATGGGACATGCTAGCCGCAATGACGAAACGAGCGAAGTAAAATTCCATTCATTAACCTAGCACCCTAATCTAGCGACCTTGCATTTGGTCGCTGATGATTCGCTGAACTCTTTGTAAGGCAATCCTCGAAGGTTCATGTGCTGGATTGTACGATATGGCCTGCTTATAGTCAGCCTGAGCTCGCATTACATCCCCCATTCGCTCATATACAAATCCACGTCCGTAATAGGCTCGGTGATTCACTTGACGAGCTTCAATGGACTGTGTAAAGTAATTGACCGCCTGTTGATTCAGCCCCAATTCTAAGTGTATATAACCCAAATTGAAGAAGCTTTCAGCGTCGGTAGGGCGAAGCTGTGTTGCCTTTGTGAAGGCTTTAATAGCCTCATTGTAATCCTCAATTCCCATGTGGAACATGCCCTTCTTGTAATAGGTAGGCTGGTCGTTGGGATTGATTTCGATCATGCGGTCAAAATAAACACCTGCGGTAGGATCCTTCAAGCTGGAAAGCATCACGGCCGCAAAGTCCAAGGCTGCCCAGTACTCCGGATCGCGTTCAATGGCCTCTTGCACATAACGGACAGCTGCGGCGGTATCACCCGTAAGCTCGCGAATATTGTTGCCCTTGATAAAATAAGCCACCGGCTGTGATGGATCGAGTTCTATGACTTCATTGGTCAAAATGAGACTCTCACGATACTTCTGCACTACGTTATACAACTCGGCTAGCTTCAATCGGCAATCCACATTATCTGGATCGAGCTCGATGCACTTCTTCCAAGTATCTCGTGACGTTCTCGTTCTATTCTGATAAAAATTAATATCTCCCCAAGCCAATAGTACATCTGGATTCAAACTATCGATTTCCATGGCTGCTCTTACATCGGCCTCGGCGTAATTCACATTTCGCTGTGCAATATATTGCCGTGATCTAGCCAAGAGTGCATCTACATCAAAGGGGTTGTCGTAGATATAGGCATTGAGCGAGTCATTCTGTGTTTTAATAAGATCTCCCAGAGAGTCTTGTGGAAGCTCAGAAACAGTTGCATCCGTGGTAGTTGACTGAGTCGATTGGTCGGCTAACTCAGTACAAGCAGCTATGCTTAAGGTAAGGAAGAGTAGAAAGTAATTTCTCATGTGTCAAAGTTAATCAACCTTGGTCTACTAGGCATCTGTGGAGATAACGTAATATTTCTGTGTTTGGTTGAAAAAGAAAAGGTCGCTCGTGGCGACCTTCTATAACTCTATACTTTGCAGGATTAATTTGCAGCTTCTTTCACCTTTGCATGAATCTTAGCTTCAATCTCTTCTGCAAGCTCAGGGTTGTCTTTCAAGAGCTGCTTAACCGCATCGCGGCCTTGTCCCAACTTGGTACCTTCATAACTGAACCAAGAACCACTCTTTTGAACAATCTCACGCTCCACACCAAGATCGATAAGCTCTCCTACTTTTGAAATGCCTTCTCCATACATGATATCGAACTCTGCCAAGCGGAATGGTGGAGCTACTTTATTCTTAACCACTTTTACGCGAACGCGGTTACCAACTACACTATCGCTCGTTTTAATTTGTGAAGAACGACGAATATCCAATCGAATGGAAGAGTAAAACTTCAAGGCATTACCACCTGTAGTTGTTTCCGGGTTCCCGAACATCACTCCAATTTTTTCACGCAATTGGTTGATGAAGATGCATGTGCAGTTCGTCTTGGAAATAGTACCCGTTAGCTTTCGAAGTGCCTGTGACATCAAACGGGCTTGCAGACCCACTTTCGAGTCGCCCATCTCACCTTCAATCTCACTCTTAGGCGTCAATGCTGCTACAGAATCAATGATGAGAATATCAATGGCTCCTGAGCGAATTAAGTTATCCGCAATCTCCAAGGCTTGTTCACCATTGTCGGGTTGCGAAATGATGAGCTCCTCAGTATTCACTCCGAGCTTCTCAGCGTACGTTCGATCAAATGCGTGTTCAGCATCCACAAATGCGGCGATGCCTCCGTTTTTCTGAGCCTCGGCAATAGCGTGTAAAGTGAGTGTGGTTTTACCCGATGATTCCGGGCCGTAAATTTCAACCACTCGACCTCGAGGATATCCGCTTATTCCCAAAGCTAAATCTAAACCGATGGACCCTGAAGGAATGGTGTCAACTTCAATGACAGGGGCGTCTCCCATGCGCATTACCGCACCCTTTCCATAGGTCTTGTCCATTTTGTCCATTGTAAGCTGCAACGCTTTCAAACGGGCATCTTTATCGCTACTCATCTACTTGAATTTTATCGATTGAAGAGAAACAAATATAGCCCATACAATACGGGCTATACGTGTTCAAACGACTAAGTTATTGACAACTTAGGAATACGATTCTAGGATTTGTTGCGCCGCGGCTTTCGACTTCACCTTGGTGATTACTTGGTCGATGATTCCATTCTCATCAATGACGAATGTTTCACGATGAATGCCATCGAATTCGCGGCCCATGAACTTCTTCAATCCCCAAACCCCATAAGCGTTGATCACCTCTTTCTCCGTATCGGGGATGAGAGGAAAAGGTAAATCATACTTATCGGCAAATTTGTTGTGTTTCTTTTCATCGTCAGCTGAAACGCCCACAATGGCAAACCCCTTATCCAATAAATCCGTGTATTCATCACGGAAACTGCAGGCCTCAGCGGTGCACCCCGGGGTGTCGTCTTTCGGATAGAAATACAACACCAACTTCTTACCAGCAAAAGAACTCAAGGAAATGTCGTTTCCATGGTGATCTTTCGCGTTAAAATCAGGTGCTTTATCTCCTTTGTTCAAATGTGTCATTTGATTTTGTTTTTTTGATCTTCATTGGTGGAACAATGAACGAAGCTAAAAGTTTGATAAGCATGACCAAAGCAGAGAAGGTAGATTTTGTAATTCGAACGTTGGAGGAACTCTATCCCGAAACGCCCATTCCACTCGACCACCATAGTCCGTACACCTTACTCATAGCTGTGCTTCTTTCAGCTCAATGTACCGACGAAAGGGTAAATAAGATAACGCCATTGCTCTTTAATCGAGCTTCAACTCCTGAGGAAATGGTAAACCTTTCCTTGGAGGAAATTGTGGAGATCATACGGCCTTGTGGACTTACACCGATGAAGTCGAAGGGCATCTACGAGCTGACGCGAATTTTGCTAAACGAGCACAACGGAGAAGTTCCTGCAAGTTTTGAAGCACTCGAAGCTCTTCCGGCGGTTGGACACAAAACGGCTTCTGTTGTCATGAGTCAGGCATTCGGCATACCCGCTTTTCCTGTGGACACGCACATCCATCGCTTGATGTTCCGTTGGGGACTGAGCAATGGAAAATCAGTAACTCAAACGGAGTCGGACGCAAAGCGACTGTTTCCCGAAGAAAAGTGGAACTCCCTGCACCTTCAAATCATATTCTACGGGCGTGAATACTGCCCCGCTCGAGGTTGGGATCTTAGAAAGGATCGCATTACGCGAACCATCGGACGTAAAACGGTAATCAAAGAATGGGAGAAGGCCAATGGGGCCCTCTAGAAGTCGGTGCTAATGGAGAAGTAGAACACCCGATCGAGCACATTGCCATCTTCTACGCCCCATGCCCAATCCACTCTACAGAAATAGCCCAACAATCGACTTCGCAATCCAAAGCCAAATCCACCCACAATCGGTTCGCGCTGGGTGTCTAGCACCACCCTATACCCTAAGCGATTATCCACAATCCGAGTATTGATGGCATTCTCTTCTACATAAGGATGCAGACCGTTCCATGCCGTGCCCAGATCTCCAAATCCTATGACTTGGAAGTTGGCCAAAAAGTCATTTTGTACGGGAGCGTTCACGAGGTACTTCACAATGGGTACGCGCAATTCACTATTGATTACGGCAAAGCTGTTCCCATTTCTGATATTCTGGAAAAACCCGCGCATATTGGTAACCACGGTCTGAAAAACATAATTCTGATTCTCAGCATAAGGCGTATTATTCGTAAACCCAGGGTTGAATTCATTATCTACCCCTCCCAAATAGTGCAACAATTTTTCATTGCCAAACGAAGTGCCAAACGCGAATCGATTCGCCCAAATAATCTCTCTATGCACCGGCATATAGTGGCGTAAATCTATCCCCGCTGTAATTAAGCCTGTATTCCCCCGACTGAAGTCTTCATAGAACTCCGTGAAAATCTTATATCGCGTTCCATGGTACAGATTGATTCCCTTCTTGCGCGTATCGTCATACACATACGCTGCCTTGAGTATACCATAGTCGCGTACAATTACGGCATCCGTTTCTGCTGGAGTCACGCTGCCGGCATTATCGAGTAGAATAATTTGCCGCGAGTTTCGGTACCCCGCCGAGAATCGCAATCCGGCAACCTGACTAAATGGATAATTCCATTTGTAATGTGCCTCGTAAGTGAGATATCTGGCATTCGAAATCAAGTCAGGTATGAAGGCAACTTGGCTTCTTCTGTAGAAAGTAATCTCTTCATCAAATCGACTTTTTCTATCAACGAATCCCAATAAGAACTCTGAGTTCGGACTCAACGAAACGCCAGGAATTGGCTGGAAATCCGTTCGAAATCCGGCTACCATGCGATAATCGTTAAATAGATCAATGGCTCCAACCTTAAACATGGTATTAAAGCCGGTATTGATCAAACTACCGCTTGGAGTACCTGTAAATGGTTGATATTGCGGATAGTCAAAGACGTTGTCAATTTGAACCGTGAATTCATCTCGCTGAAAAGTGAGTAAATAGGGACGATCGGGGGGAATTGGAAAATCTTCACCGTATAAACTATCTAGGTCGACATTACTCGATATCGATCGAATGGCAGGCGTGCCTTTCGGTTGCAGTATAGCTAACGCTTCCGGCTCGAACTGATAGTTGTGAATATTTACCTCCGAATTCTCCCGCACATTTGAGATATCCATGGGGTCTCCTCCAGGGAAGTTCGCCATCTCCGCCGCATTGTTGCGCATGGCTGATGAAAACTGTGAGGGAAACTCAAACGGCTCTATCGCCAAACGATAGCGTCCATCCCGAAGGTAAATTCGCGCTTGCTGGCCATTCTCCAAGTCTACATCATAGCTCATGCTCCCAAAAACGGAGTGGTCTATCTCTGCCTGGCGAATAAAATAATCATAATGAGTTATCGTGTCGACATAAGCAATTGAACTGTCAAGCTCCACCACATACTGGATAGGAGTTCCAACCGATGAGGCGAGATAGGAGAAGTGACTTTGATCTATACGACGAATTTGCGTTTCATCCACTTTATCCGGAGTAGCTAGTCTCCAAAGAACTTGATTTGGTCCGCCATCCATTCTGTAGATGAATAGATCAAACGTACGAGGGTGGATGTAGACCTCTTTACCAGGAACCAGCGTGTCATTATCGCGATTGGATCGAAAGACCACAAAACGGTCATTATTGATGAATGTCGCTTCGAGATCGGTAAACCCGTCGTTTGTGAGTGGCCGGGCGCTCCTTGCGAGAATGTTGAAGATGTATACGTTGCTCTTGCCATCCTTAACACCCGAAACGAGCAATTCGCGTCCATCGCGGGAGTATTGAATAGATCTGACTTTTTGGAAGGCATAAAACTCTCTTCGTTCCAATTCATCATCCTCTACATTGTAGTAGTTAAGCCAAAGCAACCCCGCTTCTTCTGTGAGAACTACTAGAATTTTCCCATTCGGATGCCATGCCATTAACGGATAGGAATAATCGGCATTCTGGGCGATGAGATGGCCACCTCTCAAGACCGTACTTCTCCGCTCCTCACGAGTATCATAGATGCTGACACGATACTTACCCAATCGATTTCTCACATATGCCAAGTACCTGCCATCCGGCGAGAAACGCGTGCGATTCAAGCGTTCATCTCTGCGGCTTCTTCGAATCTCAAGATCGCGCAACTCATCTTCATTGAAATCAGGCGGATAGCGCTCTCTATAATAGGACTGCCAGTTGGCCAATAGACCATCTGAATCTACTCCGATATTATACGCTAAGCCTTTATCAATACTCCGCTCTAAAACGGTGGTATAAAGAATATTCTTGATGAGATTCTCGCCGTAGGTTTTTCCGATATAATGCCATAGTGAATGTCCGGCTGCTCGCGCTTGATCACCGGTGAGCGCATACAGGTGATCGTATTGCCCATAGAGCATTCCATCTACAATAAAATTCTCGGTTTGTGCATCGTAGGGATAAGCCATGTACGCCAGGAGTCCTTCCGTATACCATTCAGGTAGATTGAGCAGTGTACTATTTCTCAAGCTTTGCGTAAACCCCCCGTACATCAAATTACTCATTGCCAAGCCGGCCAGTCCTTCTCTAACTTGACTTTCAAGGCTCGCATAATCACCGTCGAAGTACACAAACATTCGGGTACCGGCAAAGTGCGTAACCCCTCCTGTATTATAAGCTTCATCATCTGAAGCGTTAAGATTACTCTGTTTGAGTTCAGTGAGGTTGTTAAACACCATCACTTGTATCCTTTCATCAAAGGGTATATCCAACTGCTGCTGCATGATTGGCATTTGGCGACTCACCATTCGAGCAACTTGTTGGGCCAAATATTGACCATCTTCATAATGGTAAACGTCAAATCGCTCGTACCGGTAAAACGACCAATCGAAATTCCGGTACTCTACCCTATTCTTACCAAAAGTTTGGTGCAAGCCATAGTAGAACTGTCCGAATCCATTCACGGACAATCCAATTATGGCCAAAAAAAGGAGTAGCGATTTCCTCATTGCAGATTAAAGGTAATCAAACTTGTACTAGACACACCATCTGTAACGCAATACGAAGACATTGAGTTTGCTCTGAATAGAAAAAGGCCACCTTAATGCGTAAAGGTGACCTTCTTTTTGATTTTCGATTGTCCTAGACCTACTGAACTGTCAGCTTGAAGGAAGACATTCTATCTCTATGAGCTATGTTAAGCACATACATTCCTGGTTTGAGTTCAGCAACCGAAACAGGCAGTTCTGAGCCTGAGGCTACTTTCTCTGATTGGTTGTAAATCACACGTCCTTGGATATCAACTAAGGATAGGTTCACCTCCCCGTTGATTTCACCCAAATCGATATTCACATATTCTGATGCTGGGTTTGGATAGACGCGAATGCTGTTTTGATTATCTACTTCGTCGATAGAGACTTCCATACATGCAGCTGCATTGCTCGCTGGACACATAATAGCTCGGATGTGCGGGGCATTTAAATCTAAACTTCCGGTAAATCCAGTATACCAGCGTGGATTACTGATAGTGTAGTACATAATTGAAGATTGAGAAGGCTGCGGGAAAGTTTGAGAGTTCCTCAAATTAACCGGATTGGCACCTGCATTCGAGAAGAGGGTAACCACGATATAATACGCTCCTGTATTCGTGGCATCTAGATAGATTGGATGCCCATCAACTGTTCTCAATCGAACGTTGATATTCCTCGATGCCACATCTTGCGCTGTTACGGTGTGCTGAGCATATGCTAGCGGTTGGGCAGGGAATCCATTCTGGAAGTCGAATCCTGTTGAATCGAAAACGGTTACTTCTATAACGCCTCCAGCTACGGTGGTCGCCGATAACCAGATATCTACACCGAAGAGTCTTTCATCCTGAACTATATCAAAACGAGAAGCAATAGCTGAACCATCATCACCAATATCGTCAGTTCCGAAGCGGTTATCAAAGCGGTTAAAATCAAGCGACATCAAGGAATCTGTAACGAAGATGGTGAAGGTATCTCGAGGGATTGTCGCTACCGCTCCATTCACAGAATCAGACATGGCTGCATACACCAAGCGATACGTGCCAATAGTTGAAGGAGTCCATGAGCTCGTGTTGATCACAGTATAATCGACAACAGAATCTCGTCCTAACGTTGATACTAAAGGTGAACTCAATTGTTGAACTATGTTGTCATTATCATCGAGAACCGTTACCTCGAGTTTGACGTTGCTCTGTGCACTTGAACCAAAGTTCAATATGTTCGCGTCAAAGGAAATAGGACGCGCCTGTTTCAGGGTCATGATACCGAACTTTCCTTCTCCCGATGTGCCTCCATAGATTATATCTTGCTCGGGTGCCCCATCAGCGCTTTCAACAAACTCCAATGAGTGCGATGGGAGTTCTGAAATTTTGATATCATCCAAACACCAAAAATAGTAGGCATTGCCATTGGCATTACCCGGCCGACCATCAAAAATGAAACGCAAACGAGCGTTAGATGATCCGCCAATGGCGTTACTCACATTGTAACGCAAGATCTCCCCGTTATCATTATTTCCATTTACACCGAGCATACCGTCAGAATGAACTAGAATGGTGTCTGTCCATGTCGTTCCTCCGTCGCTAGACAAAGCAATTTGCATATTGGCAAAGAAAACGCGTGTATAACTGGAGATTTCCAGCATTACGTCTGCATTGGAACTCAGATTGATCTCGTTCGTGGTTAAGGTCCCGATATGTGGAGCTGGGGCCGTTCCACCCCCCGGATTCGTCGCATTACCCGCATTGTCCAAGAAATCCGAATCAAAAATCACGAACCCATTCGAAGTTGATGGAGATAGAATAGGATCATTAGCAGCAGCAAAAGCTCCTCGGGATCCCACTGATGCATTCGGTGTAGTACTGGGGCCTCTATACTCCCACACTGCGGCGGCAAGGGGCTGCTGATTTCCGTCGAAACCTGTGTTTGTCCATGTAGCTGGAATACCAGAGGCAAAGTCTTCGGACCAGATCACCATTTCCGATCCGGGCTCGGCAGGTGCCGTGTGTGTTCTCGACGGTGTTCCGTCATGTTTCTTCAATTGAGCCGGAAGCTCATTTTGGGGAGATTGGGCGTTGGTAATTAAGCCCACAGCTAACCCCAGAAGAGAGAAAGTAATCTTCTTCATCTTTAGTGTATTGAGTTTCTGCGACGATGGTTTTCACCGCCTCGTTGATTTGTGCGCGGTGTGTTACTCCGCTGCGAATCTCATCGAGAAGAAAGCTAGTTGAAGGTGGAATGTAGCCTCTCGAGTAGCAATTGAAATTCGATAGTAGAAAAATACCAAAGACGAAAAGGAAGAGCAAGCTGAAAATATCTTCACCCAGTATAGATGCTCTATACAGTATATGAAGACATAAAAAAAGCCGTCCCGAAAAACGGGACGGCTCTCATATGAGTTAGCTAAGTGGAGCTTACTTCACAGTCAATTTGAATGTGCTCATAGCTTCACCTTGCTGGATGTTCATGAAGTACATACCAGGAGTCAACTCGCTCAACGCTACAGGAAGCTTAGCTCCTGGAACAGCGTAGTCAGTAGATGACTTCACAGTGCGACCTTGCATATCAACGATAGTGATATCAATGTCACCAGACATATCTTCACCGAACTCGATGTATACGTAGTCATCAGCAGGGTTAGGGTAAACTTCAAGAGCATTGTCAAGAGTTACCTCTTCAACACCGATTTCCATACAACCAGCAGCGTTTGAAGCAGGACACATAACCGCACGGATATGTGGAGCATTCAAAGTCAAGCTGTTTGAGAAACCTGTATACCAGCGCGGAGCTGACAATGTGTAGTACATGATTGAAGAAGTAGCTGGCTGTGGGAAGCTCTGGCCATTTCTCAAGAATACAGGGTTTGCATCAGCGTTTGAGAACATAGTAACTACGATGTAGTATGCACCAGTAGTTTGAGTGCTCAAGTATACTGGGTAACCATCTGTACCTGTAAGGTCAGCACGAACTACACCGGCATCTACGATAGCCTGAGTGATAGGGATTTGCTGGTAAGCAAGAGGCTGAGTAGGGAAACCATTCTGGAAATCGAATCCAGTTGAGTCATACACAGTCACCTCGATTACACCACCAGGAACGGTGGTAGCAGACAACCAGATGTCAGCAGCAAATAAACGCTCGTCGTTCTTCAGGTCGTAACGGCTAGCAACGGCAGAACCATCTGCACCAATGTTACCCGTACCGAAACGGTTGTCGAATACGTTGAAGTCAAGCGACATCAATGAATCCGTAACAAAGAAACGTGAGGTATCAGAAGCTACCATACCACCTGTTACTGAGTCAGACTTAGCGATGTAAATCGCAGAGTAGTTTCCTGTAGCAGTTGGAGTCCAAGATGCCGTGTTCATAACTGTGTAATCAGCTACACCACCTGAAGGAACGGTTGCAGTAGTAGAGCTCAAAGTCTGTACTACGTTGTTGCTACCGTCAAGGATTTGCACTTCGAGTTGTACACCAGTTTGCTGGTCCCAACCAAAGTTCAAAACGTTACAGTCGAACGACATCGCGCGAGCCTGCTTAAGGGTAGTAATACCAAACTTACCTTCTCCTGGAACGGTTCCGAAGATCATGTCCTGAGCAGGGGCACCATTGTATTCAGTAAACTGAAGTGAGTGACGTGGAAGATCGCTCAGGCGAATATCATCCAACATCCAGAAGTAGTAACCGTTACCGTTTGCGTTACCTGGACGACCGTCGAAGATAAAACGCAACTTCACGTTGCTTTGGTTACCAATTTCGTTAGACACGTTTACCTGAACCAAGTCAACGTTAGGGCTGGCGTTGTTGACGCCCAATGAAGCGTCAGAGTATATAGTTACTGTGTCACCCCAAGTGGTACCACCGTCTGTAGAAAGAGCTACTTGGAAGTTCGCGTAGAACACACGTGCATAACTCTCCATTTCCAACATTACGTAAGGCTCGCCAGTTAGGTCGATTACGTCAGTTGTCAATGTACCTACGTGTGGAGCAGGAGCTGAACCACCACCAAAGTTTGATGGGTTACCCGCATTGTCCAAGAAATCCGAATCAAAAATCACAAAACCATTAGCTGTTGAGGTTGAGTTGATTGGATCATTGGTTGGAGGGTTATCGTTAACCCCTGAAAACGCACCTCTTGAACCCTCAGAGTTCGTAGGTGTAGTACTAGTTCCACGATACTCCCATACAGAAGCAGCTAATGGCTGTAACGTGCCATCAAAGCCTTGGTTCGACCAAGTTGCAGGAATACCGTTGGCAAAATCCTCAGACCAAAGAATAGCCTCACTTCCTCTGTAGTCAACATTTGACAAAGGAGTTACTTTCACTTGAGTCTCCGGATTGAATACTTCCAATTGTGCTGGAAGTGAATTCTCTTGAGCCTGTCCGAATGCAGCAGAGGCCGCCAACAGACCCAAAAGGGTCGGAGTAAATTTCTTCATGTTAAGAAATGTTTTAGTTAATCACTAATGAGCAATACGCAATATTACCCAAATTTAACATAAATACAAACTACAAGGCCCCTAGGATTTCCTACAGGCCTGTAATAATTATTAACCGTTTGTATTTATATACGGGTCGTTAAGTTATTCTGCATACTCTTCGATCGGTGCGCAAGTGCAAATCAGGTTTCTATCGCCATATGCAT
This sequence comes from Phaeocystidibacter sp., assembly GCA_965659415.1. Classification (GTDB taxonomy): domain Bacteria; phylum Bacteroidota; class Bacteroidia; order Flavobacteriales; family Schleiferiaceae; genus Phaeocystidibacter. Next base: position 89,419 of record CBFHVA010000003.1, read on the forward strand.
CGTCCACTCTTCGTATAGATGGCCAGAATTTATTCTCCATAATATAAGGCAATGGATACGCCGCTCTTTCTCTCGAATATGGCAAATTCCATTCATCACTTACCGCCATACTCAGTGTGTGAGGCGCGTTCTTCAAAACATTGTTCAGAGGATCTACTTGCTCGCTGATGATGTCATCCACTTCCTTACGTATGTTAATCATCGCCTCACAGAAACGGTCGAGCTCCTCTTTACCTTCACTCTCAGTAGGCTCAACCATCAGGGTACCCGCTACTGGGAAGGATACGGTTGGAGCATGGAATCCATAATCCATCAATCGCTTCGCAATGTCCACAACTTCAACACCAGCTTCGCGCTTAAACGGGCGACAATCAAGAATCAACTCGTGAGCACATCTTCCGTTTTCTCCAGCATAGAGTACAGAATAATGTCCTTCGAGTCGTTGCTTGATATAGTTCGCATTCAAAATCGCATAACGCGTACTGTCGGTAAGCCCTTGAACTCCCAACATTTTTATGTAGGCGTAGCTGATCAACAAAATGAGACCAGAACCCCAAGGCGCAGCAGAAACCGCTGTGATGCCTTGCGAACCGCCGGTACGGATTTCACTGTTGCTCGGCAAAAACGGCGCGAGGTGCTTCTTCACACAAATGGGCCCCATGCCAGGACCACCACCTCCATGCGGAATGGCGAAAGTCTTGTGTAGGTTCAAGTGACAAACGTCAGCTCCAATTAAGCCTGGGGATGTTAAACCAACCTGAGCATTCATGTTGGCACCGTCCATGTAAACCTGACCACCAAAATCGTGAATGATACCCGTTACTTCTTTTACACTGGCTTCAAATACGCCATGTGTGGAAGGATAAGTAATCATCAAGGCTGCAAGATTCTCGCCGTGCTTTTCCGCTTTCTGGCGCAAATCTTCCACGTCGATATTTCCCTTATCGTCGCACTTCACCACAACTACCTTCATTCCAGCCATAACAGCAGATGCAGGATTCGTTCCGTGAGCAGATGATGGGATCAATGCAATATTTCTATGCCCCTCACCTCGGGAAGCGTGATAGGCTCTAATCACCATCAGGCCAGAATACTCACCTTGAGCCCCACTATTGGGCTGCAGCGAGGTAGCATCGAAGCCAGTAATCACCGCTAAATCTCTCTCGAGTTCATTGATTACGAACTGATACCCTTCGGCCTGGCCTTTAGGCACGAAAGGGTGAATATTTCCAAAGCTCGGCCAGCTCAATGGGAGCATTTCCGTGGCTGCATTCAACTTCATTGTGCAGCTTCCCAATGGAATCATGCTGTGGTTCAGCGACAAGTCTTTGCGCTCCAATTTCTTTAGATAGCGCATCATTTCCGTCTCGCTCGTATACTTATTGAACACCTCGTGCTCGAGGAAAGACGATGTACGGGTGAGCGACCCAGGAAGCTTAGAAGCTTGAATGAAGTCCGTATATTCCGGAGCTTCTGCTTCTTTAGCCTCAGCCAAAACGCGAAGAATATCGTTCACATGTTCAATGGTAGTGTGCTCATTCAAGCTGATACCAATGCGATTGCCGTACATGTGTCTGAAGTTGATGCTATTGGCATTCGAAATCTTTTTCAAAGTCAACTCATCCACATCACCCAATTCCACTTCCAAGGTATCGAAGAAGAACTCATTCAATTGCTCATAACCCAGCTTCTCTAAACCGTCATTTACAGTCACCGCAGCTTGGTGAATCGTAGAAGCAATGCGACGAAGTCCATCTGGTCCGTGGTAAACAGCATAGGATCCCGCCATTACAGCCAACAACACCTGTGCAGTACAAATATTCGAGGTCGCGCGATCTCTCTTGATGTGCTGTTCTCGAGTTTGTAGAGCCATACGAAGTGCAGGATTCCCATCGCGATCAATAGTTTGACCAATAATTCGACCTGGAATCAGGCGCTTGTATTCTTCTTTCGTGGCGAAAAAAGCGGCGTGCGGACCACCGTATCCCAATGGGATTCCAAAACGCTGAGTGGTTCCTACTACAACATCAGCCCCCCATTCACCGGGAGGAGTCAGTAGGACCAAACTCATAATATCGGCAGCTACGGCCACAAGCATGTCATGCGAGTGGGCGTCCTTCACAAAATCGCGGTGATCATGGATAGTACCATCCACATCTGGATATTGAAGAATGGCACCAAAGAACTCTTCACTGAGTGAAAAATCGCGGTGGGTACCAATAACCAGCTCAATACCGATAGGCTCGCTTCTCGTTTTGAGCAGCTCTATATTCTGCGGTAACAAGTCCTTCGAAACAAAGAACTTGTTGGCATTGGCCTTTACCTTGTCTCGTGAACGCGCTGCGAACATCATGCTCATTGCTTCCGCACATGCAGTTGCTTCGTCCAAGAGTGATGCATTGGCCAACTCCATACCTGTTAACTCAACAATCATGGTTTGGAAGTTCAAAAGAGCTTCCAAACGACCTTGAGCAATTTCGGCTTGATAAGGGGTGTAGGCCGTATACCAACCCGGATTCTCAAGAATGTTACGTTGAATTACACCGGGCAGAATAGTGTTGTGATATCCCAATCCGATGTACGACCGAAAGACCTTATTCTTTCTTGCCTGTTCCTGAATGTGTACAAGAAATTCTTGTTCCGTCATAGCAGGTGCCAAGTCCATGGCTTCGGTCATTCGAATGCCGCTAGGTACGGACTGATCAATAAGCTCATCAATGGATGAAACGCCTACTGTTTTAAGCATATCGTTAACCTCATGCTCGCGAGGACCGATATGGCGATGCGCAAAAGAATGTGTCTTCATTTACGTTCACTTGAAATTAGTGTGCAAAGGTACGATGACTGCGGATTTTTTCCGAATCATTCTATGGTTGATATCAACATAAAGATTGGCCCCTTGTTCACAACTTTAGTATTACCTTTCACACCATGCTTCAGCAGCTTTTCAGAGGTATCGTTTACAGTAACTTGTGGGTGGGGTTGTCAGTAGCTGCATTAAGTACTCTTTCGTTCTTGCGCTATGACGATTGGGACTTCAACTACGTAGCCCTCTGCCTCTTTTCAACCTTGGCTTTTTACGGATATGCACGATGGGTAGAAACAGCTAATCTCAAGCATATTTCTGATCAGAGTATTGCTACATGGACGCAACGAAATCAAAACTTCGTCGTTTCTATTTCTCTGCTTAGTGGCTTAATCTCCGTTTTTTTCTGGTGGAATCTTCCCATGATCATCAAATGGTGGTTTGCGGCAACTTCAGTCTTCAGTTCCCTTTACACCCTCCCAGCCGTATTCAATAAAAAGGGAGTACGTTACCTCGCCGGTGTGAAGCTCATATTTATCGCTCTCGTATGGACGATAGTTACCGTTACCATTCCTTATCAAATAATGGAAGTAGAATGGTCGTCAGTTGCCTTCATTCAACACCTCGAACGCTTTGCCTTCATCCTAGCGCTCACCATTCCATTTGATATTCGCGATGCGCGAACGGACTCATCAGACTTACTGACTTTGCCCATGTGGCTTGGGGTAAGCGGGGCAAGAAACGTGGCACTTTCCGCCATGGCCATCGTTATCCTCACTCAGATCTACCTGAGTACTCTTCAAGGAGAATTTCTTCTAGGCGAATTGTCCATTTATCTCTTGTGCGGGTTTCTCATCCACAAATCAGATCGTGACCTCCCGGATATGTACTTCAGCTTTTTTCTGGAAGGCATACCTATTCTACTTGCCATATGGACATTTCTCAAAACATTTGCCCTTCCCTCCTTTTGAGCCTAACTTAGCCTCCTAAATATTTCTCCATGGGTTTTCTTTCTTCCAAAGATTTCGCAGAACAAGCAGATCAAAACGATGAACTCGCACATTTACGCGCAAAGTTTCACATTCCTCAGCACGAAGGAAAAGATGTGATGTATTTCACGGGAAACTCTCTCGGCCTCCAGCCTAAATCGGCTGAAAAATATATTTCAGAAGAGCTAGAAGATTGGAAAAACCTAGGTGTTGAAGGGCACATGCACGCTCGACGCCCTTGGATGCCTTACCACGAGAATTTCTCAAAGTCGCTTGCTCGTCTTACAGGTGCTCAAGAGGAAGAGGTAGTCGTGATGGGAACGCTTACCAACAATTTGCACTTATTGATGGTGAGTTTTTATAGGCCAACTTCTAGGAAGTACAAGATTTTATGTGAGGCAAAAGCCTTTCCCAGCGATCAATATGCGTTAGCCAGTCAGGCCCGCTTTCACGGATTCGACCCCAAGGAGGCCATCATTGAGGTTGCACCAAGAGAAGGGGAACACACCATTCGAGAAGAAGATATTCATGGCGCAATCGAAGAACATGGCGACGAAATTGCCATGATGATGATAGGCGGGGTGAACTACTACACGGGTCAAGTATTCGACATGAATGGTCTCACAGCCGCCGCACATCAAAAAGGTATTTTGGTGGGTTGGGATTTGGCCCACGGAATTGGAAATATTGAATTACAGCTGCACGACTGGAACGTAGATTTTGCCGCTTGGTGTTCGTACAAGTACCTCAACTCGGGCCCTGGATCTATCGCGGGAATCTTCATTCATGAGAAACACCACGGAATGAGAGATATTCCTCGATTTGAAGGATGGTGGGGTCATGATAAATCTACCCGATTTGCCATGCCCGATGAGTTTGTACCCATTCCTACAGCAGAGGCTTGGCAATTGAGTAACGTACCCGTATTTGCCATGGCAGCTCAGCGCGCTTCGCTGGATATTTTTGATGAAGTGGATCTCAGCGCACTCCGACTAAGAGGTCGAAAGCTGAGCAATTATCTACGTGAAGTATTACAAGAAGTAGCCGATTTAACGGACACCTCTATTGAAATCATCACGCCTTCGAACGAGGCACAGAGTGGTTGTCAAGTTTCAGTTTTATTCCCGGGATTGGGCAAGGATTTATTTGATCAATTGCTGGCAAAAGGTGTTATAGCAGACTGGAGGGAACCGCATGTCATCCGAATGGCACCTGTTCCAATGTATAGTTCATTTGAAGATATTTATCGATTCGGGGAAACGCTACTCAGCACCCTAAAAAACAAGTAGAAAATGAAAAAGGCTACCGTTGCCGGAGCAGGCCTAGTAGGCTCTTTGTGGTCCGTTTATCTCGCAAAAAGAGGATATGAAGTTGACGTTTACGAGCGTCGTCCCGACCTGCGTAAAGCCGAATTATCCGCAGGTAAATCGATAAACCTTGCACTCTCTGATCGAGGTTGGAAAGCCTTGAAAAAAGTGGGCTTAGAGGACGAAATCCGCAAGGTGGCTATTCCCATGTACCGACGTGTAATGCACGCCTTAGACGGTTCACTCACCTACCAACCTTATGGCAAGGAAGATCAAGCTATTTGGAGTGTGTCGCGCGGTGGATTGAACTGCGTATTGATGGATTTGGCCGAGCGCGAAGGCAAAGTGAAAATTCAATTTGAACACAAGTGTTCTGACGTGAATCTGGAAAATGGTTCAGCCACTTTCCAGCATGTGCATACAGATGAGAAAGTAGAAACCGACCCCGGACTCTTATTCGGCACAGATGGGGCTTTCTCAGCAGTGCGCAAGAAAATGCAACGCACTGATCGTTTTTCATATTCACAAGAGTATATCGATCACGGATACAAAGAGCTTTCTATACACCCGAATGCCGATGGGTCCCACAAATTGGAAAAGAATGCACTGCACATTTGGCCACGAGGCGAATTTATGCTGATTGCTCTTCCCAACATGGATGGAAGCTTTACCTGTACCCTTTTCCACCCTTATGGCGGCGAAGTAGGTTTTGATGCTTTGGACAACGACGAAAAGGTGGTGGACTTCTTCAAGAAAACTTTCCCTGACGCCTTTGAACTCATGCCGCACCTATTGGATGATTGGCATGAAAACCCAACCAGTTCGCTGGTGATCATCCGCTGCTTCCCGTGGACGAAAAATGGACAGGTGGCATTACTCGGCGACAGTTCTCACGCTATCGTTCCATTTTATGGCCAAGGCATGAATGCCGGTTTTGAAGATTGCACCGTATTCGATGAAATCTTAGAAAACACGCAAGAGAATTGGGAAGATGCTATGAAGCAATTCGAAGTAAAGCGAAAGCCCGATGCGGATGCAATTGCCGATTTAGCCATGCGGAATTTTGTAGAAATGCGCGACCTCACTGGAGATCCTAAGTTTCTACTTCAAAAGAAAATTGAACGCAAATTCTCTGACTTACACCCCGGTAAATGGATTCCACTTTACTCCATGGTAACCTTTAGTCACATTCCTTATGCCGAGGCGCTTGCCATGGGAGTTCGTCAAGATAAAATCATGGAAGAGGTGATGGCGTTGCCTAATATTCAGAATCGTTGGGATGATCCAGAAATCATGGAGATGATCTTAAAAGCCGTTTAGCCTTTCTTGAGCGACTGACGTACCTTTTTAAATAGTTCGGAGCGGAACACAAAATCGAAAACAGACGGATCGTCGGACTCCAAGATTTCATCTTTATTCCCTTCCCAAACGCGGTATCCTTCTTTGAGTAGAATGATGTGATCACCTATTTCTAATACGGAGTTCATGTCGTGCGTGTTAATCACCGTAGTCATATTGAACTCGTGCGTGATTTCTTGGATTAGGTTGTCGATTACAATGGCCGTTTCAGGATCCAATCCACTATTGGGTTCATCACAAAAGAGATATTTAGGATTCATAGCAATAGCTCGCGCAATGGCTACACGTTTCTGCATACCTCCAGAAATCTCAGCTGGAAATTTTTGATGCGCGCCATCCAATCGAACGCGAGATAAGCAGAAATCCGCTCTATCCTGCTTTTCCGACTCACTCATATCTGCAAAAAAGTTCAACGGGAACATCACGTTCTCAAGAACCGTTTGTGAATCGAAAAGAGCGCCCCCTTGGAATACCATTCCCACTTCCTGCCGCAAGTGCTTGCGTTGATCTTTGGTCATTTCTGCCACATCACGGCCGTCGTATATAATCTTACCTGCATCAATTTCATGCAGCCCTAATACCGATTTAAGGAAAACGGTTTTACCCGATCCCGACCTACCGATGATTAAATTGGTTTTACCTGGCTGAAAGACGACATCGATGCCCTTGAGCACCTCAACATCACCAAATCCCTTCTTTAATCCAACTACTTCAATCATCCGTTCAAAAGAATATCAGTGAGAATATAGTTGAAAACGATGATGGCCAAGGAGGCATTCACCACAGCAATAGTACTCGCTCTACCCACCTCAACCGCTCCACCCTTCACGGTGTATCCGAAGTAAGCCGATATCGAATTAATCAGGAAAGCAAACACAATCATTTTAATGATGGCATAGGTGATGTAAAATGGATTCCAACCCATTTGTAGACCCATGATAAAATCAGAGAACACCACCATGCCCGTCCAGTTTCCAGCCAAATAGCCGCCTGTTAAACCCAAGCCCACACTCAACACAAGCAATAATGGGTTGAAGAAAACGGAAGCAGCAACCTTGGGGAGAATCAAGTAATTCGCAGAGTTGATCCCCATTACTTCTAAGGCATCAATCTGTTCTGATGTACGCATGGTTCCTATGGTAGATGCAATATTCGACCCCACCTTTCCGGCGAGAATCAAGCTGACCATAGTCGGTGAAAACTCCAAAATAATGGATTCGCGTACGGCGATGGCGATGTAATAATCTGGAATAAAAGGATCATCGAGATTAAGAGCCGTTTGGATGGTAACTACCGCACCCATGAACAGCGAGATAATCGACACAATCCATAGCGAGTCTAGACCTAGCAAGTCGACCTCCCGCCAAAATGAGCGCCAAGATTCTCTCCAGCTTTCGGGTTTGCGAAACACTTTCCACATCAACAATGTGTAGTCTCCTATCCCGTTAAAAAAGCGATACACCATGCCGCTAAAATAAGTTTAATTTTGTGGCTCACAGAGAACTTTTACAGAAGTGAAAAGCAAAGTCGTACTTACCGCCCTAGCCGTAACACTCATCCTAGCATTGAGTAGCTGTGGAGGGAGCAAAGACTGCAACTGTCCGCAGTTTTCATCCATTGACCCCAGCGCCCGTTGATAGAAGCGTTACATCCTTTTTTACCCGAGAATTCGGCCCCATTCGTGGAGGAATTGCTCAAGCCGCACGCTTTTACACTGCGTGTTGTAAAACCCAGAAAAACCAAACTTGGCGACTTCCGACCTGGATTGAACGGAAAGGTTCACCAAATCACGGTGAATGGCGATTTAAGTCCGTATCACTTTCTTCTCACATTGGTGCATGAAATTGCTCACCTCAAAACACATGAGGAATTCGGTACGAGGGTTCAACCTCACGGCAAGGAATGGAAGAATATCTTCAAAAAATCCATGACGCCCATATTGGAGAGCGAGGTGTATCCAAACCATATCCAGCGAGAAGTTATGCGCTATCTTCAAAACCCAAAAGCCAGTTGTGCGGCAGATACGGCCCTGTTGCGCGTATTGAAAAACGAAGAATCCAATGCGGTTCTCTTGCTTGAACATTTACCCGAAAATGCATTGTTTGTGCTACCCGGTAGGAGTCCAATGCGCAAGGGAAAAAAGCGAAGGACGAGATTTCTCTGTGAAGAGGTTGGTACAGGCCGTAACTTTGCGGTCCATCCATTGGCAGAAGTACAATTGATTCAGACAGAACAACGATGAAATCTATCTTTTCGAATTCCGATTTTAAACTAGGGGTACTCGGCGGAGGTCAGCTCGGTAAAATGATGTTGACCGAAACACGCAGATACGACATTTACACACGTGTTATGGACCCCTCTTCGGAAGCTCCTGCCCGCTTGGCTTCAAATGAATTCGTACAAGGCTCCCTCACGGATTACGACAAGGTGATTGAGTTCGGACAAGGGCTGGACGTGCTCACCATTGAAATCGAAAATGTGAATGTGGATGCGCTTGAGCAATTGGAGCAGGATGGAATTAAAGTATTCCCACAACCTCGCGCACTTCGCATCATCCAGAACAAAGCAGATCAGAAAGAATACTACCGCGAAAACGGCTTACCCACATCGGCATTTTTCACCTTTGAGAATAAAGCTGAAATGCTAGAAGGCCTCACTGAAGGAAACTGGGCGCCTCCTTTTGTTTGGAAAGCGGCTACGGGCGGATATGATGGTTTTGGCGTGAATATCGTTCGCAATGAAGAACAAATTGCCGAGCTGCCAGACCAACCCGGACTCATCGAGGCCTTTGTTCCCTTTGATAAAGAATTGGCGGTAATTGTCGCTCGAAACGAGCAAGGTGAAACGGTGGCCTATCCGGTAGTTGAAATGGAATTTCACCCTACGGCCAATCAGGTAGAATATGTGTTGTGCCCAGCCTCAGTAAATCCTGAAATTGAGCAAAAAGCAAAGGAATTGGCCGTGAAAACAATTGAAGCCTACGACTTAGTTGGACTTTTGGCCGTTGAAATGTTCCTCGATAAAAATGGAGAAGTGTTTATCAACGAGGTGGCTCCAAGAACACATAATAGTGGCCACCTTACCATTGAATCAAACTTCACTTCCCAATTTGAACAACACGTTAGAGCCGTTACGGGCATGCCTCTTGGCGATACACAACTTCGGCTACCTGCCGTGATGGCTAACTTGGTAGGTGCGGCGGAGCATGCCGGGCCGGTGCAATACGACGGATACGAGCGACTACTCCAAATGCCTGGGGTGTATATTCATTTATACGGCAAAAGCACTACTCGTCCTTTTAGAAAAATGGGACACGTTACGGTTACGCATCAAGACCGACAAGAAGCGCGAAAAGCGGCCGAAGCGGCTAAGGACGGCATTCGTGTAATTAGCAGATAGAACTATCTTTACAAAAAATTGAAAGCATGATCGGAATTATCATGGGCAGCAAAAGCGACCTTCCTGTAATGCAGGAGGCAGCTAACATTCTCGAAGAACTAGGTGTATCGTACGAAATTACCATTGTTTCGGCTCACCGCACTCCAGAGCGCATGTACGATTATGCTAGGAATGCTCACGGACGAGGAATTAAGGCCATCATTGCCGGTGCCGGTGGCGCCGCACACCTGCCTGGAATGGTCGCTTCTCTTTCCCCTCTACCTGTAATTGGTGTTCCGGTAAAATCTCGCAATTCCATAGACGGTTGGGATAGTGTACTCAGTATTCTTCAGATGCCAGGTGGCGTTCCGGTTGCTACCGTTGCACTGGATGGAGCCAAGAACGCAGGGATTCTGGCGGCCCAGATCGTAGGAAGTGCGAATCCTCAAATCCTTCAAAACATCCTTGACTACAAAGAGAGCTTGAAGGAGAAGGTATTAAAGTCCGCTAAGGAAATGGAGGGATAAAAAAAGTCCAGCGTTCGCCGGACTTCCCATCATTCACATTTTGTTATTCTCAAAGTGACTTTAACAAAGTCATGAGATGTTCTTTTTTTCGATTCGCCACTGGAATCCGGGAATCGTCTTCCATAATTACATACCCTCCGTCAGATTGCACATAGCGCTTCACGTAGTTCATATTGACTAGGTGACTTTTATGGATACGCTCGAAGTTGTGATCGGATAGCATGTTATCGAATTCCTTCAACGTTTTACTTGCTAAGAGATTCTTGCCAGCGCGAAGAACGAACTGGGTATAATTGCTCGAAGATTCACATCGAAGAATATCGCTCACATTGATAATGTGCATACCGTCTGAACTCGGAATCACAATTTTCTTTGGTGACTCAGTAGCAGAACGGAAATTCTCAAGTAAAACCGAAATTCCCTCACGCGGTTCCACGGCGTTGGCTTGCTGCGCTTTTCTAACCGCTTTCACTAACTCTTCAGGATCGATAGGCTTTAGCAGATAATCAAGAGCGGAAAACTTAATGGCTTTCAAAGCGAACTCGTCGTGGGCCGTTGTGAAAATTACATCACCGCTCCAGTCGGTTCCCTCCTGTTGCAATCGCTCTAAAAGTTCGAATCCCGTGCCTTCCGCGAGTTTTACGTCGAGAAACATCACATCTGGTTTGCCAGCTACTACTTCTTTGATGGCTGATTCAATATCGCCCGCCTCTGTAATGGGCTTGATATCCGGACAAAAGAGTTCCAATTTACCACGCAGGGCAGCGCGGCTATTCTCTTCGTCATCAATAATTAGTGCTTTGAGCATATATAGGCAGTTTGCAGTAAAACAAAACTAACAATTCGAGTCGTGTAGAAAACACACAATGAGCAATCGAGGTAAATCTCCGATTAAACGAACTTAATCCTCATCCCACTCGTCCGTAGACTTCAACGGCAAGTGAAGCGTAATTCTTGTGCCAGTAGCTTTCCCAGCGTCATCATACAAATCTTCAGTTTCAACCGCACTTCTTCCACCAAAGGTTCTCTCAAAGAGTTCCACTCTCCTCCTACTGATTTCGCCGGCCAAACTGCGGTGTTTTCTTCCGCTATTCTCTTGAATCTCGGCGGCACGCGCTCGACCTACACCGTTGTCCTCTACCGTACAAATGATGGAATCTTCATCTTCAGCCACAAAACGAATGATCACTTTTCCACTTCCCTTGGGGCGGAGTCCGTGTAGAATGGCATTCTCAACATGTGGTTGTACCATCATGGAAGGCATTGAACATCCAAACGTGTCGAGTTCTTCATCCACAATCACCTCGGCATCAAACGAACCAGAGAACCGAAGTTGCTCGAGGGCCAGGTAATTTTCCAAGAGTTGAATTTCCGTACTTACTGGAATTACAGGCTCCCGTGAACTCTCCAACATCAATCTCATCAACTTCGCAAAGTTGTTCAAGTACTGAACGGCCTCCTTGGGTTCATTCTTAAAGATGAATCCAGAAATGGCATCCAGAGCATTGAACACGAAATGCGGATTCATTTGAAGTCGCAGTGCACGACGTTCCAACTCATTGCGCTCCTCTTCCAAATCGAGTCGGTCTTGGATGCGTTTCAATCTCACCCGCACATACGAGGTAACCCCACCGCCTATGGCGAGCACAAGGAGTACGTAAAACCACCACTTCTTCCAGAATGGGGCATGGATCTCAAAGGGAAAGGCCTCTGAATAAATCTGATCTCCACTTAAAGGATCAAAGGCGCGTACTTCGAAGAAGTACTTTCCTGGGGCCACGCTTGTGTAGTTGGCTTCCGTTCGATTTTCGGCGTCGATCCAATCTTCATTGGCAGGTGACAATCGATATTCGTATTGCAACATCCCTGGATCAGCGATGCCCAATCCCGAATAGGTGAAGCGTAAGTAATTCTGATCATAAGGTAATTCGAGCTCTTGCGGCATGCCTGTCCATGCTTTGGTAGAGGACGCAAAATCTGACCAACTATCAGGCTGCTCAAAGTAGAGCTCTAAACCGGTGAGTTCGATATGCCCGCTGGAGGATACATCAGAATTCACAGCCAGTGGGACAACAATGAGTCCTGTGTTCGTGCCGAAGAGAACGGATTCTGCGGTACGCGCCGTAGCGTGCAAATTGCACTCGATTGTTCCAATTCCACGGGCTTGTGTGATGCGCTTGCCCGGTCTAAATTGCTCGTTCCAAGTCACATTTTGAATACCGAGTTCTGTTCCAATCCAAACATCATTATCATTCACGATAAGCGACCAAACATTGTTGCTCAGCAGGCCTTCAGACTGTGAAATGGAATCCAGTATGTCTCCTTGAAGTCTCCATAAACCATGACCGTTTGTTCCCATCCAAAGCACCCCGTTGTCATCTACTTCGAAGGTGGCTGGTGAAATACGGCGCATAATGTCTTCGGATAGCGCATAACTCCATTTATCATCTGCAAGGACCATGATTCGACCTTCTAAATCCATAGCCCACAGGGAACCATCTTCTCCCTCTCGAATCCGCGTGATGGCAGTGGAAATCAAGTTCTCATCTATGCTCTCGAATCGATTATTTCTAAACCGATAAATGCCCGTGGTAGTGGCCACACCCAGACTTCCATCGTTCAGCGGTTCGAGATCGAAAATAAAAGCGTTTCCGAGGCCACTCTCAGGACCGAATGTTCGAAAATACGCTCCTCGTTGAACGGCAAGTCCATTCTCGGTGGCGATGAACAGCTTCCCGTCAAGAGTTCGAGTTACATCGAAGATCAAACCGCGTGGTAAACCTTCTCCCGCACCAAACGATTGCATGGTTCCAGAAGTAGTGCGTTTCGTAAGGCTGCTCAATCCACCTACCCACCACTCCTCGTTATCGTTATAAACAGAGTGTACGCGTTCATCTGCCAAACCATTCTGTGATGAGTATTTGAATAAGTCGGGTTCAACTAAACGACTTAATCCCGTGAGTCCACCAATCCAAATTCGGCCATCGCTTGAAACGTGTAAACAACGAATCTTTGGAGTGCTCAAACCTTCGTCAATTCCGATTGAAATTCCTCTAGACCCTTCCGGTTTATTGGCGTTGTAGCGTCGTAGGCCATTGATATAACTTCCGTACCACCATCTACCTTGCTTATCGAGCACGATATCACGAACATCAGCGTATTGCGAACCGGGCTCATCTGAACTCAAATTTGCAACGGCCAAGTTTTGCCTTAGCACCAAGTACACATCATCCTCCGCTCCTACTTGAACGGTTTCTTCTGATCCTTGGGTTGGAAATATGCTACGAACATTGGTACCATCCCACCATTTTACCCATTGTGCATCATCCCACTTCCAAAGGCCATCCGAAGCACCCACGTACAGTGAATTTCCATAGGCTGCTGATAATAACTCCGGATTACCGGGCACTTCCAACAGTCTAATCGTTCCTTCTGAATACAGGTATACACTTCGTCTCTGAATAACTGCAAGTCCGCCATCAGTTTCAATCAAGGCAATGACCCTTTCATTGGGAATGCTGTCTACGGAGTGAATCTCAAAGCCATCATAATACACAAGGCCTTTATCGGTACCAATCCAGAGCTTAGACTTTTCGGCACAAAGCAACGCAGTTACATAATCTGAGGGCAGTCCATTTTCCTTATTATAGATTTCTGATCGAGTACCGTCGAAGCGAGCCAATCCTCCACCTTCCGTAGCAATCCACATAAAACCTGAAGGGTCCTCAGTGATATCATTGATGGTAGATACCGGTATACCATCCTCTTGTCCGAAGGTTTGAAAGAAGTACTGCTGTCCCCAAACGTTGATGGAAACCATGCAAGCAATAATCAAGAGGGCTAGCGCGCGCATGGCACCAAGATAAGGCATTCTATGATGTACAACTGAGCCACCTGAGCATTATGAGCTTACGTCAGGCTGCACTGGCAAACGATTGTATCCGCTTATCTACCGACTATCGTGAATTCATTGCTACAAATTAGATGGATGAAACTACCCTTCATTCTGATATTGCTGTGCTCGTTCATCCTAGTTCGCGGACAAGGTCTTCGCGACTCTTTCATGAGTAGAAATTGGTCGATTTTCGGCTCACAGGGTGGAGCTTTCAGTCCTTATCCCTTAAGCAAATCGGGGTGGTCGTATGCATTGAATTCCTCCACTCAAGGCTTGTTTCGGTGGCCGATTCACCAAACAAGGGTAAAATTCACGGCAGAGCGATTTGCCTCGAGTATTTCCTTCACCTATTCGGGGAAAAACGAATGGAGCCTGCGCCGTTTTCAATTGAGTCATCTTCAAAAAATCGGTACGCACCAAATGGGTGTTCAACTCGGAATGGTTCAGCTTCCTTCTGCTTCTAATGCAAATGCCTACCTCATCACTCCGGACATCCTTTATCGAGGTTCTTGGCAAAAGTGGAATGCCAGTCTCATTATTCGAGGAATCGGATTCTATTCAGATTCGGAAATTCGCCATGTTCCCATGTCAGGGAATATTGAAATGAGCTATAGTGTAAATGAAAAGCTCGCCTTGGGAAGTGCCGTTCACGCTGATTCACAATCGGATATAACACCCTCGCTAATTTTCTATTGGCAGCCTCACCCCTTTACTTTTCGATTTGAACTGAATGAGCGTGGCAATACATCATTTGTGATAGATTATTCCGCTGGTCATTGGATATTCAACACCTCGTTCACGCTTGGCAAGATCACATCAACGCAAATCGGAATAGGCTATGCGATGGGCGGTTAATGGAGTTCTCATACTTGTAAGCACCATTGGCTACGCCCAGGATCCAGCTGTGAACCAAGCCATTGAGCGGATAATGGTTACTCTTCCAGATGATGTATCAGACATCCAGCAGTTACAGGACGAGCTCTGGTATTACTATCAGCATCCCATGTCAATTCAAACGGACGAGCCTTCGAAGTTGGCTGAACACCCATTGATATCATTTGCGGACGCCTTCAATATTTGTTTTTATCGGTCTGAGGCTGGAGACATTCTAGACTGGGGAGAGCTAGCCAATGTTTCTGGAATATCCATAGAATGGATTGAATTGAGAAAACCCTTTCTCACATTGAGCGGTCCCGTTCAAGAATGGAGGAGTGAGTTGGGAGCACTTCGAGAACTTCAACTTCAGGTTGGTCTTAAGTCGGATATGTGGCTCAAGCGCGGTTATCGAGAAGGCGAGTTTGCCGGACCGCCATTTCAAGATCAGGGTCGCTTGCGATTGGGATGGAAGAACTTCCACGCGGGCATCCGATGGCAGCGAGACGCCGGTGAACCATGGAATGTTCGTCAAGGCTACGATCACTTAGCTGGATATTTGCTCTGGCAACCGCGCAGAGGAAGCACCATTTCAATCGGCACCCACCGCCTCGGACTTTTTTCCGGCTTACTTCACGGTACCACATTCAATGCTACGTGGCCAATAGGCAACGACATTCATATCCAAACCGGACTCACTAAGCCATCCGATGGTGCAGCAGAACATCAACTGTGGAAGGGCGTTCAAACCAATCAACAATTTGGGAAATGGCAACTTAAAGGATTCATTGGTTTCACTTCTCGAGATGCACGCATTGAAGGGAACGAGATCGTCAGTTTACCCATGTCAGGATTGCATCGGACCACTTCTGAACTGGCGAATTATAAAGCTACCTCAATGCGCACGTGTCAATCGCAGTTGCGTTACAGCGGAAGCAGTTGGAATCTGAGTCATGCCGTTCAAATTACACGAAGTGCTCATACCATGCATAGTACCCAATACTGGGGTGGACAATCCCTTTACGGACAATTGACCTATCATTCTATGCTGCTATCATCCGAAATTGCCCACGATTTATCAGGAAGAATAGCCACACAGGTCACCTTGAGCGGATTAAGAGAAAGTGCTCTATTTGGAGTGCGATTCCACTACATCGCACCTGAATATCAAAGCGATTTATTCCCTATACAAACTCCCTATTTCAGTGGTTCGGGAATACTTTCAACCACAGGATTCTTCACATTAAAGCAGGATAGATGGAACTTGAATACGGCCTTGTTTTATGCTCATCAGGGTGGAGTTAACGCTAAAGTAAAGAGAGGGATTCAAGCAAGACTTTACCATTCAACCTTTCATTCGGCTTGGGAGTTACTGTGGAGAAGGAGAACCACCGATGAAATCTCAAAGAACTACATCCGAGCTTGGTTAGAGTGGAGCGAGGAACGACTAAAGACCAGAATTCGAATGGACAGTCATTTCAGCAATCCCGAGTTGACTTCCGTATCACTGAGTGGGTTGTTTGAGATAGAACGCAACGGATTTCGTGCAAGAGTGCTGGTATTTGCTCACCACGCGCACAAGGGAACCCCCCTCTATCACATGATTCCAACAACCTCCATGCAAATGAGAATGGGTGCTTTACATGGAAGGGGAGCGGGTTGTGCGTTTCATTTAATGAAGAGGTGGAGAATGCACACCTTGCAATTGGGTGTTCAATTTGATCGAAGATTGGATAGTATGGAACGCGGGAGCGGTCTTGATTTGGTTGAAAGACCTTATCGTTATGAAATCAGCTTAGAATATCACCTTCGATTACGGCTGAACAGTCATTCCTAGTTTGCTCATTTCTAACCAAAAATGCGGGAATGACTTCTGAACAGCCTCAAGTGAATCTACTTGGATAGCACCATGAAAAGCCAAGGGCGCTAAAGCCATTGCCATTCGGTGGTCATCGAACACACGGAATAGCTGATCTGAAATAATAGGTTGGTCGATCTGCCAGTACAAGGCACCCCCTGTTGCCGTGGTGTGTCCTCCTAATTTCTCTATGGCTTCAGATATGGCTTCTACCCTGTCTGTTTCCTTCAAACGGAGTGTTCGCAAACCAGTAGCTTTTCCACTTCTACCTTGGCAAGCTGCGGCTAAAATGAACGATTGGGCTAGGTCCGGATGATCTAGAAAATCGATATTGAAATCCCCTTCTGGCACACCTTTAAACTCGAGCTCAAGTATGCCTGAGTTCCATGATGAAACAACCCCCAGGTTTGAACCTAGATCCTGAAGCACCTTATCTCCTTGCACAGATTCAGCCGAAAGTCCGGCAAGGTGAACAGACTTACCCGACACTGCCACCCAGGCATAAAAGGCCACGGCTGCACTCCAATCCCCTTCTGTAGGTACTTGAATGGGTTTCATTGGTTTACCATGGACGTGGATTCGCATGCCTTCATCCTCAACCTCAACCCCGGCTTGACGAAGTACATCTGCTGTCATGTTCACGTAGGGTTGCGAAACGGCTTTCGAAGTGCGATGAATCACTAACCCGTCATTTGTAGCTGGAGCAATGAGCATCAGCGCCGTTAGGAACTGACTACTCATATCGGCGGGCACGTAGACTTCACCTCCTCGCAGGCGCTTTCCCTCTATACGCAAAGGTGGAAATCCTTCCTGATCCAGATAGTCAACTTTCGCACCTAGATCACGCAAGGCCTTCACCAAAGGACCGATGGGTCGTTCATGCATGCGATCCGTTCCTCTCAGAACCACTTCACAACCTAGTTTCGAGGCAAAGTAGGCGGTAGCAAAGCGCATAGCGGTACCCGCGTCGTGTAGGTTAACATCTTTTGATTCTGAAGATAGAGCCTCTCTCAAAATTTGAGTATCACGAGCCTCCGAATAGATTGATTTAAGAATGATATCAGGGAATATAGCTTCGAGTATTAACCACCGATTGGCTACGCTCTTAGAAAGTGGGAGTTCGATGGTCACATTCTCATCTACATCCTTGGGGTCGTAGTTGATTCTAGGCATTGGCTCGGTTCCAGCTGTTTAGACATTCCTGAATCTGTCCCTCTTGAACAGGCAAATCGGCTCGTGGTGTACCCACGGATTCAAGCAGCACAAAACGCGCTTCTCCACCTTTATTCTTCTTGTCGCTTTTCAGATATCCCATCAGTTTATCCCAGGTCGCCTCATGGAGAATAGGCAAGTTGTAAAGATTTTGAATGTATCGCTGAACTTCGGATTTCACGAGGGAATCAAACCCCAGTATCCGACTAGAGAGTTCCAGTTCTAGCCACATTCCTAGTGCCACTGCTTCCCCGTGAAGGAGAAGGTCGTCTTCATCGCTCTCTAAGAAATAGCTTTCGATCGCGTGCCCCAGCGTATGACCAAAGTTCAAATACTTCCTCACGTCGACTTCCTTCGGATCGGCCTCAACTATGTCCAATTTGACTGACAGGCTTTCCCTAACTAAATCTTGATTCTTTAATAAATCAGCAGGTTGGTTCTTTTGAAGTATTTGCCATTTATCCGCTCCAGATATCAAGGAGTGCTTAATCATTTCGGCAAATCCGGAATACAAGTCTCGTTCTGGCAGCGAATAAAGAAAATCAGGAACAATGTATACCCCACTCGAGGCAGCAAAAGTGCCCACCATGTTCTTTACTCCCGCAACGTCAATTCCCGTTTTACCGCCTATGGCCGCATCTACCATTCCCAAAAGTGAGGTGGGTATATTCAAAAAGGATATTCCTCGCTTGAAGGTAGAGGCAACAAATCCTCCTAAGTCTGTAATCATTCCACCTCCAACATTAATCAAAAGCGAATGGCGATCAGCGCCGAGTTCGTTCAAAGCTGACCACAATTGAAAGCATATATCGATAGACTTGGAGGTCTCGCCCGCCACAACTTCCAGAACCTCGTATTCGCCCAAATCGGGCAATTCTTGAAGGAGGAGAGGTAAGCAGTGCTCATGCGTGTTTTCGTCTACTAAGAAAAACACTCTCTTACCCGATAGTTTGAAAGATTTCAGATAGATGTTCAGCTCAACTACGGCGTCTAGCTGGTTGTACACATTACCAAATATCGTAGAACGGAAACTCATAGGATTAAAAGCTTCTAGGAGCTAAAAAAATATACCTCTAGAGTAACAAAGATGATGTTTTTTTGATGGACTGTGAATTATATTTGTTCGCTTGCTATGGTTAAGACAAGACGTTGATGCTCATTAACTTTTCTGATACGGCTACTGCGTTTCGCAACATGAGTAACTTGCAATTACGCAAGAGTTACCTGCTGTTTAGCACATTGAGTTATCCTTGGATTGTGAGCACGGGCAAAATACTTACCAATGTAGCTTTCAAACTGCGTCTGCCGGTAAAGGGACTTGTCAAAAGCACCGTTTTCAATCAGTTTTGTGGTGGAGAAAGTATCGAAGACTGCTCGAAGTCTATCGATGAGCTTGTGCAATCTGGTGTTGCCAGTATTTTGGATTACAGTGTGGAGGGCAAGGAAGAAGAAGCCGACTTCGATGCGACCAAAGACACCATCATTCACACCATTGAATTTGGCTCTAAGAACCAAGGAGTTCCCATTTCCGTTTTTAAGCCTACAGGATTGAGTCGGTTTGCCCTTCTGGAAAAAGTGAGCGCGGGTGAATCGCTAAATCCAAAGGAGCAAGAAGAATGGAACCGCGTCTTACAGCGATTTGACGACATAGCCCAAGCAGCCAGTAATTTTGGTTTGCCCGTAATGATTGATGCGGAAGAATCATGGATTCAACAAGCAGTAGACGACGTGGCCACTTCGCTCATGCAGCGGTACAATAAAGAGCGCGTAGTGGTGCTCAATACCGTTCAGTTCTACCGCCACGACCGTCTTGAATTCTTGAAAAAAAGCATTGAACATGCCAAGGCTAACAACTATTTCTTTGGAGTAAAAATTGTGCGTGGCGCCTACATGGAAAAGGAAAGAGATCGTGCAGAAAGGAAGGGCTATCCTAGTCCGATTCAGCCTGACAAAGCCTCGACCGACCGTGACTATGACTTAGGTATTCGCCTGCTCATGGAAAACATTGATCGCGTCGACTTTGTGTGCGGAACACACAACGAGGCCTCCAGTCAGTTGCTCGTTGACCTCATTCGAGAGTACGGCTTGGAACCCGGTGATCGCAGTATTTGGTTTGCCCAGCTTTACGGAATGAGTGATCACATAAGCTTTAACCTGGCAGCGGCAGGCTATAACGTGGTCAAATATCTGCCTTTCGGTCCAGTAAAAGATGTGATGCCTTATCTGATTCGTCGTGCTGAAGAAAACACCTCTGTTCGAGGTCAAACGGGAAGAGAACTCGGGTTGATCAAGGCGGAATTACGACGAAGGAAGGGGTGAAAGGATAGACGGGAGGCAGTCTTCAAACTTCGGGCGGATCCAACAAATTAACGGATTAACCCAGAAACGGATTATCAGATGTTTCGATAAAATTATCCCCTCACAAACAATCGCATTCCATACTCTCATCGAGTATCAGTTCTCGGATGGTAGCCACACTATCGCAATTCCGGATGTAAATGCGATAATCCATACCTGCATCATCGGTGTAGTTTAAGCGATATTCGTTGCAATCGTGATCCGTACCTCTTTGGTTATAGCTGAAGTCAACTTCTGCGTTTCGGACAACACTGTAGAAGAAGGCTGAATCATTCTCAAGACAACTGCTTGTGCACTCTGCCGGTCCAGCAATTTGAATCTCCTTTTTTTGGAGATCTGACAAGACCCTATCGTTTGGAAAGTAGGAACACTGAATGTCTCTGTCGCCAAAAAAGAAAAACACCATCAAGGTACCCAATATCACTCCAATGAGATAGTAGCCGAATCGCTTCATCAATTTCATGACGGCAAAGATAGTAGGTGAAAGGTTCTCAGCTCAGAGAAGTGGGCATGAATACTAACCGAAAAGCAGATTTCTATCTGAATAAGGTAAATCGAACCACTCTCCAATGGCCTTGCTCGTGAGGACGCCATTATACATGTACATTCCTGCACGCACATCTTTTCTAAAGCGAAGCACATCTTCTACGCCACCTTCATCCCCGAAAGTGAGCAGAAGCTGGGAGAAAATATTACTCAAGCTAAACGACGCCGTCCTCGATACTCTCGAAGCGATATTCGGAACCCCGTAATGAATGACATCATGCTTAACAACAATGGGATTCTCGTGCGAGGTAATCTCACTCGTCTCAAAGCTACCACCTTGATCGATTGAAACATCAACAATGACAGAACGAGGCTTCATTTTAGTGACCATATCCTCCGTTACCACGCAAGGCGTGCGACCATCAACTGAGCGCATGGCTCCAATCGCAACGTCGCAACGACGAAGGGCCTTCTCTAAAATCTTAGGTTGAATAACGCAGGTGTAAAGGGGATTAGGCAGACTGTCCTGAAGACGTTTAAGTCGCGCCAATGATCGGTCGAACACCTTCACATTAGCACCCATACCCAAAGCTGTTTTTGCTGCACAAGTTCCTACGGTACCTGCTCCGATGATCACTACTTCTGTTGGAGGAACACCGGTAATCCCACCCATAATATACCCCTTACCGTTGTTTACATTGCTCAAATATTCTGAGGCAATAAGAATGCTGGCGTTCCCTGCAATCTCGCTCATACATCGAACGATGGGAACTTGCCCATCCTCGTCGCGAATATTCTCATATGAAATGGCCGTTACCTGTTTGGCCATCAACTTTTGAAAGTAATCCTTGGTACACGTCTTAAGCTGGAGAGCCGATATTAAAGTTTGCTTCTTCTTCATAAGCTGAAGCTCTTCCATGGAAGGCGGTTCAACTTTTAATACGATGTTACACTCAAAGACTTGTTCGGTAGAATACGCAATCTGTGCCCCTGCTTCCGAAAAGTCATTATCCGAATAATAAGCACCTTCACCTGCCTGTGTTTCTAACACTACCTCATGCCCGTGTGAAACCAAAAGGTGCACTCCTTCTGGGGTTAACGCCACTCTATTCTCTTGCATACAAGTTTCGCGAGGTACACCAATTTGTAGTTTACCCTTCTTCTTGCTCACGGCAATCATTTCTTCTTGTGGCGCAAGCTGACTACTTGAAAATGAAAAGTAATTCGGTTCTGTCATGAGAGTTTATATCAAGTCCATTACAAACTGATCTCTGGCCAACTTGAATTCCTATTAAAAGCAAGATAATACGTGGCGGGCAAGGTATACAGTGGTTTAGGAGACCGCATGAGACAGGTCTACAGAGATGGTTCGTTTGCTTTGAACATGCTCAATTTTAATCAGGCTAAATTGTTCTGGTAACAAGTTAGGGATTTTTTCGGGCCACTCCACGAAGCACCAGTCTCCGCTCCAAAAGTAGTCTTCATACCCCATATCCATTGCCTCCTCTTCGGATTCAATGCGATAAAAATCGAAGTGAAAAAGACGATCGTCTAATGAACTGATGTATTCGTTCACCAACGAGAATGTGGGAGAGCTCACATTGTCATCCACTCCTAATTGACGAAGCAGCTGAGTAATGAGAGTCGTCTTACCCGCGCCCATTGAACCTTGCAAAAGCACCACCCCTTTCGGCAATACCTCAACGATTTGCACAGCTACGGACTTGAGGTCTTCTAGATTTTCAATCTCAAATTTCACGGAGTAAAGATAAGCGCCTCTTTACTTATCTCTTGCCCTTCAACCAAACATAAGGAATGATCATCTCCTCTAAGCTCAATCCGCCGTGCTGATAAGTATTCTTGAAGTACTTCACGTAGTGATTGTAGTTATTCGGGTATGCGAAGAACTTATCTCCTTTTGCAAATACATATTCATCACTTAAGTGCCGCTTTGGAAGTCCCACTTTCTCGGGATCAGAAACGGTGTAAACATCGCGTTTATCGTAACTCATGTTCTTCCCAGCCTTGTAGCGTAAATTCGTACTCAAGTCTCTTTGCCCTACTAGTTTTGAAGGCTGGGTTACGTTAATTGTCCCATGATCTGTGGTGATCATCACCAGGTCATCCGTTTCAGACACACTACGAAGCAGTTCAAATAGCGGAGAATTCTTGAACCAGCTTTCCGTTATACTCCGATACCCTCGATCATCATCTGCCAATTCTTTGATGACCTCCATTTCCGTTTTTGAATGCGAAAGGATATCTACAAAGTTGTACACTACCGTGTTGAGGTCGAAGTTTCGGGTATTCCCAAAGCTATCCGCGAGCTTCTTACCAGCTTGGTGATTGGCTACTTTGGTATAATTGACACGTTTGTCTTTAAGTCCGAGTAAATCCATTTGAGCTTTGAGGAAGAACGCTTCATTCAGATTCTTTCCTTCGTCATCAGTGTCATCAACCCATTTATCAGGAAACCTCTTCTGAATAGCAGATGGCATCATTCCCGCAAAAAGGGCATTCCTCGCAAATTGAGTGGCTGTCGGAAGAATACTGTAGAACATTTCTTCCTTATCTACGCGGAAGTATTCTTCAAGCATAGGCTGTATGACCTTCCATTGGTCAAAGCGCAGATTGTCAATCACGACGAGCATGACCCTATTCCCTTCGCGCAATTTAGGAGCAACTTCCTGGCGAATAAGCCGGTGAGAAAGGGTCGGCGCACTTTCAGGATTGCTAATCCAATCCTCGTACTCGGTTTCGACGTAGCGTGCGAAGAGATTGTTTGCTTCTTCTTTTTGAGAAATCAATATCTGCTGAAGGCCTTCATCCTCAAGCTTTTCTAGCTGAAGTTCCCAGTACACCAACTTTCGATAGAGATTCGACCAATCTTCCCAAGAACGAACCTCTGCCAATTCCATGCTTATATTCCGAAACTCCTGCTGATATGAGGATGTCGTTTTCTCGCTCACTAAGCGTCGGGTTTGCAGATTCTTTTTTAGGGAGAGAAGAATCTGATTGGGATTCACCGGTTTAATCAGATAATCTGAAATCTGTTGACCAATGGCATCCTCCATGATGTGTTCTTCTTCGCTCTTGGTAATCATCACTACAGGCATCGATTCCCGAATTGACTTGAGTCTTTGCAGTGTTTCCAAACCACTCAATCCGGGCATGTTCTCATCTAAGAAGACAATATCGAAAGGGGCTTCAGCTACTTTATCGAGGGCTTCATCGCCGTTGTTTGAGGTTTCCACTTCATACCCTTTTTGCTCGAGAAAAAGGATGTGAGGTTTGAGCATATCGATTTCATCATCTACCCAGAGAATGCGGGTCTTATCCATAAATCAGGTGAATTTATCTGCAATTTAGCACCTCCAACGCGGTTAACAGAGTGAATATTTGATGATCTTGTAGAGAAAATCGGAACTTATATGAAATCTTTGTGTCACCAACGAGATGAATATGGCCTTTGAGGCAAACTTTACCAACAAGTTCAAGATATTGAATGACCCAATTTACGGGTTCATATCCATTCCCAGTGAATTGATATTCGACTTAATTGAGCATCCGTACTTTCAGCGATTGCGCCGAATAACACAACTTGGACTTACCTACCTGGTTTACCCCGGCGCATACCACACCCGCTTTCACCATGCCATTGGGGCCATGCATCTAATGCAACGAGCAGTTGGCGTACTGAGGAGTAAGGGGCATGATATTACAGAAGCTGAAGAAGAGGCCGTTTATATCGCCATCCTATTGCACGACATTGGACATGGTCCTTTCTCGCATGCCTTGGAGCACACACTTGTTCGCAATGTTGACCACGAGCAGTTATCAGCATTGTTTATGGAGCGTTTGAATCAATCGCTCGAAGGTCGACTCACCCTAGCCATTAAGATTTTTAGAAACGAATATTCGAAGCGCTACCTGCATGAGCTCATCAGTTCCCAGCTCGATATGGATCGACTGGATTATTTGCGCAGAGATAGCTTTTACACGGGAGTTACGGAGGGAGCCATCAACTCAGAGCGTCTTCTTACCATGTTGAACATTGCCGACGACCGATTGGTCGTTGACGCGAAGGGGATTTATTCTGTTGAGAAATTCATCGTAGCAAGAAGCCTCATGTACTGGCAAGTTTATCTTCACAAAACCGTATTGAGCGCTGAATTTATGCTAGTAAACGTACTACAGCGCGCCAAAGAGCTTGCAGCGAACGGTATTGAGGTTCACGGAACTACTGCCCTGCGAACTTTCCTTTATGAAGATCCGACTTTAGAAGATTTTCAGAAAAGTGAAACCCTCCTCGACACCTTTGCACATTTAGATGATTCTGACTTGATGGCCGCGATTAAAGAGTGGTGTAATCACGAAGATCGGGTATTGAGTGATTTGAGCCGAAGGATTGTAGACCGAAGACTTTTCAGAATTGAAATCCAGCGCGAGCCTTTCGATGTAGCGTACGTAAACGACATCCGCATGCGGGTTCAAGGCACTTTTGGATTCACAACCGACGAGGCCTCTTATTACATCATTGAGAAGGCCACTTCAAATGACATTTACAAGGCTGGCGACAATCAAATTCGCTTGAGATATAAAGATGGAAGAGTTAGCGATGTAGCAGAAGCAGCAGACCAGCTCAATCTCAAGGCGTTGCAAAGCTCAGTTACCCGACATTTTATCTGTTATCCAAAGGAGCTATAACCTTGTTTCTCTGTATGGATACAGTTGCTCCGTTGCAGTTAGCATCTTGAAACATACTCAAGCGCTATTTTTCATACTTTTGGCGGGATGGAATTTAGCGCCCAACAACTCGCAGACGTCTTAGAAGGAAGAGTAGACGGCAACCCTGAAGCAAAGGTGAGTCAGCTTTCTAAGATTGAAGAAGGTGGAGAAGGAACTCTTTCCTTTCTTGCCAACCCAGCCTACGAAAAACACATCTACACTACTACGGCAAGTATTGTTATTGTATCGGAGGATTTCAAGCCAACCAAAACGGTGACAGCAACGCTTTTGAGAGTGCCTGATGCATATGGGGCCTTTGCGAAGCTCTTGGAAATGTATAATGCCATGCGTCAGAATAAATCTGGCATTGAGCAACCAAGCTTTATTTCAGATAGCGCGAAAACGCCAAGCGAGTGGTACTTGGGAGCATTCTCATACATTGGAGACCATGCCAATATCGGAGAAGGCACTAAAATTCATCCGCACGTGACGATAGGCGAAAATGTACACATTGGGGAGAACTGTACCGTGCACTCTGGCGTGCACATCTACGCCGATTGTGTCATTGGCAATCACGTTACGATACATTCTGGAACGATCATCGGAGCTGATGGATTTGGTTTTGCCCCCAATTCTGAAAACAGTTACGATAAAGTGGCTCAAATTGGCAATGTGATCATTGAAGATCATGTTGAAATTGGAGCAAACTCATCCATTGACCGAGCTACTCTGGGATCGACTATCATCCGTAAAGGAGTTAAGCTGGATAACCTCATTCAAATCGCACACAATGTCGAAATCGGTGATAATACCGTAATAGCTGCTCAATCGGGCGTTGCAGGTTCTACCAAAATTGGAAAGAATTGCATGATTGGCGGTCAAGTTGGCATTGTGGGTCACTTAAAGATTGGAGACGGGGTGAAAATTGCCGCTCAAAGTGGAATTGGAAAGAATATACCTGACGGTAAAGCAGTGCAAGGCAGCCCAGCCTTTGACTATGTTGACTACAATAAATCCTACGCCGTGTTCCGAAGTTTGCCTAACCTCGCAAAGGACATTCACCAGATTAAGAAAAACCAACAACAATGAGCCAACAAAAAACGCTTAAAGCGCCGGTTCACATATCAGGAACAGGATTACATACGGGAGTAAATGTGGAGCTCGTTTTGAACCCTGCTCCAACAGATCACGGTTTCAAATTTCAACGTACTGATTTAGAAAACCAGCCTATCATCGACGCACTTGCCTCCAATGTAGTGAGCACTGATCGCGGCACTACCCTTACCCAAGGAGATGCTAAGATCTTTACTACTGAGCACGTTCTGGCTGCCCTCGTTGGAACGGGAATAGATAACTGCTTGATTCAATTAAATGCTCAGGAAACTCCAATCTTGGACGGTTCATCAAAACCATTCGTTGAAGCCATAAAAAGCGTTGGGATTGAAGAACAAGACATGGAGCGTAAGGAGTTTGTAATCAACGAAGTGGTTCGGTATTACAACGAGGAGGAGGATATTGAAATCTTAGCCCTGCCTTCAGATGAATATCAGGTTACAACTCTGGTAGACTATCAAACAAGAGTACTAGGAAGTCAAAACGCACACATCGATCATATTGATGAATTTGAAACTCAAATTGCGCCTGCACGTACTTTTTCGTTCCTACATGAACTGGAGTTCTTGCTCGACAATGGCCTGATCAAAGGCGGCGATCTGAACAATGCGATCGTTTACGTCGACAAAGAAGTGAACGACGAAACCATGTCTAAACTGCGCAAGGCCTTCGATAAGGACTCAGTGAAGGTGAAGCCAAATGGAATTCTCGACAACTTGGATTTACATTTCCCGAATGAAGCGGCTCGTCACAAATTGCTTGATGTGATTGGTGATTTGGCGCTAGCGGGGCGACCAATTCGAGGAAGAATCATCGCGACTAAACCAGGACATAAGGCCAATACAGAGTTCGCAAAAATGCTTCAGCAGCTGATTAAGAAAGATGACGCTAAACCGAAAGCACCTAGAATTGATTTGAGTGTTCCTCCCGTATATGAGGTTACCGAAATCATGAAGCGCTTACCACACCGTCCCCCTTTCTTG
Organism: Phaeocystidibacter sp.; assembly: GCA_965659415.1. Classification (GTDB taxonomy): domain Bacteria; phylum Bacteroidota; class Bacteroidia; order Flavobacteriales; family Schleiferiaceae; genus Phaeocystidibacter. The sequence goes on from CBFHVA010000003.1 coordinate 117,291, forward strand.
TTAGTGGATAGAATTCTAGAGTTGTCGAAAAACCACGTTGTGGGTATGAAGGCGGTAACTATGAACGAGCCTTACTTCGTAGGTCATTTCCCTGGCGCTCCTGTTATGCCTGGTGTATTACAAGTAGAGGCAATGGCGCAAGTAGGAGGCATTTTGGCCCTGAGCACCGTTCCCGATCCAGAAAACTACTTGACCTTCTTTTTGAAAATCGATGGGGTCAAGTTTAAGAAGAAGGTTATGCCTGGCGATGTGCTGACCTTCAAATTAGAACTTACCGAGCCTATTCGCCGTGGTATCGTTCAAATGCACGGACAGTGCTTTGTGGGCGATCAGCTCGTTACAGAAGCCAGTTTGATGGCTCAGATTACCAAAGAAAAGTAAGATGAATCAACCTTTAGCATACGTCCATCCATCCGCAAAGATTGCCGATACCGTAGTGATTGAACCTTTCACTACCATTCACAAAAATGTGGAAATTGGTGAGGGAACATGGATAGGGAGTAACGTAACCATCATGGAAGGCGCGCGAATCGGAAAAAACTGTCGGATTTTCCCAGGAGCCGTAATCTCAGCTATCCCTCAAGACTTAAAGTTTGAAGGAGAAGACACGACTGCAGAAGTTGGTGATGGAACGATTATTCGCGAATGTGTAACCATTAACCGTGGGACCAAGGCTGCGGGCAAAACCGTGGTGGGGAAACACTGCCTCCTTCAAGCCTATAGCCACATTGCACATGATTGTATTGTGGGTGATCATGCTATTATCGTGAATGGATGCGCGCTTGCGGGGCACGTTGAAATGGGCGAATATGCCATCTTAGGGGGATTATCCGCCGTTCAACAATTCACGAAAATTGGCAAGCATGCATTTGTTGGTGGTGGGTCCTTGGTGCGCAAGGATGTGCCTCCGTATGTAAAGGCTGCAAAGGAACCCATTTCTTATGCTGGCATCAACAGTATTGGACTGCGCCGGCGAGGTTACGAGAACGACAAAATCAACGAAATTCAGAATATTTATCGCATTCTCTTTCAAAAGAATTACAATGTGAGTCAGGCAGCCGAAATAATTGAAGCTGACTTTGAAGCTACCAGGGAGCGCGACGAAATCTTGACCTTCATTAGAGAATCGCAACAAGGGATAATGAAGGGCTTCAGTTTAACCCGCAATGGAGGTTGAGTTAGTCGGCATCGGGAAGCGCTTTGAACGCCATTATATTTTCCGCAACATTTCTGAAACTTTCTCCAACGGAGATCGCATTGCGGTGCTAGGTGGAAACGGGTCCGGCAAGAGCACTTTGCTCAAAGTTATCTCTGGGAGTTTAACCCTTACAGAAGGCCAGTTAATCGTCCGGGATAAATCGGAAATCCCCATCTCAAAGTACATGCGAATGGTGGCTTTTGCAGGGCCTTATACCGAGCTTATCGAAGAATTCAACCTGCATGAACTCGTGCAATTTCAGAGCAGGTTTAGAGGATGGATTAACGGTATGTCCGATTCGAACATCGTTTCGGCCACTCGATTAGAGGACTTCGCTCATCGCCCTATTAGCACTTTCAGCTCAGGAATGCGTCAACGAGTTCGCTTGGCCCTTGCCATTCTCTCCGACTCTCCCGTCCTGCTTCTGGACGAGCCAACTTCTAACCTTGACGAAAAGGGAATAAAGTGGTTTGAAACGCTACTTTCGGAACATGTACAAGACCGAATCCTATTTGTAGGATCCAATCATCAGTCAAGAGAAATTGCCCTTTGCACAAAGGAAGTTAACTTGAGGAAGTGAGTACTTCCACTTCGAATAAGCTGAATTGGTTCTTTTGGGTTTCATCTGCCCTACTCATTTTCGTTGGGGTCTACTTCCATGAACCGTGGCGTGATGAAGCTCAGGCCGTGAATATCGTTACCGATTCGGTTGGATGGTGGGATCTGATTCAGCGCATCAGGTGGGAGGGTCATCCCATTCTATGGTTTGCGATCATCAAGGTTTTTGGTGCAAATTTGATTCCTTGGATTCATGGGGGCATAGCAGCTGGAACGAATGCTTTGATTGTCTTTAAAAGTCGATGGCCAAATGCCATTAAATGGAGCTTGCCTTTTTCCTATTACTTCATCTTTGAGTATGCGATTATTTATCGCGATTACGCCATAGGTATCTTACTCTTGTTTGGGGCAGTCCACCTTTGGAAGTCTAAACCAATCTTCTCCTTTATTCTTCTACTTTTAGCCGTTCAAGCCAACTTCTTTGCGGCTCTATTGAGCGCGGCCATTGGATTAAAGTTCTTCTTAGATCAACCGCGAAATAGACAATGGTATTGGATGATTCCTGTAGGACTTCTTTGGGGATCCACGCTCATCTACCAATTCACACCTCCTGAAAGTGGTGGTTTTGCAAGCGGATGGCACTTCTCGTCTGATTCTACATTTGCAGATACTTTTCTAACAATAGGAGCGAGTTTGACCCTCCCATTCATCTTTGACGGTGTATTGATTGCTGGTATCGTCCGCAGCTTGTTTGAGGTTATTGGTTTTATTCTACCCATCGCGCTTGCATTAAACCTACGGAAGGTGGGGTTGCAACGCGCGAGTTGGATATTCTTAGGAGTGACGATCTTAATCATCGTATTCTGTAGCGTTAAAGTTTATGGCTTCCCACGCCACTTGATTCACATTTGGATCTTGTTTCTCTTATTCCAGTTTGGTGAAAAAAGAAATGCTGAGATCAAAGCACTGTGGACCTCTAAACTTATTACGGTATTGATTGTGGGACAGGTACTGGCCGGAATTACGCATGTATTCATCGAAATCACCAGACCCTATGACACTCGTTACTCAAACGCATATCGCGTAGCTGATTTCCTTATGGAACATAAAATCCCTGCAAGTAATGTTGCCGTTTTTCCAGAAAACAGAGTCGCCGCCATTAGCCTAAAAACAGACCAGCCATACTTTCTCCCTGCAATGGACACAGTAATGAATCACCTCATCTGGTCTGCTGAAAGTCAAACTAACCTAAACCCAAGAATGTTACGTGCTCGTCTTATCGAACATTTTGGTGGGGAGAAAGTAATACTCATTACCCCGAAAATGATGCACGAGCATTTTGTTCGAGTCGGGAATGAGTGGAAAACCGTACTTGATCCGCGGAAATTGGATTTTGATTCATCTCCTTCCATTTCAGGAGAGCAGTTCTACGTTTACGAGATAGATTTGTCGAGGGACCTGGTGGAGTAATCGGTTGTTCCAGCACAATCTCGATGGGCTGATATTCTTTCCAAAGGGGCCGGCCTCCAGCCACCCACCATCGCAAAATTATCCAAGCTGAACGATTGAAGTTGTAAAACATCCGGATACAATCGAATCTTATTTGTGGTGAGAATCAGAACAGAAAGATTCCAATTCATAACTTGAGACTGGGGAAGGGTGGGTTCATCCCCTATCAGCTCTCCCAATCTGCAACATCCCTAGCCGAAGTAGTGATAACATTAATTTTTGATTGAAGCCACCTTGAGTCAGTCTGATGAAAACCCCTATTTTAGCGGTTCAAATTGACATTATGGCCAGTACTTCAGATATCCGCAATGGAATGTGCCTCGACTATAACAACGAGCCATTTCAAATCGTAGAATTTCTTCATGTTAAACCTGGAAAAGGGAACGCATTCGTTCGAACAAAAATGCGAAACCTCAATACGGGAAGAATGCTCGAGCACACATTTCCGGCCGGGACGAAAATTGAAGAAATCCGTGTGGAAAATCGGAACTACCAATTCCTTTATAATGATCCTGATGGGTATCATTTCATGAACATGGAGACCTATGAGCAAATCACTCTTCAAAAAGACTTGATTAACGCTCCCGAGTTCTTGAAAGATGGAATGGAGACGAGCATTCTATACCACGCTGACGAGGAACGTCCATTGAGCTGCGAGCTTCCGGCTACAGTGGTGCTGGAAATCACCTACAGCGAGCCAGGAGTAAAGGGAAATACTGCGACGAATGCCACCAAACCGGCAAAGCTCGAGACAGGAGCTGAAGTACGTGTACCACTTTTCATTGAAGAAGGAGAAAAAATTGTGGTAGACACAACAACAGGGTCATACAAAGAACGCGCAAAGGAATAATGAAGTTTCCTGAAGCTCAGAAACTAGGTGAACTAGCAGATTGGTTAGGTTGTGATTTTGTGGGCGACCCCGAACACTTGGTGCTTGGTATTAACGAGATTCACGTGGTTGAAGCTGGTGATCTTGTATTCGTAGACCATCCAAAGTACTACGACAAAGCACTCAATTCAGCAGCTACCACCATTCTGATTAACAAAGCGGTTGAAGCCCCCAAGGGTAAAGGCCTAATTGTAAGTGACGATCCTTTCAGGGACTTCAATAAAATCACAAGGTTTTACCGACCATTTTACGCATCGTCAGCTGCGATAGCCAATGATGCCGTGATTGGAGAAAATACTATCATCCAACCAGGTTGCTTTATTGGTCCGAATGTGCGCATTGGCAACAATTGTATCATCCACAGCAATGTTTCGATTTATGGCAATTGCGCAATTGGAGATGATGTAACTCTCCATGCGGGTACTGTGCTAGGGGCTAATGCCTTCTACTACAAAAAACGTCCCGATGGTTTCGATCGACTTGAAAGTGGCGGCGATATCCGAATCGATGATAAAGTTGAAATTGGAGCGAACTGCACGATTGATAAAGGGGTATCTGGAACGACCATTATTGGTGAGGGGACTAAGATCGACAACAACGTTCAAATAGGCCACGACACACAAATAGGCAAGCATTGTCTATTCGCCTCTCAAGTGGGAATTGCGGGATGTGTTATTGTAGAAGACCACGTTACCTTATGGGGACAAGTGGGTGTCATTAGCGGGATTACACTGGGAAAAGGAAGTACCGTATATGCACAATCCGGAGTGGCTAAAACCCTCGAGCCAAACAAGACCTACTTCGGAAGCCCTGCCGAAGAAGCTCGTAAAAAGTACCGCGAAATCGCAGCTCTCAAAGAAGTTCCTAACCTCTTGGAACGTTTGAAGTAAGTTGTTCTTCTTCAGAATAACGAGGCAGACATCATAGCTTTTAAGCCATAAAAAAAAGCCGCTCCCCGGGTGAGGAACGGCTTTCTGTTGAAATGGCAACTATAGTTGCCCTATTTGCTCATTAATGGAATGGGCACACTTCATCAGAAGTTCGGTTCGCTGCGATAATGGCATTCACGTCGTGCGTTACCGTACAAACGAATGTAGTCTCATCGTAGTCAATCTCATCTGCTTCACCAGCAATGTTAGTCAAGAAAGCAGGCAGGTTGCTAATGGTTGAAGGGTGATCTGCGCCAATGTTCTCATTCTGAAGTGCTTCAACTTCAGAAATCACATAGCTCAAGCCCATGTCCATAAAGCGACGACCTTCAGCGATAAACACCTCTTGACGCACGCGATAAAGGAAGGTCAAGAAAGCTTCTTCACCAGCACCTGAAGCGGCAGTTACCTCTGCAGAATCTGCAGACGTACCTGAAACAGCCGGAACAGTTACGTTTCCTGCCTTACGATTCAGCACAAGACCAGCGCGACCATTGACTACAGCAGCTGTAGTGTCAGGACGTGAACCCGGTGCTCTTTCGTGACGATCCTCTGTAGAATCATCAAATGTGTTGAGCGGACGGCTATTGATCAAATCCAATAGACTATGCAACGCTGTTTCAGCTGCAGTCGGATCTCCATCAGCGATTGCTGCCTCAGCGATAATCAAGTATGCCTCTTCAGCCTTAACCAATGGAATTGGTGAATCCTGTGATCCAGAGATCGAGTACACTTTTGGATCCAAGAAGTCTAAAGTTGGAAGCGGCTGGAGGTCATCAAAACCACCGCGCTCCTGCAAAGCAAGTTGCATGTTGTTCTTCGTGTAGTCGAATCCATTATTGTTACCTGAAGAGTTCACTGGATCAAACTCAATGAAACGCACGTAATCAGGATCAGCAGTCAATGCAGCATTTGCATCAGCAACAGCGTTAACACGGTCACCAAGGTGATAGTGTGCGCGCGCTCGTGCTAACAAAGCTCCAACGTGAGTAGGATCTGCCGTAAGTGCATCGGTGAAAGCTTGAACAGCGCTGTTCAAATTACCAGTGCGTCCAACCAAAGGACCCTTATCCGTTTGTGGAAGTTCATTATAGAACTCACCTGCATATAGATAAGAAATACCCAAGTAGAAATAATATTCAGCTTTGGTAGCATCTGAATATCCCGCTGGATCATTTGGACCTACTTCATTCAATCCAAATAGTGCTTTCTCTCTCAAACGACCAATTCCGCGGTGTGCGACATTGATATCGTTGTCCTGCCATTGGATGGTAAAGTCATCCAAGAACTGGTTGTAAAAAGTATTGATGTTATCGTAGTTATCCGAAGCGATTTCAGAAATCACTCCAATCTGGTTAAATGTAATCGCCATCTGACGATCTAAACCAGCTTTCCAGGATAAGGACGAGTTGGCAACACCAATTACGTCATCTTGCCCAATGTTGGGGTTAACGGTTTCAAATGGGTCTGCTGCCTCGCAACTTGCCAGTGCAATGGCTACGGCGAACAAACCTGTTTTATATGTTAGTTTCATACGATACATGGTTTTAGAATCCGAATTTCAAAGTCACGATGTACATTCTTGGCGCAGACTCCGTACCGAAGGCAAAACCACCTCCACCGAATCCACCTTGATCGGCGATTCCGGCACCCGTCACATCAGGGTCAAACGTACTTGATACGAAGTTGAAAGGATTCAATACGCTGAATCCAACAGACGTACGCTTCAATCCACCACCTACATAATCGTCAAGACGATAAGAAACAGCGATGTTACGGATCTTAACGTAGTTAGCATCCTCTACCCAGTAACCTGCAAGATCAAAGAAGCTACCTGCCTCAGCTAGGGCCTCATCAGGAATACGACCTTCATCATTCACGCCACCGAAGAAGCGAAGAACGTCATCAACGTTCACACCTTGGCCGCCGTACTGATAATCACCAGCCAAGCTGAAGGTCAACTTGTTGTTATATGTGTAAAGAATGGAGAAGGTACCGAAAGTTGGTGCGAACGTCGTACCAAGGAAGGCATTCTGCTCGAAGTCAACTGTACCATCTGGGTTAACCGTTCCCTTCGTTCCCCGCAAGTATCCAAGTGGTTGTCCTTCTTTAACAAAGGCGCCCAGGAAAGTAAATCCACCCACGGCGAACTCAGGAGTTCCACCGGTACTTACAACCAAGTTCTCGTTATAGTTGTAGCTGGCATTAACCGTTAAGCGGTGCATTTCAGAGCGCAATACATCTACACCCAAGTTAACTTCCCAACCTTTGTTGCTGATCTCACCTACGTTCTGTAGTTGTGCACGCTGACCAGAAGATGGGTTAGCTGGTGGTGTAAAGAGAGCTCCTTCCGTTGTAGTGTTGTAATAGGTCACACCCGCACGAACGCGGTTGTCCCAGAAGCCCATGTCGGCGCCAACTTCCCAAGTTTTAGCAATCTCAGACTGAAGCTGATCGTTGCCTGGATTCTGGAAGTCGAATGTTGATCCTCCCAAGTATGGTGCTGCAGCAAATGTCAATTCATTAGCGAAGGCACGTGGGAAGATTGAAGACTCACCGTAGTTAGCACGAAGCTTCAAAGAGCTCCAGGTGTTCTGGTCAAATGCATCTCTAAAGAAGGCTTCTTCAGAAACGATGTAGGAACCACCTACTTTAGGAAGTGGAATCAAACCAACTGACTCACCAAAGGCAGAGTTCCCGTCTAAACGAAGTCCTAAGTCAAGGAACAATTTGTTCTGATAACCCAAGTTCTCGTTTACATAAACACCATACGATGTTACAACTGAATAAAAGTCCTGAGCCTGCTGGCTTGCACTGTTGTTGATACTAATTGAACCATCAGTAACCTGAAGGGCTGTAATGGCTTGCTGAACATCCTGCTCACGGAAGAACTGGCCACCCACCAATGTCACAAATGAGAAATCACCTGCTTCAGCGTTGTGCTGCAAGTTCAAGTTACCTGAAACCACACCGAAATCACGATCGGAATCAATAATGTAACCTTGATCAGTAGTTCCGTCAGGGAAGAATCCCTTAGCAATTTGCATGGCGTTCGTTGCTACTTCGCGCTGTACAGAAGTACGATAGTCCATACCTAAATCAAATGAAGCGGCAAGGTTCGTAGAGATGTTGTAGCGGAAGTTGTTCGAGAATTGGAAGCGGTTAATCTTTTCTGTGATATCCGTTAGCTCACCTTCCAATTGAAGTTGCTCTTGAAGTGCGTCAGCATCGGCTTGACTCATTGCGTCAATATCACCATACTGGCCACCTTCTAAGTTTCCGAAACGAGCAAAAGCCGTATTGGCGTTGTAGTCACGATTGAACTCCAAGTTTGAATACGCAAATGACGCGCTGTAGCTCAAACGAGTTGTTACTTGTGAGAAGATAGAGAGACGAAGATTACGACGAACCTGTGTGTTCAAATCGTTAAAACTGTCATCTTCATAAAGGCTACCGCTAAACTGATAGTTAAAGTTACGGGTACCTCCACCGAAACCAACACGGTACTGCTGAAGCAAACCTGGTTCGTAGAGGATGTCGCCTGTGCGCTGGAACTTCAAGAAATCACGCGTACCTGAAATCGCACCAATTTGCGCTTCAAAGTCAACCTGATTCTCACCGCCATTACCACGCTTGGTGAAAATCTGAAGAACACCATTCGCTGCATCTGCACCATAAAGAGTGGTAGCCGCACCACCCGGAATGTACTCGATACGCTCAATGGACTCCATCGGAATATCCGCGATTGCTGAAGATTGAGCACCACCTGTAGAAATACCCAACTCAGGGTTGGAATTCAAGTTGTCCACACGCACACCATCAATAAAAATCACCGGAGTGGTATTGATGAGTGCTGAAACCGGACCTCTTGAACGAATGATGGACGCCGTACCTGGCTGACCTGAGCTCATTCTAATTTGAGCATTAGGCAGCTTCGATTGAATCAGCTGATCCAGCTGAACCGAAGGCACTCTTTCAATATCCTTAGCGTCGATTGATTGGATAGTCGTAGAAATACGACGCTTGTTGATACCGATACCCTGACCGGTTACAACAACCTCATCCAATTCGCTGGTGTTCGGCTCCAGCTCAACAACTAAGAAATCATTGTTGCCAACAGCGACTTCCTTGGGTTCGCTACCGAAGATTTCGAATACCAAGGTTGCTCCATCAGCAACTTGAATTTCGAATGCTCCATCGATGTTCGTAGCCACCGCATTATCGGTGCCCTTTTCTGTCACTGCAACTGAGGGAAGGGGTTCCCCCGTGTCGGCTGACTTTACGATACCACCCACCGCATTTTGGGCAAAGCCCGAATACGAGAATAGCATCAAAAGCAGCACACTTAACAGTGTAGCATTGCTTCTCATGTAGGTAAAATTTGTGTTAAACGTGAGCCTAATTTGAGGAGAAAAAACTACAAATGCAACGATTCTACCAGTCCTTGGTGTTAAAAAGTCAACATTTACAGGAGGTTGACCTCTATTAATTAACCGAAGGAAATCCTCGACTAACGCTGCCGGGAACCGCTTGAATACCTATAAAACAAGTCGATAGCCACAATGACCGCGGCGAAACCAAACACCGGAGCAGCGGCTTTATCCATGTCCAAAAAGTTGTTCAAAAAACCATGAGTAAAATAGGTGACCAAACCGAGCATGGCGCAAATAGCCATATAAGCCGTGTCATCATCCTTGGCTCGCCTATAGGCTCGTATGCCATAAACCATCAATAATGTGACAAAAACCAGAACGAGTAATAGTCCGGGCCATCCCATTTCAGCTAATGGACCAATGTACTCACTGTGGGCGTTTCCTCGGTTTCCAGCATTGGTGGAGATAATGGTCTTCTCGTGGGGTTTTTGAAAGGGTGCATATTCAAACATATACACTCCAGGACCCCAACCCATGTGCGGCCTCTCTCGCCACATCCTAAATGCGCTCGTCCAGCGATTTATCCGCTCCATGTTAGAAGCGTCAGTACTCACGTTGGATATCGATTGTACGTGTTCTCCCAAATCATCCGAGGATACCTGTTGGTTCTGCTCAAGTTGACTAAAGATTTCCTGACGATAAGAATATGTCATCCCCAATCCGATGAGTGCGACCAATACCAATGCGGTAAAATTCACTCTATATCTGATCAACAACCAAACAAACCCGGCGGCCACAATACTGATCCACGCTGCACGGGTAAAGGAGAGTACAATGGCTGCAGTCAGAACGAGAAATAAAAAGAAGGCCACTCCTCGTACCCATAAAACATCCTTGCGCAACACAAAGTATACACTTATCGGGAAGTACATAGCCAAAACGGCCCCATAGCTCGTATGCTCCTTAAATAATGGAAACATCACCCACACAGAGGTTTCTTTACTGAAGCCATACTGTGAGTGGATCACCATCGTATAGATACCTGCAACACATAACGGAACCAAGAACAACCAATAAAACCATCGGATCTTCCGCTCGTCCTTGAAAATTTGGATTAGTAAATAAAAGAACGGAACAACGAACCAAATACGAGCAATCACATACTTAATGGACACTTCAGGTCTCTCACTTGTAATAGTCGTAAATACCATCCATACAATGGTCGCCAATATGGATACACTCAAAGGATGACGAATCACCTTCAAATCTAGCTTCCCATTCTGTATAAATCGAAAAAGCAATAGTCCTGTGATACCGGCTAACAGCGGCTCTGTTGGCATGCTCAATCCAACATTGAAGGATTTATAAGTTAGCGTGATGGACAATGGCGTGGCAAAAACCACGAAAAGCATAAGCTTATCTAGCGACAAAAAAGCCGCCGCAGCCACCGCAAGGCCAAATGGAATAGCCATGAGGAGATACGTCTCCGTAACCAAGGCCAAAACGTTAATCGCTATGAAAAGCGCGCTTCCGCCATATATGATTCCGTTCTGCCAGCGAGTGCTCACCTTAGGCTGCCTTACTTCGTGCGTCTTTGTAAGCGGTGAGAGCAAGAATCAAAACGAGTGTGCCCACGAACGTCCCCATCATGGTGATAAGTACAAGCAGTGAACGAACAGGATATGTTTTCTTTTCTGCCGGATAGGCCTCATTCACTTTAAATGTAGCTGGTAGGTTCTGGTTGTAATCCACCTTGGCCTGATCGAGTTTTGTCTTGATTTTTATCTCTTCCTCCTTTAGCAACTGGAGCTCATCTCGCATATCCACATAACGACCACCATATTTGGCCAGAGTATCGAGTTTGTATTCCAAGGCTCGTGTGCTGGAGTGATTGGCGCCTCTTTCTACAATGGCGGTTGCAAGCTGCTCAGAATAAACAGCTGCTTGAGATTCATAATCGTGAACGCCCTTTTGGCGCAATGCCTTAAGGCCCTCTTCTAGCGTTTTGGACTCTTGCTTGATTTGATCATAAGATCCTTGAACAATCTGTAACCCGATATAGGCACGCTCTCTTTGAATTCGATGCTTCACGCGGTCTAGTAGCTTGCTAATGTCATTGGCAATATCAGCAGCCATCTGCGGATCTTCGTCGAGTACCGAAATTTCAACCGACATAAACTCCGTTCTTCTGAATTCAACATTGTCAGAAAAGGTCTCTCTTAACTCGGTAAACTTATACGGACTCTCAGGGTCAATGTCGTAGTGCTCCATCAAATTGTAGCGTTCTACCATCGTATCCCTGATTTCATCAGAATTCAAAATTTGGAGGAGCTGCTCCGCTTCTTCCTCTGCACCGAACTCCAGAATATCTTCATCGGCGTAACCTGTTTGAGGTAAAATGGCCTTAGAAACCGAGTTTGTAGTGGATGGAAACACAATCACGGTTGATTGATATCGTGGAGCAATGAATGTTGGAGACGAAAAAACGGCTGCCAAAACACCTGCCGCTAAAGGTAGTATCAGTAGCGGTTTGCGCCACTTATAAAGAAATGCGATCAGGTTAGTAGATTGATATTCCATTGTAGATTAGATTATTTCCAATGATTGAAAGACCTATACAAGAGTTGTTCAAGCTTTTGGATGTCGGGCTTATAATACTCTCGCCAACGCCTTTCGTCAATGTTTATTTCAGTAGTTGAGTCTTGCCAGTGTTTTTTGAATCGATTCTTGAGCGATTCAGGAAGGCTATCCTTTATAGCACGAAGACCTTGGGATCCCTTCAAAATTGAATTCAGTTTTGGATACTTCGGCACACTACCTGCATTGGAATGGACTTCCGTATCGAGCGCAAATATCGCAACATTCAGAAAAGAGCAGAGCTCACGCCATACTTTTTCTTGATCCGTTTTCAATTCCTCAAAAAACACAAAGTGGATGCGCTCCTTTGGCCAAACGGCTAGCCATCTTTCCAACTGCTCCCCAAATCGTCCAAGTTCAAGAAAGAGCTCACTTATCCCCCACCCTTTGGTTGTTCGATCCATATCGCTTTCAATGGCTTCGTCGCCAGCTTCGGCTATATAACCCTCTTGCAGGGCCATTTTCAAATGAGATTTCAACCGGTCTACCGGATCTCTCAAACAAACAATAATGGATGCCTCTGGATACTGATTGAAGACCTGCTGAGGCGCCTCCTTACTGTACAAATAAGATGTGCTGCTCTCGCCAAGCCATTTGCATTTTGCACCTCCTTCAAAAAGCATTCGATACTGATTTGGGTCACGCACGAAGTCTAGGTGACGCTCAGGCAGAGGACTTTGAGAAAAATAGGAATTAAGATTTACCATTGATCTCGCGCGATACGCATTGCTGAAGTTTCTAGGATTGATATCGGTAGAAAAATAATTAGGCTCTTTAATCGGGCTCATATACACCTCAGGGTGCATTCTAAGCATGGCATCCAAAGTGGTTGTTCCACACTTTGCCGCTCCAATCAGGAATACTCTGCCCGGATTTATTTCATTCTCCATCGCCATGGTATAGGCAAAGATATAATCTGGAAATATCGAAACACCTTAAATCCTGCAGCTACATTCCACAAAACCATTGCACCTGTAGTGGCAATAGCAGCTCCAAGAATCCCCATCCGCGGTATTAATAAAGCATTGGCCACAAAGTTCAAGGCGGCAGTCCAAAGCATGATGCGCTGGGTGTCCTTCTCATAGCCGGACATATTCAAGGTGTACATCACGGGACCACACAGAGCGTTTACAACCTGACCAATGGCCAGAATTTGAAGGGTCAACACTCCTCCTTGCATATCCCCTTCACCTGCTGTTTCCAGCACCCAAGTTGGAAAAAAAGTGAACACTAGGAATATGGGCAAACTAAGCAATAGGTTTATCCAAGCAATCTGATGAATGATACTTCGTAATCCCTTGGTATCATTCTTTGTAGAGAACCCACTGATCATTGGAGCTGCAATGCTGTTCACCGCAAATTGAGAAAAAGTAATCAACGTGGCCATTTTGAACACAAATCGATATAAACCTACATCTGCATCCGTCATGAAGTAACCGACCATCAAGGTGTCGGTCCAGCTCATCACTAGGAAAAGTGACCCCGAAACCAACATTGGTATCGCAGTCTTAAGAACTCCTCTGAAGTCAATACTCTGTGAAGCGGCCTTATCTAGGTCGGTTCTTCTCCTTCGAAGCAACATGAAAAAACTAAGAATCAGCAACACATATACACCATAACCAAAGCTGCGAATTGCATCATGTCCCGAAGGGTAATCTCCTTTGTATATCAGAAAAAAGACTACCGCCAAAATCATCAGCGACCCATTTTGAAGCAATGAGAAATCGCTCATGCGTTTCAATCCTCTAAGAGTTTCAGCATTCAGCTGAAGTAAGGCAAATGGAGGAATTACATAAGCCATTGCTTTAAAGGCCAAATCGAGCTCTGAACTGTGAAAAAAATCGGACAAGGCATCGGCACTGGCAAAAAGTCCAAAGGCAGCAATCAAGCTGACCACTACAATTACTAGGGCAGACAGAAGATACAGTCTCACCACCTTACCGTGCTCGCCTTTAACCACATATCCCGAAACATACTTAACCATGGCGCTCTCCAAGCCCAAGCGCGAAAAAACCGTGATGATCATTAATGCGGTGAACCCCATCTCAAAAACGCCGTAGCCGTCCTTCCCGGCATGGCGAAATACAAGAATGGTAAATAGATAACCACTGAGTGCACCAAGGATTTTGAAGATGAGCACCAGTCCAGAGCCCTTTAAAAGCTCCATCAACCGGCCATCTTGGCGGACTCGACTAATACGCTGTTGTACTTTGTCTATCATTCAGGGCAAAAGTAAGGATGTAGCGGGAACGTGAGGGAAGAGTTTTTAATACTTTTGAACGATGAAAATCGCCATCAACACACGTTGGTTACTAAAAGACAAACTGGAAGGGACAGGTTGGTTTACCCATTCCCTGGTTAAACGGCTCGTGGAAAACCATCCCGAAGTGGAATTCCATTTCCTGTTTGATCGAAAGCCAGATGTGGTTTTCAAATATGGAAGCAATGTGGTGTTTCATAACGTTTTCCCACCAGCAAGGCATCCAAGATTGTGGTCTATTTGGAACCACATTGCCGTACCTGCGAAGCTTCGAAGGATTAAACCCGATCTGTATTTTTCACCGGATGGAATGGGTGCACGTGGGTGGAATGGAAAGCAGCTCCTAGCCGTGCACGATTTGAATTTTGAGCATCATCCTGAATGGTTTCCCAACCATGTGGTTTCATGGTTTCAAAAAAACATGGTTGAATATGCTCGGAGCGCCAACCGAATTGTTTGTGTAAGTCAAACAACGGCCGACGACCTTCAGAGAACATGGGATATTCCGGAGGACAAACTAGATGTAGTTTACAATGCTCCTCAATCTCACTTCGTGCCAATGCAACAAGTTGAAACTACTTTGCAGTGCGAGGATTACTTTGTTAGTGTGGGAGCTATCAACCCAAGAAAGAATCTTTCTACAGCGGTTCGGGCATTTTCGAAATATCGACTCTCAGGTGGTAAGTCCGATTTGGTTTTTGTTGGAACTCATATGCACGCGGATGATGAACTCGAACGCGTACTTAGTGAATCGCCCTATCGCTCTAGTATTCATTTTATAGGAAGAAAGCATAGCGAGGAACTCAACGCCATTCTCTCTAACGCATCCGCTCTACTCTTCCCCTCCCTTTTCGAAGGTTTTGGAATTCCCATTGTTGAAGCCATGGCCGCAGGCACACCAGTGATCAGTTCCAACTATTCATGCATGCCGGAAATTGCGGGCGATGCAGCCATCCTTGTCTCACCGACAGAAACCGATCAATGGGCCGTAGAAATGATGAATGTTGAGCAACCTGAAGTGCGCAAGAAATGGATAGAGAAGGGACTTAAAAGAGCCGAGTTCTTCAACTGGGATAAATCAGCTTTAGTGCTTTGGCAAAACATCGAGAAAACGCTTTCGGAGTGAATCTGCTTGAAGGAAATCGAGTTGCCGGTAGACTTGAAGCTGGTTGTGATGAAGTAGGCCGAGGCTGCCTAGCTGGACCAGTTATCGCCGCGGCCGTAATCTTGCCCGACCAAGTGAACTTGCCGCATCTCAACGACTCAAAAAAGCTCACCGAGAAAAAGCGCAATGAGTTGAGATCCCAAATCATGGATCAAGCCACCGCATGGGCGATTGGCTCGTGCTCTCCAGAGGAAATTGATGAGATGAATATTCTCAATGCCTCCTTTGAAGCTATGCATCGAGCATTGAAACAATTGAAATCGCAACCAGAATTTCTATTTGTAGATGGTAATCGTTTTACTCCCTACGAAGATGTGCCCTTTGAATGCGTTGTGAAGGGCGATGGAAAAATGTTGTCCATTGCAGCCGCATCCGTTTTAGCCAAAACCGAGCGTGATGCCATTATGAAAGGAGCTCATGAGAAATGGCCCTATTACCGATGGGATAAGAATGTGGGATACCCAACCGCGGAACATCGGAACGGGATCAAAGAGCATGGTGTAAGTCCAATACACCGACTCAGTTTTCAACTTTTACCAAAGCAACTCAAGTTAGATTTGTGATCATAAAAAGTGGAAACATCGGCTCAATTCAAGATGCTCCTACCCTACCTTTCTTATCATCAAATTCCTACTTTTGATGAAAATATACCTGAACCTATGTTCCAGCGTTTTCGGAGCTCTCTGCTCGTCTGCATCTTACTGTTGAGTCAATTTCTTCTGATTTCTTGCGACAATCAACCGAAAGTTGGCGAAGCCATTGAGGCCCTGCCTATTCGAAGTGCGGTGGTTATTCGAGTGAACGACCTAGAAGAACTAGCAACGGACTTGTCTAGAAGTGCCATTTTTCAGGAGTTGGATACACTGAGTTTCCTACAGGATTTTAAAGATTGGACAACTATCCTACCCGCCAGCTACAATACGTTCTGGGTAGCTGCCCACGCAAGTGGAGCTGAATCGTATGATCTTCTGTTTGCAGCGAATTCCACGGGTGTAGACTCTCTACCTCAGAATATAGAATGGAACTCCAGAACCTATTCTGGAGCCACCATTTATACTGCAAATCAAGGAGACCAAGAATGGCATTCTACCACTTATCAGAAGGTCAATCTTCTCTCAAGCAGTAAGCGTTTGGTGGAAGAAGCCATTCGTCAGCTTGAGTCTGGGCACAACCTTCAAGAAGACGAAGACTTTAAGACCGTTCTCCGCACAACGAACATCAAAGACCCGCTTAATATTCTCATCAACTTCGAGGAAATCTCAGGAATGTTGGGATACGTTTTCCCCAAAGCCCCGCTTAACTACTTCGGAAATATGGGCACTTGGGCAGCCTATGATTTCGACCCAGAAGTAGATGGTTGGATGTATAGCGGAGTTCACCTAAATGCCGACAGTTCGAATAGTTGGCTGAGCTGTTTTGATGAAAACCGAGGCGGCAATTTTGACGCACAGTCCCTATTACCCTACAACACTGCACAAGCCGTAATGATTAATATGGGGAGCTTCGCACAGTATCAGCGTAACTACACGGAGTACCTGAGACGAAGTGACCGCCTGCGATTGTTCCAACAACAGATTGATCAACTCGATTTCAACCTTCAAGACGTATTGTACGCTTGGGGGAGCGAATCTTTCGGGCTGATTTCCTTAGAAACTTCGCCCGATGCCGTTGCTCAACCACGAATAGCTTACATCAAAACCAGAGATGAAGGGTACGCCATCGAATGCCTATCCGTACAAGCTGATCCTGATTTCGTAGAGAATCACCGTAACTACATCATCTACAAATCCAACTTCAACAACCTCCTACTCTTAGGTTACGGAAGGATTTTTAAGGACATGACAAGTCCGTATTACACCATTCACAATGGGTACGTTCTCTTCGGGAATAATCTACTTACGCTCAAAGGGCTCATCAACGATTTAATTGACGGAAGAACACTGCCTTCGCAGAGTGGTTTCAATGATGCCATTGATGAATTGCCTAGCAATGCACACATTCGCGTGCTGCATAAAAATCCAGGGGCTGTGGGTCTTGTTCGCCGTTTAGTAGAAGCAGTAGATGCACGCGAATTGGACGAATACGCAGAACAGCTCGCCAGAATTGCCTGGACTATCACTCAATACAAGGTAGATGGAAACGTGAGCTATTCGCATATCTACATTCGTCATCAAGAAGAATACACTCCAGAAGCCAAGCAACTATGGGCCCTTCCGCTTAATGGGCAGGTGTTGGGCAGACCACAACTCGTAAAGAACCACTACACACAGAAAAATGAGATTGTCGTCCAAGATGAAAGCCACAAGCTCTACCTTATTGATCACGGCGGAGAGGTTCTGTGGACTAAGCAGCTTGACGGACCCATTCTCGGAGAGATTGAACAAGTCGACTTGTTCAGAAACAACAAGCTGCAACTGACTTTCAATACGGCGCGCTTCCTTTACATTATTGACAGGAATGGAAATGATGTAGCCCCTTTCCCAGTGGCTTTACCACAGTCGGCCACAGGCCCGATGGCTGTTTTCGACTACGACCGCGTGAAAAACTATCGCTTCATCATTCCATGCGGAAATCGAGTGTACAATTACTCCAAAGAAGGGACAGAAGTGACGGGCTGGGAATTCCCTCAGACCGAATCACCAGTGCTACGACAACCTCAACACTTCACAGTGGGGACGCGCGACTTTATCGTAATCCGTGAAAAGAACGGATTAGTTCACCTCGTGAGCCGCAGGGGTGAAACGCGCATACCGATGACGGATCGCTTGCCAGATACACACAATGACCTTTATCTATCCATTGGAACCAGCACCGAGGAAACTCGACTCATCACCCTTTCAAATGGGGGAAAACTCGTATCGCTTTTCATGAACGGAACGGTGGATAGCACAGATATCGACCTGGCCAATAATCGAGGCGACTTTATATACGCAGAAGGTAAATATGTGATTTCGCAAAATGGGCGATTGATCGTGAAAGATGAACTTCACCCATTCCGGGTTGATTTGGATACGGACTTATCTAGACCGTTATTCTTTGTTCGAAATGGATCGCCAATATACGGAGTGGTGGCTCCCGAGAAAGACCAAGTATGGCTGTATAGCCAAACAGGTGAACCTTTACCTGGCCTTCCTTTGTATGGCTCCTCCTCTTTTGAAGTGGGAACATTTGGAACGGCCGGCGTTTTGAATCTGATTGTGGGTACCAACGACGGGAACTTGGTAAACTACAAGTTGGAATAAACTAAAGGAAGGCGCGAATCAAAAAGCTCCCGTTGCCGTCTTCATGCATAACATCCATATGCCATCCCAGCTTTTTGAGTTCCTTCCTCAAACTCGTGAGATCCGCAAATAGCCAAGGGAAAGAAATTTCTTCATTTCCATACCGCATTCGATAGGTTTGTTCGCCGTAGTATGGTTCTAGCTCCAGTGGATTAGAACCTTCGGGAAATTGATAGATGTAAGCGATATCGGTAGATTCGAAAAGCACTTGACCTCCTTCGGCTAACCAATTTCTCCATTGAATGGTAAAGGGCAACAAGCCTTCTAAGGTTCCTGCTAATCCAATTCCGTTCATCAGCAACAGAACGGTATCAAAATCTTCGCCGTCAAATTCCTCCCATTTGGCACAAATAGGATTTTTAATTCCACGAGATTGCATCACTTTCACCGCTCCTCCGGAAGAATCAACAGCCGTTACTTCGTGCCCCCTTTTCTCTAATTCCAATGCATGAGCTCCAGCACCGGCACCCATATCCAACACCTTCCCCTTACACTCTTCCAGGGCAATCTGTTCAAGCTCAGGAAGCCTATCTCCAGAGCGGAAAAAGTGATCAACGGGGAGATCTTCCCATTCCACTACTTGAGTACGCACCTTCAGTTTCTGAAGACCCAAACCGGTCCAATACGCGTTCATCGCGTGACCAAACAAATCGTCTTTCTTCATCAATGCCGAAAACTTCTTAGCATCAACGTTTCGCCTGCGCGCGGTTCCTCACCCGGCTGCATGCTGTTTCTCTTGTAGAGCTCAACTAGGCGCATCCCGTACCGCTGACTAATGGAATGCATGGTTTCGCCATCTCCAACTCGGTGAGTGGCTTGGTAGCCTTTTCGGTACTTCTTTTCCAGAAAAATGATCATCCCTTCCTCCAAAGAACTATCCCAGGTTAAGTCATTGAAATAAATCAAACGGTCGATTTCCACATCTACTTCAAGAGATAACCGATTCCAGCTGTCTCCACTACGAGCAACTACATACTTCAATCCCGAAGAGTGGATTTGGATGGTATGCGATTCTAATGCGAGAACCTCTTCATCTTCGTCGTACCGCATTTTATCATATTGATATAACTCATAGTCCTCAATGATTCGAATCAAACGCTCAGGATAGTGCCGGTCGGTAGCATATCCAGCCGCCTTCAATCCCTCCGCCCAGGACTCGTAGTCATACGGATCAAGAGCAAAAAGTGCACTGTAACGAGAGCGGTTTGCTAGGAATAAACTGTGATCTCTGAAGGATTCATCCGCGCTGGTATATTTTCTAAAACATTCATTATCCTCGTCATCATCATAATAGATGCGCTCACCTTGCCAATCGGAATGACATTTAATACCAAAGTGATTGTTGCCCTCTCGTGCCAGTTCGCTCGTTCCATCAGCAGATTCAAGAATACCCTGAGCCAGCGTAATGCTAGCCGGAATACCGTATTCCTGCATTTCTTGAATGGCCGTGCTCTTCCACTTAGCGATGTAATCTAATCGCCTTTGCAGATTCTGCCCTATGGAAGAAAGCGAAAGGAGAATGACGGAGGCAATGGTAAAGAATGGCTTCATGTTGGAAAACTACAATGTTCTCCAAGGCAACGAGAGAACGGGAAGTCTATTTTATTCACGGCGCCAAGTTGATAATAGTAGTGTTCATTTATATTCTAGCTAAACAATATTACCCTCCTTCCCGTTGCCTTCCTTAACTTTGTCCAAAGTCGAATTGCATTGAAAAACCTTGATCCAGAGGACTATTACAAAAGTCCGGAAGGCTTTATTGTTTTTACAGAAAAATACCATCTGAAAAGAGGCTATTGCTGCCAGAGCGGTTGCAAGCACTGCCCTTACGGATTCGACAAAGGCACAGGAACCATCAGAAAAAAGAAAGGATGAGCACAGTTACCCAACTATCATTTGCAGAAGAAATTCAGCAAGGCATTCCTCATGATCATCTGCCAACACTTCCGCCATACGATGCGGATATCAACCATGCGCCCATTCGCAAAGAGATTCTTTCGGCAGCCGAAAAAAGATTGGCACTGAAAAACGCACTGCGTTATTTCCCAGAGAAGTTTCACGCACAACTCGCGCCAGAGTTCGCACAAGAGCTGAAGGATTACGGTAGAATATATATGCACCGATACCGCCCTCAGCACGAAATAAAAGCACGCCCCCTTTCCGATTATCCTGCCCGTTCTAAACAGGCGGCGGCCATTATGCTCATGATTCAGAACAACCTGGATCACGCCGTAGCTCAGCATCCGCATGAGTTGATCACCTATGGAGGGAATGGCGCCGTTTTTCAAAATTGGGCGCAATATCGATTAACCATGCAGTATTTGTCGCAAATGACAGACGACCAAACACTGCACATGTATAGTGGTCACCCAATGGGACTCTTTCCATCGCATCCGGAAGCACCAAGGGTAATTGTTACCAATGGAATGATGATCCCAAATTATTCGCAACCCGATGATTGGGAAAAATTCAATGCACTCGGCGTGACCCAATATGGACAAATGACAGCTGGGTCATACATGTACATTGGTCCGCAGGGCATTGTACACGGCACCACCATCACCGTGCTCAACGCATGTAGAAAAATTGATGCATCAGGAACCACGGCAGGTAAACTCTTCGTAACAGCCGGTTTGGGCGGAATGAGTGGCGCACAGCCAAAGGCTGGAAACATAGCCGGTGTGGTGAGCATTACGGCAGAAACAAACCCCAAAGCGGCATACAAAAGGCATGAGCAAGGCTGGGTTGATGAAGTGATCGAAGATGCTGACTTAGCTATTGATGCGGCCGAGAACTATCGAGCTAAAGGCGAAGCTCACAGCATCGCATTTCTGGGAAACATTGTTGAGCTGTGGGAACGATTAGAGGCGCGTAACATCAAGGTTGATTTGGGATCAGACCAGACTTCTTTGCACAACCCTTGGGCAGGTGGTTACTATCCAGTAGATATGACGCTCGAGGAAGCCAATGAAATGATGGCTAAAGATCCTGAAGCTTTTAAAAAGGCCATTCAGGCCACTCTGCGCCGACATGCAGATGCAGTGAATAAATTGACGGAAAAGGGAATGTATTTCTTCGATTACGGAAATGCTTTCTTGCTCGAGGCATCAAGATCGGGCGCAGACATCATGGCCGAGAACGGTATAGATTTCAAGTATCCAAGTTACGTCCAAGACATCATGGGGCCGATGTGTTTCGATTATGGCTTCGGGCCTTTTCGATGGGTTTGCGCTTCTGGGAATCCAGAAGATCTTGCAAAAACCGATTCCATTGCAAAGACCGTTCTCGAAAATATCATGCAGCGCTCTCCTAAGGAGATTCAGCAGCAAATGGCGGATAACATCCGATGGATTGAGCAAGCCGGACCAAATAAGATGGTGGTAGGCTCACAGGCGCGTATTCTCTATGCCGATGCAGAAGGAAGAATGGCCATCGCCAAAGCTTTCAATGAAGCGATTTCAAGAGGCGAAATTGGAGAGGTGGTACTAGGTCGTGATCATCATGATGTGAGTGGAACCGATTCACCTTACCGAGAAACCAGCAACATTTACGACGGATCGCGTTTTACTTCAGATATGGCTATCCACAACGTGATTGGTGATAGCTTTAGAGGTGCCACTTGGGTCAGTATACACAACGGTGGTGGCGTCGGCTGGGGTGAAGTAATGAATGGCGGATTTGGAATGCTCCTGGACGGTTCCAAGGAGGCCGAAGTTCGCCTTAAGTGCATGTTACATTACGATGTGAACAACGGTATCGCTCGACGTTCATGGGCCCGAAATGACGAAGCAATCTTCGCTATTAAAAGAGAAATGGAGAGAACTCCTCTACTCAAAGTAACTTTACCTAATATTGCGTCTGACGAAATCGTTGACCAACAATTCTAATTCAAGCTTCCATCGATGAAGAACGGAAACCTCATTTTTCAATCCATTATCACTCTCGCCGTAATTGCATTGTTCGTCCTCCATTATACCGACCGTTCAGCAAGTGATAGCATTAAACCGGCTACGACTTCCACGGCCCAAACACGTGCAAAGAAGTTTGCTTATGTGCGCATAGACAGCCTCGCGAATAACTACAAGCTTCAAAGCGAATATCGCGAGATGATGTTTGCTAAAGGTCAGCGCATTCAGCAAGACTTGGCCACTCGTGAGCAAAATGTTTTGGCTGAACGACAAGTTCTTCAGCAGGCCTATCCTTCACTATCGGCAGTAGAACAGCGACAGGCGGAAAACGAGTATCGTCAAATTGAACAGGCCTTCATGGCTTACGAACGAAGAGTATCCGCTGAATTTCAGGCTGAAGAAGATTCGATCAACTCCATCATTCAGGCTGATTTGCAGGCTGCAATCGCTGATCTTCAAGAAGAAATGCAGTTTGATTATGTTTTTCAGTATCAAGGCACACTTCTCTATGGCGATTCGCTCGACGATATAACTTCGGCTTTGGTACAGCGTTTGAATGCTGCATACCAAAGTGAAGAATAATATGAGAACAAGACCATCTAATAGCATAAAGCGGGTATTCCGAACGCTCGGAGTAGCCGCTTTTTTTATACTCGTAAGTTGTGAAGACGATCCGGCCAATGTAGATGATCGCACACTCTGGCTCGGTGCATGGACCTGCAATGAAACCAGCGGAGCCTTTGCTCCACAATCCTATACCGTAACCATTTACGAGGGCATTCGACTCGATGAAGTGGAGGTATCTGGACTCTATAATCAAGGTGAGAATTTCCGCCTCTACGGCAATGTTTGGGGCGATAGACTCGTAATCCCTATGCAAACCACGGATGGTATTACGATCAATGGTGAGGCAATTCTGAGCTCCAATGGAAATTCCGCCAGCCTCGAATTTCTAGCTAATGACGGAACAGGGGGCGACGAAGTAGAAGGGACACTCTCTAAGTAAAATTAACAAGCTTTAATAAAAAAGCCGGGGCAAATGCTCCGGCTTTTTCATTCTTATTCCTCCGCTCTTATTCCTCTGCAAGGAATCGTGAGATCACTATTTTCTGTATCTCCGAAGTTCCTTCATAAATCTGAGTAATCTTCGCATCGCGCATCAGGCGTTCCACGTGGTACTCCTTAACAAAGCCATATCCACCGTGAATCTGAACCGCTTCAGTAGCAGCCCACATGGCGGTTTCAGAAGCATAAAGCTTAGCCATAGCACTTTCTTTGTCGAATGGCAAGCCTTGGTCTTTCAACCACGCTGCCTTCAACACGAGATTTCTTGAAGCCTCCACACGAGTGGCCATTTCAGCCAACTTGAAGGCAATACCCTGGTGCTTGATAATTTCCTTACCAAATGCCTTGCGCTCCTTGGCGTACTTGGTAGCTAGCTCTAGAGCACCACTGGCAATGCCCAAGGCTTGTGAAGCAATTCCGATTCTTCCGCCACTCAATACTTTCATGGCAAATTTAAATCCGAATCCCTCCTCACCTAAGCGATTCTCCTTCGGAACCTTCACATCTGTAAACATCAAGGAATGGGTATCCGAACCTCGAATACCCATTTTCTCTTCTTTCTTTCCGACGATGAAGCCATCCATATCGCGCTCAACAATCAAACAGTTGATCCCACGGTGACCCTTCTCCACATCGGTTTGAGCCATGACGAGATAAACTGAAGCTGAATTACCATTGGTGATCCAGTTCTTCGTTCCGTTCAATAGGTAGTGATCGCCTTTATCAATGGCGGTTGTGCGTTGCGATGTAGCGTCAGAACCTGCCTCAGGCTCCGATAAGCAAAACGCACCTATGATTTCACCCGAAGCCAATGGCTTCAGGTATTTTTCTTTCTGTTCTTCAGTCCCGTATTTCTCCAACCCCCAACAAACGAGTGAGTTGTTTACCGACATAACAACGGAAGAAGAAGCATCCACCTTGGAAAGCTCTTCCATGGCTAGTACGTAGCTAATGGTATCCATACCACCACCGTTATACTTCGGATCCACCATCATTCCCATGAATCCAAGTTCTCCCATTTTCTTTACCTGCTCGGCTGGGAATTGCTCGTGCGTGTCTCTGTCAATAACACCTGGCAAAAGTTCGTTCTGTGCAAAATCGCGAGCCGTGTCGCGGATCATCTTGTGTTCTTCCGTCAGTTCAAAATGCATAAGTCTATTTTTTGAGCCTTTTACACTCTTAGTAACACTAAGCGCGTTGAATATGTTGAATTTTCTTCAACGGTTGCAAATGTAGGCTTTTACCAGCATTTTTATACCGTGATAGCATCCAAACAAAACCATCAGAAGTCCAACTGGATTGCAGTTGGAACGATGTCGGGTACTTCCCTCGATGGACTCGACATTTGCACCACTCAATTTAGTCTAGAAAATGGCCTTTGGTCATTCGAAATCCTGGCAGCTGAAACTATCCTTTACTCGGATGATTGGCAAAGAGAATTAAGGAGTGCTCACCTGCTCAATAGGGAAGAACTTCAAAAGCTTGATCAACGATACAGCACTTATATAGGAGTTCATGTTAAAGGGCATCTCGAAAAATTCAATCTGAAAGGGGTGCATTTAGTTGGCTCACACGGGCACACCGTACACCATCGTCCTCAGAAGGGAATTACCGTTCAAATTGGCAATCAAAGCTCCATTCGCGAGGCATGTGAACTTCCCGTGGTTTGTGACTTTCGCAAGCAAGATGTTGAGTTGGGCGGACAAGGAGCTCCGCTCGTACCTATTGGCGACAAACTCCTATTCCACGAATACGATATCTGCCTAAACTTGGGAGGATTCGCCAATTTATCCCTTGATACAAACGATACGCGTCTGGCTTGGGACATCGTTCCTGTCAATATCGGGTTCAATCATTTTGCTGAAAAGCTCGGATTGGACTATGATAAAAATGGCCACATTGCCGCTTCAAACCCCATGGATGGACCCTTGTTTTATCAACTTAATCAGCTCCCTTATTTTCAACAACCTCCTCCAAAATCATTGGGTAGGGAATGGTTTGAATCTGACATTTTGCCGCGTTTGGACAAACTCAATCCAGAGCAGGCATTAGCTACGTTAAGCGGACTTGCATCTTACCAAATTGCCAAAACCATCGAGGAAAATGGAGGTGCACGAGTTCTTTGCACCGGAGGTGGAGCTCACAATAAGCACCTCATTCGCCTCATTCAGCAGTCCGTCAGCGGTGAGCTGATTATACCTGATGACCAATGGGTGTCGTACAAAGAAGCGTTAATCTTCGGATTCTTGGGACTACTGCGCATGTTGGGTGAAAACAATGTCTTGTCTAGTGTTACCGGAGCCTCTAGCGATCACAGCTCAGGGATTGTTTACGCTTGACTCTTTGCAAATCGGAACCCGACGCCGTGAATCTGATGAAGCACAGTTACTTCCTCTGTTGCCTGCCTTCAATATCTTTCGTTCAAGAAGATTGCAACATTCTGAACCTTCATTAATTCCACTTGGTTCTTAACATGAATCTAACGCAGGGGACTTACCTTTGGTGGCAATTGCAATTACCCTGAACGAACCGTTGAAGATTCGAGACCATGAAAGATCGTCTTAAAGCCTACGAGCAAAAGCCTGCAGAAATCGTATTCCATTGGCAAGATCCAGAAACCGAGGCCAAAGGTTGGACAGTAATTAACAGTTTGCGCGGTGGTGCTGCGGGCGGTGGTACTCGAATGCGTTCAGGCCTGACCGAACATGAAGTGCTCTCGTTGGCCAAAACGATGGAAATCAAATTCACTGTCGCAGGTCCGGCGATCGGCGGAGCGAAGAGTGGAATCGATTTCGATCCAAACGACCCGCGCAAAGATGGCGTACTCCGCAGATGGTACAAGGCTGTTCGTCCACTGCTTAAAAACTACTACGGCACAGGCGGCGACTTAAACGTCGATCAAAAATCAGAAGTAATTCCCATCACACGCAACTTGGGGATTTTGCACCCACAAGAAGGGGTTCTTCAAGGTCACTACGACCCGAGCACCGAAGAAAAAGCACTTAAAATTCGTCAGTTACAAGACGGTGTGAGCTTGGATGTGAACAGTCCCGAATTGACTCCAGATCCTTCCGGAGGCGATAAAGTAGGCGACCTGATCACAGGCTATGGCGTAGCTGAAAGCGTACGTCACTTCTACGACATCTGGGGCGGCGACCTTAAAGAAAAGCGAGTTATCATTCAAGGGTGGGGCGTTGTTGCAGCACCCGCTGCCTATTATTTGAGTCAAGCCGGAGCCAAAATTGTGGGCATCATTGACCGTGTAGGTGGACTCATAAAAGAGGAGGGGTTCTCCTTTGAAGAAATCAAGGAACTCACCCTGGCCAAAACTGGTAACTTTTTAGTAGCTGACAATTTGATTCCTTTCGAAGAAATCAATCACAAGATCTGGGAAGTGGGTGCTGAAGTGTTCATCCCAGCAGCTGCTTCTAGACTTATCACAAGCGACCAATTGGAAACCATGGCTCAAAATGGCTTGGAAGTTATTTCAAGTGGTGCCAATGTTCCTTTTGCAGATAAAGAAATATTCTACGGTCCCATTGCCGAGCACGCCGACAAAACGGTAGCCGTTATTCCAGATTTTATTTCCAATTGTGGGATGGCAAGAGTGTTTGGCTACTTGATGCAAGACGACGCAGAGGTTAAAGACACTGCGATTTTCGAAGACACCAGCATGGTCATTCGCGAAGCCCTTCAAAAAGTACACAACGTAAGTACGTCTACCACCCACGTGACCGAAACGGCTTACGAAATCGCACTCGATCAACTTCATTAAATCAATACCCTAAAAGCTACTTCACATGTACGTTGCAATGATTGTTGTGTTCATCCTTGGCTATGCGGCCATTGCGTTTGAACACCAAATCCACATCGACAAGGCTGCCTCTGCCCTGATTACTGGTGTCCTGTGCTGGACGCTCTATGTGCTAGGCGCAAACGAAATAGTCGATTTCAGCAGTATTGACGCGGCCGTTGTATCGCTACTATCTGAGCGGTCACATGAGGAAATGTCGCAAAGCCATTTCATCATGGAATACGTTACGCACCACCAAATGCTGGAGTCGCTTGCCGAAATTGCAAGTATTCTCTTCTTCTTGATTGGTGCCATGACCATCGTGGAATTGGTTGATGCCCACGAAGGATTTGCGGTGATTACAGACCGAATCCGGACCACCAACAAGGTGAAGCTCATGTGGATCATAGCAATCCTTTCATTCTTTTTCAGTGCTGCACTTGACAACCTCACGACTTCAATCGTGATGGTTTCATTGCTCAAGAAACTCATCGACGATCAAAAGACACGTTGGTTGTTCGCCGGTATGGTCGTCATATCCGCTAACGCAGGTGGAGCTTGGTCGCCAATTGGTGACGTTACCACTACCATGCTTTGGATTGGTGGTCAAATCACAACCGTAGAAATCATCACCGGTGTTATTTTACCATCCCTCGTTTGTTTGCTCGTTCCTTTGGCAATTGTGAGCATGAGGAATAAGGGCGATGTGAAGCGCCCTGTTCGTCAGGAAACTGCCGATCACTACTTGGACCCTACCACTTCTTTTGAGCGAAACACGGTGTTCTTCGCCGGTGTAGCCGGACTCCTTTTTGTGCCGATCTTCAAAAGCGTAACCCACCTTCCTCCATTCATGGGAATGATGTTGAGCTTAGGCTCATTGTGGTTGCTCACCGACATCCTCCACCGTTCAAAGAATCAATCGTTCAAAAGCAAGCACAGCGTAATTGGTGTTTTGAGAAAGATTGACACGCCGAGTGTGCTATTCTTCTTGGGTATCCTTCTCGCAGTAGGCAGCTTGCAAAACGCCGGACAATTAACGCAGATGGCCACTATTCTAGACAATTCAATTGGCACAGACCACGAAGCAGGAGTGTACGGTGTGGGTGTAATAATCGGATTGCTAAGCTCCATTGTAGATAATGTTCCACTCGTTGCTGCATCCATGGGTATGTACCCTGTAAACCCTGAAGGCTTCTTTGCTACGGATGGATTATTTTGGGAGTTCCTCGCTTACTGTGCCGGAACGGGTGGGTCTGCACTCATCATCGGTTCAGCGGCAGGTGTAGCCGTAATGGGCCTTGAACGCATGTCATTTGGCTGGTACCTGAAAAAGATATCGCTTCTCGCCGTGATTGGTTATTTGAGCGGAGCAGCTGTTTACATTTTACAGGAAATGGTGTTCTAGCTCCTCATCAACGTTCCATTGTTAATATCCTACATGCACCTCGCTGATTAGCGGGGTGTATTTGTTCTAAGTTTGACCGAACACGCTAAATAGCAATCCATTTGCGTTGTAAGCGTTAATTGAACAGAAACACATAACCAGCATGCTTTTAACGGCCTTGAACTTTTTGCAAATCACCGCAGCATCCGATACAGCTTCAGCTGAAGGGTCTACCGAAAAAACGCTTTCCATATTCAGTCTGATTACCAGCGGCGGAATTGGCGGAATCATCATCATGTCGATGTTGTTCATTCTTTCCATCATCGCAGTGTATATTTTCATTGAGCGATTTGGAGCGATCAAAAGAGCCAACAAGATGGATCCAAACTTCATGAATAACTTGAAGGATCACGTCGCTAATGGCAAGATGGAAGCAGCTTCAGCCCTGTGTGAGAGCACCGACACTCCCGTAGCTCGACTCCTTGGAAAAGGCGTTTCTAGAATTGGCAAAAGCATGAACGACATTTCAGCATCTATAGAGAATCAAGGTAAAATTGAAGTGCAGAAGCTGGAAAAATCCCTCCCTTATTTGGCAACCATTTCAGGTGGTGCTCCTATGATTGGATTCTTGGGAACGGTAATCGGGATGGTACTTGCGTTTAAGGAAATGGCAAACGCAGGCGGACAAGTAGACGTTGGCTTGTTGGCTGAAGGAATTTACACGGCAATGACTACCACAGTTGGAGGTTTGTTTGTGGGTATCCTAGCTTACTTCGGATACAACTATCTCACCACACGCGTTGAAAGTGTAATTCACAAAATGGAAGTGAGTGCCACTGAATTCTTGGACTTGTTGCACGAACCGGTATAATCGAAGCATATGAATTTCAATCGCAAATCAAAGGTTAGTGCCGATTTCGCCATGAGCTCCATGACGGACTTGGTTTTTCTTTTGCTCATATTCTTCATGCTCACCTCAACGCTCGTAACTACACGTGCGCTCGATATTGTTCTTCCAAAGAGCAATGCCCAAACGGTTAAACGCCACGATGTGGATGTGACCATTTCGAAAGATCTTCGTTACGATGTGAATGGCTCCATTGTGAGTCCAGGTAATCTGGAAGGGGCCATCATCAACGCAGTAACAGGCACTGAAGATGCAGTGGTTATTCTTCATGCCGATGAATCGGTTCCCACCGGTGAAACCGTTAAGGTAATGGACATCGCCTACCGCAATAGAATACGGATGATCTTAGCCACTCAACCTAAGTAAAGAAAGCATGGCCGATAGAGATAAACGCAGAGGACAAATAGGCACCACGGTTTTTCACGTGGCATTGCTGATTTTGTTCCTATTTATCGGCTTGGGTTACCAAGACCCGCCGCCAGAAGACGGCATCGAAATTAACTTTGGATACGACGATGTGGGCGGTGGAAACACCTCATCAGCTCAAATGCAGCAACCGCAAACGCAGCCGCAACAAACCACAGAATCTACCACTACTACCGATATTCAAGATGTCGTAACTCAGCAATCCGTTGACGCGCCATCCGTGACCACCGATGAGCCCTCCACCTCTGAACCACAAGAGGAAGTAGAGCCAGATCCCACTCCATCTGATCGTTTGAGCAGTGCGCTTCAAAGCACACGGAATGGACAAGAAACCGGAGAAGGTGAAACCGAAGGTGGCGGAGATCAGGGCGACCCGAATGGCGACCCAAACTCTGATTCAAGAACCGGAACGGGTGGAAGCGGTGGATCAGGTAATTACCGATTGGGTAATCGCAACGCACTTGAAAGACCAAGACCCGATTACGACTGCACCGATGAAGGACGCGTAGTGGTTAAGGTATACGTTGACAGATCAGGTAGAGTAACACGAGCCATTCCGGGTGAAGCGATTGCAAATGGCCCTGCAACCAATACGTTTTCTTCTTGCCTCTTTGAAGAAGCCAAACAAACGGCCTTGAGAACCAAATGGCAAGGTGACCCGAACGCACCCGAAGAACAGGTAGGATATATCATCTACAATTTCCAAAAAAGATAATGGCACACCACTTTGACGATACGGTACAATGGCTTTACAATCAGCTTCCCGTATATCAAAGGACCGGCGGTGCCAATTACAAAATCGATTTGAGCAAAACCCATGCACTCATGGATTTGCTGGATCATCCGGAGCATTCATTTAAGTCCATTCACGTAGCAGGCACCAATGGCAAAGGATCTGTTTCTCACATGCTAGCCAGCATTTTTCAGGAAGCCGGTCTCAAAGTGGGCCTGTACACCTCTCCGCATTTAAAAGACTTTCGAGAACGCGTCCGGATCAATGGAGAGATGATATCCCAAGAGTTTGTGGTTGATTTTGTAGATCAATACAAGAGCGATTTCCAACGCTTGGAATTGAGCTTTTTTGAAATGACCGTAGGCTTGGCATTTGAAGCTTTTCGTGCAGAGGCGGTTGACATTGCCATTGTGGAAGTGGGAATGGGAGGCAGGCTGGATAGCACGAATGTGGTTACCCCACTTGTAAGCGTGATTACCAACATCGGTCTGGATCACATGGCTTTTTTGGGAAATGACATCCCGACGATTGCCGCTGAAAAAGCAGGCATCATAAAGCCCGATACACCTGTGGTTATTGGTCAACGGCAAAGTGAAACCACAGCCGTCTTTCTTCAGCATTCCGCTCAAAACAATGCCCGAATTCTCTGGGCAGATGAGGCCATCCGTACCCAATACGACTCCGACTTAAAAGGAAGCTATCAGAAGCACAACACCAAAACGGCGGTGGCAGCCATTCAAGCACAATCCGACTTCACCGTTACGGAAGATCAAGTTCGAGCTGGCTTGGCAAACGTGGTAAAGAACACCGGACTCTTAGGCAGGTGGCAAACCCTTCGTAAATCGCCACTGGTAGTATGCGATACTGGCCACAATGCCGATGGGGTTAAATTGATTGTGGAACAACTGCGCGGAATAGATAGAGACAAACTCCATATGGTTTGGGGAATGGTGAGCGATAAGAATCCAACCGAGATTCTCAGTCTCTTGCCAATGGAAGCTGAATTCTATTTCTGCAAACCTGACGTTCCAAGGGGAATGGATGTCCAAGAACTGCAAACTGCTGCAGCGTCGATTGGAATCGAAGGGAAAGTCTACGATTCAGTTCAATCAGCCTATCAATCTGCGTTAGCTAGAGCTAAAGCCAACGATCTCATTTTCATTGGTGGCAGCACCTTCGTAGTTGCCGAAGTGGTTTAGTGGAATAACTCCTGAATGGATTCATCCATTTGCACTCTTTCAGGATGAGGGTGCAAGTAACAATCGGGCTCAAACTCGTGTTTCAATTTGCGCTTGGTAATCAGCTCCTCCTCTTCCATTCTTTGCAAATAGGTCGGCAATCGATTTTGGTATACTCGCCAATTCACGCCTGCTCCCCAAAGAATTATTGCCAATCCAACCCACTTCATACTTATAGCCCATCGACGCTGTATTTGAGCCGACCAAAACAAGGTGAATAAGAGAAGTGCAATCATGGGCTGATAACGCAGAGCGTATGCATTCCCAAGGGCGGAATCTCCTCGAGTAAGGGTGTTCAAAAGCCAATACAACCCCAACACGAGAAGGAGTAATAAAATCCCAAACTCATGCCTATTGCGATGGCGAGTTCTGATCCATGGATGCACCAACACATAGAGCAAGAACAAGCTTACAGGAATAGCAAACCAAACGGTGAGAGTGTATGGTCGATCAGCCATGAAACTGGTCAGCAGTGTAAAGAAATAGCCAGCGCCCTGCATCAGTTCAATGCCTTCCGCAGAAGTGCCTTCCACTCCCTTCCATGCGGTAGTAAACATCACAACCGTCGTTATTAATACGGCCGTACCGGCTATAATTCCTGAGGTATACCATCTTGTTATGTACCAGTGAATCACGTGGAAAAGCCCAACAGCCACCACCACAAGGACGGCATTGAAAGTGAACGCGGCCAAGAAAAGAGCCAGACAAGCTACAAGCAGTTTAACACGAGTCATGTAGCCCGTGGAAAGCCACGTAAAGAAGAGGGCGAATAATACAGTGAAACTGTGCACATGTGGAGCTGTAAGCGCAGAAAGCCAGACTCCTGGGAGCATAAAAATCAGCGGTATCCAAATGAAATTGAGTCTCCATTTCCCGCGCCATTGAACCAATGTTGCGGTAGCGAGTATTCCAGAAATCGCTAAAATCCCCAGTTCAAGAATGGCATGAACTCGTGCGTTTTCCAACCCTAGCAAATGGCACACAGCGTGCAACCAGCCTGCCAAGCCAAAGTGATGCGGACCATGTTGCACAAAGAAACTTGAAAACGATTTTTCTTCAAGCACCACCTCTTGCACCACATGCCAGCTGTCGTTCATAAATAACGGACTCCCAATACTCAGAATACGCGCTACTCCAAACAAAAAGCCCACGAACGCGATGGTTAGCGTGATATAGAGATAAGGGTGAAGTTGAAAGAGACGTTTAAACATGTTAGAACTGATGCGTCCGGTTAAAATAATATACTTCCTCAATCCCCTTTTCTTCAGAAGGACGGCTGGACAATGTGAGCACATCGCCATTGATATTGAAATTCCAATACTCTCGAGGGCTATTGTCGTATCCACAATGCTCAACGCGATTCATGTGGCCGTGGACTCGATATGTGCCGTCGGCATGAAATTCTATCCACTTGCTATTCGGGGTCATTTCTTCGTTTCCCATCGTAACCAAGTCGACCGACCACAACCCAACAATTGACTGACCTATAGCTTGGCATGATGCGGCTAGAACTAAGAGCACAAATAGTCGTTTCATATCACTTCAATCTGAATTCGCAACACGCACACTCACAGATTCGGGGAATGTCTACCAGCGCGGGGTGGACGAAGTTGCCAAGATACTGCATGCCAAGTTTCTTCATCACGGCTATGGAAGCTTTATTGCTCACTGGCGCCATCGATCGCACCACATTCAAGGTAGAATTCTCCTTCAAAAAGTTGAGGAGCGCCTCAGCCCCTTCGGTAGCATAACCTTGTCCCCAATAGGCGCGGTCAATTCTCCAACCGATATCGGTGCATGGCGTGTAGGGAGATTCATAGTTCTGGTCAAATGCACCAACAAAGCCAATTACTTCATTACTTGCTCGTTCTACCGCAGCGAAGTAGCAATATCCTTTAGCATCAAAGAGTGCATTATTCCTATCGATGAAGGCTAGCGTTTCTTTTGCAGAGAGCGTTCGAGGAAAGTGTTCCATAACCTCTGTGTCGGCGTTGATCCTAAGTAGGTTTTCAGGATCAACATCACGCCAAGGATGGAAATCGAGTCGTGTTGATGAGAAAACGGGTTTAGGCATACGTAGGGCGATAGATGAGTTCAACCACTCCGCCTTCATGTTCTACCAACGAAGGAGTTCCAAGCCAAGTTTCGTTCTCCACACCCGAGAAAAG
The DNA here is from genome assembly GCA_965659415.1 of Phaeocystidibacter sp. Classification (GTDB taxonomy): domain Bacteria; phylum Bacteroidota; class Bacteroidia; order Flavobacteriales; family Schleiferiaceae; genus Phaeocystidibacter. Next base: position 151,712 of record CBFHVA010000003.1, read on the forward strand.
TGGAATCCCATCAGGCAATACTACTGGCATCAAGAATATTCTAATCTCATGAATAGCTTTTGCATTGAGCAAAGTTCCGTTCAATCCACCTCCACCAATGCACCAAATGGATTTAGAAGATTGAGATCGAATGCGCTCAATGGTCGGTTCATCCATGGAATTCACAAATTCCACATGTCCATTATTCTGAGGATTCTCTTTACGAGTAACCACGAAATTCAAATACTCCTTGTACGGGAATTCAATGTCCCACGAGAGGAGCTGCTCATAGGTGCTGTAACCCATGATCGTCACATCAACGCCCTCAATAAACTGAGCATGTCCAAAGTCATATCCCTTTGGAGCAGGCACGTTCTCAATCCAATCCACGGAGCCGTCAGCTCGTGCAATTTTGCCATCCATACTGGCGGCGATGTAGAGGGTGATTTCGCTCATTCTTGATTGACTTACCTTGAGATCGGAGTGAAGATACGGAGACAAAATTAGTCGAGATATACGGCACTGATTTTGCTATATTCGGATTATGAAAAAAATCATCGCACTCCTATTCATAGGTCTTTCCACCTTCGCCCAAGCCCAACACGAAGAGCTCAAGCAACGCATTGAGGCTTTCATTGCTGAACACAGCGACGAGTATGAAAAAGAGTATCTCAACATTTCAGATCCCGAGATTGGCGACATTGAAGAAACGGACTACGAGTTTGCCGATCGGTTCATGTTAAAGAGCAAGGAACGTGTAATGAGCAATCTAGATCGAGAGATTTACGCTCGCTACTATGTCAATGTGTACGCCTATTACGACGAGTATGAGCGAGATTTTGCCATCAAGTATTGGCTTCGCAATTTTATTGAAGGTCAGAGTATTCGCCCGGGAAGAGACAAGCGCAGTTACGAATATGCAACACCGACCATCATTGTTATCAATGAAGACAACATTGTGGTACTGAATTACGAATGTGCTTTATATGACCGTGACTCATTTCAAGAATGGCGAGATAAGATGTTGAGCTATTTCGGCGATCCAAATAGTGTGATGATCGAGGTTGAGTGTGGAGGTCCGTTGAAGTGGACAAAAAACCCACCCGATCGCAACGACAGAAGCTGGAGATAAGGCTTTATTCAGGCCAATATTCAGCCACCAATCTGCGCTGCTGCTCAATGGCTAGCAAATAATCAGTGCGCACTTTTAGCCAAGCTACCGCGGCTTGAACCATGGCATTTTCTCGAGCGTTCACTAGGAACACACTGCTCTCTCCGAGCATGAATCTCCTTCGCTCAGCTTCCAAGAGCGTTTCCGACATCATGTAAACTTCCTGTGCTTGTAACCACTGGCGTGCGAGGTTGTATGTTTCTGTTTGCAAACCATACATTTCTGCCTCTGCCTTCTGGATGGCATCCATGCGTTTCAGTTCGGCTTCTTGAAGGTACGCGTCCGCCGCCTCGGCATTTCCACGGGCCTTTCTTAAGAAGAGAGGAATATTCAATTGGAGTCCCCATTCATACTGATCGGGGATGGCCCACTCGCTTCCTTCACCAACCCCTCTGAGTATGTTGTACTGTACACTCACATCCGGCCAAAGCTGTGCCCTGCTCCATCTGCGCTGGTTCATGGCTCGATCTACTTCAACGGTTAGCGCGGCCACCTGAGGTTGATCCACCAGCATATTAAACATGGTAAGTGAATCGGGTGGAATGATGAAATCCAGTGCAGCGATATCAGGGTAAAAATTATTCGGGATTTCCAGAGGAATAGCATCATCGGTCCACAACATGGCCGAAAGCTTCGCACGTGCTGCGTTGGCCTTGGCGCGTGCTTCTTGCACCTTCAACTTCCTATTGTACCACTGAATTCTACTTTCAACGGTATCCATCGCAGGACGATCACCGGCTTGAAAAGCACGTTTCACCAAGTCAAATCGCTCTTGCGCTAACTGCTCTACTTCAACAAAAACCGACCATTCGGCTTCCTTTTGCGCCCATTCAAAATAGCGCATCTTGGCTTCAAAGATCACATCGCTGTAGGCAAGTCGCTGTTCAGCTTGGGTCCGCTCTACCACGAGTTGGGCATCGCGAAGCATGGCCCGGCGCTCATCCCAAATGAGGTCACCGCCAATCGGCACATCCACACCGACCTTATACAAACCTTCCGCAGGCACGGTACGTTCGTTATTGAGATAGGTACCGTCCGCAATAATCTGATAGGCATTAACGTCAACTCCTAACCAGGTAGGCAACTTCAATCCGGCCTGACCATAATTGAAATAATCGGTTCCCTCGAACTGCTTCTCTGTATAGCTTGCCACCAACTTAGGATCGAATGCTCCGCGTGCTGCGGTCACTTTAGCTGCGGCTCTATCAATGCGAAATGTAAGCGATCGCACCACGGGATGGTGGGCATCTACCCACACCATTACACTATCAATATGAAGCGTATCGGTGGTTGAAATAGCGCCCGTAGGAGGAATGGAATCTTGCCCCTTCCCAGAGAACGCCAAAACGAAAGAAAAGAGGCCGCTCAGGAGTATCCTCATTTCGAATCTTCTTTCGGGATTTCCATTTCTACTTCCGACTTCGTTCCGCTATCGCCCTTAGTAGTCGATGGCGCTGGGTAGGCATCCGCTGGGAATCCGTTCACCTGACGCCATAATTCGTACCAAACTGGCACCTCATCGAGCAAGATATAAGCACGTGCACCCGTTCCGAATGGAAGTCGCTCTGGCCATTGCTCCGATGGACGCAACAGCACGCGGAACATACCGTTGCTTTCCGGAGTTTGTTGGATTACCGCCACATGGGCATCATAGGTTCCGAATGTCAAGTTAGGTTCTCCACTGATCGCTAAGGCGGGGAAACCTTCAAATTCAATCTGACCCAAGTGGCCTTCGCGAAGAAGAGGCATATCCATCGCTCGAACGTACACTTCCACGGCCCGGTCGTCCGAAGTTGGGAACAACTCAGCAATGGGTGTTCCAGCCTTGATGTTCTCTCCGATACCTCGTATGTAAATCCGAGCTACTACACCGTCTTGAGGCGCTCTCACTGTGTGGAATGACTGACGTACTTCCACGGTTGAACGACGGTTTTCCAATTTTGCCACTTCGGCCAAAGCCGCTTCTCGTGATGAAATGGCTGTAAACTGCTCACTTCTGGCCTTCGCGATGTATTCGGCATAATCAGCTTCTGCCCTTGCGCGCTCGGCAATACTCTGTTGATATTTGTTGGTGGCTGATGTATACTTTGCTTGAGCATCTTGATACTTCTGCTGGCGTTGTTCCAGTTCATATCGACTCTTAATACCATCTTTGAATAGTGTATCGGCTCGCAAATATTGGCGCTCGGCTAACTCAACGTTTACGGCAGCAGCTTGCAAATCGGCGCTATCCGACACAATCTTTAAATCTAGCTCTCGTCGTTTGATGCGCAAACTGGCTTCCAAAGCTTCCACTTGCTGAGCCTGCGCATTGGCCTTTTCCAAGTAGGCATCTGCTGCCAATTGCTTAGCGTTCATTTCTTGATCAATTCGATCCAAAAGATTGGGGTCGAAATAAGACGGGTCGATTTCCGTGAGATAGGCCAAGGTATCTCCTGCCTGTACCGTATCGCCTTCGCGCACAAACCACTGCGCAATTCGACCTGGAATGGGTGACTGCACATCCTGCGGGCGAACAGCAGGGTCGTAGTTGGTGATCTTTCCGTAGCCCGAAATGTTCTGAGTCCACGGAATGAATAGGAGAATCAGCGTAGCCACAGACAAAATGGATGTCCATTTTACGAACTGGCGGATGGTACCCGTTATCGAAGTCTTCTCAAAAGTTTGAAGTACCTCCGGCGAAACCTGTTTATCGATATCGTTCCGAGATATATTGAGCATGACCTAGTAGATAAGTTCAGATTTGAATTCGCTCGGAATTTCTTCCTTGGAACCTTGGTAAACCATGTTTCCGTCTTTGAGCACCACTACCTTGTTGCAGCGCTCAATTACATCGGCACGGTTGGAAGCCATAAAGATGGTTCCCGTTTCCTCGAAGATACGATTCAGCAGTTGCGCGCGAAGCGACTTCTCACACTGTTCAAAAACATCTTGCAACAACAGTAAGCGCGCATTCCGCAGCAGTGCACGCAAGAGGATGAGTCGTTGAGCAATAAACTCGGTAACTAAAATGGAATTCTCCGAAATAATTTGATCGAGACCGCCTGGGAGGCTCTTGTACCAATGGGTAAGGCCCATCACCTCGAGACCTTCTAGAATTTGCTCATCAAAAGCTTCAACGGCTCCAATGGCTAGGTTGTCCCTCAGGCTTCCCTCGAACAAGGCCTCTTGACGCAAGTTATCGCCTAGTGCACAGCGGTAGTTAAACAGGTCGAGATTATCGAGCTGAACGCCTTGAATTTTAACGGTGGCCAGCTTATCCGGCATCAAACCAGCCATGGATCGAAGTAGACTCGTACGCCCACTGCCTGCATATCCCAGCACGGCAACCTTGTCTCCTGCGGCCACATCCAACTGATCTTGATTCTCCATGGTAAGCGAAACTGGCCAAGCTTGTTCAGCAGAAGAAATATTTCTTCCTTCATCACCTTCCAACGGACGTTCAAACACACTCGCAATCTTTTCAAGAGCGGTAACTGTATCGAAAAGTGGTTCGGCTAATTTGATGAGCTTATCGGCACTGTTCGTAATCAAAAGGAACACAATTTCCACCGCCACAAACTGACCAATGGACATTTGCTGTTCGAATACCAACACCCCACCGAAGATGAGGAGCATACCGGTTAGGATGAACTTAAATCCTACCAATTGGGCGTACTGGAGGATGAGCACTTTGAAGTGACCTTTGCGTGCGCCCAACCACTTTTCAGTAAAACTCTTGGTTTTTAAATCTGGCCAAACCGATCGTCCGGCCAACTTAAAGGTGTTCATAGCATCGGCCATTTGCTCGAGCCAATAGGCTACTTCGTACTTGTGTGTACTCTCTTGCAAGCTGGTTTTGAGTCCGCGCTTCCAAGTCGTTCTAAAAATGATAACCACGAGCACCACGACTACCGCTCCGGCCACCACGAATAATGGGTGGTAAATGGAGAGAAGCAAGAGACCAAAAAATATCTGAAGTATGCTTGTTGAAGCGTCCAGGAGCACTTTTGGAACCGCCTTTTGAACGGTCAGTGTATCGAAAAAGCGGTTTACGAGCTCCGGTGGGTGGTTCCCTACGAGTCCTTTCGGGTGTAAGCGAGGAATGCGGAAACTGAACTCTATGGCTGAACGTACGAAGATCCGTTGTTGCAAAATCTCCGTAATCTGCATTTGGAAAATCTGGAGGATACCACCGAAAAGAATAGCTGCGAGCACCACACCTACGAGCACCCACCACGAGGCACTTGGGCGACCTCCCATGACTAAGGTGATGATAGCTTGAAAACCAAGGGGGATAGCCAATCCAATGGCGCCATTGAGTACAGAGAAGAAAAGCACGTAAAAAACTTCGCGCTTATCCTGCACAAGAAGCCTATACAACCGCTCTAATGGAGTGATCTTCGGTTCCATTTGTTCATTTCAAGGTTTGAGCAAAGATAACACCCATTCTGCGTTTCGGTTCAAAAAGCACCGAATCCCACTTCTAAATCTTCTTATGTAATCTATAAATAATTTTTATTATTAACAATATTTAACATATACAAATGTGAATGATATATAAGATTGAATAGATGGAGCGATAGAAGAGTGCAGGTCTGAATTGTTGGGAAGGACTTGAAGATTTGACAGGAATGGAATTCCGTCAGCAGATATTGTGGTTAAGCAATAAGAGTCCCAAACCACGCGAAAGGATTCGCGGGGAAGCGGGGGCCTAAATCGGTTATACTCCACTCGACATGTAAAAATAACTAAATACAGTTACAAATCACTTCCCCCAATCTCCCCTATCCAAGCTTCGGTATTGAATCGCCTCGGCGAGATGTGACAGGGAAACGGAGTCTACGCCCGCTAAGTCGGCAATGGTTCTGGCTACGCGAAGTATTCGATCATAGGCCCTGGCAGACAAGTTCATGCGCTCCATGGCCATCTGCAACATGCCCCTACCTTCCTCTCCCAATTCACAAACAGCACGAAGCTGCTTGCTTCCCATTTCGGCATTGTTGTGTACGTGCGGTGTTTCCGAAAATCTCTTCTGCTGCCGCTCTCTCGCCGCCAACACTCGAGCTCGTATTTCGCTGCTTTGCTCCGCGGGACGATTATCTGAGATCTCCTTAAAGGCCACCGGTGTTACTTCCACATGTAAGTCGATCCGATCCAATAAGGGTCCGGAAATCTTGTTCAAGTAACGATCGACGGCCCCAGGCGGGCAAGTGCAATCTCTGGTAGGGTGATTGTGATAACCACACGGGCACGGATTCATGCTGGCAAACAACATGAATGAAGACGGATACGTCACGGAGTGCTTGGCCCTCGATATGGTCACTTCACGATCTTCCATAGGCTGACGCATTACCTCTAGTACCGACCGCTGAAACTCGGGCAATTCATCGAGGAATAACACCCCATGATGGGCCAAGCTAATCTCCCCAGGTTGAGGGTAGCTTCCTCCCCCGACAAGGGCTGCGTTGCTCACCGAATGATGAGGCGACCGAAAGGGTCGTTGCGCTACCAAGGCTTGTTCCGGAGCGAGAATTCCGGAAACTGAGTGAATTTTTGTCGCTTCCAAGGCCTCCTCCATAGTCATGGGCGGCAATATGGTGCCCATTCGTTTAGCCAGCATGGATTTGCCCGCTCCTGGGGGACCAATCAATATCACATTATGTCCACCTGCAGCAGCAATCTCCAATGCCCGTTTTACATTCTCCTGACCTTTTACTTCGCTAAAATCAACCGTTGAATTTCGCGAAGCTCGTTCGAATATGGTTTCTACATGCGTAAGAATAAGAGGCAGTATTTCATCACCGTTCAAATGGCGAACCACTTCTTGAATAGTGTTGGCGCCATAAATTTCAATTCCCTCTACAATGGCTGCCTCTTTCGCATTCTGAATGGGTAAGATGATGGAACTATATCCTTCCTTCTTCGCCTGCAGCGTCATGGGCAATGCTCCTGTGATGGGTTGTAAAGTTCCATCCAAAGAAAGCTCACCCATGATGATAGTGGAAGTGAGCCGTTCGTCAGAAAGCTGTTCGGAAGCGGCTAGGATTCCAACGGCAATGGGTAAGTCGTAAGCCGAACCTTCCTTCCGAATATCCGCCGGAGCCATATTCACGGTTATTTGTTTGCGGGGCATTTTGAGTCCAGAATACGCCAATGCGCTTCGTACCCGCTGCTGACTCTCCTTCACGGCAGAATCAGGCAGTCCAACTAAGAAAAACTTGATTCCTTTATCTACGCTTACCTCAACGGTAATGGTTGTGGCATCTACTCCGTGAATAGCGCTTCCAAATACCTTAACTAACATGAAATACCTTTTATCCAAAGGTGGGAAAGCGAAGAAGCGAAAGTCGTTGGATAAACGGCTACAAACGAATACCTACATCCAATCCACCATGGCGGTTTCAGATCGATACAAGAGGTAATTCGCCAATTGATGGGCCGTGGCTTGTGGCAGAAAAGGCAAGTCTACCGAACCACCAGCCGTCTCCACTACCAATGTGCACAATCTATTGCGACGCTGAAATAGGGATTGTTTAATGGTTACCGACTGAACTCGATCGAGCTTTAATGTGGCCAGCTTCTCAAACACAATCTGCTTTCGAATGGTAAGAGAATAATCATCCATTCCTATTCCTTGATTTCGCCATAGCAAGTAGCTATATCCAATCTGATACGGCAACCATAGCAAGGTCCACACCCAATTGAGATCTTCCGTGTAGTAATAGGCCGTAAGCGGCATCAGTAGTGGCAATAGTCCAAATCTCAGAATTCGATACGTCATCCACTTGCGACTCGTTTTGGGATGAACCACTTTAGGAATCTTTCCAAACAACCGTTCACGTAATGATTTCACCATGCCAACTGGACTTCCAGGAATCACAAACTCATCCTTATTCCTCACTTTCTGGGCATAGGCCTGTTCAATCTTAAATCGGATGATTCCCAGCCACTTGAATACGGGTCCTTGCTCCGTTCGCATGATCTGAATCTTGCGCGGTTTCAGCTGTCTGGTTTTCACACTGATCAATCCGTACTTCGCCTCAAGCGCATCTCTGAACTCAACTACTTTAAAACCGTAAAAACCAATTACGGTCAAAATAATTGAAAAGAGTATGGCCGCGAGTGCTACAACTATTCCCAATACTAGGACTATGGAAAACACTTTAGGAACATAGGCGTAAACTGACGTAATTTCATCATTGATCTGTTCCGCTTCAATTACCTCTTGCAACTGGCTATAGAGGTAAAACGCACCACCCACAAAAGCGGCAATCGAACGGAAGTGATTTCGAAATAGTCCAACCTTGAATAAGGTGAGCACACCCACTTCTACCCAAGTTTTTGCAGTGTTCATTCCTTCGGATTCAACCACCTGTAGCTCTTCTCCTTCCTTCCGCTTTTCGAGGATGTACTCTCGCAAACGCTGAGCGGCTTGAACGCGCAAGGCCCAAATCTCGGCTTCCTTGCCGCCTGAACCCGCCGTATCTACCACAAAGCGAACCGTATCAGCTACTCGGTAATACCAAGGTTGCTGGAGGTCAATAGCTTGAATTCGATCAAAGGGAATGCGGAGATCTACCTTTTTAATGATACCATGACGGATGATCAATGCATCGCCATCAATCGACCATCGATACGTAAGATAGCGCACCACTCCGTTGAGCACGGTAATCACCAAGAGGACATAAATGAGGATTAGGAAATAACTATCGCCTTCATCTCCTGTTTTCGGTTTGCTGACCTGGAAAAAGTAAATAACCAATAAGGGCCACGCCTGCGCGAATATGGCTTTGAGTACTCTACTAAAAACTCGAAGTAGCGCAATGGGAGCTAGGTTTTGCGGGGTGCCAAAATCCATCAGACCTGCTCAGAATTTGTGTAGTCCGAAGTAGTCTTAGCGTCTTCTTCGGCGTGTTCCGCTTCTTCAATCACGCGTTCCATGATATACTTTCGCAAACGTTCGGCTCTCTCGCTGGGCAGCGAAGGAATACTCAAATCTGAACTCGACCCTCCGGCGGTGAAAATCTTGAGGCGTTTTACTTTAAAGTATCTATCAAGGAGGCCTTCTGACAATTCTCCATGTTGAATTCGTGCAAAGGGAATAACCACCGTTGATCTAAAAATCCAACCTGATTTATAAATGACATCTTTCTCACGCAAGGCGTATCCTTTGTGTGGATAGCCTTTCCAAACCACAAAAGTTCGAATCAGAAAAAACAACACACCGGCTCCAGCAATGCTACCCGACACGATGTATTCGTATTCCTGAACATTCGTGATAACTATGGAAGCTATTATCATAGCGATCACGGCAAAAAAGGCCGATATCAGCAGCTGAATAATCTTAAATTTCGGGCTTATCCCTTCAAATTGAACCTCCTCAACTTGAGGCAATTCATTGAGATTGACGGATACGTTCTGGAACATATCCTCAGATGGAGAATTATACGTCTGTGAGTCCAAGTTCTTCTTGTAATTCTGGATTGATGAAAAGGTATGAAAACACCTTCAATTGTCGTTGGTCAAATAACTGAAGTCCGTCCGTTTCAAATGGAAAATGTAACGCTTCATCTACCTTCCGAATTACAAATCGCTTGTAATTTGATTCCCAAAGCACCACTCCAGATTGGTCTTCTCCCTCGGGATCTACCTTAAAATGAACGATATCCCATTCATAAATCGGGGTTCGGCTCTTATCGAAGTAGCCTGTCCATTCATCAATCTGTTCATATTGAATGGCTCTACCCGACCACCAAAATGAGTCCTTGCTGAAGAAGAAGCTGTCGCTTCCAATCTTCCGCATATACCCTTTTACGGTTTCTCCTATTCGCAATCTGTATCTCTTCTCTTCAGGGAGATTCATATTACAGAAACTGAGATTGAAAGCTATTGTTTCGAACGAAACGATGAAATCTTGTCGAGCACCTTCTGAGGCTCTAAATTTTCCATGCACGCCCAATCGCCACGGTGACAAGGTTTATTACCAAACACGGAACAGGGTCGGCATGAAAGCTCTTCCACCGGAATTTCAACTATATTCTGCTTCAACTGACCATAACCCAAAAAGCCCGCATCAGAATGCGTGGCCCCCCAAATAGAAAGCACCGGAATGCCTTTCAGCGAAGCTAAATGCATATTGGCCGAATCCATTGAAATCATCAAACGAAGGCCTGAAATAACTTCAAGGTCGTGATGAATACCATGGGCCGGATTCACGTGGATTGATGACAGTCCGCTGGCCAATTCTTCCAATGAAGTTTGCTCGTCAGGACCTCCAAAGAGCACCACTTCGGCGTCTTGAGCATCCAGTTGTTCAAGCAAAGTGCGCGCATGTCGAACAGGCCACGCTTTACCCTTATGTTGAGCGAAAGGTGCGAAACCGATCGGACCGTTATCCTTTCCTTTTAACTCTGCAGGATTCAGCTCGACCTTTTGTCCTAAACTGCGAAAAACATCCGCATACCTCTCCACCATGGGTTTAAGTTCTACGCGTCGCTTATTCTCTTTACGAACCAAGGCTTTCTTTTGGTCTCTGCCTTTATCCAGTGAAGCCTGAGCACCTTTCAAAAAGTGCTTAATGATACGCGAGCGTAGCACATTGTGCAGGTCGGCTACAGCGTCATAATTTCCGTTCTTCTTGAGCTCCCTGGCCAACTTTCGCAATCCATTAAAGCCTCTATACTGCTTATCTACATCCGCAGGAATCAGCTTCAAGCGCGGATGTTCAGGAAAGAGCTTTGCCGTAAAGGGACGGGTAAGCACATCGATTTCCAGATCTGGATTCTGCTTGAGCGTTTCAAGAATAACCGGAACCGTCATGGCCACATCGCCAAGCGCCGAAAACCGAATGGCTAAAATTCTCACTTTGATTGTTTGTACAGCACAGGATTGAGTGAAGGATCATTGTACATCTTCATCTGACGATACACCTTCATATACTTTCGTCCGGCTTCAAAATCTTCCAACAAATCTTCAATAGCCGTGGATAAGTCGCCGTGTTGTTCTTCTAGGATGGCCAGTTTTGAAGATACTTTTTGAAGCTGTTCAGCCGAAATATCGGCACGCTGCACCTCTTCCTTCATGTGATAGATCTTCAAAGCAAGGATAGAAAAGCGATCGATGGCCCAAGCCGGACTTTCCGTATTGATCTTTGCTGAGTCCTCTACCTGCACGTTAGCAAACTTCTCTCTAAACCAAGTATCGATTTCCTCCACCATATCGGTACGGTCTTGATTTGAGGCATCAATTCGGCGCTTGATCTTTAGTGCTTCTTCGGCGTTAATCTGTGGATCGCGAATGATATCTTCAAGATGCCATTGCACCGTATCAATCCAATTCTTGTGATACAATGCAGCCTCAATGGTTCCTTCTTTAAAAGGGTTAGCGATGGGATGATCTACGTGATCATTCACATGGTAATCGTCGATGCTTCGATTGAAGATTTCCCAGCTCATTTTGGTAAAAGAAGTACCCATGGATTGAATTTAGAAGTTGCCGTAAAGATAAAGAAAGTGTGTACAAGCCGTGCCGCCGTCGTGGTAAACGATTGCATCCATTTATTATGAGTATTAACCGGTGCAGTTCAACTAACTTGATCTTGGGGAAGCGGGTGCTGCCCCCTGGGGGAAATCACCATCCCAGAACCGTGAGCACCACCTCCCATTTGTAGGTAATTCAAACCTTCATGAAACACAAAACCCCGGCGATGAACCCGGGGTTTTGAATGATTTCTGTTATAGATTAGTTCTTATCAGCGCTGGTCATTGAACTTACCTACGCCTTCATCTACCCAATTGGCAAACTTCTCGATGTCGGGATCGTAAGCCGCACTGCCATTGAGCGGAGTTAAATCAGTGTGATTCAAAATTACGTAGTAAGGCTGTGAGTTGTTCCCAAAATTCGAAGCTTGAAAGTCGCTCCATTTCTTACCCACTTCATTGATGGTTTTACCCGAAAAATCTGAAACATACACCTCATCTTCGGGCAAATCTTGACGTTCATCTACATAAAGTGAAATGAGCACAACGTCTTCATTCAAACGTTGAATTACTCCAGCGTCTGTCCATACCTGCTCTTCCATCTTACGGCAATTCACGCAACCCCAACCCGTAAAGTCGAGCATTACGGGCTTGTTTACTTCTTTGGCATAAGCCAGCCCTTCCTCAAAGTCGTTAAAGCAGTTAATACCCGGAGGACAATGATTGCCCGCCATAGCGGCATTATCAGAATGAGCAACTGCGCCGCCTCCGGCCGCATAGATTCCGCCAGGGGATTCACTGTAATGTTGTGGTGGAGGGAAACCAGCTAATATTTTCACTGGAGCGCCAAATACTCCCGGCAAGGTGTAGAAAGCGAATATCAAGAAGAACACCCCAACGAGCATTCGGCCTACGCCAATCCGGTCAACCGGACTATCATGTGGCATTCGGAATGCACCGAACAAGTACAATGCTAATGCAATGGCAATGGCAACCCAAATGGCCAAGAATAGCTCACGCTCCAAAATGTGCGCTTGAAGTACTAAATCAGCTGTGCTTGCAAATTTCATAGCGAAACCCAACTCTAAGAAACCCAAGGTAACCTTCACGGTATTGAGCCATCCTCCAGACTTAGGAAGAGAGTTCATCCAACCCGGGAAGGCTGCGAATAACATAAAAGGCAAGGCCAAGGCTAAGGAAAATCCGAACATTCCCATTACTGGGCCTAATACCTCCCCTTTGCTGGCGGCATCAACCAACAAGGTTCCGATGATTGGCCCCGTACAACTAAAGCTCACCAAGGCCAGTGTAAATGCCATAAAGAACACTCCAATTAGTCCGCCTTTATTCGAGGCATTCTCGGCTTTATTCACCCAACTTGAAGGCAAGGTGATTTCAAAGGCTCCGAAGAAGCTAATCGCGAAGATTACAAAGAGCAGGAAGAATGCCAAGTTAAAATACGGGTCGGTAGCCAGCGCGTTCAAAGCACTAGAGCCAAACGCCAGCGTAATCACCATGCCGAGAAGCACATAAATTACAATGATGGAAACCCCATAAATAATCGCCTTGCGAATTCCTTCGGTCTTGGTTTTACTCTGCTTGGTAAAAAATGAAACCGTCAATGGAATCATTGGGAAGATACATGGCATGAAGAGCGCAAGCAATCCACCTCCGAATCCCTTGGCAAATATGGCCCAGATCGACATGGAAGAACTTTCGTCCTCGACTGTACTCACTGCGACTGCATCTGCGGCATCAGGGTTAATCTCTTCGGCAGATTCTTCAACGTTATCTTCTACTTCTTCCTCGTTACCACCTTCTTCAACTGACTGATCGGTAGTTTCCTCTACGACTTCTTCGGGCTTGTCATCCGTGGGAACAATCTCCTCAACAACAGGAGTCGCGGCCTGCTGAGTAGCCTTCACGTCGAAGCTGAAATCAACATATTCAGGCGGTAAGCAACGCTCATCGTTACAAACCATGAAGGACAATTCACCCGTGATGTTGGTAGCACTTGACGTCTTGAACTTTCTTGTGAAAACGGTTCCATCTTCGTGGAACACGAGATCCATCATAAAGCTGTTATCGTAGTGCGATTCGGCATGGGGTTCTTGCATCCCTTCAACCCATTCCACGTCTATATTCTCCTCGAAGGTAAACTCCGTAGGAAGCGGACCGCCAGGTTCGACTTCCAAGGCATAAATATGCCAACCTTCGTCAATAGTAGCTGTGAACTGGAGTTCGGCCGTCCCATCATTGAGGTATTCTACGTCCCAACTCCATTCAACTGGCTCAAAGATTTGAGCGGTCGAAATAAGGGTGGTAAGCAGTACAAAAACCGTCGTGAAAATGTATTGTGTGCGTTTCTTCATGGCTGATTTTCATTGAGCTCCGCAAGGTAAATCTTTTTCGTTTGTTCGTCCACTTTGAAGCGTTCATCTGGGCGGAATCCTACAACCCAAACGATGGCATCTCCCGAGCAAACCACAAACACATGGTCTTTCTCGTGAAGCGGAACCTTTTCATCGGTAAGATAGTCGGACACCTTTTTCATTCCTTTCATTCCAAAGGGTTGAAAGCGATCTCCTTTGTTCCAAGTTCGCAAGGTGAGCGGGAATTCGAGTTTGTCTGCATCTACACAAAGCACATTGCGGTCTCGGGGAATTTCGACCAAATCGGCGAACAAGAGCGTTTCTGTCACCAGTGGGATAGGCTTTCTCAATTCCTGGGATCCGCGAACGAGTTTGAATACTCTGTCTTCTGCTTCTTGAGGTTTATGTACAATCAGGTGCTCTCGATCTACAATCAATTCGTACTCCTCATTCATGAATCGCTTCCCTGGCTGACCGGTAAGTGATTGCAAAATTCCTTGCTTGTCGAACTGACCGTAAGGCGTAAGAATGTAATGAAGCAGTATTCCCGCATGTGGATTGTCCTGGAGTGCGGATTTATCAATCCGGAGCTCCTTGCCATCCCACCAAACGATGTCTTCCACCGCTTCCGAGAGTTTTTCTTCCAAGAAATCGGAAGCTTCCTGCATGAGTTGAACCGTCCTATGAGCACCTTCTAAACCTCGATCGCCCACATCTTCCATAGCGGGAATCACGGTAAGGCGCACTCTATTTCTCGCATATCCCAACGTTGAATTGGACGCATCTTCTCGCCACGGAACCACATTGGAAGTGGCGTATTGATAGAGTTCTGCCTTATCAAATTCTAGCAGTGGGCGAAGTATATTGTCTCGTCTCTCTCGAAGCGATGTGAGTCCTAGAATTCCCGTTCCTCGAAGAAAATTCAAGATGGAGGTTTCCAGTTTATCTTGGCGATGATGTGCGGTAGCGATCCATTTCATGTTCCACTCTTCCCCTATGGCCTTGAAGTCGGCATATCGCTGCGTTCGAGCTCTCATTTGAACCGATTTACGTTTGCCTTTACCCACTTTATAGCGACCTGCTCTAAAGGATACACCCATGGCGTCGCACCAATGCTCTACGAGTAATTCATCTTTATCGGCCTCTTCTCCTCGAAGTCCGGAATTCATGTGGTAAACGCCCATTCGATTCCCCAGTTTATACAAGGCATGAACTAAGGTCATGCTATCTACGCCACCTGAACAGCCAACTAGAATTCCATCTTCAGGCAGCACTCCGTGGTGATTCAAAAAGGCTTCTATTCTTTCTTCAAAGGTCATCTGTCAAAGGTGCGTTTAGGATATGTTTACGATTCAACATTCTCAAGAACCTCCCGTATGGCCCTTAATTTCAATTCACATTCATCCCATTCTTTTTCCGGATTGGCAGCAGATGTAAGAGCACTCCCCACTGACACCGAGAGGTAGGATTGAATGGCATCGTATACCACGGAGCGTATCACCACGTTGAAGTCAAAATCGCCGTTCGGAGTGATATATCCAATGGTTCCGCTATAAATCCCCCTCGTATTCAACTCATAGGACTCAATCAATTCCATGGCTCTGACTTTTGGAGCGCCGGTCATTGACCCCATGGGAAAGGAAGCTCTCAGGACATCCCAAATGTCCGCTTCATCTTTGAGACTAGCCTTTACTGTACTAATCATCTGATGTACGGTTGCGAAAGGATAGACCTTGAACAGCTCGGGAACGTCAACCGAATTGCGTTTCGCCACGCGTGCTAAATCATTGCGAACTAAATCTACAATCATCACATTCTCAGCTCGTTCCTTTGGATTGTAAGCAAGTTCTGTTGCAGATTGCTCGTCGTCTTTAGGATTCGAATGCCGCTTGGCGGTGCCTTTAATCGGTTGACTAATAATTTGTCTTCCATCTCTTTGCAAGTAACGTTCAGGACTCATGGAAAGCACCCACTCATTTGCCGTTTTCCAAAGCGCACTCATCGGTGGCGCAGCCTTCTTAAGCAGGTCCGTATAGATTCGAGCAGGATTAACTTGAGCTTGTTCAGCGTAATACTCGTGGCAAAAATTTACCTCATAAATATCTCCTCTCTGAATATGCTCTTTTAATTGGTTGGAATGATCGATGTAGGTATCACGCGTCATTCTAGACTGAAGGGAGACTTTTTTCGGCTCTACATAGACAGATTCACCCTCAAAAAGAGCTTCCCAAGTAGTTATAGTGAGTTCGCTTCGTGGATGTAGATGGAGAGTCAGATTATCACCGGACTTGATCGCCACCCATTCGGCCATGAACATGCGCGCGGTTTTCCAATTGTAATGAGAAGGATTCTCAGACCTTAAGTCTTCAAACTGATTCTTTAATTCATATCCTAATCTACAGAACCACCAACCCGGATTCTTGCGCTGTACTTGCTCTAGAGAATCCACATCTTCACCTTGAACCTCCAACATTGCACCACCAGCAGCTAGCCAATCGAAACGACCATACGCATCACTCGAGTATGCACAGCTATCAAGTAGAACACAATGTGAAAATGAGGAGGCGGACGCACGAATGCGCTTCAACCATGTACCATCATTCGGTAATTCCGTAGATGAATATGTCATGGAGTAAAGTTAAGCAGGAATGCTAAAGGAAATGTGAAAACGAAGTGAAGGATTCGGACTCTATACCAGAGCCACGATCAACCATACGAGGGTTAAAAGAGTAAATCGTATGATGGTGTTGCGAGTCATAAAAGGGAAACGCAACATCGATCGAATTGTTCTTAACACTATAAAAAAACCTTCCCCATTGAATGAGGAAGGTTCTCGATATGCATGAAAACTGCTTATGAGTGAATACTGCGCTTGGCAGTAGCATCTAAAGCGGCTTCTTTAATGGCTTCGGTGTAGGTAGGGTGACCGTGAGATATTCTAGCGATATCCTCTGCAGAAGCTCTAAACTCCATTGCTACGGTGGCCTCCATTATTAAGTCGGCAGCACGTGCGGCACAAATGTGCACACCAAGTACCTCATCGGTTTCTTTATGGGCCAAGATTTTTACCGACCCATCAATATCGCCCGATGCACGAGAGCGTCCGAGTGCACGCATAGGGAAGGAGCCCGTTTTATACGGCGTGCCTTCTTCCTTAAGTTGCTCTTCCGTTTTTCCCACTCCAGCCACTTCAGGCCATGTGTAAACGATGTTCGGAATTAAGTTGTAATTGATATGTGGTTTTTCACCAGCGATGAGTTCAGCCACCAAAACGCCTTCCTCCTCGGCTTTGTGGGCCAACATTGCACCGCGAACAACGTCGCCAATAGCATAAACACCTTCAACATTGGTTTCTAATTGGTCGTTGACGTTAATGCGACCGCGATCGTCGGTTTCAATACCCACATTCTCCAGACCAAGACCTTCGGTGTACGGACGACGACCTACAGAAACTAAGCAGTAATCGCCTTCAAAAACCACTTCTTCACCCTTCTTGTTGGCTGCTTTAACTGTAACTGTTTTGCCTTTGCGGGTTACTTCGCTCACCTTGTGATTCAAGTTAAACTTGATTCCCAACTTCTTCAGTGAGCGACTCAAGTCCTTGCTCATGGCTGAATCCATTCCAGGAATGATGCGGTCAGCAAATTCAACCACCGTAACCTCTGCGCCTAAGCGGCGGTATACCGAGCCCAACTCAAGTCCGATAACGCCCCCACCAATCACGATGAGATGCTTCGGCACTTCTTGAAGTTCAAGTGCTTCGGTACTCGAAATGATTCGCTCTTTATCGAACTTCGCAAATGGAAGCTCAATGGGCTTTGAACCTGTGGCGATAATTACTTTTTCAGCGCTTACTTCCTTATCGCCGTCGGCACCACTAACTACAATAGTATTCTTGTCTTTAAAAGAACCCACACCTTGAAGAACTTCAATGTTGTTCTTCTTCATCAAAAATTCAATTCCGCTCGTATTCGAATCTACCACCTCTCCCTTGCGCTTGATCATTTGAGGCATGTTCACCTTTGGCTTGTTGATGGTGATACCGTGCTCCTCGAACACCGATTCCGCGGCATGAAAATGCTCCGAAGAATCAAGAAGCGCCTTTGATGGAATACAACCTACGTTAAGGCATGTTCCGCCAAGCGTAGGGTACTTTTCAATGATTGCAGTTTTCTTTCCAAGTTGTGCGGCACGTATTGCGGCAACATATCCGCCAGGTCCAGAACCGATTACGATAACGTCAAATGAACTCATGAGTGGAGTTTTATTCTTTTGTAAAACGAGCACAAAGGTAGCGATTGCCCCTTGTTTTATTGATTGAAAGCGATAATCTAATCATAGAATGCGTCGACCACCTTCTCATTTCCGTGTGGTTCTCCTCTTGACAAATACGGAAAGAACCGTCGCGATGCTGATAAAAACCGATAATCGTCCGATGAAATCGCCCATTTCCGTAAAGGGAGTTATACGTTGGTTCACACGAATCTCGCCTACTAGTGCACCCTGTTCTCCATACTCAATGCGCTGCATTACATCACCTCGTTGATTAATGATTGCAGATATTCCCGTATTCGCACTACGTGCCACCGATCGCCGGTTTTCAATTGCTCTGGCCCTCGTGAAGTGAAGATGTTGATCTTTCCCTGGAGTATCAGACCACCAACCATCGTTGGTAATGGCAAAAAGCGCGTTTGCCCCATTCTTTACAAATTCAGCGGTGTACCCCGGGAAATCAGCTTCCCAGCAAACTACTGAAGCTACTTTCAATGAATCGATATTTCGGTGTGTAAACACCTCCCTTTCGTCTTGATCGCCCAGGGATCCTGTAGCTCCTCCTAAATCAATTCCATCGCGGAGTATGGGTTGTAAAAGCCATGCAAAAGGCACTTTTTCTACCCCTACAACTAACTTCGACTTATGGTACACATCAATAGGTCCGCTAAAATTAGTGAAGTGCAAGCTGGAGTTGTACGAATCATAGTATCCTTCTCCATTTCGATTTGGGCGCGCAGTAGCAGTGGCTTCGTGTTGATACACGCGGTAGGTAGATGCCCCAATTACCGTATGGAGATTCGGAAGCGAATCACCTACTGCTAAAAGGGATCTCAACCCGCGATGAACACCGAGTCGGTTTTCATTGAGTCCACGCCCTATCATAGTTTCGGGGCCAATGAGATAATCTACACTTTCATCTAGGTATGGAGTAGCAATTGTCAAAAAGCGATCAACGGTTTGTTCGTCCGTCAATTCAAACTTCGTGGTGTATGGATCAATGTTTGGTTGAACCACAAGCACACGAATGCTCTCCCCTTCCTCTTCATAATTGACGTACATCACGTAGGAAAGCATGATTGGCAAAAGGATAATCGGACTCGCATATATGACCAGTGCTTTCCATCTCTCCTTGCCCAAATAATCTTTCCAAATCATGAAAAGCACTGCGTTCACCCAAAGAATCCATAGCGTTCCGCCCCATGCACCGGTGTACGAGTACCATTGAATCCAAGTAATTCTATTCGAAAAGGCGTATCCCAAATTGAGCCATGGAAAGCTCATATCCCAATCCATGTGAAGGTATTCCACAAGCATCCACAAGAATGGAAGTACCAATAGCGCTCGATTGCGCCCCATCTGTCGGGCAACCATGTGAAACAGCCAAAAACAAACGGCCATTAATCCACCATTGATGAGAGTGGTCGCAAGCGTTCCACTCCAATGCGCATACGCCACCCACCAAGTTGTCAAAAGATTAAACAGGCCAAATGCCAGCCAGCCATAGAAGAATACACGTCTCCCCTTTCGCTTTCCCTCTCCTTCTCGAATGGAATCTTCCAGCCACAACATGGGAAGAAAGGCCCCAAACAACAGCGGGGTTAAAGAGCCGTTCGCTGGCCAAGAAAGGGCAGCCAAAACTGCAGTTGAAAAGACAGCTAGTAGATTTCTCAAGGCATTTCCGTTTAGCATCCGAATTTCGGAATCTCCTTATTAATAATGAGCTTGATTATGAATAAGTTCTGGCATCTAGCGCATTCGCTTGCAGATTTGGAAGCTTACTAGAAGTGAGAACCACCCGACACTCAAGTTCAAGTTACGACAAATTCTCACCAAAGAAAGAGCTATATAATTTAGGGGAGACACCCTCTTCCCCGATCTCAAGTTCGTTCGTTCATTTCTTAGATCCGGTTGTTAATCGGATACAGACGGATGCGGAGTGAAAAAGCGAAAATTTGTTTTGAGATTCAATTATTGGAATGCGTATTTCGTATTTTAAATCTGGGGAGGAGGTTGGAGGCCCCATTCTGGACCTTAGAACACCAATCACCGAATATCGTAAGTTTGCGGCATGAAGAAACAAATCCCAAACCTGTTCACCTTGGGTAATTTACTTTGTGGCACACTGGCCATATTGTCGTTCACTCAAGGGGATTATAAAAGCGGAGTGCTACTTATAGGTGGGTCAGCTTTTCTAGATTTCTTCGACGGCTTTGCTGCCCGGATGCTCAAGGTAAGTGGAGAGTTCGGAAAGCAGCTCGATTCACTGGCCGATCTCGTCAGTTTTGGAGTGGCGCCTTCTATCGGTTTCATGTACGCGGTTGGAAACTTTGTTCAGGGCGAAAAATCAGCTTGGGACTGGCCGATTTGGATTTATGCGCCATTGCTGATCGCGCTTTTTTCAGCTTATCGCTTGGCTAAGTTTAATATCGACACTCGGCAAACAGATAAATTTATCGGTTTACCCACTCCATCCAACGCCATGCTAATTTTGTCGGTAGTCTGGGCCATTGACACTACTCAGGATTCTCCCTTTATCACTCTTCTAACATCGCCGTTTTTTGTGGTGAGCTTAGCCATTGTTTCTTCGCTTCTTCTAATCTCTGAAATTCGCCTATTGGCATTGAAGTTTAGATCCTTTGGCTGGAGCGGTAATCAATCTCGGTATATCTTAATAGCTAGTGCGGTAATAATTATAGCCGTGTCGGGCATATCAGGTCTATCAATAGTTGTACTTTTGTACCTTCTAATTTCTATTATCGATAACAGAATTCACCGCCATGAAGTACCGCGCTGAAATTGACGTAATGCCTCACAAGGCCCTGCTTGATCCTCAAGGAAAAACCGTTACACACAGTTTGAAAAATATGGATCTATCTGCCATTGGCAATGTGCGCATTGGCAAGCACATCACCCTTAATGTTGAGGCAGAGAGTAAAGAGGCAGCAAACGAATTGGTAGAAACAGCTTGCAAGAAACTCTTGGCGAATCCGATTATGGAAGGATATCACTTCGAATTATTTGAAGCATAAAAATCTCCATCGATATTTGAAACCCGGCAAAGTGCCGGGTTTTTTTATGTCTGTTCTTTTTCTGGCTTGCCAAAGTCGTATCTTCCTTTCGATGAATTTCTTGGCTCACATTTATCTTTCATTTGACGACGAAGATCTGACCATCGGAAACTTCATTGCCGACTCTGTAAAGGGAGATGGATCCGACAAATACAATGCTCGTATTCAAAGCGGGATTTCACTCCATCGCTCCATAGACTATTTCACCGATCATCATCCCATCGTTTCAAAGAGTAAATCTGTGCTTTTTGAGAAATACCGTCATTACAGTGCGGTGCTCATTGACATTTTCTACGACCATTTCTTGGCTGAATCTTGGAATAATTGGCATAATGAGCCGCTCAACCAATTTGCGAAAAGACATTATACGTTCTTCAACGGACGGAAATCAGAATTGCCAAAGCCCGTCCAACACATGTTGCCCTATATGGCCCAGCATGATTGGCTGACCAATTACCAGTATTTTGAAGGTATGCAGCGCGTATTAAACGGCATGAGCCGAAGAGCGAGCTTCCAGTCCAAAATGGAAAAAGCGGTTGAAGATTTACGAGAACATCATGAATTGTTTGGAAGTCATTTCAACGCCTTCTTTCCTGAGTTAATTCAGCACTCCAAGTCAGAAACTCAGCGTTTGATTGGCTTGGAAAGTACTTAGAAAGAATAAAAGAAACCTCCTCGAACGACTCCTAAAACGCCGTAACCGACACTTGCTTCAATACCGTATGACTTACCTACGCGGATCGACAATGGATCGAGGTGGTAATGGTAGTCGGTTTGCGTGTAATCAAACTCGGGCACATCCTCGGAAAAAGTGGCTACATCCGTGCCTAAGCCAAGGTAGAGTCCCCCACCGATAGAGAACAGTTCATTCCGCGTCCTACAATAGTCCCATTTAAAATGGGCTAAAAAAGTGTAGTGTTGAACAGAGAATGCATTGGCATAGGTACTGGTGCCTTCTTGCAAATCGCTCAATGCACTTTCGTAGGAAAAGGTCAACCCATACTGAAACTTGAGCCCTTCTGGAACCCAAGACACACCGCCTGCAAAGATCAAGCTGGATTGCAAATTAGTCACTGAATAAGCATCTGCGCTCGAGTTCAACTGGAAGGCTGACGGCAATTCCTGATAGGAATTATGGCCAACATTTACGGATATCAACAAACTTGAATTTCGTTCAGCATCTTGACTGTAGACCAAAAGAGAAGCTAGAGAAAACAGGGTTGCGAGTAGAATGCCTTTCATGCTTACGAAGTACGGAAAGAAATGGGAAATATTGCAAAGTTGGAGAAGATTGAAGTACGCTTAACGAGGGGGTAAGTCAACAAAAATCCCGAAGCAATTTCTCACTTCGGGATGGTGCCCCAGGCGGGACTCGAACCCGCACGAACATTACTGCTCAAGGGATTTTAAGTCCCTCGTGTCTACCAATTCCACCACCAGGGCGGGCCACCAAATATAGCACTTCAACGTGCTCCTTGGTAAAAAAAAATCCCGCAAGTGCGGGACTTAGAGCGAAAGACGGGATTCGAACCCGCGACCCCAACCTTGGCAAGGTTGTGCTCTACCAGCTGAGCTACTTTCGCGTTGCCCGCAACCACTTGTGTAACGGGATGGCAAATGTAAGGCAAATTCAATATCTGTCAAGTGCTCTACTCAAAAAAATTAAGCCTTGCCCAGTTTCTTCTTCATTTCATTCAAGAACATCAGCGCCTCTACGGGAGTAAGCGTGTCGATGTCTACATTCTTAATCGCATCTCGGAGCTCTTCAAGTAATGGATCGTCCAATTGAAAAAAGCTCATTTGCATTTCTTCAGTATTCTTGGGAATCTCTCCGCCCTGTTCCCGCTGACTTTCTAACTGCCCGAGCATATTCTCTGCTTTGTGTATCACATACTTGGGCATTCCAGCCATTCCTGCGACGTGAATACCAAAGCTATGTGCACTACCACCTGGAACGAGCTTTCGCAAGAAGAGAACTTCCTTGTCTAGTTCCTTCACTGAAACATTGTAGTTCTGAATGCGAGGGAAAAGATTCGCCATCTCATTCAATTCATGATAGTGTGTAGCAAAGAGTGTTTTGGCTTTGGTAGGATGCTCATGAATGTATTCCGCAATGGCCCAAGCTATGGAAATACCATCGTACGTACTCGTTCCCCTTCCAATTTCATCCAACAATATCAATGACGAATCTGACAAGTTATTCAAGATACTTGCTGTCTCCGTCATTTCTACCATGAAAGTAGATTCGCCCTCTGAAATATTATCGCTCGCTCCCACACGGACGAAAATCTTATCTAAAATTCCTAGCTCTGCCGCATTTGCAGGCACAAAGGACCCCATTTGAGCAAGTAGGCAAATCAAAGCAGTTTGTCGCAATAAGGCGGATTTACCAGACATATTTGGCCCCGTAATCATGATGATTTGTTGGGTTTCACGATTGAGGTTAACATCGTTGGCAACGTACTTCTCACCCACAGGAAGTCTTTTCTCTATCACCGGATGCCTACCTTCCGTAATCGCTATATCTGCTCCATCGTTCATGATGGGCTGGATGTACTTTTCTTTCAAGGCGAGCTCCGCAAAGCCGGCCAAAACATCTAATCTTGCCAAGGCACTTGCGTTATTCTTTAAAGTCGATAGGTGACTCGCGCACTCTGCGACTAACTTTTCATAAATCTCCCATTCCAAAGAAAGACTGCGTTCTTCCGCGCTGAGGATCTTGGACTCATATTCTTTCAGTTCATCTGTGATGTATCGTTCTGCCGACACTAACGTCTGTTTCCGAACCCATTCTGCCGGCACTTTGTCCTTATGCGTATTGCGCACTTCTAGATAGTAACCAAATACGTTGTTGAAAGCAATTTTCAAGCTTGGTATACCAGTACGCTCCGTTTCACGCTTCTGGATAGCTTCTAGATGCTCCTTCCCGCTTTTCATCAACCCTCGAAGCTCATCCAATTCCGCATGCACGCCACTTGCAATTACACCTCCTTTGGAGATGTGTACACCTGGTTCATCCTGAAGGGTGTTCTCAATATGCTGCTCCAAATCAGGTAAGGGAACCAATTGGTCGGCAATAAACTTTAGCGCTTCATGCCCTTTCGCGTTCAACGCTTTGTGAAGCTCATCTACCGCTCGAAGTCCATTCCTTAGCTGAGCGAGCTCGCGTGGCAGAATGCGTGCAGTGCTGAGTTTTGATACTAAGCGCTCCAAATCAAATACCCCTCTCAGGATTTCACGCAAATCATCGCACCAATGAGGACTTTCAACCAAGTGCTGAACTGCACTATGCCGATCTCTAATCTGAGTGAGGTCTTTTAAAGGCAATGCCAACCAGCGCTTGAGCATGCGAGCGCCCATGGGTGATACCGTTCTATCAACAATATCAATGAGCGCCAAACCCTCCGGACTATTACTTTGGAAAAGTTCTAGATTCCGAATGGTGAATCGATCCATCCAAACGTGGTGATCTTCCGCTAAACGAGAAACGGAAGTGATGTGTTCCAGCTTGTGATGTTCCGTTTCACGTAAGTAGTGAAGAATGGATCCCGCGGCAACGGTGGCCAATTCCAAATCTTCTATACCAAATCCTTTTAGATTCAAAGTTTGAAAATGACGCGTGAGTGCTTCCTTGGCAGTACTCAGTTGAAATACCCAATCATCGAGACCGTAGGTATAAAAGCGTTCCCCATAGCTATCAAAAAACTCGGATCTTCTTTGACGGTTGTACAACACCTCACTGGGTGCAAAGCTCTGCAAAAGCTTCTGTATGTACTCAATTCTTCCTTCAGCAACGGTAAAATCACCGGTCGACACATCTACGAAAGCAACACCATGCCCGTTCTTCGTTTGGTGCACAGATGCCAGATAATTGTTCTCGTTACTGGATAAAATTTGATCATTGAGCGTTACACCAGGGGTGACCAGCTCGGTAACACCCCGCTTCACAATCGTCTTGGTCTTCTTGGGGTCTTCCATTTGATCACAAATCGCTACTCGGTGTCCGGCCTTAACCAACTTTGGCAAATAGGTATCTAGTGCATGGTGAGGAAATCCTGCGAGTTCTATTTCCGAAGCAGACCCATTCGATCGTTTGGTGAGTACGATGTCCAGCGTTTCACTCGCCTTAATCGCATCGCTGCCAAATGTTTCATAGAAGTCACCCACTCTAAACAGCAATAAAGCCGTAGGATGCTTTGCTTTAATTTCGTTGTATTGCCGCATCAGCGGCGTCTCGGATTTCTTGCCTGCCAAGACCGTAGGGATTTGGTTTACCTTTGCTTTTTGCTAAGATAACAAAAGGCTATGCGTAAGCTCAGAATGTCGGAACTGAATAGGCTGGATATCGAAACTTTTCGATCATCGAATAAAATTCCGGTCACTATAGTCCTCGATAGAGTTCGCAGTCTACACAATGTCGGTGCCATCTTCAGAACGGCCGACGCTTTCCGAATGGAACGGATCTTCTTGTGTGGACTAACCGCCACCCCTCCTCATCCAGAAATTGACAAAACAGCATTAGGAGCTACTGAAAGCATGCAGTGGAAGGCATTTTCCAAAACGATGGATGCTATTGACGTTCTTCGGTCTGAGGGATATCACATTTATGCGATTGAACAAACAACCGAGCGAATTTGGCTTGACGAATTTGATCTTCCTGAAAATATGCAGGGATTAGCGGTTGTATTAGGTCACGAAGTGAATGGTGTAGACCAAGAGGTCATTCACAAGGTTGATGGATGCATAGAAATACCTCAGTTGGGTACAAAACACAGTTTGAATGTGAGTGTAAGCGCCGGCATTCTTATGTGGGAATTGTTCAAGCGCTTAAAGAACTCCATCTAGGCTCGTCAATTCAAAAAATCAGGCATAAAAAATCCCGCTCTGTTTCCGAAGCGGGATTCTTTATGTTCTATCTAAGAATCAGTCTATCACCTTGAACTCAACGCGACGGTTGATGCTGTCGTTGTTTCCAACATTCGCACCTTCACCTACGCCAATCACTGTGAAGCGATCTGCAGGAATACCATACGTATTGACAAGAACATCAACTACGGCTTGGGCACGACGCTCAGACAGGTTTAAGTTGTACCTCTCGCTTCCAACTGGGTCTGCATTACCAATTACTTCAAACTTAAGCTCTTCGTTAGCCATCATCATTTTCGCGATAGTGTAGAGGCGCTGCTCGTTTGCGTTATCAACAGTTGCGCTGTTGAATCCGAAGAATACATTAGGCATGAATGCGTTGGCCATATCGCCACCCATTCCTCCTTTGATCTCACGTCCTTGGAAATTAACCATAGCTCCTTCTTTCGTGTCAGGCTCCATATCGCTGCTGTTAGGCACACCGTCACCGTCATCATCCAACTCGCGACCTGTAGCGTCAACTTGAGCACCACGCGGAGTGAATGGATCTTGGTCGATGTCATCAGCAACACCATCACGGTCAGTGTCAATAGCCACACCTGAACCGTCAACCACATATCCTTCTGGAGTTTCGTTATCCTTATCCATAGCGTCAGAAACACCGTCGCCGTCGCTATCCTGTGTAAGGGCATCAATTTTCTCTTCAACTGCTGCTACTTGGTCAGCTAATTCGTCTGTTGGACGTGAATAAGCCATGGACTCTTTATCTTCTGAAGCGCCGAAGTTGTAAGTAACGCCTACTCTAAAGTGGTGGTGACCGTCATTTGCAATACCTGCATCTACGTTATCAGCCCAGTCAGAAAGCATCATTAAATGACCGATGTAGCGGAAATCTAAATCCCAAGCTGTAGCTAGTTTGTACTTCACCATAAGACCACCGCGAACAACTATTTCGTTGTGACGCTCTGTTCTGTCTGCAATTACATTGTCATTTACGTCGTACAACTTAGGCAATGAAGATGACAAACCAGCACCTGCGAATGGAATGAGAGCCCATTTGCTATCACTATTGCCCGTTCTAAACAATGAACTTACGTTTATTAGTAGATCACCGTAAGCGTTAATTTCAGAACCTGAGAAGTATGAGTTACTAGTTTTACCCGTAAAGTAATTATAACCCAAGCTACCTGAAGCTCCAAATAAGTTGTTGAACCAATAGTTACCATAAGCAGAAACGCCAAAACCGATGTTCTTACCATCCACGTTGCTTTCTGGATAGAAACCGCTCAGGTCGCCGATGAATACGTTTGGACCTAAATCAAATCCAACCGACCAACGCGAGTACTGGTCGTTGTAATTAGGTGCGTCGTCTTGCGCAAATGTGCTGAGGCTAAATGCTCCTACAGCGATGAGGAGTAAAGTAAACTTTCTCATAACAAAAAGAAGAGTCAATTAATTCTTTGGTTTAGTTTGATGTTTTAAATCGAGACAAAAATAGCAATTTATTGATGGGAACAGCAAAACAGGACAAAATAACTCTGTGTTAGTCTTGTTCAATGATATGTTTACCCGGAGACCAATTCCATTCGAGGAGTTCGTCGATAAAGGCGTAAAAGGATGGTTTATTCGCGTAATCATTCTCTTTAGGCTTTACCACCAAGGTAATTAAGTCGGGTCTGCTTCTGAAAAAGTCGAAATAGCCACGTTCTAAATTCTCCAGATAAGCCGGGACAATTTCGCTCTCATAAGCACGGCCTCTTTTCTTAATGTTCTCAATGAGTTTATTCACAGGTAAATGCAGGTAAACCACAACATCCGGATTGGGAACCTGGGCAAATAACAGTTGATGCATCTTGCGATACACTCCATACTCTGCATGATCTAAGGTTTCGCCAGCAAAAATCAAGGATTTATACGGGGCGTAATCAGAAATAATCCGATCAGAAAAGAGGTTCGTTTGCATTACTTCTCTGCTCAATTGCTGATATCTCTCCGCGAGAAAGGACATTTCAAGAGGGAATGCGTACTTCTCTGGATTCTTATAAAAGGACGGAAGAAAGGGATTGTCTTCAAACTGCTCTAGAAACAATGTAGCACCCCAGTGCTTGGCCAAATTCTTAACCAAGGTAGTTTTACCTGCTCCAATGTTTCCCTCAAAGGCTACAAATCGATTCTTCATTCTACTATTCTCACTTCCGATTTATCTGGGCATTCAAGTAACAATTCATTCTGCGTTTTGTGTAAAACAGGATGGACGAAATTGGCCCACTTTTCAACAAGAGGCATCAACGTAAATCGACGAACTTGAAGTCTGGGATGCGGAATCTGGAGTTCCGATTCTTCAATGGTGACCTTACCATGGTACAAGATGTCAATATCCATTACGCGATTTGTATAGCCAAATCCGCTTCGAGTTCGGCCTAATTCAGCTTCAAGCGAAAGGGCAAAACGCAGAAGTTCCTTGACATCGGGCACATTCCTTAATGCGATTACTCGATTCAAAAAATCGGGGCCTTCAAAACCCCATGAAGGTGAAGCATACCAAGCTGATTGATCTTCGAGGTGATATCGTTCACTCAATTTTTGAGCTACCCAATCGCCAGATATCTTGACATCTCCCTCGTTCCCTCCTAACAGCAATAATGTAAGGTTGTTATCCGAAACTCTACTCGTCAATATTTGTTACTTTTCGGTCCTACTTCAAAAACTGCAACAAAGATGAAATCATTTCTTAAATATTACCTCGCAGCGGTGCTAGGAGGTTTAACATTCTTCCTATTTGGATTCCTATTTATCCTCATGCTTGGTCTTTCTGGCTCGAGCTCTGGGCCCGTGGTGGAAGATAATTCAACGTTGAAAATAAGCTTGAACGGCGCCATGCAGGATTATGTTCCCAAAACCGATTTTCCTTCATTCGAGGAACTTTTCGGCGGAGCGAGCTCTCTTTCCATGGAAAAAATTGTATTCAACATACTGAAGGCAAAGGACGATGATCGAATTGATGCCATCTACCTAGAACTTGGTGCGTTTTCAGCAGGAACGGCTCAGTTGAGAGAAATTCGCTCGGCATTGCAATCCTTTAAAGACGAGGGCAAGACGGTTTACGCCTACGGTATGATTATCAGTCAAAGCGGCTACTACCTCGGATCAATTGCCGATTCAATCTGGTTGTCACAAACAGGGGCCATGGAATTTAGCGGCCTCAGTGCTTCCGTTCCTTATTTGAAAGGGGCTTTCGACAAGTTAGGAATTGAAATGAACCTAGTTAGAGGAAGCGACAACGTTTTTAAGTCGGCCGGTGAGCCACTCATCTCCTATGAAATGAGCGAATACAACCGCAAACAAATTGAATCCTACTTAGGTGATATTTGGAACCATATCCTCATGGATCTTGAAGGCGACGGTCGTCTCACTGCCGAGCAACTCAACCAAATTGCCGATACTGGAGTTATCATTCAACCAGAAAGAGCCATTGAACTTGGACTGATTGACGGTCTGTTATATGAAGATGAATTACTCGAGAAATTCGGAGGACACAAAGACAACTCCTTTGTTAGTCTTTCAGCCTACTCCAAAGAGCCATCGGGTGAAAAGGCAGATTATCGAAACCGCATAGCGGTAATTTACGCTGAAGGCAATGTGGCCCTAGGACAAAGCTCTCAAGGCACAATGGGTTCCGAAACCATCGTTGAAGCCTTGCGAGCAGCACGCACCAATTCCAAGATTAAGGCGGTTGTTCTTCGCGTGAACTCGCCGGGCGGAGTTTCCCTTGCGGGCGATGCCATGTGGAGAGAGATGAATCTTGTAAAGGCCGAAAAGCCTCTGATTGTATCGATGGGGAATGTGGCCGCTTCTGCAGGCTATCAGATTTCAGCACCCGCCGACACCATCCTTGTTCAACCTCAAACGGTTACGGGAAGCATTGGTGTTTTCATGTTATACCCGAACGCTAGCGAACTCATCAATGAACACATGGGCATTCGATTTGAGACTGTTCCAACAAATGAAATGTCGGATTTTGGAACCATCGATCGTCCGCTGACAGATGCGGAATATGCCGTACTCCAAAACAACATTGACGAGTTTTATGCTCATTTCAAACAGCAAGTAGCCGATGGCAGGAGTCTCGATATGACCCACGTTGACACGATTGCTCGAGGAAGAGTATGGACGGGAGCTCAGGCCTTGGAATTGGGTTTAGCCGATTTGGAAGGTGGATTAATGGATGCTATTGAAATAGCTAAAGAACTTGCAGGTCTAGAGGGCAATCCAAGGATTTCCTCATACCCCATTCCAAAAGATCCTTTCCAGGAATGGATGAATAGCATGAATGCGCAATCTGAAATTCAGCTGAAAGAGCAATTGGGACCTGTTGCCCCTGCTTACGAAATGTGGCAACAACTCCAACCCTTGATGGGAACGCAAAAACGACTCTTAGAATATTCCATGGAGCAACCGTTGTAATCAGCGGTCATAAGATCTAATTCACATGAATCACGTGTCGGAATCCAACTTGCAACTGAGTGGAAAGCTAAGGCAATCCGCTCAGTTGCTATATCTTCTTTTGGGCGCTTCATTTATTGCTGCTCTAATCACCTGCAATATCATCGCCAATAAGTTCATTGAGCTTGACCTCGGATTCAAAACCTTTGTTATCTCGGTAGGCGTTTTACCCTACCCTATTACCTTCTTAATTACCGATGTATTGTCTGAAGTATACGGAAGAAAAAGAACCAATCAAGTTGTCATTTCAGGGTTTGCAGCCAGCTTGTTTGTCCTCTTTATTCTCTGGCTCGGGCATGTGTTTCCAGCACTCCCCACCTCACCCGTGGGCGATGAGGAATACAATCAAGTGTTCCAAAATAGCGGCAGAGTCATGTTGGCCTCAATGGCCGCTTACCTCACAGCTCAATTAGTAGACGTTCGATTGTTTCACTTTTGGAAGGGAGTTACGAAGGGTAAGCACCTCTGGATCCGCAATAACTTCAGCACTGTTTTTTCCCAATTAATCGATTCGGCTCTAGTGGTTAGTATTATTTTCGTGGGTATTGAATCGACGGGAAACATACTTCAAATGATTGGAGATGGTTGGCTCTTCAAAGCGCTTATCGCCGCCATGGACACCTTGCTTATTTATCCAATAATGTTCGGTATTCGGCGCGCTTTCAAGCTTGCCCCTGGACAAGAGATAGAGTTGTGATGCTTAAAAAGCTTTTGAGAAATAGCAACTTTTGGCTCACGGTAAAACTTCTCTTAGCCTCTGGGTTTATCTATTATTTCAGTAGAAAATGGGACGGATTTGATTGGATACAAATTGAAGCGCAAATTGATCGATGGGATACGCGGTCGCTTTCCTTCACGCTCATCTTGTTCTTCGGTCTTTTCATTTTGAATTGGCTGTCAGACACCTATTTGTGGTGGTCCGTAGTGCGTCGGAAGGCAAAAATCACTTTCTCATCAGCGTTTAGAATCAACTTGATATCTCACTCGGTTGGGCTTGTAACACCGGCTAATATTGGCGAATATGGCATCAAGGCCCTGCATTTTACCGAATTGGGACAAAAACGGCAAAGTGTGCTGCTCACCTTATCCTACCGGTCAGCAAAATGGTATGCCAAAACGGCTATAGGTTTGCTTGCCGGAATTTGGATTTGGTGGGATTCCAGCCATTTACTGCGAAACATTTGTGCCTTCGCCTTGCTCCTTCTCATTCTTTCGTTTCGCTATTTGCCTACCGTGCTCGACCGAATCTATCACAGTAAACTCAGTGCTTGGGCATTTGACCAAGAAGCCATTGCCAATTGGAATTTTAAGGATGAACAATTTTATCATGCCATCCCGCCAGCATTTATCAAGTTTATCAGCTACACAGGGCAACTGAGCTTGCTTATCTTTATGGGATCTGATCTTTCGTTTGGTGAGGCGTTTATGCGAAGCGGAGCTATTTATTCTCTTGCATCGTTCATCCCCACACTCAGTTTGTTCGACCCCGTGGTGAAAGCTTCAATAGGTGAGATTGTTATGATTCCAGCTGGTGTCAGCCTAGAATGGCTGGCCTTATCCACTGTATTGGTTTGGACGGTTAATTTGGGAATCCCTTCCTTAGTTGGATATGCACTTTGGATTCAGAAGAAAGCTTAGAAAATCAATTCTACGTGCCTCCCTTCATGTGAGCGCACATTGAGAACTGCCCCAGAACTAAACAACAGGTACTGTCCTCGAATTCCTGTGAGCACATCTTCAACGAAGTGATGCTTTTGCAGATTAACGGATTTTGCCTTGGTAGGGTACTCTTGGACGGGATAGTGAATGGTAGTGAGATCGTCTTTAGATGAAATCAGGTGCGCAAATTCCTCCGGCACCCATTGCTTGGCATTTTCCTTGGCTTCAACCAAGTCTACCTCCACATCCTCACCTTTCACCATTCGCTGCCAAGGCGTTTTATCTGACATGTGTTCCTTCAATGCAACTTCAATCATGCCGGCCTGATATCGATTGTCGGTCTCTGCCAATAAAATAGCTTGCCTTGCCCCTTGATCTATCCAACGTGTAGGCATCTGACCTTCACGCGTTACCCCAACTTTCAAACCTGCTGAATTCGCTAGGTATACGACGTGGGGCTGAAGTTGATACTTTTTCTCCCAGGCCAAATCTCTGTCTTCAATATCGAGATGGGCTTTGCTCAATTCTGGCCTCAATATGGGGTCGCCCGCTTCGGGTTTCGTGAAGAAACAATTCTTGCAAAAATTCATGCGAAATACATCCTGCACCAAATCCCCACAGAAACAGGTAATTTGATCTAGGTAGCTGATTCTAACTTTTCTTCCGATGAGCTCATTCACCATCAAGAAGTCATCCCCAATTTCCAAGTAGTACACCACCTCTTCTCCAAGGTGTGTCTTCATCTTTGACAAAGGTCCTGAGTAGCGCATAAATTTCACTTACATTTACAAAATCAAAGGTATCCAGAATTGATCATTGACCCTATAAATAAACTCATCACTTGGCAGATGAAGCGCCGCTACTCGAAAATCGAGCGGTTCATGCTTAATCCCTCTCAAGTTCAACACGAGTTGATGCAAGGCCTCATTAAAAAGGCGGCGCAAACAGAATGGGGTAAGCGATATCACTTCAGAGAGATTCGCAGTTTCGAGGATTTTCAAGATCGAGTTCCTCTCCAGAACTACGAGAGCTTGGAATCGGAAATCAATCGAGTTCGACAAGGTGAACAAAACATCCTCTGGCCCACCGAGATTAAGTGGTTCGCCAAAAGTTCCGGAACCACCAGTTCAAAGAGTAAATTCCTTCCAGTGAGCCTTGAGGCGATTGAGGAGAACCACTTCAAAGGAGGTAGAGATTTGCTATCACTGTTTTGCAATGGAGTCGACGAAACAAAAATGTTCTCTGGCTATTCCTTACGACTTGGAGGCAGCACTACGTTCAATTCGTCCAATCATGAGACATACTATGGGGACCTCTCCGCAGTACTCATAGAGAATTTACCTTTTTGGGTTGAAATGCGCTCTACTCCAAATCAAGCGGTAGCCTTGATGGATGAGTGGGAAACTAAGATTGAGAAGATTGTTGACAGTACAATCGATCAAAACGTAACGAGCTTTTTTGGCGTTCCAAGCTGGATGCTTGTACTCTGTAGAAGAGTTCTCGAGAAAACCGGCGCGAACCACCTCTTGGAGGTATGGCCAAACTTGGAACTTTACGCCCATGGTGGCGTGAGCTTTACCCCGTACAGACAACAATTCAAAGAGCTGATTCCCAAAGAGGATTTCATCTACTTGGAGACGTATAATGCGAGCGAAGGATTCTTCGCCATCCAAGATGAAATCGACAGCAAGGGCATGTTGCTGATGCTCGACAATGGAATATTCTACGAGTTTATTCCCATGTCGGAATACAAGGGCACTGAAAGCAAAACTATTCCTCTTGATCGTGTTGAGGAAGGAATAAACTACGCCTTAGTTATAACCACCAATGCCGGTCTATGGCGCTATATCATTGGTGATACGGTGAAATTTACCAGTATAAAGCCGTATCGCATTGAAATTACGGGAAGAACCAAACTCTTCATCAATGCATTTGGAGAAGAACTCATTATCGACAATGCGGAAAAGGCGGTTCGCGAAGCCTGTGTGAGAACAGGAGCTGAGGTTAAGGAATTTACGGCCGCCCCATATTACATGGCTGGCCAAGACTCAGGAGCTCATGAGTGGATTGTGGAATTCACAAAGCGTCCTTCAAGCTTAGAAGATTTTGAAACGGTACTCGATGATTGCCTTCAAGCTCTAAATTCTGACTACGAAGCAAAACGACACAAAAACATGGCCCTTAAGGCCCCTATCGTTCACGAAGCCAAGCAAGAGCTGTTTCATCAATGGCTGAAACGGAAAGGCAAACTGGGAGGGCAGCATAAAGTACCGCGATTAGCAAACGATCGCGCGCTATTAGAGGAACTCCTGGAATTGAATAAGTAAGACGAGTTCTTACCTATTTTATTTACTTTAGCAAGCCTTTTTTATCAAGGGGTAAAATCCAAAGAATACGACAAAATGCACATCGCAATTGCTGGCAATATTGGCTCCGGAAAAACCACATTGACCGAAATGCTCGCCAAGCATTACAATTGGGAAGCACATTTTGAAGATGTAGAAGAGAATCCGTACTTGGACGATTTCTACGCCGAAATGCAGCGCTGGTCCTTTAACCTTCAAATCTACTTTCTCAACTCACGCTTTCGTCAAGTTGTAGACATTAGAAAGGAAGATAAGAAGGTGGTTCAGGACAGGACTATCTACGAAGACGCCTACATCTTCGCACCTAACCTTCATGCGATGGGTTTGATGACATCCAGAGACTTCGACAACTATATGTCATTGTTTCACTTGATGGAATCCTTTCTTCAACCACCAGATCTCCTAATCTATTTACGCGCAAGTATTCCAACCTTGGTGGACCACATCCAAAAGCGCGGCAGACAGTACGAGAATAACATCCGCTTGGATTACCTCAATAGACTGAACGAACGCTACGAGGCATGGATTTCCAATTACGATCGCGGTAATTTGCTCATTATCGATATCGATAAGAATAACTTCCCTGAGAACCCAGAAGACCTTGGTGAGATTATCAATAAAATCGACGCTGAGATTAACGGACTGTTTTAATATCCCAGGGTAAGAAATAAAAAAACCGACGATTGCTCGTCGGTTTTTTTATGGTTAAAAGGTGACTTACCTACTTCATTGCGCCGGTAAGGCTCCCCTTATCGTCTAATTTAATATCGATAACAGCTTCCTTTGTTTGGCCGCTGCTACCTTCAAGTTGACCCTTAGCCTCAATACGACCATTGGATTGGGCATATACTGTAGAACTCAAATAGTTGAATCCATCTACGCCAAGAGCCTCTGCCATTTGCGATTCTTCGAAAACCAAATTCACGAGGATGGCATCTGAACCATTCATTATGATCTCACCCGCCGTTACACGCAATTCAAATGTTCCATTGAAAGTAGTGTACTCTACGGTACCCTCTCCAACTTCTACACTTGTCTCCTGGCCAGTTGTGTTTACAACTTCAACCACTTCAGGCACTTCGGAGTGACCACCACTCTCAGCAATATGCGGAGCAATAATCAAAGCTACGATGGAAGTAAGCTTGATCAAGATGTTCATAGAAGGTCCTGAGGTATCTTTAAATGGATCACCTACGGTATCTCCTGTAACCGAAGCCTTATGTGCCTCCGAGCCTTTGAATTCCATCTTGCCATCAATTTCAACACCTTTTTCGAAAGACTTCTTGGCGTTGTCCCATGCACCACCCGCATTGTTTTGGAACATTCCCATAAGAACACCTGAAACGGTAATTCCTGCGAGCAATCCACCCAAAGCTTCTGGGCCAAATACGAATCCAATAAGTGCTGGAGTAATGATAGCAAGCGCTCCAGGTGCAATCATCTCGCGGATAGAAGCAGCCGTAGAAATTTCCACACACTTCTCATACTCTGGAGTGGCAGTGCCCTCCATAATTCCTGGAATCTCTTTAAACTGGCGACGAACTTCTTTCACCATGTCCATGGCAGCTCTACCTACAGCAGAAATGGCCAATGAAGAGAAGATGAATGGAATCATTCCACCCACAAACAACATCGCGAGTACCTCAGCCTTGTAGATGTCGATGCTAGAAATACCAGCCAAACCTACATAAGCTGCGAAGAGGGCAAGTGCGGTAAGCGCAGCAGAAGCAATCGCAAAACCCTTACCCGTTGCCGCAGTGGTGTTACCAACTGCATCAAGGTTATCTGTACGGTCGCGTACCTCTGAAGGAAGGCCACTCATTTCAGCGATACCTCCGGCGTTATCAGCAATAGGACCGAATGCGTCAATGGCCAATTGCATGGCGGTTGTAGCCATCATACCAGCTGCAGCAATTGCCACACCATACAATCCAGCGAATTCATAAGAACCATAGATACCAGCAGCAAGAACAATGATTGGAAGTACGGTAGACTCCATACCAATAGCCAAACCACCAATGATGTTGGTTGCATGACCTGTGCTTGATTGATTTACAATACTCAACACAGGACGACGCCCCATGGCTGTGTAGTACTCTGTAATAATCGACATTAGCGCACCTACAACTAGACCTACCATAATGGCGAAGAATACATCCATGTTAGTGAACACAGAATCCGTACGCTCGAAGGTCATTGTTTCTGGTAGCATATACATAACCAAAGGATAGGCAACAATGGCCGTGAGAATCATTGACCCCCAGTTCCCTCGGTTCAAAGCAGCTTGAACACTATCGCCTTCTTTGTTCACACGGATGAACAGCATACCGATGATGGAGAAGATAATTCCCAATCCAGCGATAACCATTGGCAAGAGAATCGGCGACATGCCATCGAACTCATCAACAGCAGTTACCTCACGACCCAATACCATAGTTGCCAAGATCGTTGCCACATAGGAACCGAAGAGGTCGGCGCCCATACCTGCAACGTCACCTACATTATCACCCACGTTGTCGGCAATGGTAGCTGGATTACGAGGATCATCCTCAGGAATACCCGCTTCTACTTTACCTACAAGGTCGGCACCCACATCGGCAGCCTTGGTATAAATACCCCCACCTACACGGGCAAACAATGCGATAGATTCAGCACCGAGTGAGAAACCCGCGAGTACTTCCAACGCGGTTTCCATATTGTCATACATTCCTGTGAAAAGGATGAATAGCATACCCAATCCAAGAACAGCCAAACCGGCTACACCCAATCCCATTACGGAACCACCTGTGAAAGAAACTTTCAAGGCTTGAGCTAAACTTGTACGCGCAGCTTGCGTAGTACGAACGTTAGACTTTGTAGCAATATTCATTCCGATCCAGCCTGCGAAAGCCGAGAAGAATGCGCCAATAAGGAAGCTAATTGCTATTACCCAATCTGAATGCTCTACGAGCGTTCCAGACCATCCCAAGAGAACGGACGCAATTACGGCGAAGATGCCCAATACTTTCCATTCTGCTCTCAGGAATGCCAAGGCGCCACGAGAAATGTGGCCAGCAAGCTCCTTCATATTTTCATCACCGGCATCTTGTTTGTTTACCCAAGTTGCCTTTACAATCATCACTACAAGGCCAAGTACGCCCAATAGTGGAACCAGGTACATCGTAGATTCTCCCATGGTTAGTTACAGTTATTCTCGTTTAGTTACAAAGAAAAGCCCCGCTAGGTAGCGGGGCGCAAATATACATCATCAATTGCAACAAATTGCAATAAAATCAGGTCTCAATCCATATACATTACAGAGCGAATCGCTTTTACCACCTTTTCGGTGTTCGGTAAGAACGCCTCCATTAATGTAGGGGCATATGCAGCTGGCGTATCGGCGGTATTCAATCGAATAACCGGAGCATCTAAATAGTCGAAAGCACGCTTTTGAACCATATAGGTCAGTTCAGTGCTGATATTTCCCAAAGGCCATGCCTCCTCAACAATAACGAGGCGGTTGGTTTTCTTTACTGAACGGATCACGGTATCATAATCGATTGGTCGAACGGAACGAAGATTGATAAGTTCAACACCCACGCCATCCTTAGCTATTTCATCGGCTGCTTCTTTTGCTACTTTGAGAATCTTTCCAAAACTAACAACAGTTACATCCGAGCCCTCCTGCATGACATCGGCCACGCCAATAGGAAGTGTGTATTCCTCCTCAGGCACCTCGCCTTTGTCGCCATACATTTGCTCACTTTCCATAACCAATACCGGGTCATTGTCGCGAATTGCCGACTTGAGTAATCCTTTGGCATCATATGGATTGGCAGGAACAACTACTTTTAGTCCCGGGGTGTTCGCATACCAACTTTCAAAAGCTTGTGAGTGAGTTGCTCCAAGTTGTCCTGCAGATCCGGTAGGACCTCTGAATGTAATCGGAATGTTCAGCTGACCTCCACTCATTTGGTACATCTTGGCGGCATTGCTAATGATTTGATCAATCGCAACAAGGGAAAAGTTCCAAGTCATGAATTCCACAATGGGGCGCATTCCACCCATGGCAGCACCAACGCTGATGCCAGCAAAACCTAGCTCTGCGATTGGGGTATCAATTATACGCTTTGGTCCGAATTCATCCAACATGCCTTTTGAAGCCTTGTAAGCACCATTGTACTCCGCCACTTCTTCTCCCATGAGGAAAATCTCCTCATCTCTGCGCATTTCTTCGCTCATGGCCTCAGCCACTGCTTGACGAAACTGTATTGTTCTCATAGTTATCCTAAGTGTAGGGTTGGCAAATTTAGACAAAAAGTGGAGTGCACAAATCATCTGAGCTCATAGACTCATCTCGTTTAAACCAACCAAAAACAAACTTGTTAGGTACGTATAACAAAAAGGATGTTAATTTGTACTCGGTTAACGACCATTTTTTGGCTATTTTCGCAGGACTGAAGTACTATGTAGTAAAAGGATTTTTATGAAGATCTTAGTTTGTATTAGTCATGTACCGGACACCACGGCCAAGATTAATTTCACCAATGACAATACAGAATTTGACACCAATGGTGTTCAATTCATTATCAACCCGTATGATGAATTTGGCTTGACCAAAGCCATTCAACTAAAGGAAGCAAAAGGAGGAACCGTAACGGTTGTCAATGTAGGAGAAGCTTCCACTGAACCCACTTTGCGCAAAGCATTGGCCATTGGAGCCGATGATGCAATCCGAGTAAATGCAAATCCAAGTGATGCCTACTTTGTAGCTGAGCAATTAGCTGCTGTAGCCAAAGAAGGTGAGTATGATGTAATTATTTGCGGTCAAGAGTCCATCGACTACAACGGTGGTCAGGTTGGCGGAATGCTTGCTGCCCTGCTTGATATGCCATTTGCCAGCCCATGTGTAGGCATGGATGCTGAAGAAGGTTCAGCTACCATCATCCGTGAAATTGATGGAGGTAAAGAAAAGAGCACCTTCAAGATGCCATTCGTGATTGGTGGCAAGAAAGGACTCGTGGAAGAGAAGGACCTTCGCATTCCAAATATGCGTGGAATTATGACGGCGCGTACCAAGCCATTAGCAGTAAGAGAAGCATCCGATGCAGCTGCACGCACTTCGGCTGTGAAGTACGAAAAGCCTGCGGCAAAGGCCGATGTGAAATTGGTGGACTCTGTAGATGAGTTAGTGAGCCTTCTTCACAATGAAGCAAAAGTGATTTAATCCCGAGAGGGACAACTTTAAAAAGATAAGGAAATGGCAGTTTTAGTATTTGCTGAATCCTGGGAAGGAAAGTTCAAGAAAATTACCCAAGAAGCCGTTAGCTACGCTAAGGATGTAGCCAATGCAGAAGGCACGGATGTTATAGCTGTTACCGTAGGTGATATCCAAGATGACGGTTCGAGTTTGGGTCAGTATGGAGCATCAGAAGTAGTACAAGTTGAGGGAGGTGCCTTTGGCAGCTTCAACGCTAAGGTATGGGCTGAAGCTCTGAATGAAGTTGCCCTAGCTAAAGGAGCAAACCACTTCATTATTAGCGGCACCAACAATGGTAAAATGATCGCTCCGATGTTGAGCGTGGTAGCTTCCGCAGCCTATATCAGTAACGCAATAGAAGTTCCAAGCAACTTCGCTCCGTTTACCGTTCGCAGAAATGCATTCTCAAACAAGGGATTGGTAGACTACCAAACATCAGCCGACAAAGTAATTGTAGGTATCGTTCCAAATGCCATCGGCGTGAAAGAGCACGGTGGATCTGCCTCGGTGAGCACGCATAGCAGCGAAGTAGCTAGCAGCGATAAGAGCGAAGTAGTAAGCGTTGATAGAGTTCAAGGAAAAATTCCATTGCCAGAAGCCGACCTTGTTGTATCTGCTGGTCGCGGAATGAAGGCTCCAGAAAATTGGAATCTCATTGAAGATCTTGCTCAGACCCTAGGTGCTGGAACGGCATGTTCAAAGCCCGTGAGTGATATTGGATGGAGACCACACAGCGAGCACGTTGGACAAACGGGAATTCAAATTAACCCTACACTTTACATTGCCATCGGAATCTCTGGCGCCATCCAACATTTGGCTGGTGTTAGTGGATCAAAAACCATCGTGGTTATAAACAACGATCCTGAAGCTCCTTTCTTCAAAGCAGCTGATTACGGTATTGTTGGCGATGCATTCGAAGTGGTTCCTCAGCTAACGGAAGCAATCAAGGGCCTCAAGGCAAACGCATAATGACGAAAATTCCTTTAACGATAAAAGGTCTTTCGTACAGCGAAAGACAAACGGGTGCTTATGCGCTCATTCTCGCAGAAGAGAATGGGCAGCGTAAGCTACCCATCGTTATTGGAGGCTTTGAAGCACAGGCCATTGCTATAGCGCTTGAAAAGATGGTTTCCCCTCCACGACCGTTGACGCATGACCTCTTCAAAGAGTTTGCAAACGTGTTCGAAATTGGATTGGAAGAAATTATCATCTACAAAATAAAAGACGGTGTCTTTTACGCCAACTTGCACTGCCATCGAAACAACAAAGATGAAATTATCGACGCTCGGCCTTCAGATGCCGTTGCGCTTGCGATTCGATTTCAGTGCCCCATTTACACGACGGAGGAAGTGCTTCAGTCAGCAGGACTCATTCTACAAGAAGAAGCCGATGCAAAAAGCACCTCAAGCAACCCCGTTCATGAAAGCCCACCTCAACAAACAACCTCAACCCCTTCACCAGATAATCCCTTGAAATCTGCTAGCTTGAAAAAGCTAAATAGCATGCTCAACAAGGCGGTAAAGAATGAGGATTACGAGCTTGCAGCTCGAATACGCGATGAAATTGATCGCCGAGAAACCTAACCCTGCCCAATCATGCGATTCAAGATTGTCGCACTTATCCTTCTCCTCTTAACTACTACCGTTTTTGTTATCGGCGTGTTTGTGACACCCGAGAAGGGCAAGGAAATCGAATCTACTACTACCGTG
The DNA here is from genome assembly GCA_965659415.1 of Phaeocystidibacter sp. Classification (GTDB taxonomy): domain Bacteria; phylum Bacteroidota; class Bacteroidia; order Flavobacteriales; family Schleiferiaceae; genus Phaeocystidibacter. The sequence goes on from CBFHVA010000003.1 coordinate 193,379, forward strand.
CCCATCGAGGGTCGCTATTCGTTTTCCTCCATCACTAACGAAGTAGACAGTGTTCTCCTTCCGGTTGCCGATGGTGATACCCTGACTCTGAAATCAGACAGCACGTTCTGCTATTTTCTTCAGGCTAAAAACAACCTCTTTGCAGAAGGAACTTGGTTCTTGAAGGATAATCAATTGCACTTCAAGTACAGACTACCGAGCGATACCATTCGAACATATCAGATTCAAGTCCAAAACGATTCAGTCCTTTCTTTTTCCGAAGGCGCAGTAACCTTCGCCTTTGAGCGCCCACCTTTTAAAGCCCCGTTTATCACCGATAACGAGGTAGCCTTTGAGTTTAGCATGAATCACATTGGACGCGGATTGATGGGTATGATGCTGCTTATTGCCATTGGCTTTGTTTTTAGCACAAACCGCCGCCAAATTAAGTGGGGACAAATTGGTGTTGGTCTGCTTCTTCAACTCATCATAGCGTTTGGAATTCTGCACATAGGCTGGGTTCAAGACATATTCGAATTTGTGAGTAAGAAGTTCGTGGAATTACTTGGATTTACTCGTGAAGGGTCGCTGTTCCTATTCGGATCCCTAATTGAGGATGAAGACTCGTTCGGGTACATATTCGCCTTTCAGGTTTTACCCACTGTCATTTTCTTTTCGGCCCTTACGAGCCTATTCTACTATTATGGAATTCTGCAAAAGGTGGTTTACATCTTTGCTTGGGTGATGCGCAACACTATGCGCCTCAGTGGTGCGGAGAGCCTGGCAGCCGCTGGTAATATCTTCTTAGGTCAAACGGAAGCTCCACTGCTCGTGAAGCCTTATATCGCGGGAATGACGAAAAGCGAGTTGCTATGCTTAATGTCGGGCGGTATGGCCACAATTGCCGGAGGTGTACTAGCCGCATTTATCGGTTTTTTGGGTGGAGGCAATGAAGCCCAAGAGTTGTATTTCGCCAATCACCTTTTGGCAGCATCAGTCATGTCAGCCCCAGCAGCAATAATCGCCGCCAAGCTCCTCGTACCTGAAACCAAAGAGGTAAACAGGGATATGCATATCAGCAAAAACACCATTGGAAAGAGTTGGTTGGAAGCAATCGCAAATGGAACTACCGAAGGACTTAAGCTCGCTGTAAACGTGGGTGCCATGCTACTTGTATTTACAGCTTTTATTTACATGTTCAATGCCATCCTTGGAGGCATTGGAGATTTTACCGGACTCAACGAATGGGCTCAAGAGATCTCCAATGGGCGATATGACGGGTTCTCTCTTCAGTTTATACTTGGCTACTCCCTTGCTCCTGTTACTTGGCTCATGGGAGTTGATGGAACGGATATTTACGTGGTGGGGCAACTCCTCGGGGAAAAAACCATTCTGAATGAATTTTATGCATACGCTTCCATGGCCGACCTCCTTCAAGATGGACAATTTATTCACAAAAGGAGTGCAATGATCGCCACTTACATCCTTTGTGGCTTTGCCAATTTCGCGAGTATCGGAATACAGATTGGTGGCATTGGAGCCCTTGCTCCTAGCCGTAAGAGCGAATTGAGCAAGCTTGGACTGAGAGCCCTTTTAGGCGGAACCATGGCCTCACTTTTCACAGCCGTACTTGTTGGTATGTTGACCTAATTTTGGTCAAATCTCCCCTCACCATTTCGTATATTTCCCTCGCAATTCCATATTAAATACGGAGAGGAAAAAGATGAAGCAGTACCACAATCTCATGCAACACGTGTTGGATAACGGAATCCGTAAGGAGGACCGCACAGGCACGGGAACCATTAGTGTTTTTGGACATCAAATGCGATTTGATTTATCCGAAGGCTTTCCGCTGATGACTACCAAAAAAGTGCATATGAAATCAGTGCTTCACGAGCTCCTATGGTTCATTCAAGGAGATACCAATATTGAGTATCTCGACAAGCACAAGGTTCGCATCTGGGATGATTGGCCATTCGCGAAGTACAAGCAATCAGAAGCCTATCAAGGTGAAGATATCCGTCAATTTGCTGACCGGGTAGCGGCTGATCCGCAATTTGCTAAAGAATGGGGAAATTTGGGTCCGGTATACGGTTATCAGTGGCGCTCTTGGCCAGCACCCAATGGCGAGAAAGTAGACCAATTGCTCGATGTGATTGAGCAGATAAAGAATAACCCATCGAGTAGGCGACACATTGTTTCCGCATGGAATCCCGGCATGATTCAAGATATGGCCCTTCCACCTTGTCACGCCTTCTTTCAATTTTATGTCGCAGATGGAAAATTGAGCTGCCAGCTCTACCAGCGAAGCGCAGATATATTCTTGGGTGTTCCTTTTAACATAGCCAGTTATGCTGCGCTCACCCATATGATCGCCCAAGTTTGTAACTTAGAAGTAGGCGACTTTGTCCATACACTAGGTGATGCACACATTTATCTCAACCACCTCGACCAAGTGAACGAACAGTTGAGTAGAGACTTCAGACCGCTTCCAAAGTTGGTGATGAATCCAGATGTGCAGAACATTCTGGATTTCACCTATGACGACTTCGCTATTGAAGGCTACGACCCTCATCCTCTGATAAGAGCACAAGTTGCGGTGTAATGTGGCGGAAGTCTTTTTTCTTCGGACTGCTGTTGATTTCAATGCTTGGATATGGACAACCTCGAGAGCGTTTTCCAGAACTTATCGAAGCACATGTAACCGGACTTCCCCTAATCAAAGGGTACTCCGAAAGTGATTCTGCAAAGCATCTGTATACAGCACTTGAGGCGTATTTAAAGGCGGAATTAACAGCGTTGGCTAAAGAGCAAAACAGCTTACTGATTGGCGGAAGTGGGCAGTTCATTATTGTTGTAGACCACAACCAAGTGACCGATGTGGAGATCGTAACCGCCAACTCGCTCATATTCGCCCGACAAATTGAAGGGCTTCTGCATGCCATTCCCATCGAAGAAAATAGCCCAGAAGATGCACACTGGGTCATTCCTATAGCCCTGAATCAACTCGTGGGCTGTTGCGTGAATAGCAACTACACCTACGAATCGCTCGAAACTACAGTAGAGGCTAGCGAATACCTCACTCATAGCTTTCACCAAGTCAATATGCATCTACCCGATTCCTTGCGCTGGGCCGTGCGTTCTAATTCGTCTGGCAAATTGGAATGTTTGGTAATGACCGAACATTCCCCCAGAGAATGGAACGACTATCTGATTGAAAATTTGGAAGCCATTTCAGCACATTTACCCCGCAGAAAGGGTGTTTGGCTTATAGGGTATTACCCCCGTAAATACCGAGAACCCCGAGAAGCTTCTCAAACCGAATAGTATGTTAACACTCATCGCCGCCATTGACGAAAACGGCACATTAGGTGCCAATAACGATTTGATTTGGGACTTGCCTGAGGATATGCGCCACTTTGTTCGATCCACCAAGGGTCATGCCGTAATCATGGGACGGAAAACGTTCGATTCCATGGATGGCAAGCCCTTGCCAAAGCGACACAATATCGTCATCACCCGGCAGGAGGGTTACCAGGCCGAAGGCATATCAGTGGCTCATACGTTGGAAGACGCGATTCAATTAGCCTCACAAGATGATCAGCCCTTCATAATTGGCGGGGCGCAGATTTATCGTTTGGCTTTACCACACGCTGAACGGTTAGAAATAACGCATATCCATCACGCGTTTGAAGGTGGTGACGCTTATTTCCCTGAAATCGATCTCGATGTTTGGGAGAAAGAAAAAGAAGAGTATCACCCTATAGATGAGCGGCACCAGCAATCCTTTACAATCACCCGTTACGAGCGGAAATAAAAAATCCCGATTCGAGCTGAATCGGGATTAGAGTATTCTTCTGGGAGGTTTCTTAACTCGCTGCTTTCAACGGAGATCCTCCCAACCTTTTGTATTGATTCTCGCAATAGGCTCGGTCAACGACTAATATCTGTCCCCCTTCGTCCTCATGACTCGGAAGTTCAAACATAGCCTCATTGAACACCGTTTCACAAATTCCACGTAAACCTCGGGCCCCAAGCTTTGACTCATTCGCTTTCTCAACAATGAAATCGAGTGCTGAATCTTCAACTTTCAATTGAACGTTGTCCAATTCAAACAACTTGGTGAACTGCTTCATCAAGGCATTCTTTGGATCTGTCAATATTTGACGCATAGCCTTTATATCTAACGGATTCAGGTACGTCAGGACAGGCATTCTTCCGATTAACTCAGGAATCAAGCCAAAGGTTTTCAAATCTTGCGGAATGATGTACTTGAGGTACGCATCTTCATCTACAGATTTGCGTTTCGAACTAGCCTGAAAGCCTACCGTGCTCGTGTTCATGCGATTCGCAATGTGACGTTTGATGCCATCAAATGCACCACCAGCCACAAATAAGATATTCTTAGTGTCAATTTCAATAAACTTCTGATCCGGATGCTTACGTCCACCCTGAGGCGGAACATTCACTTTTGACCCTTCCAGAAGCTTGAGCAAGGCCTGTTGCACACCCTCCCCACTCACATCACGAGTAATGGATGGGTTATCCGACTTTCTTGCAATCTTATCCACTTCATCAATAAACACAATTCCACGCTCAGCCGATTTAACATCGTAGTTCGCCGCTTGCAAAAGTCGAGTAAGAATGGACTCAACATCCTCTCCCACATAACCCGCCTCAGTAAGTACGGTGGCGTCTACAATGGTAAATGGAACATTGAGCATTTTAGCGATGGTCCTGGCGAGGAGGGTTTTCCCTGTGCCGGTTTCTCCAACCAATACGATGTTCGACTTTTCCAGTTCCACATCGTCATTCTTGCTAGCACCATTTACGAGGCGCTTGTAATGGTTGTATACAGCTACCGAGAGAACCTTCTTGGCATCATCTTGACCGATCACATAATCATCAAGGAACTTTTTAATTTCCTTGGGCTTGACCAATTTAAGTCCTTCGCCCAAGTCTTCAACCTCCTTGGATTCGAGCTCTTCGGATACAATGTTGTAGGCCTGTAGAATGCATTGATCACAAATATGACCGTTCATGCCCGCGATTAGGATATTGGTATCCTTCTTTTCGCGTCCACAAAACGAACAACTCAGATTTTCTTTCTCCTTCATATACTCGAATTACGATTGTGCTCCGAAAGGGGTTTGCTAGAAACCCTTTATTTCGTAGGCCTCTTTGTTACGAGAACTTCATCGATCATGCCATACTCCTTAGCTTCTGCGGCAGTCATCCAGTAATCGCGATCACTATCGCGTTCTACTTCTTCGAACGACTTACCCGAGTGCTGAGCAATGATTTCGTACAACTCACTCTTCAACTTGAGGATTTCCTTCAAGGTAATTTCCATATCAGAAGCCTGTCCCTGAGCACCTCCCATTGGTTGGTGAATCATCACTCTCGAATGTGGAAGAGCAGTTCTCTTACCAGCTGCACCTGCGCAAAGTAATACGGCAGCCATCGAAGCGGCCATACCTGTACAAATCGTAGCTACATCTGGAGCAACCACTTGCATGGTATCATAAATTCCCAACCCTGCATAAACACTTCCTCCAGGTGAATTCATATAGATTTGAATATCCTTTGAAGCATCCGCAGATTCCAAGAAGAGCAATTGAGCTTGAACAATGTTGGCAATCTGATCATTCACTCCTGTTCCAAGGAAAATGATGCGATCCATCATCAGACGTGAGAACACGTCCATTTGTGCCACGTTCAACTGGCGCTCTTCAATGATATATGGGGTCATCGAGGCTTCCACGTACTGATCGACGTACATGCTTTGAATGCCTTGATGTTTGGTTGCGTATTTTTTGAATTCTTTACCGAAGTCCATTTAACTGTTTTATTGATTACGAACGGGTGTTCATCACTTTTGTTCGTTCACCAATTTAACAAATTCATCATAGGAAACGTTCTTCTCATCGAGCTTTAGCGTCTCTTTAAAGAATGCCGTCATTTTGTTGTTCAAAATGCGGTCTGACATGCCTTGAGCTTGCTCCTGGTCTTGAATCAAGCTTTGGGCTATAGTCTTCACTTGCTCGTCTTCCGCTCCGGCTTGTCCGAATTGAGCCATTTGCTGGCGAACATATCCCGCCGCATAATCTTCCAATTCTTCCTTGTGCACGTGGAGGTGATTGTCTTTTACCACCTTGTTCTCAATGAGCTGCCACTTCAATCCCTTCTTAGTGTTGTCCCACTGTCCTTCAACTTCTTCTTCTGAAAGCGGTTTTTCACCAGCAGTACGCATCCATTTTTTCAAGAAGCTTTCAGGGAGATCAAATTTGGCTTTCTCCATCAACTTATCGCTTACTTGATTCAAGAAGTAATTGTCGGTTTCCTGAACATACACCTTCTCCATTTCCTCTTGAAGCTTGGCACGAAGTTCATCTTCTGAAGTAACTACGCCTTCACCAAAAACCTTATCAAACAACTCCTGATTGAGTTCTGCAGGTTCGATGCGATAGAAGTTAGTCAGAGTGAATCGAACGCCTGACATCGCCTTCAAGTCATCAGCAGATACACCCAGGGCACCCTGAACATTGAAATCAGCCACAAAGTCTTTTGAAGGTTGAATCTCGATAGCGTCATCCGCTTTCATCTTCATCACCTCACCTTGCTTCTTCTTTGTCTTCAACTCTTTCACCGCGAAGCGAGCCTCTTTATTGAAGCCATCAGCAACAACATCACCATTGGCATTCAACTCCTCAAACTTTCCGTAAGCAATATCCTCCACTTCAGCAGTTTCAGGCTCGCTCATTTTACCATATCTGCGTGTAAGCGCCTCCACTTCCTGGTTGAGTGCTTTCTTATCCACCTTTATGCTGAAATATGGCACCTTCGTTTTCTTATTCAATGGAAGTTCAAATTGAGGAGTCAGTCCCAATTCGAATTCAAAATCAATAGGGTCATTGGATTCCCAATCGATATCATCCTTTTGAACAGGCACTGGATTACCTAGAATATCAAGCTTTTCCTTTTCAATGTATTCGAAGATGCTGTTCTGTAGAAGCTTGTTCACCTCATCGATGGTAACGGCCATGCCATACTGACGCTTAATGAGCCCAGCTGGCACTTTCCCCGGACGGAAGCCCGGAATATTCGCATTGCGACGGTAGTCGTCAAGAATCTTTTTCACCTTATCTGCATAATCTTCAGGAGTAACCTGAATAGTAACTATTGCATTTAAGTCATCGATTTGTCGCTTCGTGATATTCATATCCTATGTTGCTTACAATTTGATTGTCAATCGTATTACCCCCTAAAAAGGTGTGCAAAGGTAAGAATATTGTGACGAAAAACGACCCGAATACTAAACGAGAGAAATGTCTGACATCTAATTCTTTAGATAAATAAATCTATTGCCTATTTTCGTTGAAAACGCACACCTATGAGGAAACACTTCTTAATAGTTCTCCTGTTTCTGGGACTTGGAACTATTGTACAGGGGCAGCAAAACGATTGGGCTCTTATGCCTTATGCTTCTAATCAACTTTTATTTGGCGATACGGATATAGATCATCCCACAAAATCATTTAGTCCGGGAGTCGGATTTGAATTGCAATGGGGCTGGACGGATAAATTGCGTGTTTACGGTGATTTATCGTATGGATCAGCCAACGGCGGAAATACAGAGAATTTCTTTGAGCAGCAGTACCTAATGGGACTGACCGGAATTCAATGGGACGTATATGGGCAGTTTGTTCCCGACAGTAAGCTAGCCATCACCTTAGATGGCATCTTTGGATGGAGTTATTTTCAAGTAGCTGGTTTTGACGCGAATACCGGACAATTGGTAGCGCGTGTTCCAGCGGAAGGGGCTTGGTCCAGCTCACCTATTGTGGGTGCCGGTGCAGGGATTAGCTATCCATTGAACAATCAAGTAGATGTTTATTTGGGATACCGCCACTTCCTCATGATCGAGAACGACTGGGGTGACGGTGTAAATGATGGCGACCCCTCTGATCATATTGGTCAGATTTCCGTCGGACTCCGACTCGCGCTGAATGGTCATGAACCCATGGCAAAGATTCCACAAGACGATTACGATGCCTTATTGACGGCCAAGAGTCAAGCGGAAAGAGAACGTGACGAGGCGCAAGACGAACTCGAAACTACGCGCAACCGATACGACGCTCAGGTTGAAGACATGTATAATGTACTCTCTTTGATGAACAACAACCTCGACAGCTTAGAGGAAAAGATCACCGTACTCCGCAAAGATCCAGAAGGCTCAAGCAGTGATTACGTAGTTCAGAATAGAGAAAACGACAGCCAAAGCACATCGAGTTCAGATGGCCAGTGGAGAATCGTAATCGGAAGCTTCCCTACCGCACAAAGAGCTCAAGATTTCGCCGCACAGCGCGTAATTGACGGTGGAGAGTATGAAGTAGTGTTCATTGAAGATTTGAATACCTACCGAGTGGTATACAACAGTTACTCTTCGTTAGCTACGGCACGCAACGATTTAAGTAGAGTAAAAAGCGTTATTTCAAGCGCCTGGATTATTCGATTCTAAAATCTTGAATCAAACAAAAAAGAAAAGCCCTCTTGTTCCACACAAGGGGGCTTTTTAATTCTCTTAAATCGAGGCTTTATCTCGAAGTTTAGAATGGCAAGTCGTCTTCCTCGTTGTCGTCCGCAGGAAAATCTGCTGCGCTATAACTGTCCATTGGCGGTTCACTAGATGGTGCAGCACCACCTGCTGGCTTATCGGCTTCAATTTTCCAACCGTTCAAGCTTACGAAATACTTAACCTGCCCTTGTGGGTTTTGCCACTCACGACCACGAATGTTAATTGAAACATTTACGCGCTGACCTTCACTAACGTCATTGAGGAGGCTCGTATTATCTTGAGTAAACTCAACCAAAATGGTCTGAGGATAACGCTCCTCTGTAGTGATTACCAATTCACGCTTCTTGAACGAAGCAGAAATCTGCTGTTCATCAAATACCTTCTTAACCGTTCCGGTTATCTCCATGCTCATATTCTAGGTTCTATTTAATTTATCTACTAAAAGGGCTTTCCAAGCTTTGCTCACCTTACCGTCCTCAAGCAACTCTTTGGCATAATGGTGCAGCATTTCTCTACGCTCCATGGCATCTGCCGTTTCACTTAAAATGGATTGGATGCGGTGATGATTGTAAAACTCTTCAATTTCTTCGTCTGTGGGAAGCTTCTCAACATTTCCCAGCTTACCTAAATCGTTACCTGATAGGATGTAACTATCTCGGATGCGTTTTGGAATTTGATCTACTCCAATTCCCAATGTAGCCAGCGGTTTCTCTACTTCGAACAGCGCGTCTCCCGAAGCGCGAACGTACCAGTTTTTCCCCAATCGTCCAACCGTATCAATCTTGTGTTGATCGATCTTTCCATCTTCTCCCAATACGCTCTCATTAATGTGCATGAGCACCACCTCACAAATAGCTAGATTACCCGCTCCACCATGGTCGCCTAACTCTACCACTTCGCGCACGATGCACTCCAATTGCACGGGTGATTCAGCCACACGAGGAGCACTCACCTTTTCACTTGGCAGCTCCGTGAAGCCTGCTTTTACGAACTCGTTTACTCCGGTTTCGTATTCCGTAGATGATAGACTTGTTTGCTGGACCATGTCGTAGCTCACGATATTAATCACGACCTCTTTGGTAGCCTGCATATTACTCAAGGTGTCCTTTGTAGTGTTATTGCGAACGCGGCGTGCCGGCGAAAAGATGGCAATAGGCGGGTTGGCACTGAACACATTAAAGAAGGAATACGGACTCAAATTTACCTGTCCGCTATTGTCCACTGTACTGGCTAAAGCAATGGGGCGAGGGGAAACGGCACCGAGCAAAAAACCATGCAAGTCTTTCGTCTCCACCTCTTTCGGATCGATTTTAATCATGTGCTAGGAATTGAAGATTCAAAAATAGAAAAAGGTGGGCCGGTTACTTTCATTTTCACATTGGAATATCTGAAGAAAGTATATATTTGCACCCTCTTAGCGGGTGTGGTGGAATTGGTAGACACGCTAGATTTAGGATCTAGTGCCGCGAGGCGTGGGGGTTCGAGCCCCTTCACCCGCACGAGCAAAAACCTTCAGCAGAAATGTTGGAGGTTTTTTTATTTGTGCAGATTCGGCTGAGTGGTTTCTCATATTCATACAATAACACCTGTCTCGCCAACCTATAATGCAGCCAACCTGTAATCACTCAACAAAAAAAAGGCGACCCTTTTGGATCGCCTTAATCGCCCCTTTTCAGGGACTACAGAACGGTTGAAGACAATAATGCGAATCTATGCGCAGCGTGTAAGCGAAATGTTAAGCGGGTGTCAACCTAATCAGAATAAAACGGGGCTGATGTAAATTTTCATGCGAATGTAAATCCAAATCTCAGATGGTAGAGATTTCTTATCTTCTGATGGATTTAACGCCGTCTCAACACAACTTCGTCGCATGAAATTGCTGCTATCCGTCCTATACTTCTTTCTGTTGTCGGTGTCCTCCCATGCGCAACGTGGAGCTATTTATGTGAGCGATGCAGGCAACTTCAACAACCCTCCCTGGCAAATCCTAAAATTCGATGAGAACGGCCAGAATCCGCAGATTTTCATCGATGATTTCTTGAATTGGCCACAAGACATATTGTTCATTGAAAGTCGCAATGAAGTGCTCATATCCAATTTGGGAAGTGGCTGCATAAATGTGCACGACGCAACCGATGGTGCCCATCTGCGTTCCTTTGCATGCGGCATTAGCGGCCCCACGCGGATTGCCATTGGTCCCGATAGTCTTCTATACGTATTGCAGTGGTCGGGAAACGGATTCGTAAAGCGCTACGACCTTCAAGGAAACTGGGTTGATGATTTTACGAGCTCAGGAGTTCCCCAAAGCATAGGCCTGGCGTGGGACCAAAATGAAAATCTCTACGTATCCTCCTATACTCAAGATAACGTAACCCAATTCAACACCGCAGGCCAGTTTGTTTCTGTGTTCATTGACTCCAACCTAGTGGGACCCACCAATATTTGGTTTGACAATCAAGGTGATTTGCTGGTGGTGGACTACGACGGAACGGCCGTTAAGCGCTTTGATTCTAACGGGAATTACCAGGGGGACTTTCTACTGGGATTGTTTCATGCAGAAGGGGTTGACGTTCTTCCGAATGGTCATATGATCATCGGAAACGGCACGTCGGCTTCTGTGAAAGAATATGAACCTGATGGAACTTTGGTTGGCGATATTATCGCCAGCGGAGCGGGAAACTTACTAACACCCAATGCGGTGGTTTTTAGAGACGAAACCGGTTTAAATCGTCCCGAATTGAAGCATGAGGATTTTGCCTTTCTGATGGATCCCCCCGAAGGCACTACGCTCTACCGAATTGGAGGCCAGGTTATTCATGAGGCCGACTCCGTAATCCTTCAGGATTCGAGAGGTAAGGTGCTCAACCGAATGGCCTTTTCCACCGACCTCGACATGGGGATCCATCCAAGCGGGATGTATTTCGTGACCCTCAAGCTCAATGATGGCAATACCACTACGCTAAGAATGCGTTATGCCATGTCAGATAGACAACATTAAGGCAAACATACACCTCAAGCGGCCCTCATTTTCTTGATGATTTCCTCTTACTTACCTTCGTGACAAAGCACTCGAATGACCACCTTCGCCCAACGTTTCGAAAATACGTTTAGACGGCTTCTTCCAAGCCCGTTAGCCATCGCCTTTGTGCTTACGGTTATCGCCTTCTTGGCCGCGCTTGTATTTACGAGGCCCGACACTTCCAGCATTGGAAGCTATTCGCTAAAACTGGGTGAGATGTGGCAATCTGGACTTTGGCAAAGCGGACTGCTTGCCTTCACTGTCCAAATGATGCTCATTCTTGTGCTGGGTCATGTCATAGCGCTGAGCCCGCCAGTAACTCGCTTCACCGACCTGTTCAGTGCTCGAATTCAGAACGGAACCCAAGCTGCCGTTTGGGTGGGGGGACTCACCATTGCCGTTGCGCTTTTCAATTGGGGATTAGGACTGATCTTCGGAGCAGTGATGGCTCGGAAAGTGGCTGAGTCGGCACACCGTAGAGGGTTGAAAATTTCATACCCTTTAATTGGCGCCGCGGGATATTCAGGATTGATGGTTTGGCACGGCGGCATATCAGGAAGCGCACCACTGAAAGCCAATGAACCCGGACACCTAACCGAGCTCACCGGTTTAACCAACGTGCCTGAAGCAGTTGGGTTTTCAGATACCGTATTCAGTGTAATGAACGGTTTTGCATCCGTACTTATCCTCCTAGCGGTGTGTTTAACTCTCTATTTTCTGAGCAAGATTGTGCCCACCAAAGTACCGCCCGCATTAACGAAGAATGTACAACTCAATTTAACATCTGATGCGGCCATTGGGGCAGAGCGATTGGATAAAAGCAAAAAAGTGGGAATGGTCGTTGGTCTAGTTCTACTCGGCTTTGCCCTTTACCTATCTACTCAGTCATCGGGATTATCCTTTCTTACCCCCAACTACATTAATTTTCTACTACTCGGACTCGCCTTTGCATTACACAGATCATTCTCTAGTTTTTCATCGGCATTAGACGATGCTATTAGCGGCGCTTCGGGAATTCTCATCCAGTTTCCTTTATACTTCGGCATCCTAGGATTGGTGCGCGATTCGGGCTTGGTAAACATGGTCGCTTCTTCGCTGATTGAATCGAGCAGCGCAACCAGCTTTCCATTTACCACACTATTTTCCGCTGGCTTGATCAACATTTTTGTACCCAGCGGTGGCGGTCAATGGGCCATTCAAGGTCCAATACTAGTAGAAGCCTCGCAGGCTCTAAATGTCCCATTGGGAAAAGGGATCATGGCATTGGCCTACGGCGATCAACTCACCAATATGCTCCAACCGTTTTGGGCGCTACCGCTTTTAGGTATCACTCAATTGAAGGCGCGTGAAATACTTCCTTATACGCTCATATTGATGATGGTAGGTATGCTTGTTTACGGTCTAACCCTTGCTCTATTCTAATCGAGCTAGTCCAAGTTGAAACTCACGTAAAATCCTGAAGGGGAGATATTCAGTGCAGATACATTCTCCTCCATCCAACTGGAGCGATGATCAGCTTGAAAGGCATAAAAGCCGATATCAAATACAAAGAGAAAAGCGCCTTGAAGAACCAATGAACGTCCAAATCCCTTCCATCTAGCCGCATTGTCGCCTCTCCTGGATCTTTCAATCATCCAAGCGCCACTGGCCATATAAGCCACATCGAGACCCGCATTGAGCAAAAGTGTTTTCTCAATACCGTATTGTTCGCTCAATGTTTCGGCCCAAGTTAATCCCGCTGCATCGCCCAAGGCACTGTAGTAACCAAAACCGGCAATGCCCAAGTTCACTAGGTTCCAATACACATTCATTTGATGGAAGTACTGGTTCTCCCCTGTTGTTCGTTGACTTGCAATTCCAGAAACGGCAACATTTGTAACGGCCCATCCTCCAAGAACCATCATACCATTTCGGGTGAGTTGCATTCGGTCGGCATTAAAGGTATCCCAGTCCGAAGTTTGTGCGAATGTCAGCAAGCCCATCAAGCACATGATAACCGTAAATGAAAGCTGTTGCAAACGTGTGTGATTCTTCATGGCTCCTTAACGTCCTTGATTTACTAAAGTTTTTGGCGACCAATCGAGAGCTGGTGCTTGAACTGCCTCATAGAGATGCCTTGAAAATTCTTCCCGAGAAATATTGCGTGCCCCAAATCTCTTGAGGTGTTCGGTTTCCATTTGGCAATCGATGATTCTTATACTCGCGTCATTCATCCACTTTACACCGCAAATGAAGGCGTATTTGGAAGCATTGGACACTTTGGAAAACATCGATTCACCAAAGAACACGCCACCAATGGCTACGCCATAATAGCCACCCACCAATTCACCTCGGTTCCAGGCCTCGAAACTATGTGCAAAACCCAGCTCATGCAACTCTGTATAGGCATCAATCATTTCAGGAACAATCCACGTGCCGTCCTGATCAGGTCGTTGTGTTTCAGCACATGATTGGATCACAGCCCGAAAATCACGATTGATGGTCAGTTTGAAGGTCTGTTGATTCAAAAAGGGTCGCATGCTTTTCGGAACGTGTAGTTCTGGAGGAAAGAGCACCATACGAGGATCAGGACTCCACCACATGATGGGTGACTCTTCAGTAAACCAAGGATATATGCCCTTTCGATAGGCTTCTTCCAAGCGTTGGGGAGTAAGACTTCCGCCCAGGGCAACTAGCCCTTCAGGGTCTGCCGCTTCGATTGGAGGCAAAGGTTGTTGATCAGAACTGAGCCAAGTCCACATTACGAGGTTTTCACATCCAACACATCTCTAAGGGTATTCCCAAGTACCATGAAGCTGAGAACCAGAAGCATGATGCAAAGTCCGGGTAACAGCGATAAATGCGCTTCACCCGTGATGATATACGCGTAATGATCTCGAATAATCCCACCCCACGAAGGCGTAGGTGGTTGTGCGCCAATACCCAAAAAGCTCAAGCCACTTTCCATGAGAATGGCAGAGGCAAAATTAGCTGCACTGATTACGATAACAGGAGCCATGGCGTTCGGGAGAATATGCTTCCAAATAATTCTAGGCGAAGAATAGCCCAGCACTTTGGCCGCTTCCACGAATTCCATTTCTCGAATGCTCATCACTTGTCCGCGAACTACACGAGCCACCTCAACCCACATAGTTAAACCTACGGCGACAAAAACTTGCCAAAAGCCCTTTCCCAACACAAAAGTCAATGCAATCACCATCAACAAAGTTGGAATGGACCAAACCACGTTAACTAACCACATCACCACTTTGTCAATCCAGCCGCCGTAATAGCCGGCCAATGCACCAAGAGGAATTCCAATGAGCAACGAAATCAGTACGCTTATAAATCCAACGGCAATGGAAACTCGGCCTCCAAGAACGAGGCGCGATAGCATATCTCGTCCATATTTATCCGTACCCAGTGAATATGTTTTCTGGCGAACTTGGGGATTCTCACCCGCATCAAATACGGTCCAATCACCCGGAAGCGCATCCGCGCCTAGAAATTCGCGATACTCCAATTGGTCGTTTTGAACTCTGTGATCAGAGATTACGATTTCCCCCTTGGAAAGGACATCTCCAATAAACCATCGTTCAAAAAAACTTGTAGTGTTTGAGACTTGTCGATCGTATTCAATCACCTCAACCTCAGTGCCTATAGGAGCATTTCCCAGAGCAAGTTGCATTTGATTCGCTGAAGGGGAGGCATCTGGAACAATGAGGTAGCCAAGAATAGCGGCCACCGCAAAAGTGGAGATGACTAAGATAGAAACACGCCCCAAGGGGTGCTTGAACACATTCTTGGAGCGCGTTGAACTCATTTCAAATCGCCTAGCACATTGAGCGCTTCACGCAAGTAGAGATCGTGGCTCAAACCTCGGTACCACCTGCGGTAATCTTCACCCATGGCCGTATCCGTTTTGAACTCTACCAAATCCGAAGGCAAAGGATATATCGACACACTATCTGGCAGTCGCATAAGCTTATCCCACTGCTCGGCTTCTACTTTTCGTGCGTCTTCGTTAGCAACGTAGGCATCCCAATTCAATGGGATATCCACTTCTTCTTGCTGAGCTTCAAGCCATGTGGCATAGGCCTCAATGCGTTCGAATTTAGCACTCGTATCAACGCGAGCTGCACTGTTCTGTGCGGCTCTCTCCCAAGCCGTGGCATCGTATTGCGATGAACGCGCATACGATGCAGGGGCAATTTCATCCACCGGCAAGGCCGTTTCGTATTCTTTCTCTCCCCAATCGATGTACATGAACGATGCAGGAAGAACCACATCAGGAATAACCCCTTGAAGTTGCGTCGTGGAACCATTCACTCGATAGAACTTCTGGGTGGTCACCTTTAAAGCTCCAAGCGGCTTTTCCTCAGGGAAATTATCGCCTACCACACGATCAATATCCCAAACGTTTTGAACAGTTCCTTTTCCGTGTGTGCTTGATGGACCGATAATTACACCTCGGCCGTAATCTTGTATTGCGGCTGCCACAATCTCGCTTGCCGAGGCCGAGCCTTCGTTTACCATTACAACCAAAGGACCGTCATAGGCAGCGCCACTGTTATTATCGGAATAGCGCTGTGTCCCGTCTCTTCTGTCCTTAACCTGAACAACCGGGCCGCGGTCGATAAACAGACCTACAATATCAATAGCCGCTTGAAGCGAACCGCCACCGTTGTTTCTCAAATCGAAGATGATACCTTCTACGCCTTCTTCTTTGAGCTTTTCAATTTCTGCCTCTACATCTTCAGCGCAATTGTGATTCTGATCGCCATAGAAATCTACATAGAACTTTGGAAGGCGGATATAACCTACTTTTTGATCATCGCCCATCACTACGCTCCTTGCGAAGGTGGCTTCCAGTTCTACTATATCGCGTTCAATGGAAATCTCCTGCGTGGTTCCATCTTTCTTCTTCACTGTAAGTGTAACCACGGTTCCTTTTGGTCCGCGAATCATATCCACCACGCGATTGATACTCATACCAACCACATTCAAGGGCTCTTCTCCTTCTTGAGCAACGCGGGTAATTTTATCCCCCTCTTCCAAGTCGCCTTGGCGCCAAGATGCCGAGCCTGTAACAATGGATGAAACGGTAACGTACTCACCTCTCACACGAAGTTGAGCACCAATACCTTCCAACTGGCCTGTCATTCGGATTTCGAAATCCTCTTTCTGACGAGGTGGATAGTATTCCGTGTGAGGATCAAATTGAAGTGTAAAGGCATTCATGTATGCGCCAAACCATTCCACACGCTCCATATCCATCAAATTCTTGAACCACTCGTCGTGTGCTTCGAGCTCATCTTCACGAGCTTTCACCTCTGCCTTGGTGAACTCAAAAGGTTCTTCATCTGTGCCGTCTTCACGGGCGTCATACAACCTTGCCAACACACGAAGCTTGAGCTGCTTTCTCCAACGATCTTTGAGCTCCACTTTATCCATGGCCCAAGTCTCATCCTCAATGTTCGTTTCAAAGTCTTCCATCAAAGTGAAGTCGAATGGCTGGGCCAACACTTCTTGATAATAGGCCTGGGCTTCTGCAAAGCGTTGTTGCATGATGCCAAAAGCCTCGTTAAAAAACTGGGAACTGGAAGCGTTGAACTGGTCATCCAAACGCGACTTGTATGTACTCAGTTGTTGAATATCTGCATCGGTTAGGAATCGCTTTCCACCATCCACTTGCTCGAGAAAGGTCTCGAACACCTCAACTGAAAGCTCATCGTCTATATCCTTGGGTTGAAAATGCGCAGTAGTTAGCATTTGATCTACAACGCGCATTACAACCTGATCCTTGGTTTGCTTTGCTTGCCATAGCTTAAAGCCAAGCGCTGATAGGAGCACTACTCCGGCTCCAATTCCAACTCCTGTGCGTATGGCATTTCTCTTCATTCTATCCAAATTCATAGTGGTGTGAAGGTAACGTTTAATGTCCTTCTCTCGAAATCAAAATTAGGTGTAGCAGAACACGCAATTTTATGAAAGTTTTATGGTAACGATATACTTGGACGGAATGTTGAACGTTTGGCTGTCAATGTTCCGTTAAATGCGTAACAGAACCAGATGTGCTTTTCTGCGTTATGCCACCATAAAGGAAAGAAAAATGCATCTTTGTAATGCTGCTTGAAGCTCAACAAAACACACACCAATGAATCGACTAATTATCTCGTCGATTGCTCTCTTTATCTCTATTACCACTTACGCCCAAGAGTATGCTGTAAGCGGAACCATCACAGACAAACTCACTGGAGAAAGCTTAATTGGGGCAAGCGTTCGCGACCTTGATGGGAATGGCGCATCCGTCACTAATCCGTATGGTTTTTATTCAATTTCTGTGAATTCAGGCCGTCACCGAATTGTGGTCTCTTATCTCGGTTATGTGTCGGACACCACGGTCTTGAATGTGAATGACAACGTATCCTTGAGTGTAGCCATCGCTCCGCAGTCTCAGCAAATTGAAGAGGTAACGGTGAGTACCACTCGCGAGAACGAAAACATACGGAGCACGGAGATGTCGGTAGCTTCTCTATCTACACGCGAGATTCAGAGAATTCCGCAGCTTCTCGGAGAAACGGACGTAATTCGTTCCTTAACCTTGTTGCCTGGCGTAACCACCGTAGGAGAAGGAGCTAGTGGCTTCAACGTTCGGGGTGGCAACGTAGATCAAAACCTCATTCTACTCGATGAAGCCCCTGTATTTAACAGCTCTCACTTATTCGGATTTTTTAGCGTGTTCAATGCAGATGCAGTAAAAGATGTGAAGCTGTACAAAGGCGGTATTCCGAGCATGTATGGTGGACGTTTGAGCTCCGTGCTTGACGTACGTCAGAAAGAGGGAAACACGCGTGAGTTTGCCGGTAATGGAGGAATAGGCTTATTGAGTAGTAGGCTCACCTTAGAGGGGCCCATTATTGAGGATAAAATGTCCTTTATGGTGGCTGGACGCCGATCCTACCTCGATATTTTCCTCCCTTTGTCAGAGAATCCAGATATCGCGGGAACCACTCTTTACTTCTATGATTTTAACGGAAAACTGAATTACAAATTCAATGATCGAACTCGAATTTACCTTTCCGCTTATTGGGGTAGAGACGTACTCGGTTTCAACGATCTATTCAACTTTGGTTGGGGAAATGTGACCACCACCCTGCGTTTGAATCACATCATAAATGAAAAGCTGTTTATGAATGTGACGGGTGTATATTCCGATTACACCTACAACATCGGGACTCCTGAAGATCAACAGCCCTCGTTCAACCTCGATTCGAGAATCCGAAATTACATCGTGAACACGAACTTCACGTGGTATGCCAATAACAATCACGAAGTTTCTTACGGAATCAACACAACCAACTATGTGTTTGACCCGGGTGTAATCTCGGGCTTTCAAGACCTCACTTTGCAGCAAGAATATGCCTTCGAAGCAGGCTTGTATATTTCAGATGAATGGAAATTGACCGATGACCTTACCATACTTGCTGGCTTAAGGTATTCCGGAATGGTGAATTATGGTCCGCGTACGGTTCTCGACTACGAAGCGGGCACCCCAATCCTCGACGATTCCACTGTGGTTGGATCGACAACTTACGATCGATATGAAACCATAGCCAACTACTTCGACTGGAATGGTTTTGAACCGCGCCTTGCCATCAATTACACCTTCAACGATGCGCAGTCCATCAAGTTGAGCTATAACCGCACCCGACAATACATCCACCTCATCAGTAACACGACTAGTCCGACTCCGGTTGACGTTTGGCGCCCTTCTGGCAAGTATATACAACCGGCCACCGCAGACCAAGTGGCTATTGGATTCTTCCAGAACTTGATGGATAATCAGATAAAAATCAGTGTGGAAGCTTATTACAAGACCTTCCAAAATCTGGTGGATTATAAAGACGGCGCAGATCTCATTTTTGAAGATAACTTAGAAAAAGAGCTCCTTTCGGGTATTGGTCGCGCTTACGGGTTAGAGTTTATGATTGAAAAGAAAAGTGGCTGGCTTACCGGTTGGTTTAGCTACACCCTGGCTCGATCTGAACGCAAGGTCCAAGGTGAGTTCAGGGCGACCACCATCAACAACGGCGATTGGTATGCCGCCAATTTTGACAAACCTCATGACTTGAGTTTGGTGTTAAATGCACAGCTAGGCACGCGCTGGGACGTGGGGCTGAACTTCGCCTACCAAACAGGTCGCCCGGTTACGTATCCAAATGCATTGAGCGAATATCAAGGCATCTTTTATCCAGTGTATTCAAATCGAAATGGAGCTAGAATTCCAGATTATCATCGATTGGATATCAGTGCAACGTATATACTTGGAGCAGACTCGTATTGGGAGCATAGCTTGACCTTCGGAGTGTACAATGTATATGGACGAAACAACCCTTACAGTATCTTCTTCCGTCAGGACTTTGATACAGGTCAACCCCAAGCCGTGCAGCTGAGCATCTTTGCCGCTCCCATTCCATTCATCACCTACAACTTCAAATTTTAGTCATGAAACGTATTTTACTTTTCCCTTTACTGGCGTTCGGACTGATTTCTTGTGAAGAGGTAATCGAACTTGACATCCCCAATACCGATCCACAGATTATCGTGAATGGACGTGTAACTGACACCCTTCCAGTGGAGGTTCAAATTTTCGCCAGCGCACCTTATTTCGCGGGCGATGTTCCCGGTGTTTCAGACGTTCAAATCAAACTTCTCCAAAATGGTGTCGTAGTTGATTCGCTCATTGAAGCAGATTCAGCAGGATATTACTACGGAACACACATCGGCAGCTTGGGAGATGGTTATACTTTGGACATCGTTGTTGACGACAACAATGCTGTTCTTCCGGCAGGTAACTGGGTGTCGCGCAGGGAAGAAATCAAGAGATGTCCGCCTATAGATAGCTTTTACAGCGAATATCGTTTACGTGCTCCGTTCCAACCTGAAGGCTACTACGTGGCAGCGCACTTCACTGAGCCTGCTGGAATTGGAGATTTTTACAGAATTCGTGCATGGAGAAATGACTCGCTTCAAAATCAGCCTTTCGATTTGCAATTCTTTGCCGATGAGTTCAGCGATGGCTTGAGTTTTGGTACTCCTCCTGTACCAGCCTTAACCGTAGATGGACCTCGACCGGTAGGAACTACCTACAAGTTAGAGCTCAGCAGCATTACATCCGCACATTTCGATTTCCTTGCGATACTCCAACAGCAAACGGTTCAAGTAGGAAGTACATTCGACCCTCCTCCTGCCGCCATTGTAGGAAACATTCACAGGAAAGGTGATCCTGAAGATTACGGGCTTGGGTATTTCAATGCCGCTACCCTTCAATATGCGGAAACCGTGATTGTAGAATAAGCCTATTTTTGCGTCATGGAAGAAACGTTAGTAGAATCATTGGGATTTACCCATTGGGCGCATGAATGGTTGAGCAATCAAGGTTTATCAGAAACCTGGTTGCTCGTAGTCATTTTGCTTCTTGACATTACCGCTGTAGCGATAATCAGTTTATTGGCCGATTATCTCGCCAGGAGAATTCTACTCTCTTTTGCCCATCGTTTAGTAAAGCGTACGAAAGCTACCTGGGATGATTATCTCTTAGAGCAAAAGGTATTTCGAAATCTCGCTCACTTGATCCCCGCGGGTATCGTTTACATAAGCGTACCCTTCATTTTTAGAGATGTTCCTGGATTGATAAATCCTCTGAAAATTGGGACGCTCATCTACATTTCTATTTTAGCTGCAGCTTCACTGAACCGACTTTTCAGAGGATTGATGAAGTACACAGATGAGGACGAACGCTTCAAGGGTAAACCCGTAAAAACCATTCTACAGGTTCTTCAGGTTCTCAACATTTTTGTAGCGGTTATTCTGGTCGTTTCCATTATTACAGATACCAAAGTTGGCACCATACTGGGCGCATTTGCGGGTGCTACAGCCATCTTAATTCTCATTTTCCAAGACACCATAAACGGTCTACTCGCCAATTTCCAGATCACCATGTACGATCTGGTAGAAAAGGGCGATTGGATCACCTTTGAGCGCTACGGCGTGGATGGAGATGTAATCAGCATTGATCTCACCACAGTAAAGGTTCGAAACTGGGATAATACCATAAGCTCCATTCCTGCAAAGGCCTTTGTATCGGAATCATTTGTGAATTGGCGCGGGATGAAGAACACCAATATGCGACGCATCAAGCGAAACATATTGATTGACATAAACAGCATATCCATTGTGAACGAGGAGATGCGAAATCGATTCAAGAAAATTGAGTTGATTTCCGATTACATGGATTCACGGGCTAAGGAGATTACTACGTACAACACCGATCACAAAGTAGATCAACAGGCATCACAGATAAACGGTCGAAATCAAACCAACATCGGCGTCTACCGCGAGTACATTCGGAAGTATCTGGAAAAGCACAATGGTATTGCTAAAAAGGAAGGCGCGATGATTATGGTTCGCCAATTACAGCCTACCGCCCAGGGCATTCCTTTGGAAGTATATTGTTTTAGCGCGGATATCGTATGGTTGAATTACGAGGCTATCCAATCAGATATCTTCGATCATCTGTATGCGGCAACATCCTTTTTCGATTTACGCCTTTTTCAAAATGTGGCTGGGTCGGATGTAATTCAAGCTTTGCCAGGTCAGGCTGAAAATTGACGCCCTTTCCAAGTGTACGAGGTGAATTGTGAGGCCAATCCAATCGCGGCAGTATAAAAGGGCTGCATCAAGCTGATGAAAATCAGCGGAATAAGCTTAACCGGCTGTTTGTACTCCTGACTAAAGTGCCGAAGAATGAGAATATCTAGCAAGGCTTTCCCAAACCAATAAGCAAGGGCGAAGAATAAAAAACTAGGCATCCAATAACTCAGCCCAAGTAAGGCCGGTACGGCTGATGCAGAACCAAATACGAAGAATGCTACAAACTTTGCTGCACCGGATTGGTAACCACTCGCCTTACTTGCCCATCGAACACGCTGATTCCAAAGCGATGTGATTGAGGGTTGCGCAGGCGTTTCAACTCCTCCTCGCCTTTTAAGGCCGGCCATTACTACAGCTCTTGTGGTACACTGCTCTGCTATGCGATGCATCAGGAATACGTCATCTCCCGTAATATACTTCCCTCCAACCTGGTAGCCGCCTACTTCATTAAACGTACTCTTTCTGAAAGCCAGGTTCGCTCCGTTGCACATCACCATCCAACCAAAATTCGTAAAAGCATGAGCACTTCCAACCAAACTTAGTACATCTATGCGCTCCAATTCAGATCGGAAGCTTCCATCCGTTCGAACGTGCACACTTCCACAAACCATGTGCACAGCTTCATCAAGGAATGGTCTAAGCATAACATCTAGCCAGTCTTCTTGAGGGTAAACGTCCGCATCCGCAGTGAGAATAATCGTATGGTGAGCATTTGAAACACCCATGGCTAAAGCGGCCTTCTTCCCTTGACCTTCCGAATTCAACAACTTTATACGGACATCTTCAAATTCGGAAGCTATCTCGTAACTTCCATCAGACGAATGGTCATCTACAAGAATCAACTCATCCCACGGACCCAAGCGTGCTAGAAATACAGGAATCGTTTTTCCTAGGGTATTCGCTTCATTTCGAAAAGGAACAATAACAGTTACAAGCGATCTACTGCCTTCCTTTTCCGGCTGGTTGGACTTGGAAAACCCACGGAAGAGAAAGCCTATGAAAGCGGTGTAGGACAATAATAGAAGCAGAAGTAGCACAATGAAAAGTAGGTAAAAAAGACTAGGTTTGTTTTATGGCTGAAAAGATAATACTCGGTATCGACCCGGGCACCACAGTAATGGGTTATGGTGTTATCCGAGTGCGTGGAAAATCAGCCGAACTTCTCACCTTTGATGTGGTTAAATTCTCAGCGAAAGACGATCACTACACTCGTTTGGAGCAGATTTTTACGCAAACTTCAGCTATCATTGAGAAGTACCTTCCAGATGAAATGGCATTGGAGGCTCCCTTCTTCGGAAAGAACGTGCAATCTATGCTCAAGTTGGGTAGAGCACAGGGAGTGGTAATGGCCGCCGGCTTATCTCGTCAAATACCCGTTATTGAGTATTCTCCCAAACGCGTCAAGCAAAGCATTACGGGTGATGGCAATGCCAGTAAAGAAAAAGTAGCTGGCATGTTAAAGAGCATCTACCACTTTGATGAAATTCCAAAGCTTCTGGATGCGACGGATGGTTTGGCCGTGGCTACTTGTCACCATTACTCCAATGGCGAAAAGAGTAATGGAACCGCACCAAAAAGGAATAAAACGAAGGGAAAAGGCAGTTGGACCGACTTTCTAAAAGATAATCCTGATCGGCTTCGTTAATTGAATTTTGGGGCTTATCAAATTAAGCATCACACACTTCCTAGATGACGAATCCTTTATGGGCAACCCCTAAAAGTGTGCGGCCTTCACGTAGGTTACAGATGATTGCGGATAGAATCAGCAATCTCCGCCCACTCAGCCTCATAAAAGGACAATCGTGTATTGCCAAAATTCAAATCGCTTTCTACATCAATTGGTATGAGATGCACATGAGCATGAGGAACTTCTAAACCTAAAACAGCCACACCTACTCGCACGCAATCAATGCTCTTTTCCATAGCCTGGCCAATTCGGTACGCCAAGTCCATTACTTGGTCGTAATCCTCTTTTGGAAGATCGAACAACTTGTCTACCTCCTTCTTAGGGACGACGAGTGTATGTCCTCTTTTAAGTGGACGAATATCTAAAAAAGCAATGGCGAAATCCGTTTCTGCCACTTTGTGACAAGGAATTTCGCCATTAATAATCTTGGTGAAAATGGAAGCCATGAAGTACTTATCTGGTGATTTCTAGTACTTCGAATTTAATGGTTCCATTTGGAACTTGAATTTCAGCAATATCGCCAACACTTTTTCCGAGCAATCCTTTGCCAATTGGAGAGGTAACTGAAATTTTACCTGCCTTAAGGTCTGCTTCCTTCTCGCTCACTAGTGTGTAGGTCATAGTTTGACCGTTCGCTTGATTCTTAATCTTCACATTCGAAAGAACGAGCGCTTTAGATGTGTCTAATTGAGACTCATCAATAATTCGGGCATTAGAAAGCTCTTCCTCCAATTTGGAGATCTTCAATTCGAGCAGTCCTTGAGCCTCTTTGGCCGCATCGTATTCAGCATTCTCAGAGAGGTCACCTTTATCCCTTGCCTCCGCAATTTGTTGGGAAATCTTAGGGCGTTCAACGGACTTCATCTGCTCCAATTCCTTGCGAAGCTTATTAAGACCTTCTTCTGTATAGTATGATACTTGTGACATAGCTGTATTATTAAAAGCAAATGAGACCGATACCGGTCTCATTTAGCTTTACAAATATACGATTTCACTGCATTACATCAGCCTGCAGTTATACGTGTTGTACTCAATTATAGGCTAATAGCTGCTCCAATAGTATGAATACCGTTGAATTGATTTGTCATGCGATAGGCGTAATCAAATCTAAAGTTGGTGTTTCCGAAGGGAGCATTGAACGTGATACCCGCCGTAGGACCTGTCAACGCTGTGGTTACACGGTCATCAGCACGGTTATCGTTGATGCGATAGCCCAAGCGAACCCCTAACCATGAACGGAAGCCATACTCCAATCCAATCAAGTAGTTATCCTTTTCAAAAGAGTTGGAAACGAAAGCTGCATTGATGGTCAAACGGTGAATTTCTTCTTCAATGTTCCAGTCATATGATCCTCCTATGGCCAATTGAGTAGGCAATTCGAATTCAGCTGAACGTGACTGGAAGCTTTGCGTATAACCTCCCTGAGGAACAGGAAGAGCAATGTCCAAACCGTCTCCATTGTAACCGAAAGCAGGTCCAACGTTCTTTAACGTAACGCCAAATTTAAACTCATCAAGTTCACCAGCTACGTATTGAACCCCTGCATCGATGCCCACACCTGTAGCGTTTAGGTTCGAGATGTTGGAGTTAAATACCTTCACATTGATACCCCCGTAGATGTTATCGGTAAACTTCTGAGCATAGCCCAAACCGAAAACGATAGCGCTCGGCGAAATTGTACCAGCTCCACCATCAGGAAGGTCTTCAGTAGTGATTTCCCACTCACCGTAATCAAACGATTGAATAGAAAGGCTCATCACCCCACCATCACTGACGCGTTGTGCAATGCCCCCGCTGTTCACGGAAATATCGGCACCAACCAACCATTGTGTATTGGAGAAGGCAACCTCCGTACCGTCGGTAAAGGCGATACCCGCAATGTTCATGAATGAGGCCTCCAAACCGCGAGCACTCGCAACATTGGAATTGGCAAATCCAGAACTACCAGCCCAAGGGTTGATCAACAATTCGCTTGCACCTGCTGAACCGGCGCGCTGAGGGTTGCCGGCAAATGCCGCGGTAGAAGCTACCGCGACAGCCAACAATGTGCTATATACTGATTTTCTCATAGTCAAAATTCGTAGATCTTAATATCCCTTAGAATGCATTCAAGTCAACTGGACGAAGGGCTCCGTACCATTTCAAAATGGCCTCACCAATCTCACCAGCATCCACGTGAATGATATACACTCCACTTGCAATAGGAACACCGTAATCGTTTGTCAAGTCCCAAGCCAACCAAGTAGATGAGTTGTTCTTGTTAATCTGACGAACGAGTGTACCGTTTGTACTGAAGATGGAAATGGTACATTCCTGTGGTAGGTTGGTAATCTTAACTTGATTCTCCAACTGAGATGTTTCATATGCGCTACGTGCATAGTATGGATTAGGAACAACTCGAATATTATCCAATTCATTAGATGCCACAGTACTCTGATTCTTCTGTGTTGCAAAGTCAGTAGTACTGAATTCGTACAATGGCTCGCCACCATTCTGTGGAGATGTTCCCGCCGGTTGGTAGTTACCATAAGGGCGGTTCATTCTCAAGCTTGTGCGAACTTCACTTGGCATATTCGTATAAGGATCCATGTCCTGATATGAAGGTGTTGTCAGCGGAATATTCACATACATACATCCTTGGAAAATGGCACGCTTGTTAATGGCTGAACCGATATTCTCGAACTCGTTGTACATCGGATTATCCGCTGGATTATCACCTTTGTAAGAGATGTCCGTTGGCGTAATACCGCGAATAACGGTTGGTGCCCAAACATATACATAGTGCTGACCTCCGAATCGGAAACCACCTGTGATGTTATCACCTGGAGATACCGCCACAGTTGAAGTAGGGTTCCACAACATATCGTCTCCTCGGTCACCAGCCATCCAGCTGTTTTCACCGAATGCCATGTTCAAGCGCTGACCTGTTTCTACGTCAATCGCGTAACCAGGGAAGTAACTCCAGCCTCGGTTAGCAGGATCGCGAACGAGCTGTCCGTTATCCAATCTCCAACCTTCAGCATCTCTCAAGTCGAGTTTATTTGCATTTCCTTGCGTCAACGCAGGATCCTCACCTAATTCCAATACAGGAACGCGAGTCCACATTGAAGGGTCATCTGTATAGATGATATCCACACTGTGAAGATCTCTTACATTCATCCGGGCACCGATATTACCTACAATGGAATCAGAAGGTCCCATACCGAATACGGCGAATCCAGAAGCCGTACCTCTACCTAAGAAGCTTGAGTAGTAGAATGGAGCCCAAGTACCCCCAACCATATCCTCGTAGAACTGTCTAGGGTCTCCAGAGAAATCAGGATACAACTCCGCAGGTGGTTCTGTTGCTACCGTATTGGTACCAGCTAGAATCCAGTTGAATGGAGTATAGCTGTCATCGTCTGGCACACCCGACAACCATGCTTCGGTTGGATCAGCGAAGGTCTGAGACGCGCTGATGATACCGTTATTAAACACACCATTGGTGTCATTACCCGGCTGACGCACATTCTCAACAGTTACTGAAATACCCAATTCTGGAATGATTTGCTCATTTAGGAATCCGATGTTTCTGCGAGAGAAAATCGTATCAGTGGGCGTGTAAAGTTCCCAATTGGCATCGTTATCCGAACCGTCGAAACGCATTAGGAAATCACCTGCAGGTACGTTGCGTGGGTCAACAATCTTCACGTTAACGGGACCACGACCTGGGAGGTAGGTAGCACGTTCGGCGTTGTAATCGCGAACAACTTCGCTTTCCGTAGCCGCATCAAGGGCCAAATCGATACCCGAGTTACCCATACCTTCAATACGTGTAATCTCGATACCATCACCGTAGTTGGCGTTTAACGTCATACCGTCGTTCTCAGCCTCGGTGCGGTGAGGAATACCGGTGTAAGTACGAATGTTGTTACGACCTGCCAAGAACGGCTTGCGCTGTCCATCTGGAGAACTCGTAGGATCAAACGGCTCGTACTCATTGTAAGCGTAAGCAATTACAGTGAAGTAATACTCCGTATGGTTTCTCAAGGTTCTCACGTCCGTAGCAAAGGCATCTTCGATGATGCTGAACGACATTTCGATACCCTCGTTGTTCTCAATCAACGTCATGTTCATTGGGACCAATTGGTTGATATCTGGATCGAGTTCCCAGTTCACCAATTGAGTAACACCATTGCGCACATCACACTGAGCAATCAATCTCGACTGCTGCGGATCGTAACGGTCGGCGATTGAAACGTCTTCGTTTGCGAATTGGAAGATTTGGAAACCTTCGAATACATAATCGAAGTAGTTCGGGTCATCTTGAAGAATTTCCGCTTCCGTTTTCCCTGGTGGAACTGGAATTAGCGGATCTCTTTCACGGTAATCCAAGTTCAAGTTGTTTGAGGCGTTGCCATACTCTAGGGTAACAACAAGCTCTTGATCTAACTCAATAAGCTCGATATTCGGAGCATCCGGACCGTTCAATACTTGGAAACAGTTATCGAATAATTGCTGTGCTTTGTCATCAGCAATAATCACTTCCTCAACAGAAGCGAACAAGTCTTCACGCTGGAAGTTACGCTCCCAAACTACACCCGTAGTAATGAAGTTCAAGGCACCTGGAGCCAAGGAGAACGGACCAGCATTGTGCAAACCACGCTTATCCTCTTGGTTAGATGGCGACTCATACCAGTTCTGAGAAGAAGTTGGATCCGTAACTCCAGTAGTATCAAATGTACTACCCGGGTAAGCGAACAATGTAGCCAAACCTGATCCGTCAGGCGTATAGCCATCACCGTTGTTTGTGTTACCTGGTCCACTTGGATTTTCAACAACCAATGGGTTACCGTTCTTCCAACGGCTACGCATATAGTTGTAGAATTCTGCAGCTGAGTTCGGGTTACCTGAGGCAGGATCACCCGTGTTGTTGTAGTACATGAAGCCTGACATGATGATACGTTCGTTACGTCCAACCGCAGGATCCTCAGCGACACAGTTACCGTTTTCATCGCGGATACCATCCACACAACCGTCACGGTCGTTGTCAATGCCATCAAAGTAATCAGCAAACGGACCTTGGAAGAAGTCAAATCCAACAGCAGGAGGGTAAGTACCGTATCCAAACGGACCTTCATCTTCCGCATCAGAGTTGTAACAGTATCCCAATCCACGTGGAATATCACAACCAATGATATCATCCTGAGCAAATCCCAAATCCGGATCGAACCAAGTAGAGAAGTACGTATTGGTCAAGCGGAAAGTCGACTTGTTAATGATACGATAGTTGTTAAATGTCATGTTGTTGATTTCGTCGTTCGTGGTGAACGCGAAAGCTTGTGCGCGAATCTCGAAACCAAGCGCTCCGGCCTGCGTTTCCGAGTGTACGTTACCACGGTCGTTGTATACCCACCAGATGGTTTGGTCGCCGTAAAGAAGATCTACTTCTTTCAGCTGACAATCGAATGAACGATCGAGGTCATACGCCGGATAATCAATGAATGGATCATACAATTGATCGCCATCACGATCGATGAAAGGAGCAAGGCGGAACGGCAACTCACCGTCAACACCGTGAGCCGGCCAGTTGATGATAATATCTGGGATATTGCTCTCGTAGCCTGGGAATTCTGTAGCCGCATCACAATCTGGGTCATCGATACACTCTAACCAAGCCTTGTGAATGTCAACTTCTGCACGGTGGATAATCCAGTGACGGTCATACTTGTCACAGATATCCTTTGTTACAGTAGCCAATCCATCCGTAGAAAGTGGACCAGGCCAGTAGTCGTTACCACGCTGACGATACGTCATTGCAGCCAACTTGAGCTGGTTACCTTCATCCACACCACCGAGCCAAAGAGCACCGGCAAACATAGAGTGACGGTTTGAACCCTTAGGCACCTCATAGCGCGCTTGGTTCAAGTCCCACCACATGTCACCACCACCGAGGATGGTTGCGCGGACGTTGTTGATATTGAGGTCGGATTGTGCCTGAGCCGGCTGACACAGTTCCTCTACCGTTTTATTGGAGCTCTCAGTCTTCCCAGAACCCGATGGGAGTCCAGGAATTTCGCGAGCCTCTGCGGACATAACCGCAAAGATGCTGAGAATCCAAGGTAAGATGCGCAGATCTTTCTTCATGATACTATCGCTTTTAGTTCTTGCTGATTAGAAGTTGTACTTAAGACCTAGACGGATACGACGAGGTAGTGTATAGTTGAAAGGAGAGTTTACCGCTACGTTGTACAGGTCAGCATAAGACTGAGCATCTGCACGGAACGCAATGGAAGTCTGTCCCTGAGGGGATGCCAACCAACCATCATCGTCTGGAGCACCAGTAAAGGCATACACATTCAATACGTTTCTCGTATCGAAGAGGTTGAGTACCGCCACGTAAACTTCGAATGTTTGACCATTACCAACATCCCAAGCTTTGTTCACGGTCATGTCTACAGCGAAGATCCACGGTTGACGAGAACCGTTAATCTGTCCGTCCAATGGAACGCCGCTAGCTCCGTCCGTCAATTCAAACGCACGTACACGAGCTGAGTAAGGAGTACCTGATGATGCACGAGCAAGGAAGTTTACACCTGCATTGCTGAACACGTTGGTATTCCACCAAACTGGTCCATTGTAGTTTCTTCCTGATCCATAACGGTAATCGATACTCGCTGTCACCTGGTGACGCGTATCGAAGTCCAATGGAAGGATGTAACGGAGGTTAGGCTGACCTGAACGTGCTAGGTTGGCACCAGAGTTCGGACCTGAACCTGAACCATCCGCAAATTGCAAGGTATAGTTGGCGTTAATTAAGAGATTGTTCGTACGACGAAGTTCGTAGCCGATAATGAAACCTTTCACCGTAGAGAAGTCACGGTTACCATAAGTCACATAAGTAATCGGATAGGCTTCGTTGATGCTTACCGTTTGAATCAAGTCGCGCTGCTCTTTATAGAATGCAGACAAGTTCAATACGGAAGTTTTAGTTAGTACCTGCTGGAAACCAATTTCGTAATCGGTTGTGCGCTGTGGTAACAAGTTTGGATTCGCCAAGAAACCAGAGTTGTTCAAGATATCCAACTGCATGTAGTCGAATGGATTGAAACGACCCAATCCTGGGCTTGGACGCTGAACCAAGATGTCGTAGTGTGCAAAGAATGCCGCCTCATCTGTAATAGGGAAACGGAATGATACACGTGGTGAGAAGGTAACCTGAGGAGTGTAGTCTTCAAATCCGTCCGCAGTCAATTCCGGACGACCGTTTGAAGTAGCTCCGATTACGTATGGCTGAGCCTGACCACCAGAGATATCGGCGATGTCTTTCGGGTTAGCCAATGGATCACCTTGCGCGTCGAACCACTGATCACCATCACGGTATCCCGTAATCGCTGTAGGGTTGGTCACGTCGTTTACATATACCACATACTCGTCGCCAATGGAATTTGGAATTTCTCCGCCCAGCGACATTCCACGAACCTCACCGGCTGTTCTAGCTGGGTAAAGCGTATATGGATCTTTCAAAACAGGCTGGTTAGCATCGAAACGGTCGATACGAACACCTACGTTGAAGTTCAAGTTTCTGAAAGAGAAACGGTCTTGGATATAACCCGCAATGTAAAGTGGCTGGAAGGCCGCGATCGGACGAGTGAAGTTGCCGTTCTCATCTCTTGCTGTAAAGAAGTCGTTGAGCGTTGGATTACCTGACTGGATATTACCCAAGTAATCATAACCGAAGTAAGAAACGTACTGAGTACCTCCCACGTTCACCAATTCATCGGCGCTAAACATATCCAAGCTGAAGAAATCAGGATCGTATGCGTCGATATCTACCCAATCTGTCCCGTTTGGATCAAGACCAAGAGCAGAACGCACGTTTCTATCAAATGTACGTGGCACACCAGGGTCATACGCGCGGTTGTAATTGATGGTATCTTGGAATACGCCATTCTCATCGTACACGAGGATTGGGTTATCCAAGTCCAACTGCAAAATGGCCTGGTTCTGAAGTAGACGCATCTGAGTCCACAAGCCATTCGCACCAAGACCATATCCACGGTCGATACGTTGCTCGAACTCGAAACCTGCCGTCAAGTAATGTGATTCTTCTGAGTTTTCCTTGTTTACGATCTGGAAAGTAGTTTGAGCAGTTACACGGAACTGAGAGTTGCGTGAGCGGTTGTAACCTGATTGGTTCGTTCCTACTGCTTGGAACAATCCGTAAATCGATTCAGGATTGTCACCATTGATCAAACCTCCACCCTGACGAATGTTGTTCAGGTTGAACGTGTTATTGATGATTCTGCCATCGTCTACAAAACGATAGTAAGCTGACGTATAGTTCGAACGAACTGGGTTGTACTCGCTAGGGTTGAAGTGAACCGCAGTATCTTGGAATAGCTGCTGCACCCATGCGGTGATTCCTGTTTGCTCGTCTTGAGTATACGTGTAAAAACGTTGTTGGAATGTAGTGAAGTTACCAATGTGACCGTAGCGGAAAACATTGTCTTGATGAATCGGATCCCAAGTTCTGCGGTTGTTACGCGTGTAATCCACCTGAACACTGTAGAAGATGTTTTGGAAAGATGAACTTGAATCTGTTTGGAAACTCTGTGTGAATCTTGCAAAACCTGAGATATCACTTCCAATGGACTCAGAGTTATTATTCCAGTTCATCAATGAACTCGCAAATCCACCGTTCATTCCGCGGCTGTAATTGAAACGACCACCGAGTACGAGGCTGGTAGTTTGACTGGTCAAAATGTTGACACTACCGTTCACACGAACCTGACGTGTATCCACATTCAAACGCGCCGGGATTTCTTCCAAATCAGAACTGCGCAAGAAGTTACCCTCATTGAGTACACCCTGACCTACGTTTGAAGGACGAAGCGGTGTTTCTTCCATGGCCGAAAGCACGTCCTCGCGAACACGCATTGGCGTCACTCCAAATGGACGTGGCTCATACTGATATTCAAATTCCGTAGCCAACAAGAATCCCACAACGGTTCTTTCGCCGCGCTTCCAAATTGGACCACCCAAAGTAAGGGCCGCCAAGTTGTAGTGCTGCCAATCCAAGAACGGAGAAGAGGAAAGCAATTCCACTCCGCCGAAATATTCCGGAGCTGGTCCTCGCGTCGTAATGTTCGTGATGCCACCAACGGCATCACCATACTGAGCAGGAGTACCACCTGTGATTACTTCTACTTGGTCGATGGCCGCACGAGGCACGTTGGAACCTCCACGAACTTTTACACCATCGATAAATACCACGTCGGCATCAGCACGTGAACCACGTGTAAAGGTAGCAGTACCTTCATCCGCCTGGAATACGGAAGCCGTAACAGACTGGATGGTTCCAATACTACGAGATGATAAGTTGTTAATGGTCTCTTGATCGATTACCGTAACCGAGCCCCCTTCTTCCTGAATCAAAGGACGGGTGAAGGTTACGTTCACTTCCTCGAGCTCATTGCCGCTAGAAGAAAGTGTCATCTCCGCATTGAGTGGAGTACTCGAGTTACCTCGAATACTTACATCGCTTACACGTAGATTTTGAAATTGTGCTCCACCTACAAACATGACATCGTAGGTGCCAGGAGTAATCGGGGTGATATTGTATCGACCGTCGAAGTCGGTGATTGCTTTCTTGATCACCTCTTCGCCTTTCATCAGGCGCACTTCGATGTTAAAAGCGGCATCACCCGTTTCTTTATCCTTAACAACGCCTCGGAGGCTACCGGGTTGTGTTTGTGCCCAAATTCCGGCGGAAGCAACCACAAGAAGTAGCGTGAGTATTCGTTTCATCATATAGCCAAGTAGTTAAATCAACGTACCCTAATCATTAGGAAGGGGTAAATATAACAAGAAAATCACCTGTCTCACCAAATGCTAAAGGCACGAATTATTAGGCATTTAGCTAATTTGGAGTATTGTGTTCACACCTAATAAACGCAACAAGCCCGTAACAGGTTGGCTCTGTGTGAACAAAATGTTAAATGCGAATAGCCCTATCTTTGTTCCATGCTTAGGAAACTTTTTTTTCTAACCCCTCTTTTTTTTCTCGGATGTCAAAATGATATCCCCCAGCAAATACCCAATGTATTTGTAGATGAGTTCATCTATTTGAACAACCCATCTTCGCAACCCATTAACTTTATTGGAGGCTGGATTTACCACCCTGGCGGGTATAAGGGTTTGGTCGTGTATCGCAGGTATAACAACGGAGACGGGAATGATTGGGTGGCTTATGAGAGAGCTTGCCCAGATCATTATGCCAGGGATTGTGGCACGCTAAACGTAGATGATGACATCTATCTTAAATGCCCTTGTGACGATACGGAATACCTCCTTTTTGATGGAACCGTTACGAGTGGCAGTTCTCAGTATCCCATTCTGAATTATCACGTCGATTTTTTGGGTGACCGACTTCACATCACCAATGGGTAGCGTAAATTAATATATGTACCATTGCATTGATTAAGGTGGTCGTCTTGTGGGATGTAAAACAGACCCAAACGCAATAAAAAAGCGCCGAATGAGGATGAACCCATTCGGCGCTTTTAAATTTCTAAGCCTCTACAATTAGTAGCGGTAATATTCCGGTTTGTACGGTCCTTCAACTGTCACTCCGATATAATCTGCTTGATCTTGACGGAGCGTTTCCAATTCCACTCCGATGGAGTCAAGGTGAAGAGCGGCTACTTTCTCATCCAAGTGCTTTGGCAAAGTATACACTTCATTTTGATACTGATCTCCATTCTTGTACAACTCAATTTGAGCCAACACTTGGTTGGTGAATGAATTGGACATTACAAAGCTCGGGTGACCTGTAGCACAACCCAAGTTCACCAATCGTCCTTCGGCAAGCAGAATGATGTCCTTTCCATTAATGGTGTACTTGTCAACCTGTGGTTTGATTTCAACGTGCGACTCGCCGTGGTTGGATTTCAACCAAGCCACATCAATTTCATTGTCGAAATGGCCGATGTTACAAACGATGGTCTTGTCGTTCATCATTTCGAAGTGCTCACCTCTTACGATGTCTTTGTTACCCGTAGCCGTAACTACGATATCTGCACGCGGAATGGCATTGTCCATGCGCTTCACTTCATAACCGTCCATGGCTGCTTGCAATGCACAAATCGGATCGATTTCGGTAACAATAACACGAGCGCCGTTTCCGCGAAGCGAGGCAGCTGTACCCTTACCTACATCACCGTACCCTGCAACCACAGCTACCTTACCAGCAATCATCACGTCAGTGGCTCGGCGAATTGCGTCCACTGCAGATTCCCTACAACCGTACTTGTTGTCGAATTTCGACTTGGTTACAGAATCATTTACGTTGATAGCTGGCATCGGAAGTGTACCGTTCTTCATGCGCTCGTACAAGCGGTGAACACCCGTAGTTGTTTCTTCAGATATACCACCAATAGCATCAATCAAATGAGGGTAACGATCCAATACCATATTAGTAAGGTCGCCACCATCGTCCAAAATCATGTTCAATGGGTCTTGTTCTTCACCGAAGAAGAACGTTTGTTCAATACACCAATCAAATTCCTCTTCCGTCAGGCCTTTCCACGCATAAACCGGAATCCCTGCAGCGGCAATGGCAGCGGCAGCGTGATCTTGTGTAGAGTAAATGTTACACGACGACCAAGTAACCTCAGCTCCTAGTTCAACCAAAGTTTCAATCAACACAGCCGTTTGAATGGTCATGTGCAAACACCCAGCGATGCGCGCACCTTTCAATGGCTTACTTTCTCCAAACTCCTTGCGAAGCGACATCAAGCCAGGCATCTCTGCTTCGGCCAATTCGATTTCGTTTCTGCCCCATTCGGCTAATGAAATATCTTTTACCTTGTAGGGAATGTATTTCGTTGCTGTTTCGCTCATTCTATCTATACTTGTGTGATTTTCGGATGGCAAAGATACAACTCTAACATCTATTTTCTTTACATGGTTCAAGATGGAATCTCCTGAGCATCATTTGTTTTATCTCCAGGACGACCTTGCGATCAACTTAATTGCGGTTGACAAGGTAGAAGAGAGCGATGCGCGCAACTTGCACCCAGCCGATCAAAGACGTCTCGATGATAAAATTCATCACCCACATAGGCGACTAGAGTTCATCGCCTCGCGGACAGCTCTCCGCTTACTGAGGCCTAAGTATATGCTTCACTATGAAGGTCGATGTCCGATTCTCGATGGCCCGGGTTTCATTTCACTCGCGCACAGTCCGCAGTACGGAGCAGCCATACACCATCCATCGAGACGAGTAGGAATTGACGTTGAGCCCGAGCGGCCCAAGCTAGCACGTCTGGCCCCGAAGTTTCTCAACGAAAGTGAAATGGACGACGTGGCATCTGGTGATTCACAATTCAAGCTTCAAATTCTTTGGGGTGCCAAAGAAGCACTGTTCAAGTTGCACAGAATGGGTGGTATAGAGTTCAAGAAGCACTTGTTCATCGATCCTATTGACGTAAGAGATAGCGGAACGATACAAGCTAAAATTCTGACAGACAGCGAAAACACCCCGTGTGAAATCGGATACTTTTTTCATGAAAATCAGTACGTTGTTTATGCAAAAAGTGAAATCGACCTTTGATGTTGATTTCGTAGGTTTGCAAAAACCAATCGATGGACCCTTCCATTAAAACATATTTATCCGAAGCAAAACGCCAAGGCGAAAAGAAGCTGGCCGTTTTAATTGATCCCGATAAGTCTGGAACAGGATATTTACACCGTGTTATGGAGGTGGTAAATCGCGCCGGTATTGAGCTGATTTTCTTTGGTGGAAGTTTACTTACGCGCTATGAGCTAGACGAGCACATCCAAACCATGCGTTCGCTCACTTCGGCAAAAATCATCCTCTTCCCTGGTAGCTCACTTCAGGTTACGCCAGAAGCGGATGCTCTTCTCTACTTATCTCTAATATCAGGCAGAAATCCAGAGCTATTGATTGGTCAGCATGTGGTGGCTGCTCCTATGATTAAACAATACGGAATCGAACCGTTATCTACTGGTTACATGCTGGTAGATGGTGGCCGACCTACAACTGCATCCTATATTTCCGCAACGCTCCCACTCCCAAGTGACAAACCAGACATTGCAGCGTGCACAGCCATGGCTGGCGATATGCTTGGTTTGCAGCACTTTTACTTAGACGCGGGAAGTGGCGCTTTAAATCCGGTTCCAGCCGATATGATTAAGGCCGTCAACAATGTGATTTCAGCTCCCTTAATTGTAGGTGGAGGTATTCGCAGCGTGGAACAAGCACTCACTGCGGCGAAAGCTGGAGCCGATGTGATTGTGGTAGGCAACGCCGCAGAGAAGGACCCGAACCTTTTAGAGGATATTGCACTCAACGTACACGCCTTGTCCGAAAGAACCGAAGCATGATTTTTACGGTAGAGATTTCATGCTATCCCCTGTCTGAGGATTACTTGCGCATTGTTGATTCATTTATCGTAAAGATGAATGATTATCAAGGCATAAAGGCCATAACCTCGCATTCAAGCACTTTGATTATCGGCGAAAGCTCGGTAGTCTTCCCCGCACTTCAAAAGGAAATTGAGCGCACCTTTAGTCAAGAAGGAAAGGCCTCTTTTGTGATGAAAGTACTGGGCGGTGATCTAACTGAATCCGTGGATTTAAGCCCCTATGCCTAATTCCATCGTTGTAACAGGACCCGAATCGACGGGGAAATCAACAACTACACAATTTCTTGCGCAGAACTTTTCACTTCCGGCGGTTTCTGAAATGGCACGCAGCTACTTAGAAAACCTCGATAGGGATTATGTGGAGGACGACCTGCACAAGATGGCCAAACTTCAGCTAGAAACTCATAAGGAAATTGAACAATCGAGCCCTTCATGGGTCGTTTGCGACACCGATCTTCTAACCTTCGTTATATGGTGGGAAGTAAAATACGGCGCTTGTCCGGCTGTATGGGTCGACGCTTGGCGAAAACACCTACCAAAACATTACTTATTAATGAACATCGACCTTCCTTGGGAAGCCGATCCATTACGCGAACACCCTCACCTACGGGAAGAACTGTTCGAACGCTATCTCGAAAAACTGGAAAATTCTAAGGTGAGCTACACTTTGATTAGCGGATCACTGGACGAGCGTTTCCAACAGGCTCAATTAGCAGTCGGACAAATAATAAAGTAGGTCTTCACTTTTTCAGCGAATCATTCCTTTATACCTTCGCACTAATCTCACAGGGGTGTCCGCCGGCTGGCGGACTGAGATTATACCCTTCGAACCTGGGCAGGTAATGCTGCCAAGGGATGTTTAATTTTCAATTTAGAAACCAAGCGAGTAATTGCCCCTGTTTCTCGTGATAAAGAGATTTATCATGAAGCAATTGTCTATGCTTGGCATCTTCCTACTTCTCACTACCACAGCGTGGGCGCAGAGGACGGTTACAGGAAAGGTGCTAGACCGTGAAACCGGAGAAGCCGTATTTCATGCCATTGTACACTCAGGCTACAAAAGTGTACGCGTTAACAACATGGGAGGATTTTCCCTTCAAACTACTAATGACCAAGAAGTTACGGTAAGCGCCGTTGGTTATGCCGATCAGATTATTCCATCAACAGAGGATGAAATTACCGTACAGCTCGTTCCCAACGAAAACTTTTTGAAATCCGTCGAAGTGGCCGCCCTTCGAGCCACCGATGACGACCCCGTTGCACGAACGGATTACAACGAAGCCGATATCGAACTAAACGATGTAGCCAGGGATATTCCTTATATACTCGAAAACACACCATCTGTAGTGACCACTTCGGATGCTGGAGCAGGGATTGGATACACCGGGTTGCGCATTCGTGGTAGCGATCAAACCCGAATCAATGTTACCATAAACGGGGTGCCTGTAAACGATCAAGAATCCCAAGGTGTTTTTTGGGTGAATACTCCTGATCTAGCATCGAGTTTGAGCAGTATGCAAATTCAAAGAGGGGTTGGCACATCCACTAATGGAGCCGGCGCCTTTGGGGCAAGCATCAACATGCAAACCAAGAGCTTTACACAAGATGCGTATGCCGATTTACACGTGGGTGGTGGCTCTTTCAATACGCAGCGCTACACGCTTACATTTGGTACGGGCCTTATCGGAGATCATTGGACATTAGATGGGCGAGCCTCTCGAATTACAAGCGACGGTTGGATTGACCGTGCTTCGAGCGATTTGAGAAGCTATTACTTAGCGCTTGGCTATCAGGCAAAAAACACGACCGTCAAGGCGGTGGTATTCGGAGGGCGTGAACGTACTTATCAAGCTTGGTACGGAACGGATTCAGCTACGTATGAATCAGACCCAACCTTCAACTTGGCGGGAATGTATACCGATGAAAACGGGAATGTTCAATTTTACGATGATCAGGTTGATAATTACGGACAAGACTACTACCAGCTCCACATCAACCACAACCTCGATAATGATTGGAGTCTAGGTCTCTCAGGATTCTACACTCGTGGTGCAGGATATTATGAGGAGTACCGCGAAGACCAAAACCATGTAGATTATGGACTCACACCGGTTATCATTGACACCACCGTAATTGCAACTACAGATCTTGCTCGAAGACTTTGGTTAGATAATCATTTCTACGGAGTAGTGGCTAATGCCACAGGTAGAGTGGGTGATGTCAACCTTATCATTGGCGGTGGTTGGAATCGATACGACGGCGATCACTTCGGCAACGTGATATGGGCCAGATGGATTAATAACGCCAACCCCAATCATGAATTTTACTTCAATAATAGCGTTAAGACCAATGTGAATGCGTACGTCAAGGCCGATTACGACTTGACGGAGAAGTTGTCCATTTATGCCGACATGCAGGTTCGATCCGTGAACTACGAAGGCGGGGGGACAGAAGAAGAAAATGTGGTATTCGATTTTTCAGATGACCTGTTTTTCTTCAACCCAAAGGCTGGATTGGTGTATACTTTGGAGTCGAGCCGATTATACGCAAGCTATGCGGTGGCGAATAGAGAACCGAACCGTGTGGACTATTTCAACGCGGCTATTACGGGTGATGACATGCCAGAGGCGGAGCGCTTGCAAGATATTGAGCTCGGTTATGAAGGACGCTCCAACGACTTCGCGTGGAGTGTGAACAGTTACTTCATGTACTACACCAACCAACTTGCCTTAACGGGCGAGTTAAATTCGGTAGGAGCGGCCATCCGCGAGAACATTGGCGAATCTTACCGCGTAGGTATAGAAATTTCATCAACTTGGAGACCCATTCCACAACTCACCATTTCGGAGAATGTAACGTTCAGTGACAATCGCAATCTGAATTATTTCGAAGAAGTGGTTGGAATTGGATTGGTAGATCGCGGGAACACGCCCATATCCTACTCACCTGCTTTAATTGCCAATGTGATCGCAACAGCGCACTTACCTTATAATCTCGATCTCTCCGTTACTCCTCGTTATGTGAGTAAGCAATACCTGAGCAATACGGGCTTGGAAGGGCTGGTATTACCGGAGTATTTCGTTACCGACCTTCGCCTCTCCGGGGAGTGGGCACTCGGATCGATTAAGAGACTTCGCGTGTATGTGAGTGCTCTGAATGTATTCAGTGCAAGCTATGCACCCAATGGATACTCATATTCTTACGAATGGAACGGGCAACAGTTCTATGGGATGGGATTCTACCCACAGGCTCCTATCAACTACATGTTTGGGACTGAGTTTAGTTTCTAGGAACATCGAGTCGGAACAAAGGGATCGGCGGATTGTCGGTCCCTTTTTTATTTCTGGCAATCACACACCTTGGTCAATTCCACAGTCGCATTTGTGAAATCTTCTCCGTATTTCTCTAAATAATCGGATTCGGAAAGATAGGTTTGTCGCAAATCGAGGAACTTCAAATTGGGAAGCTCACCTAATGATATTGGGAGTTCGCTGATATCGGAATGCCATAAGTCGAGCCTCTCCAGGTTAATCAAAGTTGAAATCCCCTCCGGAAAAGAAGCAACCGGGCAATCTGCCAGGTATATTTCTTGAAGTTCAACTAAGCTATAAAGTGCCGTTGGGAATACGGTGAACGCGTTATTCTCCAGGATGATCACCTTTAAGTTGGTTAGCTGATTGATGGAATCAGGAATGGATGTCAATTCATTCTTTCCCAAGTCGAGCACTACCAAGTTGGGAAACGTCCAAATTTCTTCAGGGATAGATTCCAGGTCTTCTCTGCGCAGTTCGAGATAAAAAACTTCATTAGGTGTTTCGAGCGCTTCCTGTAAATCATCAAACACTTCGTAGCGCTCATCCCATTCAACTTGCTGAGTCAAACCTGGAATAAAAGCGAACCAACTAACTAAGGATAGTACGTGCTTGAGTTTCATCTAGTCGAAGTTGTTCTTTGAGTGCTTCCACGGAATCGAACTTCTGCTCGGCACGAATGCGCTGGTAAAAATCCACTCGAAGTTTATCTCCATAAAGGTCGCGATTGAAATCGAAAAGATTTACTTCTATGCGATGTTCTGCACCATGAACTGTGGGACGATGACCAATATTGCACATACCTGGGAGCAATTCGCTTTCTCCAGGAAGCTGAACGCGTACGGCATACACACCATCTCCGGGAATGAGCTTATTGGGGTCGTTGATTTCAATATTGGCCGTTGGATATCCAATGCTATTCCCAATTTGATCACCTTTCACCACCCATCCCGTAGTGCGGAAGGCATAGGTGAGATAAGCATTCGCTGTGGCTACGTCGCCATCGCTCAATGCCTTGCGAATCTTAGTTGAACTTACATGTACATCATCGATATCTTGCGCAGGAATCTCTTCGACTTCAAAACCGTAAACCGGACCAAATTCTTTCAGATGTTCAAAGCTTCCTTCTCGATTTCGACCGAAATGGTGATCATAACCTATGACCAAATGTTTTGCACCAATCTTATTCACCACCAGGTTGCGGACAAATTCCAAGGAAGATGTTCGTGAAAACTCCACCGTAAAAGGATGGATAATCAAGTTCTGCAAACCAGCCTCTTCGAGCAATTTGATTTTCTCTTCGAGATTAGTGAGCAACTTCAATTCCATATCCGGTTGCAGTACAGATCGCGGATGAGGATGAAACGTGAGCAGGACGCTCTCTCCTCCGTTCTCCTTGGCTACCTCGTTCAAGCGTTGCAAGATTTTCCGGTGACCAACATGCACGCCATCGAAGGTTCCGGTGGTTACTACGGCACAGTGCGATGTGGGAAAGTCGTCGATAGAATGGTAAACCTTCATGGGCGTGGGTTGTGCTCCAAAGGTAAA
Organism: Phaeocystidibacter sp.; assembly: GCA_965659415.1. Classification (GTDB taxonomy): domain Bacteria; phylum Bacteroidota; class Bacteroidia; order Flavobacteriales; family Schleiferiaceae; genus Phaeocystidibacter. Next base: position 235,626 of record CBFHVA010000003.1, read on the forward strand.
AATCGAATAGATTTGTTGGACATAAGCATACAATGTAAAAACGCAACCCTATGAAAATCGACTTATCAGCAGCCTTCAATGAAGGAGGAAGAATCTTTGGAAAAGCCATGGGGACTATGGTATTATTCACCCTTGTCTACATATTGATAAGCGCAGTGGGCGGAAGTATACCCTTTATCGGCACCTTCTACTCCCTACTTATTGATCCGGTAATTGCTGCTGGTTTAATCTATCTTATACATGAAGCTTACCTTTCACAAACATCTAGATTCGAAACCGGATTCAATGGATTCAAGCAGTTTGGTGGAATCGTGATCATCAACCTCGTTACGGGTATCGTTGTTGGCCTCATGTTTCTAATTGTACTTCTTCCCTTCCTTATTTCTAATATCGGTGAGCTCATTGAAGAGATTCAGTACTTGGAGGAGTTTCAAAACACCACCGACCCGGACGAAGCCATGGCTTTTATCGATTACTTTCTATCGTTGATAGGTATGTACTTGCCCGCTATAATCGCTGCGACCTTGGTGGCTGCTATTGGCTCCACGCTTTTCATATTTGCGCCTTTCTACTACATCGTGGGCAAACAAGAAATCGGACAATCCATCACCAAAAGTGTCAAAGCTGGGGCGGCCAATATGCATATTCTATTGCTCTTCCTACTCATCATAAGCTTACTCGCCATGGCATCCATTGTTACACTTTTTATCGGTTTACTTTGGATTATTCCTTGGACCCAGAGCATCACATATGCTATGTACCGTCAATTGGAACCCGGTGATCCTCAAATGGAATCGCAAGAGGAGGTTTTAGATCTATAAAAAAAGCACCAAGAGACCTGACATTGAGCGCAGTAGCACTCGGCGCATAGGATTCAGACTCAACCCACTAGGGAGGCGTTACGCCTCCCTTATTTTTTTCCAAAAAGGGTAGCTTAAATGTGGGAAATAACCGTATTTTTGCGCCCGAAAAGAGAGGCCCGATGAACAGGGTTGG
>CBFHVA010000004.1:0-122423 GCA_965659415.1 Phaeocystidibacter sp.
AGCACGTGCACATAATCTAACAGAACGACTACAAGATGTAACGGCACATGCCGAAATGCAGGCAATTACAGCGGCAGCGAATCATCTTGGTGCCAAGTATCTAACGGACTGTACACTTTTTGTAACACTCGAACCTTGCTCGATGTGCGCCGGAGCTTTGTTTTGGTCGCAGGTGGGCCGTGTAGTGTATGGTGCCAGCGACCCCAAGCGGGGGTTTGTGATGCAAGGGGGTAAGCTGCATCCTAAGACAGAGGTGAAGACAGGCGTGGAGGCCGGTCCGTGTTCCGATTTGTTGGTTGAGTTTTTTAGGATAAAGAGGTAGTAACGCGTCTCAAACACTTGCTCATCAAAAGGTCAAGCAATTATTGCCGCAGTAATCAATACAATTGTGATAGCGCAGACAAACGGAATCACGATCCATTGATTCATTTTCTTCCTCCCAAGCTCAGGCTTCATTCTCGAATAGGAGATGGCAAGTACCAAGTACACCGGACCAATAAATAGAACTCCGTAAACATTGAAGATAGAGATGAGCACAGCGAGAAGGATAAAGCATGCTTGATACAGGCCTTCAAGTATATCTTTCTGATGATTCATAGTAAAATTTAGCGCGTTCTGTCCTGTAAATTACCAAAAAATACATGGCCGATTACAGCTTGCATCTTAAGGCTCAAAAGTCCAAATTCTCCTTACCTTCGCAGCGCAAAAATAGAACTATGTATCGGACGCATACTTGCGGGGAGCTCCGCACTGCGAATATTGGAGAAGAAGTAAGTCTTTCAGGATGGGTTCAACGCCGTAGAGATCTAGGTGGAATGTCGTTTATCGACCTGCGCGATCGCTATGGAATTACACAGCTGGCGTTCAATGATGGCATCGATGCATCTTTGCTAGAAGCTGCGCGTAAAGTGAACCGAGAGTTTGTGATTCAAGCCAAGGGAAAAGTAGTGGAACGCGAAAGTAAAAACGCCAATAATCCAACTGGTGATGTAGAGGTAATTGTAACCGAGCTCAATGTTCTCAACGCCGCAAAAACCCCTCCTTTCACCATTGAAAATGAAACGGATGGTGGCGAAGAGCTTCGTATGAAGTATCGCTACCTCGATATCCGCAGAAACCCGGTGCGCGATAACCTCATGCTCCGTCACAGAGTGAGCATGGAGGTGCGAAAGTATCTTTCAGATGCCGGATTTATCGATGTGGAAACCCCATATCTCATAAAGTCAACGCCCGAAGGCGCACGCGATTTTGTAGTGCCTAGTCGTATGAATCCCAACGAATTCTACGCCCTCCCACAGTCGCCACAAACGTTTAAGCAACTCCTCATGGTCGCGGGAATGGACCGCTACTATCAGATTGTGCGCTGCTTCCGTGATGAGGACCTTCGCGCGGACCGTCAGCCAGAATTCACGCAAATCGACTGCGAGATGGCCTTCGTAGAGCAAGAGGATATTATCAACATGTTCGAAGGTCTGATCACGCATATTCTCAAGGAAGTTCGCGGCGTGGAAGTAAAGGAAGTGCCACGCATGAGCTGGCATGAAGCCATGGAACGCTACGGTAATGATAAGCCAGATATCCGTTTTGGCATGGAACTCTTGAACATGAATGATCTTGTGAAAGGATCAGGTTTCAAGGTGTTTGACGATGCCGAATTGGTCGTGGGGATTAAAGTGGATGGCGCGGCAAGCTGGACGCGTAAACAGCTGGATGCCCTAACCAAATGGGTTCAACGTCCGCAGATTGGAATGGGCGGAGTAATCTGGGCCAAGTATGCTGAAGATGGCTCACGCTCATCCTCCGTAAATAAATTCTTCAATGAAGAAGCTCAGGCAAATTGGGCTGAGGCATTTGATGCCAAGCCGGGCGATTTAATGCTCGTGTTGGCCGGGCCTGAAACCAAGACGCGCAAGGCTATGAGTGAGCTTCGCCTTCACATGGGTGAAGAACTCGGATTGCGAAATCCGGAAGTATATGCACCGCTTTGGGTTACCGACTTCCCTTTACTTGAATGGGATGAGGACACTCAGCGTTATCACGCCATGCACCACCCGTTCACCTCACCTAAGCCAGAAGATATTGGTAAGATGGAAACCGCTCCTGGAGAAGTTCGCGCCAATGCCTACGATATGGTTTTGAACGGTAATGAAATTGGTGGAGGGTCGATTCGTATTCACGATCGAGACCTTCAAAAGCGTATGTTTAGCCTCCTTGGATTTTCAGATGAGGAAGCGCAAGAGCAGTTTGGCTTCTTGATGAATGCCTTCGAATACGGTGCTCCACCTCACGGAGGAATCGCTTTTGGATTCGATCGTTTGGCAGCGCTTATTGGTGGCGACGAGACCATCCGCGATTACATCGCCTTCCCGAAAAATAATACGGGTAGAGATGTTATGATTGACGCTCCAGCCTCGGTAAGTTTAGATCAGCTAGAAGAGTTGTACTTGAGTTTGAAACCTACGGAAAAGGAATAATGACCGCTCGTCCCGATAACTGGTTAGGACGCTTTCTGGTTTGGAGAATTAAACACATTCCCCAGCGCCAGTTCATCATTGCATTGAGCATTCTCACCGGTTTAGTCGCTGGTTTAGTCGCTGTAATCCTCAAGAACTCCACTCACCTCATTCAAGAGTTGATTTCGGGGGAGCGCCTCCGCGATTATCATCAAGTTTACTACTTCGTATTTCCGATTTTCGGGATTCTGATTACCGTGCTCATTAAACGGATGTTCAGCGGACCGGTAGGAGAAGGAATCCCGAGTACACTTTATGCCATTTCTCGTAGGAATGGGATTTTGAAATCGTACCGGATGTACGCTTCCCTTATCACCTCGGCTTTCACCGTGGGAATGGGTGGCTCCGTTGGTTTGGAGGGACCTACTGTAAGTACCGGCTCAGCCATTGGATCCAATTTAGGTCGAATGATGCACCTTACGTACAAGCAGCGAATCTTGCTGATTTCTTGTGCAACAGCCGGTGCCATAGCTTCCATCTTTAACGCACCCATCGCGGCCATCATTTTCACTATTGAGATATTTAGTCTCGATCTCACCATGGCTTCACTGGTTCCCTTGCTTTTAGCCTCGGTTTCGGGAGCCGTTACCAGCATCTTTTTGCAAGGCGATAACCGTATTGAAATTTTGAGTGCTGATGTAATTGCCGCTTTTGATGTAGCGCATATACCTGCTTACGTTTTGCTCGCTGTACTGTGCTCGCTAATTTCTATTTACTTCAAACGCGCCTTCTTTACTACCGAACGGATCTTTAACCGATTCAATAGTGTATACATCAAGGTAATTGTAGGTGGTACGGGTTTGGGTTTGCTCATTTTCTTGATTCCGCCCCTCTATGGTGAGGGTTATGGAGTAATGAATTACATGCTGGAAGGGGATGTAGAAAGCGTTCTGTCCAGCAGTTTTCTTTGGGATGAAGGAGCTGGATTACCTACGATATTGGCCTTACTAGCTGGCCTATTTTTGTTCAAGGTTATTGCGGCCACGTTTACGATCAATGCTGGCGGTGTAGGCGGAATTTTTGCACCAACCTTGTTTATGGGAAGCACCTTGGGCTTGTTCTTTGCTCGCCTCGTGAACAGCACGGGATTGGCGGAGTTGCCAGAGAGTAACTTTGTATTGGTGGCTATGGCGGGTCTCATGGCCGGCGTTCTCCACTCGCCGCTCACGGCCATTTTTATGATAGCTGAGATTACAGGTGGTTACGAGTTATTTCTGCCTTTGATGCTCACTTCGGCTATTGCATACCTAGTAACACGAAGCATGGATCCGCATAGTATCTATACTGAACAGTTGGCGCGTCGCGGAGACTTAATCACTCATAATAAAGACCGAACCATCCTCACTTTGATGAAAACCACTCAAGTGATTGAGAAAGACTTCGTACACACCCATCCAGAGATGAAGCTGCGAGATTTGGTCAAAGTATTTACCAGTTCAAACCGCAATTTATTTCCCGTTGTGGAGGATGGAGAATTGGTCGGGGTAATGACCTTAGATGACTTCAAGCAAATGCTGTTCGACAAGACGCTTTACGACAAGGTTTTCGTTCGCGATTTGATGACTAATCCACCGGCCGTGGTCGAAAAGGAAGACACCATGGAAGCCGTGATGCAGAAGTTTCAAAACACCGGTGCATGGAACCTACCCGTGGTAGATCAAGGTAAGTATGTAGGGTTCATTTCGAAGTCCAAGCTCTTCTCTGCCTACAGACGGAAACTTCTCGAGGTATCGGATTGATTCCATTCTGGCCTGAAAGTCATTCATTTCACGTACTACATTGTAAGGAATCAGGCCTGAGGGTGTCTGATTCTTGCGTATATTAGCGTTCCTTGTGAAAATTACAACAATTGGCAACGCCCTGTGTGGTAACATCGTAAGGGTATAAACCCGATTTACTAAATCTGCTACGAATGAAGAATCGCTTTACACTGACTGGTGTATTCATGTTGGTAGTGGGAACCTTGTTCGCACAACAAGGAGAGCCCGACTACATTGAGAAAATGGCCGACCCTTCGGTGAATTTTTACGAAGTACAAGAAAGCTTTGAGAGCTTTTGGCAAGGACGAGAAGTTGAACGTTCTCAAGGATGGAAACAGTTTAAACGCTGGGAGAATTTCACGGAACAACGTGTATATCCCGATGGAGTACGTCCAAATCCCAATATTTTATATCAAGAGTACCAAAATTCCGTAGCTCAGTCTGGATCGGCAAATTTGGGGACTTGGTCGCATGTAGGGCCTTACGATGGAAACGCCATCAATGGTATTGGCCGAGTGAATTGCATCGCTTTCCACCCAGATAACTACAACGTGATTTTTGTAGGTGCTCCAGCAGGTGGTATCTGGCGCTCAAACGACGGTGGTACATCTTGGACCACCAATACGGACCTACTTCCAAACTTGGGGGTATCTTCCATCGCTATAGATCCGCACAATCCTGACACCATGTACATCGCTACAGGTGATAGAGACGCAGCAGACACTTACAGTATCGGCGTTATGAAGTCTGTAGATGGTGGTCAAACTTGGCAAACTACGGGCTTGAGCTATGGCGTTAGTCAAGCTCGCCGCATTGGAGGCTTGTATATCAATCCAAAGAATACACAGGTTATCGTAGCGGCTACGCGTCCAGGAGGCATTATGCGCTCCACGGATGGCGGAGCAACTTGGTCTTCTGTTCAAGGTGGGAACTGGCAAATGCTCACCCACGTACCTACAGCCACGGATACTCTTTTTGCCGGTTCGTCTACTGGCGGGAGCATCATTCGTTCCACGGATGCCGGTGCAACTTGGACCACATTGACGACTGGGCTTCCTACATCAGGAGCGCGAAGAGTGGAAGTGGCTACAACCGCTGATGATCCAAACTATGTTTACGCACTCTTTGCGGCAAATAACAATGGTCTGTATGGTGTTTACCGCTCCACGGATGGCGGTACCACATGGACTCAAACCTTTAGTGGTACTACGCAGAATCTGCTTCACTGGAATACAAGTCCTGGAGGCAATGTAAGTGGTGGATCAACAGGCGGACAAGGCTGGTATGACCTAGCCATCGCTGTGTCGCCAATCAACAAGAATCAAGTATATGTGGGAGGAGTGAACATCTGGCGCTCTTCTAATGGCGGAACAAGTTGGTTACTGAGCGGCCACTGGTTCGGTGGCGGTGGTGCAGCCTACGTACACGCAGATCAGCATTACTTCCTTTTCAAACCAGGCACCAACGAAATGTATGCAGGTCATGATGGAGGTCTAGATAAAACGACGAATGGCCAGAACTACACAGAGCTCAGCAACGGTTTGCATATTACGCAGTACTATCGAATCGATGTGAGTGAAGGAAATGAAGACCTCACTACTGCCGGAGCCCAAGACAACGGGACGCATCTTAATAATGCATTAGGTTGGGATCGCGTAAGAGGTGGTGATGGTATGGACAATGCCATTGCCGAGAATAATCCAAATGTGATGTACGCCTCATCACAGTACGGCAACTTTGGTAAGTCCACCAACGGAGGTCAATCCTTCAGCGCATCCTTCAACTTACCACCAAACGGAACGGGTCAGTGGGTAACACCATTCGTGATCGACCCGACAAATGACAACATCCTATATGCCGGTTACGATGAACTTTGGAAGTCGACCAACGCCGGTTTGAGCTTCACCCAAACTAGTACTTCCATTGCTGGGAATACCGCTGGTATTGATGTAATCGCAGTTTCGGTAAGCAATAATCAGGTAGTTTATGTTGGAATTAATGACGACGTGTACCGCTCATCAGATGGCGGATCAACATGGAGCTTGATTTCTGGTAATGTGGGTAACTCTAGAAGTGTCACAGATATTGCTATTTCAGATATTGATGAGAACCATATCTGGATAACAAAATCTGGTTATGACAATAATCAGAAGGTTTATGAAAGTACCGATGCAGGTCAAACTTGGACCAATATTTCAAGCGGCTTGCCTAACCTTCCTGTGAATACTATCATTTATCAACCGAATAGTAATGGAGCCATTTACATCGGAACGGATATCGGCGTGTACTATCGGGATATCAACACGAATGGCTGGACACAATTCATGAATGGATTGCCAAATACCATCGTAAATGACCTTGAAATTCACGTTGGAACGGGAATCATTCGCGCAGGGACTTACGGACGTGGGGTTTGGGAGAGTCCTTTGGCCAACTCCTTCTTAGACAAGCCTGTGGCTGAATTTAGTGCGGTACCAAGCGCGGTTTGTTCAAGTGGAGATACCATCGCTCTGCGTGACTTGTCGACCTATGTGCCTACTAGCTGGGATTGGACGATTTATCCAACTACATTCCAGTTTGTGAACGGCACCAATTCCACATCTCAAAATCCAGAAGTGGTGTTTACGGCTGCCGGGCAGTATACCATTCAATTGGTTGCGTCGAATCGATTTGGTAGCGACACTTCGGTAGTAGTTGACGCAATCGGTGTAGGTGGTCAGGCACTTCCATATACCGAAGATTTCGCCACCGGCATCAACGAGGATTGGACCATCGTCAATCCAGATAATGGAATTACATGGTCACCAAGCGTGGCTTCTAACGGAGGTTCTGGCAGTGTTTACATGGATTTCTATGGATATTCAACCGTTGGAGCGAAAGATGAACTCATCAGCTTACCTCTCGACTTTACAGGAATGGCTAATGTGGAGATGATCTATGATGTGGCGTATCGCCAGTATACATCGTCGACGCACGATAGCTTGAATATTTATGTGAGTACGGATTGTGGTTCAACCTGGACTTTAGTGCAGGCCCGAGGTGAAGATGGTACCCAGAATTTTGCGACGGGTGCTCCATTGACTGCGGCATTTACACCATCCAGCGCTTCAGACTGGAGAACCGACACACTTGATTTGTCAGCTTACGACGGTATGGATGACGTTCGTATCATGTTCGAAGGGGTCTCTGATTATGGTAATAACCTTTACCTAGATAATATCAACGTAGTAGCTTCACCAGGAGCTGCTCCTGTAGCCGACTTCTTTGCGAACTCTTCAGTATGTGCTTCTTCACCCATCAAGTTTTATAATCTAAGTGGTGCAAACGGTCAAACCTATAGCTGGATATTCCAAGGAGGTACTCCTGCTACCAGCACGGCTGCCAATCCAGTAGTTAGTTGGAATACGGCGGGTACTTATAATGTGAGTTTGGTAGTTGGAAACGGATTGGGTAGTGACTCGATTTACAGAGCGAACTATATCACTATTCAACCGAATGTTACACCGACTATTTCGATTACATCGGACGCTTCGACCATCTGCGATGGCGAAGTAGTAACCTTCTATGCAACGAAGACCCATGCAGGGGCTACGGGATGGGTGAGTTGGTATGTGAATGGCGTGCCTCGTCCGATTAATGGTGATACCGTGGCACTCACTTCCTTCTCGAATAACGATGTGGTAATGGCGGTTCTTAATTCTACAGAGTCTTGTGTAACTATGGATTCTGTAGCCTCCAACAACTTGACTATCACAGTTAACCCATTGCCATCTGTGAATGCCGGAACGTATTCAGCCACATGTGTTGATGACGCAACCTTTACCTTGACGGGTACGCCATCTGGAGGTACTTATTCCGGTAGAGGGGTGTCAGGATCGAGCTTTGATCCAGCAGCAGCAGGAGCGGGAACTCATGTGATTACTTACGAATACACAGATGGGAATGGCTGTACAAATACCGCCACAACTTCCATTCTTGTAGAGAATAAACCTAACGTGTTCTTGAGCGGTAAGGTTTACTGCGAAACGGATGCTGCCGAATCAGCACGAGGCGGCTTCCCAAGCGGAGGTACGTACTCCGTGAATGGAACAGCGGTTACAACGTTTGACCCGGCAAGTTTAGGTGTTGGTACCCATGTATTAGAGTATGCTTATTCAAACGGGACCTGCGTTACCGTTGAAACGGATACCATTTTTGTACTTGCGGACCCTACGAATCCCACTATTACTGTGGACTGGGGTAAGTTGACTTGTAATTTAGCCGGAACGGGATATCAGTATCAGTGGTTGGATGCTTCAGGGACTCCAATTCCAGGAGAGACTAATCGCGTATTCTACCCACAGGCTCCAGGAGCTTATGCTGTTACGGTAAGCGTTGGAACCACATCATGTGAGGGGACTTCTGATTTTGTCGTTATTCAGAAAATTGGTTTGGCAGAACACATGGCCGAAGAAATCGACCTCAGAGTGTTCCCGAACCCGACGAGCGACGTAGTTGGACTTTACTTCAACCTTGAGGAGCGTTCTGATTTCCAAGTAGAAGTGGTAGACTTGAGCGGCAAGGTATTGTCGCAACAAGTGCTCACGGATCAGCAAGGCGAGGTACATGTACCGCTAAATTTGAAGCCGTTTGCTAAAGGAGTTTACATGGTGAAGCTTACCATTGGTGAAGCGACCATCGCCAATCGAGTAATCCTTCAGTAGAAGAGGATATAAGCTAAATAAAGAGCCCCGACTCATGCGAGTCGGGGCTTTTCTATTAGAGCAAGTTCGTTTTTTAGCTTAGCTCATCAACATATTTGTCTTTCGAGAGCGATTCTTCGAATTTGGGCTGTAAGATCCAAACACCAACGAAGTTGAACCAAACTAGGATAATTTCAAGAACGCTTTCACCATAGGTGGTTTTTCGCCTTTCTTGAAGTGTTTTAGCGGCTCGCCCTGTTTCTAGAATGGCATAGATTTGAAGAATGAAAACGACTATTGCAATTGGAATTATCATGAACATTGCGCCAAACATTTGGAAGAAACTGGCGGGAGGCATGTCCGCTTGACCTTGATCTAAATCACGGAATTCGTCCGCCATACTTCCGAATACCAAGCCCATCAACACGACCCAAAAAATGGTGAAGATGTAGGGCATATAAAGGGCAATTCGATACATCCATTTTTTTGGATTGTATTCTTCTACCACCTCAGTTGCCTTGTCGGTTATCGTCTGCATCCATAGATATAAGAACAATGTGAAGACCATTGGAATGGCCATCCATGGTAGGAATGAACCATAGATGTCAAACACAAAGAAGGGGTCGTTTACGCCCTGCTGTGCCATGCTAATAATCCGGCCGAAAAGGACGAACATGTAAATAATCGTACCAATAAAAGGCACGCCAAATATTAGCACAAATAGCTGCCAATGCTTGAGGTGAAGAAGTCTTTCCATGGGGGGCTATAATAATTTGACATTGAAAGTAGTCAAATTATCCAAGCTCATCTGTTAACCGGAAGGAGTGCCTATACCGCTTTACGCGTTGATCAGGTTCAAAATGCTCTCAAACATCGCCTTGCCGTCAAGGTTGCTCAAGTTTTCGTCGGCTGCACGCTCTGGGTGAGGCATCATGCCGAATACATTTCGCTTTTCATTCGTGATCCCAGCAATATTTTCTGATGATCCATTTGGATTGGCATCTTCATTAATGTTCCCGTCGGCATCACAATATCGGAAGAGAATTTGACCGTTATCATTGAGCTTTTTCAATGTATCGGCATCTGCGTAGAAATTTCCTTCGCCATGGGCGATAGGGATTTGATATGCTTTATTTTGATCCAACCCTCGAGTAACCAAGCTATCGGCCGTTTGAGGCTTGAGGTAAACATTCTTGCAAATGAAGCGGTGACTATTGTTGTGCAAGAGAGCTCCTGGCAACAAGTGAGACTCTGTCAATACCTGAAAACCATTGCAAACTCCGAGTACATATCCTCCATTGTTGGCATGTTGTACAACGGCTTCCATAATCGGCGAGAATCGCGCGATGGATCCCGAGCGCAAATAATCACCATATGAGAAACCACCTGGAAGAACTACAAAATCCACTCCTTGAAGGTCGGTGTCTTTGTGCCAAAGCTCTACGGTTTCACAGCCCATAATGTTGCGAAGCACATATATCATGTCTTGATCACAATTCGAGCCTGGGAAGGTTACAACGCCAAATTTCATACTACAGATAAGTTTGTGCAAAGGTAGGGATTGTGAGATTATCAGATAGTCGGATTGTCAGATTTTCGGAGTGATGAACTTAAAGATTGAAAGGTTATTGGGTGCTCAGGTTGTCAGGTTCTCAGGTGCTTTGGTTCTCAGGATAGCGAAATAGCATTCGATGGTTGTCGACTAACTTGAAGATTGTGATGAGAACGTAGGAACGGATCAACGCAGAAACGTATTAACAGATTATCGGATTCATTAAACCCCTTAAACTCATCAAACCCAGAACCCACAACAGCAGAATCCTCTGACATCCCATTCTTGCAACAAATGTCAATTTCTAATCCCACCTTGTGATTGTCTTAAATACCTCGAAATCATGAGTGGAAGAAAATCAGAACAAACCAACGGTAATTGGCTAGAAAGAAGCGCATGGATGCTCGCAACCATGGCTTTATTGATTGTAGCTTGTGAAAAAGACTTCCTGACGGGAGAAGTGGACTACGATGAGAAAGCAGCTGCCGAAACATCAGCCGCTTCGGTTCCTTACGATGACGCATCCGTTATTGCTGATTTAGCCTATGAAGGCGCATACAACGGTAAGATGTCGGACGTGCTGACCTGCGCGAACATCACCATAGACACACTCACCGCTTCAATGCATCGCGTAACTGTGGATTTTGGTACAGGCTGTACGGATGGAAATGGGAACACACGTTCAGGGATAATTAGAACGACATACTCTCTCCCTCGCACAATGGGTGGAGCCACTACAGATATCGAATTCATCAATTACTATTACAACCAGGTGCGTATAGAAGGTTATTATCACCAATCTTACTTGGGCCTCAATACGGCCAATCAACCGGAGTGGGCAGTGGACATAGAAGGGTCCGCTGTTTACTCTCCGGGTGATACACTTCACTATCGCAGTGCGCGTACCCGCCGTTGGGCCGATGGATTCATTCCGTTTAACCCATCAGCAATCAAGATAGAAATAGAAGGTTCGGCTTTTGGTGAAAGAACAGGCAGACCCAGTTGGTTAGCCACCACCACTGAGCCTCTAGTTTGGGTGTTGAATTGCGCTTACATCGTGGATGGAACCTACGAGGTGAGCGTTACCGGCAGGGCTAATTTCTTGGTTGATTTCGGAAATGGAAATTGCGATAATCAAGCCGAAGTTTCAGATGGAAACAGCACCGCTATTGTGCAGATTTAATGGCTGATCCCAGGATATTTGCCATTCGATAAAGTAGTCGCGCTCCCACGTTGGCGTCCCAATCAGAATGTGGACCCGGAGCCACTTCGTTTAAGTCCATACCGATGATTTCTTTTCCTGATTGATGAAGTTGCTCAAGTAGATAGAGCACTTCTTCGGTTTCGAAGCCACCTGCTACAGGTGTTCCGGTATTCGGGCAGAGCTTGGGATCAAGTCCATCGATGTCGAAACTCACATACACCTTTTGAGGAAGGTCGGCTAAGATTCGCTCCACTTGTTCGCTCCAAGTTTCGCCCTTGAATTGAGCTTGTTTCAGGTCGCGATCGAAATAAGTCACAATCCTTCCTCCAGAGTTCTCAATGGCTTCAACCTCTTCTTCGCAATAATCTCTAATCCCAACTTGAACGAGACGTTTCACCGAATCGTTCTTTAATGCGTTCGTCATTATTGACGCGTGAGAATAGGTAAAACCTTCATAGGCATCTCGCAAGTCGGCGTGTGCATCAATATGAAGAATGCCGAAGTTGTGCTTTTGGGCCAAGATGTTAAGATAGCCAAGAGGTGTGCTGTGATCACCGCCTAAGAGAAGTACCTTTTTCCCCGATTCGATCAGCTCCGCAGTTTGCTCTTCAACCCACCGCACCATTTTTTGGCAAGCCTTGTTGATTTTAGTCAACTGCTCTTTGGCACTTTGATCAACATCACCGAATTCCAAGGCCGATAGATATGACATTGCCTTATCGCGGTATTTTTCACTCTTCGATTTTAAACGTTCGTCAACCTTCCGCATATACAGTCCCATCTTCCAGGCATCTCGGATGTAGGGATCGTACAAATCAACTTGCTTGGAGGCCTCGAGGATGGCTTCGGGACCCATAGCTGTACCGCTTCCATAGCTAACGGTCACCTCCCATGGAACTGGGAGTATCACTACTTCAGCGTGCTTTTCTTTGAAGGGCAAGCCGAAGACGGTATCTCCGGTTGCCAGACCATTAGGGTCGAATCGATCAATGCGGTCTTGCTTGGACATTGATTAGAGTGGTTTCTACAAAGTTGGGATTTTTTATGGTCAGTTGACAATCAAACAGCCGTGTATCCAACTTTTTTTCTCGCCTTGGTCATTCCATAATTCCAAATGCAACAGGTACTGCTGAGTGGGCAAGGGTTTGCCATTCAATTTACCATCCCAGCGAACCATTACCACGGGGTCGTACACCTCTTCGTTAATAGGTGTGCCGAGCAATATGCCCTGACTATTCAACACCAATAATTTCAAATTCCACCCTTCGTACTTTTCCGGAATCACGAATTCAAATGAATCTTCATAGCCATCCCCATTTGGCGAGCATCGGGCACTTTTTACATCAATTTCAGATGCATTACCGACTGGGATGTTGTGCGGCTCAAAGCCAGGTGTTCGATATCCCCATTTTACAGAAGTGGTCTTCCATAGTGTTTGGTCATATGCTCCGCCTGCTCGTTCCAGAGATTTTCCACCGTTGTCCGAATCTTGATGGGTATGCTGTTCGTCAGACCAGTTGATGGCATCGAGTATTTCTCCATTCGGAGCAGTAAGACAAAGACCTCCATCGTTAGGGAGGGCAAAGGGAAGTTCCGCCCACAGAACGCTGCGAAGGTTCTGCCGTTGGTCAGTTGGAAAGGGGAGTAATTGAAGGTCGCTTACCACCAAAACCGTTTCATTAGGCATGATAAGCCATGGAGTTTCACTCAACTCGTAAAGCCGCTCTATACCACCGTTAATTGACCATTGTGAAATCCGCAAATCTGAGGATAATACCGCACTCGTCCCCGTATTTTTGAGCTCCACATATTCGGGTTCTCCAAACAATGGATCCGTCAGTATTTCTGTAATTCTGAGCGTGCCGGGCGCCTCAGGTTTGGCAATTGCCATCAAGGAGGTGTCTGATTCTTGACCAGAGCAGAGTTGAATGTGTATGTCTAGCCCCTCAGTGCCCCTTGGTATCGTCCATGAAAGCCCATCGAGATTAACGTTTCTTAAGCGTAGGGTAGAATCTGCCTCAGTAACACTCGTGGCAGCTTCGTGCAGTTGAAGAATAACCGCCTCGGTGTTCCATTCAATGCCCTTGACAGTTTGCCACATCTCTTTGGTAGCGGAAATCGCGGAATTGACACTTCCAGGTGTCCCACCCAAAGGGTCTTGCGAAGTGCTCCAGGCCAACGCAGCCTGACATGTAGGTGCATCATTTCGCTCTAACGACCATCCACCGTTTGATTTCCAATCTACCGTGTGCATTTGGGCATTGTAGTAGATCGATTCAATGGTGTCACCCCAGTTGCTGATAATTCTCAGGCGCCCTGATGATTTAATCGCAGTGCTGGCAATAGGAATTTGTAACAGTGAAGGGGGCACATTCGACAATCCGGGACTGATAATTAGCCTCTGCTTAGGGGCGATCTCACCCTGCAGGGGATAACTCTTCTCGTCTATCAGAAGAGTCCAATCCGTCAGATTTAGGTCATAAGAACTGGTGTTTTCAAACTCCAGATATGGCGTATCCCAATGCACTAGAGGTTGGACGTCGTACATGATTTCTGTGCACATTAAATCGCGAAAGGCGGCAAGATGGAAAGGGAAGGTGAATGTCATAGCAGGATTGCGATATGGGTCTGTAATCGCTTTCAAGTCGAGTACATGTAGACCACTATTTAGTGGGCTGTCTCTCACCAATTCAACCGATGTACTAGTGAGTTGTAAAGGGGTCCACACGCCGCCATTTGAATCCTCCACGTTTGAATCAGCATGAACAGTTACCGATTCTTGGAAGAAGAGTTGAATGGTACGCTTATCCAGTATGTTGTGACCAACTACAAAAGGTCTTGTGGTATCGAGAAACGGCGTTCCGGATGTGGATAGATTATCGATCTGAAAGCGGTCCGAACGGGTTTTTGTGTAATGGAAAGTCCATTCGTACAAGGAAGATGCAAAAACGGTGGTATCGGGACATGTCCCAATCGCGACCCATTGCGTACTATCTATGTTTACTTCGAAGGTCCAGATTGAATCGGCGAAGCGTTCAACTCTCCATTCCAACTTCGGGCTGGAAAGCAAGTTGGGAGCTGATTCGAAAAGCAGGGACTGTTGTCCGCCTACTTCATAGAATAGTTGAAGACGGTCATCGGTGTTTCCTCCGAATTGCAAACGGTATTGCTGACCCGCACCGTCGGAGCAGAGTGTTACGGAGCAGTAGTTTGAACTAGAGGGGTTAAAATCCATGAACAACCAGCCTTCCCAAATTCCACTGTGAGAAACGGCACTTTGTGTTCGTAAATGCGTAACATTCGCATCCGAATCGTAGAGTTGTAAACGTTGACTTGAATTATGGACGAATCGATTTGTGTCGCCTGTCCATCTTGGATTAACTTGCAAACTGGAGTCGGCAAATGAATCCGACCAGCTCACTTGGGCAACTGCATATGAGGATAGGCAGAAGCCCATGACAATTAGCATGAACTTCATGTGAAAATAGGTTTGGTTTGGTTAATTTTGGTGTTTAAATATACAAAATTTAACAACAATGCGCGTAGCGGTAGTAGGGGCCACTGGAATGGTAGGACAGGTAATGCTCAAGGTGCTTGAGGAACGGAATTTTCCAATCACGGAGTTGATACCGGCGGCTTCTGTTAGATCGGTCGGGAAGACTGTTTCATTCAAAGGAAAGGAGATTGCCATCGTTTCTATTCCTGATGCCCTTGCGGCAAAGCCGGACATTGCCTTGTTCTCAGCTGGAGGAGATGTATCCACAGCTTGGGCGCCAAAATTCGCCGAAGTGGGAACTCGGGTAATTGATAACAGCTCCGCTTGGCGCATGGATCCGAAGGTTCCCTTGGTAGTACCTGAAATTAATGGATCGAGTATTACTGAATCAGATTTGATTATTGCAAACCCGAACTGTTCGACCATTCAATTGGTCATGGTTTTGAAACCCCTTCACGATAAGTACGGTATACGCCGAGTTTTGGTGAGCACATATCAGAGCATCACGGGAACCGGTGTAAAGGCCGTTGAGCAACTTGAAAACGAGAGAGATGGAGTAGAAGGTGCTATGGCTTATCCGTATCCCATCGACAAAAACTGCTTGCCTCACTGCGACGTATTCCTAGATAACGGATACACCAAGGAGGAAATGAAAATGACACGCGAAACGGTAAAAATTCTTGGCGACGAAAGCGTACAAGTAAGTGCTACTGCCGTTCGAGTTCCGGTGCAAGGCGGACATAGTGAAAGCGTAAATATAGAGTTTGAGCAAGCACCAGATTTGGGAGAGTTGCGTCAAATTTTAGCAGGACAATCTGGAATTACGCTTCAAGATAATCCCGATGTGAATCTGTATCCGATGCCTCGTTTTGCAGAAGGCAGGGATGACGTATTTGTGGGAAGAATTCGACAAGATTTTACAAACGAAAAAGCTGTGAATTGTTGGATTGTAGCGGATAACCTACGCAAAGGTGCCGCCACCAATGCGGTTCAAATTGCAGAGCTTTTCGTGAAGTGATAGCGTGGGGACGGTCGTTTTCCCAATCCCGCACCTTCAAATGCAAATGTTCGGTTAAAAGCTGAAAGGAAACTTTCCATCTGCACGTCTTGTTGTGTACATTCACAAGAGGCAATTATGAATAAGTTATCAGCACTTTTATCGATCGCAGCAATTGGACTCATGGCTTGCAAGAGTGAGCCGACTGCTCCAGTTGCCACAACACTAAATCAGGAAATGGACAATCAGAATACAGAAATAGCGGTGTTCGCAAGCGGTTGCTTTTGGGGTACAGAGTACTTCATGAAACGCCAAGAGGGAGTAATTTCAACTACCGTTGGTTATACGGGAGGTCACGTTGAGAATCCAACCTATCGAGAGGTATGCGCCAAAAACACCGGTCATTACGAAGCCGTTCAAGTTGAATTTGATCCTTCTGTAGTTTCATATCAACAATTGGCTCAGTGGTTTTTCGAAACCCATGATCCAACTCAAACGAACGGTCAAGGCCCCGATATCGGACCACAGTACCGCTCTGCTATTTTCGTTCAAAATGAAGCTCAAAGAGAAGTAGCCAATGACCTCATAGGCATATTACAAGCGAAGGGAATGCGCATTGCCACCGAAGTGAAGGATGCTGCGACATTTTGGCCAGCGGAGTTGTATCATCAGGATTATTACGACAACAAAGGAGGCACTCCGTACTGTCATGCTTATCAGCCGTTGTTTTAGATGAGGTTGTGAGGTTATAAGGTTTGAAAGGTGCTCAGGTTAATGTGGTGGTTTTAGGAGATTGTTGGCGCGCTTTGGATAATGGAAGGCCTTGAATCGAGATTAAGATGAATCTTACCAGTAGACACGGGCTTAAGCCGCATGCCAGTCGGAAGGCTCGCAACATGGATTACCTCGGAATCACAGAAACGGAGAAACAGATCAACTGAGAAACGGAACTTAAATAACCTCTTAAAATGGACTACCGCAACCTAGGAAAATCAGGACTTCGCATTTCAGAATTTAGCTTCGGAAGCTGGATCACATTTGGCAATCAGATCGGAGACAACACATCGGAGGAATTGCTGAAGATGGCTTACGATAACGGCGTGAATTTCTTTGACAATGCTGAAATCTATGCCAACGGGAAGAGCGAAATCGTGATGGGTGAGATCCTCAAAAAGATGGGATGGAATCGCGATACCTACGTGGTGAGTAGTAAGGTTTACTTTGGAGATGGCGGTACACTACCTACTCAGAAGGGGTTGAATCGGAAGCACGTGGTTGAAGCTTGCGAAGCAGCCTTGAAACGACTCCAAGTTGATTACCTCGATTTGTATTTCTGTCATCGTCCTGATAAATCCGTTCCCATGGCTGAAACGGTATGGACCATGCATAATCTCATTCAACAGGGTAAGATACTCTATTGGGGAACCAGCGAATGGAGTGCACAAGAGATCATGGAGGCACACATGGTAGCGGAACGATACAATCTGATTGGTCCAACCATGGAGCAACCGCAGTACAACATGCTGCATCGCGATAAAGTGGAGGTTGAATTTAAGCAGATTTACAAGACGGTCGGACTCGGAACCACGATTTGGAGTCCACTTGCCTCGGGAGTTCTTACCGGCAAATACAGCAAGGGTATTCCAAAAGACGCTCGTTTGAACCGCGACGAATTGAGCTGGCTAAAAGACCAACGCGTAGTTGATGATGTACTGGGAAAGGTAGATCAAATGGTAAAGTTTGCTGAAGGAGAATTGGGTATGTCCGCTCCGCAATTGGCGCTGCTGTGGTGTTTGAAGAACCCAAATGTGAGTACGGTTATTCTGGGTGCGAGCAAAACGTCTCAATTGGAACAGAACTTCAAAGCGCTCGATCACAAGGGTAAGATTACCGATGAGGTGATGGAGAAGGTGGAGTCTATTTTCCAGAATGCCCCCGAGCATCCGCTGTGGTGATTTGAAGTTTATGTTGGAGGAGCCGTATATCGGAACTACTCGAAACTTATCCATAAATTGGCATCTCATATTTACAACTCGGTTATGGCAATTCGCGGACCCTTCAATTTCAACAAATGGCTAGATGAGAATCGAGATAAACTCAAGCCGCCTGTAGGTAACAAGAATCTTTATCCAGAGGGAGAAGATTACATTGTGATGGTGGTTGCCGGACCCAATGCACGAAAAGACTATCACTACAATGAAACCGAAGAGTGGTTTTTTCAATTGGAGGGTGAAATTACCGTTCGCATTCAGGAAGACGGAAAGCCAAGGGACATCGATTTAGGTCCAGGTGATATGTTCCTTTGTCCGGCTGGAATTCCGCATAGCCCAATGAGAAAAGAAGGCAGTATTGGCTTGGTAGTTGAGCGCGTACGGATTGGTACGGATTACAAAGACGGACTTCAATGGTACTGCGACAATTGCAACACTAAATTGCACGACACGTATTTTCCTTTAGTCGATATTGAGAAGGATTTCTTACCTCGCTTTAAGGAGTATTATGCTTCTGAAGAATTGCGAACTTGCAGCAATTGCGGTACCGTGATGGAAACAGATCCGCGCTTCGTTTAGGCGATAATTAACCCGATTTCTTCTGATTCTTAGGCCAATGCAGCGCTTTTTGGTTATAGGTCCTCATCACACATTCAAAACAACATTGTAGTGAATGTGAATAGCCTGTTTCGGATGAGCTAGATCTTTGAGTTGAACTCTTTACAATTAGTTCTCTGACAATCGGCTTTTCAAGAATTGAATTTGTTCCTCAGCCATTTGAACATCGTTGGGATCGGTAGCTAGCTCTGAAATCATTTGATAGGCCTCCAACGCTTCCTCATAGTTTTCTAATTCAAGGTTTATAAAGGCCAAATTGTTCAAGGTGGATATGTGGTTTGGAAAATCGTCATAGGCATCTTCAAATCGATCCAATGCTTCCTCCAAATCATTCTGGTAATAAGCCATGGCTCCAAGGTCATTTGGGAACTCGGGGTAGTTGGGAAAAACATCGATTAGGTCCTCGATCAACTCTTCCAAGGGCTCCTCAATGCCTTGAACTAAAAGTAGTGTGCTGATATAATCTTGTATGGATTTAGCTAGAAGTGCATCCGAATCATTTACCCTTTCTCCTTCTGTCCAAAGCCAAGCTCCTTCGTTCTCTTCATGCGACTCGATCATGCTTGATATCCAAGGCATTTGTTCTGAATACCGTTGAGTTTCTCCCAATACAAAGGCCTTTCCCAGTTGCATGTCGAGACGATTGGGGCGAAGTGCTATGGCTTTATCAATATTGGCAAGGCAAAGTTCCATAAGTGAATCGTTGTAACCAATGCTCTTTATAATGTAACCGATGGCCTCTCCGGTGGTATCTGTAACGGCAATGGCTTCAGTATCTGCGCCAGGGTCCTGCACAATGGAAGTCACTTCCATTTGCGAAGCTTGGAAGTAATAATTGTGCGCAGCTACGTAGTAATCAGGGTCGTTGTTCTGAGCGAACTCCCACGCCGTAAGCACGGGACGCACTTCTTCGAGTGGGGCATCGCTGTAGAATACCGCATCGAATCGTTCCTTGTAGGTTTGGGCGTTAGATATTTGAGAGAACAAGATCACAAAAAGCGCAGAGAGCAGCGAGCCATGTAGCCTCGATAGGAATGGTTCAGATGTATTCATATTATTCAGGCGATATCAAATTTAAAGGCGTCTTCAACGAGATTCAATATATGTCTTGCATGAGCCTCGTTTTCTGTGGTGACAAGCAAATATCTATTTCGCTTACTCTTGGATAGCAAAATTACTTCGAACCGCGTTTCTGTGAGTTCACTGCGCATGCCCCTATGGTTGTTATAGCCAACTCGCTTCGCCTTAATGGAGATGAACTGGAAGGGCTCTAGCGACTCCCATTTCCCGAGACGGATGCCAAAAAGATGATTGTGGGTGCGCGCTGTGTATTTTTCTGGGTCTAATTGAACTTTGGTTCTGACAAAGAAAATAATCAATCCCAGAAGGAGCATAATACTTGCACCCACCATTGAAGTTGTTTCGGCTGCTTCGGAATCAATTATAGGCAGGACTCCTACTCCTAAACCAGCTGTGATGAGCACAATGCCGATGGTTTGATATCGATTTGTCACATCGGGATCACGGATGAATTCTATGGTTTTCGCCTTGTTTCTCACACAGTCTAAAGTACAGCATAGAAATTTGGATGTGAACACTCCTGTGTGCTTTTCCTATCTTCGCCACAAACCCATTTTGCCGTGTCGAACAACCGCTTCCCCGACATATTTACCATTGATATCCACACGCATATCCTGCCGGAAAAGATTCCCAACTTCCGCGAGAAGTTTGGTTATGGCGGATTTATTCATCTCGATCATCACAAGCCATGTTGCGCCCGAATGATGATGGATGACAAGTTTTTCCGAGAGGTGCAAGACAATTGCTGGGATCCAAAAACGAGGGCCACGGAGTGCGACCATCAACAGGTAGATGTGCAAGTACTTTCAACTGTTCCTGTAATGTTTAGTTATTGGGCCAAGCCGCATCACGCCCTTGAAGTAGCCCAATTCTTGAACGACCATATCGCCGAGATTTGCCAACGATATCCCGATCGGTTCGTAGGTCTTGGTACTCTTCCCCTTCAGGATCCAGAACTCTCAATTCAAGAGTTGAAGCGCTGCAAGGAGATCGGACTGAAAGGTATCGAAATAGGTACCCATGTTAATGATTGGAACTTGGATGCCCCTGAAATTTTCGCGGTACTCGAGGCTTGTCAGGATTTGGATATGGCGGTTTTTGTGCACCCATGGGACATGATGGGCAAGGAAAATATGCCAAAGTATTGGTTGCCTTGGTTGGTAGGAATGCCAGCTGAAAGCTCTCTCGCGCTGTGCTCTTTGATATTCTCTGGGACTTTTGAAAAGCTCCCAAAACTTCGTGTGGCAATTGCACACGGAGGAGGCAGCTTCCCGGCTACTTTGGGGAGAATACAGCACGGTTTTGATGTTCGCCCTGATTTATGTGCGGTTGACAATCCGATTTCACCCACCGAATACATGGGTAAGTTTTGGCTCGATTCATTGGTGCACGACCCCAAGATGTTGGATTACATAACCAGTTTGGTTGGGGACAATAGAGTTGCCCTTGGAACGGATTATCCTTTCCCGCTAGGCGAGCTTGAACCAGGAGAACTCATTCATTCTATGGATTGGTCGGCGGCACGAAAGGAGACCCTCCTCAGCGGGGCCGCCTTGGAGTGGCTGAATATGACAAAAGACGATTTCAAATGATTCCCGTTTCAATACTGCGCACGGTAGCCTGGATAATATTTATTCTTTCAGTGGCCATGGGGGGCGTAGCTACTTACCTCAACTTTCAAGGCAACCTTGAACCCGGTTTAGCCCTCGCTTTTGTGGCCATTGCCATCGTGGCATTCCCCAACTTTAAGGGCGCAGGATGGGGTGTTTTTAGAGGCCGCAACTTGTGTAAAAACCGACCAACTTATATCGTAGCTCTTGTTATCTACGGCATTTTTGCAACAGCCTTTTGGGAAGGGATACTCGACGATTTGCATTTTGACCCTGCTTTTGCACTTGGCACTTCCATTACGGGATTGTTGTTGGTTAGAGCGTATTCGGCTAAAGGGGACTCAGGGGTTTAAAGGGTTTAAGGGGTTGCGTTAATCTGTTTCTGCGTTGATCCGTTTGTTTCCGACAATCCGCAAATCTACTCCCATGTGTTACCACATTATTGATGTTCTTCAACATCTTTTAATTCAGCGTTATTTTAATGTAGTGACAAGAGCAAAAAGTTCATACCCAATTAATTTTACTCTCATCTAGAAAGAACTTCGAAATCAGACATTTACAGCTCAATCAAAACTCATTTAATGATGAAATTATTACCGAGCTTAAGTCTGATTGCAATCCTTGCCGCCGGCAGTTTGCAAGCTCAGAGCACCTATTCAGTGCGGGTGAATTCAAGTACAGATGATGCAGAAGAAGAAGTGGGTTCAGGAGCCATGTATACTACGAGTTCCGACCTTGAAATGAGCTTCGACAGTTTTGTTACCGATGACCAACTAGTCGGAATTCGATTCAGTACCGTTTCATTGCCGGCAAATGCAACGATTGTGAATGCGTACATTCAGTTCCAGGTAGATGAATTGAAGGCAAACGACCCTTGCAACCTCACCGTATTTGTTGAAGACAATATCAATCCATCTACTTACACAACTACAACCGGCAATATCTCGGGTCGTACCTACATCAACGACTCAGTTCAATGGAATCCCGCTACTTGGGTAGCTGTCGGTGATCAGGGGCCTGCGCAGCGCACTCCTAACCTAAAATCATTGGTTGATTCGATTACTAGCAAATCAACTTGGGTGAATGGTAACCCAATGGCATTTATGATTAAGGGTTCAGGAACTCGTACAGCGGAAGCGCACGACGGAACGTCAAGTGCAGCCCCCATGTTGGTGATTGAATACGGCCTTCCGGGCCAATTCTTGCTTCAGGTGTTGCACGCCTCCGACCTTGAAGGTGGTGTGACCGCTATTGAAGATGCACCCGCTTTTGCTGCAATTGTAGATAAGTTGGAAGATGAGTACGCAAACTCAATCACCATTTCATCTGGCGACAACTATATCCCAGGTCCTTTTATGAGCGCTGCTGATGCCAGCTCTGTAGAAGATTCTCTCAATGCTATTCTTTCTGACTTTTACGGTGTTTCACTAACCACTCTTGGTGCTTCTGCTGGTAGAGTGGATATAGCCACGATGAACGTGATTGGTTTTGATGCATCGGCCATCGGCAACCACGAATTTGACTTAGGTGAATCTAGAGTTGCTCTTGCTGCTGGTGGAGAGGAATTCGGTGGAGATTTACTCTGGATGGGAGCACAATTCCCTTACCTCAGTGCGAACCTCGACTTCAGCAGTAGCCTTCTGAACACATTCTATGTTCCAGGAATTCAGAACGCAAACAACTTTGTGGTTGATGTGACGAATCCAGCTAGCGCGACTACAACTCCGAAGCTGGCACCTGCAACGATTATCACTGTGAATGGAGAGAATATTGGTGTGGTAGGAGCTACAACGCAGATGCTATCAACAATCACATCAGCAGGCAATGTATCCGTAGTTGGAAATCCAACCATGAATGACATGACTCAGCTCGCAGGGGTTATCCAGCCTTACATTGACTCTCTTACGAGCCAAGGTATCAACAAGATTATCGTTGCTTCTCACTTGCAACAATTCAGTCTGGAACAAGCCCTTGCTGGACTATTGAACGACGTTGATATCATTCTCGCAGGTGGTTCGGATTTCCTTTTGGCTGATAATACAGATGTATTGCGAGCTGGCGATGTGGCCGACGGTAATTATCCTTATCAAACCGTAAATGCTCAAGGCGATTCAGTATTGATTGTTTCTACAGATGGGGAATATTCTTACGTAGGTCGATTGGTGGTAGCCTTTGATGCCAATGGTCATCTGTTGCCGAGTTCAGTAAATCCATCAGTGAGTGGTGCCTATGCTACATTGCCAACTGTTGTGAATCAACTTTGGGGTTCTCAAGATCCGTACGCAACGGGAACAAAAGGAAACTTTGTTGAAAGACTTACAGGTTCGGTAATCGATGTAGTGGTAGCCAAAGACAGCGTAACTTTCGGTAAGTCGGAGGTATTCCTTGAAGGTCGCAGAGCCTTTGTGAGAACAGAGGAAACCAATATGGGTAACCTTAGTGCCGATGCCAACCTATGGGTGGCTCAACAGTACGATGCGACAGTTGCTGTCTCATTAAAGAATGGTGGCGGGATTCGCTCTGAAATCGGGGTTATTGACCAAGCGAACTCGCGTTTGCTTCCACCGCAAGCTAACCCGGTAGCAGGGAAGGATTCATTAGAGGTTTCTCAATTGGATATCGAAAATACGCTTCGCTTTAACAACGGATTGAAGGTTGTTGAAACTACACCAAGTGGATTGAGAGATCTACTCGAGCATGGTATCAGTAACTGGGATGGTGTTTCTACGAATGGCCAAATGCCACAAGTAGGCGGTATGCGTTTTTCATTTGACCCAACGGCAGCCGTGGGAAGTAAAATTCAAAACATGGCAATTATCGATGAGAATGGGAATGTAGTTGACTCAATTGTAGTGAACGGCTCATTGCACGGCGATCCGAGCCGTGTGATTAAGCTCGTTTCATTGAATTTCTTGGTGGATAACGATGGTGATGGATATCCATTCTCTACAGTTACCACCAATGGAGTTGACCTTGACGCCAACAACACAACCTTGAACGGTGTGGCTAGCTTTGCGGTAGTTGGTTCAGAACAGAACGCTTTAGCTGAGTATTTGGCCCAATTCCACACGGTAGCGTCTTATGCGGAAGCTGAAACAACTCCTTCTTTAGATCGACGCATCCAAATTCTAAGTGAGCGTGCTGATAGTGTGTTTACATTCGGAATCAATGTTCAAGAGTACGCCATTGCACAAGGGCTGACCGTTTACCCGAATCCAGCTGATGCATTTGTGATGGTTAAGAGCGAGTTCTCTAATTTGCAGACTATCGATATTATTCATTTAACAGGCCACCACATTTCGAAAGTAGAAGCAACCGGTGCCGAAATTAAACTTGACCTCAGCAGCTTGAATACTGGATTGTACATCCTCCTCATCCAAACCGAGGCAGGAATGACTACTTCTAAGTTGTTAATCGACTAAGGTTAGAATCTAGATATAATTGAGAACGCCCTGCGGAAACGTGGGGCGTTTTTTTTGTTTGTTGAGCCAGTGTATGGGTTAATATGTTTCACAAAGCCCTAGCTAAAGTCATGTGCTTAATGAGTGATCAGCAATCTGACAATTCGTTAATCCGTTTCTGGGTTAATTCGTTTCTGCGTTGGCTAAACCCGAAGTGTGGAGTATACCTCCCGTTCAAAAGTCCATTAGTCCATTGGTCGTTCAGTCATTAAGTCCATCGGTCCAATAATCCTCTAACTATTCATAACTTTGAACTTCCTTTTGGCAACCAGATGTCAATCGGACAAAAGTCCTTCTTGAATGAGTGACGCAATACACCACGAATGCGGGATAGCCATGGTAAGGCTCCGCAAACCCCTGAACTACTACGTTGAAAAGTACGGGTCGGCGATGTACGGCCTGAACAAGATGTATCTCCTCATGGAGAAGCAACATAACCGAGGGCAAGATGGCGCCGGTTTAGCATCAGTTAAACTCGACGTTCCTCCGGGCCAACGGTACATCTCAAGACAACGAAGCATCGATCCCAAGC
Source organism: Phaeocystidibacter sp. (assembly GCA_965659415.1). Taxonomy (GTDB): domain Bacteria; phylum Bacteroidota; class Bacteroidia; order Flavobacteriales; family Schleiferiaceae; genus Phaeocystidibacter. Next base: position 25,497 of record CBFHVA010000004.1, read on the forward strand.
CGATTCAGGATATTTTCCAATATGTGCAGAAGCGCATTCGAAAGGGTACAAAACACGATCCATCGCTTTTAAAAAATCCGGAGTGGATGAAGAGCAATCTTCCCTTTATTGGTGAGGTTTATTTGGGTCACCTACGCTACGGAACCTATGGCAAGAATAGTATTGAGTCTTGCCACCCATTCCTACGTCAGAATAACTGGATGACTCGTAATCTCATTGTTGCGGGAAACTTCAATATGACCAATGTTGACGAGCTTTTCGATCAATTGGTGGAACTTGGTCAGCACCCCAAAGAAAAGGCCGATACCGTAACGGTTATGGAGAAAATTGGTCACTTTCTCGATGAGGCCAATGAGGATCTTTATGCCAAATTCCGTGAAGAGGGGCTAAGCAAAGTGGAAATTTCGCACAAGATTGCAGAGAGTCTAGATATCGGAACTATACTTCGAAATGCTGCGAAGAAGTGGGACGGTGGTTACGCCATGGCCGGAATGTTTGGTCATGGAGATTCATTTGTCCTCAGAGACCCAAGCGGTATTCGTCCGGCTTATTATTATGCTGACGATGAAATTATCGTCGTTGCGAGCGAGCGACCGGTAATCCAAACGGGCTTCAACTTGCAGCTTGATCAGGTCAAGGAAATTCCTCCAGGGAATGCACTCATCATGAAGAAGAATGGCGAGTATTTCTTTGAAGAAATCAAACAACCGCTTGAGCGTAAGGCCTGTTCATTTGAACGCATTTATTTCTCTCGTGGAAACGATGCATCTATCTATAACGAACGACTGGAATTGGGTCGCCGACTCACTCCTGTCATCATGGACGCGGTAAATGGCGATATCGACAATACCGTATTTGGCTTCATTCCGAACACCGCTGAGGTGAGCTTTTACGGAATCGTGAAAGGGGTAGAAGAGCATTTGAACACTTGGAAGAAACAGGAGATTTCCGCTATGGGAGGTCAATTGGATGAAAAGCGTCTCGAGAAGGTTCTCAATACCCGTATGCGAGTAGATAAAATCGCATGGAAGGATGTAAAACTTCGCACCTTCATCACCCAAGACGATAGCCGCGACGATTTGGTTTCACACGTATACGACGTGACCTACGGAGTGGTGAAAGACACGGACAACCTCGTAGTAATGGATGATTCCATTGTGCGTGGCACTACACTGAAGCAAAGCATTCTTCGCATTCTAGATCGATTGAGTCCGAAGAAAATCATAGTGGTGAGTTCGGCTCCTCAGATTCGTTTCCCGGATTGCTACGGCATTGATATGGCGAAGATGGGTGATTTCATTGCCTTTAGAGCGGCTATTGAATTGCTTAAGGAGACGAACCAACACAAACTTATTCAGGAAACCTACGAAAAGTGTTTGGCTCAAGTGAATCTACCAGATGATCAGGTTCGCAATTATGTGAAAGATATCTATAAGCCCTTCACGGCAGAACAGATTTCGGCGAAGTGTGCTGAACTTCTCAAGCCGGTAGACTTAGGTGCTGAGGTTGAAATCATTTTCCAGACTATTGAAGATTTGCACGCCTCTTGCCCGGGTAACTTAGGAGATTGGTATTTCACGGGTGATTACCCAACACCTGGTGGCAACCGCGTGGTAAACAAGGCTTTTATCAACTACGTAGAAGGAAGGAACGAGCGGGCGTACTGAGTCAACCCGGAAATAGTCTACTTTTAGGGTATGGGGAAACTCCATAGGCTCATTTTTTGGGTACTCACAGCCACCCTTTCAATCTACGTGATTTTGCGCGCCTTGGTACTCTCGTTTACCATCGATGAGGCCATGACCTACAATTATGTGATTGATATCTGGCCCGATGTAGTTAGGGCCAACGACCACTTCTTAAATACGCAGGCCATGAAACTCACCAGATGGCTATTTGGTGATTCTGAATTTGCCTTAAGGCTTCCTAATTTATTGAGTTTTGGCCTGTACGCGTGGGGTGTTTATCGGATTACAAAGCATATCAATGGGATTTGGATCTATTCCATGGCCGTTGTATTGCTCTATGCCCAACCCACGTTAATCGAGTTTTTTGGTTTAGCCCGTGGCTATGGTATGGGAATGGGGCTATGGATGCTCAGTATGTCGTTTTTCTTGAAGGCCGTTCAATCGAAAGAAAGCGATCTTCGAAACGCACATTTTTCACTGGTTCTAGGCGGATTGGCTATCAGTGCTTATGCGGCTTTGCTGAACGTGTATATCGCTGTCATCGCTTTGCTGGCACTTAATCATATTCTTCGCAATCGCAGAGAGAGAAGTAATGTTTTCAGGAACGGTTTGTGGGCGCTGATTGTCTTACCGATTCCTTTTTTAGCTCGCACTATCCTCGAGTTGCTTTCATTAAGAAAAGCAGAAGAGCTGTACTACGGAACTGAATCATTTTCGGCATGGATGGACAATACGTACGGGTATTTTTTTGCAGCTGGACGTGAGTGGACTTTTCTCCATATCATCGTTACCGTAATTGTGAGTTTACTTGTTTTGTGGGGAGCTTATCAAGTACTGCAGCGCAAAGATATCTCCCGCATGTATGCTTGGGTGTTCTTCATCTTCGTGATTAGCAACCTGGGTTGGGTTTTGGAACATCTACTCTTCGATTCTCGGCTACCTCAAGGACGAACCAACTTGGTGAATTACACCCTTCTGCTTTTGCTCGTTACAGGCTCTCTAGAGAATCTTGATGAGTATAAGAATAGATGGAGGAGAGGATGGCTGACCATTGGCGCTGTGGGAACGCTAGGATTGGCTGTTCTTTTTATAGTTCAGATGAATCTAACCTATGTGATAGCATGGAAGTTCTCTGCAAAAATGAAAGAAGTTTCGCAGCATGCCGATGATCTAACACGATATTGGCACGGGTTGGCACGCATGGAAAAGCACGCTTCTTTTAGATCCAATATCAACTACTACATACGTTCTCGAAATATGAACATCGCGACTGATATGACACCGGGAATCCGGTTGGAAGATGAACTGTTACTGATTCGTACTACAGATTTTAAGCACAAATTCACCTACCCTGCATTGGTACAGAATTATGTGCAAGTGTACATCAGTGCAGATTTTGAGGTGGCGTTGTACGCTCGGAAGGATGTGTATGCGAAGGCTCAGGAGCACGGATATCCCTATAAGACTTTATTGTAGTGAGCAAGAGTGCCGCCAAACCTGCCAAACCTGCCAACCGTGCCGCACTAAAGTGGGGCTTGAGCATTTTTGGCGCTTTGCTATTCGCATATGTTTTCCTCAGAGCGCTCTTAATTTCCTACACGCCTGATGAAGCAACCACCTATTATTTTGCCATTGGGAAGTTCAATCACCTCGTTCATTCCAATAACCACATACTGAACACACAGTTGATGCGGATAACGCATGCACTCTTGGGTCCGAGTGAATGGTCGCTGCGATTGCCCAATGTGCTTTCTTTTGTGCTTTTTCTCAGCGCGGTTTGGTTGATAATCCGCAGGAATGCGCACCCTTGGTTCGCCCTTCTGGGCTTCGGTTTGATTGCGCTGAATCCATTTATGCTTGAGTTCTTTTCGCTGGCCAGAGGTTACGGATTGAGCATTGCCTTTTCTATGATGGGCTTCGCTTTGTTGATTGAAGCGAGAGAAAGGCCTGAAAGGCGATTCCAGCTTCATTTGGCCATTATTCTCGCTGCATTTCTCGCCGTCATATCCAATTTTAATGCGGTCAACTTTGTGCTTATCCTGTTTGCTTGGATTATCATAGATCAGATTCGAGGCAGCAAAAAATGGAGCGGACGGCATCTTGGGTTGGCCTTGGCAATGCTTATTACGCTTGCTGTGGCCGTTGGTGCTTTGCTCGTTCTAAGAAGTAATGGAGACTTGCGTTTTGGCGCGCCTAGCTACTACTCGGCCTATATCCGAACTGCGCGGTTAATGATTTATGTAGATGACCAGCCGTTATGGTTTACGGAATGGGTAGGTATGGTATTGCTGATTGCAATTATTGCAATGGTGGCTTTTGTGCTAATCAAAAGAAAATATTTTTCACATTTCGCTATTGCACTTTCATTGCTCGTAGGGATTCCTTTCGGTTGGTTCATAGAGCACGAGGTATTTGGCGCCAATTTGCCGCAGGGACGGATGCTGCTCAACTTGCTACCGGTGTTTGGTGCATCTCTGTACTTCTTCTTTTGTGAACTGATTCAATGGAACGAGTTTGGGAAAAGAGAACGATTGATAAAAGTGTTTTCAGGAATTGCCCTACTTGCCTTTCTGATCAACTTTGGCTTATCGCTGAATCTACACACCACTCACAAATGGCCCGATTCGGCCAAGACGAAAGAGGCCATAATCTTCGTGGGTGAGAAGGTGAAAGATTGGGAGCGGCCCGCAACCTTCGAACGATTCAACATTTATAGAAACTCCACCAACTACTACATCTCCACGAGGGACCTGAATATCGAATTGACAGAAAACAAAGAAATTTTTGGCAATGCGGATATTTTGTTCGTTCATGAGTGGGAATGGGAAAGGGTAGAACCACTACTTGGCGACCGATATCAGATTATTTGGTCTGAACCAAATTACCCTATGCGGGTTTACCAAAGTAATTCCTCAATGGAGGCAAATAAAACGCTCCGTTGAGGTGGATAAATACCCATCGCGATGCGTGAAAAACATCGGGAAAATCGACATATTTGAGAGACTGATAAATAGATGAAGATATATACCAAAACGGGCGATGAGGGTAAAACGAGTTTGTTAACTGGAAAGCGGGTTGACAAGCACAGTGAGCGCTTGCATGCGTATGGAACTACCGATGAACTCAACTCTTGGGTCGGACTGCTGCGGGACGAGGTTGAAGATGCTGAGGTAAAGGAGCTTCTCATCCGAATCCAAGACCGTCTGTTTACGCTGGGAAGCCATTTGGCCAACGAAAGTGGTAACGATCGCGTAAAGCTTCCACAGATTGAAGAGTTGGATATCGATGCACTCGAAGAAGCCATGGATAAAATGAACGAAGCGCTTCCAGAGTTGCGTTCCTTTATTTTGCCGGGTGGGAATGTGGTGGTGAGCCATTGCCATATTGCTCGAACTGTGTGCCGAAGAGCAGAAAGGCATGTGGCCTATCTGCGCCAGGAAGGCGAAGCCGAGGGAATCATTTTGAAGTACCTCAATCGACTGTCTGACTATCTCTTTGTTTTGTCGAGGAAACTATCTTCGGATTTGAATGCTGATGAAGTGCCTTGGAAACCAACTACCTAAGAAATGCAGCTTGATTAAAAAAAGCACTTGACTGATATTGTAAAAAAGTTACTTTTGCCAAAATTTAAGACGCCGTTATGTATTGGACGTTAGAACTTGCTTCGTATTTAAGTGATGCACCATGGCCAGCCACCAAAGATGAGTTGGTTGATTATGCTATTCGTACGGGTGCCCCCCTTGAAGTGGTAGAAAACCTTCAGTCTATTGAAGAAGAAGACGGTGATATCTATGAGTCAATCGAAGAAATCTGGCCAGACTATCCTTCTGAAGAAGACTTTCTCTGGAACGAAGAGGAGTATTAGACTCTACTAGTTCGCATATGTATATAGGTCGTCACTCGTTTTCGGGTGGCGATTTTTTTGGCCTTATGCTTCGGCCAAAAGGCCATGAGCCTATGGGGCTATGAGGCTCGTGATGGGAAACCTTGAAGGATGGAGTATACCTTCCATTCGGCACGCGCTAAAGCCGCATGCCTATCGGAAGACTCGCAACTCGCCACTCCTTTCCTCAACGGATCAATGAATTAAGGTGCTCAGGCGCTAAGGGTTTCAGGTGCTCAGGTTAAAGAGGTAGTGTTCAAGAGCGGTCGACTCACTTGGAGATTACGGCATGAACGTGGAAACGGATCAACGCAGAAACGGAAAAACCCCTTAAAACCACTAAGACCCTAAGCCCCTAGAATCCCCGGCCTGCCACTTTGTCTATTCATCTTTTCAGGAATGATTTTCGTTCCTATGGGTTTATTGCGAAATTCAGCCGGCAAAATAGGTGCAAGCAGACATTTCGGCTAATTTTGTCAGTCGCCCCGAGAAGGGTCCAAAAAGAGTCCTGAATAGACACAACATATGATCAACAAAATATTAGAAACAGTTCTTGGGAGTAAGTCCAAAAGAGATATGAAGTCTCTCCAGCCTATGGTGGACAAGATCAAAGCTGTTGAACCATCCGTGCAATCTTTGAGTAACGATGACCTGCGAGAAAGAACGCTCGCCTTCCGCACTCAGATCGATGAGAACATTCAAGATCAAGCCAAGGAAATTGCGGATATCAGAGAGAAGATCAATCAGGAATCGGACTTCGAAGCCAAAGAGCTCCTCTACGATCGAATTGATGAGCTCGAGAAAGAGGCATACGAGAGGACAGAAAAATTGCTCGACGAAATCCGCCCCGAAGCCTTTGCCGTAGTTCGCGAGACCGCTCGTCGTTTTTCAAGCGATGAAGAGGTGGTTGTAACGGCAACGGATATGGATAGAGAGCTGGCCGCTAAAAGCGACTTTGTTTCCATCAATGGCGACAAAGCGGTGTACGCCAAGAAATGGATGGCAGCAGGCGGTGAAGTGGAGTGGAACATGATCCATTACGATGTGCAGCTCATCGGTGGTACCGTATTGCACCAAGGAAAGATTGCGGAGATGGCGACAGGTGAAGGTAAAACCCTCGTGGCTACCTTGCCTATTTATCTGAATGCCCTCCCAGGAAAAGGAGTTCACGTGGTTACCGTGAACGATTACCTCGCTAAGCGCGACTCGGAATGGATGGGTCCGCTTTTCCAATTCCACGGATTAACGATTGATTGCATCGATAAACACCGCCCGAATTCACCTGAGCGGAGAGCGGCGTATCAATGTGATATCGTTTACGGAACGAATAACGAATTCGGTTTTGATTACCTCCGCGACAATATGGCCAACACGCCTGAAGAGTTGGTACAGCGCGGACATAACTACACGATTGTAGATGAGGTCGACTCAGTGCTAGTAGATGATGCACGTACGCCTCTTATCATTTCAGGACCTACTCCACAAGGCGATAACCAGCAATTTGACGAGCTGAAGCCGTTTGTGGTAAAGTTGGTAAATGCACAGAAGCAAGTGGTTCAGAAAGAACTCACTACCGCCAAGAAGCTCATCGCTGAAGGCAACGAGAAAGAAGGTGGATTTGCCCTCCTCAGAGCGTATCGTGGTCTACCTAAGAACCGCGCTATCATCAAATTCCTGAGTGAAGATGGCGTAAAAGTTCTCCTTCAAAAAACCGAGGGGGTTTACCTTCAAGAACAAGGCAAGCGCATGCACGAGGTGGATGAGGCGTTATACTTCACCATCGATGAAAAACACAATCAAGTAGAGCTCACGGAACTGGGTATTGAACTCCTTTCAACAGATAGAGATCCTGATTTCTTTGTGATGCCAGATATAGGTTCTTCCATGGCTGAGCTCGAAAAGGCTGATCTTCCAACCTCAGACAAGGCAGAGAAGAAGGAAGAGCTTATGAGGGACTTCCAGGTGCGAAGTGAGCGCGTTCACACCATGAACCAGTTGCTCAAAGCCTACACCGTTTTTGAAAAGGACGTGGAATACGTACTCATGGACGGTAAGGTGAAGATCGTAGACGAGCAAACAGGTCGTGTGATGGATGGCCGACGTTATTCAGACGGATTGCACCAGGCGATTGAAGCCAAAGAGAACGTAAAAATCGAGGCGGCTACACAGACATACGCTACGGTTACGCTCCAGAACTACTTCCGTATGTACAAGAAGCTGAGCGGGATGACCGGTACAGCAGAAACGGAAGCGGGTGAACTTTGGGAAATCTATGAATTGGAAGTGGTGGTAATTCCTACCAACCGTCCTATTCAACGAGACGACCGTGAGGATTTAGTATACAAAACGGCGCGCGAGAAATACAATGCCGTCATTGAAGAGGTGGTTAAACTGCGCGAAGCGGGCCGACCTATTCTCGTGGGTACTACGAATGTAGAAATCTCCGAACTCCTCAGCCGTGCGCTAAAAATTCGCAAGATTCCGCACCAGGTGTTGAACGCCAAGTTGCACGCCAAGGAAGCCGAGGTAGTTGCCGAGGCCGGTAGACCAGGGACCGTAACCATTGCCACCAACATGGCTGGTCGTGGTACCGACATTAAGCTTTCTGCAGAGGCGAAGGAAGCTGGTGGTTTGGCCATCATCGGTACGGAACGCCATGATTCACGTCGCGTTGACCGGCAGTTGCGCGGTCGTGCGGGTCGTCAAGGAGATCCGGGTTCATCTCAGTTCTTCGTATCGCTAGAAGATAACCTCATGCGCTTATTTGGCTCAGAACGTATCGCGAAATTGATGGACCGAATGGGACATGAAGAAGGCGAATCCATCCAACACCGCATGGTTTCCCGTTCCATCGAACGTGCTCAAAAGAGAGTAGAGGAAAACAACTTTGGCATTCGTAAGCGCCTACTTGAATTTGACGACGTGATGAACAGTCAGCGTGAAGTGATTTACAAGCGCAGACGACATGCGTTGTACGGCGAGCGACTTCAGGTAGATATTGCCAATATGACTTGGGATACCGTTGAAGTACTTGTGAATTCCTACAAGCCTGTCAAGGATCTTGAGGGAATGAAGATGGACTTCATGCTTGTGTTTAGTCTGGATGTAGATATGGACCAAGACAAGTTCGAATCTACTTCGGAGGCCGACATGACCAAGGAGCTCTACGATGCAGTTATCGATCACTATCGTGCTAAGAACACGCGCATTGCGGCTTCTACGATGCCGGTAATCGAAAATGTCTTCAAGAATCAGGGCGACAAGTTCAAAAACATTGTAGTTCCATTTACGGATGGCACCAAGGGAATTCAAGTCGTGGCGAATTTGGAGAATGCCTTTGAGTCCAAGGGAGAAACCCTTATCCGCGATTTCGAGAAGAGCATCACCCTGAGCTTTATCCAAGACAATTGGAAGGTTCACTTGCGGAATATGGACGACTTGAAGACGAACGTGCAGTCGGCATCCTACGAACAAAAAGATCCGTTGTTGATTTACAAGCTCGAATCTTTTGAGCTCTTCAAAGCCATGCTTGAAAAGCAGAATCGCGAGATTCTCTCATTCCTGTTTAAAGGGCATCTTCCACATCCTGACCCTTCACAAATGCAGCAAGCACCAACGCGAACGGCGCCTACACAAAAGCTACAAACCTCAGGTCCGGGAGCCGACAATGCCGGACAGGTAGCGGGCAGAGGCGGGGCGCCGAACCAAGCAGGTGGCGGTCAACCTATGCAGCGACCACCTAAGCAGGAAACGGTTGTTAACGAAGGCAAGACCTACGGCCGTAACGATCGCGTTAAAATTCAGAACATGATGAGCGGCGAGCAGAAGGAAGTGAAGTATAAGCAAGCAGAACCGCTGATTAAGTCGAATCAGTGGGTAATTATAGAAGACTGATAATCAGAGGATTTCACGCGTTTTCACGAGTAGATTCCTACAGGTTATAATAAACTTAAAGGCGAGGGGACCCCATGGACTATGATGGATTCACTAGCCTTTTTTATGGCAGTTTGGAAGGCGATAGCCGTTTCTGGAGTCAGTATGCTATCCGATTGATGAATGCCTAAGTAAACGTTTTGAACGCCCAGTTCTTCCCATTGGGCATAACGTGTACTCCACTGATTGATCCGCTCATAGTCGAGCGCATGCAAATTCCATCCTGCGTAGCGAATGAATACATCTGGTGAAGTGACTGCCATATGGAGAACGTCGGGTCGGCCGGGAGCATCGGTGAGCACCATGCCAATTCGCTGACGTCTTAGAAATGCGGCAAGATCACTGAACAGCTGCGGATTGCTGAACCATGAAGGATGCCTGAGTTCAACGGCTAACTGAGTACAGGCGGGCCAGTTTTCAATCCAAGATATAAGATCATTGAACTTCTCGGCTTTGAAATTATCTGGCATTTGAAGGAAGGAGGGGCCGGCTTTGCTTCCCAGTTGAGCTACTCCTTCTGTAAAATCACGTACGAGTTCTTCAGTATGGTTCAGCCTTCGGTAATGCGAGATGCTTTGCGGGATTTTCGGAAGAAACACAAAGCCATCGGGAACTGTAGCAGCCCACTCTTCAAACTTAGAAGGTGGAAACATGCGATAGTGGGTGGCATTGAGTTCTACGCATCCAAATTGTTGGGCATAGGCTGAAAGAAACCCACGTTGCGGGGTGCCTGCGGGATACCATTGTCCTACCCATTCTTTTACGCCCCATTGTGTTCCGCCTAAATGGACTCTTAAGCCAGAATTAGACTGCAGTTCATGAATGATGGGTTGGTCAGCGGGTAAAGGAGAAAACCATTGTTTAGACGGATCAACTTTGCCGAATTTCATGGCTTTAATTTAAGCCAAATCCGTTGAGATACTCAATGAGTTGTAGATAGGAGTGCAGCAAATGGCTCGGCGTTTTATTGAGTTCCATTTGATGGAGATAGGCTTTGTGAACGTCGTTCCAGCGTGGGTTTTCTACCATTCGGGCCAGCGTGATTCCACGGTAGCATCGATAAACTGGGTTCACGCTTAGCTTTGTGGGTATATTTGGATGACGGTTAAACATACGCTCTACATAGGCCACGTCGTTCAAACGTTCCAAGTACTCAAAGCCGTTGATATCGAAGAACTTTTTTAACCCATTCACTACAGAGGCCACTTCCATCTCCGAATGTGCAGAAAGCGATAATTCGTCAGGATGGATGAACTGATTGAGCTTGATTAGCGCAGTGTTACTATCGATGGCGTAATCGGAAGGGGAATGAATAAACGGTTGTACGGTGCGCTCTACTATGTCGAAACGCGTTCCGAACTGTACGTCGAAGTACACGCCGTCCCCCTTCACCAAGGGAGATATGGTAATATTTTGAAACCCGTACTCATTCGATTTGCGGAATTGCTGCCTTCCGGGTATCCACCGATAGCCCATTTCTTCGAAGAAGGGACAGAGGTTCTGGTAGAACAATACCTTATCGAATGCCGTATTCTTACCCATTCTTTGAGTTTTGATTGAGGCGAATGCCGTCGGGTTCGATGTATCGCTTTTGCTCTTGCTCGTCTAGTCGAGGATTGCGCACGTAAAGTACGGCACCGGAGAAATGGAGTGTTTTACCTGCCATGGCGTGGTTGAAATCCACGAGTACGGAGTCGGACATCACTTCGGTGACGGTTCCCAGTTCCGGTTTTTGGGTATTTGGATTGTGGAAGATCATCCGATCTCCTTTATCGATGCTCTTTTCGTCGATCCAAGGATCATTGCGGTATTGAGAGGCGTGTACCTCTACGATTTTATTAGGATTGAGTGAGCCGTACCCTTCGTTGGGGGTAAGACTAAAAGAAAAGCGTTCGCCTTCACGTAATCCATCGAGAGCTTGTTCGAAGGCTGGAAGCATACTGCCTACTCCAAAGTAGAACTTGAGCGGATAATTGCTATCCATGCGTTCCAATAAATCACCAGACGGGCCCCCTTCTCTCAATTCATACGTCAACTCAACAACAGTGTGGGGTGCTATTCGTTTGACCATACACCCATAAACCATATGAGTGGGATAATGTTTAAGGACGGTTTGATGCTAGAGCGGAGGTAAAAAAAGGCCACCCTTTCGGATGGCCTCATTCATTATCTTATAAACCGTAGCGGTTTTTAATCGGTAGATATCGCTCGCGGATTGGATTTGGTCCGCTGCTTGGATTATCCCGGTGATACTGGCTAGCAAGGCCGTTGATCATTCGGTACAACCCAAGGGCGTTGCCCATTTGATCGCGCGGTTGTTTGTTGCGTCCAAAGGATTCATAGTACACAATTTCCTGGTCGAGTTGATCCGCGAACTGAATGACGAGGTCATCAGCTTTTTCAAATTCTCCAGTTAAATAGTACCCTTGAATAATTCCCTGCGCGAAGTAGTTCAATTCAAATTTCTCTACTGGCATGAGTTCCATAGCGCGGTCGAGGAGTTGAACAGCTTTCTCCGTTTGGTCTTGCGCATTCATCTCGCGAGCCGCTCTCGCGAAAATGGTGCGGAGGTTGTAAACCGGACGGCGACACGTTTCATCGTAGTAGTTGTCTACATCTGCAATGTTCTGGAATTCCCAGCTCATCAAGTTGTTGAACAGAATATCCGTATCTACATACCCGTATTCAATGCTTCCTCTTGGCACTTCAGTCTTAATCGGAACAAAGCGATAAGCCAAGCCTTCCAAACGGAAGTATTCTTGTAAGTAGAAGAAGGCACTTGGTGAACTACCTACGGTCATGGAGAAATAAATAGGGCGCGACCAGTCGTTTTGGTTAATCAAATCAATCACCATCAAATCGCGTTTCAGCATGGTGTTGCCCTTCATATCCCAATCGATGTAGTCCAAGATGCGAGCGGAATCTGCCTCGCTTACCACACCATTGGCAAGTACTTGCTCCTTATCGATTTCAATTCTCAAGTTCTTTTGAGGATAGTAATAGAAGTATGGAGATTGCGCCAACTGGTACGGTTGGTACTGGAACTGCGCACCATCTTGTTGTACAAAGTCAATGAACTGTTGGGTGGTCCAGCGGTTGCCTGGCCCGCGACCATAGTCCTGACGGAATTTGCGAGGGTTGAAGTGAATCACATCACGTGTGCCCATCTTGTATTGATCCCATTCAAAAGTGAGCGGAAGCTGATTGCCATCTTCGTAAGCGGCTCTCTTCAATTGATCAATGTACCAGTCTGTATTCAGGAGGGATAGATTCACCACGCGAACGTCCGTACGGTATTCTTCCACTTCTTGTAGATACCAGAGCGGGAATGTGTCGTTATCCCCATTTGTAAATAGAATGGCGTTTGGCGCACAAGAATCGAGGTAGGCACGGGCGGTATCTCTCGCCATCCAACGATCGGATCGGTCATGGTCGTCCCAGTTTTGGGCAACCATATTCACCGGCACTGCCAGTAGCATAATGGCCGAAACACCATAGGCCAAAGCCGGCGTCTTTACTCGAGATTTGAGAAGGTCGTACAAGGCCACCACGCCTAGACCTACCCAAATAGCGAACACGTAGAACGAGCCCACAAAGGCATAATCCCGTTCACGAGGCTCAAAAGGCTTGTGGTTGGTGTACACCACAATAGCCAATCCGGTGAAGAGGAAGAACATACCAATCACCCAAGCGTCTTTTCCATCTTTAAAGGCCTGATACCCTAAGCCCAGCAGTCCGAGTAAGAACGGTATGGCAAAATAGCGGTTGCGAGCAGGGTTGTTTTTCATGTAATCCGGCAATAGGGATTGATCGCCCAATCGTCCATTGTCGATTCCGTTAATGCCCGTGAGCCAATTCCCATTGGTAGGTTCATATCGGTGTTGGAAATCGTTTTGACGACCCACAAAATTCCAAAGGAAATAGCGCCAGTACATGTGTCCTACTTGATAGTTCAAGAAGAACTTAAAGTTGTCGCCGAAAGTAGGTTTCACATCATCTGAAACCCCCATAATGTCTTTATAGCCTTGTACGTGGTTGGCTTGATCGCTCCACATACGAGGGAAGAACACTTTCCACTGACTATCGTAGTTTGGAACGGTGTTGCGCTTCTCGTTGGATACAACGTATTTCTTCTGCTCCTCGTCATACACATAGGCTGGAGAACCATCCACAAATGGCTCATTCATATCCAACTTAGCGTTAAACGTTTTCCCGTACATCACGGGCCAATCTCCGTATTGCTCACGGTTGTAGTAGGCCAACATGCTCAATGCATCTTCCGGGTTGTTCTCGTCAATCGGTGTACCGGCGTTGGAACGAATACCAAGTGTTACAAAGCTTGAGTAACCAATGAGAATGAAGAGAATGGCAAAAATCCCTTGACTCACAAAAGGCCAATTCTTGCGCTTCGCCCATTGAATACCAAAGTAGGCCCCAGCAGCGATAAGGATGATGGAGAATACGGTGCCTGAATTCTTCGGAAGAGTTAATGAATTCACGAATGTGATTTCGAGGAAACCGAACATCTTAAGGAGTAGTGGGATAATCACTTTAAATACAGCCCCCAAGATGATCACGCTGAGAACAGTGCCAATCACGCTGTCCTTCATTGTTGCATCCGGCTTAAACTTGTAGTAAACCACCATAACGATTGGTGGAATAGCCAAGAATACGAGGATGTGAACCCCAACCGATAATCCAATGAGATAGGCGATGAGAATCAACCAGCGGTTGGCATAGGCATCAGCTTCAAAGGCTCGTTCCCATTTGGTTACCGCCCAAAAAGCTACTGCGGTAAAGAAACTCGACATGGCATAAACCTCGCCTTCAACGGCTGAGTACCAGAACGAATCGCTCCAAGTAAATGCCAAGGCCCCTACCAAACCAGCACCAAAAACCGCAATGGTTTTATTGTTGTCCATTTCTCCACCTGAGCGAAGAATGAGCTTTTTAGCTACGTAAGTAATGGTCCAGAATAGGAAGAGGACGGTAAAAGAGCTGGAAAATGCTGAAAGCAAATTCACCATGTACGCTTGCTGCGTTAAATCTCCAAAAGCGAATTGGGAGAAAAAGTTACCCACCAATTGGAAGAGTGGTGCACCTGGAGGGTGGCCAACCTGCAATTTTACTGAGGTTGCAATGTATTCACCACAGTCCCAGAAACTTGTCGTTGGGGCTACGGTAGCCACGTATGTAAAGCTTGCTATAAGCCAAACAACCCATCCAAGGATGTTATTTGTTTTCGTGTAATTCGAGATTTGCATTATCCGTGTATTTCAATAGGATTGGGGCGAATTTAATAAAAGAAAGGTACCGCCCATGTTGTTGGATGGTTAAACCCACAGGTTTACCATTAATTTAGGATTTGGGTCCTCTTCAGAAGCAAGTTTAAAAGCACCGCAGAGAGTACCGCCGACCCTCCGTAAAGCAAGGCTTCATTCCATTGCATGAAGATGATTTTCCCCATAGTGAATAGCAGGCTGTAAGTCATAATTACGGCCAGAATCCAACACCCTGTCAATCGCCATAAAGTTCCACTCTTTGGTTTTTCTATTGATGTAGCGGATTGATCTAGTGGCTCGATATGCTCAAGTTGATTCCATGCTCCGCCGGGTTTTATCCTCTGATAGAAGTGTTTTAGTACAGAATCGGTTTCAGGTGGAGTGAGGAAGGTAACCACTACCCAAGCGATGGTGGTAAAGGCCACCGTAACGAAGAAGGAGTGCGGAAACTCAACTTCAAGGACGGAATGGGCAAAGGCATAGCCAATAAATGGGGCAATGGTAGCCGTGATCTCGCTCCAGGCATTGATGCGCCACCAGAACCAACGAAGGATGAGAACGAGTCCCAATCCAGCTCCGCATTCCATGATGAACTGCCAAACACCGGAAATGCTCTGGATAAAGGTGCTTACCACGAGGCCTATAACCGCAAGTACCAACACGGTGATTCGCGAAAGCTGTACTTGTACTTTGTCCGAAGGTTTTTCCTTCGTGTTGGGCAGGTATAAATCGTTAATCAAATAGCTAGCACCCCAATTGAGCTGGGTGCTAATGGTACTCATGTAGGCAGCAAAGAACCCGATAAGGAGTACGCCTAACCATCCGGAAGGAACGTGGTTTTTGAGCGCGAAAATATACCCATAACGCGAATCGGCATCGTAGCGGATGCTCTGTTCCAAAGCGGGGTTTTCAGTCCATTCCGTTTCCACTTGCTCTTTCAATTGACCTATCGCCGGGCGGATATCTTCAGGAACATCTTCTATACCGGAAAGTACCCAATGCCCTACAGATTTTCCTTCCAACGCTTCCTCTTGTGATGCAACTTCATTCCAAAGGATTTGAGATGAATCGGAAAGTTTGTTAGGCACGTTAAAGAGCACGAGTGCCGACAAACCCACAATGATCCATGGCCATGGGCGCAGGCAGTAGTGGGCAATCTGGAAGAACAGCGTGGAGTATACTGCGTGATTTTCATTTTTGGTGCTCATCATCCGCTGCGCAATATAGCCTCCGCCTCCGGGTTCAGCTCCCGGGTACCAGCTAGCCCACCACATCATGCCGAAAAAAGCGAAGAAGGCAAGCGAGGAAATACTCAGTACACTTGAGTCGCTCTCACCCACGGCAGGGAAAAATGAGAATGCAGATTCCGGAAGCGCTTCTTTGAGTTGAGTTATGCCGCCAATTTCTGGACTATCAAGCACGAAGTACGCTAAGGCAATGGAGCCCGTCATGGCCACCACAAACTGGATGTTATCGGTTATAACTACCCCGAGCAGTCCAGACAATGAGGAGTAAATGGCTACCGCAAACAGCGTGATGGCTGTATAGGTAAAGGCTGTGGATTCTTCAATTCCAAAGAACCCGGAAAGGATGGTAACCATTGCAAGGTTTACCCAGCCGATGATGAGCACATTCATGAAGAGGCCTAGGTATACAGCCTTAAACGGACGCAAGAACTTGGCTGGTTTGCCACCATATCTAAGTTGGATGAACTCTACCTCGGTAAGCACCCCTGATCGGCGCCAGAGATTAGCAAAGAAAAAGGTGGTGAGCATTCCGCCCGCCAATAAGTTCCACCAAAGCCAGTTTCCGCTTATGCCGGAATCATGCACCAGTTCCGTTACGGCAAGTGGGGTGTCGGCAGCGAAGGTGGTGGCCACCATGGAGATTCCCGCCATCCACCAAGGAAGATTTCGACCTCCGAGAAAATAGCTGGCTAGGTCTTTACCTCCACGTTTGGAAGCCCAAAGTCCGGCTCCTATCATTACGGATGCGAGTACACCAAAGAGAATCCAGTCAATTGTTTGCATGTGCTTGCCTAACGTTTATTTGAGCAAGGGCTGAAGGTAGTGATTCGAAACAAAAACCCCCGATACAAATGCACCGGGGGAACTCGCTCTATGAGAGCTGAGACTTGGAAAGAGTTAATACTGTGTTTCAGTTTCTCTTGATGCTGCACCCAATTTGACGGGTTTCAGCTGGGTTGATGTCAGCAGCCTGACCCGAACCCAATTTAGTCATGGCGTCGCGCAGCCATTCCTGTGTTGCTTCCTTGTCTCGGTTTTCAAATTTGTCGTTTATCGAACCCACAAAAACCAATGAACCGGCATTGTCGAATAGATAAACATGTGGGGTAGTTCTCGCACCGAAGGCATCGGCCAATTCCGAATCGGTATCAACCACATATGGCATGGTGTAGCCCGCGTCTTCGGCGTGCGAAACCATGTTTTCCATGCTGTCATCGCCGGTGCGTTTTCGTTCGTTGCTGTTAACCAGAATCATTCCGATTCCTTGCTCATTGGCTAGCTCTTGCAAAGAAGGGTACTCATCTTCCCAAGCAATTACGTAGGGACAGGTATTACAGGAGAAAATTACCAATAGGCCGTTCTCCTTCATTTCGTTTTGGAGGGATGTCATGCTACCGTCAATGTTCTCCATTTGACGGTCGGATAGGGGGGCGTCATCGCCGATGTTAAGGGGGTTATCCATATCGAAGGCCGTTAGGCCAACTCCTATAGCAATGATGCTAAAAAGGTAAACAATGTTCTTCATGACAACGTGGGTTTATTTACAACTACAAGGTAACGAACTTACCCGTAAAATAGTTGTACGTTCTCGCTGTCAGAAAAGGATGTAAGAGCTTGCTGATGATTCATTGGAGGAGAATCAGCCAACGCAAAAGGCAGCTTTACCGCTTATTCCACTTCGAGCGATTCGATCACATTAAACGGTCGAAATTCATTGATTCGCGCATCAAACAATTCCATTGGACGGAACCCCAGGTACACTTGAGCTCCCTCCAATTGATCTAAATCCTCTTCGAGGATAATGTTCGTTTCCACGTTCATTAGCAAATAGAACTTCCGAAGTTTTCCCATGTCGTCTCGAAGGGAGATTTTAGCAAAAATGCCTCTCTCTACTTTTAATACGGTTCCGTAGATCATGTCAGACTCTGCTTCTTCTTCTGAGCCTAAAGGTCGGCCTGTGGAGCGTTCGGCCATATCTACGGCCACTTTGGTGCATCTTGCGGCCATTTGTTGTCCGATTTTATACCCCAATTCCTGTCCGCGTGCATGGAAATTCGACATGGTGATTCCCATATCGGCTTCAATCTCGTCCCAATGCGGTTGTGCTGCCTCCAGAATACACATACCCAGCTGAACATTGAATTCGTCCCCTACTAAATCCTCTGGGATCTCGTTATAGCATTCGCATACGTGATCGGCCATGGTTTCGATGTACTCTTGAGCGTAAGCGTTTACAGAGGTGAAACCCGTTAGGAGGAGAAAGATGAAGAGCTTTTTCATAATGTGAAACGAGTTAAGATCGAGCTAAGAATACTTCCGCCAGTATTTCATAGCTCCAAATATAGAGTAGAAAGGTCCCCATCGTTACTACGAGATATTGATTTCCCTTGAGACGGGTTCGAACAGTTTGAATATATACCAGTCCAATTAAGGTCACGATGCCAATGAGCGCAACCCAACCTGTTTCGTCGTAGTGCGCTGAGGCATGATCGAGGTGCATGCGGGTAAGGGCATAGTACGCCATTTGGGCGAGGAGGGTGGTAAGCCCGGCGATGAATGTGATTATGATACCCCAACGGCGATTGATAATCAGTCCAAAAATACCTACAATCAGAACCATAGAGAGAGCCACAATGCCTGAGTAACCTGAGAAGATGGACAAATGGGATACGTCTTCACCATGCAGACCGCCGTGCACATCACCTACAATGATGTAGTATACCAAGCCGTCAATTAGATGGTAAAGGAAGGCGGAATAAGTAAATATGATAATCCAACGAACCAGTGTTCGAGCCGAAAACAAAGAAGAAACTACTGTAGGCATGAATTGTGGATGGGGCTCTTCAGGTGGCGAAGGTAGGGAATTTGATGCGGGTAGTACATCGCTTGGGAGCGGTTCAATGAAATCAGGATCAACTAAAAATGCTATTTATACACTCCGAAACACTTTCGGCCTTATCTACAATCATGAGGTGTTCACCACCCTCGACGAGGTGCAGTTTGCCGGCCCCACCTGGCGGCATAATCAGGTCTTTTGTTCCGCAGATCTGATACAGCGGGTCTACTATTTCTTCATTCGACCAATTTGTGAGTACATCGACGGCCCATTTCACAAAATCGGGATTTGAGTCTTCGATGATTCCATCAAGCACTTCGGTATGTACTGTTCCAAACACAAAATGCATGAGCGCCTTGTGAGGAATCATGGCCTTGGCGGGAATGATTTTTTGAATGCCCGTTTTGCCAAACATGCGATAGATAAGAGGGATTTCATCCTTAACGGCTGCGGATGAAACCAGGATGGTCTTCTCAACCCTATCGAGTTTCTTGGCCATCTCTACGGCAATTAATCCGCCGAAACTCAAACCCATGATGGCAAATGGCTCATCCAAATTCATTTGTTCGGTTAGGCGCATCGCATAGGCCTCAATCGGTTCATTCAGCTTTGGGTCAACCCACTCAATTGCAACCAGAGGGTGTTCGAGCTCTAAGTAGTCAAAAACACGTTTGTCGGCCCCAAGGCCAGGAATGGCGTAGATGGTCATTCTATCTGATTTATTGATACCCTTCCCTAACCAGCAATAAATACACTCCGAAAAGAAACAGCAATACATAAATAGCCATGCGTAGGGCTGTGGGAGGGTTGCCGATGTTTCTTCGTTTGAATTGCAAGGGTATGTGATTAGAGCGTGTTCGCTAAGGTACGTCACGTCGGGAACGATTCGACAACAACCTGATGGAATACCAATCATTGAGCTCGTCATTGATTATCTTTACCCCTTCTAAATCCCACAAGAAAATGAACATCCTTGTCCTCGGTTCTGGCGGTCGTGAACACGCCATCTCATGGAAGATCGCTCAAAGTGAAAATTGTGAAAAGTTGTACATCGCCCCAGGGAATCCGGGTACGGCCGAGGCAGGAGAAAATGTTGCGCTTGGCGTGAACGATTTTGAAGAGATTGCCGCGTTCATCGGAGAGAAGTCCATTGACTTAGTGGTGGTGGGTCCCGAAGATCCTTTGGTAAACGGTATCCATGATTATCTCAAGGATGAGATGAAACTCAACGTGAAGGTGGTGGGTCCACGGAGAGCGGGAGCCCAACTAGAGGGCAGCAAAGATTTCTCGAAGCAGTTTATGCAACGTCACAGCATTCCAACTGCGGCGTATGCCACATTCACCGTGGATCAGATTGCCGAGGGAGAGAAGTTTCTTGAGTCCATGAATGCTCCGTATGTATTGAAAGCAGATGGACTAGCAGCTGGCAAAGGCGTACTCATCCTAAACGACTTGGATGAAGCTAAGGCTGAGCTCAGAGCTATGCTGGCCGATGCCAAGTTTGGCGACGCTAGTAGCCGGGTGGTGATAGAAGAGTTCCTCAGCGGAATAGAGTTCAGCGTATTCGCGCTCACCGACGGAAAGGATTATGTCATTCTTCCTGAGGCTAAGGACTACAAGCGAATTGGAGAAGGGGATACTGGACTGAATACAGGTGGAATGGGAGCTGTTTCGCCTGTTCCGTTCGTGGATGATGTTATGATGCAAAAGGTGGTGGATCGCATCGTTGAGCCCACCATCAATGGTTTGAACTCTGAGGGGATGCCATACGTGGGATTTGTGTTCTTCGGTTTAATTGAAGTAAACGGAGAGCCCTTCGTTATCGAATACAATTGCCGCATGGGCGATCCCGAAACGGAAGTGGTTATGCCTAGGTTGAAGTCTGATTTAGTGGACTTGCTCGACAAAGCAGCTACAGGCAACCTCACTGGAAGCACGGTTGAGTTCGAAGAGCGTGCGGCTACCACTGTAATGGTTGTTTCAGGTGGATATCCGGGATCTTACCCGAAAGGGAAAGAGATTACAGGATTGGAGAATGTAGAGAATTGCCTCGTTTTCCACGCAGGTACTAAGATGGAAGGGCAAAAGTTAGTTACCTCAGGTGGCCGTGTTATGGCGTTTACCGCTTACGGGTCCAACAAAAAAGAAGCGCTTGAGCATTCGTACGAAGGCATCAAGCGCATATGTTTTGACGGTATTACGTTCAGAAAGGATATCGGCTTCGATTTGTAAGCCGAGTGTTGCGGAGATTTAAGTCGATCCTGGACTAACGCTCTCCAGCGCGCTTGTGCTTAAACATCTGACTAAACCAGTAAGTACCGTAACCAGTCATTACTAAAATAATGAGCCAGTTGAAGCTATTACCCAATGCAGGTAAAAGTTGAAAAGTCCACTCAAAAAAACTTCCTAGGGCTTCAAAAAATTCTCTCAATGGCATGACTGAAGTATTTGTAGATTCGAATCTCAATGAATGCCCAAATTTAAGTCAAACATTTCATGTGGAGCAAGCGTCTATCGGATATTCGGCCTGAAACTGTAGTTGTTTACGGTCTGTTCTTGCTTCTGATGGGATATGCGAGGGTAATCTGGTTTCCATTGCCCGAATTGGAAGGGGTCTTTTTAGGCAAGGAGTACACCTTTGATAGCTGGGTAAAATACCTGCTGCCAGTGGGTTGGATGTTATCGGCTTGGTTTGTGAATTTCCTGATCTCGGAGCAGTTTCAACTCCTTAAGCGATATTCCTACTTCGGATTTTTATGGGGCTTGGCCATGATACACTTTGGTGATATACACGTGTTCTTGGGCTCATTGATGGTGTTGTTTTGGTTCTTGATTGTTACGCGTATTCAGCGGAGCAAGCGATCTATTTCGGATAGCTTGGACATCGGTTTGTTTACGGGTTTAATGACGTTGGTTGATGTGCAGTACATCGCCTTTCTAGCGTTGGCATGGTTGCTCTTACTCACTTACGGTCGCATTCGTTGGCGAGCGGTTTTTTCTAGTTTATGGGGCGCTATTACTATTCTCCTCTTAGCGGCCGTGTATTGTTGGGCTGTGGGAAGTGGCGCGCGTTTCACGGCTTATCTAAGTTGGTCCATATCAGACTTTGAGCTGCCCAGCACAAACCATTGGCCTTGGCTACTTGGAATGGCTTTTTGGTGGTTGCTCTCATTGCCCAATTACATCCAGGCCTTGTCCTTCGCCAATATTGTCAAACGGCAGTCGTTATCCGCTTTATTATTCGTGCAATTGGGAGCAGTTTTGATGTGGCTGACCGGTGCATGGGACGCAGAGCTTCTCCTTATGTGCGTGCCGTTCAGCACCCTTGTATTCATCTCCAACGACCTTCAGTATCGAAAGAAGTACTGGTGGCGTGAATTGGTGTTCTGGAGTCTGATATTGCTTTCGCCTTTCCCGTTCGGCTAGCTTTGTTCTCCTTCGGTGAAGAAGATTTTCTTCAGTTCGTGAGCATCCTCTGGCTTCATTTTCCCGCCTAGAATCAGCGCGAGTTGTTTTCTACGGAGTGCGCCATCGAAACGCAATTTTTCTTTTTCCGTTTCAGGTTCGATCCCCGGAACTTCAATGGGATTGCCTAATTGGTCAACCGCCACAAACGTGTAAATCGCTTCATTTGCCTGTATGGGATTACCCGTACCGCGCTGATCCTCGATGTACACATCTACAAACACTTCCATGGAACTTCTAAAACCTCTTGAAACCACGGCTTCGAGCGTAACAATAGAGCCTTGAGGAACGGCGTGATTAAAAGACACGTTGTTTACGCTGGCCGTAACCACTTGGCGTCGACAGTGACGGTGAGCGGCAATGGCGGCACAACGATCCATCCATGAAAGGAGTTGTCCGCCGAATAAGTTATTTAGGTTGTTGGTATCGTTCGGAAGAACGATTTCCGTCATTACAGTAAGCGATTCCTTGGGTGTTTTGGTCCTCATGGCGGGAAGGTGTTTTATGTCCCGCAAAGGTAGCCTTATTTGCCTTATTTGCGGTATATCCAAGCCCCGCGTTGCACGTCGCGTTTGTAAGAACGCAAGGCTTCAGTAGCGGAAGCTCTACTACTAAACTCAGCAACGGCCACTTTGTTGAAACGGCCATCAAAAGGAAGCAATACGGGGTTGTAACCCTTGCTTTTCAATTCACGGAAAAGATCGTTTGCGTTGTTCACTTCTACGAAAGAACCAACAATTACGTAGTAGGTACCTGCCTGAACAGGCGTTTCGGTCACAGGCTCAGCTGTGATTTCGATGCTAGGCACTTCGGCTGCTGGAGTTACATCGGCAACGGTCTCTTCAACTTCGTTGGCTATGGTCTCTTGCTGAGTCGTTTCGGCATCAGCTTCTGTGTTCGCTTCCTCAATTTTGTTTTCTTCTAGTGCAGCAGCGCTTTGCTCTATTTCTAGGGAGTCGCCAAACTTCATGAATCCGGCCAAATCAGTTGGAAGTTGCAAATCTGATTTCAATCCTCCAATAGTGAGCAATCCCGTAACCCCAACGGCCACCGCCGCCGCGTGCCAGAAGTTGTTGCGCTTGCGATCTTTGCGCTCATGTAATGGAATTACGCGTTTCTCACTTGGTATTGAAACCAGTGGAGAGGCACGGAATACTCCAAGTCCAAAACGGGAGGCATCATAGTTCGTATCAATTTGTGGCTTGAATTGAAGCTCACCTTGACGATCTATATAGAACAGCCCCAAACCTTCCAAACGAATTCGTTCACCTTTGTGCAGTTGTGAGTGCCAATCGCTCACAATATCACTCACCTCTAATCGAACTACATCTTGGCTTCGATTGTCGAGGCGGGCAATCTCTTTTCTCAGAACGCCATCATCGGTTCTCAGACCGGGTTGGAAGCTCAAACGCTTGCCAGGAGGTGTAAACATCTGGGTAGCCAGATTCAGTTCGGCTGAAAACGACATAGTAACAAACGCACCAAAGCCCGGAACGACCACACAGTCTTTCGAGAATAATAGATTTGATATGTATTGTTCTAACAACATTCTTACCTTCACAAAGAAATCAAAACGACCTTCATAGGTTAATCAGAATAGGCTGTCAAATTCGTCAAAATTTTGTCGTGAATACAGGTTTCTTCGAGGCATTATTCAACAAGTTTTTCACAGATAATAGCGACGTTGGGTCCGTTCGTCCGCTTTTAGGGGGCGACATCCATGATGTATTCCGATTTACGTCCGACGGTAAGCGCTATGCCATTAAAGTGAACCGCGGAATGCCCTCAGATGTTTTCGAAAAAGAGGCGAAAGGTCTGCAGGCATTGGAAGGGGTTACAGGACTCCATGTTCCGCATTTGGTGCGGGTTGGCGAGGTAAACGGACAAGCTTTTCTGATGATGAATTTCATCGAAACAGGACGGAAATCTATCCCCGCAACTTTCGGCACAGAACTGGCCGAATTGCATCGCCAATCCAATGATCAATTTGGTTGGGAAGAAGACAACTATTTAGGGAGCCTGACCCAGCGAAATGACCTTACTAACAATTGGGCTGAGTTTTTCACATTGTATCGCATCCAAGAACGCGTGAAATCCTTGCGGGATTCAGGAGAGATTAACGCTTCCGATGCAAAGGTTTTCGATCAATTAGAAGCCAAGTTGGAAGGAGTTATGCCACATGAATCACCTTCTTTGTTGCATGGTGATTTATGGTCAGGAAACACCTTAGTAGATACCGATGGAAGCGCGTATATACTCGATCCGGCTGTTTATTATGGTCACCGCGAAATCGACCTTGCCATGATGCGACTCTTCGGCGGCTTCGGAGATGAGGTTTTTGAGTCGTACCACGAAGCTTTCCCTTTGGAGGAAGGTCACCACGAACGTGTAGCGCTATTTCAACTCTATCCCATTCTAACCCATGCCGTTCTTTTTGGGGGATCTTATACGGATAAGAGCGTTCGAATTGCAAAGCGCTACGTTTAAAAGCATCACTAGTTTGGTTTGCTGATTTCCAAGATTTCAGTTCCAGCAATAGGATAGTAAATGGTACCTGTAGCTCCTTCGTATGGTACTTTGCCAGTTAGTCTACCAAAGGCCGGAAAAACCAAGCGCATGGGTTCTTTGGTGAAGCACGGGAGTACTAAAGTTTGTCGCGCTTTCCCCTTCAGTTTTACGCCCGGATGAAGGTGCCCACATAATTCGAAAGTTGTGGGGTGTTGGGATGGGTGGTGTCTCCAAGCAACGTCTTCCTCAGCGTATCCTTCTTCAAGTACTTTCACATGGGCTCTATCGTAAAACCCCTTGTCCATTATGTCGTGATTCCCTTCAACTAAAATGAACTCGACATCTGCATAATATTTCCGTAAATCGATAAAGGACTCCCATTCTGCGTTGTATTCAGAGTGAAACAAATCTCCCAAGAACACAATGCGTTTGGGTTGGTATTTCTTGAGTAAGTAGGAGATTCTATCGAGATCTTTCACCCCGGTTTTACCAGATATATACATCCCTGCCTTGCGGAAGTGTGAGGCCTTCCCTAAATGCACATCACTCAGAAATAAGGTAGATATCTTGGGCCACCATAAACATCGTTCTGGGTCTAGAACAGCTAGATGTCCGTTCAATTCAATATTCATATCTCTCCTTAAGTTGATGTATAGGATGGCCGCCTGATGACCAAAGCGGCTTGCTAAAATGCAAAAAAGCCCAAGTCTTTCAACCTGAGCTTTTCTATATTTCTAGTTATGTGCTGGTCTGTTGGTGGCGTTTATCCGTTTTCGGCTATCCCATGAATCCGAAGATATCCGCGAATCAACCTAAGCTCCTCCTAAACGGAGCACCTGCAAATCTGACACGTGCCCACATGCCCATTTCTTAATCCAACGTTCTCTTCACTTCAACTTCTTCGTAAGCTTCAACAATGTCGCCTACCTTGATGTCGTTAAAGTTGTTGATGTTCAAACCACATTCGTAGCCTTTCTGAACTTCTTTGACGTCGTCTTTGAATCGCTTAAGGGATCCGAGTTCTCCATTGTAGATAACTACACCGTCGCGCACCAAACGAATCTTTGAGTTTCGCTTGATTACGCCGTCTAGAACCATACATCCGGCAATGGTGCCCACCTTCGAAATCTTGAAGGTTTCGCGAACTTCTACGTTACCCGTGATTTCCTCTTTCACCTCAGCAGAAAGCATTCCTTCCATTGCGGCTTTGATTTCATCGATAGCGTCGTAGATGATAGAGTACAGACGGATGTCTATATCTTCCTTCTCAGCAATCTTGCGAGCCGTTGGGCTAGGGCGAACCTGGAAGCCTACGATGACCGCGTCAGAGGCAGAGGCAAGAAGCACGTCGCTTTCCGTAATCTGACCTACAGCCTTGTGTATAATGTTCACCTGAATTTCTTCAGTACTCAAACGTTGTAGGGAATCAGAAAGGGCCTCGATGGAACCGTCTACGTCACCTTTCAATACAATATTCAACTCCTTGAAGTCACCAACGGCCAAACGACGACCAATTTCTTCAAGGGTAAGGTTCTTCTGTGAACGTGCACTTTGCTCACGAGCAAGCTGCTGACGTTTCTGAGCGATTTGCTTCGCTTCACGCTCATCTTCCATAACCACAAATGAGTCGCCTGCTTGCGGCGCACCATCCAAACCTAGCATCTCTGCCGGCATTGAAGGACTTGCTTCTTGTACGCGATGTCCGCGTTCATCAAGAAGGGCACGCACCTTACCGCTGTATTGGCCAGCAAGAACATAATCACCCACTTTAAGCGTACCGTTCTGAACGAGAACTGTAGTCACATAACCACGTCCTTTATCGAGCATGGCCTCAACTACAGTACCTTGAGAATCGCGATTTGGATTCGCTTTTAGGTCGAGGATTTCAGCTTCCAGAAGTACTTTTTCAAGTAGTTCAGGAACACCGGTTCCCTTCTTTGCAGACACATCCTGACTTTGAATCTTACCACCCCAATCTTCAACGAGGAGGTTCATAGAGGCCAGTTGCTCTTTAATTTTTTCAGGGTTAGCCGCTTCACGGTCCACCTTGTTAATGGCGAATACGATAGGAACACCAGCGGCTTGCGCGTGACTGATGGCTTCTTTCGTTTGAGGCATCACAGCGTCGTCCGCAGCTACTACGATGATGGCTACGTCGGTTACCTGTGCGCCACGAGCACGCATGGCCGTAAAGGCTTCGTGACCCGGTGTATCGAGGAATGTGATGTCTTGACCACTTTCCAACTTCACGTTGTAAGCACCAATGTGCTGGGTGATACCACCCGCTTCGCCCGCAATCACATTCGCGCTTCGGATGTAATCGAGTAGGGATGTTTTACCGTGGTCAACGTGACCCATAACGGTTACGATTGGAGAACGCGCCTTGAGATCTTCTGGCTTATCCTCTTCCATGGTAACCGCTTCTGTTACTTCTGTATCGACGAACTCAACTTGGTAGCCGAATTCCTCTGCTACAATCTGGAGCGTTTCGCCATCTAGACGTTGGTTCATTGTAACCATCAATCCGAGCGACATACATGTAGAGATAATCTCATTGATGTTTACGGTCATCATATTGGAAAGCTCAGTAGCGGTAACGTATTCGGTTACCTTCAATACTTTGCTTTGTTCTTCTCTTTCGAGTTCGGCCATAGCCTCTTGCTCGCGACGTTCAGCACGACGTTCACGGCGGGCTTTAGCACCTTTAGATTTCTTGTTTCCGGTAAGCTTCTCAAGGGTTTCCTTGATTTGCTGTTGGATTTGCTCGTCGGTAAGCTCAACTTTTGGCTGTCTTTTCTTAGCAGCCGCTCCACCTCGCTTGTTGTTCGGACGATTGTTGCCTTGACCTTGACCACCTTGGCCTGGCCCGCCTGCACCGGTGCGGATGCGCTTGCGCTTCCCTTTGTTGCCGCCAACAGGTTCTGTTGACGAAGCAACCTTCTTCTTCTTCGGTTTGTCGAATTTGCTGAGGTCAACCTTTTCACCAGTAAACTTCGGGCCGTCGAGCTTCAAATACTCAGTGGTATGCTTCTCGTCTTTTGGCTTTTCCGCCTCTGGTGCAGCTGGAGCTTCCTCTTTTGCCTTAGGCGCTTCTTTCTTGGTTTCTGGCTCTTTCTTTTCCTCCGCCACAGGAGCTTTGTCAGCAGGCTTTTCGGCCTTCACTTCCTGTTTCGGCTCTACTTTTGGAGCTTCCTCAGTCTTTGGAGTTTCTTTAGCTGCAGGTTTCTCCTCTGCCGGCTTTTCCTCCTTAGTAGGCTTCTTTTTAGCTTGTTCGAGGTCGAGTTTACCTACAGGTTTCAAACCACCGAGCTTGGCTTTGGCGCGAATTACGCCGTCGTCTGATTTTGGCTCTTCAACTTCTTCTGCAGGTGCTTCTTCAGCTACTGCTTCTTCTTTTTTGGGCTCTTCCGCTACAGGAGCTTCTTCTTTCGTTTCACCCGTTTCTTCAGAAACAACTTCTGGACTCTCTTCAGTTTCTTCCTCATCTTTCTGGCGCATAGCCTCTTTTTCTGCGCGGAGAATCTCCTTCTCTTCACGCTTGGCTTGCGTCACCTGCTCAGAAGCCTCTTTCTTTGACTTATCAGCCTGGAATTCATCCACTAGAATGCCGTATTGTTCTTGGTTGAGCTTGGCGTTGGGATTTCTATCCACCTCGTGGCCGTGCTCTGCCAAGTACTCTACAGCTCGGTCTAGCGAGATGTTTAGCTCGGTCAAGGCTTTACGTATGCGAATGGGTGCACTCATATAATATACTTCTCTTCTCTAATTCTGGTTAGGCTATCTGTTTTACGAGGTGAATTTAGTCTTCAAATTCCTTACTCAACACTTCGCGAACCTCGTTAATCGTTTCCTCCTCTAGGTCGGTACGGTTTACAAGATCTTCTACAGATAGTCTGAGAACGCTCTTAGCTGTATCGCAGCCAATAGCCTTCAATTCGTCAATAACCCAATCTTCGATTTCATCTCCGAATTCGGTCAATTCTACATCTTCCTCTTCCTCGTCATCTCGGTATACGTCAATTTCGTAACCGGTTAGACGTCCAGCAAGACGAATATTATGTCCTCCTCTACCAATAGCGAGTGAAACTTGGTCAGGCTTCAAGTAAACATCTACCTGATTCTTTTCTTCATCAATAGTAAGGCTCGTGATTTTGGCTGGGGATAGCGCACG
This sequence comes from Phaeocystidibacter sp., assembly GCA_965659415.1. Classification (GTDB taxonomy): domain Bacteria; phylum Bacteroidota; class Bacteroidia; order Flavobacteriales; family Schleiferiaceae; genus Phaeocystidibacter. The sequence continues at coordinate 54,510 of CBFHVA010000004.1, forward strand.
TTGAATGAACAACTGCGTGTTTGCAGTGTAGTTGATCACGTCGATATTCTCGTTGCGCAACTCGCGAACGATACCGTGAATACGTGAACCTTTCATACCTACACAGGCACCAACTGGATCGATACGATCGTCGTATGATTCAACAGCTACCTTGGCTTTTTCACCTGGAACGCGTTGTACAGCTTTAACAACGATTAGGCCGTCGAATACTTCTGGAATCTCCTGTTCGAAGAGTTTTTCCAAGAAGCGTCCGTCGGTTCTCGATAGAATAACTACCGGCTTAGTTCCTTTGAAATCTACGCGGCTAACTATGGCACGAACGGTATCTCCTTTGCGGAAGAAATCCTTTTCCGGGATCATTTCACTCTTGGGAAGAATGAGTTCATTCGACTCGTCGTCGTAGATGATAATTTCACGGTGGCGTACGTGGTGAACTTCACCCGCAATGATCTCGCCTTCCATATCTTTGTAACGCTTGAAGAGTTCACCATTGTCGTGCTCTTGGATGCGCGATACTAGGTTTTGACGGAAGGCCAAAACGAAACGACGTCCAAGGTCGATCAACTTAACTTCTTCAGACACTTCTTCGCCCACTTCAAAATCAGGCTCAATTTTGAGTGCCTGCTTAAGGGCGATTTCCATATTGTCATCCTCAACCTCACCATCGGCTACGATGATTCGGTTTCTCCAGATTTCCAAGTCACCTTTATCTGGATTCACAATGATATCGAAGTTCTCATCCGTCCCAAACTTCTTCTTCAATTGGTTGCGGAATGACTCTTCGATAAAAGCCATAAGGGTTACTCGATCGATGTTCTTCTCATCTTTGAACTCCGAGAAGGATTCGATGATCGCGTGATTTTCCATTGCTATAGCTCGATTAAAACTTAAAATCCAATTTCGTTTCGGCGATTTGATCATATGTGAGATCAATGCGCTCCGTAACGGTTCTCTTACCTTTTCCTTTTTCTTTCGGTACGCGTTTCTGCGTTTCAAGTGCAATTCCGGCATCTGAAACCTCCGTCATTGTACCCGCGTGCTCTTGTCCATCATTGAGTCGAACTTTTACATCGCGACCCTTATTCTTCAAATATTGACGATGAACTTTGAACGGATTCGACATGCCCGGTGAGCTCACTTCCAATTCGAAGTCTTGCACTTCACGGTCGAGTTCTCCTTCAATCTGACGACTGATCATCTTCAAATCACCAAGACCAATACCCGTGTCCTTATCGGCATACACCAGTATTTTTCCTCCAGTACTAACCTGAAGCTCTACTAAGAATGCGTCTTTCTCTGCAAGCGCATTTTCAACTAATGGGCGAATCTGTTCTTCCGTCATAGGGCAATAAAAGAGGGGACCCTAGTCCCCTCCACTGTCATCCAATTCGCGGCAAATATACAAAATATCTGCATCAGACGTAGCCTTTATCTATCCATTTATCAATGAGTTCTGGTAAAGCGGAGGCGGCTGTCGCCTTGATGTGATGGGTTCGTGAACTTTGAAATTCGTCGAGTTCTCCGGGGTCAACCAACGTAACGGTAGTTTCAGGTGAAATGGCGTGGATTAATCCAGCGGCTGGATACACCTGAAGAGAGGAGCCTACCACCAAGAGATGATCGGCCTTTTGACAAATATGTTCGGCTTCTACTATCGCGGGAACTGGCTCGCCAAACCATACTACATGTGGCCTGAGTTGACTTCCGTCCGGAGCTAGTTGTCCCATTTGAATGGGATCATAACCCCAGTCGAAGATTTGTGTTGGATTGATTGAACTGCGGACTTTGGTAAGCTCCCCGTGCAAATGGAGTACATTTTTGGAATCGGCTTTTTCGTGTAAATCATCTACATTTTGAGTAACGATGCTCACTTTAAAGTGATCTTCCAGTCGTGCCAGTGCTGCATGAGCCGCGTTGGGTTCTACCTCCTTGAGCTGAGCCCTTCGCATATTGTAAAAGCGCTGCACCATTTCAGGATCGCGGGCAAAGGCTTCGGGAGTAGCAACATCGTATACGCTATGGCTTTCCCATAATCCGCCATTATCCCTAAAAGTTTTGAGTCCGCTTTCAGCAGAAATTCCCGAGCCGCTAAGTACAACGATGTGTGGTTCATTCATAACCGTAAGATACGGCTACAGATGTATTTCTCTAAGGTGGTTGAGGATGCGAGGAACTTCCTCTTCGAGAATGTGAATTTCCGAATCGGTGATCATGTCAGGGTCCACCCAATGGTCGAGTTTCATCACAGCTGCCTTCAAGTACAACTCCATGCAAACCAGAATCATCTTCACCTGATTAGGGCTATTATTGGTAAAGCGAGTAGTCATTACGTATTCACAGACGGTGAGCGCATCGAATAGAGAGTCGAGTGTGGATTTGTGAGGATTGAAATGATGAGCTTTGTCGTATTCTTCATTGGCTGAGAAGAGCACCTGGCACAACTCACTTTCGGATAGGTCTGAGGCATTCAGCATCTGATCGACAGCCTGAAACATGGGTTTTACTGATTGACCTTGGTTGATCCAGGCGTCGGCGAAGGTTGAACCATGTAATTTCATGACTATTCGTTTGTATCCGTATATCAGTGAGCTAGCGGCAGCAGGAGGTTTACTTTTATCTCCGGATTGTCACATTAGTTTAAGCGACAATCCACGTTGTTCTCCGCATAGGTCGCCCGCCTTTTTGCATTATGACACGTTTTAACTTCAGCTACGTTGCTAGTTTTTTGCTCATTTCTGGTATGACGTTGGCACAGTCCCAGCTCTGTGATTTTGATCAAATAGGCTGGAACTATTCACTCAGCACGGGGAGTGGGGCCACAGCATTGATTCAGTCGGGCACTCCATTTTGGCCCATCAACGGAGTGTATGGAAGTGATGCTTCACAAGCTCTTGCTATCTCAGGAGGAGAGGTCAATCTCTTTATGGATCCAATGAATACGCAAGGCACTGCAGGGTCTTATTTTACCTTCAACGTGGGCGCCGTTGCGGAATCAGGGTCGGGAAAGGGAATGGATAAGGGGAGCGATTATATCGAAGTGTATTGGCGTACCTCCACTCAGCAAAGTTGGTCTCCGTGCTTGCGCCTTAGAGGAAATCGAAATGCACATTGGGACCTTCAAAAGGTGGGTATGCTGACACAAGTGGACGCGTCTGATTACAAAGATATCCTTCCTTTCGAAGGTGGATTATTGACCGCAGGTGCTCTAAATGCATTCGTTATTGATGGATTCCCAGAGGCGGACTCCCTATTTATTCGCTTGCGCCTATACACCGATCGGAGCAATGAAGTCTGGGCCCTAGATGATTTGGAGTTCATCCAGCCGCAAGAATGGACAAATCAAGCGGGTGACCGTCTCGCATCAAATCCTCTAAACTGGTCGGGGCTTTCCGTTCCGTCTATCAATGATGCGGTTTATCTTTCGGATAGCTCATCTTGGTCAGCTTGGATCGACACACTCCGGGTAGCACGTCTTATTACAGATATTTCAGACACGTTTGACCTCCGAGATTTTGCATTGCGCACAGGACAATGGCATCATATGAATGGATATGTGCACGTTGATTCACTGCTCACGCTGAATAGCGATTTAGGGGCCGGTACAATCAGCGGAGAGCGCTTAAATGTCATCGGTAACTTGACTATTGCATATCGGCCAGAAACGCTACAAGGATGGCGTCATTTGTCATCACCATTGATTACGCGATGGGGTGATTTCACAGAAGATATTCACCAAGTGATGTATGGCACGGGCGGGTCGATTTATGCTTGGGACGCTCAAAATGCCGCTTGGTATACAGTGAATGATGGCAGCTACACGACTCGGAATACACCAATTGCGATATATGGAGGAGCGGGCTGGCTCGATTCGGCCAAACTCGTTTCGATAGTTGGCAAGTATTCCCATATTGGAGATACGGCTTGGATGGAATATGGTATCCCTACCGCAAATTCGCCCTTTGGAAATGTTGCTGGGAACGAAGGTTGGAACTTCGTGGGGAATCCTTATCCATTTCCCATCAGTTTGGATTCGCTGTTTGCGTCCGCAGATTGGCCGAGTAACGCCGCGCCCACCGCTTACATTTGGTCGACGGAAGATCAGACCTACCGATCATACAACTCTTCTACGGGAGCCTTCGGAGGTGCTACTCCTATCATTCACTCTTGGCAAGGTTTCTGGGTGCAGCTCACTTCAAGCGGACCATCACAAACGCCGTTGGTTATTTCACCTTCTATGGGCGGTGAGGTTAGTGGAGATGCCTTGCAGAAAAGATCAATCAGTTCATCCGTATTTACCGTTCGCAATGGTTCAGATTCTGCCAGGGTCAAACTAGTAGAAGTGCATAATGCTCGGGAGCGCTGGGATGCTGAGTACGACCATAAATGGCGAGGGAACAGAGATACGGAAGTCTATCTACTTGCGGAAGATTCCCTGAACGATGTACGTGTTTCGGTCAAATCCTTAGATCCAATCCACCCTGGAGGAATTCCATTGTTTGTTCGTTCAATTTACGGTGGTAAGGTGGAAATTGCATTAAAAGGCGATGATGTGTGGTGGCTGGAGGATCCTACGAGTCAGTCATGGCGCGACCTTAGCAAGGGACCGTGGATAGGAAGTTTTGGAAAAGGGGAAATGAGAAAGTACCGGCTATGGAGAAAGCATCCACTTAGTTTAGATGAGGAAGAGGTTATTCGCACTCCGACCTATGAAAATGGATTGGTGGATAACTCAACTTCTGAGACGTGGGAGCTCTTTGATATGGCGGGCCGTCGCAGGATGGGAATTGCTCCTCATTCTAGAGCTGTTCAATTTTTAAGTGCCGGAATATACGTTTGGCGGAGTTCTCAGCATGTGGTCAAAGTCGTTATCCAATCCATAGCGCGATGAGGTAGGCTGCTGTAGAGGCAATGACGCCAACCAGTGTTGTTTTAAGTGCTCCCTTGTGAGGCTGCTGTCCGGTAAGTTTGCTCTTGCCATATCCGAATAGATATAGAGCTAGAACGGTAAAAATGGAAGAATAAACGAGGCCATCCGCGGGATTGTCTGTGATGAAGTAACCGGCAAGTGGAACAAATCCTCCTACGATATAAGCACCGGCAATATTGCCCGCACTCTTTTTGGCTTGGTTCAAGTGGGGTTCCTCGAGTTCGAGTTCGAATCGCATCATGAAATCCACCCATTTATCCTTGTCTTGAGCCATTTCCTCGGCCACATCTGCACTTAACTCTTTCGAAATTCCATACTCCTCGAGAATTTCACGGATTTCGGCTTTTTCCTTGTCTGGAAGATGGTCTACTTCCCAATACTCTCTTTTCCGTTCTGAATGATAGTGCTCGTATTCCGTAGTTCCAGCTAGATATCCGCCCAAGCCCATGGCGATAGAACCTGCCACAATCTCTGCTACTCCTGCGGTGATGATGATAGTATTGGAATCAATGGCTCCACTTAATCCTGCAGTGAGTGCAAATGGTACAGTAAGGCCATCGGCCATGCCTATTACGACATCACGGACGGTTTGTGAACCTTGAAAGTGTTGTTCTTTGTGGGAGTGATCGGACATGAAGTGAATATCGGTATATTCTTGGAAAGATATACCTAATCGGCGTGTTCAATCACAATGGGATCGGGCTTCGGAAAATAATTCAGTACAACGACGTGCAGCGTTAGTGTAAAACAGCCTGTATTGTCTTGTACAGAAGTGAATTCAAAGTCGGCGGCGGTACTGGGCAGGATAAAGCTGTACGAGGACGAAGAGGTGGTGAGCGTTTGCTCTGCAATTCCGTTATAGGTGTATTCCACCGTCCAAGGACCGCTACATTAAGGGTCAGATCTACAGTATAAATTTCCCCTTCACAAACTGTGTCAGCCTCAGCAGCTAGAGTCGGAACATCCTGCACATTGATGGAGCGCACAGTCAAATGGCCCGTGGTGGATTTAACGGCTCTCAATTCATAATCACGGGGTGTTGAGACGAAATCAACGGATCTTGTACTGTCGTTCGACACCAACCCCGTATTGATTGTTCCCCCAGAAGTGCCTTCGAAGGCCCAACTATAGGATTCGTTGGATATCGATTCTATTGCAGTGAATTGTTCTCCCATTGCGCTGCCACAAACGGTGTCCTGAGTCTCCATTCGGCACGGGCAACTTCCATTCACCTCGTTTTCCTGATCGGATGAAAAGACGGCATCAATGGAAATGTCATCGATGAAAGCATCTACGTTAGCGTTCGTACCAGTCCACGTAAAAACAACCTGCCCATAACCCGAATATGAAATTCCTACACTTTCCGAGTTCGTATTCGTAGGATTGCCATTGGCGTTCGAATTACCGGATCGGTGATCGTGATTGATTATAGTTTGGACTACATTTCTTCGAATGTCCTGAATTTCCACGGTTAGGTTAACGTAGGTTCCTGTAGCCTGACGAAGCTTGTGTTCAAACTCTACTGAACCCGTACCGTCAACGCCAGCGGACACATAGGGCTTGTATAGAATGTCAAAACAACCCATTCCAATGCCACAAGGTGAATAAGTGGAGTAATGGCGATTAGCCAATCCAATTAAAGGTGCATGTTGAAGACGGGTTTGATTGAAAAAGCCCATAGCCACCTCCTTCGATTTGAACTCAGGAAGTTCTGTGTCTACAAAAACTAAATCGAATTGATGCTGATCGTATAACTCCAATTCGGAATTGATGCTATCGACTGATTCATCCTACAAGCCTTTTATCTTCAACATCTTGGTTAAGATGAATTTAGATAAATCTTGAGATTCGATAACTAGAACTTTGGACTTGGCCCTGTTCATTTTTTGGAAGCCTGATTAGTTGAAAGAACCAGAGGAATGGAATCCTATCCCTTTAAACTCATCTAAGCGTGTTCCACTTTCGCTTTGTCTGTTGGTGTAGGCTTCATAGTTTGTTTCTAGGTGCCAAAGTCGACCTGCCAAGTACACTTGGGCTTGCAAGCCAAGGCCAAAGGAGTGGAAATCATCGTAAATTGGGGTATAGCCTCCTCCCCAACTGTCATTCCCCGCTTCCAGGCGGATGAACGACTATTCAGGAATAGCTTGGGACCGGGCTTCATTCCAAATTAGAGTATGGAAGACGATCCCAATGAGCAACTTGTGAGACTTGCGCATCATGAGGTTAGTAGGTGGTTGAGGCTAAGTTACAACCAAATTGTTTGAGACCTTTATTATCTTCAGCAGATAACTCATAGGCGAACCAACCTACATCTAACCGACTGCATGAACAGTAGAAGATCTTCAATACTGCTCTCCTCTGCGACGGGTGGCATTGTACCCAAGATTAACAACCACGCAACTCCGCTTCGCTATGTTGCTGTTTTTATTTAAGCAATCATTCGCTCAAGCAAGCTTGGACTCATATTGTCTAAATAAAAACGACCGGCACACAAAGTGTGTCGGTCGTTGTAAATCTTGTTGCCCGACTAGGACTCGAACCTAGACTGACGGAACCAAAATCCGCTGTCCTGCCAATTAGACGATCGGGCATCCTCGATTGGGAGGGCAAATATATAAAAAGACTAGTTTTCAAAACATAATCGGCTTTGTGTTTTTTTAGTGATGCATTTTGGCAACAAACGCACGGGCAGTGGCCCACATGAATATGGGGGATATGAGTAATGCCGTTAAGGCCAATTTCCATGAAATGAATAGGTGCAAAAGGGTGACTATGAAGAGTATCCAAACGGGAATGCCCAGGCCGTAAATCCCAACTTCCAAAGTTGATTTAAAATCGTGGCGCGAATGATTGCGCACCTTGATTCTAGCGGCGGTCCAAACCGGGAAGAGAATCACCTTGGCTAATGGGAGTAACAAGGTTCCCAATCCGTTCCAGATTCTGTCGCGTACATTCCTACGCTGTGAAACGGAAGCTTCCCAAGTGGCTATTTGTGCATCAGAGGCTACCATTTCGGTGAGCACCTTTTGAGCTTCATCCGTCAAGGCTTTCACGCGCCGAGCTGGAGTGTCTTCAGCAATGTCAATTTGTATAGGTTCTCCAAATCGCACGCGAACGTCCGGTCCCCAATCCTGCCAATTGCTGTACTCCATTACCACGGGAATCACAAGTACCTCCTTACCCTGTTGTTGGCACATTTCTGCTAGACGGGCCCAGCTTTTTTTAAGAGGACGAATGGATCGCTCTGGCTTTGAACTACCTTCACCCATCACGGTACATGCACCGCCTTTGTTCAACTCCTCTAGCAGTCCATTCATAGTGTCCGGTAAATCTTCACGTATTGCATCACGACCATGATCCGCGCGATGTATAGGTAGGATGCGCATAAAACGCAGTACCTTGTTCACCCAAGATTTCTTGAATAAATCAGCACGAGCAACAAAGAGGGGTGGAATGGGACTTGCGAATAGTATCGACAAGGCATCCGGCAAGTTGTTCTGGTGATTCGTTACAAATATGATGGGACCCTTTCGAGGTACATTGTTTGTGCCGTGCACCTCAAAAGTGCGAACGTAACATTTTGTGTACATCCATTTCACGTACACAAAGAGCAGGCGATATCCCCAGTTAAGCCCTTGCACTCGCTCCTCCTTTCTTCAGCCTCCAGAAAGAGGATAAACTCAAACCAACCACTATGTGCCAAATCCCCCACCAAGCGGTAATGGCCGCCATGCCTCCAATAGGAAGTTCACTCGGAAAAATGGCAGGATTCAACAAGAGCACTAGGCCCAGACCGCTGTTTTGAATGCCGATTTCCAACGCGACACTTCGACGTTCACGTTGGGCAAGTCCAAATCCTCGCGCCCACAGGTATCCACCAAGAATTAAGCATGCATTGTGGATGAGGACAACCGTAAATATTACACCAATGTAGGTGATGAATGAATCTACATTCTTACTGAAGGCCACAATGATTATGGTTACAAAGGCTATGACACTTGCATAACGCATGGGCTTTTGCAAACGTTGCGTGAGTTGGGGTCTGAATTTGCGAAGTGTCATACCAACAACAAGTGGCAAGCCGAGCAATAGAAAAATACTTATGGCTACTTCACCAGGGTCTATGGTCAATTCGCGTAACAAGGCATTCTCTGAATTGCTGCTTATGAACTTTGAGTACACAGTTCCCCAGAGCATGAAATTGAGCGGTGTAAAAAGCAGGGCTCCTAAAGTGCTAAAGGCTGTTAAGCTCACACTTAATGCTGTATTTCCGCGGGCATGGTGCACCATGAAATTGGAAATATTCCCACCAGGACAACTCGCCACGAGTATCATTCCCATCGCCATGCCAGGGCTGAGATAGTTGTTCATCATCCAAATGAGAACTACCGTAAGTGCAGGAAGTAAGAGCCATTGCCCTAGCAAACCTACCCACATCATTTTGGGACATTTAAGGATGAGCTTGAAATCGGAAACATCGATTCCAATGGCCACCCCAAACATGATGAATCCCAATATCAGATTGAGAAGCATCAAGTTGCCCGAGCTTAAATTGAGTTCGAGATGATCGAGGTCAGTTAGCGATTGGCCCATAGAAAACCCTTTGGGGAAGTCCCAAGAAAGCAACTTTTAACCTGCCTCACAAGTTTGAGATCTACAGTGGTATGTTGCCGTGCTTTTTGCGTGGAAGTGTAACCGCCTTTTTCTCGAGCATCTTAAAAGCTTTAATTAGCTTCTCTCTCGTGTCTTCCGGCATGATTACTTCATCCACATAACCTCGCATGGCTGCGCGATACGGATTGGCAAATTTATCCGCGTATTCGGCTTCCTTTTCTGCGTGCTTCTGATCGGGATTATCGGCACTGGCGATTTCTTTTCTGAAGATGATTTCAGCTGCGCCTTTGGCTCCCATCACCGCAATTTCGGCGCTTGGCCAGGCGTAATTCATGTCGGCACCAATGTGCTTCGAGTTCATTACATCGTAAGCTCCACCGTAAGCCTTACGAGTAATTACGGTGATTCTTGGAACGGTCGCTTCGGAGAACGCATACAATAATTTAGCGCCATTAGTGATGATCGCATTCCATTCTTGGTCGGTGCCAGGAAGGAAGCCAGGAACGTCTTCAAACACCAAAAGTGGGATATTGAAACTGTCACAGAAGCGCACAAAGCGAGCTCCTTTCTGGGAAGCTTTAATATCGAGAACGCCCGCCAAAAAAGCTGGCTGGTTGGCTACAACTCCGATGGATTTTCCGCCTAAACGTGCAAAACCAACCACGATATTCTCGCCAAAATCTTTGTGAACTTCGTAAAAGGAATCCTCATCTGTTACTTCAGCAATCACCTCACGCATGTCGTAAGGCTGGTTGCTGTTGTCAGGAATGATATCGTTAAGCTTCGGACGCTTTTCATTTTGTGGTTCATAAGGAAGAGCAGGCGCATCTTCTTCACAATTTTGGGGCATGTATGAAAGAGCAGTTTTGATTCCTTCGATACAGGCCACCTCGTTGGCATAGGTGAAATGGGTAACGCCAGATTTCGAGGCGTGTGCGCTGGCTCCACCCAGTTCTTCACTCGTCACTTCTTCATGCGTAACAGTTTTAACCACATTTGGACCCGTAACAAACATGTAACTCGTATTCTCCACCATCATGATGAAGTCGGTTAGGGCAGGTGAATACACCGCGCCGCCGGCACACGGACCCATGATGGCTGAAATTTGAGGAATGACTCCTGAAGCTCGGGTATTGCGGTAGAAGATATCCGCATATCCACCCAGTGAAACCACGCCTTCTTGGATGCGCGCTCCGCCTGAATCATTCAATCCAATAACAGGAGCACCGTTTTCCATGGCCAAGTCCATGATTCTACAAATCTTCTCGGCGTGTGCTTCCGCCAACGATCCACCTAGCACGGTAAAGTCTTGGGCAAAAACATAAACTTGTCGGCCATTCACGGTTCCATACCCCGTTACAACACCATCACCATAGAACTTCATTTTATCCAAGTCAAAGAGATTAGAACGGTGCAAAACGAGTGCGCCAATTTCCTCAAACGACCCCTTGTCGAGCAGCAGTTCAATCCGCTCTCGAGCCGTCAATTTCCCTTTATCGTGTTGTGCTTGAATGCGTTTCTCTCCGCCGCCTACCAGTGATTCAGCCTGGATTTTCTTGAGTTCGTTGAACTTGTCGCTCATGGTGATAGAATTGTCAAGGTCGAAGATACGAAAAGGTGGTTAGGGTTTTTAAAGGGCTTAGGGAAATTAAGGAGTTCAGGGCCGTTGCATGATGAGAAAGAGAGACAAGAAGGGAAGAAAATCGCTGAATGAAATTCTAACATTAATGATATGCTCTGGGTAAATTCGGGGAAAACCAATAATCATGACAAAAGCAGGTGGATTTACCGAATTGGAATGCTGGAAAGATGCCAGGGAACTCGTGGTACTCGTGTACAAACATAGTAATCGGTTACTCGAGGGGAGAGAGACACTCTGGCGGACCAGCTCCGCCGTTCATCAGTCTCAGTGATGAACAATATTGCAGAAGGGTATGAGCGCTATAGCATTAAAGACAAATTGCGCTTGCTGAATATTTCAGTTTCAAGTGGAAGAGAAGTCGAAAGCATGACGTATATCTTGGAAGACCTCAATATGCTTAATCATGAAGATTTGCTGCAGCTTCGCGAAAAAGTCAGAATTACGAGAGCCAGAACTCTAGCTCTCTGCAAGCACTTTTATTCCAAACTCGCCAAGGCCAACCCCTAAGCCCCTTAAGATCCCTGAGTCCCTTACTCATTCAGCTTCAACACCGCCAAAAACGCCTGTTGTGGAATTTCCACATTGCCGAGTTGGCGCATACGTTTCTTGCCGGCCTTTTGTTTCTCTAGGAGTTTACGCTTACGGGAGATGTCGCCACCATAACACTTGGCGGTAACGTCTTTACGCAGGGCGGAAAGTGTTTCACGAGCTACAATCTTTGCCCCGATGGCCGCCTGGATGGCAATCATAAATTGCTGACGAGGGATGAGTTCCTTCAACTTGTTACAAAGCTTTCGACCAATATCTTGTGCTTTGCTTTTGTGAATTAGTGCACTCAATGCATCCACAGGCTCTGAGTTCAAGAGGATGTCCACTTTTACCAATTCCGACTGGCGGTAGCCCACTGGGTGATAATCGAATGACGCATAGCCTCTTGATATGGTCTTCAATCGATCATAAAAATCAAAAACAATTTCAGCCAAAGGCATGTCAAAAGTCAGCTCAACTCGGTCAGAGGTGAGGTAGGTCTGCCCCACAATTTCACCGCGCTTCTCAATACACAAGGTCATTACAGCCCCTACGTACTCGCTTTTGGTGATGATTTGAGCTTTGATATAAGGCTCTTCAATCCGTTCAAGAATCGCCGGGTCTGGGTAATCGGATGGGTTATTTACTATCAGACGCTCGTCGGGATCCTTTTTAGTGTAAGCATAATACGAAACGTTTGGAACGGTGGTGATTACCGTCATGTTGAACTCACGCTCCAAGCGTTCTTGGATGATTTCCATGTGGAGCATGCCCAAGAATCCACATCGGAATCCAAAACCTAATGCTGCAGAAGTTTCCGCTTCATAGGTCAGTGAGGCATCGTTGAGCTGAAGTTTTTCGAGTGAGGTACGCAGTTCTTCAAATTCCTCAGTATCCACAGGATAAATACCTGCGTAAACCATCGGCTTCACTTCCTCGAATCCTTCAATGGCTGTAGTAGCTGGATTCTCCTTCGTAGTAATGGTGTCACCCACCTTTACCTCTTTCGCTTCCTTGATTCCGGAAATGATATATCCCACATCACCAGCTGAAATGGCTTTTTGAGGATCTTTTGTCAGGCGCAAGGTTCCGATTTCATCGGCGTCATATTCCTTACCCGTGTTCATGAACTTCACTTTTTGCCCCTTGCGAATGGTGCCGTTCATGACGCGGAAGATGGCTTCAATACCGCGGAAGGAGTTAAACACACTGTCGAAAATGAGTGCTTGAAGTGGGCCTTCAGGATCTCCTTTCGGGGCGGGAATCCGCTCCACAATGGCGTCCAAAATGTCCAATACGCCTTCGCCTGTCTTGGCACTGGCCAAAAGAATGTCTTCTCGGTTACAACCGATGAGGTCTATGATTTGATCGCCGATTTCTTCTGGATTGGAGCTCGGCAAATCGATTTTGTTCAAGATGGGAATGATTTCCAAATCGTGCTCGAGGGCGAGGTACAAATTGGATATGGTTTGGGCTTGAATTCCCTGAGTAGCATCTACAATGAGAAGCGCACCTTCGCAGGCCGCAATAGAACGAGAAACTTCGTAGCTAAAGTCAACGTGACCTGGCGTATCGATCAAATTAAACACGTACTCCTCATTATTTAATGAGTGGTTCATTTGAATCGCGTGACTCTTAATCGTAATACCTCGCTCTCGTTCCAAGTCCATGTTGTCCAATAACTGGTCTTGCTTTTCACGCTCGGTTACCGTTTGAGTAAGGTCGAGCATCCGATCGGCCAAGGTGCTTTTACCATGGTCGATGTGGGCGATGATACAGAAATTTCGAATGTTCTTCATTGTATTCCTACGGCGTGACTAAGTGGGCAAAAGTAAACAATTTGGGTGCAAAGCATACTACGATTTGACGCGCATTCTAATTACACCAAATAGAGGATAATTGTTGAAGTTCCGTACTTTCCAATCATGAATTCGGATGACCAAATACCATGGCTGATCTAAGAAATGCTGAATGGGTCTTTATTCTCTGATCCTATTGCTGTACAAAGAGGCGAGTGCCTTATTCATCCGGGCGATATTGAGCATTATCTATATGTGGTTCGCAGTGGGGCATTCAGGATCCATTTCGTTCACCAAGATGAAGAGTACATTACGCGGCTAGCCTATGAAGGAAATCTGATTTCAGCCTTGGATAGTTTCATCAGTGGCGAGTCCACCGATTTTTATATTGAAGCCCTTCGATCCTCAGAGGTCTTGAAGGTTTCCAAATCTGAATATATCCAATTCCTTCATGCTGATGAAGCCCGACTCAAGGTTTGGGACAACTTGCTCATGGGACTCATTTACCAACAGATCGAAAGGGAGAAGGATCTACTCATTCCTTCCCCAAGAGAGCGGTATCAGAGAGTAATGGAGAGAAGTCCAAAGCTATTTCAAGAGATTCCTCTCAAATACATCGCTCAATATCTAAGAATGACCCCTGAAACTTTATCGAGAATCATGAAAGGATAAGGCCGATACTCAAATTCTTGATTTCAGTCAATTTTTATAACTCTCGATCTCCACAGCTTTGTATCAAATATGGATGCCATGAAAGGAAATGCCGAATTACTGATTACTGATTTGATAGATAGAACAGAGCAAATCATTCTGCGCGTAGAAGCTTGGAAGAACTATTCTGATTTAATCTTAAACGGACGTCCTTCCTCAGATTCCTGGAGCGCCATGGAATGTTTGGAACACTTGAATAGATATGGTGACTTTTATATCCCCGAGATCTCTGTGAGGATGCAGAATTCGGTAAAAGACCGTGAAGCTTCTAAATTCACCAGCTCTATGTTGGGAGAGTATTTTGCGAAATCGATGTTGCCAAAAGAGAAGCTGAACAAAATGAAGACGTTCAAGAGTATGAATCCCTCTTTAAGTGGAATCCGGCCAGAAGTGAAAACGGAGTTCATAGATCAGCAAAGGAGACTTTTGAAGCTTCTTGATAGAGCTAAGGAAGTGGATCTAACACGAACTAAAACAAGCATCAGCATCAGTAAGTGGATCAAGTTGAGACTAGGGGACACCTTGAGAGTTGTAGTCTATCACAATGAGCGACATATTGTTCAGGCAGAAAAGGCCATCGCTCAAGCAAAAGAGCAAAGTGCCGCATAGAAAAGAAGTCCAGCTGCATCTGCAACGGGACTTCCATATTTATTACTCGAAACTTCAATTTAGAAGATGCCGAGGAACTTCTTTTTTGGATATACCAAGGTCATTTCGTCTACGAGGTGACCTGCACCTGCGTATTTGTCAACGATGAAGAGCACGTAACGAATGTCCACAGAGATCGTACGCTGTAGGTCTTCTTCGAAGAAAATATCTCCGCTCATTGCTTCCCAGTTACCGTCAAATGCGCAGCCAATCAATTCGCCGTCGCCATTGATTACTGGAGAACCAGAGTTGCCACCGGTTATGTCGTTGTTGCTAATGAATCCTACTGGAAGTTCACCCGCAGCATTGGCATACTGACCGTAATCTTTGGCTTCGTAGAGCTCAACCAAACGATCTGGCACCATGAATTCACGGTCGCTGTTGTCCATTTTTTCCATCACCCCTTCGATAGTGGTGTAGAAGTCATAGTACACTCCATCTCTAGGCTCGTAAGCAAGCACGTTACCATAAGTTACACGCATGGTTGAGTTAGCATCTGGAGCATACATACGATCTGGATTCATTTCACGAATACCGGCCGTCCATAGGCGGTAACCTTTTTGAAGATCGGCTTCGGCAGCAGCAGAAGCTCTAGCCGCAGAGATGTATACAGCAAGCAAGTCGTTGCTAACGATCATCATCGGATCGTTCGACAGAAGGCTGTCAACCGGGTTGTTCGCCCAAGCTGTCAATGCTTCTTCGTTAGCAAACATGGAGTTGTCGAATACGTAATCAGCATAAGCAGTAAAGTCATCACCGAAAGCAGTATCCACCGTTGTAAAGAAATCTGGATGCTGGGCTTCGTCGATGTTTTCGTTGAACAGCTCGAAGAGAGCCGCCATCAATTTTCTATCTGTTGGCAAGTACGTTTCTGCAAAATGCTCCGCGATAGTGCCCGAAAGCGCTTCAGCATCAGCTCCTCCACCCACTGCGCGGTTGAATTGGTAAGCAAACAAAGCGCTAGAAACACCGGTCAATCCAGCTTCCAAGGCGTATACGTCAACTTTCACATAGTCCGCTGTTGCAGCGTAACCTCTTTCAAGGAGTTCAAGCGTTTCGCCGTATTTCTCTTTGCGCGCTGGATCCGCATTTACCCATTCAGCAAAGGCAGCTTCTTGAGCTTTTTTCTTGTCGTAAACGCCGTTATTTTTCAACTGCTCCGTTTGACCCAAGAAGTACTTCCAATAGTTCGCAACGGATGCGTAAGAAGAAGCCATCATCAAGTCAACCGCTTCATCAGCATCCATGGCTTCACGCATGATACCCAAACGAAGGTCACGTACTTCAACAATTGCTGGGTGGTGCAATTCAATTGCTTGCTCTACTCCAAATGAAGAAAGGTAGCGATCAGTAGATCCTGGGTAACCAAAGATCATCGCATAGTCGCCTTCGTTGCGCTCTTTCATAGAAATAGGCAAGTGGTGCTTAGCTTCCAATGGAACATTGTCTGGGCTGTACTCAGCCGGCTTGCCATCAGGACCTTGATACACGCGGAACATGGAAAAGTCGCCCGTGTGACGTGGCCACATCCAGTTATCTGTATCGCCACCGTACTTACCTACGCTGCTTGGTGGTGCACCTACGAGGCGAACATCGTTGTAAATTTCATAAATGAATAGGTAGAACTCATTCCCGTGGTAGAAGCTCTCCACCTCTGCTGTGTAGAACTCACTCTCTGAGGCAGCTTGTTCGGCCAGTTGGCCACTAATTTCGCGGATAGCAGCGGCGCGCTCGCTTTCACTCATACCGTCGTTGAGCTTCTCCATTACCTGAGCTGTAACGTCGTCCATGCGAACGAGGAAACGAACAAATAGCCCATCATTAGCCAATTCTTGGCTGCGGTCCATAGCCCAAAAGCCATCGCGCAAGTAATTCGCTTCAACGGTTGAATGGCTGCGGATGTAGTCGTAACCACAGTGGTGGTTGGTCAACAACAGACCTTGAGAAGAGATGATCTCTCCAGTACAGAAACCGTTGCCCATCGATACAATAGCATCTTTTAGGCTAGAGCCGTTGATGTTATATAGATCTTCTTGGGATAGCTTTAGTCCATGCTCTTGCATGTCTTCGTAAGTACGACCAAGCATCATTGGAAGCCACATGCCCTCACCCGCAAACGAGGTGATGGTGATCATAACGGCCCCAAAGGATAGGATGAATTTCTTCAGATTCATAAACAGGGGTTTTCCTTAATTTTTCTCGTGCAGCGCAAATATAGCGAACAGAAGGTAAGGAGATTAGGTGAATGTTGCTGAATTCAGCTATTAACGCCTTATTGAGCTGTTTTTTCTCTCGGATTTGGAGATAGAGTACCATAGATCGCATTCCAAAGCATCAATCTGGCTTCTAAGGCCTCCACGCATGCATCCTCAGCTTCGATCCACTTTTGCTCGTCGCTACCACACAATTCATCGATCATCTTCAAGGCCATCGGACCGTGTTCGTCGCCGTCCAATTCAATATGACGATCCAGGTAATACACAAATGCGTCAAGCTGACCTGGGAATTTTTGATGTAGCTCCTTCACGATCTCGGTGAACATGTCGGGTATCAAGTCCTCACGACCAAACGTGAATGCAGCGGCCATCTCGTGCAGCCTACCCCGCTTGATGATCGCATAGTTGGCCTTCAGATACTTTAAGGTCGATTCATCGATCTCCGCCAAATTGAATCGGAGGATATCTTTCAAACGGAAACCGCGATGGATGGTTTTGATGAAGTGAAGGACCGGTCGGGTATTCGCTCCCGCTTGGCGCATAGCATCTAAGTAAAGCTCATAATGACTAGCCGGATTTCCATAAGGATCCTCATCACTCTCCTCAGCCAAAACGATCTCATTGATCAACCTTCGTGCTAGCTTGCTGTCGGTCGGTACCCAAGCCTCTTCAACCGAAGTCAGTTTGCGTTGAAGCCCCTTCAATAAACTCATGAAGTCCCAAACCGCGAAGATGTGGAATTCCATGAACGAGCGAAGATCCTCCAGGTCATTCAAGGAATCATACAAAGGGTGCTCAATGATCTGCTTGCGCAGAGGTTCAATGCGCCTCTCAATAGCGATGAGGTGTGAGTCTTTGATCATGATCTGCTATATACGATGCAAATACACCGCGTGGTTCGAGTATCGGTTAATCTCTAGGCTTTCTATAGATAGGAACGGTGGAACATGCCTCTCCATACATCAAACTCTTCACTACTGGAGTTAGTTTTTCGGTGAGTCTGATATACGCTTGCATGGGGACAGGAAGGTTGCTACAACCCTTCACAATTACACGTTCTCCGTGGTATTGGGTCTCATCCAACTCACTGATCAAATGGTCGAATAGAATGGCTTCTAAGTTTTCTTGATCGCCGAAGACGGTCCGCACCGCGTGACCGTTCAGATATCGTGCTACCAATACCCACGCCCATTGAGGGATGATGGCATCAGCGGAACATTGAACGGCAACATAGGCTTCGTTGTACTGCGACCAATCGTGGTTCTTAACATGCTCGCGGAAGTCCTTTTCCTTCAGGATCATTCCTTCATAAAGCCATGGCGCAATGTCGAGCTGCAGGCGTTTACCCCTTGGGTACATCTGCTCGAGGTCTATGGTGATCAGACCGCTTTGCTCAACCTTATTTATGATCTCGTCAGCCATATTTAGAACATTCCAAGTTCCAGTCTAGCTTCTTCACTCATCATATCTTTCGTCCATGGTGGATCGAAAGTGATCTCAACCTCTGCCGTGGTCACGATATCGATGGTCTTTACTTTCTCCTCGACCTCTACAGGCAAGGATTCTGCAACAGGACAATTTGGAGAAGTCAAGGTCATGAGCACATGCACATCCCCTTGGTCGCTTACATTCACATCGTAAACGAGACCTAATTCATAGATATCTACAGGGATCTCAGGGTCGTAAATAGTGCGTAGCACATCCACTACATCCTCACCCAATTTCTGCATTTGTTCTTCATTCAGTGCCATAGTGGTACTCATGCTGTTTTAGATTGATATGCGAGGGCGTAGAATTTCATTTGCTTGATCATGGAAACAAGTCCATTGGCGCGTGTAGGAGAGAGGTGTTCTTTTAGGCCGATTTCGTCTACAAAGGACAAATCTGCATTCACAATATCCTCCGGTTTTTGCTCGCTTAGTGCGCGTATCATCAAGGCAATAATCCCCTTGGTGATGATGGCATCACTATCGGCCGAATAGATTACATGTCCATCGCGTAACTCAGCGTGAAGCCAAACACGACTCTGACAACCTTTAATGATGTTGTCTTCTGTTTTATGTTCTTCGTCGATTAGTGGAAGTTCTTTGCCCAAAGAAATGAGATGGTCGTATTTGTCCATCCAGTCTTCGAACAAATCGAATTCGTCCACGATATCTTCTGTACGTTCCTTGATGCTTTCGCTCATGGTTTCGTTCTTATGTCAGCTTTTATCTGAGCATGGGTATAACGCGGTTCAATCCCGCAACCAGCTGATCAATTTCTTCTGTTGTGTTGTAACAACCCAATGATGCCCTTATGGTTCCCTGAACTCCTAAGCGATTCATGAGGGGTTGTGTACAATGGTGACCTGTGCGAACCGCTATTCCCAGCTGGTCGAGCAGGGTGCCTATGTCGTAGTGATGCAAACCCTCTACATTGAAACTAAAGGTGGCGCATTTTTCTGGAGCTGTACCGTGAATGGTGAGTCCTTCTATGCTGCTCAGTGCCTTTGTTCCATACTCGAGAAGAGATTGCTCATAGGCTGAAATGGTTTCCATACCTATGGAGTTGATCCAATCGACGGATGCTGCCCAAGCAATAACGCCTTCGATATGAGGTGTACCGGCCTCAAACTTGTGTGGGAGATCTGCATAGGTGGTTTCCTCGAAGGTAACCGAAGCAATCATCTCGCCTCCTCCTTGGTAAGGAGGTAATTTCCGCAACCATTCTTCTTTGCCATACAATGCTCCGATCCCAGTTGGGCCGTACATTTTATGGGCTGAAAGAGCGTAGAAGTCTACGTCTAGTTCGCGCACATCAATTTTGAGATGGGGCATGCTCTGAGCCGCATCAACTAAAATAGCCGCGCCAACAGCATGCGCCTTTTGGGCCATTTCCTTCACTGGATTGATGGTGCCTAGTGCATTGGAAATGTGGTTAACAGCAACCAACTTGGTTTTTTCTGAAAGCAGATTGTCGAAGGCCTCCATGTCGAGTACTCCACGATCATCCATCGGAATCACCTTCAAAATCGCCTTTTTACGCTGACAAACCATTTGCCATGGAACGATATTGCTGTGGTGCTCTAAGGTGGAAATGATAATCTCATCTCCTTCGTTGATGAGTTCACCAAAACTCCAGGCAACGGTATTGATGCTATCCGTAGTTCCTTTCGTGAAAATCACCTCATGTGCATGCTCAGCGTTGAGATGTGCTCTGAGTTTTTCGCGGGTGGCCTCAAAGGCATCGGTAGCGCGTTGACTCAAGTGATGGACACCGCGATGCACATTGCTATTGATGGTTTCGTAATACGAGGTAATTGCATCGGTCATGGCCGTTGGCTTGTGTGTAGTGGCACCGTTGTCCATGTACACCAAAGGACGGCCATTAACTTCGCGAGACAGAACCGGAAACTGATTTCGGATCTCGCTTACGTCGTATTTCAAAGTGGAGGTTGTACTCATTGCAGTGCAAAGGTCGTAAATGATTCTTATAAACTAGAACAGGTCTAAATAAGAATGGTTCGTTCATTCAATTACATTCGGATATTGCGTCAATCCTACTACCTTTAACAGCTAATCTTATCCTTTCTGCATGAGTCATGAGCATTTCATTCGAAAGTGCATTGAGCTATCACAGAACAGTCTAAACAGTGGTGATGCACCCTTTGGTTCTCTAGTAGTGCTTGATGGGGAAATCATCGCCGAGTCGACCAACTTTGCGTTTAGTAAAGTGAGTGACCATGCGGAGATAGTCTCCTTGCATTTGGCTCATGAGAAATTGGGTACTTCGAATTTGGAAGGAGCCATTCTTTATTCCAATTGTGAGCCTTGTCCTATGTGTTCGTTTATGGCTCGCGAGTATAAGGTTGCCGAAGTGGTTTATGCTTTGCCTTCGCCATATATGGGTGGACATAGTAAGTGGAACATCATGGAGGATGATGAATTGGAACGTTTCCCACCATTTTTTGGAAAGCCTCCAAAGGTGACTGGCGGTATTCTGGAAGCTGAGGCCAAAGCCGTTTTTAACCAAACGGGGTTGTGGATGTTTGGATCCAATTCGAGAAAGTAAATCCACAGAAATTGTAAATTATTCGCGTTAATCAGCCTCTATGGATAAGATAGAATACTTGATGGTTTTTGACGGGGTGATATTCGGTATGGCCATCGTTGATTTGGTGAGTCACACGAAGAACATCATTAAGAAATCCTATTGGGAATATGTGCTATGGGCCATCACGCTATTTGATATGGGAGCGTTGAATTGGTATTCGACTTATAGTCGACTTGACATAATCACGCAGGGTTACGAGTGGTACTTACTCCTCATTCTTCCGATGATTCTGTACTATGTTACTGTTCGCTACTTTACGCCAGATGAGGGGATGTCGTACAAAGATTACTTCCTTGCCAATTCCCGACAATTCATGGCGTTGGTGTTCTTGTACTCCACCAGCATCATTGTGGTAGATTGGATCTCTGGAAGAGATTTAGGCTTTCTTTGGGAGCGAACGATGATGCTTGGCGTAATTGCTCTTGCCTGGATCGTGAATAAGCCTTGGGCGCGAACGCTTTATGTAGTCCTTCGATTTGCCATTATTATCGCTATACTGTCCAGTGCGGATATGTAATTAGCGAATGGGCTCTGGATGCCCCAAAGTGTGGGTGTACAGATGGTGTAGCTCAAACGTTTGTTCTGCTCCCATTTTTTGCCCAAACTGGGCCACCACGTATAAAATGACGGCAACCAAACCACATGCAGCCGTGCCTAAAAAAGCCCAAGAAGTCTCTTGAACCATGTACTGTGAAACACCGATGATGGCTAAGAAAGTACCAATCACTCCCATAGCCGAATAACCGTAAAAGAAAATTGCCCAAACGTTCGGATGTGGTCCGTAGAGACCTCTGATGAGTGTTCCTTCCTCGTTCTCTTCGAAGGATAATTGCAGCTGTGGCGACCAGTAATGCCGAACATCTTCATTGTATTCCACAATCAGATACTGCTTGGCTTTTACGATGTGGATGTCGTTTGCTTTTTCCAATCCGGCCAGGAGTTTTTCCCGAACCGGTAGCTCAGCTTCTTCAAGCTGATGCCTGAATCTCGGACGAATGCGAACGCTGGTCATGGTTGTAAATTTAGCGTGCTATCGATTTGCTCGACCACATCGGATACAATGGCGTTGGGGATGGGAATGCTCAGGTTGTAGTGAACGATCTTCCATCCATCATCTCCTTTCTTCAATACACCACTTCCGCGGGCAGGACCCAAGTTCGGTGTTTCGAGCTCTTCATCGAACCAAGCAAAGATGCGGTCGTCGGAATAGTAAACCACTCTCTCAGTGGCCACAAAACTCCACGCTCTGCCTCTTTCAAAGTAGGGCTGTGCCCAAGGTCTAAATTCTGCAATGGTCCATCTTTCGGTTTCATCCGTGCCCATGAAAATTGAGGAATCGCCTTCGAAATAGGAAAAGTAGCTTTCAAACTCAGCCTCCGCGGCTGCGCGATGCCATTCGTCTAAAACGACATCAACCGTGGGGAGGGACATTTTGGGAGAAGGTGCATCGCATCCGAAGAGAAACACCACAAAAAAAACAGCCACGAATTGCTTCATGGCTGTAATTTAATGAATTCCTTTTGGTGATGACTCAGAGCTCGAAGTCAAGGTTAACCCCTAGCTTTTTTGCAATGAGCATGTTCACTTTTTTACGGAGTTCCTTCACTTTAACTAGGCTTAGGGCATTTGATGCAAAAGCGTACATGAGGAGAGCTTTCGCCTCTTTTTCGCCAATACCGCGCGACTTCATGTAGAACAGGGCATCTTCATCGAGCTGGCCAATGGTACAACCATGCGAACATTGAACATCATCAGCATAAATTTCCAACTGAGGCTTGGTATCGCAAGTTGCGCGATCGCTCAATAGGATATTGTCGTTTTGCTGAAATGCATTGGTTTTCTGCGCATCCTTGTGAACCACAATTTTCCCATTGAATACTCCCGTACTCTTATCGTCATAAATGCCCTTGTACATTTCGTGACTTTCACAGTGCGGTACTAAATGATCGGCTAAGGTGTGGTGATCCACGTGTTGATTGTCTTCAATCAATGTAACGCCGTTCATATACGCAACGGCATTCGATTCCTTCAAACCAAAATGCAAGTTGTTGCGGGTTAGTTTGCCGCCTAAGCTAAAAGTGCTAAAACGAGCAACGCTATCTCTGTGCAAGTCAACCCATGTATTGTCGATTAAGGATGCGGAATGTCTATCGTTTTGCAGTTTGTAATAATCCAATTCTGCATTTGCACCAATGGATACTTCCGTTACTGAATTGCTCAATACTGGGGTATCGGTCAAGCTTTGGTGGCGCTCGATAATTTCCGCTTTGGCCCCTTGTTCGAGAATGATCAAATTGCGGGGTTGAACCATCAATTCCGCATCATCAGCGGTATTGAAGAAGATGATTTGAATCGGCTTGTCAACTACCTTGTTCTTCGGAACACGGATGAAGGCTCCCTCGCGAGCAAAAGCCGTATTGAGTGAAACCATGGCCTGGTCGTCTTGCTTCGCGATCTTATTGAAGTATCCGTCGATGGCATCTTGGTACTTAGAAAGAGCGTTGCCGAAAGTGCACACATCATAGCCATGATGTGTCGTTTCGCTCAGCCAGCTGCTGTATACTCCGTTGATGAAAACGATTTTGTAGCTATCAATTTCATTCAGGAAGAAGTGTTTCACATCTTTAAACTCAATGTGATCTTCCGTTTTTGGAAACAACTTATAGTCCGCCTTCAAGATGGGTTTCAAGTTGGTATACTTCCATTCTTCGTGACGCTTAGTTGGAAACCCAAGCTTTTCGAAATTTTGGAAAGCGGCTCTGCGTTGCTGATGCACTGGCGTTTCAGCCTCCCCGTTGAGTTCGTTCTCGAATACGATGTAACTCGATTCGAGTTTGTCTTTTAGTTCCTCCACAGTTTTGAATTCAGCAATTATACTGAGGCTACTTCTTTCTTGATCCAGTCGTATCCTTTGTCTTCCAACTCGAGGGCAAGGGATTTGTCGCCTGTTTTTACGATTCGTCCATCCATGAGCACGTGAACCACGTCAGGAACGATATAATCGAGCAAGCGCTGGTAGTGGGTAATGACAACCACGCCGTTGTCAGCACTTCTAAATTTATTCACACCATTAGCCACAATGCGCAAGGCATCGATATCTAGGCCTGAATCGGTTTCATCCAATATGGCAAGTTTTGGTTCGAGCATGGCCATTTGGAAGATTTCATTCCGCTTCTTTTCGCCTCCAGAGAATCCTTCGTTTAATGAACGGCTCAAAAAAGCCTTATCCATTTCGAGTACTTTCAACTTTTCGCGCATTTTCTTGAGAAGCTCAGCAGCTCCCATTGGCTCTTCATTTCGCGCCTTGCGAATTTCGTTGATAGAAGTCTTCAAAAAGTTCGAAACACTCACACCTGGGATTTCGATAGGGTATTGGAACGACAAGAAGATGCCGAGCTGCGCTCTTTCTTCCGGACTCAAATCCAGTACGGGCTCACCTAGAAAATCGATACTTCCGTCAGTTACCTCGTAGTCTTCTCTTCCTGCAATTACGCTACTCAAAGTACTTTTACCTGAACCATTCGGCCCCATGATGGCATGCACTTCTCCTGGCTTTACCTCTAGGTTGATCCCTTTTAGAATAGACTTGCCATCGATGTTGGCATGGAGATCTTTAATGTGAAGCATGTAATGTGTTTTTGGTCGTTAAACCGATGTGTCTTTGTTGATTATCCTACAGATCCTTCAAGTGAAATGGCCAGAAGCTTTTGGGCTTCTACGGCAAATTCCATTGGGAGTTGATTGAGCACTTCTTTGGCGTATCCGTTTACGATAAGATTCACGGCCTCTTCTGTTCCAATACCCCTTTGGTTACAGTAAAAGATTTGATCTTCACCGATTTTAGAAGTGGTGGCTTCGTGCTCAATTTTAGCTGATTTATTTTGGGTTTCGATGTACGGGAAAGTGTGACTTCCGCATCCATCACCCATCAATAAGGAATCACACTGGGAGAAATTCCTTGCATTGTGTGCTCTCGGTCCGATTTTCACCAATCCTCTATAACTTCCATCTGAATTTCCAGCACAAATACCTTTCGAAACGATGGTACTCTTGGTATTCTTACCCAAGTGAATCATTTTCGTTCCGGTATCAGCCTGCTGGTAATTATTCGTTACCGCTACGCTGTAAAATTCACCTATGGAATTATCGCCTTTGAGAATGCAGCTTGGGTATTTCCAAGTAACAGCGCTTCCCGTTTCAACTTGAGTCCAGCTGATTTTCGCATTCTTCTCGCAAATACCTCGCTTGGTCACAAAGTTGTACACTCCACCTTTCCCTTCACTGTCGCCAGGATACCAGTTTTGAACCGTGCTGTATTTGATTTCCGCATCGTCGAGTGCAACGAGTTCCACTACAGCCGCGTGCAATTGATTTTCATCGCGCTGAGGGGCGGTACACCCTTCCAAGTAGCTCACGTAACTTCCTTCATCGGCAATCACCAAGGTTCTTTCAAACTGACCCGTTCCCGCTTCATTGATGCGGAAATAGGTGGAAAGTTCCATTGGGCAACGCACTCCTTTAGGAATATAGCAGAATGAACCATCTGTAAACACAGCTGAGTTGAGTGCGGCGTAGAAGTTGTCGGTCTTGGGAACCACGGAACCCAAGTATTTCTTCACCAATTCAGGGTGTTCCTGAATGGCTTCACTCATGGAGCAAAAAATGATTCCTAGTTCAGCCAGCGTTTTCTTGAAGGTAGTTGCTACAGATACGGAATCCACCACTACGTCCATGGCTACACCGGTAAGTCGCTTTTGCTCGTCGAGTGAAATGCCGAGCTTTTCAAAAGTCTTGAGCAACTCTGGATCAACCTCTTCAAGGCTGTCAGGTCCCTCTTTTTTCTTTGGAGCTGCGAAGTATGTAATCTCTTGAAAGTCAGGCTTCTCGTATTTCGGCTTTAGCCATTCTGGCTCGGTCATGGCCAACCACTTCTTGTACGCATCGAGGCGCCATTCGGTCATCCATTCCGGCTCATTTTTCTTTTCAGAGATGAAGCGAATGATATCTTCATTCAATCCTTTGGGAGCACGTTCCGACTCTACTTCAGTGTAGAAGCCGTATTCGTACTCCTTTTTGGTTACATCATCTAATATTTGGTCGCTATTGCTCATGGAATATTATCAATTCAGGAGTAGTGATCAAACGGCAAAACTCTCACCACATCCACAAGTGCGTGAGGCGTTCGGGTTATTAAAAGCAAAGCCTTTTCCGTTCAGTCCGCCGCTGTATTCCAGCGTAGTGCCAAGCAGATAAAGCAAGCTCTTCTTGTCCACTAAAATTTTAACACCTTTATCTTCAAAGAGTTTATCACCCTCTTGTTCGTTGTCAACAATCTCCATCTTGTACGACAATCCTGAGCAACCGCCGCTGGTAACACCAACGCGGATGTAGGCCGATTCTAAGTTCTTCCCTTCTTCGGCCATCAAGCTGTTGAGCTTGGTTAATGCTGTATCAGAAACGCTAATCATACCTTGTTTGGAATCAGTCTAATTCTTTGCAAAAATAGCAAATCTTCCACTATCCCAATGGATATGAGGGTTAGACCTTGTTCTTGATAGAAGGAAACTATAAGGTGCTGGAATCTCTGCTGAATCAGGAAATTACGCCATTTGGGAGGTCTTCCTTACCTGTTTTTCGTCGCTTTCTATCATTCCATCTTTCAATCGGATGATGCGATCGGCATGCCGGGCAATATCTTCTTCATGGGTAACCAATACGATGGTATTACCACGGGTGTGAATTTCATCGAAGAGTTTCATGATTTCCACCGATGTTTTGGAATCGAGGTTCCCTGTAGGCTCATCTGCCAGAATGAGGGCTGGGTTATTCACCAGGGCTCGGGCCACTGCCACACGCTGACGTTGTCCACCCGAAAGTTGATTAGGGCGGTGATCCATTCGATCTCCTAGGCCCACTTGATCGAGAACCACAGCCGCTTTTTCGTGTCGATCTGATTTCCCTAGTCCAGCATAGATGAGGGGAAGTGCGGTATTATCGAGGGCTGTTTGACGAGGCAGCAAATTGAATGTCTGAAAAACGAATCCAATTTCGCGATTGCGGATGTCTGCCAACTGATTGTCGGTTAGCGTGCTCACGTTTTGCCCGTTAAGAATGTAGTTCCCTGCGGTGGGAGTATCTAAACATCCCAGAAGATTCATCAAGGTAGACTTGCCTGAACCAGATGGTCCCATTAAGGCCACGTATTCATTCTTCTTAATTGTGAGATCAATGCCCTTGAGCACTTTTACAGTGTGACTACCCATGGCAAAATCGCGACGGATACCAGTGAGTTCGATAATCGAATCAGACATTCTCGTTCTTGTGATGTTCTTGTTTTTGAAGGAATGGGAAGGTACAAAATATCCTATCGAGCCCAGATATCTTCTCGGTCCCACTCCGTGCCTGCCACCCGTTTAACAATAACCAATTTATTCTGGAAGGTCCAGGCCGCGAATTGCGCTTCGTCTTTTTGGAAACGCCACTCATCTCGGTCGTTCTCATTGAAGTGTACGTCGCCTAGTACATCATCTGCATATTCATTGCGCAATTCTGCGGATTTGAAATTCAGAATGACTTCATACAATGGGTTTCCCTCATACTGTTCATTAACACCGAAGTAGTAAATCACATTCTCGAGATCTTCACTCAAGGCAAATTGTTCAACATACACTTTGCGGAAGCTGCGGTCGTGGGCCAGCTCGATATTGTGAAAAGCGGCTACATCTTCCGGATTCATTTCCCACTGAATGTTTTCGTACTCTTTAGGAAGATAATTGGCCGAATGAAACTTGAACAGTCCGCAACTGGTCACGAATAACGCCAATGACAGTATGCCGATTAATTGAGATTTTTTCATGGTAGGAAGATTGTTCCTCAGCAAGTTCGGAGAATGATGTGGAAAAGACAAGTGTTCAATTCGAATCTAGCTCGCTCAATTCCAACCATCGCATTTCGGCTTCCTCCAGTCGATCTTGAATTTGGTTCATCTCCGTCGATAGTTCGGCGATTTCTTCCGGAGAAACAGTTGGCGATTCAAATTCACCAGCGATTTCCGCTTTTCGACTTTCCAAACGGTCGATTTCTTCGGTTAACGCTTCAAACTCTCGTTCCTCTTTATAGCTGCGTTTAGTTTTTTCGCGTGTGGGCTTATCGGCCACCTTTTTTGGTTCAGCATACATTTTCTGCGCAGCCTTTTTCCTGGCTTCTTCTGCTTTTAGATCTTCTCGGTATTCCAGATAGCTCCCATTGAAATCCTTCACTTCACCCTTTCCCTTGAATACAAAGAGATGATTGGTGAGTTTGTCTAAAAAGTGTCGGTCGTGACTCACAATTACCAAGCAGCCTTGGAAATCTAGCAAGAAGTCTTCGAGCACGTTCAAGGTGAGAATATCCAAGTCGTTGGTAGGCTCATCCAAAATCAAAAAGTTGGGATTAGCCATTAGGAGTGTCAATAAATACAAGCGGCGTTTTTCACCGCCACTCAGCTTGCTCACATAGGTGTATTGTTGATCTCCTTCAAACAGGAAACGCTCCAAGAGTTGACTGGCGGTCATGGTTTTACCTTTAGCCAAAGGAATGACCTCAGCAATTTCTTTAATGACTTCGATTACCCGCTTATCGTCATTGAGCGTCATTCCATCTTGACGATAGAATCCAAACCGCACGGTTTCGCCAGTTACGATTTTTCCTCCATCGGGTTCTTCATCGCCGGTAATCATCCGCAGAAAAGTAGACTTACCCACCCCGTTTTTTCCCACCATTCCAATGCGATCTCCACGTTTGAATACGTAGGAGAATTGATTCAAGATGGGAAGGGAGTCGTAGGCCTTTTTTACTTTGTGAAGTTCCAAGATCTTGCTACCCAGGCGCTCCATTTTTACGTCGATTTCAACTTGCTTGGAGTCTACTCTCTTTTGAGCATCGCCTTTAACTTTTTTAAAAGCGTCAATTCTAGATTTACTCTTGGTGGTTCGAGCTTGGGGTGTTGAACGCATCCACTCGAGTTCTCGGCGGAAGATGTTCTTCGCTTTCTCAATATTGGCTCGCTGCGTTTGAATGCGCTCTTCTTTTTTCTCTAGATAATAGGAGTAATTCCCTTCGTACTTGTATAGGATGCCCTCGTCGAGTTCATAAATTGTATCGCAAATGGCCTCTAAAAAGTACCGGTCGTGCGTAACCATTAAGAGGGCAAATGAAGCTTCGCTTAACCACTCTTCAAGCCATTCAATCATGTCGAGGTCAAGGTGGTTGGTAGGCTCGTCGAGAATTAGAAAATCCGGCTCAGCGATAAGTAAACCCGCCAGTGCTAATCTCTTTCTTTGCCCACCGCTCAAGGTAGAAACCTGAGCATGGATGTCCTTCAACTCCAACTTATCGAGGATGGCCGTGAGTTTCGATTCGGTATCCCAAGCGTTTAATCGCTCCATTTCCGCTAAACTGTCGGTCATGTCGTACGCAGCATCGGGGTTGGAAACGGCCTCTTTATATCGAAGAATGGCCTTTAGTAGGGGATGGTCAAGCGAAAGCAGCCATTGCATTACTTCGATTCCCTCGGGGAAGTGCGGTTCCTGTTTGAGATAACCTACTCGCACTCCTTTGCGGGTCACAACGCGACCTGTATCCGGTTCTTCTTCGCCCGAGAGGATTCTGAGCAGGGAAGTCTTTCCCGTTCCGTTCCGTGCAACGAGCGCCACCTTTTCGCGCTCCGCCAAGCCAAAGGTGAGGTCTTCAAAAAGTATGCGTTCTCCAAAGCTCTTCTTGAGCTGCTCCACGGAAAGAATATTCATGTGGCGAAGATAAGTCTTCAATTCATGGAGAGCCTACTGCTTGTCCATGCAATTCTATCCAAATAAACTCTCCCAGCCCGCAGCGGTTAAAGAGTTAATTCAGAATTTTGTCCCATGCTTAAGAGATTTCGAAAATCAGAGAAGATTATCCTTCTCGTTTTAGCGATTGTGTTTTTTGGAGGGGTTTTCTTGGCCTATCAAATCCAAAAACCAGATAATCGGTTGCCCATCATTAATCCGGCGATGTTGAACGAAGCATTGGTGGCCGATAGTTTAGAGCACATCGGTAGGAATCACAGGATTAGTGATTTTTCCTTGACCGATCATAAGGGGGTTTCGCGCTCCTTGAAAGATGTAGAAGGGCAGATCATTATAGCCGATTTCTTCTTCTCAACCTGCCCCAGCATCTGCATCGACATGACGCGAAATTTGCGTAAAGTTCAAGAGGCTTATATTGACGAACCAAGGATTCGAATCCTCTCGCACTCTGTCCAGCCTGAGTACGATAGTGTACCTGTACTGGCAGAATATGCAGCAGCCAATGGCGTGGATTATGAAAAATGGTGGCTACTGACGGGCGATCGAGCAGAAATTAATCGACTCGCTCGAGCCTCATACTTCGCCGTAATGGAGGAGGGTGAAACTTGGGACGAGCACAGCTTTATTCACACAGAGAATATCATTTTGGTGGACCCACAAGGTCGGCTTCGAGGATTCTATGACGGAACGAGCGACGTTGATACCGACTTGCTCATAGAGCAATTGGGATGGTTGATTGATGAATTGGAGGAAGAGTAAGCTTACATACTCACAAAAAAGAAGCCGCGTAATGGAATTACGCGGCCACCTTCAAAATAATCAACAAAAACTAAAACACAAAAATGAAAAAACTACAAAAGCTCTTCCAGAACGAATATAAACGCTTCTGTTGAATTCTGCAAGGTGACGTTATAAATTTGCCTCTATCGCCTTCATCATTACATGGAACTCTTGCAGGCTAAGCGGTTCTTCTAGAATCATGGTAACAAAGCCCTCTGAGGTGCCTTCAATGCGTATTCCGTCCGCATCTTCAATGTATATGAACTCCGCCTCTTTCACGCCTTGAATAGGTGTGGCAAGAAAACAAAACCACTTTGCTGCAAATACACCATTTTGCTCTTGAATGCGGAGGGTTTCAAAATATTGTAAACGATAGTTATCTCCTAGTAGATCCATTAATGGGTATGCATTTTTGGATGCGTAGTAGCCTGGTAATGAGCCTTCTTCGAATCGTTCTAGAATGTAGTTTCTCTGCGATTCTACAAGCTCCCAGTCTCTCTGTTCAGCACCCATTTGAATAGCGCTAATCCGGTGCTTAATGACTTCTGGTTGCATACGAATGAGCGCATTGATCTGACGAATTGCCTCGGCCGTATCATTTCCCATATGCCAAGCTAAGTTCATCAACTCTTCCCGAGCGCGGGCTTTGTACTCCCTATCTACCAACTCCATGATATGCAACTTCCAGCACTCCATAGCTGGTCGGATGTACCCCTCTTCAGCTTGAATTTTACATTCCATGAAAGTGGCTACATCTTTGTCGGGAAACAAATCGTGTACGCGACTAAAAACGGCGAGAGCGGAATCGTTCTGACGGCCTCTATAGTAGGCGTCGGCCTTGGCCATCATGTAGGTGAGTCGCTGTGGCCGAAGAGCCAAAGCTTGGTGGAACGACTCGGCGGCCGACAGATAGAAACCTTGGGCTCGCAACACTTCTCCTTGAAGAAAATAATGTCTTTCATCGGCGTAGTTTTTTTCTATAGCCAAATCCACGATGTACAGCGCTTCGGAGTCGTGTTCAAGAATAAAAGCACTTTGAGCTACTCGCAGCATATCGCCGGAAGACATGCGATTTACGCGATTTCTCTGCTCATAGATGTCTTCGTAATTCTTGTTCAACCAAAGCTGATTGATTCTTTGACCGAAAGAAGCCGAGGAAAGAAATACAAGTATAAAGAGTGCCCAAGTTTTCATGTACACAAATATAGCTTCTCGATTTACGCTTGAGGGTTATTACCTTCGTATCTATGAACAACCTCAAGTTAGCTTTAATTCAAACGTCGTTGGTTTGGGAAAACGCGCAAGCCAACCGCAATCAACTTGACAAAAAGCTTACCAAGCTTGATGAAGTGGACCTTGTTCTTCTTCCTGAGATGTGGTCTACTGGTTTTTCTATGAAGCCCCAAGAGCTTTCCGAAACCATGAATGGAGAGTCTGTTCAATGGATGAAAGGACACGCGGTGCGTCTTAACGCCGCAGTAACAGGAAGCCTGATTATTCAGGATGGGGGTAAGTATTTCAACCGCGTGATATGGGCTCAACCCGATGGTGTGCTTCGGCATTACGACAAGCGTCATCGATTTTCGTATGCGGGAGAGGATGAGGAGTATACCGCAGGAGAAGATCGCCCAACATGGGAATGGAATGGATGGAGAATCAGACCACAGATTTGTTATGATTTGAGATTCCCGGTGTGGAGTCGCAACGACAACGCATACGACTTGCTTTTTTACGTGGCCAACTGGCCTGCGCGAAGGAGCTATCCATGGAAAGCACTCCTGCGAGCCCGAGCCATTGAGAATATGGCTTATGTGGTAGGAGTGAATAGAGTAGGATTGGATGGAAATAACATTGAATACTCAGGAGACAGTGCTGTGATTGATTCCTTAGGCGCAACGATCGTCGAGGCGGAGTCAGGCGCGGAAGATGTACTGATGATTGAAATCGACAAAGGTCATCTCGAAGAAACCCGAAGTCGGTTTGGTTTCCTCAACGACCGCGACGAGTTCAAACTGCTTTAAGCTTAGGGGATAAGCCAAGTTTCATCAATTTCCCAATTGGCGCGTAATTCAATTTCCCTATCGAGGTAGATTACTTTTTCAGGTTGAATGGCTTTAAAGAAATCGCCGGAATTCCATTGACTATTACCATTGCGATCATACACCACTCGCGCGCTGTATTTCTGCGGCACGATATCGAATAGGTCTACATTGATTTGATCTGAAAAAGATGCCCGGAAAACCACTACATCTTTTTCGTTGTACAACTCCAAGACTTTGGTGGTTGAAGAGTCGGATTTTACGGAAAAGTGCAGAATGCTCAACTCGTTATCTTGCTTGACTTTGAAGCTCTGAGCGATGCTGTCGTTGTAGCGCCCGTACAAATCTTCGATGGCCGCTGAATCGAGGATCCAAGTGAACTTATCGTTGTAGTTCAACTCGAGTGTAAGCCGGATATGTCTTGGGCTAGTTTGCTTGACCCTAAAAGGAACAGGGATGCTATCTGACTCGAACACCATGAATTTCGACGTATCGATTCTTCGGATTGGGGTGGTAGACTCGAGTATAATCGAGTCTGAAGGAGCGTAGGGCGGACTGTTCAACAATTTGACTCTAAATCGAGCGGTATCTTTCTCATAGATGCGAACTTCCATAGTGTCAATGGTGGCCGTAGGATCATGACGAACAATCCACTGAGCGGAAGAGCCCGTTTTCCATGTGTCGGTCCACACCGTCATGGTGTCTCCATTTTCTGGATATTCAAAAAGTTCTGAGCTTCCGGTGGTATCAATTCGGCTGAATGAAACTTCATGAGCGGGTACAGAGAAGTAAGCTTCAATCTTCCCGAATGCCTCGAATTTTGCTCGGTAAAACTGATACTCTACCGGCGTTTTGAACATCGAAAAATCGACTTCCGGATTGAGCTCTGAATGAATGTGCTGATCCACAAATCCAATGGCTTCCGAGGCTCCGGACCAAGTATAGTCAAAGTCCTTGTCGCTAATCGCAAAAATTTTATACCCTCCAGGAGCGATGTTTTCTATGCGGTATTGTCCGTTTTCATCAGATATTCCATAGTAAAGCGGAACTTCCTTCATAAACACAGAATCCTCGCTCTCAGCTTCGTACATGGCAATCATCACACCTTTTGAAGGCAAGGTTGTGTAGGCATCGCGAATTTGACCGCTTACTTGTTGTGAGTCGAGCACTGCACCGGTCGAAAACACATATTTAAAATCGGTTTGAGCATTGCTCTCCGTGATGTCCTTGATGGCATTTCCGAACGAGAAGGTGTAGGTAGTGTTAGGACGCAGCGTGTCCGAGAAATTGATCGTAAGCATCTTGCCTCGGAGACTGTAATCTACTTTGTGCTTCAGCGGTGGAGAGGAAATAAACTGACTGGTAAAACCTTCGATTTTGACGTATTCATCAAATTCGATTTCAATCTCATTTTCGTTGAAATTCACCGATTGGTTCGGTGGGTTGGTTTCTAGGATTGTGGGTGGGATATCGTCTTTGCTCCCGCCTTCAGGAGAGCTTCGCACAGCACAAGCTTGCGCGATCAGATACAGCAATCCAAAAATGAAAAAGTAAAAGAGGTGTTTCATATCTAGCACCGCAAAGTACGTGAATTAACGCGTAGGAAGCGGAATAATTGGTGCTTGAGAATCTATTTATGAGCATAGCCTAAACAAAGAATTGAAATGTGCTGAAAACTGGCTTCCTGAAGAATGTGGGCACATGCTTCGAGGGTTGCACCCGTGGTTAAAGTGTCGTCGACCAAACCAACATGGAGTTGGGTGTTTAGCTCTTCTACATCCGGGTTCAATCCGAACGCATGAGCTACGTTTTCCCAACGATTACTTCGAGAGAGTGTGGTTTGTGAAGGTGTGTGTTCTAATCTACATAGCGCATTCAAAACTGGAATACTCAAAACTGAGCCAATGCCTTTGGCGATATGAAAGCTCTGATTGTATCCTCTTTTGGCCTTCTTCTTTGGATGTATGGGTACGGGAATCAGTGCATCTAGTTTGGGCGGTTTTTGGGATAGCTGTGTGGCCAGTCGCCGTCCCAGTTCTTCACCAATTCTGTAGTTTCCGTGGTATTTTAAATGATGCAAGGCGGCTTGTAAGCTGCTTTGACTTTGGAAAGTGGATAGGATATAAGCCTGATCAATTTTCACCCTTCCTCCGAATATTTGAGTGGCTAAATGCCTTGACTGTTTCGTATAAACCGATTCGGGAATTTCATCCAAACACAGATAGCAAAGTGCGGATTCAGTACCCGAAAGCACGCTATTGCATTGAATACAGCGTTTGGGGAACAGTGCGTCCATCCATTTTGTCAGCGGATTCTGATACATAAAGGCAGGCAGGGTTTGGTAAAAAGCGCTTACTTTGTTCAGACTCAATTAAACAGTTCATTATGAGCGAAACAGCTTCAGAAAAGAAAAAAAGCAACAAAGGCCTCTTGGCCGTTATTGTTATCCTACTTCTGGTTATTGCCGGTATGGGATGGATGATGTTCCAGCAAGACACCACCATCGATTCTAAAGATACCGAGATTACAGAGTTGGAAGCCGATCTTCAGAGATCAATTGATGATTTGGCTACCATGGAATCAGAAAATGATTCTCTAGACGCCTTTATCGTAAACAAGGAAGCACAGTTGATGGCTTT
Source organism: Phaeocystidibacter sp. (assembly GCA_965659415.1). Classification (GTDB taxonomy): domain Bacteria; phylum Bacteroidota; class Bacteroidia; order Flavobacteriales; family Schleiferiaceae; genus Phaeocystidibacter. The sequence continues at coordinate 89,973 of CBFHVA010000004.1, forward strand.
ACTCGACAGCGTTCAAAACGCAAAGGATGCTTCAGACCGCAGCCTAGCTCGCTGGAAGAATGCAGCCTATGAATACAGGGCAGAAATTTCCGCACTACAGGCTCAAGTCGATTCTGTGAACGCTGCGTACCAGCGCTTGGCTATTGAGAACGACTCTACCAAAGTTAATTTGGCGCAAGAGATTCAAGCCAATTCGGAGCTGAAAGTAGAAGTTAAAGATCTGAACAATACCGTAGCTGAGGGTGCGCAATTGCAGCTCACCTCAATCAATGCGGGAGCCTATAAGGTTTCGAGCAGCGGAGAAGAAGACGAAACCAATCGTGCTCGTCGTGCCGAGCGCATTAAAGCTTGTATTACAATTGGAGCCAATCCAATTGCGGAAAAAGGAGAGCGTGAAGTGGTGATGCGCGTGATAAGTCCAAATAATAAAATCATTTCGGGAGGTACAGATAGCACGGGAACAAACATGTTCAGTGTGAACGGTAACAATCTCGTATTCAGTGCTAAAAGTCAGGTATGGTATGAGAACCAAGCGAAGAACGTATGCTTGGCGCTCGACTATGAAGATTTTTCAGAAGGGACATACCAGGTTGAGGTGTACATCGATGGACAAAAAGTGCAGGAAGCACGCTTCGTACTCGACTGATATCGTCTTAATAAAGAATAAGGAAGTCCCGCTGTTTGGTGGGACTTTTTTATTTGGTTCACCCCGTGCTATTAACAATGGAACGTTAAGTACTTCTGACGCACCATGGTAAAGGCCAATAGGCATTGCTATAATTTCGTTAAGGGTAATAAAACTGCAAACAAAAATGAAAGCGCAAATTTGGATAGCCGCGATGGCATTGACACTTACGGGATGTGTGAGCTCGAAAGTGCATCAAGAGCTTCAAGATAGATATGATGCTCTGGCAGCTGAGAATGATGATCTGAAACAGCAGAACGAGGAATGTGACGCCAGTTTAACGGAGGCTCATGCTTTGTTGGACCGTTGCGCGGGAGAGAGAGATCAGCTCATTCAAGATACCATTGACCAAAATGCCGTGGTGCGTCGATTGAAACGCAGCTATGCAGATCTCAATAAGAACTATGAATTCTTGTTAGAGAACAACAATACTATGTTGGCGAACAATGCACGCGAGAACCGCGAGTTGCTCGACCGTATGCAGCAGTTACAAAACACCCTAGAAAGCAAGGAAGACAGCCTTCGATTGGAAAAAGTGCGCCTCGCGAATATCAGTATGATGCTCGAAGCTCGTGAGCAGCGTGTGAACGAATTGGAAGGCATTATTGCTCGCCAGGATAGTGTTGTGAACTACGTACAACAGCGTGTTTCTGGCGCACTTCTAGGATTTGAAGGAAAGGGATTGACGGTTGAAATGAAAAACGGTCAGGTGTATGTTTCCTTGGAGAACCGCTTGCTATTTGCTTCTGGAAGCTGGACCGTTGAGCAACAAGGTCAGACCGCTCTTAACCAACTTTCCGAAGTTTTAGCCGAGAATCCAGACATCCGCATTATGGTGGAAGGTCATACGGATAACGACGCATATCGCGGAAGCGGTCAGGTGCGTGATAACTGGGACTTATCTGTAATGCGCGCTACCAGTGTGGTTAAGATCTTGCAAGCTAATGATGGTATTGACCCAGCGCGTATTCGTGCCGCGGGCCGAGGAGAGTACGTTCCTTTGGCGGAGAACGATACCAGCGAAGGCAAAGCGAAGAACCGTAGAATCGAAATCATTCTTACTCCTGATTTAGGTGAGTTAGTGGACTTGATAGGTTCTATGCGCTAGTAGGATTCGTGAAAGAATATTTATAAGTCCTGCAGATGTTATTCTGTGGGACTTTTATTTTTGCGACTATGATCTACAAAAGAGCACTTATTGCCATAGCATTAATGGGCGCATCAGCCATGAGTTGGTCGCAGGAATTTGTTTTAGGTGAATTCGATGAAGGTTGGTTCGAGGATCGATCTTTTGATGAACGCGACTTATTTCTTTACCTGCGAGATCACTTTGAAGGGAGCGCCATGAAGATTATCAAGTATGCACCCTATCCGAACGATGCCAATCCATGCAAATATGGCCTTTCGGTTTCTGGCGGCGTTTATCTCCAAGTTGAGGATGGTTGTGACGAGGAGTCGGGGTATAATGCTACGTTATATTTGCCAGGTGACGCATCAATAGAAGCCCTCAAGACCTGGTTAGAAAAGTGGCACACGCATCTTGAAACAGGGGAGAACAAGTGGCAGGGCGATAATTACATTCCGGCTGATGAAGGCGCGGGTTGTTACTACGAAATTGGCGAAGACGATTTTGGCCGTATTTCGGTGGAGATTTATTGTGGATGCTGAAATGAAAAAGCCACGAGTCAGAAACCGTGGCTTTTTTAATGAATGCATTTAATTCCTCTTACTCCACCGTAACCGACTTAGCAAGGTTACGAGGTTGATCAACGTTGCAGTCACGCATAACAGCGATGTGATACGACAACAACTGCAGCGGTATTGTAGTCAAAAGTGGACTAAAAGCCTCCGAACTCTCAGGGATCTCGAGGGTGTAGTCGGCCATCTTAGCAATTTCAGTATCACCTTCGCTCACGATGGCAATGATCTTACCGTCGCGGGCCTTAACCTCTTGGATGTTACTTACCACTTTGTCGTATTGTCCGTTTTTAGGAGCAATCACAAATACGGGCATGTTCTCATCGATCAGGGCGATTGGGCCGTGCTTCATTTCTGCAGCAGGATATCCTTCAGCATGGATATAGCTGATTTCCTTGAGTTTTAGGGCCCCTTCAAGGGCTACTGGGAAGTTATATCCTCGTCCGAGATACAGGCAATTCTGCGCGTCTTTATATTTCTCTGAAATCTCGCGAACCTTGACATCGGTTTCGAGCATGTGCTCAATTTTCGCAGGGATTCCGTACAATTCAGAAATCAACTCGTGATAGCGAGTTGAGCTAAGGGTACCCTTCATCTTTGCCAACTCAATGCTCAAAAGGGCCAAAACCGTAACCTGAGCGGTGAAAGCTTTAGTGCTGGCAACGCCAATCTCAGGGCCTGCGTGTGTGTAAGCTCCGGCATGTGTTTCACGCGCAATGGAACTTCCTACTACGTTGCATATTCCAAAGATGGTTGCACCATGTTCCTTAGCCAATTTGATGGCTGCGAGTGTATCTGCCGTTTCGCCTGATTGAGAGATGGCGATAACCACATCTTGGTCGGTGATAACTGGGTTGCGGTAGCGGAACTCAGAGGCGTACTCTACTTCTACTGGGATGCGGGCGAGGTCTTCAAATAGATATTCTCCAACCAAACCAGCGTGCCATGAAGTTCCACAACCTACAATGATAATGCGGTTTGCATTGATGAAACGCTCTTTGTATTCAAACAAGCCGCCCATTCTAATCATATTCTGATCGGGAAGTAATCTACCCCTGAAGGTATCGGAGATCGCTCTAGGTTGTTCGTAGATCTCCTTTAGCATGAAGTGATCGTATCCACCTTTTTCAATGGACTCAATATCCATGTGAAGCTGCTGAATGGCAGGATCTACATTTTTATTATCCATGATGGTTCGAATGCGAAGGCCATTCTTGATATCAATGGTAGCCATTTCGCCATCTTCCAAATAAACCGCTCTCTTGGTGTATTCTAGGAATGGTGTTGCATCGGAAGCGATGAAATACTCACCTTCATTGAGGCCAATCACAAGCGGGCTCCCCATATTGGCGGTAACAATCACATCGGGATTGTTTACTTCGAATACGCAAATCGCGTATGCTCCATGTACTTCGTTCAAGGCTAAGCGAACGGCATCTTCCAAAGCAAGATCGTTCTTCACCTTTACGTGCTGGATTAGGTTAACGAGTACCTCGGTGTCGGTATCGCTATGGAATGAGAATCCACGATCGGTGAGAACTTCCTTCAGCGGGCCGTAGTTTTCAATGATGCCGTTATGGATCAAAGCGATTTCACCGTTGTTCGAAAGGTGGGGGTGGGAGTTTTTGTCGCTCGGTGGTCCGTGCGTGGCCCAACGAGTATGACCGATACCTAAATGTCCGTCAACGTTCTTTCCGTTGGCTTCATTTTCTAGGTCTGATACTTTGCCCTGCTTCTTGTAAAGGTACAAGCTGCCATTGTCGAGCAACGCCACTCCGGCGCTGTCGTAACCGCGGTATTCAAGACGCTTCAATCCCTTCACGAGGATAGGATAAGCTTCTTTTGGTCCGATATATCCAACAATTCCACACATAGGTTGGTGATGGTTTTATTTTGTTCGCGTGTAGTAAAGCTTCAGTTCCGCAGGTTCGAAGGCACTGAGATTTCCGTTCAACATGGCTCTCGATTGGTCCGACGAACTCAGGTCTGGGACAATGAGAAGACGGGTGAGTGTATCTTCTTGTGTGAGATAACGCTGCATTTGACGCGTAATCACGAACCGGTAATTGTGGTCGCGAAGATCACCTGTAGTTAAGCCACCACCCACGGCAGCTGTTCCTTCGGTTAGGTAGTCAAATATCACTCTTCTACCATTCGGATTATCCTCAATAATCTGCATGCGCTCCGGCAAGCGATAATCAAGCACGGTTCCCTCTCTCACCGGCAGCAGCAATTCAGCACGGTTTAGAAGCCAAGCGGAATCTTGATAATCGGCCAAGTCTGGCACATCTACAGCCATCACAACACCTCCCATAGCTTGTGCGTAGGCAATCATTTCACCGTTGTCAGTGTCTTGGTTATCGAGATCAAAGGGTGATGCAGAATAATCGTGCTGGAAGGTATTGACGAATGCTCCTGAGGTTCCCATTTTGAGATCGTAATCCGCGGTATCACCTTCGTCATTTCTGAAATACATCTTCAGTTTGGTGTCGTTGGATGGAACGAGAAGTCCAGCGACCACTTCGTTGCTAGTAGTTCCTCTTAGCTGGATACCATAGAACTGATTGATGAAATTCTCAGTAGTTTCAAAAGCCCCGGTTCCTTCTAGAGGGAAGATGACGTTATCGATAAATGAAGCGTCGATTGGGATTTTGATAATGGCTCGAGGTGTCACAATATGGTCAAAGTCGCGCTTTGTGCGCGGCAATATTTCAAACACTGAATTCGAGATGATTTGGTCCACCTCGAAAATGTCATTGCTGTAATAGGCACTATCGCGATCTAAAAAATTTCGCAAAGTGTGTACCTCCATCGTAAAAGGTGCCAACGTGTCCCCATACCACGCCGATGCCGTAACGGTGTAAGGAATAAACAAAAATGCACTATCACATTGCGGATTGGTGCCAAAAGAAGGCACACCACTAGGTAGCAAGTGCGTATTAATTTGAGCTTCCGTTCTGCCGAATACAGGGTCGGTATAACCACCCACAAGTCCTATGCCTGAATTTGGGTTGTTAGAACGGACGGAGTCAAAGGCGGCCGTGTAGGTAACTACGGGCGCCGTTTCAAGTTGACCAAAAGAGAGTTGGTCACCGTCAACGTACGGCAAGCCTAAATCGGCATCGGTTCGGTCGCACGCTGTAAAAACAACTAAAGCCATTGAAACAATGGCCTTAGAAGTGATGAATCTGATGTTCTTTCTTTTCATGGAGAGTGCCTACTTAGGCGGTCACATTATCGAGAACTTCATTCTCGTACCATGCCTTGAGTTCTGCTTTATCTACTTCTGCGGTAGCCTCAAACATTGGAAGATCTTTTTCCTTGGCAAACTCGAGTAGCGATGCAGGCACTTCTTCGTGTCCTTTTACAACGGCATCACTGAACTCCATGGCTCCTTTGTGTAGATTTTCGAAAGTAGGTTCGTTGAAGAATCCAGGATCTTCAACTCCGTCAAATTTCAAACCTTCCGCAAAGTTCTTGCCTAGGCTGCCATCAAATGTTTGATTGTACAGCGAGTAAACGATCTTGGCATCTGAAAAGTGTGGGTCGTCGGCATTGAATTTCTTCAAGTACAAAGGAACAGCAGCACACATCCAACCATGAATATGGATGATATCTGGTTTCCAACCCAATTTACGTACGGTTTCAATCACGCTCTTAGCGAAGAACAATGAACGCTCATCGTTATCAGCGTGTAATTCTTTTTTGTCGTTGAGGAGCGTTGATTTGCGCTTGAAGTACTCTTCGTTGTCGATGAAGTAAACCTGCATGCGTGCCTGAGGTACGGAAGCAACCTTGATAATCAGTGGCTGGTCCATATCGTTGATCACGATATTCATACCGCTCAATCGGATAACTTCGTGCAGTTGGTGACGACGCTCGTTGATCACCCCGAAACGAGGCATGAATACGCGAACTTCGTGACCGGCTTCATTCATTTTTTTGGGAAGTTCCAAACTCGGTTTAGAAATTGGACTTTCCGGGAGATACGGACGAATTTCCTGAGAAATGTAGAGTATACGCTTTGATTCCATCTTCAAAATAGCCTTTTCGCAAAAAGTAGTAGCGTGCAAAGGTACGATTTTTATACCTATCTATCAAGGTAAGCCGTAGCTTTGCGGCACTCTAGCGGTTGAATAATGGAGATACTAAGAGAAGTTGAACAGCTTCGCAAATACAGAAATAGCACTCCCGGGAAGTGTGCTTTTGTTCCTACAATGGGAGCGCTTCATGCCGGACATCTTGCTTTGGTTCGTCAGGCCAAGCTGGAAGCGGATTTCGTCATTGTAAGCGTGTTTGTGAATCCCACTCAATTTAACCGCTCAGAGGATTTAGAGAACTACCCACGCGATGAGCGAGGGGATGCGGCCATGCTAGAGTCGGTTGGCTGTGATGCGGTTTGGTTTCCAAGTGTTGAGGATGTGTATCCCAATGGGGCTCAATCCAATTCTTACAACTTGGGGATTATGGATGAGGTCATGGAAGGTGAGTTTCGCCCAGGGCATTTTCAGGGTGTGGCAACGGTTGTTGACCGACTTTTTAGGCTCGTTGAACCCCATATGGCCTTTTTCGGCGAAAAGGATTATCAGCAAGTAGCCGTTATTCAATCTATGGTGGCGGAATGTGGTCACGATGTGGACGTGAGGGTTCATGACACGGTCAGGGAGAAGTCGGGTTTGGCTATGTCGTCCCGCAATAGAAGGTTGTCGCCAGAACAACTCCAAAAGGCGACCGTCATATTTGAAGCCATGAATTGGATTCGAATGAACAAGGATAAGGGCACACCTATTGAATTGCTCGATTTGATGCGAACCAAAGTACAAGAAGTGGGTTTTGATTTGGAGTACCTGGAGATTGCTGATGAACGAAGCCTAATTCCCTTGAAGGAATGGTCTGATTCGAAGTCGCCTAGAATATTCGCAGCGGCCAGTTTAGGTCCAGTTCGATTGATTGATAATTTATCGTTGATTTAGCACTACTTTTGCGCCATGTTTATTGAGGTTGTAAAGAGTAAAATTCACCGTGTTAAGGTGACGGGCGCCGATCTGAATTATGTGGGTAGCATAACCATTGATGAAAACCTGCTGGAGGCAGCCAATTTACATGTGGGTGAGAAGGTGTCCATCGTGAACATCAATAATGGTGAGCGACTCGATACATATACCATCAAGGGTAAGCGTGGATCAGGAGAGATTACCTTGAATGGTCCTGCGGCACGCAAGGTGCAGGCGGGGGATGTGATTATTATTATTGCCTACGCTATGATGACGCCCGAAGAGGCGGATAATTTCAAGCCTTCTATTATCTTCCCGAACGAAGAGACAAATCAACTGATCGGATAAGTGAAGCCCATCTATAAGAACATACTGAAGTACACCCTTTTCGTGGGATTGGCAGCACTTCTTTTGTTCTTGGCCTTTAATGAGACAGATCCCGCTAAGTTGTGGGAGGATCTTTCCAATGCACATTACGGTTGGGTGCTACTTTCAGCTACCATGGGTTACGCGGCTATTATTTCGCGTGGAATTCGCTGGAATTTACTCCTTGAACCGCTCGATTATAAGCCGAAAGTCTGGAATAGCATCAACTCAGTTTCGGTGCTTTATTTTGTAAACCTAGCCTTACCTCGCGCTGGAGAGTTAGCGAGATGTACGTCCTTGAATCAAGTTGAGGATATTCCAGTCAATAAGTTGTTTGGGACCGTTATTCTCGAGCGAACGGTTGACTTCGTATTCCTGATCATCGTGTTCTTAATCTCAATGATTTTGAACTTTGATTATCTGGAGCAGCTTTTGAATCTCACTTCCCAGAATTCGGAAACCGGAGAGCCTTCTTATACGCTTTACTATTTGGGTGGGGCAGTTATTCTTGTGGTCATCTTATACTTCGCCTTTAGAACTCGAATCCAGGCCATGCCTTTCTTTGCGAAGATTCGGGATTTCTACACGGGTCTTAAGGAAGGATTTAAAGCGGTCTTCAAAATGAAACGACAAGGAGCTTTTTGGTTCCATACCGTTTTTATTTGGGTGAACTACTTCCTAATGGTATATGTGTGCTTCTTCGCAATGGAAGAAACGGCACACTTGACCGTCGCGGACGGATTCTTTGTGATGGTTGCCGCGAGTTTGGGGATTGTCGTTCCAGTACCTGGAGGTATTGGTGCCTATCATTACCTGGTAAGCCTAGCCATGGTAGTCCTCGGACTCACGAAAGATGCAGGCTTAGCCTTCGCGACCATTGTACACAGCGGGCAAACATTAATGTTGCTTGGAACAGGCGCTATGGCCATGCTCTTTTTGTACCTTGAGCGTCGTCGAAAGTCGAAAGCCTGATACCGTAATTCACAAATGGCGAAAGTCAAAAAAGCCTGGTTTTGTCAAAGCTGCGGAGCCCAACACAGTCAGTGGATGGGTCAATGCTCGCGTTGCAATGAGTGGAACACTTTAGTTGAAGAAGTCCTCAATAAACCGGATAAGCGTCAGGTTACCAGAGCTGCACATCCCGAGCGCAAGAATCCTACGCCCATCCGAAGCATTGCGTATGATCAAACAAAGCGACTGGATGCAAATGATGCTGAGCTGAACAGAGTCCTCGGTGGAGGCGTAGTGCCAGGATCATTAATCTTATTGGGTGGCGAACCGGGGATTGGGAAATCAACCCTGATGCTTCAGGTTGCCTTGCGCTCGAAGTCATCCGTGCTTTACGTATCTGGAGAGGAGTCCGACCATCAGGTTCGCATGCGTGCGGAACGCATCGGTATAGAGAATGAAGATTGTTTCGTGCTCACCGAGACGCGAACACAGAACATTTTCCAACACGCGGAGAATATGAGTCCAGGGTTGATCGTGGTAGACTCCATTCAGACCCTGCACACCGAAACCCTCGATGCCTCTCCTGGGAGTGTTTCTCAGATCCGGGAATGCGCTGCTGAATTCCTGCAGTTTGCCAAAACTACGGGCATTCCTGTGGTGCTCATTGGGCATATTACTAAGGAAGGATCTTTAGCTGGTCCAAAAGTACTTGAGCACATGGTGGATGTGGTTCTTCAGTTTGAAGGTGACCGACATCATATCTATCGCTTGCTACGGGGACAAAAAAATCGATTTGGATCCACATCAGAATTGGGGATTTACGAAATGCGCGGCGAAGGCTTGCGTGAGGTTCCGAATCCATCGGAGGTATTGTTATCGGATGGAAATGTTCAACTAAGCGGGACAGCGATAGCCGTAATGGTAGAGGGCGCACGTCCTATGCTCGTTGAAATTCAGGCATTAGTTTCCACGGCAGTGTATGGAACTCCACAGCGTTCGTCTACGGGATTTGACGTGCGCCGGTTGAATATGCTACTGGCTGTGCTGGAAAAGCGATGTGGATTCCGTTTGGGTGCCAAGGATGTCTTCTTAAATGTGACCGGCGGAATTAAAGTTGACGATCCCGCTATCGATCTTGCCGTCGTAGCTGCCATACTTTCCAGTGATCAAGATTTACCCATTGCTCGGGAAATCTGTTTTGCAGGTGAAGTAGGCCTGGCCGGTGAAATCCGACCTTCAAGCCGCGTTGATCATCGCATCAATGAAGCAGCTAAATTGGGCTTTGAGCAGATATATGTCTCACAATCGGCTCAAGCAGAAGCAAACGAAGTAATATCGGTCTTCAAGGTGGCCAAGGTGGAAGACCTAGTAAGGAATCTATTCGGATAAAATCAATCGATCTGAGACAAACCCTCCAGGCCGATGGTGAAGAGTATAAATCCGAAATAGCCGATAATTATCACGAATCCGAGAATGGTGCCAATCCAAAAGAACAGTCGAGCCATTCGATTTTGTTCAGCCGCCTTTACCGGATTTACTTGTCTGTTGGAATTTGCCATCGCAGCGTAAACAATGCTCACAATTCCAGTTATCTGACAACAGAACAGAGTGGAAATGATAGCCCAAGGCAACCAATTGGTTTTAAGCTCTGGATACTGTTGATTGATGTCGATGGGATCGTTCATATTCAGTATAAAGGATAAAGCTCAGTGTTGCGCACAATGGTGAAGATAAGCACTAGGGCCAAAACAATCCACCCTGGTGTAGCCGACGTGTAAATCACTTTTAGCCATGTAGGTTTGGAAGGTATGAGCGAGAACAGCAGATAAGGAATGCTTGCTACAAGCATAGCGTTCCATTCAAAGGCCTTTTCAATGTTACCATGCATGAGTTGATGTACGGCTCGTTGCGATCCGCAGCCTGGGCATTTTAGTCCGGTGCTCCACTCCACCGGGCAACGAGCAAAGGCTTCGGTACCCGCTGCGGGGTCGGTTTGATACAGCTTATACAGGTAAAAAAGAACACCGATGGCGGCCATGATATACAAGGGTATGAACCATCGGTGTTTCATTTCTTAAAAGGAAATGGAGATTACATGCTTTGAGAAACTCCAGCAGCTACGCCAAGAGCCATTAGAATTCCATAGAGTACGGCTATAACAAGGCCAATAATAAACCCAAGACGCATCCATTTGCGCGCCTCTTGAGATGCTTTTTGTGCTCCTTCTACATCTCCTGCGGTGAATCGAGAATTCACGTTAGTGGCATTTATGATACCTACAATTCCAAAAGGCAAACAGCAAAAGAGGGTTACCAAAATCGATTCAACGAGATAGTTTTTAGGAGGAGTTCCTGGAGATTGAGTGTTTTCCATAGCAAGCTATAATGTTTGATTTGAGGCCTGAAACTACAAATTTTCATTATCGCTTTCGCCACTTGTAGGAAGAATGCTGCAATTTTTAAAAGGAGTTTGGCATGAGAAGCTGAATGAATGGCACGAGTGAAGAGGCGGATATTGGGACGGAGCATAATGGGATGAGTAGGCGACTCGCTTGGGTGCGGGTATTGGCGGATTCAGGTTAGTTGGGTGCAGATGAGCCTGGGTTCAGTTGAGCGTAGGTGCAGATGGGCGTAGGTTTAGATGAGTGTGAGAGGAGGTAAGCTGCCCGGGGCCAGCGCCCGCTGCCCCAGCATAAAGTTCATAAGCAACCAACAACTAACCGTTGATCAGGCGGATACAATCGCGAAATAGTTGTTGTTTGATTCTGAGTAAGATCGACAACATTTTGAGTACGGTGAATGGCGAGTTTGATCGCCGATAGATACTAACTTGAGAACGGGGACAGGGGTGCTGGCCCCGGGGGCATCCAGCCGCCTTTCAATTTTAAAACAAGATGCTCCTGTTTAAGTCTTCGAACCTAATAAACCGTTTGACCTCCCTTCATCACACGACCTATGAAAAGTGGAAGTTTGGTTAAATTCTGAATTCAACACTCCATTGATGAAGCCTAGAACTTGCAATAATGACCCTTCAGAATTGGAACAGCCCGGAATGTTTGGGGGAGGGGCGGTTGTGCGTAAAATTAGCTGAAGAGCGGTGCTCGGCTATTGAATAGCCTTGATGAATGTGGTAAACAGCGAATAGGAATTCCTATTCGTTCCCGTTGAACTGATTCATGGTAGTCTGCGGACCCGCCAACGCAAAGCTTTTAATGGCTTCTGCGGCTTTTTTGATCCGCGGTTGCAGTTGGGTCCATTCTTCTTCAGTCCACTGACCTAGCACAAAATCGACTTGCTGACCTTTGGAGAATTCATTGCCGATTCCAAAACGAAGACGTGGATAGTCAGCCCGCCCTAAGAGCTGTTGTATGCTCTTCAGTCCATTGTGTCCACCATCGGAACCCTTCATTTTGATTCGGATAGCCCCAAGCGGAAGGGCTAGTTCGTCGACCACCATTAGAACGCGGTCAATCGAAACCTTTTCTTGTTCCATCCAATAGCGAACCGCCTTACCGCTGAGGTTCATGTATGTGTTGGGTTTTACGAGAATAAGCTCGCGACCTTTGATCCGAACCCTCGCGACATCAGCGTACCGTTCAGATGAAAAAGAAGAGGTGTCGGACGCCATAGCATCCAACACCTCGAAACCAATGTTGTGACGAGTGCGGTGGTAATCCGCACCCGGATTTCCTAAACCGAAGATCAAAAACTTCTTCAAAGCTGACCTCCTTTAGGAATGAATTATTCTGCTGAAGCTTCTTCTGCAGCCGCTTCGGCTCCTTCGCCTTCAGCGCCTTCTTCGTCTTCTTCCTCTTCGTCAACAGCGTTACGAGCTGTTTTGATGGTAACGATTACTGCGTTTTCGGCATTGAGGATGCTAAACTTGTTGGCATTCACTTCTGAAACGCGAATAGCCTGACCAATACGAAGTTCGCTGATGTCCAAGTCGATGCTCGCAGGAATGTCTTGTGGAAGTGCATTCACTTTGAGGTAACGCAAGAAATGCTTCAACTTACCACCGTTACGAACGCCTCGGGCGTTACCGTTCAAACGAACTGGAGCGTTTACGGTTACTGGCTTGCCATCTACCAACTCGATAAAGTCGATGTGCTTGATATTGTCTGTTACCGGATCAAACTGGATGTCTTGAACAACGGCCTCAACCGTTTTTTCACCTAGTTCGATTTTCGCGATGTATACATTTGATGTGTATACGAGATCGCGGAAGCTCAAAGTAGGAGCTGAGAAGTGAATTGATTCTTCTCCTCCATAAACCACACATGGAACTTGGCCCTCACGGCGAAGCTGCTTTGCGTATTTTGATCCAAGATCGGTACGTACCGATCCTTTGATAGCGATTGACTCCATTACTACTATCTATTAAGATTCCCTGATTACATTATAAAGTGTCCGCTGATCGACTCGTGGTTGTGCACTTTCTTCATCACTGAAGCAAAGATTTCAGCCACGCTGAGCACGCGGATTTTATCGCTTTTCTGACGACCTGGAAGTGTATCAGTAATAACCAATTCTTCCAACGCAGAGTTTTCTATTCTTTCGTAAGCATTGCCTGAAAGCACGCCATGTGTGCAATATGCGCGCACACTCTTTGCGCCTTTCTCCATCAACATGTCTGCAGCCTTTGTCAAGGTTCCAGCCGTGTCAACCATATCGTCAAGCAACACTACATTTCGGTCCTTTACGTCGCCGATCACGGTCATTTTATCAATGACATTTGCCTTCTTACGCTGCTTGTAACAAATCACCACTTCTGCACCTAGCTTGTTGCCGTATGCATTGGCACGCTTTGAACCACCCATATCAGGTGAAGCAATCGTGAGGTTTTCCAGATTTAAAGCCTCTATATCTGGCAAGAACAAGCTACTTGAGAACAAGTGATCAACCGGAACTTCAAAGAAGCCCTGAATTTGATCTGCATGCAAGTCCATCGTCATGATGCGAGTGGCGCCGGCAGCCATCAATACATTGGCAGCCAACTTGGCCCCAATCGGAACACGCGGCTTATCCTTGCGGTCTTGTCTAGCCAATCCGAAGTAAGGAATTACTGCCGTAATGTGCTTTGCAGATGCGCGCTTTGCAGCGTCGATCATCTGAAGAAGCTCCAACAAATTATCGGCAGGGGGGTTCGTTGACTGCACCAAGAATACGCGCCCACCACGTACCGTTTCCTCAAACGACGGAACAAATTCACCATCACTAAATTCAGTGATTTGAACCTTTCCGAGAGGTCGGCCGTAAGCAGCAGCGATTTTCTCTGCTAGCACCTTAGAACTGCGTCCTGCAAAAATTTTAGCTGTTGGTTCCATTCTTCAACTTTAATCCTTTGAAACTCTAGTGCTTCCACACTTGCGTAAAAGGGCTGCAAATGTAATAAACTTTGGTAGAAAGAAGGGCAGTGTTTGAACTAATCCATAATTTTTTTCTAAAAGGTCTTGGACAACGCATCTTCTTTGTCGTAGTTTTGCCGCCTCACCAGCCCAGGTGGCGGAATTGGTAGACGCGCACGACTCAAACTCGTGTACCACTGGTGTGCGGGTTCGACTCCCGCCCTGGGCACCAAAAAACCCGAGAATTTCATGTTTTCGGGTTTTTTTATGCATGTCCTTTTCCTGAGCAGAAAGCATTCGTCATAAACCTTAACTTTGGACGTTCTGCTCGTGAGCTGATTTTCCAATTCACATTCAATATCGCGTGATGACAGCAAAACAGAAAAAGTACGACAGTGCTTATCTACGAATGGCTCAGGAATGGGCCAAGCTTTCATATTGCAATCGTCGTCAGGTTGGAGCCCTTATTGTAAAGGATCGCATGATCATTAGCGATGGCTACAATGGTACCCCTTCGGGTTTTGAAAACATTTGCGAGGACGATGAAGGATATACCAAATGGTACGTGCTTCATGCCGAGGCCAATGCTATAACGAAGGTAGCTTCATCCAATCATTCATGCGAAGGCGGAACGCTGTATCTCACCATGTCGCCATGCAAGGATTGCAGCAAGTTGGTGCATCAAGCTGGAATTAAACGTTTAGTGTACATAGAACGTTATAAGGACACCTCCGGTATTGAATTTTTGGAAAAGGCAGGCGTAGAAGTTTGCCAGCTGAAGCCAGATAGCGAATGAAAGCATCACAAATTTACTTACCCCTCCTAACGGCCATCCTACTAATTTTAGGGATGTTCATTGGGTCGCGGTACGATTACCCTGCACGTCCCGCGCGAATTTTAGCCGAAGAGGAAAAGGAGCAGAAAATCCGACAAATCATTAATTACATCGACTATGAATATGTGGACGATGTGAACACAGATAGCCTGCTTGATTTGACCATCAAGGATATGCTGCATCGCCTCGATCCTCATAGCACCTATATTGCGCAGCAAGATGTTCAGGTTACGGATGAGAGTATACAAGGACACTTCGAAGGGGTAGGGATAGAGTTTCACATTCATAATGATTCACTGGTAGTTGTTCGTGTTATAGAAAACGGACCGGCCCAAAAGGCAGGCGTGAAAGGCGGCGACCGGATAGTTGCGATTAATAATGTTCCGGCCATTGGCGAATACGAAGAAACATCAGAGGTGATTCATTCACTTCGAGGCGAATCAGGATCAGAAGTGGTGGTTACGATTGCACGTCGAGGTTCGAGTGACACGCGAGAGGTGCCTATTCAACGGGGACCTATACCCATTCTGAGTTTGGATGTCAGTTATATGCTGAATGATTCCGTTGGTTTACTCAAGGTGAATCGTTTTTCAGAAACGACAATGGACGAATTCAAATCGGCCATTCGTGCCTTGGAGCGTGGCGGCATGAAAAGGCTCATTCTCGATCTGCGGGACAATCCTGGAGGATTACTATACGCTGCCGAGGAAATGTCAGATGCCTTTTTGGAAGAAGACCAGCTCATCGTGTATACTCAAGATCGTGAGGGAGAAAAAGAAATGACCTTCGCTACAGATGAAGGCATTTTTGAAGAAGGCCAACTGGCTGTTCTCATCAATGAAAACTCCGCTTCAGCTGCAGAAATTGTAGCGGGAGCGCTGCAGGATAACGACCGGGCCACCATCATTGGGCGCCGGTCCTTTGGAAAAGGATTAGTTCAAGAGGAAATGCGGTTGAGCGATGGGTCGAGAATGCGCCTTACTACGTCTCGATATTACACTCCAACTGGGCGTTCGATTCAAAAGCCGTATGAAAACGGATATGAAGATTATCAGCAAGACTATTATCGCAGACGTGAGAATGGAGAATTGTTCGTTCCTGATAGCTCGCAGTTTGACCCAAGTCAGCGCTTTGAAACAGCCGGTGGGAAAGTAGTGTACGGCGGCGGGGGAATCATGCCTGATATTTTCGTGCCGATCGACAGTTCGGTGTACTCCAATGCATGGCTATACCATCAATTCAGTTATTCAATGATGGACGGATTTGCCTTTGATTGGGTTGATCGTAATAGATCGAGTTTGGAGGGAATGTCGGCTGATCAGTTTGTGGCACAATGGGTGGTGCCTCAGGAGCTTTACATAGAATTGCTTTCCGAACTCGGTGCTATGAAGTATGAGCAACGCATCGATCAAAGTATGCGTGATTTTATAGAACAGCGACTCAAGGCTTTGATTGGTCGGAATTTATGGGGCAATGAAGCCTTCTATCCCGTAGTGTTTCAAGACGACCCCAACGTAAGAACAGTAATGTTGCATTGGGGCGCATGGACCGATACCGTTCCAAAACCCATACTTCCATAAAAGCAAAACCCCGGTTGTTGGCCGGGGTTCTTTGTTGCTTGTAAATCGGGACTTATCCTTCGATTTGCTCTTCTATTTCTTCGGCCGTTTCTTCAATGGCTTCTTCGGTTGCTTCCACCGCATCTTCAACGGCTTCTTGTGCATCTTCAATAGCTTCTTCGGTTGCTTCTTGAGCTTCCTCAACGGCTTCTTCTACTTCGTCTTGTGCGGTTTCAACAGCTTCTTCTACTTGCTCCATAGCTTCTTCGCTTGAATTGCTATTGTCGCACGAAACCAATACCATGGCTGCAAATGCACAGGCCAATAAACTTACTTTCTTCATCTGATACAGTTTGTTAAGATATTATGTACTCCAAAGGTAACGCGGAGCAAGCTTAATTCTGATAATTCAGAATGTTCGCACAAATACTTAAAGCTGCTGAAGTAAACTTTCCATGCTAACTAATCCGCGAAGCTTAGTTGGTAGCTCTGCAATGGCCACGCGTTCTTGCTGCATACTGTCGCGATGGCGTATGGTAACGCTTTGGTCATCCAAGCTCTCAAAGTCAACAGTAATGCACAATGGCGTTCCGGCTGCATCCTGACGACGATAGCGTTTGCCGATGGCATCCTTTTCGTCGTATTGAACTTGGAATTCGAATTTCAACTGATTGAAAATCTCCCTTGCCAAATCCGGTAGGCCATCTTTCTTCGTAAGAGGTAAAATGGCGGCTTTGATTGGAGCCAAAGCAGGTGGCAACTTGAGTACAGCTCTGGAGCTTCCGTCTTCCAACTTCTCATCTTCATAGGCCTTAGAAAGCAAAGCGAGGAACATGCGATCCAAACCGATGGAAGTTTCCACCACGTAAGGCACGTAGTTCTCGTTTACTTCAGGGTCGAAGTACTGAAGCTTTTTACCGCTGAATTCTTGGTGTCGACTCAAGTCGAAGTCCGTGCGACTGTGAATACCCTCCAATTCTTTAAATCCGAATGGGAAGTTAAACTCAATATCGGCTGCGGCATTGGCGTAATGAGCGAGCTTGTCGTGGTCGTGGAAGCGGTAGGCCTCGGCCCCTAAACCCAAAGCAGCGTGCCACTTCATGCGGTGCTCCTTCCAGTACTCGTACCACTTCATTTCTTCACCAGGGCGCACAAAGAACTGCATTTCCATCTGTTCAAATTCGCGCATTCGGAAGATGAACTGACGAGCAACGATTTCATTTCTAAAGGCCTTGCCAATTTGAGCAATGCCAAAAGGCACCTTCATGCGTCCTGTTTTCTGAACGTTCAAGAAGTTTACGAAGATGCCCTGCGCCGTTTCTGGACGCAAATAAAGATCGTTTGCCTCTTCGGCTACTGAACCCATTTTGGTGCCAAACATCAAATTAAATTGGCGCACTTCGGTCCAGTTTTTTGAACCTGAAACCGGACATGTAATTCCCTCATCGATGATCACTTGTCGCAGTGCCTCAAGGTCGTTGGCCTCTAAAGCACTTACATATCGATTTCGGATATCCTCCATTTGCCCGAGGTACTTCTGGACGCGGGGATTGGTATTTCGGAACATCTCAGCATCGAACGAATCACCAAAACGCTTAGCTGCTTTAGTAACTTCCTTCTCAGTCTTGAGACGAATTTTTTCGATGTGATCTTCGATGAGCACATCCGCGCGGTAACGCTTCTTGCTATCCTTGTTGTCAATCATCGGATCGTTGAACGCGTCAACGTGACCTGAAGCTTTCCAAACTTGCGGATGCATGAAAATGGCAGAATCAATACCCACGATATTCTCGTGCAATTGAACCATGCTTCGCCACCAATACTGCTTGATATTGTTCTTGAGCAGGGCGCCGTTTTGGCCGTAGTCATAAACGGCACTCAATCCGTCATAAATCTCACTGCTTTGGAAAACGTATCCGTATTCCTTGGCGTGACTAATTACATGCTTAAACTGATCTTCAGGTTGTGCAGCCATTTGAAGTATACCTTTGAATGGGTTGATTTGCGGCTGCAAAGGTAGGTTTCACGTTTGAAGTATTTACAGAAAGCGATGCTGAACTGTGTCAAGTTCCAAGAGTGTGTGACTTGAGCAGCGGAACGTAAGTTATCAGCACGACTCGGAAACAACTCGGTTGATTGTCAGTCATAGCTCACGGATTAACTTTCCCATAATCCTCCCTTCAAGAACATCTCCGCTTTTATCCATTGCAGAAATTAGAGTAAAAGGGAAAACCTTGCCCGCCCCAGTCTCAAGTTCGCAATTCCCTCTCCATTGCCTGTCAAATAAACGCATGCTTTCGGCTCTCAGATTCAAGGGTGAAAAGGTGGACTCCCTAAAAATGGATGCGTTTAAACGTAGAGCACAACACTAACTCATAAGGCATGAAAATGTCCTTAAGTCGATAAGTCATTCAGTCCTTAAGTCTGATAATCCGATCATCCGACCATCCGACCATCGGACAATCCTTATCCCTATCTTTGCCCCATGGCAAAAAACAAGCTTAAGAAGTTCGCTGAAAATGCAGAAATGACCCACGTGATTGAGCCCGAAAGAGCGGATGTGGTGAGTGGTGATTTTCCTCAGAAAGGGAATTGGCGAAAAGAGGTTTTTAAGAACGAGAATCCCATTGTAGTTGAATTGGGATGCGGAAGGGGAGAATACACCTTTGGACTGGCAAAGCAGAATCCCCATGTGAACTACATCGGAGTAGATATCAAGGGAGCGCGTTTGTGGAACGGAGCTAAATGGGCCCAAGAAGCTGGACTGAACAACGTGGCTTTTCTGAGAACCAATATTGAGCTTCTAGACAAGGTTTTTGATCCTGGAGAGGTGAATGAAATCTGGATCACCTTCCCAGACCCACAGATCAAATACAAGCGGATGAAGCACCGGATGACCAATCCTGAGTTTTTGAAGATGTATCAAAGTGTACTGGCCGATAAGGGAGTGGTTCACTTGAAATGCGACAGTGAGTTTTTGCACGGGTATACTCACGGATTGGTACAAGCGCTTGGCTATACGGTGGAAGAAGCCTACCACGATATCGATCATCAGCTAGAGGAGAATGCACCCGAGCACGTGCTCTTTACCATCCAAACCTATTACGAGCAAATGTGGAGAGAGCAAGGCAAGCCGATAAACTATTTGCGCTTCCGATTCTCCTAATATCCTACCTTTAAGGAATGGGAGAAAAGTCCACTGATTTTTTCGAAAGAGTATATCAAATTGCTGAACAGATTCCCGAAGGTAAGGTGACCAGCTATGGGGCTATTGCCCGTGCTATTGGTGCTCCTAGAAGTGCGCGCACCGTTGGTTATGCCATGAATGCTTCGGGAATTCGTCCCAATGTTCCCGCTCATCGAGTGGTAAATCGCATAGGGATGCTTACGGGGAAGCACTACTTTCAAGGCACGAATTTGATGCAGCAGCTCTTGGAGAATGAAGGAGTGCAAGTGAAAAATGATCAAATCGTCAATTTCCAAGATCACTTTTGGGATCCCATCAAAGAGCTAAATTTATTTGATGATTAAGTAGGCGACACGCCATGAATGTTGAACAACTACGTGCTTATTGTCTTCACCTCAAAGGAGTGGAGGAAACCTTCCCCTTCGATGAGGTCACGCTCGTATTTAAGGTGATGGGAAAGATGTTCGCCATTGTGCCTTTGGAGCGCCTCTCCCCATCTATTTCGCTAAAATGCGACCCCGATTGGGCGGTTGAATTAAGAGAGGAATACGAAGGGATTAACGGCGCTTGGCACCTCAATAAGAAACACTGGAGCTCGGTTGAGTCGGAATTGGTTCCTGCTGAACTCGTGCAGAAACTCATTCGTCATAGCTACGATTTGGTGGTCGCCGGACTTACCAAAAAGCTCAAAGCAGAACTAGATCAATTACCATGAAAAAGGTACTCAAGTTTTTCCTTCAAGGATTGCTCTACACCGCCCCTGTGGCCGTAACCGTTTATGTTTTCTATGAAGCATTCCAGATGATTGACAGCATCTTGGAATTGGATACACCCGGACTTGGAATCCTATTCATCTTTGGCGGAATTACACTCATTGGCGTTATTGGCAATTATCTTCTTCGTTTCCCAATTTTCGATTTGGTTGAAGATAAGTTGGAACGACTTCCGCTCTTCAACCTGATCTACACCTCCATTAAAGATGTGATCAAGAGTTTTACTGGGCAACGGAAAGGGTTCAACCATCCCGTTATTGTGAAACTTTATGAAGGGTCGGAAATTAGACGTTTGGGCTTCGTAACCGATGAATCATTGGATTTGTTGGGCGATGATGACAATACCCTCGTTACGGTATACATGCCCCATTCGTTTGCCATATCAGGACAACTCTTCCTGGTTCCACCTAAGTACATTGCGAAAGTAAACGAGTCGTCATCCGAAGTGATGAAGTACATCCTAGCCGGAGGCATCACTGAGGTGGGGGATAAGGACCACGAGCATTAGCATCCGTTCATTACCTTCGCTCTTCAGAAAATCAGAACAGACAGTATGAGACATCTTTACGCTTTACTATTTCTGGCCTTATCGACCTTCGCTCACGCAGGTCCGGGCGACACCACCGTGGTTATGGCCATGAATGCAATGGACATGACTTGGTACGGGACATATAACGATACAGCTGTATTCCCAGACGGATCAAAAACGTACAACAAGATTCTTATGCGGTACACCATGGGCTGCGCCAGTACAGGCTGTAGCGATTGGGATTACACCACGCTCATCCACGTGTTCGAACCTACGGGTCGTCTTGATTCAAATGTTGCCTCCGTCGATACCATTTCAACAAATCCGCTAGTAATTGACACCACTTGGAATGTGTTTGAAGTGAATCGCCGATGGGAGATGGGTAGAGTAATTACGCCTTACGGTGGATATATGCGCCAAGGATCAGCAGGTTACAATAACAATTGGGAACACCCTTTCTATTTTGATGTGACTGATTATGCAGAGTTGCTCAGAGATACGGTAGCTATAGGTGCTTTTTACAAGGGATGGAGTAGTGGCTTCAGTGCTACTGTCGAGTTTATTTTTATTGAAGGTCCAACGGCTCGCCCCGTGGTAAAGCTCGATCAGGCTTATCGAACTTATGGACGTTACATTACCACGAATGAATTTGAAATGCGCTCTTTACCACCTAAGGAGTTTACCATTGATGCGGGCACGTCCACAGGAGCTTTTCATTTCACACCAACCGGACATGGATTCGTGAATAGTCTGAACTGCGCCGAGTTTTGTAATCGTCATTTCACCCTATTTATGGATGGAAATCAAATGGCCAAACACGATATGTGGCGAGACGATTGCGGCATGAACCCCATCTATCCGCAAGGAGGAACTTGGCTGTACGATCGCGCCAACTGGTGTCCTGGAGATGAGGCCATCATTTTTAAAGATGAATTAGGTTCTATTGCCGGTATGGATACGGTAGAATTGAACGTGGATATTGAACCTTACAGCTATACTGTTCCATCGGGGCAAACTCCTGCCGGTTATGAATTGAGCGGTGTATTTGTTCAATACGGTCCCTTTCAGGTGAATGTGGATGCAGAGGTTCAAGAGATCATCGCTCCGAATTTGGAGGATGAGTATCGCAGGTATAACCCTGCCTGTAGAGAAGCAATAATTCGCATCGCTAACCGCGGTGGCGATGAGCTCACATCAGCCAAGATTCGCTACGGCATCCCAGGAAGTTGGATTCAGGATTATACCTGGACAGGTAGCTTGAAGTATGGCGAATCAGAGGTGGTTACATTGCCTATGGTTGGACCTTGGCCTTGGAATAATGCGGGATCTGCTAAGTTTGAAGCGCGCATTGAAGTGTCAGGAGATGAGGTAGCTTACAACAATAAGAAAGCGAGCACTTTTGAAACTCCAATGTCGCACCCAAGCAACTTGGTGGTGGTAACCCGCACCAACGCGGCAGGAAATGAAACCCATTGGGAGCTGTATAACGATGCGGGCCAAGTGGTGGCCTCACGTGATGGCCTCGCTTCCAATCAATTCATTTACGACACGCTTGATTTGCCGAACGGTTGCTATGAATTCCGCTTGATGGATCGCGATGGCGACGGATTGGCTTTCTGGAATAACAACGACGGAGCGGGCTATATCCAAATGAGAAACAATGGCGGATCCGTTCCGCTTTTCTTCCGTTTACCTACCGATTTTGGGACGGAGTATCGCCATTTCTTTACCGTGGGTGGTGCTTTGAGCTCGGAAGAGAACCTCCTTGAATCGTTCATTGATGTAGCGCCAAATCCATCTACAGATCGATTTGAGATGTTGTATTCAGGGCAGGCTGAGCTTCTTTCATGGAACGTAGTAGACTTGAACGGACGTGAAATTATACGCTCATCAGGTCAGATTGCAAACCGCACTTGGATTGACCTCGCTGGTAAATCTTCTGGATTTTACTTTTTACGTGTGCTCACCACCGAAGGTACAGCTACCAAGAAGTTAATGCTGAACTAAGAGCGCAGCTTCAAATAATAGATTGGATTCACCGTGAAATCGAATCCAGTACAAACCATGAGGCAGGTGTTGAACTTGGAGTTCGGCACCTGCTTTTTTGTGGGATATGGTTTGACCCGTTGCGCTGATTATTTCCACATCTTTATTCTGAAGCTCCTCAGGAACAAACACAACACTTGAAGCGGGGTTCGGATAAATGTGAAGCTCATCACCAACTGTTTCAGTCAATCCAATATTAGAGTATCCACACTGATAAACGCCTTGCATAGGATAAATGGAAGTGTCATTCACCATCATGCACGCTAAGGTGGTTTGGCAGTTGATGTTGGCTTGTGCTGATAACACCCCGAAAGATCCTAAACTGCCATAGCCATATTGCCAAATTTGCTGATTGCCCCGCCACAGCGTGTCTTTAATCGGGTAGAGTTCCATGTACGGTCCGGATGCCCCTAGAATTGTGGTGTCGTGGTAGAAATCAAGAAGCTCATACCCCGAATTGATGTTGAATACCAAAATGTCTCTTAGGGTGTCTCCCACAGAGGTGCTAAACGTGTATAGTGTGCATTCAATTGATTCTCCAGAAGGCACTACATAGGCGCTGCTTGAGTCGCTGCGGATAGCACCGGCATATTGGGTCTTGTGATAATCGCGATAAAGCAGCTGATAGGCGTTCCCTCCGATGCTCGTGTCTGCAATTCCGGTTTGGAAATAACTGTAGGTATTGATGTTTGATCCTGAACCTGGCGGGTCGGGGTGACAGTAATTGAGGTTTACCCAAGTCGTTTTTTGGGTAGGTAAACACACTTGGCTTAGCCCCATAAAGGGCAGCAGTGAGCTGAGAAAGATCAGAGCCGCTTCCATATAGAGTATTTCACTTGCGGATGGAGTTAATCTCTCGACTCTCCTAATCGATATAAGAACCCGTTTGTCAGAGAGATGAGGAAACTAAAAAAAACCGCCCACCAGAAACCATCTACGTCAAAACCGTTAATCCAATCAGCAGCTACAAAAATGACAATGGCATTGATCACCAATAAAAAGAGGCCGAACGAAAAGAGGGTGAGTGGTAAGGTGAGGATAATTAGCAGAGGCTTGAGTGTTACATTAAGGACGGCAAGCAAGGCTGCCACTATAATTGCGGTGAAAACACCGTCCACATGAACGCCTCCTAAAAGGTATGAGGCGATAAAAATACTTAGCGCATTAACCACCAATGTGATTAAAATTCCACGTGGGCGGCCAGACTCGTATCGAATTTCCATACTTCTAAACTACGACTTTTTTACCTTGAGGGCATCAAAGCACACACTTATGAAAAAATGGTCCTTTATGGCCGCACTTGCCATTGTGGCTTGTCAGTCGCCATCCGAAAACGAAGATTCTACAATGAAAATGAACTATGCCGAAGACATACATAGCTTCAGTCAGCCAAACACGGCGGTAGTTAAGCACCTAGATATTGATCTCGATGTAAATTTCAATACCAAAGTAATTAGCGGCGTGGCCGACTGGACCATTGAGCAAGCTGAAGGTGCCCAAGAGATCATTTTTGACACCGATAACCTCACTGTTGAAAAGGTGGAAACCAATGATGGTGGCGAAGTAGAATTCACGCTTGGTGAGGAAGATGATGTACTAGGTGTAGCGCTTATGGTGCCTATAACCGATGCCACAAATCACGTGGTGGTTACCTACAAAACATCCCCTGACGCCAAGGCCTTGCAATGGTTGGAACCGTCTCAAACATCCGGAAAAACAGATCCGTTCCTTCTTACTCAAAGTCAGGCTATTTTGGCCCGTACATGGATTCCTTGTCAAGATGGGCCGGGCATTCGCTTCACCTACAATGCAAGCGTAAAAACGCGCGCCGATCTGATGCCAGTGATGAGCGCTGGTGGAAACCCAACGGAGTTGTCAGCTGACGGCAGCTATGAATTTTCCATGCCGCAACCCATCCCGAGCTATTTGATGGCCCTTGCGATTGGAAACATTGAGTTCCGAGCAATTGGTGAGAATACGGGGGTATATGGTGAGCCTGGAGTAGTGGATACGGCCGCTTGGGAGTTCGGCGATATCGATGCGATGATTACAGCGGCTGAGTCGCTTTACGGACCTTATGTTTGGGGTAGATACGACATCATTGTACTGCCAGCGAGCTTCCCGTTTGGAGGAATGGAGAATCCGAGAATCACTTTTGCAACGCCCACTATTTTGGCTGGGGACCGTAGTTTGGTGAGCCTCGTAGCCCACGAGTTGGCGCATAGCTGGAGCGGAAACTTGGTAACAAATGCCACTTGGAACGACTTCTGGCTCAACGAAGGTTTCACCGTTTACTTCGAACAACGCATTATGGAAGAAGTATACGGTCGCGATTACAGCGAAATGTTGGCGAGCTTGAGTCACGAAGGACTGAAAGAGCAAGTGGCCGAATTCATGGAGAACACGCCAGATGATACCAAATTGGCCATTGACCTCACGGATAGAAATCCAGATGATGGGGTAACAGCCATTGCTTACGATAAAGGCTATCACTTCCTCCGTTTAGTGGAAGAAACAGTAGGCCGAGCGTCTTTTGATGCCTTTTTGAAAAACTATTTCCAGTCGCATAAATTCCAAGTAATGACTACCGAGGAGTTTGTGACCTTGTTGAAAGCCGACTTACTCACGGAGGAGCAAGTAGCGAGTATCGATGTGGAAACCTGGATTTATGGAACAGGCTTACCAGCAAACGCACCGGAACCAAGTCCTGCGCGCTTCGAAGCAGTAGAATCGGCCGTTACAGCTTTCTTGACAGATGGATCCTTTGCCGATGCAGAAGTAACCTCAAATTGGACCACCCATGAGTGGCTTCGCTTTATTAATAAGATGGAGGGAATCAGCAAAGAACAAGTTGCCGCGCTTGATGCTCAGTACAACTTTACGGGTAGTGGAAACTCTGAAATTCTGGCTGCTTGGTTCCAGCCTTCTATTCGAGCAAATTACGAAGCGGTGAAACCAGTAGTTGAAGACTTCTTGGTGAATGTGGGAAGAAGAAAATTCCTAACCCCAACGTATCGCGCCATGATTGAAAGTGGTGAAACGGCTTGGGCGAATAAAGTATACGAAAAAGCACGCCCGAATTACCACGCCGTAGCTCGCGAAACCATGGATGATTTACTCGGATTTGAAGGATAAAATTCAATGAAAGTAAGTGGATTCACTTTCGCGCGTAACGCGGACAAACTGTACATCCCCATAAAGGAGAGCATACTCAGTGTGCTCCCTTTGGTGGATGAGTTTGTAGTGGCCTTGGGAGATAATGACGAAAGCGATCGCACGGAAGAAATCATCCAAAGCATCGGTTCAGATAAGATCAAGTTTGTGCGCACGGTTTGGGATAAGAACGGAAAGTACTTGAAGAATACGGAGTACGCGCATCAAACCGATATCGCCAAAGAAGCTTGTGCTGGAGATTGGTTGATCTACATTCAAGGCGATGAGGCCATTCACGAGAAGGATCATGCCGAGATTTTAGAGAACTTGAAACGACATCACAGCAATCCAGAAGTGGAGGGTTTCTTGTTCAATTACAATCATTTTTGGGGCGATTACGACCATGTGCATCGCTCGCACGGTTGGTACAAGCACGAAATCCGAATAATAAGAAACAAACCAGAAATCCACAGCTGGAAGGATGCCCAGAGTTTTCGGGTATACGATGAATTTAAAGAGGATTCGTACGAAGAGTATATGCGGTCAGAGGGAAACAGGAAACTTCGCGTTATTCCAATTAAAGCCTTCATCTACCATTACGGTCACGCTCGTCCGCCTCGGGTAATGTCGAACAAACGCAAACAAACCTTTGGCACCTTTCATGGAAAGAGAAAGGGTGAACGGTTGCTCAAGAATATGCCCGATGAATTCGATTATGGACCCCTTAATCGCATTCCAAAATTTAAGGGTACACATCCCGCTGTGATGAATGAATGGATGGAAGATTTTCATTGGCAGGAGAAACTTCAGTATACTGGAGCACCCAATAAGTATCGACAAAAACACAAGCACGAAAAGACGAAGTACCGCTTGGTATCTTGGATCGAAAACACCTTCAACGGAGGCAATCCAATGTGGTCGTTCCAGAATTTTGAGATCGTGAAATCCAAGTGATGAGTACAGCTGGAGAAGTGTTGAAGACTTTGGAGGAATTGAGCATTCCTGCGCGTAAGGAACACAATCCGAAGTTCTTTAAATCGGGACCTGGAGAATACGCCGAAGGCGATCAGTTCATTGGGAATAAAGTTCCTGATATGCGATTGGTAGCCAAGCAGGTTTTCAAGAGCATTAGCACCGATGAGCTGGTCAAACTACTTCACTCGCCCTGGCATGAAGCACGACTCACAGGG
The DNA here is from genome assembly GCA_965659415.1 of Phaeocystidibacter sp. Classification (GTDB taxonomy): domain Bacteria; phylum Bacteroidota; class Bacteroidia; order Flavobacteriales; family Schleiferiaceae; genus Phaeocystidibacter. Next base: position 117,286 of record CBFHVA010000004.1, read on the forward strand.
GTGTTCATTCTGATTCATTTGTACAAGGCATCGAAGAAAGAGCCACAACTGAGGAAGCACTACATCGAACTGTATTTGAATAACCTTGAAGGAATCAATAATTGGGACTTGGTAGATTCCTCGGCGCCGTACCTCTTAGGTGATTGGCTGTTGGATAAGGACAGAAGTATTCTCAGTGATTTTGCACATTCCGGAGATTTGTGGAAACAGCGAATTGCCATGGTTTCTACATATTGGTTTATTCGAAATGGTGAGTATCAAGACACACTTGAACTAGCTGAACAATTGCTTTTCCACGAACATGATTTAATTCACAAAGCCGTGGGCTGGATGCTCCGTGAGATGGGTAAAAGAGAGATAAGTTTATTGCGTCAATTCCTCGAACATCACGCTTCCCATATGCCAAGAACGGCTCTTAGGTACAGTATCGAGAAATTGGATGCTGACGAGCGAAAACACTGGATGGAGCAGAAGGGTTAACTTCCTATGCTCTCACCATTTCACACAGAAACGAGCGATACACAGCGATCATGACATTGCACGACATACAAAAGGCCCAAACTCAATTTTTTCAATCCGGCGCTACGCGAACCTATGCCTTTAGAAAAGCGCAGTTACTCAAGCTTAAAAAGGCGGTTCGAGCTCATGAAGAAGAGGTGATCGAAGCACTCAAAGCCGATTTTGATAAGCCGGTTTGGGAAACGTGGACTTCAGAAGTTGGGGTGGTATACGCGGAGATTGATCATGTAATAAAGCACCTGCAAAAATGGATGCGACCAAAACGAGTGGGTTCCCCTTTGGCGATGTTCCCAACCACCAGTAAGGTGTATTCTGAACCTATGGGGAGATGCTTAATTATCGCGCCTTGGAACTACCCCTTGCAGCTTGCACTAGTGCCGTTATTGGCGGCAATGGCTGCTGGAAACACCTCACTCCTTAAGCCTTCAGAAATTACGAGTGCTACGGCCCAAGTAATTGAAAAGATCATCACATCCACCTTCTCAGAAGAGTACATAGCTGTGGTTCAAGGCAAGGGCGAAGAGGTGGTTCCCCAAGCTATTGAGGAATTTGAACCACAACATATTTTCTTTACCGGTTCTACCGCGGTTGGACGAATTATTGGCACTCAAGCCGCAAAGAAGCTCATTCCTTGTGTGCTGGAATTGGGTGGAAAGAGTCCAGCCATTATCGATGCTTCCGCCAATTTGAAGGTTGCCGCACAAAGATTGGTGTTTGGCAAGTGCTTCAATGGCGGCCAATCGTGCGTGGCTCCTGACTATCTCATTGTGCATCATTCTGTACTCAACGACTTTTTGGAGAAGTACAAGGCAGAAGTACATCGGTTCTATGGCTCGGAGCCTTTGTATAGCGAGCATTTGGCTTCTATGATTCACGATAACGCCTTTAAACGAGTAGCTGGCTACATTCAAGATGGGGAGGTGGTACTAGGTGGGAAAACCGACGCTGAGAAGCGCCGAATTGAGCCTACCGTTATTCTCAACCCACCCATGGATTCACCTTCTATGAAAGAAGAAATATTTGGTCCGGTGTTACCGATAATCACGTATGACAAGGAAGAAGAAGTGCTCGGCATTGTTCGTCAGAATCCCGATCCGCTAAGCCTGTACGTATTCTCCAAGTCTAAGCAATTCCAAAGGCGAATCATTCGTGATTTGAGCTTTGGGGGTGGGGCCATGAACAATGCGCTCATTCACTTTGTGAATACCGACTTACCTTTCGGAGGAATACGCGAAAGCGGTCATGGAAACTACCATGGTGAATATGGATTCAAAGCCTTCTCTCATGAAAAGGGCATTGCCACAAGTGGAACGTGGATCGATCCGAAAATCAAGTATCCCCCGTATACCAATTGGTCGCTGAAAGTGGCGAAGAGATTGTTTGGGTTGTAGTCTTACCATTGAGACGGGGCTCATAATAGTATCATATGATGCTGTGAAAGATGGTAATTCTCCCCAGTTGAAGATTAGATATTAGCCGTCAATTCCGCAACCTCCCGCGCACTTAACCGCTCCAAAGGATGTGGCCAATCTGGTATTTCACGATACTCAGCATCCAATAAATCCAGGGCAACTTTTTCAGATTCTTCCCTACTCACCATTTTATCGGAACCACCCCGACAAATAACCACAGGATGTTGAATTAGCTGCAGCTGTTCAGTTGTGATCAAGGGTTTTGCTCCCAAGCGAGTCATTAATCTAGCTGTGGCTTCGAGGACTCTTTTCCACTGGTCACCGTGCAAGCTCTCTAGATGTGCGGCGTATTTGGGAATTTTGATAGCAATGAGATCAGGGTTCAAGTGCCGGACCTCGTTTTTAGCTCCTTCTACCGACCAATCGAATTTGGTTCCAAGGGTTAGGATGTGTCGGATGCGTTCGGGAAATTTCCGAACCGTGAGCAAAGCCACGTAGCCGCCCATACTGTAGCCGAAAATATCGGCACCCATTATATTGTTTTGTGAAAGCCAAGCACCGAATTGGTCTGCGAGCTGCTCCATGGCAAAGCCGCTTGTAGGAACTTCTTCACCACCGTGACCTGGAAAATTGAAGATGTAAACCGGACGAGAAGTGCGCTTTTCTACTTCCGTCTTGATGGGTTCAAGTTGTGCACCTGATCCTAATGCTCCGTGAAGTAATACAAGCGGATTCAAATGACCCGATTTAATTGGTGATTGATTTTGTTCCGCATTTTCATGAGCTTGGATATGCGCTGAATGGCCGCCGTCATGTCTTCCACGGTGTTCTCCTTAATCTGCTCATTCAAATCATGAATCATCTTTTCCACCTTTACTGCCTTGAACCGAAGCACCGATTCTATGGTGTACTTGGATAAATGCACGGAACGATCGAGCACAAACACTTCCTTGCGCTTCCAGTCGCTGAGCGCGTATCGTTCCGTCATTAAATCGGTGGCCATGGATGAGATGCGTTGATCTTCCGAACGGGCAAATTCAGTTCCCGATGGAAGTTCTCGTCCACTGTCGTATGCCTCCGAAATCTTCTCGTAAACTTCGCGGAATATGCCATTTTCAAAGGTAAACCCGTCTCCTCCCAACTCTTCCAAAACGAAGGTAGCTGCTGGTTCTTCGATCTTCTCCTTATTGTTAGGATCCTCAGGATCAGCATCGTATTCAATGTTGTCCTTCCCATGGTTGAGGAGGATCCAAATAAGGGCTTCCTCTTGCTTATAATGCAGACTGTCTTGTGCGTCAGATATGAACGCCTCTTCGGTGGCAGAAAGTTCGTCGGGGGCCGATTCTTCGCGAACCACCTGCATTCTTCGTTCCTGTGTTTTCTCTCGCTTACTCTTATCGGCGAGATGCTTTTTGCGGAGTTGCGCCAATTCAGAGAAGAGTACTTTCTCCTCCATATCCATGATTTGGGCGCACGAACGTATGTAGATGTCGCGTGAAATGTCATCCGGAATGAGGGCAATGCTCTGGACAATATCCCGAATCACATTGGCCTTTGCGATGGGGTCGTCCTTGCTGTCGACCATCAACATTTTGGCCTTAAAGCTGATAAAGTCGGTTTCTTCCTCCTTCAGGTATTCCTCTAATTCATGCTGTGGATGCTTTCGCGCAAAACTATCGGGGTCTTCGCCATCTGGGAAGAGGAGCACACGAACATTCAGACCTTCTTCCAGTATGAGATCGATACCGCGGAAAGAAGCTTTGATTCCTGCCGCATCGCCATCGTATAGAATGGTCACGTTATCCGTAAGCCGACGAATAAGCCGTATTTGGTCGACTGTTAGTGCGGTACCTGAACTGGCCACCACGTTTTTGATGCCCGATTGCGTGAGAGAAATCACGTCGGTGTAGCCTTCTACCAGCAGGGCTTTATCGGCCTTTACAATGTGACTCTTAGACTGATAAAGTCCGTAGAGTATTTTGCTCTTGTGGTAGATTTCACTCTCTGGTGAGTTGAGATATTTGGCTGTTTTGGCATCGTTTCGAAGCACTCGCGCTCCAAATCCCAGTGTCCTTCCACTCAGGCTATGAATAGGGAAAATAACCCTGCCCCAGAAGCGGTCTAGCAGTTCTCCTGAATCGCGTTTAATGCTGAGTCCGCTCTTCACCAGAAACTCCTCTGCATAGCCTTTGGCTATGGCATCTTCACTAAAAACCCCACGTCCATTTGGTGCAAAACCCAGGTGAAATGACTTGATAGTTTCCTCGGTGAATCCACGCTCTTTGAAATAGCTCAGACCAATGCTTTTCCCTTCTTCGGATTCCCACAATTGCTCTTCGAAATACTTCTGAGCGTATTCTGAAACCACGTAAAGGCTTTCTCTTTCGGAAGCTGCTTCGCGCTGTTCGTCCGTTACCTCGTCTTCTTCAATTTCGATATTGTATTTCCGAGCCAAAAAGCGCAGTGCCTCCGGATAGGTAAACTGCTCGTGTTCCATCAAAAATGAAACGGCGGTTCCTCCTTTTCCAGAGGAAAAATCCTTGTAAATCTGTTTGGCGGGAGAAACGATGAAACTCGGGGTTTTCTCATTTGAAAACGGACTTAATCCCTTTAGGGAACTACCTGATTTCTTGAGTTGTACGAACTCACCGATGACCTCCTCAATCCTAATAGAATCAAAGATCTTATTGATGGTATCTTGGGATATGCGGCCCATTGGGCTAAGGTAGGAAATGGAAGAGATTGTTAGATTATCGGATTGTCCGATTTTCGGATTATCAGACGGATGGACTCAATGACTGATGGACTGAATGACTTGACGAATGAAGGTGTTGCTTTTAGATCGGCGTAGCGCGAAATATTAAGCTCTGGTCGTAGCGGGACGCTACGACCAGACGAATCACAATCAATCCACGGCACGCCAACAGTTGTAGCGGGACGCAACAACGGAGCTCGAGGGGGTGAGGCGAAATGGTGACGGAACGACTTAATGACGGTTTTGTAGATGAATATTGAGTCAGATGGGCTTGGAGTCTTGCACACTTCGTTTTTTCGCCTACACGCCATTCGCTCATTCGTTGATAACTTCTTCAGGAGAGTATTGACTAGGAGGTGTTGCTCGATGATCTTCAGCCAAAAGCCAAAAGCCAAAAGCCAAAAGCCAAAAGCCAAAAGCCAAAAGCCAAAAGCCAAAAGCCAAAAGCCAAA
>CBFHVA010000004.1:122523-173966 GCA_965659415.1 Phaeocystidibacter sp.
AAAGCCAAAAGCCAAAAGCCAAAAGCCAAAAGCCAAAAGCCAAAAGCCAAAAGCCAAAAGCCAAAAGCCAAAAGCCACTCGTTATCAAAATGGAAAAACTCCTTTAACTCCTCAAACCCCTACTACTTCTTCCTCTCAATCACGTACGCCACCAAGTCGCTCATGGCTTCTTTGAACGGTGATTCAGGATAGCTTTGAAGGATTTCTAAGGCCTTGTCGCGGTACTCGCGCATGCGTTGTTCCGCGTATTGGATGCCTCCGCTTTGCTGCACGTATTCGATGACCTCTGCCACTTTTTTGGGCTTGTCGTGGTGCTTTTTCACTATACGAATGATACGCTTGCGGTCGCTGGAAGACGCGTTGTTCAGGGCATAAATGAGTGGCAAGGTCATTTTTTGTTCCTTGATGTCGATGCCCGTTGGTTTGCCCGTGCGGTTGGAGGTTTCATAATCGAAGAGGTCGTCTTTGATTTGGAAGGCAATGCCCAACCACTCTCCGAATTGTCGCATTTTCTTTACCGTATCCGTATCGGCTCCCACGCTGGCGGCACCCACACCACAGCAGGATGAAATCAATGATGCCGTTTTCTGACGGATGATTTCAAAGTAGATTTCCTCGTCGATGTCGAGTCTGCGTGCTTTTTCAATTTGCAGCAATTCGCCTTCTGACATTTCGCGTACCGCAGTAGAAACAATTTGCAGCAATTCATGCTCTTGATGATCAACAGCAAGGAGGAGCACTTTAGAGAGGAGGTAATCGCCTACCAGTACGGCTATCTTGTTTTTCCACAAGGCATTGATGCTGAAAAACCCCCTGCGCAAATTGGCGTCATCTACCACATCGTCGTGTACGAGAGTTGCCGTGTGCATGAGCTCGATCAAGCTCGCCCCTCTATAAGTGGATTCGTTTACCTCACCGTGCATTTTGGCGGAGAGGAACACGAGCATGGGGCGAAGTTGCTTGCCTTTTCTTCGAACGATGTAATGGGTAATGCGATCTAACAGCGCCACCCTGCTTTTCATGGCCTCTCTGAACTTTGGTTCAAAAGCGGTCATTTCGGCTTCAATCGGGCGTTTTATAGAGTCAATAGATGCCATGTGGTAGTTCAAAGGTATCAATAGAGCGCTTACCTTGTAACAAGTGGGTTAAGGAATAGGTTGAGGGTTTGGTCATTTAAATGCCTCGCTTTTTACAAATGGCTTCGTAGGCTTCCTGAATCTTCACAAATTTCTTTTCGCCGGCTTTCTGCACGTCGTCTCCTAAGTGTTGCAACTTGTCAGGATGATACCGCTTGGCCATTCTACGATATGCCTTCTTCACTTCATCGTTGCTTACGGTAGATTCAATCTCCAACATGGCATAGGCATTATCCAGATTACTAGCTGAATGATAGGTAGCTTGAATAGAGCGAAAATCCGCATCATTGATGTACAATTCACTTGAAATTCTACGAATGGCCTCAATTTCCTTGGGGTGCACATGGCCATCAGCTCCGGCAACCCCAAAGAGGAAATGCAATAGTTGAAGACGGCCGCTATGAGCCATGTTTCTTCTGATTTGTGCGGCAACTTTTGGAAGGTCGATATTTTGGGCTACAATCTTTTTGAAGATCGTAAAGCTGCTATTTGCCTTTTCCTTACCGAAGAGCTGCACAAAGCGCATTCTCACATAGTCCAACTCTCTCTGGTCAATACGGCCATCCGCCTTAATTACCACGGCAGAAAGAATCAATAAAGAAATGTGGAAGTCGCCTGGACGGGTATTCTCAGGTCGAGGTCGAGAATGCGAGGTAGGACCTCCTTGGTTTCTTCGGCCAGTTCGTGGGTCGGTATTGTAGGGAGAGTCTGGTTCTGTGTTGGCTTGGGTAACCAGCTCACCTAAAGCTACTCCTATGATTGCACCAATGGGTCCGCCTAAGAGCCACCCGCTTACTCCACCTATTACGGTCCATAATCTTTTCACGCTATAAATGTACTATCTTCTCTGTCATGAGCGCACCTAAAAAGAAGGATTTACAACGGGCTATCCAGTGGATTTTGAGCTCTCGTTCTTTCTTTGATCTGCCTTCGTCCTGGGACTTTCCTTCAGATTTCCAATTGGGAATGGATGAGGAGGAATTAGATCAGGCACTAGAAGCCCTTGCGAAGGAGCTGGACAACACCTACCTGCGGATGGGACGAATTTTTGAGCGATTAATTGGAGTCTTGTTTGCGTGCCATAGCGACTTTGAAGTTTTGGAGAAGGGTGTCGGGATATTTGAGGGTAAGCAACAAGTTACCGAGTTGGATTATTTACTGAAAACGGCTGATGGTAGAGGTCTTCACGTTGAAGTGTCCGTGAAGTTCTATGTGCATCGATTGCAACCCGATGGTTCAGTTTTGATTACAGGTACCAATCGAGCCGATGTGCTAGAGAACCGTATGCAGAAGTTTCAACGACAGCTTTCGGAAGGAAAGAAATATGCTCGTGAAACCTATCCAGAGATGGAATTTGAGCACGTGATCTTTTCGAGAGGCAGAATGTTTGAAGCGGAGGTTGGCGACTGCGTTCATCCACGCATTGCTATAGATTGTGAAAAGGGTAGGTGGATAGAAGGTGAGATAGAGGGGAACTGGCAGCCTATGTTCAATCGGTGGGAATGGTTCTGTGGCGAACCCACGGAGTCAGAAGAGTTGCCCTTCAAACCAGCAGATGAGCCACAGAATGGATGGGTAATTCAGGAAGGCAAGGCGACACATTGGCTCGTTGTGCCTAAATCTGATTCTTAAAGACAAATGGCCTCAATCGCGCTCCTTATCGCTATTCTTCTTAATGCCTTGGCGATTCAGCATTTCTAAGTATTCGTCTTTGCGATGCGTTTTTAGATCGTAGCGATACCAAAGGATAAAGGGTACCCATAAAAAAGCAAACGCCAGCAATCCAGCGGGGAAAGCATGGCGCAATATCGTATCTGATTCTCGGAAGAAAAGCCCTCCAAAAATCAAGATAGCAATGGTGATGGTTAGCACTTTCAATGCGGTGTACATGCCGCAAAGATAGTGGGTTTAGGTGTTTATACTCCGGCGAATGAAATAGCGAATCCTACAATCAAGGCTATTATCAATAGGACCCCTGCAATCTGTAAGTTTAAGGCTTTCATAATGAGTGTGTTGTGGTTGTTCGAATCTGAAAATACAAAATTATTTTCAATTGTAACTAAATTCCCATAAAACCAACTCCACTTGCTATATCTGTTGGGCTACGAGAATGGATCCACCGATAATGGCAGCAATAATCCCAAGCACTAGGCCGATTTGCAATTTCTCGGCACGAGTGAGTTCTCGTTTCTTTCTCTTCTGCATTTTGCGCGCTCGTTGGCGCAATGCTCTTCGCTGAGCTGGTGATCTACGATCTCTTGGATCTCTTCTCATTGCCGTTCAGTTTGGATTGTTCTTTCCAAAAAGATACGTAATTCGAAATAAATAATCGGATTGGGATTTCAATTATGATATCGGATTCATAACTACTGAGAATATGGTCACGCTATTTGGATCGCGACCAAAATGCAGTTTGTCAATGGCTTCGGGGATATCCTTAGCTCTGAAATAGGAGGTATGAAGTTCTTCCTCACCACGGGCTACCCATTGGATGGTATAGGTGTTTTCCTTTTCCTTATATGTGCGCACGTACTCGAGCATTTTCTTCAATGCATCCAGCTTGTCGTAACCTTCTGTGGTGCTGAAAAGGAAACTTTGGTCGTGACGTGGATTCACTGTAACCAGGTCCAAGCGTGTCAACTTACCCCGCTCATGGTAATCGAATACAATACTCGTTGAACCCAGGTTGAGGTAGGCTTCAATTTCTTGCTGCAGTTTGGCGAGTTCGAGGGTATCTTGATCTGACATGTCGTGTGCTTTTGGACGGTGTTAACAGATGAGCTAAGATAGGTTCAATCCGCGATATAGTAACTCTTTTCTCGAGTGAGAAATATGCGAAGCCCATCGAGCTCAATCACGAGATAGCGCTCGTCGAGGTACCAAATTTCAAAGCTGGAACGCGGACCGGTTTCCGATTTGAACATTTCAATAAGGAAGCCGCTACGGATGAAGTAACCCTCCAAGGTAGCGCCGAACTGCCGAGGATTATTTGGGTCAACTAACTGAATGATGAAGTTGGTATTCTGAAAGGTATATCGGTCGCCTACCGCTTCTTGCAACGACTCAGCGTTGGCCGGGCTGTTCATGTCCCAATAGGCCAAGGCTTCCCAAGAACCATTACGCAGTAAGGAGTCAATGTTCCCATTGATCTTGTGCTCTTCCAATGTGAGGGCTTCTAGCACTACTTGGAAAACACTGTCGGGGTCGTGTGACTGACCGAAAGACAAGGTTCCCGCGAATAGAAAAAGAGCCAATATCAGTGTTCGAATCATTTACGCTGAATTACAAATCGATTGTTGAACGCTTCAATAGCCAAAAGTATTCCATAAATCAATGAGAAGAGGAGGCTTTGGGTCCAAAGTCCGATAATGCCGATTAGGAGGAGTAAACTAAGAGTGAGAAGAACTCGTTTTCGCGCTTCCATTGAACGCTTAAAGCTGAGCAGTATGCCCCCAATCAAGATGAAAATCGCAACGGTCCACGATAGGGCGCTATTCGAGAATTCTTGTACCGACCATTGGATACTGTAAGCGGCCATCAGCCATAAAAAGATTTTCCAAATAGTGCGATGCATGGGCATGAATGGAAGGTAAAAGAAAACCCCGACATGCCTGCAACATTGTCGGGGTCATTCTCACCGTTTCCGGTACGCTATGAACGTTCAACCATTATGAGCCACAAGCCTCACAATCGTCTGGATTATCAATAGAGCAGCTAATCATTTCCTCTTCGGTATATGACCTGCCTTTTTCAGGCATTACTACTGTATTTTCCATAGTCATTGAAGCTTGAGCCCGAGCGAGCTTCTGGGCATTTACTTCGGCTTGAGCCTGTTCTGCTACCTGAGCAACTTGTGCTTCGGCTGCTGGAATTTCGGTTGGCTTTGCTTCCGTTACTGGCTCTACTTCCGACTTAGCTTGCTTGGCTACCGTGAACTGGATAGCTTGAGAAGCGGCTTTCGTACGGAGGTAGTACATACCCGTTTTCAATCCTTTCTTCCATGCGTAGAAGTGCATAGAAGTAAGTTTACCCATGTTTGGCGATTCAATGAAGAGGTTCAAACTCTGTGATTGATCTATGAATGCACCACGGTCGGCGGACATATCAATGATGTCGCGCATGGACATTTCCCAAACGGTTTTGTAAAGTTCCTTGATGTTCTCAGGAATGGCGTCAATGTGCTGGATGGAACCGTTTGCACGCATGATTTCATTCTTGATATCCTCATTCCACAATCCCAACTTCACTAGGTCGAGCAACAAGTGCTTGTTCACTACGATGAACTCACCTGAAAGAACTCTACGCGTGTAGATGTTAGATGTGTATGGCTCGAAACACTCGTTGTTGCCAAGGATTTGTGAGGTAGATGCGGTTGGCATTGGAGCGAGTAACAAGGAGTTACGCGTACCGGTTTTCATCACGTTGTCACGTAAATCTTTCCAGTCCCAACGGCCACTCAATTCGCTATCTGAAATCCCCCACATATCGAACTGGAACTCACCTTTTGAAAGTGGTGAACCTTCGAATGTTTCGTACGCACCTTCTTCTTTGGCGATGTCCATTGACGACTTTAATGAAGCAAAGTAGATGGTTTCGAAGATGTCCTTGTTCAACTGCTTAGCTTCCTCGCCAGTGAAAGGAAAGCGCATCAAGATGAAGGCATCCGCCAAACCTTGCACACCGATGCCGATAGGACGATGGCGCATGTTGCTGTTGCGAGCTTCAGGAACAGGGTAGTAGTTGCGATCGATGATCTTGTTCAAGTTCTTGGTGATCTTGTACGTTACATCGTAAAGCTTTTGGTGATCGAACTGCCCATCTTCAATGAACATAGGAAGAGCGATAGATGCCAAGTTGCAAACCGCTACTTCGTCAGGAGCTGTGTACTCGATAATCTCTGTACAGAGGTTTGAGCTGCGGATGGTACCCAAGTTCTTTTGGTTCGACTTGGCATTCGCGGCGTCTTTGTACAACATGTACGGAGTGCCGGTTTCGATTTGCGACTCCATTACTTTCGACCAAAGCTCACGCGCTTTGATGGTCTTGCGACCTTTGCCTTCTTCCTCATACTGGAGGTAGAGCTTTTCAAATTCCTCACCGTGAGTATTGTGCAAATCGGCACACTCGTTTGGATCCATGAGGGTCCATTCTGCATCTTCTTCAACGCGCTTCATGAACAAATCAGGAATCCAAAGAGCGTAGAATAAGTCACGTGCACGAAGTTCTTCTTTACCGTGATTCTTCTTCAAATCGAGGAAGTCGAATACGTCTGCGTGCCATGGCTCAAGGTACATAGCGAATGAACCTTTACGCTTACCACCACCCTGGTCAACATAACGAGCTGTATCATTGAACACGCGAAGCATCGGAACCAATCCGTTTGAAGTACCGTTTGTACCGCGGATGTAAGATCCCGTAGCGCGGATATTGTGTGCACTCAAACCGATTCCACCTGCACTTTGTGAAATCTTGGCGCATTGCTTTAATGTGTCGTAAATACCGTCTATGCTGTCGTCTTTCATGGTGAGAAGGAAGCAGCTCGACATTTGTGGTTTTGGTGTTCCTGCATTGAAGAGCGTTGGAGTTGCGTGCGTGAAGTACTTCTTCGACATCAACTCGTATGTTTCAACGGCAGCTTCAAGGTCATCTTTGTGAATCCCGATAGAAACGCGCATCAACATGTGTTGTGGACGCTCGGCAATTTGACCGTTCAAACGAAGGAGGTAAGAACGCTCGAGTGTTTTGAAACCGAAATAATCGTAAGAGAAATCGCGATCATAGATCAATGCGGAATCTAGGAACTCGGCGTTTTCTTGAATGATTTCGTGCACATCTTCAGCAATAAGCGGTGAGTGCAGTCCGGTTTTTGGGTTTACGTAGTCGTGCAGATCCTTCATGGTTTCTGAGAACGACTTCGTGGTGTTCTTGTGCAGGTTGGATACGGCGATGCGGGCTGCAAGTTGCGCGTAATCTGGGTGCTTGATGGTCATCGATGCGGCTACTTCCGCTGCAAGGCTGTCGAGCTCGGAGGTAGTAACACCGTCGTAGAGACCTTCAATCACACGCATGGCAACAGATACAGGATCAGTCAGAGGGCTCAAGCCGTAGCATAGCTTTTGAATACGAGCCGTGATTTTGTCAAACTTAACGGCTTCCTTCCGGCCGTCTCTTTTTAATACGTGCATTTTATATAGGGTTTTGGGTGGAGTTTCAGTGGGTGCTTGATTGTTCAGTTGGTTTAGAGGTGCCGATCTAGAAGTCGTCGTCAAAGCTGAAGGTGTTCTCCTTCTCTTCGTCTGCTTTACCGGTTCCAACACCTGCTTTGCGATAGTCGGATACGCGCTTCTCAAAGAAGTTTGTTTTACCTTCTAGTGAGATCATTTCCATGAATTCGAATGGATTGCTCACGTTGTATACTTTCTCACAGTTCAATTCCGACAAAAGGCGATCGGCCACAAATTCGAGGTACTGTACCATCAAGCGAGAGTTCATGCCAATTAGGTCTACAGGAAGCGATTCCGTGATAAAGGAACGCTCAATATCCAAGGCCTCTGTAATGATCTGCTTGATGCGATCCTTCGGAACTTGGTTAATTAAGTGGTTGTTGTGCAAGTGAACGGCAAAGTCGCAGTGCATCCCTTCGTCGCGAGAAATGAGCTCGTTTGAGAAAGTCAAGCCTGGCATCAATCCGCGCTTTTTCAACCAGAAAATGGAGCAGAATGAACCTGAGAAGAAAATTCCTTCAACGGCTGCGAAGGCAATCAAGCGCTCGGCAAACGATGGCGACTCAATCCAACGAAGAGCCCAATCGGCTTTTTCCTTAATGGCATCAAAGGTTTCAATCGCGTGGAACAAACGATCGCGTTCTGCTGGATCCTTGATGAGGGTGTCAATCAACAACGAATAGGTTTCGCTGTGGATATTCTCCATCATAATCTGGAAACCGTAGAAGAACTTCGCTTCGGTGTACTGAACCTCATTTACGAAGTTTTCAGCTAGGTTCTCATTAACGATTCCATCACTCGCTGCGAAAAACGCAAGTACGTGTTTGATGAAATAGCGTTCGTCGTCGTTGAGTTTGGTTTCCCAATCTTTTATATCTGAGTGAAGATCGATTTCCTCAGCCGTCCAAAAACTAGCTTCAGATTTCTTATACCACTCCCATATGTCATGGTGCTTAATTGGAAAGAGTACAAAGCGGTCTTTATTCTCTTGTAAGATCGGTTCTACCTGGCTCATAGCGTCAATTTATCTAGGGGCGTGCCGTTCGGGAACGCCGATTAAAATAAAGTATGTTTCTGGTTTTCAAGCCTTTAACAGGCTAAGATCATGCAATGGACAGCGAGGTCTGCGTCATGTTCTCTTACAAATCTTGGAAATGCATCTCCAGTAACCAAGGGGTGGTTATTCACAATTTGTAGGAGTTTTCAACATGTTTGCATAACCCCTCTTTCGCGAAAGCCACGTATTCTGTGAGATAGAAAAAATGCAACCCTGAATTTGGGTTTTCGACAGAAAGAAATGAACACCTATTGTTAAAAACCTCGATTGAGGAGACCAAAAAATTAGCGGTTCAACCAGGCCGTTGCCACCTCGTCCAATTCGTCGTACCATTTGTCGCCATAACGACGGATCAACGCGTCTTTCACAAACTTGTAAACCGGTACGTTCAATTCTTTTCCCAGCGTGCAAGCATCAGAACAGATATCCCACTTGTCATAGTTCACCGCATGGAAGGAGTTGTACTCGGTGATTCGCACGGGATATAGATGACAAGAAACTGGTTTTTTAAAGTCCACTACACCTTCATTGTGGGCCTTTTCAATCCCGCAGAGGGTGGTTCCTTTTTCGTCGAATATGACGTATGCACACTCTTTGCCATTTGCTAGAGGTGTCACTTGGTCGCCGTCATCGTCAATGACCCAAGCACCCTGTTCTTCGATAGCTTGCTTACCCTCATCACGTAAGAAAGGCATCACGCACTCTTGAATCTCGTCGAGTATGGCGGTTTCTGATTCGAGGAGGGGGGCGCCTGAATCTCCTTCCACACAACAAGCTCCTTTGCACGCGCTCAAATTGCATACAAAGTCTTTTTCAAGCACATCTTCCGATACGAGGGTTTTCCCAATTTGAATCATGTGGCAAAAGTACGGTAACTCTCATTTTGAAGTTCAAATGAACGAACAAAAGTGCTCTCTATCAGTTTAATAATGCATGGAAAGATTAGAGGATAGAATTTCCAACTGGGTACTCGGGACCTCCATTTTAGTGGCCATTTATATGGTTGCTGTTGCTTCTTCTTTAGATTGGATGCAACGCTTGGCACTGTTCATAGGAATGGTGTTCCCTTTAGTCTTGATTCGCATGGTCATCGTTACTTTGAAATCAGACTATACCTTAGAGGATACTTTCGAAGATCGATTTTATGAAGATGGCTCCACACGCTCTGGGAAAGAGCAATAGGACCTATTGAATGTCAACAACCCGAAGTTGCATTTTGCGAACACCTCGGAACTCATTGTATTCGATGTGGTAGGCCATTTTTGCATCTCCACTTTTTACTAAATCTTCTTGGTGGCCCATTCCAAAGGCTATGCATTCAATCTCTTTCAGGCTGAATTTCAAATGCGTTTTGTCTGCGCCAATCAACTTCACGTCTTGAGCGTTTTCGATGGGGCAACTGAATACTGGGATGTCGTTTTGGGGCCCATGAGGCTGGAATAAGGTCAGCCTTCGTTCAAACTGACTGGTAATTTGTTCCGGTAATAACTTTGCATCAATTTGAATTTGCTGCACCTTCATCTCGTCGGACAAATGGGCTCCAACATAAGTGTCAAATGCCACTTTAAAGTCACTGAGCTTTTCGGCTGATAAGGTCATTCCTGCCGCATATTTATGTCCGCCGAACTGCAGTAAGTGTTCAGAACAAGCATCCAAAGCGTCGTATAAATTGAATCCTGGAACGCTTCGGGCGCTACCGGCCAAGTGTCCGTTGCTCTCGGTGAGTACTATGGTAGGTCGGAATATCGATTCTATCAGTCTCGAAGCTACAATGCCAATGACCCCCTTATGCCATTTGGGATTGTAAACGACGGTACTGTTTAACATTTTGGCATCGTCTTGAGCCTGAGTTAAGGCTTCTTCGGATATGGATTTATCGAGGTTCTTTCGAGTCTGATTGTGCTCGTTGATTTCAGCTAAGAAGCTTTGAGCGGTCATTTGCGACTGACTCCGCATGAGTTCCACCGCCGACGAGGCGCTTCGAATTCTGCCCGCTGCATTAATCCTAGGTGCAATCGTGAATACCAAATCCACAATGTTGAATTGGGTTTTTCGGGCATTCCGTATCATTAACTCAAAGGCAGGTCGAGGGCTGGAATTAATCCTCTCTAATCCCTTCTTAGCCAGAATGCGGTTCTCTCCGGTAATGGGCACTATATCCGCTCCAATGCTCACAGCCAGCAAGTCAGTATACTTATCCAGACTATCAGCTGCTGCTCCTTTTCGCTCTGCAATGGCTTGGCATAATTTATAGCCGACTCCACAACCTGACAATTCTTTATACGGATAGTTACAGTCGGCTCGTTTCGGATCTAGGATCGCGTAGGCATTAGGAAGAGTATCACCTGGAGTATGGTGATCGCATATTATTAAATCGATTCCGCTTTCTCTGGCGAATTGAGCTTGCTCAAAAGCTTTGATGCCACAATCAAGGGCCACAATGACGCTTGCCTGACTATCGCGGGCGAATTCGATTCCCATTTTTGATATGCCGTAACCTTCTTTATATCGATCCGGTATATAATAGGTCACTTCACTCGTGTACTCTTCAAGAAATGAACTCATCAAGGCGACGGCCGTAGTCCCGTCCACGTCGTAATCACCATAAACCATAATGGACTCTCTGGAGTGAATAGCTTTCAGGAGTCGGTCTACAGCCTTGTCCATATCCTTCATCAACCAAGGTCGATATAGGTCGTCTTCATTCGGTTTAAAAAACCTTCGGGCAGCTTCAAAATCTCGAATTCCGCGGTTCCACAGGAGCTGGGTTAGCGTAGTGTCGAACTTCAGACTTGCCTGGAGTTGGTCAAATTGAGGGTCACTGATCTCGGGAGTTGAAATCCATTCTTTCTTCGGAGAACTCATGTTGCAATGTTACGAAAGAACACGCCGATTTTCTGGCAATCACACGAATACAAACGGATTATTCTCAACGGTTTTGGAAAACGTCATTTTGACGTTCAACACTGTACTTGTGAATGATTTGAAATAGCTCTTGAACCAGAGCTGGACTGAGTTTCATGTCGCTAGCTTGTAATCCACGCTTCGCGAGAATCTCAAACCAACGATCCATTTGAAAGATGGAAATATCATTCTCCACCTTCACTTCACCAATCTCTTCTACGACCTGCATGCGATTGAAAATCAACTTGACAATCTCCTCATCCAAATCATCAATTTTAGTGCGCAACTGATCAAGGAGGGAGTGAGCAGAGTCGTTTCTCGGTTCGGCATTTCGAATCACCAGGCGGTCGATCATTTCAACGAGTCGTGCCGGCGTGATTTGCTGAGCAGAATCGCTAAGTGCTTTATCGGGAGTGATATGCGTTTCGATCATCAATCCATCCAAGTTGATGTCCATCGCAGTTTGGCTCACTTGCTCCAGTAAATCGCGTTTTCCGGCAATATGACTCGGGTCGCCAATGATTGGAATTTCAGGAGCCTTTGCTCTTAAGGCGAAGCTTAACTCCCATTTGGGTTCGTTGCGATAAGGGGCGCTATTTTCCGCGAAGAACCCTCGATGTACGGCTGCGAGTTTCTTCACGTTCATATTGTCCAGACGCTCCAAGGCACCAAGCCAAAGGCCCAAATCGGCGTGAATGGGGTTCTTCACGAACACGGGTATGTCAACGCCCTTCAATGCTTCAGCAATTTCCTGAACGTAGAAGGGATTTACCGTAGTTCGTGCTCCTAGCCAAAGCACATCAATTCCTGCGTTTAAGCAGAACTCCACGTGCTTTGCATTAGCCACTTCGGTCGCAACAGGCACGTTCAATTCACTTTGAACCTTGTTTAGCCATGGCAAGGCTCGAGGTCCAATACCTTCAAATGAATCAGGACGCGTCCGGGGTTTCCACACCCCAGCTCTTATCACACTTACTTTACCCGATTCAACCAGTTGTTTACTCGTTTCAAAAAGCTGGTCCTCACTCTCTGCGGAGCAGGGCCCTGCGATCAAAAAGGGCTTGTGCTTGATATCGAACCAAGAAGCAAGTTTACTCGTATTTGTGGTGCTGGTCATATATATGAATAACAGTTGTGGCACGCTTCGGTTTAAGCTCCGGCCACAACTACTACAAATTCTCCCTTTGGAGCATTTTGGTCAAAATGGTTAAGTACTTCTTCAACGGTCCCTCGGACAGTTTCTTCAAATTTCTTGCTGATTTCACGCGATACGCTGCATAATCTATCGGGACCGAAGTGTTCTTTGAAGTCGTTTAAGGTCCTAAGTAGTTTATGCGGACTCTCATAAAAAACCATGGTCCGGACTTCCGAAGTGAGCTGGGTCAATTTCGTTTGACGACCCTTCTTCGGAGGCAAAAAGCCTTCGAAAGAGAATCGGTCGCAGGGTAAGCCACTATTCACCAAGGCGGGCACAAAGGCCGTTGCCCCAGGTAAGGTCTGAATTTCAACACCTGCTTTTGCCGCTTCTCGAACCAATAGAAATCCGGGGTCAGAGATGCCCGGAGTTCCTGCATCGGTAATTAGCGCCATGCTTCGTCCGCCCGAAAGCTCATCGACTAAGTTCCTCACGATTTTGTGCTCGTTATGCATGTGATGCGAGCGCATGGGTGTGTCGATTTGGTAGTGCTTTAATAACTTTCCAGACGTTCTGGTGTCTTCCGCCAAAATCAACTCTACTTCCTTCAGTACACGCACGGAACGAAAGGTCATGTCTTCTAAATTCCCGACGGGTGTGGGTACAATGTAGAGCATGATTGGGGTTATAGATTTGGGCTATATGGGTTGGATTAGATCTTGTTGAAACGATGTCCGACGAGATCGAGTAGACGTTGCTCGGTTTCTTCATACTCGGCCCAATCATAATCAGGCTTCACCACATTTTGAATGAAAGCAATGCTCTCATCATAGTCTTCCATGGTGTTAATTTGGCTGATTACGCGCTGATAATCTTCTTGTGAGCCCATGAATAGTTGCTTCACGAAGGCAATGCGGTCGTTCAGACCGATGTTCAGATTCGCGAGGCGAGAACCTTTATCAGATTGGGAAGGACCTCCATTAAGCGCATCAACCACTTCTTTAGGAGGTTCAGTTACCTCAGGAGCTGCAGGGGCTGAAACCTCTACTTCCTCTGTTGTAGCTTCTTTCGTTTCAATAGGCGCCTCAACGGTAGGTGTAGGGCGAGGTTGAGGTTTAGGTGGACCTTCCGGATGAGGGAGTACTTTCACCTCATCTCCCATGGAGAGAGGCTTCTCACTCTCTATTTCGGTGAATTCTGCTTTCTGTGGTGTGGGTTTTGGTGCCTCTTTTAGCCTACTTACAATGCGTTGTTCCAAGGCTTCATGTACCCGCTGACGCTCGTTTAAGAATTGAGCAATAAGAGCTTCCTCATAAAGGTTTTCAATCTTTGAAATTAAATCATCCGAAAGTGATTCCGATGAATTGAGAATTTGCTCACAGATGCGATCTAGGGCTTCCTTGTTGAAGTTGGACATGTAACCGACGTTTTGCGGATGGCTTTTCTTAGCTTTGCTTTCATTCGAAAAAGCGATTGGAAAGTACAAAATGTTTCTCGAAAACACAGTTAATCATAAGCAACGGACGGGTTGGATCGAAGTGATCTGTGGCTCTATGTTTTCCGGTAAAACGGAAGAGCTGCTTCGCAGACTTAACAGAGCTCTGATTGCCAAGCAGAAGGTTGCCATTTTTAAGCCCTCAGTAGATAAGCGGTATCACGACACTTCCGTTGTGTCACACGACAACAAATCGATAACATCAACTCCAGTAGAGAGTGCCGGCAATATCTTATTACACGTAAGTGATGATGTAGAGGTAGTAGGTCTCGATGAAGCTCAATTCTTTGATGCAGATATTGTTGATGTTTGTAATGCCTTAGCAAATAAGGGTGTTCGGGTTGTAGTCGCTGGGCTCGATATGGATTTTGAAGGCCGCCCTTTTGGCTCCATGCCATACCTTATGGCAGTTGCCGAATACGTTACGAAAGTTCACGCCATTTGTGTGCATACAGGTAATTTGGCGCATTATTCGCATCGAAAGGTCGACGTTGACGACAAGGTTCTCCTGGGCGAGAAAGGAGAATATGAACCCGTGAGCAGAGCTGCATTTATCGAGTTAAAGGACAAAAAGAAATGACGCTTGACGGTTGGAGTACGTCGGATCTTGCTACCATCGTAGGAGGAGAATTGCATGGGGAGGGCGAGGTTCGCGTTCGCCACGTGGTTACTGACTCCCGCCGACTCAGCTTTCCAGAAGACACCGTTTTCTTTGCGTTGAAAACCTTCAAGAACGATGGGCATCGCTATATTCCGGAGCTCTTTGCGAAGGGGGTTCGAACTTTTGTAGTTAGCCATTTGCCTCAAGTGCATCGCTCCGATGCTACTTATGTTGTGGTGAACGATGCCTTCACGGCTTTGCATGCACTTGCGAAGCATTGGAGGGCGAATTTCGATTTCCCTGTGCTCGCCATTACGGGCAGTAATGGAAAAACCATCGTCAAGGAGTGGATTCACCAATTGATGAACAGCCATTTTAGAATTGTCCGAAGTCCACGCAGTTACAACAGTCAACTAGGCGTTCCTCTTTCTGTCCTTTACATGCGTGAAGGTCATCAGTTGGGTGTTTTTGAAGCGGGTATCTCGCAGGTAGGTGAGATGGAAAAGCTCCAGAACATCTTGCAGCCCAAGTGGGGCGTTTTCACCAATATTGGCGATGCTCACCGCGAACATTTTGAGAGCCAAGAGCTAAAGTTAAACGAGAAGCTCAATCTATTTGAAGGGGCCCAGCATCTGGTTTATTCCAGTGAGGATGAAAAGGTTTACCACGCAGTACAGACTAGGTATCGGGACAAACCGGTTCAGCTGATATCCTGGGGACGCGATCCAAAGAAGTCGGATATTCTCTTAGAGGACGTAGTTCAAGAGCCGGGTGGCGTTCGCATCGATTTGACTTGGAAAAGTACGAATCTATCACTCCATCTTCCATTTACAGACCAAGCCTCAATAGACAATGCGATGCATGCCGCTTCTTTTGCTTTGGCATTTGGACTGGAGCCTAAGGTGCTGGCACAGGCGATTAAGAAGCTGAGTCCTGTAGCTATGCGTCTTGAAATGAAAAAGGCACGGAACGGGTCATTCATCATCAACGATTCATATAATTCGGATCTGCAATCCATTCGAATTGCGCTCGATTTTCTCCATCATCAAAGACAAAATGAAAAGGGCGTGGTGATTCTCTCCGACGTGGAGCAAAGCGGCGTAGAAGAAGGTCAATTGTACGCTCAAATTGCGCGCATGCTTAGTGAACGTCAAGTGAATATGCTGATTGGCGTGGGGCCCCAGATTTCCGCGCATAAAGATTTGTTCACGATTCCGGCCTATTTCTATTCAAACACCGATTCGCTCATGAGTGAAATGTCCGTATTGGATTTGAATCATGCCAATATTCTCCTAAAGGGTGCGCGCACTTTTATGTTTGAGAAGATTGCACATACGCTCGAAGAAAAGGCCCATCAAACGGTGTTGGAGGTGAACCTTTCGGCCATCTCTCACAATCTGAATTATTATCGAAGAATGCTGCGCCCAGAGACTCAAGTCATGGTGATGGTGAAGGCGTTTGGGTATGGATCGGGTTACGGAGAAATTGCCAGTCTCCTTGAGTTTGAGAATGTGAACTGGCTTGCGGTTGCCTATGCCGACGAAGGAGTTGCGCTCCGAAAGGCAGGAATTAAGTCGAGAATCATGGTGATGAATCCGAATGAGGAGAGCTTCGACCAGATTCTTGAGTTTGATCTAGAACCAGAGATTTATTCGTTCCGAATTTTGCAAGCATTCCATCGGGCGGTACAGAATCACTCTGATGATGCTTTTGCCAGCGCAGTACCCATTCATATCAAGGTTGAAACCGGGATGAATCGTCTGGGTTTTACTGTCTCCGACATCAATGCACTTGCCGATGAAGTTCTGGCCATGCCTGGAATACGCGTAGCCACAATCTTTTCTCATTTGGCGGCTAGCGATAACCCAAAGGAAGAAGCATTTACCCATGGACAAATTGAAAAACTGAAGCTCGCTGCAGATCAGGTAGTCGAAGGATTAGGCTACCCAGTTGTCCGTCATATTTTAAATTCATCAGGGATACATAATTACATCGAAGCTCAACTGGACATGGTCCGTTTGGGCATCGGGTTGTATGGGGTGACCTCTGTCTCTTGGGAACGTCATCATTTGCGAAGAGTGAGTAGGTTAATTACGCAGATTTCACAAATCCACACCATTAAGGCTGGCGATTCGGTGGGCTACGGACGAAGTTTTTTGGCAAAGCACACGATGCGAATTGCCACTCTCCCGATTGGCTATGCAGATGGTATTGATCGCAGATTGAGCAATGGTGGCGGTGAAGTTACCATACACGGATTACGAGCTCCAATCGTAGGTAGCGTTTGTATGGATATGATTATGGTTGATGTTACAGCTATTGATTGTGAGGAAGAAGATGAGGTGGAGATCTTTGGGGAACACATCTCCATTTATGAATACGCGCAGCGCACAGGAACCATTCCTTATGAGGTGCTCACTTCGATATCATCACGAGTAAAGCGTGTATACCACTATGAATAAGCTCAAAAGCGCAATACTCTACGCGGCAGGAATGTCTCTGTTCCTTTCTCCTATTTGGGGAACTGGAGCTTCAGGTTTCTTGGGACTGGCTTTCCTGTTCTCACTTTTGTTCCTGTTCATCGAAAAGCCTAGGATTCCGCATTTGACGCTATTGCCATTCCTAGGGTTGTTCGTGTGGGCATTGCTGGGGATGTTGTGGACAGATAATCAGTCGGAAGGTTGGCGTCAAGTTCAAACCCTTTTGAGTTTTTTGATGATTCCTGTTGTGATTTTGGGGATTGCCGACGTACCGGATCTCCGTAAAAAGACTTTTCGAGTGCTATCCGCAAGCTTAGTATTCTCTTTGATTTTGATGGGTATCGACGTAGTGCAAACTATGACCGATACGTCCTTTATTTATGCCATTACCGGCAGTCAATTGAGTCTGCCCTACTTGCATCGAGCTTACTTTATGAACCACGTCGCAATCGTAGGACTGTTATTTATACTCAATACCAAAACAGTTAATTGGAAGGCGGCCTTGATAGTCGTTATATTGTCTGTCGTTTTTTGGATTCTCCAGGGAAGAATGAACCTAATGGCCTTTGCTTTAGTGTTGATACTCACAGCGGGCTGGGGTTTGTGGAAGAAGCAGCGTTCCAGTGCGATTCTCGCCTTATTGTCACTCGGTATCTTTATTGGATCCTATGCACTTGATTATATACCCTCTCGCTTTGATCAAGATGTGTCCAATGAATTCGAAGCTCCAGATGAGGGTGTACCAGAGAAGAATTCACGCTGGTTCATGTGGGAGAAATCAATGGAAGCCTATCAAGAATCACCTTATTTAGGGGTGGGGACAGGTGACACACATGATGCCATTAATGCTCAGTTTGAAAAGGTGGGTTATGAGTTTGGATTGATTAGAAATTACAACTCACATAATCAGTATGTGCAAACATTGCTGACCTATGGCCCTGTAGGGTTGGGCTTGTTATTGGGGCTGTTGTTATTGTCCTTGCAGAGGGGCTGGAATACAGCGGATGGTGTTTTAGTCATGTGGACAATCTACATAGCGTTGGTATTGCTAACTGAATCCTACTTCGATCGATTCCACGGCGTTTACCTCTTCACCGCTGTTACAAGTTTACTATTGATCACCACTAAGAGGGTGTAGAAAACGGCAAACCAGAGCACACCTGCCTGGCGTTCTAGCATCGACTCCGTTGTGAAGCTGATGATTGTTAGAATCAAAAAACTGGCTGTAAATGCCTCTCCATTTTTAAGTGCAGCGCGCAGTGGTTTAAAAAGGATTAGCAAGATGAGAACGAGGCCAATTAAACCGTAGGTCATGGCGGCTTGCAAAAAGACGTTGTGCACGTTGTACTCCTTATCTCTAAGATAGTACACTGATTTCCCATCCCAAAACTTGGCGTCAACATCTTCCAGCTTAGAATTCATAAAAGCGTTAGAACTTCCAGTGCCAGCGCCAATTAGCGGATGCTCCAAGAAAACGTCCCACCCTGCACTCCATAAATACACGCGGTGATTGGTTTGCTTTTGATCTACAACGCGCTTAATGGATCGAATTTCATGGTAGGTTTCCAAAACTCGTCTTTGGGTACCCGGGAGTAATGCAATCCCCATAATGGATAGAACCAATACAATCCCTCCAATGCGTAAACTTTGTTTGCCTATCAGACCGGATTTAAGTGCTGACGCAATTAAGGGTATCAAGGCAAAAGGAAGTGCAATCCATTGTATTCGTACACTAAGCAATATTTGCATGGTGATAAACAAAGCCAAATAGATCACTATTTCCACGATGTGAATTCGCTTATCGACCTTCAAAAAGAACCAGCGATACAGCAGGAATAGCATTCCAAAGCTCAAGTACATACTGAGGTAATGCTGAGGTACCAAGTGCCAAACAGAAAGATTTTTGTAGAAGAAAGTGTGGGTGGTGGCTCCGTCTAAGTATCGTTGAAGAGCTAAGTAGAGCAGTAAAATGGAAGATACAGCCAATGCTCGAACGAAGTACATACACAGGCGCCAAAGCATATTTCGATTAACAGCTTGTAGAGCGGCAATTCCTATAGGCCAGGAGACCAAGGCGATTTGAACTTGTGCATCCTTTGCTCCTTCATCAATGTGGTCCGAATAGGTCAGCCCGATGAGTACGAGGGCATAGTACAGTATCAGGGGCCAGAAGTAAGGAGCTGATCGTAAAGCGGCCCAGTAGGAAACATTGAAGAAAAAGAAAAACACCACGCCAATGAGCATGATGAAAAGTGAAATGGGCGGGAAGTCCCATTGGAAGGGCAATAAAATGACGAAAGCCGCAAGGACGAACTCGACGGCTCGTTCTCGCAGCTTCGTGTTTTTACGCCATTTGGAAATCTTAAGGAGCAAGGATTTCACGATAAGATTGAGAGTTGCTTAGGATGTTCATTGCCTCCAATAATCGGTCGTCATCTCGGAGCATGAATTCAATTTCACCTTCTTCATAATAGTATCTTCCAACAATCTCGCGTTCGAGGATATGTTGAATTTGCTCGCGATGTGTTTCGAGATCATTACTCTTTTGGTTGGCCAAGGCGTCTTTTAGTGATTCAATTTCTCCTTCCAAAGCACCTTGATAGTTCTCACTTTCGGCTGCTCTTTCTAAGTTTTGAAGAATAGTTTCCGTTTTGGTTTCGTAGTGATATTCTTTGTCCTGGAGGAAATCCACAAAGGCATTCCAGTCGGCTTCCGATAGATGGAATTCTTGCGGGCTCGGGAAATTTTCACCTTCATGATTTTGAACGAAGAGTGTCGCGTACTCAAACAAATGCCCATTTAGCATCAATGAGTATAGAATGCCACTCATTTTTTCGCCTTCCACGCTGACATCAGGGTCTATTCCGCCGCCATCGAGTACCGTTCTGCCTGCTTCAGTTTGATACGCTGTTCGCAAACTATCCGGTACGCGTGCTACGGAACCATCTTCATTTCTTTCGGCATAATTAATAGCTTGGATGCAGCGCCCTGATGGTGTGTAATACTTAGCAATGGTGATTTTGACTTGCGCGCCATAGCTGAGTGGGCGGCTTTGCTGCACGAGTCCCTTTCCGAATGATCGTTCACCCACCACAATGCCTCTGTCGAGGTCCTGTATTGTACCCGCCACAATCTCTGATGCGGAAGCTGATCCCTTGTCGATTAGCACGGCCAATGGCATTTCCGTGTCGAAAGGCTCACGCAAAGAGCGGTAAACCTGATCGAGTTCTCGGATTCTACCGCGAGTACTCACAACCACTTCACCCTTTTCGATAAAGAGATTGCTGACGTTGATGGCCTCGCTGAGTAATCCGCCTGGGTTTCCTCTCAAATCCAGGACAAGTGATTTCATTCCGTAATTTGTCTTTAAATCTTCGATGGCCTCCATGATTTCTGGACTTGCTTTGTCGGTAAAGCTGCGCAGGGTAACATAGCCGATTTCATGGTTCAACATGCCGTAGTACGGAACCGATTTCACTTGAATGTCTTCTCGAACGAGGGTCACTTGCTGGTCTTCGCCGTATCTGCGAATAGTCAATTCTGCGGAGCTTCCTGGAGTTCCTTTCAATAGATTGCTCACATCTTGAGGTGTGGCACCCTTCATGTCCTTTCCGTCAATAGCAATGATGAGGTCGCCTGAACGAAGGCCCGCATTGTCGGCTGCAAAGCCCTTGTACGGTTGCTCGATGGCTACATAGTCGCCTATGACCCGGATGGTTGCTCCAATGCCGCCGTACTGACCGGTTTGTCGGATTCGAAAATCCTCCACGTCACTTTCTGGAATATAGACCGTGTATGGATCAAGCTCATTGAGCATTTCGCCAATGGCTTCTTCCATCATGGCGCTTGGCTCGGTTTCATCTACATAATACATGTTCACCTCTCGAAAGAGATTGGTGAAGATGTCCAATTGCTTGTTGATTTCGAAATAATCAAGCTGCCACGCCGAAAGTGTGGTCAGTAGGGTAAGCATAAAGGTTCCAATAGCTATTCGCTTGATGGCTTTGGATTTCCAATTCATAGTGGTAGACGTTTACCGTTCAAGTGCAGAAAGGAAAGATACAATATTAACGAAGAGCTTTGGGAATCCTTGTGTGGGAAGGATTATTCATTGGGCCATTGATGCAAAATGCGGTCAAGTAATTCCAAAGAATCGTCAAGTGAGGGTTTTTCGTCAGACATGTAAACCAGCAATAGAGCGTATTGCTTTCCATTAAATGCAGCGAGAAAATCTTCCTTCTTAAGTCGCCAAGCCTCTTTCAATATCCGTTTTACTCGGTTGCGATCTACGGCCAATTTGAATTTTCGCTTTCCTACTCCGAAAGCAATCTGGTAAGGATTGTGTTGATTCAGTGGTTGAGGCAAGTATATGAGTCGAACGGGATAAGCTTTGATGCTTTTGCCTTCTTTGAGCAGAACTTCAAAGATTTTCTTTTGAGTGAGCTTCTCAGATTTTGGAAAGCGATTCGACATGTAACGAAGATAGGGTTTCGGCAAGATTCGGTGAAGGCAAAAAAAATCCCGACGCATAGGTCGGGATTCGTTCGAAACAATAGGTGAACTTATTTATTCACCTCTTTGATATAATCCTCGATGGCCTTGGTCATGGAAGGCGCTTCTGGAGTTGGAGCTGGAATGTCCAATTTCAAGCCTGCCTCTGCAACTGCTTTTGCGGTTGAATTACCGAAGGCAGCAATACGGGTTTTGTTTTGTTTGAAATCCGGGAAGTTCTTCATGAGTGACCGAATTCCTTCTGGAGAGAAGAACACGAGCACGTCGTAATAAACATCGGCCAAATCGCTCAAATCAGAAATCACGGTTCTGTATAGGATGGCACGTGTATATTTGATCTTGTTCTCTTCCAAGGTATTTGGAATCTCCGGCTTCAGAATGTCTGAAGAAGGCAAGAAAAATTCGGCTCCCTTGTTCTTCTTAAGCATAGGAATCAAATCCTTGATGGTTCCATTGCCGTAGTAAATCTTTCTCTTGCGGTACACTACGTACTTCTGTAAGTAATAAGCGATCGCTTCCGAAATACAGTAATACTTCAGCTCATTGCTCACTTCGATTCTCATTTCTTCGCACACACGGAAGAAATGATCAACCGCATTTTTTGAAGTGAAGATGATGGCGTTGAAGTCGGCCGGATTAATCTTCTCCTTACGAATATCAGATGCGAGAACTCCTTCTACGTGAATAAAAGGGCGAAAGTCAATTTTGACTTTTTGCTTCTCAGCGAGGGTGAAAAAAGGTGAGTTTTCAGTCTTCGGTTCAGGCTGTGATACCAGAATTGTCTTTACCTTACTCATTGATGCGCTGCGTTTCTGTTGTGTTCCTAACTCGATGGTAAGAGGGTTTTTAGAAGCAACACCACGGGTGTTATTTCCAGGGCGCAAAGGTACAAAATATTGTGATACACACGCAGGTGTGATTGACTAATAATCACGCGAGTAAGTCGAATGAGCGACCATCCGTAGAGGACGATTAAAATACCCGCGCCGATCCAGCGAACCATCTCTCGAGGTTCGCCCGCAAAACTGAACCACCAGTTGATGGGTGTAATCCATATTGCCGACCATCGAAGGAATTGGGATTTCTCTTGCCAAGCGGCGCTATAAGCGGATTGATCGATAAACACGTATCCGGCGAGTTGATAAACCGTCCCTTGCAACGTAAGGAATATGGCAATGGCTAATGCGAATCGAGCAACGAGCGCCCAGTCTGAAAAAACGATTTCTGCTTTTTGGATGAACATCAGACCAATGGCCACAGCCACAATGGCCCAAATTTCCAAGGTGGTGTTGAATACATCAAATCGCATATCTCGACGCTCCTTGGAACCCGATTTGAAGGGGGAACGGAGTAGGTGCTGAAATTGTTGAGGATAGGTCTTCCGTAAAATCCCCAAGGCTAAAGTCCCAGCCACTAACAACCAAAATAGCCAAGCAGAGGGTAATGCTGAAACGGGGATCTTTTCCATTTTCCAAAAGTAGCAATCCTGATGATTGAAAGGGTTCTAAAAAAGAAACCCGATAAACATCTGTTCACCGGGTTTTCCTAAAGTTGTGTAAAGCGGAACTTAAAGCACCAAAAACTTTTCACTTGAGATTCGGTCATTTCCTTTCAAATGAAGAATGTAAATCCCACCTGTCCAGGCAGCGTTTGAAATGGATATTTCCCCTGAATCACCAAGTGATTCTTCAGTTCCCGAAGCCACCATTTGGCCGTTGAGGTTATAAATAGACCATTCCATGAGTCCGACGTGCGAACTTTCATACCGAATGATGGTCTCTTGATTTGTGTTCGAGAAAATGTTGAGGTCGGAAGCCAAATTCTCGTTTAGGCCGATAGTGGATTTGTTAAGTGCCAAGGAGGTCGCATCTACTTCATCGCCAGAAGTGGAACCATTGCCATTGGCAAAATTTACAGCCACATAAACGGTTGTTCCGTCCACAGCCGATCCACTGTTCCAGGCAAAATCCCAAGAATTAGAGCCTCCGGTTGGTGTCAAGCTTGAAGAACGGTGAGTCATATAGTCCCCAGCTTTTTGAGAACGGCTATCAGCCGTGCTCAGCGTACCTTGGTGAGCACCGCTGGCATCTTCTACACTAGCCATGTAACCAATGCGATTGCCCGTAGCTCCATTTGTATTGGCTGTTACGGTGATGGTGTAATCTGTATTCGCTTCGAACCCTGAGGCAGGAATATCTGTTGTTATGCTAATTGTTTGAGATGAAACATTGGGCCCACTGTGGCAGCCCGAAGTGGCACACGTTCGGCCACTGCTGGCCGGAGAGCCAGATCGGCCCCTAGGGGATCCGCCTGAACTCGTTAATGCTGGAATGGATGTGCCTAAGATGGCAAGGCAGGATACAGCCATTAAGGATAAAATTCGTTTCATTGATTGTGATTTAAGTTCGATTTCTAGTACGTATTCCTTCGAAAATTGGTTGCTTGTGAGTTGCGAAGGTTTACTTTTGTAGTTCAAAATGTAACAACATGGCTCAAGACTTGTTTCAATCTCCGGATTATTATCAAATAGATGACCTGCTCACCGATGAGCACAAGCTCATTCGTGAAGCTACCCGCAACTGGGTGAAGCGTGATGTATCACCTATCATAGAGGATTACGCTCAACGTGCCGCATTTCCCGAGCAATTGGTGAAAGGCTTAGCCGAAGTAGGTGCCTTTGGACCTTATATTCCAGAGGAATACGGAGGTGCAGGTCTAGATCAAATCAGCTATGGCTTGATGATGCAAGAAATTGAAAGAGGTGATTCGGGTGTGCGTTCAACCTGTTCAGTACAAAGTTCGTTGGTGATGTATCCCATCTTTGCTTACGGGTCTGAAGAACAACGCAAGAAGTATCTTCCAAAACTTGCTTCGGGCGAGTTCATGGGTAGCTTCGGATTGACCGAGCCGAACTTTGGTTCCAACCCAGGTGGGATGGTAACCAACTATAAAGATATGGGCGACCACTACCTGCTCAACGGAGCAAAAATGTGGATTTCAAATGCTCCTTTCTGTGACGTAGCTGTCGTTTGGGCGAAGAACGAGGAAGGCCGTATTCACGGTTTAATCGTGGAACGAGGAATGGAAGGGTTTACCACCCCTGAAACACATAACAAATGGAGTCTTCGTGCCAGTGCTACGGGAGAATTGGTTTTCGATAACGTAATAGTTCCAAAGGAGAACCTCCTTCCAAATAAATCCGGGCTTGGCGCACCACTGGGATGTTTGGACAGTGCTCGCTATGGCATCGCTTGGGGCGCTATTGGAGCAGCTATGGATTGTTACGACACAGCTCTGCGCTACGCGAAAGAGCGAATCCAGTTCGACAAACCGATTGCGGCATTCCAGCTCCAGCAGAAGAAGTTGGCCGAGATGATTACGGAGATCACCAAAGCACAGTTGTTGGCTTGGAGACTTGGCACTTTGAAGAACGAAGGAAAAGCGACTACGGCACAAATTTCAATGGCCAAGCGCAATAACGTTGATATGGCTCTCAAAATAGCACGCGAGGCTCGTCAGATTTTAGGTGGTATGGGAATCACTGGAGATTATAGCATCATGCGTCACATGATGAACTTAGAATCTGTGATTACGTATGAAGGAACACATGACATTCATTTGCTGATTACCGGTATGGATATCACTGGGCATGCTGCTTTTAAATAGCCAGTGCAATTCGAAGAGTTAAGCCCGGCCGCAGAGAGGTCGGGTTTTTTTATGACCTTCCGTCAAAGGGGATTTGTCGGGTGAGCAACTCCCAGAACATCACAAAATCGCTGGCTAATGAATAACCCGGGTATTTGAATGTGGCCGGTTTGTTATTTTCAAAAAAGAAATGACCTACCCAAGCAAATCCATATCCTAAAAAAGGGACGGCCAACAGGTACCAGAAGTTCAAAGTGATAAGAAAGGTGAGAAACGACCCTATGAGTAATCCCGTGCCTATAAGGTGTAAGAGACGAGTAGAGGGTAATTTGTGCTCCTTCAAATAATAGGGATAAAACGCCTTTAGACTGTTGTACTCTTTGTCACTCATACTGTGGATTTATTCCCAAAAAGGCACAAATTACCTAGAAATCTATCGGATTATAATCCCTGTAACACTCGGATATAGAATCGAATAGCGTCTTCATAATCTTCGATTCGGATTCGCTCGTTGATCCCGTGTAATCGACTTAAATCTTCCTGCTCGTATCGGAATGGCGTAATTCTATAAATGCGATCACACACTAACTTCATATGTCTACCGTCGGTTTGACCAACCATTAAGTAGGGTGCTACGAGCATATTATCATCCGCATAGGCCGTTCGCGCAGCGGTTCCCAGATACTGGAATGCATCGCCCATGAAATCCGATATCTCCGAAGGGTCTTCACTGTTTTCTCCATGCAGGCTCACGGTTACGGGTAGTCCTTCAAGGACATCCTTGTAATGTTGCAGGATATCCTCGGCAGTGCTGCCTGGCATAATGCGAGAATTGCAGGTGATGAGGCCTCGTCCAGGAATTACATTGTCTTTTATTCCAGCACGGATAACGGTTGGAGCAACGGTGGTTCGCACCAACGCGCTACCGGATGCCGTTTTTTGATATTTGTTCATCACCACATCCTCAAACGCCCAAAGGTTAGCAGAAGCCATGTGGGTTAAGAAGTCGGAATGTGGACCGAGATAAGCCAGAAACCCCGACATAGGTCCTTCAAGTGTGGGTTCAAATTCGTTCGCCTTCAAGCGATTTACTACTTCAGCCAGCAAGGTGACTACGCTCGTATCTCCCGGCATAGAGCTATGGCCACCTATGAATTCGGCCGTAATATCTACGGAGATATCTCCTTTTTCAGCAACGCCAATTAGAGCAACTTGTCTGTCTATGCCCGGGACGAGTCCATCAGCAATAATTCCACCTTCGTCCATCACCCAATCAAATCGGATTCCGAGACTTTCAAAGTGTTTCGCTGCTAGGGCAGCGCCATTATGGCCGCCTAATTCTTCATCTTGTCCGAACACAAAATAAATATCACGCTCAGGCTCAAATCCCACCTGGGCCAAGGCATCGGCTGCTTCAAGGATGCCCACAATGGCTCCCTTATCATCCAACGTGCCTCGTCCGTATACGTACCCCGAGTCGATGACACCTTCGAAAGGAGGATGGTGCCATTTGTGTAAAGTGGAAGCGTCTGCCGGAACCACATCTTGGTGCCCCATAAGGCACACGGGCAGGACATCTGTATTTATCGCAGATGACCATTTGAATATGTAGGTATGTGTACCCACGGTATCAACCTCAAAGTGATCGAATAGTACCGGGTAAGCGCTCCTCATCCAAGTGCCAAAATGATCGAATGCGAAGGAATCGAGCATGGCCGGATGGTGACTAATGGTTTTGAAACGAAGCGATTCCTGAAGGTGCTTCACCGCATCTTCTCCTACTTCAGCGATAGCAGGGTCCGAAGAAATTTCGGGCTGAAGATCAGGCTGGTTGTAGGTATTGAAAAGCACAATCGCCACCAAGATAATGACGATTGAAAAAAGGAAGACGAATAGCTTTTTCATTCGCCATTCGATTTCTGAAAGCGGTTTTTAATCTTTCGATAGCCGCTAATCAATTTATTGTTTTCGGGCGACCATAAACAAAGCGGACCCTCCGCTTCAGTACGGCGCATACCTAGTTTTTCGAGTAATTCGTTGTTCGCAGATCGCATAGGATTCGGAAATTACTCAAACTCTCCGACTAATCCTATGATTTCAACTTGAAGGTTTCAGAATTATTGATTGAACCATTTCTTAAACGCCCTGCTCTTGTCTGAGCTAATGCTCGCTTCCTTTTTGGCAGGCGGCTCCAAGTCTATCATAAGCCTACTTTGACCATAGGGGTGTACTTTTTTGATGCAGTCGATTTTAGCAATCAATGCCCGATTCAACCGAAAGAAGAGCTTGGGATTCAACTGTTCTTCCAATTGACTCAAGTTGGTATTAATCAAGTATTCCTTACCCGAAGTGTCGATCAGAAAAGTGAATTTTCCTTCGCCCATAAAGTGAGCTATTTCATCTACGGTAACCACCTTGAAATGTTGACCATCGGGAACCAGGAACCGTTTTTTATAAGCAATCTTTCCCGTAGTAATTTCTCTCAATGTCTCCAGCAGAGCTTTAGATGCTGATGCACCTTTCTTGAATTGATCCAGCTTGTCGAGGGATTGCGAAGCTGATCTTCTGAGATCGGCTTGAGAAGATAGTCGATGCTCATTAGCTCAAATGCCTTCAATGCATATTGGTCGAAGGCCGTGGTAAAAATGATAGGGCAGTCGAGATTCATATTTTCGAACAACTCGAAGCTCAGCCCATCACTTAAATGGATGTCTGCTAATATGAGATCGTGTGAATTTCGGCTCAGTTCTCGTTTTGCATCTGAAATGCTATCGATAGGTTCACCTACTTCAGCGTCTGGAAGTAGCGTACGAATGAGCTGAGCAATCTTCTTACCTGCCAGATGTTCGTCTTCTAGAATACAAACCTTCATGCGTTTTGTGTTTGTTGTTCATCTACTAGCGCCTCTTTATCCTTGGGGATGAGCGGTAGGCTAACCCGGAATAACTCTCCCTTTTGAACCGACAAGTTCGGTGTAGCGAGCAGTCGCAAGCGCATGGCTAAGTTCTCGAGTCCTGTGCCTGTGCTATGGGGAAGGTGCGCTTTAGGCCGATTGGGATTAGAAATACACAAATGGTGAAGCTCTGAGGTTATTTGAATGGTGAGTGGTTCGGTTCTCGACATGCGGTTGTGCTTTATGGCGTTTTCCAAAAGCTCCTGAATGGCAAGAGGTAATATGCGTTTATCTCGATCAGGTTCTGGAATATCTATCACAACCTCCAGAGCGGTTCCAAAACGTTCTTTCTGTAAGAGTAAGTAAGCATCAACAAATCGCAATTCATCTTCCAAGGAGATAAGCTGTGCGTCCTTTTGCTCCAAAATTCTGCGGTATAAGAGCGAGAACTCTTCAATGCATTTTGCGGCCCGTGGGATATCTTTTTCTACTTCCAGCAAGGCCGATAAAGTATTTAGGCAATTGAATAAGAAATGAGGCTGAACTTGTGCTTTGAGTTGGTCGAGTTGGGCTTGAAGTTGCTGCTTTTCCATTCGTTGAACGCGCGTTAAACTATCTCTCCATAGCCGAAAGAAATACGCCCCCTATATAATGAGTAGCACCACAAATGTTATGGCCAATCCGAATACGATGTTGTTCACATAATGTGCACGAACATTGCTTACCCGGGTGAAGAATTCCAAGCTGAGGAAAATGATAAAAGCTTGCCACAGGGAGCTAAAAACAGTGCAGAGTACTTATTCGAGAATCACTCTTTTTGCTACGCCGCTCTGCCAAGGATGTTTTATTTGAAGCCAGCGCACAATCAGTGAGTTGGTGATGTAGAGCCCGAATGTGATAATCGCCGAATAAATAATGGAATAAACCGAGTTTACGAGCTCTCCAGCTGCGCTTCCCTTGGTGAGTAGTTCAATAGTGGTAAAGAAAGCGAGTGGAAACAAGCTGATGATTCCGATGTTGTAATAGTCTCGTTTACGCAAATAAGCCATATCACGAAAGTAATAGGTATTAAGCTCCCATGCAGAGGAAAGGTAGTGAATGGGCAAAATATTGGAGTGAGTGCCGATGTGCTTTGTACCTTTGTGCTCGATTGAGATTAAAACGAAACGCGATCTAATTTTCATCCTATGTATCAAGGACTTCTACATACTCATTGGCTACTAGCCGTTCTTTTGTTGATTGTATTGACATTGGCCGTACTCAAATCAGCCGCTGGATTTTTTGGGAACAAGCCCTTCGCTAAAATGGATAATACCCTCAGCTTAGTGACGCTCATTCTAGCACATCTCCAATTGGTTATTGGATTGGTGATGTATGTACAGTCGCCTTATTTCCCAGGTACACTGCCTATGGCCGATGCCATGGCAGACGCCACGCTTCGCTTTTATTCTGTTGAACACATTACAGTAAATATCATCGCCATTGCACTTATCACTGTGGGTAGAGCTGGTTCGAAACGAAAGAACACGGATAAAAAGAAATTCCGCCACCTGCTCATTTTCTTCGGAATTGGCTTGCTTCTGATTTTGAGCAGAGTTCCTTGGGAGAGACTATTTGAACTTCCCGGTGCATGATTGAACGCAAGGCGAAATCCCTCAAAAGAGAGCGTTGTATTCTGATTGGAATTGTCAATAGGTGGCAAGACGAGGAGAAGAGCGCAGAATACTTGGATGAGCTTGAATTTCTGGCCGATACAGCAGGAGCCGATGCTGCAAAGCGATTTACGCAGAAGCTAGACACTCCGCACCCCAAGACCTTCTTGGGCTCTGGAAAGATGGACGAAATCCACAAGTACATAGTGGACCACGACATCGACATGGCCATATTTGACGATGAGCTTACCCCGTCGCAACTCAAGAGCATTGAACAAATGTTCAAGTGCAAAGTACTGGATCGAACAAACCTCATCCTCGACATATTCGCGGCCCGTGCTCAAACCAGTTACGCCCGAACGCAAGTAGAATTAGCCCAATATGAATATCTCCTTCCGCGATTAACCCGAATGTGGACGCACTTGGAACGTCAAAAAGGAGGGATCGGAATGCGTGGTCCGGGTGAGACTCAGATTGAAACCGACCGCCGAATTATTCAGCAAAAAATCAGTTTGCTGAAAAAGAAGCTGGAGAAGATTGATAAACAGATGGCAACTCAGCGCGGAAACCGAGGTAGTTTAGTGCGCATTGCCCTTGTTGGTTACACCAACGTGGGAAAAAGTACCCTAATGAACCGCATGGCGAAAAGCGAGGTATTAGCTGAGAACAAGCTGTTTGCCACCCTCGATACAACTGTAAGAAAGGTGGTGATTGGAAATTTACCTTTTCTGTTGTCCGATACCGTGGGGTTCATTCGAAAACTGCCCACACAACTCGTGGAGAGCTTTAAGAGTACGCTTGATGAGGTGCGCGAGGCTGATGTGCTTCTGCATGTAGTGGATATCTCACATTCAAATTTCATGGAGCACATTCAATCGGTGGACGAAACGATTGCCGAAATAGATGGGCATGAGAAACCGACCATCATGGTGTTCAATAAGATTGATTTGTACGAACACGAAGAACCAGAAGTGATTGATCCCGAGGTTGAAAAAGAGGAGAAGTACTTCACCATTGATGATTGGAAGCGTACATGGATGTCGAAACTCGGGGGGAATGCTGTATTCATATCCGCTGAAAAGAAGCAAAACATGGACAGCTTGCGCGAAGTCATGTACAAGGTGATTTCTGGAATTCATGCTGAGCGTTTTCCCTTCGAGAACTTCCTTTATTAATACCCTCCGTTCAAGCTTCCCTTAACCCTTTTGATACCTTTGTATCCTTAACCGTATCCTATGGCCAAGAAGAATCAGATAAGAAAGCAAGATATATTGGAGTATCACGAAGGATCTCGCCCAGGTAAGATCGAAGTGATACCAAGTAAGCCGTCCAATTCTCAGCGCGATTTGAGTATAGCCTATTCGCCAGGTGTTGCAGAGCCTTGTAAGGAAATTGAAAAAGATCCGGAAGCAGCGTATAAGTACACAGCCAAAGGCAATTTGGTGGCCGTAATTTCGAATGGAACCGCTGTTTTGGGTTTAGGTGATATCGGTCCTCTTGCTAGTAAGCCGGTTATGGAAGGAAAAGGAGTGCTCTTCAAGATTTTTGCTGACATCGATACCTTTGATCTCGAACTCGACGCCAAGGATCCAGAGACTTTTATTCAAACGGTGAAGGCGTTGGGACCCACCTTTGGAGGAATAAATCTAGAGGATATCAAAGCCCCAGATTGCTTTGAAATCGAGCAGCGCCTAAAGGAGGAATTAGATATCCCCGTAATG
The DNA here is from genome assembly GCA_965659415.1 of Phaeocystidibacter sp. GTDB lineage: Bacteria > Bacteroidota > Bacteroidia > Flavobacteriales > Schleiferiaceae > Phaeocystidibacter. The sequence continues at coordinate 153,979 of CBFHVA010000004.1, forward strand.
CACGATGACCAGCATGGTACGGCGATTATTTCTGGCGCAGCGTTGTTGAATGCCCTAGAGATAGTTGAAAAAGGCATTGATAAGGTGAAGGTGGTTTTCAACGGTGCAGGAGCTTCTGCTGTGAGTTGTGCTTCGCTTTACTTGTCATTGGGAGTAAAGCCGGAGAACTTGTTGATGCTCGACAGTAAAGGAGTCATTACTACCGATCGTGAATCACTTACTTCGGAAAAGCAGAAGTTTGCTCGAGATACCAAGCTAAACACCTTAGCAGAGGCCGTTGCCGATGCAGATGTGTTTGTCGGATTGTCAAAAGGCGGTGTACTCACCAAAGAAATGGTGAAAAGCATGGCATCTGAACCGATTGTATTTGCCTTGGCCAACCCGGATCCAGAAATTGATTATCACGATGCACTTGACGCCCGTGATGATTTAATTATGGCCACAGGGAGAAGTGATAATCCGAATCAGGTGAACAATGTATTGGGCTTTCCATTCATTTTCAGGGGCGCATTGGATGTGCGAGCTACCAAGATCAATGAAGAAATGAAGCTAGCTGCCACTCATGCGATTGCGCAGTTGGCCAAAGAGCCCGTTCCAGAGATTGTAAACCTGGCCTATGGCATGCGGAATATGTCCTTTGGTAAGAATTACATCATTCCAAAGCCATTTGACCCAAGGTTAATTTACACAGTTGCGATTGCCGTAGCTAAGGCTGCCATTGAGTCGGGTGTTGCTCGTCACGAAATCACCAGTTGGGATCGATATAAGGAAGAGCTTATCAATCGATTGGGTAGAGATGATAAGTTCATTCGCTTGGCGATGGAAAAGGCTCGAGCCAATCCGCAGCGTGTGGTATTCTCAGAAGCGGACTCATTTAAAATGCTCAAGGCGGCCCAAATTTCCTTTGAAGAGGGAATTGCACATCCTATTCTTTTAGGAGATGAGGCCAAGATTCGAGAGATCGATGAGAAGTATGACCTGGGCATTTTGGAAAACATGACCGTGATTGATCCGCGAACACAGCCAGAAAAAGCGCAGGAGTACGCGGAACACCTCTACGAAGATCGAAAGCGTCGCGGAGTTACACTTTTTGAGGCCAAGCGCCTTATGAAGCGCCGAGATTACTACGGTCCAATGATGGTGAAGCGCGGTGATGCGGATGCCTTTATCACAGGATTGAGTATTCGATACCCAAGTGCCGTGCGTCCTATCTTGGAAATTTTAGGTCCTGCCGATCATAAGGGCGTTGCGGGCATGTACATCATGCTCACTAAAAAGGGACCTATTTTCTTTGCTGATACCACAATCAATCAAGAACCCGACACCGAGGGTATCGTAGATATTGTCTTGGCCGTGGCAGATACTGTGAAGCGTATCAACTTAAAACCAAAAGTGGCGTTATTGAGTTATTCCAATTTTGGAAGTCACAATGGGAAGGTGCCAACGAAGATGAACCAGGCGGTTCAGAAGCTTCGAGAGATTGATCCCGATTTAATTGTGGATGGAGAAATGCAAGCCAACTTTGCTGTGAATAATGAACTCTTGAAAGAGGTCTTTCCATTTTCTGACTTGGTAAATCACAAGCCGAATATTTTCATCTTCCCAGATTTGGCATCGGGAAATATCTCGTACAAATTGTTGCAATCATTGGGAGCGGCAGAGGCTATTGGGCCTATGCTGATCGGTTTAGATAAAGCAGCACACGTACTACAAATGGGAGCTAGTGTTCGCGAAATCGTGAACATTGTAGCCATGGCTGTGGTAGATGCTCAAACGCGCAACGAATAACACATCCAGCGGTTTACTTGACAAGCGTTGAGAGAAATGATTAGTCGAACACCTTTCCCACACGAACCAATTGCGGTTCGTCAAGCAAGGTGATGTGTCGACCTTTCACGTCGATGAGTCCGTCACTTTTGAATTCGGAAATCAAGCGAATAACCGACTCAGTAGCCGTGCCAATCATGTTGGCAATTTCCTCTCTTGTGAGTGAAATATCGATGGCACCCGTTTCTTCATTGGTGCCAAATTGGATTTTCAACACGAGGAGCACCTCGGCCAATCGTTCGCGAACTGATTTCTGAGCAATGTCGGTAATCAGCTTGCCAGCTTCACCGAGTTCATGACAAGCCATTCTCAGAATATTCAAGGAGAACTTGGGATTCTTCTCGAGAAACTCAAAGAGTACGTGCTTTGGAATATAGCACGCGTGTAAATCTTCAAGAGCTTCAACCGTAGCTGACAGGGGTTCTTCACTGAGCAGCGAGCGATAACCGACTAAATCACCGTTTACGGCGAAACGGATGATCTGGTCTTTACCATTTTGACCCATGCGATGCAGCTTGGCCTTCCCTGAATGAATGCAGTACACTCCGTTTGGACGTGATCCTTCATTCATCAAAACCTGTCCTTTGCGGAATGATGTACAGGCTTTGACGTTGTTCAGCTCTGTAACCTCATCTGGACTCAAGTCCTTTAAAAGGGACAGGTGGCGTTTGCCGCAGTTGGCACAGTCAAATGGTACCGGGTTGTGTGTGGTCTTGTTGGGCATACATCCAAAGATAAAAATTGTTCGTTTTACCTCATATTATTTTTTCGTTTGGGTGACGAATATCATGGTATACCTGAATGTGTGTTCCGATTTTTGAGTAATTCTTTCAGAAGAGATATGTCGAAGGAAATGAAATGTGACCACTGTGGAGCCTCTTGCTCAACTCAGATTACGCTTGACGACAAAGTGTTTTGTTGCCATGGTTGTAAGTCCGTGTACACCTTACTTTGGGCCAATGGCATGGAGTCATTTTATCATCGGCAGGATAAGCCGGGTAAGCCCGTTGAAGAAGGAGCGGATTTTGATTTTCTTGAGAATGCTGAAATCGCAGATCAGGTTCTTGATTTCTCTGATGGTAAAATCGGCGTAGTTCGCCTCTTCCTTCCCGCTATCCATTGCAGCGCCTGTTTGTGGTTGCTAGAACGATTACACAAGATCCACCCCTCGGTAATCACCGTTCGCGTTGAGTTCAGTAAGAGAATGGCCCATATCCGTTTCCGACACGACAAGATGAGTCTGAAAGAACTTGCGGAACTACTGCGCAACGTGGGGTATCCGCCGCATATCCGCCTCAAGGATGGTGAAGAGAATACACAGAAAAGTGCCAAAGACAAGCGACCCATATATCAATTTGGTATTGCTGCGTTCGCCTTCGGGAACATCATGCTCATGGCTTTACCTGAGTATTTTTATCCGGATGATGAGAGTTTGATGCGTTATGCGACATTCTTCAGATGGTTGAGTTGGGGATTGATTTTACCTGTAATTGGCTACAGCGCACGTGATTATTTTGATACGGCTCTTCGCGGTATACAACTCAAAAGAATCAACATTGATCAACCCATTGCCTTAGGAATTACAGCGCTGTTTCTACAAAGTACATATGAGATTGCAACCGGCGTAGGGAGCGGCTATTTAGACTCATTGGCTGGGCTTTTGTTTTTCTTATTGCTTGGTAAACTCTTCCAACGGAAAACGTATGAGTCGCTATCTTTTGAACGTGACTATAAGAGTTATTTCCCCTTGGGTATTACCGTTGTGAATGACGACGACGAAGAGGTGGTGCCGGTCCAGAAATTAGAAAAGGGACAACGGATATACATTCGTAACGAAGAAATCATTCCCGTTGATGGAGTTATTCTCAAAGGTGAGCCCCTCATTGATAATGCCTTTGTAACGGGTGAATCTACTCCTGAGCAAAAACAAATTGGCGATCGTGTTTTTGCCGGAGGTAAACAATGTGGAGGTGCTTTAGAAGTCTTGGTGGAGAAGCCCATGGATCAGAGCTACCTCACCCAACTTTGGAACAATCAGAATTATGATGGCGAACGAAAAGATCGGTTTCAAAACCTGACCGACCGTGTATCGAAGTACTTTGTTGTGGTGATTGTTGCGCTCGCTTTTTCGGCCTTTGGATATTGGTATTTTAGTGCAGGTTTGGTAGTTGCTATTCAGGTGTTTACGGCGGTTCTAATTGTAGCTTGTCCGTGTGCCCTGGCTCTCAGCGCTCCGTTTGCCAACGGCCATGCCTTGCGATTAATGGGAAGAAAAGGCCTATACCTCAAAAGGGCCGAAGTGGTAGAAGGCATTGCTGAAATCGACAAAGTGGTTTGGGACAAAACGGGTACACTCACCAGTGTGGCTGAAAGTCGAGTGGAATGGGCGGGTGAGAAATTGTCGGACTCCGACCATCAGGTGATTTCGAGTTTCATGAAATCGTCTAAACATCCCCTAAGTTCTAGAATCTCGGCTTGGCTTGGGCATACCTATGAAGATCAGTCCTTGGAAGATTACCAGGAGGTGGTTGGCAAGGGCGTACAGGGCAAATTTGATGGAGCATTCTGGAAGCTGGGTTCGGGTAAATGGCTTGAGCAACATGACCCAGCCACTCCGAATGCCAGTATGGTTTACGTGAAGAAGGATGAAGCTATACTTGGTCACTTTACCATTTATCACGCCTTCCGTAGTTCTGCTGAGGAGGTAATACAAAAACTTTCAAAACATGTGGGGCAAACCTTGGTTACTGGCGACGATAACGGCGAGGAACGCGCGCTTCGAGCCCTATTTGGTTCCGAGGTAAAATTGAAATTCAAGCAATCTCCTACGGATAAGTTGAGCGCCATTTCCAATATGCAGCAGTTTGGATATCGAGTAGCCATGATAGGTGATGGATTGAACGATGCAGGAGCTTTGCATCAAGCCGAGGTAGGCATCAGTATCGCGGAGGATATTAACAACTTTACACCAGCCAGCGATGCCATTTTGAAGTCTTCCAGCTTCGGACGTCTTCCTGAGTTTTTCCGACTTGCTCGTTACACCAAGCGCATCATTTATTGGAGCTTCGGACTTTCATTCTTGTACAATATCGTGGGTTTGAGCTTTGCACTGACAGGCGTTCTCAGTCCTTTGCTTTCAGCCGTATTAATGCCGTTGAGCTCCATTACGGTGGTCACCTTTGTTTCGGTGATGGTCAATCGCTTCCGGTTTACTCAAAAAGAAAAGCCAGCTCTAGCCGAAGCTGAACTGGCTCTTGATCTTAAGTAAATCGGGATTCCTTACTGCAACTGAGCACGTACTTCAGCGGCAATAGCCTTGCCTTCTGCCTTGCCTGAAAGTTTGCCTGTTGCAGCGCCCATCACTTTCCCCATATCACCCATGCCTTGAGCACCGGTTTGCGCAATGATTTCGGCAATGGCGGCTTTTAGCTCTTCCGGCGACATCATTTCGGGTAAATATTTGGCGATAATTTCTGACTGAGACTCCTCGGTTACGGCCAAATCATCGCGGTTTTGCTCGCGGTAAATGGCGGCGGCGTCATCGCGTTGCTTTTTCAACTTTTGGAGAAGTTTCATACCATCTTCATCCTTAAACTCTCCACCTGAACCGGCTTCGGTTTTGGCATTTAATATAGCTGCTCGAATGGCTCGGATGGCCTCTAGCGTATCTCTATCCTTGGCCTTCATGGCCGTTTTCATATCTGTGGTAATGCGTTCTTCTAGTGTCATGGTTCAAAGGTACGGAGAAGGCGGGAGAAATGTCAGGAGGTTGAGATGTTACAATGGCTTACTGTCCCATCCAACTTTGTCCTATAAAAATAGAAAAAGCCAAAACTTTTCAGCTTTGATCCGCTAGCCGTTGGAAAGAGGGGCAGGATTGCCTTCTCCGCCTACCGGCGGATCAGGCCGTCCTCGAAATGGGTGCTTTACTAGAAAAAGCACGAATCTCGCTCCGCTCACTTCTGCTTTTTTCATTCACCCCCCCCCTTTCGCTCAAGTAAACTTGGCTCAGGGTGTAAATGAAAAAAGCCTCGAAGCAAATGCTTTTGGTCCGCCAGCCGGCGGATAAGAGCCCGATGAGTTATTCTGTAGAAATGAAAAAAGCCTCGAAGCAAATGCTTCAAGGCTTTTCCTAGTAGCGGGGGCAGGACTCGAACCTACGACCTTCGGGTTATGAGCCCGACGAGCTACCAACTGCTCCACCCCGCGATATATGTTTGACGGCCTAAAAGGCTTGTCTTCGTTGTTGGGAGGGCAAATGTAAGACGACTTTTTGAACAGGACAAGGGTTGGTGAAGTTTTATACAACTAGTAGCCGAACTGCTTCAATTTGCGCTGATCATCGCGCCAATCCTTATTCACCTTTACAAAGAGCTCCAAGTATATTTTCTTCTGGAAGAATGTTTCCATTTCCATGCGAGCTTCTGTTCCCACCTTCTTTAAGCTGGAACCCTTGTGACCAATGATAATGCCTTTTTGTGATTCCCGGGCTACCAAAATCACCGAACGAATGCGAATGATCTCTTCCTCTTCCTTAAATTCGTCGATGTTCACCTCAACGGAATATGGCACTTCCTTTTTGTAGTTCATCAAAATCTTCTCGCGGATGATTTCAGATGCTACAAAACGCTCCGTACGATCAGTCAACTGATCCTTTCCGAAATACGGCGGCGATTCAGGTAGTAAATCGACGATGCGCTCGAGCAGGTAATCGGTGTTGAATCCATTCAAGGCACTCAATGGAATGATTTCCGCTTCCGCAAATTCCGCTTTCCAATAGGCCACTTCTTCCTCGAGCTTGTCTTGGTCAATCCGGTCAATTTTATTCAAACAAATCAACAACGGTGTATTCGTTTTCTTGAGCTGCGCATAGAACTTTTCGTCCTTCAAGGCTCTTTCACCCACCTCAATTAAATAGATGAAAATATCAGCATCCTCAAAGGCAGATGATACAAACTGCATCATTGATTCCTGCAGCGCATAGGCAGGTTTGATCACTCCCGGCGTGTCCGAAAATACAATCTGATAATCCTCTTCGTTGAGAATGCCCATAATGCGATGTCGGGTAGTCTGTGCCTTCGGTGATATAATCGAAAGACGCTCACCGAGCATAGCATTCATGGTGGTGGACTTCCCCACATTTGGGTTGCCAATGATATTTACAAATCCTGATTTATGTGCCATATGGCAAAGGTAGGGAACTGGTTAATAGTGACTAGTGACCAAAGACTTTCATACCTTTGCCCACTGAGAAAATTAGCATGTCAAACATCGTTGCCATTGTAGGTCGTCCCAATGTGGGTAAATCGACTCTTTTTAACCGACTCGTTCAACGTCGAGAGGCCATTACAGACAGTGTTGCTGGGGTAACCCGCGACCGACATTATGGCCGTGTAGATTGGACCGGTAGGGAGTTTTCGATCATCGATACCGGTGGTTATGTGGAAGGTTCAGATGATATTTTTGAAGGTGAAATTCGCCGTCAGGTTCGTTTGGCTATTGATGAATGCAATCTCATCCTCTTTGTTGTAGATGTGGAAACGGGCCTGACCGATTTCGACAAGGAAATTGCCGATTTACTTCGTCGAACGAAGAAGAAAATCATCCTTGTAGCTAATAAAGTGGACAACTCCTCTCGATTGGCCGATTCAGCTGATTTCTACCAACTCGGGATGGGTGAGCCATTTGGTATCAGTTCCATTAATGGTTCAGGCACTGGAGACCTTCTTGATAAGGTGGTTGCTGAGCTTCCAGCGGAGCAGGATACAGAAGACGAAGAAAGCGGCTTGCCAAAATTGGCCATTGTGGGTCGACCTAATGTAGGTAAGTCAAGTCTCGTGAACGCAATGTTCGAGGAAGAGCGAAACATCGTTACAGATATTTCAGGAACCACTCGTGATACGGTGAACACCCGTTTCACCAAATTTGGAATGGACTTCGTTCTACTGGATACCGCGGGCTTGCGCAAAAAGACGCGGGTAAACGAAGATTTGGAGTTTTATTCTGTCATGCGTTCTGTTCGCACCATTGAAAACAGCGACGTTTGTATGCTCGTCTTGGACGCAACTTTGGGGGTTGAGGCGCAAGACTTGGCCATCTTCAATTTGATTCAAAAGAATCGCAAGGGAGTGGTTGTGCTTGTCAATAAATGGGATCTTTTGGATAAAGAAACCAACACCATGCGCGATTTCGAGGCCATGGTACGCAAGCGTTTTGCTCCTTTCGTGGACATCCCCATTTTCTTTACTTCCGCTTTAACAAAGCAGCGCGTCCTGAAAGCAGTGGAGGAGTCGATGGACGTATATGTGCGCCGTGTAGAAAAAATCTCTACGAGCAAATTGATGGATAAACTACTCCCGATTTTGAAAGACAACCCGCCGCCAATGACAAAAGGCAAGGAGATCAAAATCAAGTTTATCACGATGCTGCCAACACACGCACCGACCTTCGCGATTTACGCCAACTTGCCGCAGTACATTAAGGAGCCATATAAAAGGTACGTGGAGAACCAGATGAGAAAGATCTTTAATCTCACGGGAGTACCTGTGCAGATTTTCTTCCGAAAGAAGTAGTCTTACTTCTGCGTAATACTTCTAAATAAATCTTCCAACTTGGATTTCTCTTGCTGTACTTGGAGAATCGTTCTGCCATGTTTCACAGCAAATTGGAATACGTCACCTCTAACGTCGCGGGCTTCTGAAGCCTCGATCAGGTATTGGCCTCCTTCCACATGCTGGACTCTTCGAACTCCGGCAATCTTCTTTAGCGCACTGGCACTAACACTTTCGTCAAATTCCACATTGAGAATTACCGTTCCTTCCGCATGCTGCGCGTCGGAGGTCTTCTGATCCGTAGCGATGGTGCCTTTGTTGATGATGATAATACGATCGCAAACGGCTTCCACTTCTTGCATGATGTGGGTGCTCAGCATCACGGTTTTTTCCTTCCCTATTTCACGAATGAGCTTACGAATATCAACGAGCTGATTCGGATCCAGGCCTGTGGTAGGCTCATCTAATATCAAGACTTCCGGATCGTGAATCATGGCTTGCGCCAAACCTACACGCTGTCTGTACCCTTTGGAGAGTTGCGATATTTTCTTGTGCTGTTCGGGAAGTAAACCCGTTTTCTCGATCATTTCATCAATACGCGACTTGTTGGCGCTGTGCAAACCGGCAACAAAGCCGAGGTACTCGCGAACGTACATATCCGTATACAAAGGATTATGCTCCGGCAGGTAACCCACTTTTTTTCTCACGGCGAGCGATTCTTCTCGCACATCGAGTCCGCACACTTCTACCGTACCTGCACTTTGCGGAATATACCCTGTGATGATCTTCATCATCGTCGATTTGCCTGCTCCATTCGGTCCTAAGAATCCAATTACCTCGCCCGATTTCACTTCGAAGCTTACATCGTTAAGTGCTTTTTGTTCCCCGTAAAGCTTGGTTACGTTTTTAACGCGAATCGACATGTGTGCTTGTTTTGGGTAAAGATAGGAAAGTCCTCCGTCTGACGACGGAGAAAAGGTCACACCTGCCATGTGGCAGATCTGAAAGATCAACAAAGCCTGGGGCTTAGTTGAGAGGTCCCGGTCATCAGACGGGGAAAGGTCCGCCTTTTGGCGGAAAGCGAGGCGCAAGCCTCGTAGAATTGAAATGTACAGCAAATGGAAAAGGTTACTGAGCCTATCCGTATTTCGACTGAGTTTCTTTTGCCAAACGGCGATAGCTGTTTGGCATCCTTTCCTCCGCCGCTAGGCGGGGGACCTTTTGTAACTCGCCAGCAAGCGATTTACAACCTTTCCTGTCGCCGCTAGGCGCAGGACTTTCCTATCTTTACCCGCATGACCGGAATGGTAGTTCGAAGTACAGGAAGTTGGTATGCGGTGAGGCTCGAAGATGGGCGCACTATGGATTGCCGTATCAAGGGCAAATTCCGAATTCAAGGTATCCGAAGCACGAATCCCATTGCTGTTGGCGATAGCGTGGTAGTAGAGCCTGAGGAAGGTGCAGAAACAGGTGTTATTGTTCATATCAACGACCGCAAGAATTACATTGTGCGGAAGTCGGTTAACCTGAGTAAGAAGACTCACATTTTGGCGGCCAATCTCGACCAGGCCGTGCTGGTTACTACCGTTGCCTATCCGAAAACATTGTTTGGGTTTATCGATCGATTTTTAGCCACTTGTGAAGCCTACGACGTGCCTGCCGTGATGGTTTTCAATAAAATGGATTTGTACGGGGAGGAAGAGTTGCAAGAGCTAGAATACATGAAAGTGGCTTACGAAAGAGCGGGCTATTCGAGCATTGACACCAGCGTGGTAAACGAACACAATTTGGAAGCGTTTGAGGCTTTGTTAAAAGATAAAACCACTCTGATTGCAGGGCATTCCGGAGTGGGTAAGAGTTCTTTGATCAATGCCATTCAGCCGGAGCTTGACCTGCGGACGAAACGGATTTCCGATGCTCATGGTCAGGGGCAACACACCACCACCTTTGCAGAAATGTTCGAGCTTACGTTCGGTGGAAATATTATCGACACTCCTGGAATCAGAGGGTTTGGGTTAATCGATATGGAGAAAGAGGAAATAGGGGATTACTTCCCAGAAATTTTCAAATTGAAAAAGGATTGTAAGTTCCATAATTGTTTGCACCTTGAGGAACCGGGTTGCGCCGTTAAACAAGCATTAGATGAGGGGGCTTTGGCCCCAACAAGATATCAGAGTTACTTTTGGATGGTAACTGGAAATGAAGATGATAATCCATATAGACAAGACAACTATGCGTAAATTTTGGATGATAAGTGCGTTGGCACTAAGTTCTGTTTTGATGACCTCATGCGGAGGGAATGATGCTGCTTCAGGAAGTGGAGAGGGAGCAGTAGAGGAGGTGAATTACTATTCGCAACTGGCCAATCAATCTGTTGATGCCGTTCTTTGGTCGAGTGTTTCGGCAGAGGCACATTTCATGTACAAGCAATCGTATGCTCGGGCTAAAGAATTGCTCCGAGAAAACATGGGTCGAGTAGAATCTTCTCTTCCACCAGCTGTTGTGCTTGATCTGGATGAAACGGTGCTCGACAATTCACCTTATATGATTCAACTGATACGGGATCAATCGACTTTCAGTGAGAGTTCATGGGAAGAGTGGGTGAAAGCCTCCAATGCACAAGCTCTGCCAGGAGCAGTTGATTTTCTAAACTATTGTCAAGACAATGGAGTTGAGATTTTCTATATCAGCAATCGCTCAATGGAACATTTTACCGAGACTCAACAAAACTTGGAGAATCTGAAATTGCCATTCGCTGATTTCGACCACATTCTGCTTATGGACAGTGATTTGTCGGACAAGTCCGATCGTCGCGCTCGGGTGGAAAGCTCGAACTCAATTGTGCTATTTTGCGGAGATAATTTGAGAGACTTCAAAGAAGACTTTAAAGGACGAGAAGAAAACTTTGGCAAGGCCCGCGTGGACGAAATGGAAGCAGTTTTACTACAGAAGTTTGTGCTCTTTCCGAATCCTATGTATGGTGAGTGGACCCGACTTTTTGTTCGTTCAAATCCAGAGGAAGAAGTAGCCCAAAAGGCTGCAGTTATAGATCGATTAGGCCAGTAAATCATGCGCATCCTGATTCAAAGAGTTCGTGAAGCTTCCGTATCCGCAAAGGGAAAAGAAGTTGCGGCTATTGGTCAGGGATTGCTCGTGTTTTTAGGAGTTGAAGACGCTGATACCGAAGAAGATGCACAGTGGTTGTGTGGGAAACTTTCCAAGCTGCGGATCTTTAACGATGCTGAAGGCGTGATGAACCGACCTATTATGGAGTCTAAGGGGTCATTCTTGATAATTAGTCAATTCACCCTCCACGCTTCGTATAAAAAAGGCAACCGCCCTAGCTATATCAAGGCAGGTAAGCCGGATCATGCTCGAGCCATGTACGAGTACTTTATGGATCACCTTTGGCATATTTCGGATCGTCCTGTGAAATCAGGCATTTTTGGTGCCGATATGAAGGTGGCCCTGGTGAATGATGGTCCTGTAACCATTTGGATGGATAGTAAGAATAAAGAATGATGAAACCATTAGAAGAACTTCAAGCGGTAGTAGACCAATGGATTCAAAACCACGGGGTGCGCTACTTTAACGAATTGACCAACATGGCTCAACTCACCGAAGAAGTAGGAGAGGTCGCCCGAATCATTGCTCGACGATACGGAGAGCAAAGTGAAAAGGAGAGCGACAGGAATAAAGATCTCGGTGAGGAGCTTTCCGATGTGCTGTTTGTACTTCTCTGTCTGGCTAACCAAACCGGTACGGATTTGCAATCGGCATTTGACAAAAAGATGCAAATCAAAACCGAGCGCGATCACGACCGCCATCAGCAGAACAAAAAGCTCAAGTAGCCTGCTGTTTTTGCTACCTTTAGCCATATGATCTCTTACCTGAAGGCATCTTTTACCGGACTACTACTTCTCGTTGGGAGCGCAACCTTTGCACAGCAGAAAACAACTACACAACAAGCGAGCCTTGGCATTCAAGAACTTCGATCTGGAGGCTCAGTTGGCGTCAGTTTACGAGGCGAGGGTATTCCAGTGGGCGTTTTTGAGGCCGATGCTGGAGGAGGGTCTTTCTTATCCGACTCAACACTTTCAGATCTCAGCCATATTCAGAATACAGAATCAGGAAATATATCTGGTCACGCCACTACAGTGGTTAAAATACTGACCTCTAAAGGGGTAACTACGCCAAGTGAAGAAGGGGTTGCTCCCGACGCTAGCGTGTACGTCTATGGCCTAAACTCGACCCATCAAACCATTGGTCAGCAACTGGGCGACGCTATTCGAGGCCGAAACTTGTTGGTGTCAAATCACAGTCATAGTCAGAATCATGGTTGGAATGCGGCGGGCAACTTCTGGTCTGGTGTGATCGATATTTCCGAAACCGAAGATTACAAGTTTGGCTACTATGGAAACTTGTCGCGCACCTTTGATTCCATTTGTGCCGAGCATCCATACCATACTTTGGTTAAAGCCATTGGCAATGAACGCAAAGAGGTGCATGTGGCCACGCCGTTTTCGGTTTATAACTATGACGCGGGTTCTTTTTCCATTCTGAGTCGGTCTATCCCCATTCCTGAAGATGATGGTGGAGCCGATGGTTATGATTGTCTTTCTCGAGATAACGTCTCTAAGAATGCGCTAGTGGTTGGAGCCGCGGATAATATTTCTGGAGGCTATTCGACCTATACAGATATCTCTTTTGCGAACAGCAGCTCGGCATACGGACCCGCAGATGATGCCAGAATTAAACCTGATTTGGTGGCGCCAGGGCAATTGACTTCTGGCACTTCCTTCACGTCCTACTCGGCGCCAACTGTGTCGGGTTTGGTGGCTTTGTTGCAAGAGTTGCATATGGATGAGTATGGGCGATGGATGCGCTCGTCAACCGTGAAAGCCTTGCTTATCCAAACGGCAGATCCCGCTACCGCGAACTCTTCTCCCAATGCCAGTGCGGGCTGGGGAATGCCAAACGCTGTGAATGCGGCCCGGCACGTCCTCAATGCTGACGGTGAACAGCGCATCGTGGAATCAGAAATTGAGAACGGCGAGACCGTCACCTTCCGCTTTTATCATGATGGAACCACAGATTTCAGAGCTACATTAGCTTGGATAGATCCGATGGGAAGCACACCGTCTCTGCAATATGACGCCACTGACTTGGACGACTCAACAGCCATATTGGTGAATGATTTGAACTTGGAATTGTGGCAGGAGACAGGAACACCTTCTTTGGCAGCCCAGCCTTGGAAGCTCAGTGCTGCGAATCCAGGTAACAGCGCATGGCGCGGAGATAATGAAGTGGACAACGTCGAGCGCATAGACTGGCCTTCGGCATCCATGTCGGCCGGTTGGTATACCCTTCGTGTTTCGCATGATGGAACCCTTGCCAATCCTCAAGAGTTTTCGCTACTGATCACTGATGCTAGAGGGATAACCTTTCAGTCAGGGGCATGGAGTACCGCGCCTAGCGCATGGGATGATTATGTGTTCATCCATATTCAGGACACAACCGCCATAGCGCGCATTTCCGAAAATGTGACGGTGAGTTATCTGTTGATTAATGCAGGAGGGGACCTTCACATTAATGAGGCAAATTCGGTAACAGTGACGGGAGAAGCATTCTTAAGAGCTAATGTGAATGGCACTGCCCTGATAAAAGGCCCTCTAATGGGAACGGTAACGCGCCAGTCGTATGTTTCGGGTTCAGAGGGATGGCGGTTTTTACACTCGCCAGTAAAGAATACCGTGGAGCATTGGGGTGAGCAGTTCACTCGGATGAGGTATTCTGGCTCTTCCTCGCCAAGTGTATACCGGTGGGATGCCGCTAACACCCAATGGAATGCTCTCGGATCGGCGGATTCGGTGCATCATCAAGGTGGAGTGTCTATGTACATGGGAACCAATTCCTATGCACAGTTCACCCAGTTGCCTTATATAATTAGTATGCGTGGGAATCTTGATGATCGTCACAAGAGCCTCACCTTGACCGTTGACGATGATTCCGATGCTTCGGACGATGATTTGGGATGGAACTTAGTGGGGCATCCCTATTTAGCACCTATCGCTTGGGCATCCATTAATCGGACTCAAATTGGAACCTCGTTTTACGTGTGGAACGATGCACAAAGCGATTTTGCTTCGTCCGACGGGACGGTGGCCATTGGGGGAGGCAGCAACTTCATTATGCCAGGTCAAAGCGTTTGGAACTATTGCGCCAATGGTAAATCAGGAGCCCTAACCTGGGATACGGCAGCAGTAGCACTCAATCGTGATTTACCTATCCTGAAGCATACTCAGCCTTTACTGCGCATGAAGTTGCTCATGACCGACTCGTTGTATGAAGAAGTTGTGATGGTGTTTCAAGATGATGCGGACACGGCTTTCGATCCCTCTTTGGATGTGTTGATGCGCCAAGGGGGCGACCCGCAGCGCTCCGAGATGTATTGGCAGGCAAGCGGGAAATCCATTGTGATCAATCGCGCTTCGTTAAAGAAACCCGGATTCGCTGGACTCCGAATTGAGCCGGGACAATTGGGTTTTAATGCGATGCAGGTTGAATTAAAGAACAGCGCTTCTGAAGCTTTTTTTTGGCTTCACGATTCCAATCGATATCCTCTTGAATCTGTGCCTGCGGAAGTTTGGGCACTGGGTGGGGATTTTGAACTTCACTGGTCTGAAAACTTGGATTTACCAGATTTGCTTCTTTCTAACTTTCTATACTACGCTGAAGGCGCACTGCATTGGCAAGGCAGATTCAATACCGAAATTGAGTTGATTTCCATTGACGGTGTAGTGGTATTGCGCGAGCATATCAGCGGGGAGAGTATTATGCCGGTTCCACTAGAAGCAGGGGTGTATATCGCCCGGTGTTTAGATGGAAGTACGCTGAAGTTTTTCCATCGAGAATCTTGAATGCTAAAGATTCGGATCTGAGAATAGATGATTGGCAATGAAGGACTCGTCAGTGAGTGTTCTTAGAAAAGCTTCCAGGTTTTTCTTTTCTTCTTCAGTAAAACCAAGCGGTGCACTTAGCGGCGCATCGGCATTTTCAGGGTTTATGTTTTCACTATAATGCTCAATGACTTCGGATAAGGTTTCAAATCGTCCGTCGTGCATATAGGGAGCTGTCAAGGCTACGTTGCGCAGGGAAGGCACTTTGAATTTCCCATAATCAGCTTCGTTTTGCGTAATTCTACCTCGACCTTTATCTTCAGAAATAGGGTCTAAGCCATTCTTCGCAAAGCGAAAATCAGTGAAAAGGGGAGTGGCATGACAAGTACTACAATTGAGATTGAACAGTTCTAAACCGGCTAGTTCCTCCTTCGAGAATGAAGCATTCCCTCTATAAAATTGATCAAACCTTGATTGATCTGAGATCATCATGCGCATAAACTGGCTGAGGGCGTAGAAGATGGTTTGACTGGTTATTGAGTCGCTTCCAAATGCAGCCTCTGCATCCTTTTTATAGTCTGCATACATTGCAATTCGGTTGACCGCTTCCATGAGCGACAAGTCCATCTCAAGACTGTCTGTTATCGGAGCCATGGGCATAATGTCCAGATGATTTATTCCGCCATCAGCCATGAAAGTAGGAAGCCAAGCTAGATTGAAAAGTCCAGGGGTGTTGCGAAGCCCAAGTTTTCCGTGGACGCCTGTACTAAAGGCATTTCCAGGGTCTGAGAATGCATTGGATTGATGATGACAACTGCCACAGCTCAAGGAACTGTCTAGAGACAGGGCCTTTTCGTAAAAGAGTTTTCGTCCAAGTTCAAAACCTGCCTTGGTAACTTTATTGTTGGGATTGTTGTAACTGACTTCAGGAAATTCAGCTGGGCGCTCGAATGCGAAGTCTGCAGAACTGGACTCGAACTCACAAGAAACCGCAAATAAGGCGCTACCCAAGAGTAGGGTAAGCGCCTTTAGATTTTTGCGGAGATTCATTTATAAAACCTCGGTAATATTTGTCCAACTATTGAAATCATTCGCCATGATCCCAGCGTCTCTGCCTGGCAAATGCATGGTGTGTCCATTTGAAACACTCCCGTAGGTGTGGAACAATCGTGCAGGATTTGCCTGGATTCTTACCGTAAGTTGCTCTCCATCTTTCACGTCTCGAGAGGTGTTATTGGGAAAACTCAATACGCGAGTGCTCACCGCTTTATGGTCGCCCGTAAAGCCACCCAGGTGATAACTGAATAGTCCAGTTGAAGACTGAGGAGAAGCGCCTTCAGCCTTTAGCATGATATAGCCTGAATTCCATGTCCAGAACATGCCATATACAGGGTCGAGAGCTCCGGTTTGCGATCCACTAACATTTCTTGCGCTGTCCACGCCAAAAGTAATTTCGATCCCCTTATAGGATCCCGCTGGGATATCTTCAATCGTTAACATGGTAGATGACGGGTCTGCCAAATCAAGCAAATAATAACTTTCGTCTTCTACCCATTCTGTGTCGTCCGATTTGATCAACTTGATATTGCTGATGTAGTGCTTGAAAGTGGAGAAATTCAGCGAATCACCGGTCATAGGATGAACTAAATCCGTTTGAAGTTCAAACGAGTTACCTGCCATTGCCCAAACGTAATCGAAGTCAATGACGAGTGTAGCCTTCCCGTCTGGTGTTGGATTCGGGTCGGTAGGCGGTTCTTCCGTTTCGCAGGAAGTGATAATGAATGCGGCTGCAATAAAGCCAACGATATATGTAAAGCCTTTCATGATTTGAATTTTAACTTAACAAAGACGTGTTATACTATTCTTCTCAATCCCTTACGCGAAGGGTCTGATTTAGGTTGGTTATCAGGCTTGTGAACGCGAGGCTTATTAAAATAGATTCAATCTTGAAAAACCAATCATTGAGCATCATTAGGCAAGCCAACACCAGATACTCTACGAGCTGCTGATAACCAACTCTTATCTGCAAGATACAATGCAATGAGGCATTGTTTTGTGACCTAGTACACAAAATAATGCCTCAATGAGTAAACGACCAGTTTGCTTAGTAGGCCAAGTTGTAGGTAAGTCCAATTCGCATCCAACGTCCTGCTTGGAGGACATTGCCGCGGTCCTGATAAACTTGATCAAGGATGTTGTTCACGTCAAAGTAAAGCTGAAGGTCCTTGTAAGTGTAACTCAAACGCGCATCGAGTAATATGACGTCTTCGTATTCCGTAGCCAACCCCGTTGAAAAATCATTGTAGGTTCCGTTTCGACTCTGATAGGTGGCACCCCATGATAGGGCAAGTCCATAGCTCAATTCATGGCTCACATTCAGGCTCACTTTTGCTGCCAAGAAGTCAAGGGCGTACAAGGACTCAAACTCAAATTCATCGGTAGGTGATTGCATTACTGTAGCCGCGAGTCGAACTTGACGAACGTAGTTTTTGGTAGCCGAATCGAAATCGTAAGCGACCTGAGCTTCCATTCCATATATGGTCAACTCGGTGATGTTCTGCGCTTGCAAAGTGTTGGTGCTATCATCCGGCAGTACAACCCAATCAATCATGTTGGTTCCATCTCTGAGAAAACCACTGGCACCCACTAACCAGCCGTTAGATTGGTAATTGAAGCCCAACTCGTAGTTGTGTGAATATTCAGGTTGCAAATCGATGGATCCTTGGGCACCACCAAGGCTGTAATAAAGGTCGGTGAAAGTAGGTAGTCGGAATGAGCGATTGTAGGAAGCATAAAAGCGAGTGCTCTCACTGGATTGATAGGAGAGTTGTGCGCCTGGTAGCCATTCGTTTCCAAAGGCGGAATTCATGTTATAGCGTAGGCTAGCGTTCATTTCCCAACGATTGAATTGAGCGTTATGGTGGATGAATAGCCCACTATTAATTCGGCGATCTGATTTGGTATACGAGAATTGTGTGTCCTCCACCGGAATGGGATTTTCCATATCCATCCCTAGATTATTGGAAACAATGAACTCATTGCGAACATCAAAGCCGGCCTCCGTCTTTCCGAAAGCAGAGGTGTACACGCCAGTTACCTCTCCTCCTTCAACACCAGAACGGTGGAAATTTGGTCCTTGATACCAACTAGCGGCTGTATCATTGTCCCGAATATAGAGGCCTGCAGCTTCGTTGTACTCATACCATCCATCGCCAGTTTCACGATACAGTTCAAAGCGATCGGTATGTGTGCGGCTGTAGGCATTGAGGTACAAGAGGAAGTCTTCAGAGGCATAAGTTGCACGCAAGGCTCCAAAATACGTTCGGGTCGCTTCGTATTGATTGGGAAAGGCGCTGGAATAGAAGTTCTGGGCGCCAAAGCCCTTATCGTTTATTCCGCCTTGGAGTCCAATCATCCATTGATTGGAAGCGTAGTTGAATTCTGCCAAAACATTCTGACGAACAAAGTCCGAGTTTGGTAAGTATCCATCGGACGCACCACGATTTGCGCTCACACGTCCGCTAAAATCGCCTCGTTTATGTGAAACAGAAGCAGTTAGGTTGTTATATGCATATTCACCCGCCTCAGCTTCTAGGCTGATGGTGTTCGAAGCTGTGGTTTTGGTGATGATATTGATGGCTCCGCTAAAGGCATATGGTCCATAGCGGTGGGATCCTCCGCCGTGTAGAATTTCAATTCGCTCAATATCTTGAATCGCCACGGGCAAATTCATGTTGTGATGACCGGTTTGTGGGTCGTTCATCGGCACGCCATTCAACATCACAAGGGTTTGGTCGAATGTGCCGCCTCTTACACTCACGTCCGACTGCACATCAAAAGGTGAACGTTGACGCACATCTACAGATGCCGCGTACTCCAATAATTCGTTGACAGATATAACGGCTGTGGCTTCAATCTGCTCTCTGTTGATGACTTCAACATGCTGGGCATTGAATAGCTCGGTGGCCGACTTTTGACCATACACCTGAACTTCATCTATTAGCGAAGAGGTGTCTGCGTTTTGTGCCAGTGATAATAAAGAGAGAGAGGCTAGAATTGCGGTTAAGCTGAAATGCTTCATAGGGGTCTCAGTTATATTTCAGCGGGCGAATATCAAAAAAAAACACCCGCCGAAGCGAGTGTTTATTGGAATTTTCTGTGATTCTCAGCAATTAGTTGGCGAGAAGAATAATCTTGTTGTTCTTCATTTCAACTACACCTCCTGAAATAGAGCATCTTACCACCTTGGTGTCTGATTTGTCAGGGATCATGTCACCTGAAAGATCGTTGAACGTGTTGTGGTCGGCCATCAAGTTGATTTTCACATCTCCTTTAGTGAGCGTTGCAATGATGGGTGCGTGATTGTTCAAGATTTGGAACAAACCATCAGCTCCTGGAAGCTGCACGGCTGATACATCTCCTTGAAAAATCTGTTTCTCTGGTGTGATAATCTCGAGATACATGTGGCTGTGTATTGAAAGGCCGAGGGGACTTGCATCCTCTCGGCACTATTCTCAAATTATTAGGCTACGGCTTCTTCAGCTTCAGCAAGCATCTTCTTACCTGCTTCGATTGCTTCTTCGATAGATCCCTTCAAGTTGAAGGCTGCTTCTGGATACTGGTCGAGCTCGCCGTCCATGATCATGTTGAAGCCTTTGATCGTTTCCTTGATGTCAACGAACACACCTTTCAATCCGGTGAACTGCTCAGC
>CBFHVA010000005.1:0-161057 GCA_965659415.1 Phaeocystidibacter sp.
CCTTGTCGGCTTTTTTCAAAACACAAATGCTACTTACCCTTCATTTTGGGTTTCTTCGGATGAAGCGTCATTGTTCGCGTCATCGGTTTGTTCTTCTTCCTGTATTTCTTCTTCGCTTTGGAAGTCGAGACTCGCGGAGTTTACGCAGTAGCGTAGGCCTGTGGCTGTTGGTCCGTCGTTGAAAACGTGACCCAGGTGACCCCCACAGTTTGCGCACAAGATTTCAGTGCGAATCATACCGTGACTCTTATCTAGCTTTTCGATAATCTTTCCATCGGCAATGCCTTGGTCGAAGCTTGGCCAGCCGCAATGTGCATCGAATTTGCTATCGCTTGCAAAGAGTTCTTCGCCGCAACCTGCACAGGTGTAAACGCCGTCTTCAAAGTGAAGGTCGTATTCACCGGTTCCTGGGCGCTCGGTGCCCTTCTGGCGGAGAACGTAATATTGTTCTGGCGTGAGTTCAGCACGCCACTCGGCTTCTGTTTTTTGGACGTTGTATTCGGTCATTTCTTCACTGGATTTTTGGATTGTACTCGTGTCGGTTTGTGCCGTACATGCAGAACTCATCCATATGGATGCCATCAATAAGATCGTCTTGGAAGTCATAGCATTTGTTTTACGATGTAGACGAACCCTGTGGTGCTTACTTTCAAATCAATCTGTTAAAAGCACGCGAAAATGTTGCTCGGAATTCGCCGTCGTCAGTTTCAAAACATAAACGCCACTCGGAAGTTCACTTAGGTCGAGTTCAGCATCTGAAGAAAGAAGAACTCCTGTTCTGCTCGTTCTGCCTTGAAAATCGATCAGTCGGAAAGCATGAGGTTCAGTCAAGCCCGCCAAGCGAATGATTCCAGCACTCGGATTCGGATAAAGCTTGATGCTCGATTCAAGGTTTGCAACGGACAAGTCGTTTTCCATTTGAACGCGAACCGTGTCAGCATAGTAACATCCCAAAGGAGATAATAGCCGGATGCCCAAATTGAAGTCGTTAAGCGACGTGGTGCTATCCACCCAAAGCATGGACAATGTAGAAAGCACAACCCCGGAATCTAAATGAGTCCATTCTACATTGTTGTAGGCAGGATCAACTTGAAGGAGTGATCCGCTGTAATTCAAAACAGTATCGGTGGGCCAGTCGAACTTCAGACTATCCAATAAGTACTGCACATAATGTGGACTCTCTGCGCACTGACCATCGCGATCAAAGCCATAGCTATAGGCAAATGAAGCAGCAATAGAGCGGTTGTCGTATATCGTTCCGTAGTTGTACGATATTCCGCTACCGGATGCAAATTGAAGTGCCGAACTGCCGTAAGTAATGGGTTGAGTGCTTCCTTGGTATCGCAACCGCTGACCACTAGCCAGAAAGTGCACATAAAATCCAATGGTGTCTCCTGGCGAGAAAGTTAAGCTGACCGGTAAAGTGATGGAATCATTAATCTGACTTACCACAACTGTATCGGCTGCCAATCGACTCCAAAGTTGAGGTTGATTTTCTCTCCCGCGATAACTTCCCGATATCCATTCGATGGCCGGGTAGAGTGTTCCCGTAGAAGCACCTACAAAGTTGATTTCATTGAGCGTGAGTGCGCTATCTGCTATCAAGTTGAACATGTTTCCATTAAAGGAAATATTGTGCGTGCTCGCGGCTTGTAAATTACGCTGATAGGTAAAAGGCCCCGTTGCTGCATTTACGAAAAACGCAGTATCTGCCGTAATGGGGAATGGTGAAGGGGTGATGTTTTTATTGGCAGTATTGTTCCAATAGAGTGTATCGCCAAATACGGGAGCAGTAGGCATGTAAACGGTATCTCCTGCGCAGAAATACTGTTTGCTTGGAATTCCTGATTCGGCTCGTTCATAAAACGTCTCATATACCGTGAAGGAATTGTTCGATGCGTTGGTGTCGGTGGGTTCTAATATGGTAACGTCAAAGCGGTGCGTACCAGGAGTGAGGGAGTCGCCGAACCAAACCGTGGGCTTCGAACAGGAGGTCACATTAAACGGAACCATTGCGATCAATGAATCTACTCCGTCTTTCACAATTTTGATGCTCACTTGAGAGGAGTTTGCATCGCCAATATTGGCAAAACTCACGCTGTATTGCGTTTGCCCGGCACATGCCTGACCTTGAATGAACAGATCAACCCCCATCACATCTACGCCACTTTTCCCAGGAATGATGTCGATTAATAAGTCTTTGTTCCAAGCCTGTTGAAATAGAATTCCGTGTCCCGAATCGTTCAAATGAACTGCATCGGCAGCATAGCTGGGAATAATATTGCCTGCAGAGTCCGCTAGAGGAGTAAAGAAGTCAATGGCATTGGATCCAAATTTTTGAAGTATCGAATCTTTTACTGCTGATTGATACGCCGCCCAATTTCCTGCAATAGGCTGGGTGGTGCACACATAGAGCGGCACTCCGTTATTCCAGCTGTGATTGTAAAGTGAATCGAAATTCGAGAGCTGCTCGTTCATGGGCCATTGCCGGTCGTTACTCGGTAAATTGATGATAATTGCATCGGGGTTTAGCGAAAGAGCTTGGGTGATGTTTTTGGCTGAATCAATCGGTGGACGATTCATCGGGGTGGCGAAATTATCTGGCATCAACCGATAGGTGGTATAACCACCTACGGCTAAATTAATCACTTCGATGTCTGGATTGATCTTCTTGAGTTCATTGCGGTATCGGTTTACCCAAGCACTGTCGGGATGACTTGCACCCGCACCCGAAGCGGTTGAAGAACCCAAGATTACAATGCGAACGGGAAGTACATCTGTGCAGGCATTGCGAGTAATCTGTCCACTTAGGGAAGATGCCAAAAGGATAAAGAAGAACAAGAATTTATTCACCACTACAAGATGCGAAAATCCATTCAATCAAGAATTCACAAAACGAATGATCGCGTTAACCACATCGGTGTCGCTAAGGATTCTTCGGTGTCCTAGTCTTTCCGTGAGTATCAGTTCCGAACCCTTCCAATTGGCATGTAATCGCTCGGCTTGAGCGTATCCCACATCGATATCATCTTTATCGTGTACAATCATGCCTGGAACCGACATTCTTTTGGCTAGTTCACGGGGAGCAAGCGCCTCGATATCTTCTTGATAGTTATCTCGGAGGTATTGAATGAGATAATGTTCGTACTTCTCACTCAGTTTAAGCTTTTCGCAAAAGTCTTTCACCACATCAATGATGGAAGAAGGGGCGCCAAGAATGATGAGCTTTTCGACTTGCAAACCTTGGTTGAGGGCATTGAAGGCGGCCGCACCACCCAAACTGTGGGCTAATAGCACATCTACCTTGCCTACATATTCCGCTGTGGCGAGTATAGCATCGGTAAATTGCAGCATGTGCGTGCGTTTACCCGGATTGTTTCCGTGCGCTTGAGCTGTGATCGTAACTACTTTATAGCCTGCATTCACGAGTTCCGGTGCCATGGCATACACTTGGGAACCTCGTCCCGACCACCCGTGAATAAAAACCGCCACTTTAGTTCCTTCACCAACGATGCGTAAAGTGATTTGTCGGCCTTTAACTTCTAGCGTTTTCTTCTCTGCTTCATCAATAAATGGTCGTTCACGTTTGGGTAGAGAGAATGGGATAGGCGTAAAAAAACGCTTTCTGATTTCCGTGGCGGCCAACTTGAAGCTAATGAATTCAAGAAAGCTTACATATCGCAAATACCATTTTGGAATCTGAAAGCTAGGAGTGGTGGATGAGGTGGTCTCTTGATTTTTATCCATGAATCAAAGGTGTCAAAAACTTGCCGGAAAATGATATGGGAATGAGAAAGTCTAATGAAGGATAGAAAAGAAAAATCCCGCTGAAAAACGGGATTCTAGTGCCCAGGACTGGATTCGAACCAGCACGAGCAAATGCTCACCACCCCCTCAAGATGGCGTGTCTACCAATTTCACCACCTGGGCTAAACGTGTTCTGTGTAAAAGAAAAAACGGAGTAGCAGAACACTACTCCTCCGTTCTTAGTGACCCGACAGGGGCTCGAACCCTGGACCCGCACATTAAAAGTGTGCTGCTCTACCAACTGAGCTATCGAGTCATTGCTGTCAAACTATCTTCCGAAAGCGGGTGCAAATATACGGGCTTTATCCTTATCACCAAACCCTGAAATGAAGAAAATACGAGAGGAGAATTCAAGGCGTTAAAAATCAAGTTTAAAGGGAAGCACATTTACTCTGCAGCGTACATTTGTTGAATGAAAATAGTACTTGTTGGCTATATGACGAGCGGTAAGACCGCTGTTTCTTCAGCGCTTTCTGAACTTTCCAACACGCCCATGTTTGATTTGGATGCTGAGATTGAAAAGGAAGTAGGGGGAAAGGTATCCACATACCTTCGCAACATGGGAGAACTGGCTTTTCGTAAATCGGAATACCAAGTATTGAAACAACAGTTAGACCGAGACTCATTTGTACTAGCGAGTGGCGGAGGCACGCCTTGTTATTACGACAGCATGGATCTGATGCTAGAAAAGGCTTTCGTGGTATACCTTCAATGGCCCATATCATCATTGGTTCAAAGGCTGCAAACCAATGGAGCGAACAGACCACTGTTAGACGGTGTTAAGGCAGAAGACCTGCCGGAGTTTGTTGCCAAGCACATCTTTGATCGTAGACCTTATTATGAACGTGCACATTACATCGTATTTGGTAAAAGTCAAACTCCACTCGAAATCGCTCAAGAAATACTAAAAGCATGGAAAAGTCACTCCAGGATATTATAGAACAACGCCGGACCATAAAGCCGGATCGTTACACCGGAAACACCCTTGATGATCAAGTCATAAGAGAGCTATTAGAAGCGGCGAACTGGGCTCCCACTCATGCCTACACCGAACCATGGAGATTTGTAGTTTTTACTGAAGATGGCAAGGAGAAGCTCATCGATTTACTCTACAAACTGGACGTTCAGGATCATGGTGAGAACGACGTTCGGTATTCCAAAATTAGAGCGCGGGTGGAACGCTCTTCGCATATCATCGCCATTGGCATGAAACGTGGCAGCAATCCTAAGATTCCAGCCATTGAAGAGGTTCAAGCGGTAGCGGCTGCAGTTCAGAATATGTGGTTGCTTGCATCTGAGAAAGGACTGGGAGCGTATTGGAGTACGGGCGCAATGGGATATGACAACCGCTTAACGGAAGCCCTTGGATGGGATACCGATCAGGGAGATTCGGCTATGGGCTTTTTGTACATAGGTGAATACACGGGAGAATGGCCTCAAGGTCGACGTCTATCACCAATTGCCGATAAGGTCAGATGGGAGAGAGGTTAGTCGAGGTAAACCGTTGCGTTCTTTCCTTCGAACTTTACCCCAACATGTTCTTGAAGTGAAGTGGAAAGAGACATGCCCTTCACGTCTGCTTTAATCGGATAGCGCTTGTGATTTCGATCTACGAGTACAGCCGTAGTGCACATTTTTATGTCGGATTGAAGAATGTGACGAACGCCGTAAATCAACGTAGACCCGCTGTTGAGTACATCATCTACTACCACAACACATTTCCCTTCTAAGGCAGATAGCTCGCCATGCAGTACCACATCATCGCTTGGATTGCGCTTGTTCACTTCCATTTTGAGTAAGATGCAGTCCAACTTGGAGATGTTTTGTAGTACGGATAAAATCTGCTCGGCTACTTTGTAACCGCTTTCAGCGATTCCAATGACATACACTTCACTTTCTTGAATATGTCGCTCATAGACTTCCCACGCGATACGCTCAATTTTGCGGTTTACGGTGGCCGAATCCATTACAATGGTTGTAGCTGTGCTCATGATTATTCAATTACGCTGGAAGATACTAAGAAGTGCGCTATATGACGATTCAGCTTCGCTTTTTCAATTCGAAAAAGAACTCTTTTCCCTCCCGTGGTTTGATGCTGTTGTAGCAAAGTTGGATTTTCACAATGTCGAAAATGGATTGGAAGCGCTCGTGATATTCCGCTTCGCTTCCGCCAAAAGGTGGTCCCTGCTCCGTGAGCGGAAAGTTGAAAAGCACCCCTGCTAAGCGACCTTTAGCTGGAAGCAATTCGTTCATCTTCACTACATACTTATCGCGCAAGGAAGGATCAAGTGCGCAAAAGAATGTCTGCTCTAAGATTAAATCATAGGACCCGGAATGCTCAAAGAAATCACCAACTAAAAATTGATTTTCGGGAAATTCCGGTACGCGTTCGAGAAATCGTTGCTTGGCGGTAGGACTGAAGTCCATTAACGTAATGTTCTTATATCCCTTCTGCCAAAGGGCCTCAGCTTCATAAGCATGACCGCAACCCGGAATTAATATTCGCGTCCCGGTATCGAATAAGGTTGTGTAATCTACCAATGCAGGTGAGGCGTAGCCAATATCCCATCCCCATGTTTGGTCTACATATCGTTGATCCCAATATCTCGCGTTTAATTTCATGATTACTTTCTTTCCAGTACCGTTACGTTTTCGATGTGGTGGGTTTGTGGGAACATATCAACAGCCCTTGATTTGACAACCCAGTATTTCTCTTGTAATAGTCCGAGATCTCGAGCCTGAGTAGCGGAATTGCAACTCACGTATACAATGCGTTGAGGTTCCATTTTGAGCAATTGTTCAACCACCTTAGCGTGCATGCCATCACGAGGAGGGTCGGTTACCACCACATCGGGCATACCGTGTTCAGCAACGAAGCCTTCAGTAAGGGCATCTTTCATATCTCCTACCACGAAAGTGGTATTCTTCAAGCCGTTTAGTTCGGCATTGAATTTAGCATCCTCAATAGCTTCGGGTACACTTTCTATTCCTACCACGCGACCAGCTTTTTGCGCTAGGAAACAAGCAATGGTTCCCGTTCCGGTGTAGAGGTCATATACGAGCTCATCGCCTTTTAATTCCGCAAATTCTAATGCTTGCACATAGAGATTATGCGCTTGCTTCGGATTGGTCTGGTAAAACGATTTTGCGCCTACTTTGAATCGGAGCTTTTGCTCAGGTTGATAATAGGCAGGCATCTCTTCGAAGATGTGGTCTCTTCCAGAGAAGGTCTCAATATCGCAATCGTAAATACTATCGTTGCCTTTTTGATTGATGGTATACAACATGGCCGTAATGGCAGGAAACTCCTTAACTAAGGCTTCCATCAAGCCTTCACGGGCTTCTTTTTCATCGTCAAAGAACTGTATGAGAACCATGACTTCTCCGCTCAAGGCTGTTCGGATCATGAGGGTTCTAAGGAGTCCGTGTTGATTACGTAAATCATAGAAGCTCAAACCGTTCTGGAGAGCGTAGTCTCTCACAAAGTTCCGGATGGCATTACTTGGGTCGGGCTGAAGATGGCAGTGCGTAATATCCAGCACCTTATCCCACATTCCAGGAATATGAAATCCAAGTGCATTGGGCTTGTCGATTTCAACGCCAGAATCGACTTCTTCCTGTGTCATCCATCGTTTGTTCGAAAAGGAAAACTCCATTTTGTTTCGATAGAAGAAGGGTTCATCACAACCGAGTATTGGAAGGTATTCATCCACTTCCACGTGACCCAATCGTGTCAGGTTGCTTTGTACTTCGGATTCTTTGTACTCCAATTGCTTATGATAGGACCAGTTTTGCCATTTGCAACCTCCGCAAGTGCCAAAATGCTGACATTCAGGATCAATCCTATCTTTTGAAAGTTCTTTGAATTCTATGGCTTTCCCTTCGAAGTACGAGCGCTTCTTTTTGAACACCCGCACATCAACGGTGTCGCCAGGCACGGCATTTTGAATGAAAACGACTCTGCCGTCGTCTGTTTTACCTACGCCTTTACCCTTAGCACCTGCACCATGTACATGGACATTCTCCAGTACAATGGGCTTTTTAGACCGTCTTCCCATGAAGCAAAGGTAATGGAAGTAGTGAGTAAAAGACTAGAATTTTTGATTGCTAGATTTGAATCGGCCCTTGAGGAAGGGGCGCTTCAAGCGATGCTTGGTGGCTCGGCCTTTGACGCGCTTTCTCCACATTTTAAAAGATGATGGTTTCATGTGCTCGCGCATCAATTGGCGTACTTCATTTTCTTTAAGTCCGTATTGATATTCGATAGCTTCAAATGGGGTCCGATCTTCCCAAGCCATCTCAATGATGCGATCGATATCCTGTTCCTTCATAAAAACTGAAACAGACAACATTGCAAAGAGTTTAAGAAGCCTTGCGCCTTGTTTCTTCTTTTTGAATGATGGATTTAGCCTCTTTCCATGGAATGAGGTTATAACTGTCCATCGTTGTGGTGGTGAAACTGCTTGCCACCTTGGAAATGTCGCCGAGGTATTTGCCATAGGCGCCCGACTCCACAAATTCACGCATGTCCTCTTTAGTTCGCCATAGCGTCATTGTGTAATGCGTCATTAAGCTCGCATTGAGTCTGTATTTCTTACACTTCGATTTCTTAAGCTGGGAAGTGATGCGATTCACCTTGACGAAAAAGGGAAAAATATGAAATGGCGACTTAAGTCGGATTTTAGTAATGCTGACGTACATCCTGTAGGTTTGATAAGCTAAATACAATGCACAAATGGCTAGACCACCTGCATTTCAGATTAGCGAAAGTAAAGCAAGTCCATTATCCGTCAAAGGAGCGAATGGTTTTTTCTATGATGGATATACATTCTTGCATCTGATCTTCAGTCATTACCAAAGGAGGAGCAAATCGAATAATATTACCGTGTGTAGGCTTGGCTAATAGTCCATTGCTTGCCAACTCAACACAAATATTCCAAGCTGTTTTGCTATCCGGTGTATCATTGATTACAATCGCATTTAGTAAGCCCTTGCCACGAACTTTGGTAACAATTGATGAACTGTCAACGATACGTTGCATTTCTGAACGAAACAATTCACCGAGTTTGCGCGCATTCTGAGCGAGGTTTTCATTGCTAACCACTTCCAAAGCTGCCATAGCTACTTGTGCTGCAACTGGGTTTCCTCCAAAGGTACTACCGTGCTGACCAGGTTGTATGGTAAGCATGATATCGTCATCGGCGAGGATGGCCGATACAGGGTACATACCTCCTGATAAGGCCTTACCCAAAATGAGAATATCAGGACGAGTATAGGTATCTCCTTTTTCACATGCATTGGCACAGCTGCAATTACCGCATACGGCTAACAGGCTTCCTGTACGTGCAATGCCCGTTTGTACTTCATCAGCAATAAAGAGTACGTTTTTATCCTTACACAAAGCCGCCGCTTGAGGAATGAAATCGGCATCAGGAACCATTACGCCTGCCTCACCTTGTATAGGTTCCACCATGAAACCGATTACGTTTTCGTCTTCCAGTGCCTGTTTCAAGGCTTCAATGTTGTTGTACGGAATGATTTCGAACCCCGGCGTGTATGGGCCATAACCATCTTTGGCATCCGGGTCGGAAGAGAACGAAATGATAGTAGTGGTTCGGCCGTGGAAGTTCTGATCACAAACGATAATCTTACTTGTGGATTCCTTAACTCCCTTCACTTCGTGTCCCCACTTGCGGCAAAGCTTCAGGGCTGTTTCAACAGCCTCGGCGCCTGAATTCATAGGCAGGACCTTATCGAAAGCGAAGTACTCAGTGATGAATTTGTCGAATTTACCTAACTCTGCATTGTAGAATGCTCGGCTCGTAAGGGTGAGCTTTTGAGCTTGACGGGTCATGGTTTCTACCAAGTGTGGGTGGCAATGTCCTTGATTAACAGCGCTATAGGCGCTTAAGAAATCGAAATAACGCTTTCCTTCCACATCCCAAACATAAACTCCATCACCTTTTTCGAGTACAACAGGAAGCGGGTGATAGTTATGAGCACCGTGCTTGTTTTCGAGGGCAATGAGTTCTTCTGATCGCGTCATCTTGGGATGGGATTAGGGTTAAGTCCCGCAAATATAGGGGATGAGAGTCACATCCTCTAATTCAGAAAGGGGGTAGGTGATGGAGGTTACAACCGTTGTAAGTGTGAAGCACTAATTTCGTCGATATGAGTGAACAAAAGATGACATCAAACGATATCACATCATGAAAAAAATAGATTTCCAAAACGTCTTTGAACACGCATACAACTACTCGAAATATCGAAGAATGATAACCGGGTTGTTGGCCGAAGGAAAAACAACAGGACCCAACCAAGGAGAAGATCTCATTCAGTATGCCATGCTTAATGATAAACGCATGGATAGGGGAGAGAAAACTGTTAAGCTGTCTGAAGAGCAAGCAGACAACCTCCGAGGAGTTCAGCCGGAGAATTGGTTGGTTTTAACCGAGGGATGGTGTGGTGATGCTTCACAAATTTTACCCGTCCTGAACGTGATTGACCAGCATAGCACTCAAATAAATGTGCGATACATTCTTCGCGATGAGAATCCTGAAATCATGGATGTATTTCTGACCAACGGGACAAGGAGTATTCCTAAAATTATCCGCTTAAATGATGATTTTACTGAGGTGCTAGGATCTTGGGGTCCACGTCCTAAGCAAATGCAAGCCTTGGTTGAAGACTGGAAAAAATCTCAAGATGTTCCGAAAGAGGAGATGTATATGAAGGTGCATGGAGCCTATGCTAAAGACCGGGGTAAAGCCACTTTAGCAGAGATTTTCAACTTTCTCAAACAAACGTCACCCGAATCGGTTTAATAGAGTGTCCGCAGCAGATAAGCGTCTTCTTTTCTTCACAGTTTCATTGGTTTGTTCAAGGTAGCTGTTTGCTGCGGGCGTTTTTTTTGCCTTCAGGCTGTTCGCTACTCGCTTCTCGCCATTCGCACAGTTGTGGGTAACTTCTTCTGGAGTGTGTGGTCATCATCTAATGATTCTGCAATCTTCAGCCAAAAGCCAAAAGCCAAAAGCCAAAAGCCAAAAGCCAAAAGCCAAAAGCCAAAAGCCAACTAGCTCTCACAGCGTCGTCTTCCAATCCACGTACATCGCGTTGAAGTGGTCGTGGACTTTGTCGAGCCACTCGTTGCTAAGTGTGGCTTTCACGCTCTCTGCTGAAGGAAATTTTTCTTTGGCGTATCGATAGCTCTGGCGCATAGGTCCCGCTTCAATCTCCAAGAGGAAATACTTATCGGTCACGTAAAGAACCATTCGAAAAGTAGAGTGTGGAATCTGTTCGGCTATTCTCATGATTCAAGTCTATGGTGAAATGCTTTGCGTTCTTAGAACGCTACGTGGACTTTCAGGTTGAGCAGTCGTGAAGTGAGATAATTGGGAACTGCATATTGGTTGGCGGTGCTCACATCTCGAACCCACAAATAGCTCACTGTGTTTCTCGATTGGAACATGTTGAACACCTCAAGGCTGATCCAGAATTCATCAATGCTCTTGTAGAATGCACTGTTGTACTCTTTGCCTCTTTCTCGGAAGACTTTGATAAACCCAACATCTAAGCGACGGTAGAGTGGGGCTCTAAAGGTTTGAGTGTAACGAGGAGTTTGAGGTGCTCCAAATGGAAAGCCGCCAGTTACAACGAGGTTTACGTTTACCCTAAAAGTGGGGTACTTGGGCAGATAATCTTGGAAGAAAAGTGCGAAGTTGAATAATTGATCGGTTGGACGAGGAATGTAACCTGCGCCATCGTTTTCAATATCCTCTTGAACTCGGAACAAGGAAAAACTAGCCCAGCTCTCCACGCCTTTTACAAATTCTCCATTCAGGCGTGTGTCAACGCCATATGCTCTACCGCGCGCTTCATTCACTGCGCTGTAGCGGATGCGCACATTGTCCATTTCAAAAGGAATCAAATTGCGCATGTCCTTGTAGTACACTTCACTGTTGAGTACAAATGGTCTGTCGAACATTTCAAAAGTGTACTTACCGCCTGCCACATAGTGAATGGCAAGTTGCGCACGTATATCTGGATTGATATCCCCTTCTAAATCCCGCATTTCTCGATAGAATGGCGGTTGGTGATACATTCCACTCGCAAAGGTGAAGAGCCATTTGTTCCAACCAGCAGGTCGCCAGCTCAAGCGAATACGCGGGCTCACGGTGATTTGCTCACTCCAAGTCCAGTATTGACTACGAACACCTGCACTTAAGCGATATTCGTGTTCATTCGATTCCCAAGGCTTCACAAATTCCAAATAACCGGTTGAGCGCCAAGAGGTAACCGCGCCTCTAGTGTCGAAATTTTGCCAAATGTCCAATGTATTATCGGGGATATAAATCGTATCTGAACCGCTGAAAACGATTTGGGTGGGCTTGTGTTGGACGGAATAACCAGCACTATCGATGTACTCCCATTCTTTGTATCGATCTACAATGTCTTCTCTCTGTAATCGAGCTCCCCAATACAAGCTTCCAGCGTCGCCATGCCAAGCACCTCGGTGGCCCACATTGAAAATAATGGCATCTAGCGTGTTTCTCGCATATTGGTGAAAGCCGCCCACGCCGCGGATTGCTGCGAGTTCTCCAAAATCGTCAGAACCCAAATTTGTGTTTAAATCGCCAAGTCGGTATGCTCCAATTACATCCACGAATTCTCGCTCAATGGTTTGATAACCAGAAGTGTAAAAACTGAGGGTTAAATCATCATCGGGCTGATATTCAGCGCTCAGCGCGCCAAAAGCGGTGGTGTAATCGTAATTCTCCACCCCATCAAAAAAGACGGTCAGCTGTAGCGCTTCTTGAAAGGATCCGAACTGTGTATTTCTCGTCCCGGGCTGAACTTGATAATCGTTTTGTGCAATGTTACCTAAGAAGTTGATGCTCCAATCTGAGTTAATTACATAGCCCACTAGCAATTGCGCATCGGTAAAATTGGAGGTAAAATCCCCATCGGTATCTAGCGCGCCTAGTAAGAGTCGGTTGGTGCGATACCGAACTCCACCAATTGCCCAAAGACGTTGATCTTTTGATCGTCCACCTAAGGTGAGTTGCCCACCTAACAAACTCCCTTCGAAGGTGCCTGTGAAGTCATCGGGCTGCTTGTAGGTGATATCGAGTACGGAGGACATTTTATCTCCATAA
This sequence comes from Phaeocystidibacter sp., assembly GCA_965659415.1. GTDB lineage: Bacteria > Bacteroidota > Bacteroidia > Flavobacteriales > Schleiferiaceae > Phaeocystidibacter. Next base: position 12,963 of record CBFHVA010000005.1, read on the forward strand.
ATAGCGCTGAAACCACCAGCAGAGAACGAAATGCTCTCCACCATATCGGGATTTACGAAGGATAGACCTTCTTGTTGGCCAGCCCTCACAAGAAAAGGTCTGTAAACTTCAATACCGTTCACGTATACAAGATTCTCGTCGAAACTACCGCCACGAACATTATATTGACTACTGAATTCACTTCGTCCAATTACACCTGGCATGGTTCGAATCAATCCTTCTACTGAATTCTGCGGACCAGAAACAGCATCAAGTGTGCGGTTGTCCAATTCTATGGTTCCATCATTGGCTCGTCCACCGGTTTCGACATCCACCTCATCCAGTAGTTCTCTGGATTTCAAGGTTACGTTCAATTCGTAAGTACCCGCTGCCTCCGGGATGTAGATGGTATCGGTATAAAAACCAACCCGACCGATAATTAGATAGCCTGGATTATTGGTGGGACTGCTGATGGAGAAGCTACCTTCCTCATCTGATTCGGCTCTTTGATTTCCCCAATTAAGTACTACAAACTCTACAGGCTCACCTTCCGTGTTCACCACGAAACCTTGAACAGTTTGGGCAAGACTACTAAATGATAATAGGATGAAAAGAGAAAGTAGAAACCGCATTAATCGCTAAAGTCACCTCGTTTTAAGGCTCGGAAAAATTCACTCCATGCAAACGGATCGGACAATCGGCCTAGGAGAGCCGCGCCGCCATTTGCCCCGTAGTAACGTCCTTGATTATATAAATTGTAGTTCTGAGATTTGATCACATAACTTCCAATTTCACGGGCATCATATCCCATTTCCTCCGCTCGTTCTTTGAGTTGTTGTATGGCCAGGTTTCGTTGCGCGATGTCGAGCTCTGTAGTGGGGAGATTCATGGCAAGTAACTCTCGGTTTAAGTTCTCTCTTGAAGGCCAAGGGTAGAGAATTACTTCTTGCAACAAATAAGACTCCCAAGTGAGGGTTACAAGAGCGAGGTATTTTGAACCAGAAAGGGTGTCAGGAACCCAAAGCTTCTCAGTTTCAAAACTGAGGTGACGAAATACAATCGTGTCGCCAGGGAGTGCGGCAATGCTAAAAAATCCATCAGTTCCACTCAACACATATCCTTGATTACGGCCAAGTACGTAGACATTCACGTTCGGCACAAATTGACGACTGCTGTCATTGGTAGTTATGGCCCCAGATACTTGAACCACTTGGTCACGCGATTCGCTCTGGCCATTGGCCCCAACAAACAGCAAGATGCAAAAAGTGGCTATAAAGAAGTGTTTAAGCGTCATCTGCGGTCAAAGTTACTCAATTTAGGCGCGCCAATTACAGAGAAAATGTGAACGGAATGTCAAGAGAGGTGGTATTGTTTCTGTCGTCTTTCGCCGTAATTGACATGGTACACGCACCTTCTGAGATTCGGTCGGATAACACGACGCGGAGAAGATCGTTCTTAGCGTCGTAAGCCATAAGGTGCCATTCTCCATTGATCTCACATCGGTAATCTCGTATCCCACTTAAGTCATCCGTCATTTTAAAGGAGATCACGTCGCCGGCTTTGAGTTGTCGATTATTGCGAATACCATTTAAATAGCGAAGTGTAGGCGGTATGGTGTCTAGCATTACGGTGAAATGTCCCATCGTTCTTACCCTTGATTTCAGAAAGGGTGTCCCAGCAATTGAGATTACATCACCATCCCATGAATCGGGATTTGTTCTGTCATCATCGAGACTTACAATGACCGCTTTATCTAGATATGGAAGGGGTGTAGATTTGAGAGAAAGCGCTACTTCGAAGTGTTTATGAACGGCAATCCCTTGAGTACCTAATTGATAAACGGGTCCATATCCGGTGCTCAGTGAGGGGTGTTCCTCCATTACGACTCTTTGATTTTGGTAGAGAACCCCAGGCGTGATTTTCCAACGAAAAGCCCCAGATTCGTTAGTGGTCGTGGCATCATAAGGTAAGGACAGACCGAGCATTGGAGCAGCGGGTTCGACGAGTTCTTCGCCTTGGATAGACGCGGTAAGGATTGTTGTGTTGCCGGCCACATCGTGGATACGCCATTCCAAGTCATACGTTGAGTCTGGGTAGACCGAGAGTATTCCATTTCCTTGAACGTCGTCGTACATATTGAGTTCGTTTCCAGGCAGTAACCACATCCGATTCGCTTTGGTCTGACAGCAGCGGTAGAGGTCGTAGTCGATATGAGCGTTGAGGAATCGCGATTCACTAAAGGCGAAGCGCTCCGCTCTAAATTCCGCCGTCTTTACCTCGTTCACAAATTGCTCAATTCTGAATGGACCATTCGCATTCCAGGCTCCATCTTGACGGTCGATTACGTCGATGGCAAAACCGATTTGTCCGGATGCGCGCTGGGTCCATTTCAAAGCATACTGACCGTTTTGGATGGTCCCGAGCGATAGAGAGGTTCGTGTATGTCTTTGGTTGAGATGAGAACTGTCACCGAGCGGATAGGCGTATACACCTCTAACTTCCGGAAACCTTGAGTCGGCAATATCATACCCGAAAAGGAGAGGGTTGAGTGGTTCTTCAGTGCGTGAATCGCGGATTTCAAAATGCAGATGCGGACCGCCGCTGCCGCCGGAATTGCCACTTAATGCGATTTGCTGGCCTGCTGTAACTTGAAATAGTTCTGCAGGAGGAAATAAATTCACTTGAAACGACTTTTGCTGGTATTGTTGGCTTTCTACCCATTGGGCAATATCTTCTTGAAACGACTGCAAGTGTGCGTAAACCGTAGTGTAACCATTAGGGTGGCGAATGTAGAGTGCATTGCCATAACCATAAGGCGAAACCGCAATACGAACCACTTGTCCGGCTGCAGCGGCATTCACAGGCAGCCCCTCTCTGCCTTGCGTTTTTATGTCGATACCCGCATGGAAGTGATTGCTTCTAAGTTCGCCATAGGTCCCAGATAATATGAGTGGAATATCCAGTGGGCTTTGGAAATAATCGGTTGGATAATCTTGAGCGAGCAAAGTGACGCTTGTAAGGAGCGTAAATACAATGAAATAGGACCGTTTAAACATGCGGATCATTTCGATTTTAGGGGGTGAAATCCGTTTAGGTAACGAATGAGGGTGGAAAATTAGTGGAAATGATTGTTTTCAACCTCCTCCTTTCGTTACTTTTGCTAGATACAGGAGCGTTAAAAAATTCCATGAACCAAGCCCTCCAACTTGCTGAAAACCTTAATCGTAAGCTCCAAATGCTATTGGAGCGTTATGACGCATTGAATGCAGAAAACCGAGCGTTGAAATTAGCTTTTGATGAATTAAAGGCTGATAATGAGCGGTTAAAGGGAGAGGTTGGTCAATTGGATGATTCGCTTCAACAGGCTAGAATGGCGGGAGCTTTATCTGGAGGTTCATCAGAAGCTTCGGAGCAAACTAAGGCCACAATAGCCGAGTTAGTGCGAGAAATCGATAAGTGCATCGCACTGCTCAATGCTTAGATAATCGGTCATGGACCAGACACTCAAGATAAAAGTTAACATAGCCCAGCGCGTTTACCCACTGACCATTCGAAGGGATGAGGAGGAAAGAGTGCGAAAGGCTGTAGCTGCTATAAATGAAGCTGTGAAGCGCTTTGAGGAGCGATATGCAGTGTCAGATAAGCAGGATGTATTAGCTATGTGTACACTTCAGTTCGCCACCCAGTATTTGGGCTTAAAGCGAGGTGAAGAAGGTGTTCTTGCCCCTTTAGAAGAAGCATTGAAAGAGATGGAGTCTCATCTCGATGCAGTGTTGAAATAGCAAGCGTTCTTATCTCATACACGGGTTATACGATACCCCGCACTGATGCCTAATGTGCTAAACTCAACAGTTACATCTATATGGGGTGCAACTCGGTAGAACTAGAGCAGGCCGCGGACTAATTTCGATTGGTTTGGTTTTCGGACCACAGCGGAAGGTCGAATTTTACTGGTCGCCTCAGATCCTGTCTATCATGGAGTTTAGACAGATTCGCATCAGTGCGGGCTTTTTTCTTTTTATACAGTAATACATCATGGATATCACATTAATCATTGGACTTGCCGCTGGCCTTCTCGGAGGGATCGGACTCGGTGTACTCATCGTAGGGAGTCGAGTGAAAAAGAAAGGTTCAGCTATTCTTCAGGAAGCAACCAAAGAAGCTGAATCGATAAAAAAGGATAAAATTCTTCAAGCCAAAGAAAAGTTCCTTGAACTCAAGTCAGATCATGAGGCTCAGATTGCAAGGCGTGAAGCTAAAATGCAGGATCGTCATGAGAAACTGAAGGCCAGAGAGCGCACAGCTTCGCAAATGCTTGAGAAAAACAAGCGCAAGGAGAAGGATATAGATCGCTTCAAGGAGCAATTAAGCAGAAAGATTGAGGCGAATGAGCGCAAGGAAAAGGATCTCGAGAGAATGCATCGCCAGCAAGTAGAGCAACTCGAAGTTATTTCGGGCTTGAGCGGTGAAGATGCAAAGAAACAATTGATGGAAGTCTTACGTGAAGAGGCTAAAACAGAAGCCGCGGCTTCTATTGCCAACACCATTGAAGAGGCGAAGCTCACAGCCAATCAAGAGGCTAAGAAGATAGTAATCCAAACGATTCAAAGAACAGCGACTGAGCAAGCGATTGAGAACGCGGTATCTGTGTTCAACATTGAAAATGATGATGTAAAAGGCCGTATCATTGGCAGGGAGGGTAGAAATATTCGCGCTTTAGAGGCCGCTACCGGTGTGGAGATCATTGTAGATGACACTCCAGAGGCTATCATTCTTTCTTGTTTTGATCCGGTTCGTAGAGAAGTAGCACGTCTTTCCATGCATAAGTTGGTGACAGATGGACGGATTCACCCTGCACGCATCGAAGAGATTGTAGCGAAAACGCGCAAACAAATCGACGACGAGATTGCCGAAATTGGAAAGCGCACCGCTATCGATTTAGGTATTCACGGACTGCATCCTGAGTTGATTCGAATGGTAGGTAGAATGAAATACCGCAGCAGTTATGGCCAAAACCTATTGCAGCACAGTAGAGAAGTGGCCAACATGTGTGCTATTATGGCGAGCGAATTGGGATTAAATCCAAAGTTGGCTAAAAGAGCTGGTTTGTTGCACGATATCGGTAAGTGTCCGAGTGAAGAAACCGATTTGCCACACGCAATTTTAGGAATGCAATTGGCTGAGAAATTCGGCGAGAAACCTGAAGTGTGCAATGCCATTGGTGCTCACCACGATGAAGTGGAAATGACCAGCCTTATCTCACCAATTATACAGGTGTGTGACGCAATTTCTGGCGCTCGACCAGGCGCTCGACGTCAAATTGCTGAATCCTACATGCAGCGATTGAAGGATTTTGAAGACTTGGCCATGAGTTTTAAAGGTGTGGAAAAGGCTTACGCCATCCACGCCGGTAGAGAGCTTCGCGTGATTGTTGGGAGTGAGAAAGTAGCTGATGCTGAAGCTTCTCAGATATCCTTTGATATCACCCAAAAGATTCAGAACGAAATGACGTATCCTGGGCAAGTGAAGGTTACGGTAATCCGCGAAACTCGAGCTGTAAACGTAGCGAAGTAAAACGATGCGAATTGTAGAGCTCAACGATCTTAGCGACTTCTTAGATAGTCCTCGGAATATTGTGATAACGAATCACATCAATCCGGACGGAGACGCCATGGGAAGCGCTTTGGCTCTAAGTTCTTTTTTGAAAGGAAGGGCACATGATGTACGCGTCGTAGCACCTAATGAACCACCCGAGTTTTTAAGGTGGCTCAATGGCTATGATGATGTGATTTTGGCTGATAAGGAATCAGACTTAGCCCTTTCATTATTTCAGGGGGCTGAGGTTATTTTTTCCTTGGATTACAACGCATCACACCGAGCTGGCCCCATCATTCAACCGATGTTGGAATCGGCGCCAGGTCGCAAGGTAATGGTCGACCATCACAGAGAACCTGAATCTTGGCCTGACGAGCGGTACAGTGATACTGGAAAAGGTAGTACTGCTGAGATGGTATTTGACCTTATTCAGTGGTGGAATGGAGATGACGAGATTACAGCTGATTTGGCAACATGCCTATATGTGGGAATTGTGACGGATTCCGGTTCATTCCGCTTTCCTTCTACTACTCCAGACACCCACAGGGCGGCTGCACGTTTGCTCGAGGCAGGTGCAGTTCCTGCAGACATCTATGACAAAGTATACGATGTTAACACACGGGAGCGCCTGAAGCTATTGGGTGCGATGCTTGATGAGATGGAGATCATTGAAACTGATGGAGTGGCGATTTTATACTTGGATGCACCTACCATGCAGAAATACGGCTACAGTAGAGGAGATAGTGAAGGGTTTGTCAATTACGGTCTTTCCATCAAGGGAATTCAGATGTCGGCATTTTTCCGTGATGATGGAGCGGTGACTAAATGCAGCTTCAGAAGTAAGGGGGATATAGATGTGAATACGTTTGCTCGTACTTACTTCAATGGCGGTGGACACTTGAACGCTGCAGGTGGTTTATTTCACGGCAATACAACGGATGCAATAGCTCATCTGAAATCTGCGTTGATCGAACATCAATTATGAGACTATCGCTGATTATCATATTACTCGTTGGACTCTCTGCTTGTTCGTGTAATTCTACTCAAGATCAAGGTGTGGCTTCGGAACAGGCCTTAACTCCTAAGGAAAGGAGGAATCTGCTCATCGAAAGAAACATCAGCAGAATTCAGGAGGAAAAAGAGCAGATTGCGACTTATGTTGATACAAGTGGTATTAGTTGGACGAGAACAGGTACCGGATTGCATCTGCATATATTCGACGAACAAGAAGGTGAGCCTTTGATTGTGGAAAACGACATAGTTGCGCTAAGCTATCAATTGACCTTATTGAATGGAGATATGGTGGAAAATTCCAATGAAAAAGGGATTTACAACATTCGAGTGAACAAAGACAATAACGCTGTGGTTGGCATGCACGAGGCGCTATTAAACTTGCATAGAGGTGATTCTGCCGTCGTGTTGATTCCAAGTCACTTAGCCTGGGGAATTGCTGGAGATCAGAGGGGAATTCCTCCTATGAGCTCTGTATTGTATTACGTGAGAATTATAGACTAAATAACAGAAACATGCGCATATTGAATGCACTGGCTATTACTAGCCTATTGATAATCGGCTCGGCTTGCCAAGGACAACAATCCTTGCAGGTGAACGATGAGAAGGTGATCTTAAATGATGGGATTTACGCTCATTTCATTACTTCTCAAGGTGAAATTTTGATTGACCTTCATTACGAGGCAACGCCAATGACGGTGGGGAACTTTGTGTCGTTGGCAGAGGGAACCAACGAGATGACGGAAGTAAAGAAGGGTGAGCCGTATTACAATGGTATCATTTTTCACCGAGTGATTCCGGAATTTATGATTCAGGGTGGCGATCCTCAAGGCAACGGATCTGGTGGTCCAGGATACAGCTTTCCAGATGAGTTTGTTGATACCTTAAGGCATGATAAGGCAGGTATTTTATCAATGGCCAATTCTGGCCCGAATACAAATGGAAGTCAATTTTTCATTACGGACGCACCTACGCCACACTTGAACAATCGTCACTCGGTGTTTGGCGAAGTAGTAGCCGGATTGGATGTGGTTGCTGGAATTGCTCGAGTTCCTAGAAATGGAAGCGACAAGCCAAATACCCCTGTTGAAATGCAAGAAGTCCGCATTGTACGTGTAGGTTCAGAAGCCGAAGCTTTTGATGCTTACGCTGCGGTTTCAGAGCCTATTGAGGCTGCTGAGCGCGAGAAGCGAGCAATTGAGGCGGCTAGCGAAGAATATGCTGTAAAAATTGAAGATGAGTACACCTGGTACCGCGATGGAACTTTAGATGCTGCTGCCTTCGCATCAGTATTTGAAGGATGGCAATCACAGATGGAAGTTACCTCTTCTGGGCTTGGATACATTATTCTAGAGAAAGGTACAGGCACGCAAATCAGAGAAGGAGAAACAGTTAAGATTGATTACGTAGGGTATTTATCTGATGGAAAGATTTTCGACTCTTCTTTAGAGAAGATAGCCTTATTAACGGGTCAGTATAACCCACGCAGACCTTATGGCCCAATTCCAGTGCCTGCAGGTCAGCCTGGTATGATTCAAGGATGGATTGAAGCTATTCCAATGTTTGCTCATGGCGACAGAGTTCTTCTGATCATTCCACCGGCTTTGGGCTATGGTGACCGTGATATCGGCAACGGAATGATTCCTGCCAACTCTACACTCGTATTTGATTTGCAACTTCACTAATATGGAGAATCCAGGATTATATGTGAGCTTCCACACAAGTAAAGGAAAGATTGTTGCTGAGCTGTTTTACGATAAAACGCCTATAACAGTGGCCAACTTTGTGGGTTTAGCGAAAGGAGAACTGAACAACAGTTTTAAATCCGAAGGAGAGCCTTATTACGACGGATTGACGTTCCATCGTGTCATCAATGATTTCATGGTTCAAGGCGGCGACCCTACTGGAACAGGATCTGGAGGTCCGGGTTACAAATTCGAGGATGAATTCCATCCCGATCTTCGCCATGATGGACCAGGCAAGCTTTCTATGGCAAATGCAGGTCCGGGTACGAACGGGAGTCAGTTTTTTATTACCCACGTAGCTACTGATTGGCTTGATGACAAGCACTCGATTTTTGGTCAGGTGATAGAAGGCCAAGATGTGGTTGATGCTATTGAACAAGGCGATGCTATGGAGAAAATTGAAATAACTGCCATAGGTTCTGATGCTGAGTCGTTTAATGCGGCCGAAGTTTTCAATGCCAAATTGGAGGCTCAGAAGAAGGCTGAAGAGGAGAAGCGCAAAGCCGAAGCAGCAGCATTGAAGGACTTAGTACAGGGCATGACTCAAACCGAGTCGGGACTCTTCTACAAGATATTGAAAGATGGAGCAGGAGCTAAGCCTACTAAGGGGCAGCTTGTCTCTGTTCATTATACCGGCAAACTCAAGAACGGAATGACGTTCGACAGTTCTCACCAGAGAGGACAGCCTATTCAATTTCCGGTGGGGGTTGGACAAGTAATTCCGGGATGGGACGAAGGTATCATGTTATTGGATGAAGGCTCTCGAGCGAAGTTGGTAATCCCGAGTGATTTAGGATACGGTTCAAGAGGCGCTGGTGGTGTTATTCCACCGAATGCAACACTCATATTTGAGGTGGATTTGGTGAAGATTCACTGATGCTAATCCCCAGTAAAATGCAAAGACCCCGGTAAATACCGGGGTCTTTCTATTTGTATTGAAAGCTGTGTTGGAGCTCTTGCTAATTCATTGAGTTATGACGCAAAATTCAGGACAATTGCCGAGTTGGTTTCTCGGGGCCGCCTCCTGCCACCCTCCACGTGAAAGTTCGAAAAACCTCAACACCTGATCAGTAAAATAGATGCATACAAACATGTGTACGCGTTACTAAACAGCTCAAAATCGAGATATATATCAATTCGAAATGGTCAAATTGGATTTACCTCGCTGACTTATACGGTATCACTTCAAGAATATGCTCAATCGCTTCAAGTCGGGCTGATGTTTTACGATCGGCGGGAATGATGTTCCAAGGAGCCAGTTCAGTGCTCGTATTCGCAAACATTCGATCCTTATATGAGGTGTATTCATCCCATAGCTCTTGAGCTTTCTCGTCTACCGGTGTCATTTTCCAACGTTTGAGTGCGTTTTCTCGGATATCTTCAAATCGTCTGGCTTGTTCGTCCTTGGTAATAGAAAAGTAGAATTTGATGAGATAGGTATCCGATTCGATTAACATACGTTCAAAGTCGTTTACCTGATTCATGAAGATCTCGTACTCTTGTTGTGTGCAAAAGCCGTTTACGGGTTCTACTACGGCGCGGTTATACCAACTTCTGTCAAAGAATACAATCTCACCGGGCTTCGGCAATTGATTGATATAGCGTTGGAAGAACCATTGTCTACGTTCATCTTCCGTAGGCTTGTTGAGAGCAATGATTCTAAAATGTCGAGGGTTGATGTTCTTGGTAATTCTGCGAATCGCTCCTCCTTTTCCTGCGGCATCTCTACCTTCAAAAACGATCACCACTTTCTGGTTATTCTCGATTACCCAGTTTTGAAGTTTGATGAGTTCTTCCTGAAGTTTATCCAGCTTCATCTCATATTTCGCTTCGTCTAGAGCTCGCTCTACATCTGTTTTATCCTTGCGGAGCAACGAATAAAGACCGGTCTTTGAGTTGAGGATTTTCAGCTCTTCTTTAGTCAGTTTCATTTCTAAAGTTTTCATGCTCTTAGATGTCGATTTGTACAGCACTTCGGTGATAACGAACAATTACATTCGGGTCGGGCAGGAGGTTTAAGCCTGATTCTCCTTTACCTTCATAGTCGAATTGTGAGAGTACATAACGCATGCTTTCGAGCCGTGCTGTGCGTTTGTCGTTGGTCTTTACAATCATCCACGGGCAAAAATTCGTGTGGGATTTGGAGAACATCTGCTCTTTATAGTAGGTGTATTGATCCCACATTTCTTGACCTTTCATGTCCACTGGACTAAATTTCCACCGCTTGAGCGGGTTTGCTATGCGCGATTCGAAACGCTTCTTCTGTTCTTCCTTTGAAATAGAAAACCAGAATTTGATGATCTTCAGATTGTCTTCATGAAGCATGTGTTCGAACTCGGATACTTGCGCCATGAATTGGTCATACTCGGGCTTAGAGCAGAAGCCCATCACTGGTTCAACCACAGCGCGATTGTACCAACTGCGATCAAAGAATACCATTTCTCCCGGATTGGGAAGCTCCTTGATGTAGCGACGAAAATACCACTGCCCTCGCTCTACTTCTGTGGGTTTCGTCAACGCCACAACGCGCGAAGAACGAGGGTTGAGATGCTCTTTAAAACGCTTAATAGATCCGCCTTTTCCTGCCGCATCTCGACCTTCGAAGATCACAGCTAGGCGCATCTTATTGGCGGCAATCCACTTCTGGAGACTTACCATTTCTGATTGTAAAAGCGCCAACTCCTTTTCGTACTTGATCTTGTCAAGTGTCTTTTGAATGTTGATGCCCGACTTTTCAGCTATTTTGATCAACTCTTTTCGCGACTTCGTCGATAGGAGTTGCTCTTCCGTAAACTTTGACATGTTCTTAGTTAGTCAGCTTCTGAGAAGCAATAATTGAATAGTGTAAGATTACATACTCAGGCTAGAGTAGGCAATGATAAATGTCATGGTGCACGGTGAAATAGATGACTATCCTTTTACCGAACTCCGACGTGCCTCCAAGTCCATCATATAGTCACGTAGACGGGCAGCCTCAATGAAGTCGAGCGCTTTGGCCGCCTTCTCCATTATTTTGCGCGTATCGGCAATCGCTTTTTCCAAGTCCTGTTTGGTTTCATAGTTCGTAGCTTGCTCATCAAGGTTGACGTTGGCTACTTCATCCATAATGGTGCTCTTCGCAACACGGCCACTAGATAGCGCGGATTCGACACTTTTTACCAAGGCCTTCGGTTCGATGCCATGTTCCTTATTGTACTCGTCCTGAACCACACGGCGACGAGCCGTTTCGTCCATGGTTTTTTGCATGGATTCGGTGATTTTATCTGCATATAAAATGGCCAATCCATTTACATTTCTGGCAGCGCGACCGATAGTCTGAACCAAACTTCGCTCCGAACGTAAGAAGCCTTCTTTATCGGCATCCATGATGGCTACGAGGGATACTTCTGGGAAGTCTAATCCTTCACGGAGCAAGTTCACTCCAATCAGCACATCAAAGCGTCCCAAGCGTAAATCGCGCATAATTTCGACGCGTTCTAATGTGTCAACATCGCTGTGTATATATCGGCAACGAACTCCGTGCCTGCTCAAATATTTCGTGAGCTCCTCGGCCATGCGCTTCGTAAGCGTGGTCACTAGAACGCGCTCGTCAATATCAGCTCTTTTGTTGATTTCCTCCATAAGGTCATCTACTTGACCTTCGCTTGGGCGTACCTCAATTTGAGGGTCGAGGAGGCCGGTCGGGCGAATGAGCTGTTCCGTGTAAACCCCTTCCGTTTTTTCCATTTCGTATTCCGCTGGTGTGGCACTTACATACAACACTTGATTCTGGAGCATTTCGAATTCTTCGAATTTAAGTGGCCGGTTGTCCATGGCCGCTGGGAGACGGAATCCGTATTCAACGAGGTTCTCTTTGCGCGATCGATCACCGCCATACATGGCCCGCACTTGGGGAACCGTCACGTGACTCTCGTCTATAACCATCAAGAAATCATCTGGGAAATAATCGAGTAAGCAGAATGGGCGCGTCCCTGGTTTCCGGCCATCTAGATATCTGGAATAGTTTTCAATTCCCGAACAATAACCCAGCTCGCGAATCATTTCAAGATCGAATTCAGTTCGCTCTTGAAGTCGTTTTGCTTCTAAGGGACGTTGTTCATTCTTGAAGAATTGAACCTGATTCATCAAATCGTCTTGAATATTGTGGATGGCTTGCTGTAGCTTGTCTTTTCCCGTCACGAAGATATTCGCTGGGAAGAGGCGCAATTGCTCAAAAAGCTCGATTCGCTCATTCGTAGCTGGGTCCCAACTTTCGATACGCTCAATCTCATCTCCCCAAAAGTGAATTCGATAGAAGATATCGGCATACGCTGGAAAGACATCTACCGTATCCCCTTTAACTCTAAAGTTCCCGCGCTTAAACTCTTGTGTGGTTCTAGAGTACAAGGACGAAACCAATAGATGTAAGAATTGATTTCTGGGAATCACAGTGCCTACTTCAATTTCTATAATCGAATTGTTGAATTCCTCGGGATTGCCAATTCCGTATAAGCAGGACACTGAAGCAACTACAAGTACATCGCGGCGACCAGATAATAGGGAAGAGGTGGTGCTCAACCTCAACTTCTCAATTTCATCATTGATGCTGAGGTCCTTTTCAATGTATGTCCCTGAAGTTGGTATGTAAGCTTCGGGTTGATAATAGTCGTAGTAACTTACAAAGTACTCCACCGCATTATTCGGAAAGAACTGCTTGAACTCCCCATAAAGCTGGGCAGCCAGTGTTTTGTTGTGACTCAAAACCAAGGTAGGGCGCTGCACTTCTTGAATGACGTTAGCTACCGTAAAGGTCTTACCGGAGCCCGTTACCCCTAATAGGGTTTGGAACTTTTCGCCCTGCAATAAGCCTCCCGATAATTCCTGAATGGCTCGCGGCTGATCACCGGTTGGCGAGTAATCACTGACTATCTTGAAGTCCATTCTTCCTATTCTTCCTTCTTGTCTTCTGCAGGTTCTGCGGTGTCACCTGTGTTATCCGCCGTGACTTCATTAGCATCTTGTGCAGCTTTCTGTTCCGTCACAGGCGCCTCTTCTTGCTTTTCTTCCTGATCGATTCTGCGCAGCAGTTTCAGCTTATCCTTCAACAATTCGATTTGCTCCTTCTGGCGATCGATGTTCTTATTGGCTTCCTTCACTAGAGGATTGTTCGGATCGCTGTGAGCGAAAAATCCCATGTTGTTTTCCAACTGGCGCAACTCTTTCGTTGCCTCGTCAATCTTTCGTCTGAGGAAGTCGGCTTCCTTGTCCATCGCACGTTGATCTCCGTCCTGAGCGATATGCTGCACACGGTTTTCAAAGCGTATCATGGCACTCTCTTTCTTATCTACCTTCAGTGCTTTGAAATGCTGGTCAAGGAGTTTGTTGAACGCGTTTTCAATTTCTCGCTTATCGCGTGGAACGGGACCAACTGCTTTCCATTCGTCGATGAACTTCTTGAGTTCGGAAACGCCTTTTTGTCCGCCTTTCGCTTCGAATTTTTCAACCTTGGCGAGAAGCTTCTCCTTTTTCTTGAAGTGACCTTCATATTCCTTGTCGCGATCGGAATTCTTCGACTTTAATCGCTCAAAGAAGTGATTACAAGCTGCTCTGAACTCGTTCCAAACTTTATCGCTTTCAGCCCTCGGGGCAAACCCCGTTTTCTTCCATTCGCGCTGTAGGCGTTTCAGCTCGTTCGCGGCGTGATTCCAATCCGTGCTATCCTTGAGCTCTTCTGCCTTGGCAAGAAGCGCTTTTTTATCGTCAAGGTTCTTCTTTTGCTCCTTTTTGAGCTCTTTGTAGAAGGCGTTTTTGGTTCGATTAAAAGTTCGGTTAATTTCACTGTAGCGTTCCCACAATTCGTCGTTACCTGGCAAATTAATTCGTCCAAGCTTCTTGAAGGCATCCCGCCATTCATTCATTTGGGCGATAGCTGTTTGCCAATCGCGGTGCTTTCTGAGTTTGTTCAAATCCAGACCTGCCATTTTATCTACAAAGGCCTTCTTGTTTTCTAGACGCTCCATTCTGGATGCCTTTAGATCTTCATAGTAGGCGTGACGCTTCTCGTGGATCTTCTTGGTCGCCTCGCTGAACTTCTCCCACATGGCATCACGAATGTCGCGCTCAACGGGACCAATCTCTTTCCAACTTTTGTGCAGTTTCTGGAGCGTAGCGAAGGTTTCGGGACTCACTTCCGTTTCGGTGAGCTTTTCTGCTTGCTCAATCAATTCTTCCTTAGCCGCCTGGTTCTTTTTAAAGTCGAGCTCGCGCAGTTCATTGCTGATGCGCAAGAAGTCGTAGAACTGGTCTACATGGAAGTGATAATTGTTGTAGAGGTCCCTACTTTCGCCTCTTGGAACCGGACCTGTATTTTTCCATCTTTCTTGGAGTTCTCGGAACTGCTTGTATTTGTCTTGGGCAGATCCTTCCGATTCCGGAATCTCCTTAATCGAGTCAATGATGGTCTTCTTGACCTGAAGATTCAGCTGGAGTTCTTCTTCAAGTTTTTTGCGATAATTTCTTCGGCGTTCTTTGTACTCTCTGTACAGTTTTCGGAACGCAACGCGATTGGCTTGGTCGTAGTGAAAGTCTATTTCAACGCCTCCAGCCGACATGAATTCCTCTTTCTTTTCTTCCCGTTCCGCATCTAGACGCTTCAAAAGCACGGTTCTGATGGCCTCTACGTGATTGCGCGAATTGCGCATGTCGTCCTGCTTTACCCAATGCTCTGCGGCCTTGAGTAATTCATCATTTTTCTGATGCTCATAATCAGGAAGTTCATCGTGTTGATCGGCATATTGATCGTCTTCCTCGTGCTCATCTGAATCCGGGTCATCTTCATCGTCGTGATGCTCATCGGCTTCGGAAGTTGTCTCCGGATTCGATTCTTCAGAGGCTTCGGATACAAGGCTCTCGCTCTTTTCTTCGACGGCTTCAACTTCCTTTTCTTCAGCTTCATTTACAGGAGCTTCCTCGGTTGAAGCAGATTCTTCAACGCGTTCCTCAACATTCTCGTTTTGAGATGTTTCGGGGGGCTGAGCCGACAAGTCCTTTTCGGTGTTGTCGTCTGTGTTTTCCAACATGATTGATTTCTCTTGGTATTAAGGTGAAAGATAGGGAGAAATGGCTGAATGAACCAATGGAATGAATTGCCGAATCGTTAAATGATTTAACGATTATTCACTCGAATGATCATCTAATTCTGAGTCGAGAACCACCCTTCTGATTATGAGACTAATCGTGGCAATTACCGCATAACCGGACATATATAAAATCGGTGTGACAATAATTTGCATTAGCATTTCGAGAAGCGAAGCGCCTTGGATGAGGCCTATTCCATAGAATAAGTAGAAGGTGATGAGAAACATAACGCTCATGTAGCTCCATCGATGTTTTCTCAAAAATCTTTTGGAGACGAAAGCAAAAGAAATCAACCAGCACGCGACAAAACTGAGTATGTTAGCGAAAGCAGTAAAGATCAAGAAAAGGCTTGCCGCTGCTTGCATCAGCTGAATTTATGTATTCCAAATCTTCCAAGCTTCTTCAGCTTGATGATGGAGCATGCTTAATCCGTTGAGTATCCTTGCACCCTGCGCTTCACCGATGGCTAGAAATTTCGTTTTCTCTGGATTGTATATCAGATCTACTAAGAAATGATGAGACTGAATCCACTTTAATGGAAGCGGTGGATGAGCTTCTACATCAGGATGCATGCCCACTGGTGTCGTATTTACAACGATCTGAACGTGCGGCAGTACGCGTTCGGTCACTTGCTCGTAATGGAGTTCACCAGTCATGGGGTTTCTTGAAACAAAGGCATATTGAATCCCTCGTCTTTGAAACGCATAAGCTACGGCTTTACTTGCGCCCCCAGTTCCTAGGATAAGTGCTTTCTGATCCGTTGGTTCTAGAAAAGGAAGGAGACTGCGTTCAAAACCGATATGGTCTGTATTGAATCCTTTCCAGCGTCCATCCTCCATCTTTTTGATGGTATTGACAGCCCCTATCTTTCTTGCATCCTCGCTCAAATCATCGAGATAAGGGAGAATAGATTCTTTGTAAGGAATGGTCACGTTGAATCCGTGGAAGTCCTGCTCTTTCAGATTCTCAAAGTGCTCAATGGTCTCCAATTCACAGTTCTCATAAGAATTATTTTCGATGCCCTCCTTCTCGAATTTGGAGGCGAAGTAAGCTTTTGAAAAGGAATGCTCCAAGGTCTTGCCAATGAGTCCAAGTCGCATGGTCAGTTGGCTTCAGGCTTCTGACTCCCCATCTTTTCAAGGGCGAAGATCAATATCATGCCGAATGCAGCAAGACCAATAGCGGGCCATAACTGAGGATCGGCCGGGTTTTGAGCTACTACCGTCGCCCCATCTGTAACGGGAGTCGTGAAATCTGAGGGTAAAACGGTTTTTTCAATCACATTAACTACCTCTTCATCCGCTTCTCCGGCATGCTTAATCATTACCTCTTCCACGCGTTTCCAGGGCCAAATTTTGTTTAGCGAACCGAGGAGGAAGCCTGAAAGCAGAGCAATAGTAATGTCGTGGTACTTGGCAAACATCACCTTTAGGAGCCGTGCAAAGGATAGTAACCCTATGACTGCGCCGACTCCGAAGACGGCAATAATGGTGAGCTCCCGGTTATGAATGGCTTCTAGAATGAGAGCATAGCTTCCCAGAAGCACAAGGATGAACGACCCTGAAATTCCTGGAAGAATCATAGCACAGATAGCGATACATCCGCTAAGAAAGATGTACCATAACTCGTCATTAGCACCCGAAGCAGGAAGTATGGTTACGACATATGCAATGGCTGCACCAATAAGAAAGGATAATGCTGGGGATACGCCCCATTTTTTCACTTGCTTTCCAACGAAGAAAATGCTGGCGAAAACTAATCCGAAGAAGAAACTCCATAGAAGCACGGGTTCATTTTCCAAAAGCCATGTGATTCCTTTGGCGAGAGAAAGGATAGAAACACCAATTCCCAAAAAAAGCGACACGAAAAACCAACCATTGATATAGTTCCAGGCTGCCCCAAGGCCGTCCTTTCGTAAGGTATTTATCGCTTGAATATTGATGCGATTGATGCTCTCGATCAGTTCCTCATAGATTCCAGTAATAAACGCGATGGTTCCACCAGAAACTCCGGGTACTACATCAGCCGCACCCATGGCCAATCCTTTCAGAGTTATGCCCAAATATTGAGCGATCGATCTATTCTTCGTATCCAAGGTAAAATGAATTTGGGGTAAAGGTAAGTAAAGGGGAAAAACGACCCGAGGCTCAACTTAGGTTGTAAAAGGCTCCCTTATGGCTTAAACTTTTCGATCACTTGAACCAGTTCCAAATCATCCATCAGGTGAGGAAAGTAATTGATAATAGCCTCGCCAACCGTATCGCTTTGCTCCATTCCTCGAGATAGTATGCTGAAGGCTTCATCTCTTTCATCGATGCTGAACAAATATCCAGAGAGCACGGCATACAATTCGGCACTATCCTCATTGAACTTCAATCCCTCTTGAAGCATTTCTATGGCTTGATCCACCAAATCAATGTCGAGCAACAACTCGGCATAATCAATGAAAATATCCGGCTCGTGGAACCCTAAACGAAGTATAGCTTTGTAGCACTCCTCAGCTTCAAGAAGCATTCCTACGCGCTTGTAAATATCCGCCGCAATCACGTAGTAATCAGGGTTCTCCGTATCCAATCCCACGGCTTTCTTGATGCTGTGAATGCTTTCAAAGAATCGCTCTTGGTCGAGGTAAATCAATGCAAGCTCTAAATAAGCTTCATCGAGCTCATCGTCCAATTCCACTGCATGTTTGAATGCTCGAAGTGCTTCATCCGGCTTGTTGAGCTGACGGTAACAATTACCAATGCGATAGTAACTATAACCCGTAGGTTCGTCAGATTCAAAGGAAGATCGAATGGTGTCGGCTGCTTCTTCATAGTGCCCCATGCGCTCAAGCACGCGAGCCTTTTCATAATAAGCGGCGGTAAAACCATCGTCAATCACCAAGGCATATTCCAAAGCCCAAATGGACTTCTCCATATTGTTCAACTTCGAATACGTGATTCCCAAGTGATACCAGGCAATCTCATTGTAGGGGTTGTCGTTGATGAAATTCGAGAAGAACTCAGCGGCTTTTTCACCTTCATTCAACATGTCAAAGCAAACAGCCAAATTGTAAAGTAACAATTCGTCGTCTGGAAACTCTGTTATGGCTAGCTTCAAGAATTTTACCGATTCTTCATACCGACCCAGAGCTTGATATTCAGCCGCAATCATGGGGTAGATATCCGCTCCATCTTGCGATTTGTCAATGGCCGATTTAAACAGCCGTATAGCTTGTGAGTGCATGCCTTGTTTTGAGGCAATCGTTCCTCTGGCAATGAGCATCTCAAAATTGAACGGGTCTAGCGATTCAGCTCGGTCTAGCTCTTTTTCTGCTTGATCAATCTTATCCATCGCCACCAAGTACTGGGCGCGCTTCAAAGGGAAAGCGGCCACATTGGGGTGTTGGCTAGCCGCGATGTCGATGGCATGAAGAGCCTTTTGGTATCTACCTGCTTCCAAGTAATACTCAGCGATGTGCTCGAATTCTTCAACGTCGAAGAATCGGACATCGTGCTCCTTCATCATACTTTCAAACTTCGCAATGAGATGTTCGGGATGGGACTGGTCTGAATCAAACATGTATGAACATTATTAGAACCTATCTCAAGGTATCTTTTTAATGTGGCGCAAAGATAAGTTGGTGCATTCGATTTTCAACAGAGTAATCAACAGGTAAATTGAAGCGCACTCGTATTCTGCGGGCCTGATCATATAACGCATGAAGCGGATAGAAGGATATGTTTCCAAGGATGTCCATTTTCTCGGTTGTAGTTCCGAAATTTGGTCCTGTCTATTTTTGGAATCTAAACTTTCATCCATGACCTTGATAAAATCAATCTCTGGAATTCGCGGAACGATAGGTGGCCATCCTGGTGATGCGCTTACACCGATAGATGCCGTGCAGTTTGCTGCCGCCTATGGAACTTGGCTTCGCCGCAGACACGCTGAAAATGAAAGGCTCAAAGTCGTAATCGGAAGAGACGCACGCCCGAGTGGGGCCATGGTGAGTCAATTGGTTTCAAATACCCTCCTAGGACTGGGAATTGATGTGTTAGATGTAGGACTCAGTACCACCCCTACCGTAGAGGTTATGGTCCCTGAGTTTGGAGCAGACGGTGGAATTATCCTTACCGCTTCCCACAACCCCATTAATTGGAATGCACTCAAACTACTCAATGAAAAAGGTGAGTTCGTAAACGGTGATGATGGAGCGGAAATCCTCCAAATTGCAGAGGAGGGAAATATGAACTTCGCTGAAGTTGAAAAATTAGGGCAATTGTCGACGTATGACCATGCCATTGCCGATCATATCAAAATGATCCTTGACTTGGAGGAAGTAGATGTGGAGGCTATCCGAAGTGCTAACTTCAAAGTGGCTATCGACGCGGTGAACAGTACCGGAGGGATTTCCATACCGCCGCTGTTGGAGGCACTGGGAGTGAAAGAGGTTGTAGAGCTTTATTGTGAGCCTACCGGAATCTTTCCGCACAACCCAGAGCCGCTCGAAAAGCACCTTGGTGATATCATGAAAGCCGTTCCTGAATCAGGAGCTGATTTTGGAATTGTTGTGGATCCGGATGTGGATCGACTTGCTTTAATTTCGGAAGATGGAAGCATGTTTGGTGAAGAGTACACTTTAGTAGCTATTGCTGATTATCTATTGGGACGAGCTACAGGACACACGGTAAGCAATCTGAGCTCATCACGCGCACTTCGAGATATCGCTGAGCGCCACGGAGGGAGCTATTCGGCATCAGCCGTTGGTGAAGTGAATGTAGTTACCGAAATGAAAGCTAAGCAAGCTGTGATTGGAGGTGAAGGAAATGGCGGTGTCATCTTCCCTAAGCTGCATTATGGTCGAGATAGTTTAGTGGGAATCGCATTATTCTTAACGCATCTTGCTCGGAAGAACATGAAGGTTTCAGAGCTTCGCAAGAGCTATCCTGATTACTTTATGGCGAAGGAGAAAATTCAACTTACCCCAGATTTGAATGTGGACGCCATTTTGGAGAAAGCTGCTGCGGCCTATGCACACGAAGATGTGAGCACAATCGATGGTGTAAAGATCAATTTTGCTTCCAGTTGGGTGCACTTACGCAAGTCGAACACAGAGCCCATTATCCGGGTTTATACCGAAGCTCCGTCAAAATCAGAAGCTGATACGTTAGCGCAGCGATTTATTGAAGAGTTGGGCAATTTCGCCAAGAACTAGTTATCGACTCGCTTTCGTATTTTTGCTCTTTAATTGCTTGCCCATGAGCACTATTACTCAACTTTCTCAACTCGAGAAGGAATTCGCCCCAATTCGGGAGAACATTCTTGGTATAAACGAAACTATCGATACGCCATACGGTACCAAACCACTGATTTATGCGGATTGGATTGCCAGTGGTAGAATGTATAAACCCATAGAGGACCGCTTGACAGAAATGGGCAAGTTTGTGGCGAATACACACACGGAAACGTCGTATACAGGTGCATTAATGACCTTGTCATATGCGGAGGCTCGTTCCGTAATAAAGCGCCATGTAAATGCTTCTGAAGATGATGTGCTTCTTACGGTTGGTACAGGAATGACGGGTGCAATGCTCAAGTTCCAGCGCATCTTAGGATTGAAGATTTCTGATAAATTTCGATCTCAAGTAGAATTGAGTGAGGACGATAAACCATTGGTATTCGTCACACATATGGAGCATCATTCGAATCAGGTGAGCTGGTTGGAAACTATTGGTGATGTGGTTGTGGTTCCCTGCGATGACGCCGGTTTAGTTTGTTTGGATACTTGGCAAGCGGAGATTGATAAATACGCACACCGCAAGTGGAAGATTGCCGCTATTACGGCTGCTTCAAATGTGACGGGCATTGAAACCCCGTATCACGATATCGCTCGAATGATTCACCAAGCAAATGGCTGGTGTTTTGTCGATTTCGCCTGCAGTGCACCCTATGTGGATATCAATATGCATCCGGAGAATGAAGAGGAGAAGCTCGATGCCATTTTCTTTTCCCCACATAAGTTCTTAGGAGGTCCTGGCTCAGTAGGAGTGGTGATTTTTCACGCCTCTCTGTACAACAATAAGCAACCTGATCACCCTGGAGGAGGTACCGTGCTTTATACCAATCCATGGGGCGAGCACATCTATATCGATGATATTGAAACGCGAGAAGATGGAGGGACACCAGGTTTTATGCAAACCATCCGTGCTGCATTGTCTATCGAGCTGAAAGAGCAAATGGACACTGCAAAAATGCGTCAGCGTGAGTATGAATTGGTGCATTACATGATAGAGAGACTTGAGAGGCATCCAAGCTTGAGCGTCTTGGCAGGGTCCCACAAGGATCGAATAGGAGCAGTTTCTTTCATTATTGAAGGCTGCCATTTTAACTTGGCCTCTCGCTTGCTTAATGATCATTACGGAGTTCAGGTTCGTGGCGGCTGTTCTTGCGCTGGAACTTACGGACACTATCTGCTAGAAATGGATAGAGACCATAGTGATATTATCAAGAATGAAATCATTCAAGGTGATGTTTCCAGAAGGCCTGGATGGATTCGCGCCAGTTTGCACCCAACTATGACGAATCAAGATTTGGAGTATTTGTGCCACGCGATAGAGGAGGTGGCGGACAACCACGCTGAGTTCGCTAAGGACTACGAATACCACCCCGAGCACAACGAGTTTGCGCATAAGTCGTACGAATACGACGTGCAAAGTCGAGTGAATTCATGGTTTAAACTCTGATGAATACCAATACCATCTATTTGGACAATGCGGCTACCACACCCATTGCCGATGAGGTAAAGTCTGCGATGATCGAAGCCATCGACGTTTATGGCAATCCTTCATCCACTCATGGGTACGGCCGAGAGTCGAGGATTCTCATTGAAAAAATACGCAAGAATATTGCGCGTGAGCTAAATTGTGAACCAGGTGAAATTTTCTTCACAAGTGGAGGGACCGAGGCCGATAATATAGCCATCCTATCTTCTGTCAGAGACCTCGGTGTTGAACGAATTATCACTCTACCTACAGAACATCATGCAGTTTTGTATCCTGCCGAGCATGCTAGAGATAAGTATGGCGTTGAGCTCGTACTTCTCAATGTTGATGCTCAAGGCCGCTTAGATACCAACGAATTGGATGATTTACTTTCCGAATCGAATAAAACCACGTTGGTTTCCATTATGCATGGCAACAATGAAGTGGGCAATTTGATGGATATCGATGCGCTTGCCAGGCTATGCAAGTCACATAATGCACTTTTTCACAGCGATACCGTCCAAACGATTGGACACTATGAGCTGAACCTTTCAGAAACTCCGCTTGATTTCGTGGCATGCTCTGCGCATAAATTCAACGGACCGAAAGGCGTTGGGTTTTTGTTTGCCAGAGGAGGAGTTAAGATACATCCTCAGATTTTTGGTGGTGGGCAAGAACGAAACATGCGTTCGGGTACGGAGAACATTGTAGGCATTGCTGGCTTGGGAGCTGCCTTCGAATTGATTTGTGCGGAACGCGATGAGCTATCAGAACGCTTAAGAGGTTGGAAGAAACAACTCATAGACGGGATTCGCGAAACGCGCCCCGATGTCATGTTTAATGGTCTTAGTGATGAGCTTGATAACAGTCTGTATACGGTTACGAGTGTTGCCCTTCCTTCTACAACCGATAATGGTATGCTCTTGTTCCAATTTGATATGAAGGGCATAGCGGTAAGCGGAGGCAGTGCTTGTAGCTCAGGAGCCCAAAAAGGATCGCACGTGGTTGAGGCTATTCGTCCGGACGTGCCCACCCAAAACCTAAGAATCTCCACTGGGCGGCAAACCACCTCTGCAGAGATTCAAAGTTTCTTATCGGCTTTCAAAGAATTAGCTGGCTAGAGTATTTTTAATCATAAACGAAGATTTCGTCGATGTCGGCCGTTCGTCCCACATCGGTATCTAGTTTGTGAATCTTGCCGTCTGCTATATCGTAGACCCATCCGTGTATCACTGGATAATCACCTTGCTTCCATCTTTCCTGTACGAAAGGAATACGAGCCATGTTATTCACTTGCTCCATTACGTTGAGCTCCACGAATCTTCTAAATTTCGCTTCGCCATCTAATCCCTTGAGTTCATCCTTGTTCAATCGGTGAACATCTTTAATGTGATTGAGCCAACCGTCAATGAAACCTACGGAGTCGTGCCCCATTGCTGCTGCCACACCACCACAACCATAGTGGCCACAGATTATGATGTGCTTTACTTTCAACACCTTGACTGCATAAAAAACGACAGAAAGTAGGTTTGAATCAGTATGCACTACTACGTTAGCGATGTTTCTGTGCACAAAGATGGAACCCGGTGTGGAACCGGTTATTTGATTCACGGGCACCCGACTATCGGCGCATCCAATCCACAAAAATTCAGGGCTCTGTCCTTTCGAAAGTTGATCAAAGAGGCCGGGGTTTTCCTCATTGAGTTTTTGGACAAATTCCTCATTCCCTTTGAGAAGGGCACTTATTGAATCTGACATGTTATAATTGAGTTTGAGCCAAGATAGTAACTTGTGCTCATACCTAGAAACGGGGTACTAGGAACTCAAGGAATTATGGTGATGTAACCCGTCTTTTCGCCATCTTCAGAATAGAAGCGATAGACGTAGGTATCCATCTTTAAAGTGCCATCGTTGAACCTGCCATTCCAAAATTCGCTGAACGGTCTATCTGTTTTAAACACTTCTTGCCCCCATCTATTAAAGATGATGAATCGTGTATTCTGTAAGCACGTATTCCCTTTGAGAAGCAGTACATCATTTACACCATCTGAATTAGGTGAGAAGGCATTGGGAATATATACCCGGTTGTCGAGGCGCGTAACGTCCAAGGTGAATTCGTAATCAAACTGTTGATTACAAACGGTATCCACTATTTGTAGGGTAATCACTTGTGTGCCTGAATAGGGAACTTTACTATTTGGAAATTTCGACCATTCCACATTTCCGTCTTCCCATTCCCATCGATATTGGTAATAGGATGAATCATTGAGGTACCAAACATCAAGTTTACCATTCTGGCAATTGCTCGGCGTTACGTTGACAATAGGAGGTGGGATATCGGTAACGAAGTTTACGGTCACCCGCGCCGTGTCGTACTTGTCACATACACTATCAACAGCAATTAACTGCACAACAAACTGACCTTCAGCGGGATAACTGTACAAGGGGTCTATTCCAAACCTTTGATCTCCATTTCCGAAACTCCAGATATAGTTCGTGGCACGGCGACTATTATTCGTTATGTATACGGTTCTAGATTGATCGCATACCGTGTATTCAATCTCAAAATCAGCTGTAGGTTCTATGCCTTGGTCATGTTCAATTTGGAGAAACGCGGTATCCGAGATATCACATATGGTATCAATGGCAACCAGGCGAATGTTATAGGTGCCAAATTGGGTGTAAGCCGCGCTTGGCTCAGCTAAATTGGACGTTTGACCGTTCCCAAAATCCCATTCGTATACATTGGCATTTCTACTGGTATTTGTAAACTGGACATTCAAGGTGTTACAAACTGTGTCTACATCTGTGGTGTAGTTCACATCAGCCGCCGCATCGATGATAACGTCGAAATTAAATTTCACCGTACCCAGGTTACAGTTCCCGCTTCGGTTTTGAGTGGAGTAGGAACCTGCTGTTACAGGAAAGCTGTTGCTTCCTCCGCATCCGGCACATACAGCTTGGTAAATCTGCCCGTCGGGACTAAATCGACTGGTGCCCCCGTCAACGTGCTCACTTACACTACCACCTCCAAAATAGGTCGCATAGCTCAAAGATGAAGCGTTAGCGGAAAGAGACATGAAATAGAAGTCGCTACCATCCGTGTTAGATTGAGTGGCATCTGAAGTAATGGGTAAATCTCTCGTATTTCCGCCCACAAAACCGGTTTGTGAATTCACATTACCTCCCCATCCACTCAACAGGATATTCAAACAGTCGTCTACATTGAACGCCGTAGGCACAAGGCTCATGGCACTACCCGAAGATCGTCCAAAGGCCGTAGAGAATACCGACTGACTTAGGTTCGGACTCATTTTATGAATGAACTGCCGAGGAGCTCCGGAGCTCCATACCCCCGGTGTTTTGGGATAATTCCCTAAACTCTGTCCAAAGACATATACCGCATTGTTCTTATCGGTATCAATTAAGAATGCTTGATCATATGAGCCTGTACCTATATAGGTAGAACCCATCAGGTTTCCGTTGATGTCGAACCGCGCCACATAGCCATCGATGTTGCTGTTGTAACTATTGCCGAAACCCGTTGCCGTACCTGGTAAAATGTTGCTATTCGTGCCACCCGCAATGTACGCGGTACCACCACTGCCGAGGGCTATACTGTATCCTTGGTCATCTCCCGTTCCACCGAACATGGTACTCCACAACACCGTAGCTACATTCGGGCTAAATTTCGTCACACCCGCATCGCAGCCTCCGGAGTTGCCTCCTACATTGGTGTTTACAATCGGATAGTCATTACTGAAAGTGGTGGTAGCTACATAAATATTGTTCTGGTCGTCTACGATTACCTCACCTCGACTTCCATCACCATAGTTCCGCTGTATAGCGGTGTTAATCGCTTCTCTTCCCGTACCCCCTAGGAACGTGCTGCCAACCAGTGCGCTACCATTCGGTGTAAATACGGTTACGTAAGCATCTGTGCCTTGAGGGAATCGGTAGAAGTAATTATTGGCTGAATTACCTCTAAAAGGATAGGTGACAGGCCCTCCTTTGAAGGTACTGTAAGCGGCGTTATTTGTAGTTGGGAAGTTAGCGGAGCCCGTCACCCCATACACGACAAGCTGCCCTAAATTATTCACGATCATCGAGTGCGGTTGGTCGCATTCAGTTCCTCCTAGATAGGTAGCGTATAACAGCGTTTTTCCGTCTGGAGAAAATTTAGAAATGGTAGCATCGATATAAAACTCACCGGGAATGGGACCGTCGGTAAAGTTACGGTCATATACACCGAGTGTAGTAGGGTAGCCAACACCGAACGTGATGCCCGCACCATAAAGACCTCCGTTGAGGTCATATGTAGCGGTAAAGCCCCAATTATCAGCGGTGGAACCTGAAAAGGTAGCGAATACCACAACTGGATCAATAATGAGATCAAAGTTTGCATCGTATGCTCCTATGTCAAAGGATGCCTTTCCATTAATGAGTTGAAAAGATGCTTCCACCTCAACGCGTCGCTCGTTGATTACTTGGTAGGCAACAGGATGCCACTCAACAACGTCTCCAAAGGGAGCGGCATAGTGAAGCTGACCCTCTTGTATGCTCATATCGGTCCCATCGGCTACCCAAACAATCTGACTCGGATTCCCACCGGGATGCACCACGAAATCGTATTTAAATTGATCGTCCTTCGAATAAAAAAACAGGTCGATGCCCGCGTAAATATTGGAATACTCGATAGCAGAGTACAAAGGGACATTTGAAGTCCACTTGCTCTGATCGTTGCCTAAAAAGTAATTTCTATGATGATTAAAAGGGTGTGAAGGTGTTTTAGGAGCGTCCATATTGGCACCTTCATATTGTATTCGATAAGCAATTTGTTGAATAAACTCAAAGGGTACGGTCGGTTCATCGTGATGTGCATGACTTTGATGATCATGACATTCTTCTTCACCAAAATCGCTGTGCTGATGATCGTTTTCGTACTGTTTCGGATTCAATACTCGTACGGAGTAACCGCCATCTTCGAAGAATAGCGCTCCAGAACGAAGGTTCAATTTGAAGTCAAAATCTTCATCCCATTGTCCCACATTGGGCTCGAAAAGTGCATACGAGCTCACCTTCTCTGCATCAATCTGGGCATTGATCGAGAATGTTATGAATAGGGCAAAAAGCGCAAGTACTCGTTTGTACATATATCTAAGATACGACGGTCAGACCATTTTGTTGCCTACGGGTCAACCATCGTGCCATTTCTTTTTTTTTCAGCTAACTCTCGTCGCGTAAATGAAAACGCGATGATTTTTTGATTTCCCAAGGGCAAAAAGGAAGTTTTCTTCGCTTTCGCCAACCTTCAGCTTCTTTCTAATTTGCTCGGGACGTTCAATATATGAACGTGTTACGATGCTTAAGCGTTGAGGTAAATTTGAATTTTTATAAGGTTTTGTCACTTCGAGAATTTTGAATTTCCTGCCAGGATAGTCTTCAATCAGGTGGTTTGCTGTGAATACCTCAATATTGGGAAGAATTTGAGAAAGTCCGTGATTAGACGCCCAATGTTGTGCCAATCCGGCTTTCACAGAACCAGAAGAGGGAAGATAAAGGTAGGTCTGCCAATCGGTGTAGCTTATTTCGGAACTAGGTTGAATTATCCCGTATTCAACAGGCGGTTCATGATCAAAGAGCTCGACAAATCGAATTTCGGGATGAATTGGATTCTCCGGCTGAGCCACCACGAGCACTTCCTTAACCTCGCCACGAAAACTGACCACTTCGATACTTTTTAAATGCGACAATTCAGTTTGGACGGCCTTTAAATCGAAAAGAGGGGAAAGCTTGATCACCAATCGATCACAGCGATTCAATAAGTCGTTCCACAATTCAGAAATATATGGAGTCATGCGGTGCAAGGCCACCGTTTTCTGACCCGTATCTGCTTTTCGACTAGGATCAATAAATATTGTGTTGAAGTGTGAGGTGCTTTCTCGGAGGAACTCTTCTGCGGATTTATTCAATAGCGTGGCATGCGTGCCAAGGGATTCGAGGTTATGAGCTGTCACCTTCAACAGTTCAGCGTTGGGCTCCACTCCTGTAGCCTGGGTTGAGGCCGAACTCATCTTCCAAAAATCAATACCCGAGCCCAAGGTTAAATCCAATAAAGTGCCTTGCACATATTTGCTTTTGTACTGAGCCGTGGCCTCACTGCTGCTTTGGGATAAATTGGCTTCGGGAGGAAGGATTAAATCGAACCGATTATACCAAGATGGCAATTTCTTCCTAATTCTGTTTCTCGACTTGAGTTGCCCAAGCATCCACAGTATTTTAGGGTCGCCATTGGCCTTCAGTGCCAAGCTGTTCACATCGGCGTGCTGATGCTCCTCAAAAAATTGAGTTATGTCGTCCTGAGGATAAGGAAGCATGTCAGGCGTTCCGAGAAAGGGTTTGTATAAACTTTACGTTGACATTGAACTCCTTGGCCACAATGCGCAACACGGAATACAACGGAACGGCCACTACCATACCGGCTATTCCTGCTATCGTGCCGGCAACAGATATGACAATAAAAATCTCGAGTGGATGTGCATTGATGCTATTGGAGAAAATCAAAGGCTGCGAAACCACATTGTCGATCAACTGAACGGTGAGAAACACTCCAAGTAGTTTGGCTGCCGTGCTGATTAAATCAATTCCAGGGTCAAGCGCCAATTCTTGCCCGAGTCCTAGTACAAGCCCAAAAGCAATTCCAATCAACGGGCCGATGTACGGAATTACGTTTACCGTAGCTGCGAAGAGTGCGATGATGATTGTGTTTTCAAAGCCCACCACTGATAATCCGAAGTACAAGAGCAAGAAAATAACCACCAATTGAAGGGTTAGGCCAAGTAAATAACGCGTCAGAGTCTTTTTAATTTTGGGGAGTACGTTGCCAACTTTCTCTGAGTACTTATCGGCAATAAAGTTTTCTACGGTAGCGTCGGCCAACCGCTCTTCTTTAAGAAAGAAAAAGAGGATGAAGAGAATAGAAAACAGGGCTACACCCATATTGCCTAAACCGCCCACTAGAGTGCCAAAAGTGCCGCGGACTGTTTTCAGGTTGAAAAGTTGCGTAAAGCTATCACGAAGGTCGCTTTCTGATACTTCAGGAAGGACTTCCCAATCGGCCAACAAGGTTCGTGCGGCAGAAAAATCTTCCTCAAAGCGGGTAAAAACCTCGGAATAATTGATTTGAGAAAGTACGCCGATTTCCTTCACAAATTCCGGGACTATCAATCCCAGTACTCCACTCAGGACAGAAATGAAGATACCAATGGTGAGCAAGCTGCAAACCCAAAGTGGAATCTTTTGGTTCTTGAATTCCACTTTCCTCATCATGCGCATGAGTGGTTTTCCCATAACCGTTAGTCCGGCTCCTATGATTAGATAGACTATCATGGCCTGAACGGTGTACAGGAGCCAAGCGATGGCCGCAAAGAATAGCAGCTGAAATATTGATTTTACGAGCTCAGTTGTTTTGAACATCTACGGAACCATTAAAGGCGTAATGAATGATATTGGCGCCCATTTGTAATGCTTTTGTGCGGATAGAAGGCGGGTCGTTGTGAACTTCAGGATCTTCCCATCCATCTCCTAGATCAGATTCAAAGGTATACAGCACAACCAATCTTCCACCTAGAAAAATACCAAAAGCTTGAGGAGAGCCTCCGTCATGCTCGTGAATTTTTGGCAAGCCTTCTTCAAGTAGGTAGGGCCCTTTAAAAATGGGGTGATCGGCGGCTATTTCGATGAGATCGCTTTCAGGAAATAGCTCGTTTAGCTGCGGACGGATGTAAGGATCCATCCCATAGTTGTCATCAATATGCAAGAATCCGCCTGCTCGGAGCCACAGTCGAATGTTGTCTCTTTCGGCGCCATTCCATTCCACATTTCCATGTCCGGTCATATGCACGAAAGGATAGTTCAACAACTCAGGAGAACCCGCTTCTACCACTTCGTAATTTGGATCGATATCCGTACCCAATTCGCGGTTACAGAAATCAATTAAATTGTAAAGAGCAGAAGAATTGCTGTACCAATCACCACCGCCTTGATACTTCATCAAAGCCACTTCGTAATGAGAAGGAGGACGGAAAGAGGCGGTAACACAAAGCGCGCCAAGCGTGAACAATGTGAGCAGTTTTTGCTTCATATATTTCAAAGGTACATTTTTCGAATATGGAACCATATAAGGGGTTTATCCGATTGAATGTATCATTTACTCATTGAGGCAACCCAAACGATTAAGGATTACGTACTTTACACAAAGAAACAAAAACCCAACGGTGAAGAATTTACTATCCCTGCTCTTCATACTCTTTGCAATTGCCAAAGTAAATGCACAGTGCATTGAGGCATTTCCGTATTCTGAAGATTTCGAACAAACGGGATTCGTCGTACCCACAACGGACCCTAATGCTGGAACCGTACCGGCATGCTGGACGAGAAATATCACCACAGGTTTGTATTGGAGACCCGACCGAGGAGCTACAGGACAGTTTAATACAGGCCCCTCTGTAGATCACACCACGGGCACCGGGAAGTACTTGGTGATGGAGGCAGACGGAACAAATTTCACTGCTACCAATACCAACGCTATCACTCCATGGGTGGATTTAAGCGGAACGACGAGTCCAGAGATACGATTTTGGCTACACCAGTTTGGATTTTCGACAGCGGGTATGGGAGTACAAATTCAGAGATTTGGCTCGACTACCTGGACCGGGCTCGGTACTGTAACGGGCTCCCAAACCTCTTCCACTGGAGCTTGGGAAGAAAAGTTTTTTGGACTCTCTCTTTACGTCAACGATACCATCCGCATTCGTTTTGTCGGAAACAGGACATTTGGTTTTAGTTCGTTCTGTCAAACTGCCATCGACGATATCTCAATCAATGAAGCGTCCTCTTGTCAGCGACCATTCAATTTCGCGGTGCAAACGCGTACTCAAACCAGTATCACTTTTACATTCAGTTCACAAAACCCAACTGTTCCATCTGAGATTCGCTATATCGAAGCAGGGCAAAACTTATCGCAAGCAGTCATTGTGAGCGGGGGAACGAATAATCCAATCACAGTCACTGGTTTGAATCCGTCAACTTCATATCTCTTTTGGTTGAGAGATAGTTGTTCTACCGGATACTCTAATTGGACAAGCGCTATATCTGCCACAACCTTATGCGGAACCCTTACCGCCCCATACAGTGAGAGTTTTGAGGGACCTGATTTTGTTTCTCCAACAGGATTTAATGATCCAGGTTCCATTCAGTCTTGTTGGAATCGTAACCCTACTAGTGGTTACACCTGGATTATTGGTCCAGAGGCCTTTCTCACTGGATTTTCAGGTCCAGCCTCGGCGCATGACGGCTCAAAATGGGCTCAAACAGCGCGGGCAGGCTTCAGCACGAACAACGGTCCATTGTTTCGTTCACCTCGAATAGATTTAACACCGCTAACAAATCCAGAGCTGAGATTTTGGTCCTACATGTACGGTTCCAATATTGACCGCCTTGAAGTTGAAGTAAAAACATTAACGGGTAATTGGACGAACGTCCTAACCTTGACAGGTCAAGATCAATCTAATCAAACCGATCCATGGGATGAGCAAGTAATCTCACTCAGTTCTTTTGCCAATCAAACCATCTTTGTTCGCTTTAAGGGATTTCACAACGGCACTACGTTTAATGCCGACATAGCCATAGATGATATTACGATTGACGAAGCTCCACCATGTCCAAGACCAACCATTCTGAGTTTAGTAGGTACATCTTTTAACTCAGCCACCTTGAGTTGGGTAAGCAGTGGTACTTCTCCTTGGCAAATTGAATATGGTGCTCCGGGTTATACTGCGGGTACAGGAACAATAGTCGCGGCCACTTCCAATCCATTTACCGTAACAGGTTTGAGTCCGCAAACTTCCTACGACTTCTATATTCGCGATACCTGTGGGGCTTTTGGGGTCAGTAATTGGACGGGTCCTGTTCGTGTTCAAACTGAGTGCACTCCAGTTGCTGCACCGTGGTCTGAAGATTTTGAAGGCTCTAACTTCGCAAATAGTGGGCAATTCAATACCCAGGGTACGATTGATCCTTGCTGGAGAGCTCCGGGTTCCCAAGCGGGATTCTTCTGGACACCATCACCGGTGGCGTTTCAACTCACATCAACGGGTCCTCTGTTAGATCATACAACAGGCACGGGAGATTACATTTATGCCACCAATAGTGGTTTTAATGCAGGCGATTCAGCTCTTCTCCAAACTCCTCTTGTGGACCTAGGAAGCTTGACAAACCCGCAGTTATCGTTTTGGTATCACATGTACGGGGATAATATTAGAGACTTCGTTGTGGAAGTATGGGATGGATCTACTTGGTCCACAGAATTAACCATTACCGGACAACAACAAACTACGAATGGTGCTGCCTGGAAAGAAGGAATTGTCAATTTGGCTAGTTATGCTAATGATACGATTAGTGTGCGTTTTACTACAAATAGGGCAGGTGCGTTTGGAACGAACGTAAGAGCGGCTTTAGATGACATCGTCATCGACGAGCAACCTGCTTGTCCGCGTCCTACTACCTTCACAATAGGTAGCCCTACAACTACATCCCTCGTTGCTGTTTGGGATACCGTTGGAGGCAGTTCGTGGATAATCGAATATGGTCCTCCTGGTTTTACATTGGGGGCTGGAACGCAAGTTACGGTTACCTCTTCGCCTCATACTGTAACGGGGTTATTACCTGGAACAACCTATGAATTCTATGTCATTAGTGATTGCGGAGCGCAGGGGCAAAGTGACGAAACAGGGCCAGAAAATGGAACTACAGTTTGTGCCACGAAGAACGCTCCATATCGTGAAACGTTTGATGGAATCGATTGGATACCAGCATTGAATTTTGGTTCAAACGGTGAATTAGGTCCTTGTTGGGTCCGGCAAGATACGGTGAACTACATCTGGAAACCGATGTCGGGGCAAACGTTCCCAACGGCTACTGGACCACAAGCAGATCACACAACGGGTTCAGGTAAGTATGTGTATTCGGATGTGAGCGGATTTAGCGCAACCAATACCGTGTTAAGAATGCCAGAAATTAATCTGACGCCATTGGATACGCCTGAGTTGCGCTTCTGGTACTATATGTACGGAGCTGGTATCTCAAGCTTGCGGGTCCAAGTGAAACAAGGAACTGCACCTTGGACTACAGTTAATACCATCACCGGACAGCAACAAGCTTCGCCAAGCGAACCTTGGCAGGAGCGCACAGTGAGTTTAGCGGCGTATCAAAATCAAACGGTATTTATCCGCTTTGTTGCAGAAAGAGCGAGCACGAGCTTCTTTGCGGACGTCGCTATCGATGACGTATCAGTTGATGAACAACCTCAATGTCCGGCCCCTACCAACTTGAGTGCGACAGGTGTTAGCGAGTCGGCTATCGAAGTGAGCTGGACATCGGGAGGTGGCAGTTCTTGGGTTATTGAGTACGGTCTTTCGGGTTTTGCATTAGGTACTGGAACTACTATCACAGTTCAGAACAATCCATTTATTGTAACGGGTTTAGCAACGAATGCTACGTATGATTTTTATGTGCGCGACTCCTGCTCAAATGGAGGCTTATCCATTGCCCAAGGTCCCGTGAGTGCAAGTACTTATCCTTGTGCAGATGCATGTTTGTATGAGCTGAAGTTGGAAGATCAAAACTCAAATGGTTGGTCCATTGGGTTCGGTGGTAACTTTACTCACTTTGTTGATGTAATCGTTGACGGGAATACCACGAGTTACACATTGGAAAGTGGAGCATCAGCCACCTTCTTTATTCCAGTATGCGACAGCTTACCGGTGGAACTTTTCTTTAGAAGCTCTGGATTTCAATCGAATGAGTGCGGAATAGAATTCCGTGACCCCGCAGGTACACTTTTATACGACCGTAACTTTGGCACAACGCTGGCCACCGGTTCGCTATTCACTACTACAGGCAACTGTGTTCCAACTTGTAGCGATCCAGTGGGTTTAACCATCCAGAACATTACTTCGAATAGTGTCGATGCCTTCTGGAGTTCCCTTTCTGGAACATCCAACATAGCAGTGGGTGCTCCGGGTTTCAATCCGACCAATCCAACCTCAACGAATATTACCACTGGATCTTCAGCGCTTACTGGCCTTAATCCAAATACGACGTATGATGTTTATGTGCAAGACACGTGTACAAATGGATTGCTCAGTAGCTGGGTAGGACCCGTTTCCTTTACTACGATTTCTTGCTCTCCTCCGACCGCTAGCTTTGTATCATCTACCTCTGGTTTGGTGGCCAACTTTGATGGAAGTGGTTCCTCTGGGCTTGTAACTACGCATACATGGCGATTTGGAGATGGCACTTCTGGTTCGGGAGCAAATGATGCACATACATATGCTGCACCGGGCATTTATACGGTTACACTCATCGTGAGTAACCCATGTGGTGTACTAGATTCAGTTTCTCAACAAGTTGTGGTGTGTGGCAGCCCATCGGCGGCATTTACGGCTCAGGCTAACGGACTGAGTGTCGATTTGGATGGTTCGATCAGCGCGGGTATCGGTATGACTTATTTTTGGGATTTTAATGATGGTAATACTGGAGCTGGTGTGAATCCAACCCATGTTTACGTCAGCGCCGGGACGTATAACATCTTGCTCATAGTGACAGATACTTGTGGTTCCACGGATACTACCATGCTACCTGTGTTGGTTTGTGATGCGCCCACGGCTTCATTTACGCTTAATGTGACTGGCTTAAGCGTCGCACTCGATGCGTCAGCCTCTACAGGAGCTAATCAGTATTTCTGGGATTATGGAGATGGAAATTCAGGGACGGGCGTGACGAGCACCCACACTTACGCGAGCAATGCCAACTATAACATTCTGCTTTATGCTGTTAATGCTTGCGGTGATACGGCTATTGATACGCAAGTAGTAGCGCTTTGTACTGATCCTTTCGCGTCATGGACTTATCAGATTAT
This sequence comes from Phaeocystidibacter sp., assembly GCA_965659415.1. Classification (GTDB taxonomy): domain Bacteria; phylum Bacteroidota; class Bacteroidia; order Flavobacteriales; family Schleiferiaceae; genus Phaeocystidibacter. The sequence continues at coordinate 48,131 of CBFHVA010000005.1, forward strand.
TTCTTCGGGTGGAAATGGTATGCTCGTTCAGTTTGATGCCACCAACAGTGCAGGTACAACTTACTTCTGGGATTTCGGAGATGGAAGTACTGCTTCGGGAACGAATTTCCCAACACATACTTATTTAACACCTGGGCTTTTTTATCGGGTTACTTTGATTGTGGGTAACGACTGTGGAGATACCGACACATTGGCTTACAGATTGAGCTCAATAGGCGTAGAGGAAAATGTCCAATGGAGATCTAAGTTATATCCTAATCCAACGTCTGGTTCTTTCTTTATTGAGATGACTGATTTGGGCAGGGCTATTGAAGGAATTAACATTCTATCCGTCGATGGTAGAATAGTGGCTTCCCCGAGTTTCGATGCAGCAGCCGGTAATCGTCTGAGCCTCATCTTCAACGAGCCTCCGGGGGTTTATTTCGTGCAAGTTCTGTATGATGACGGTCACCTTGAAACCCATAGATTGCTGATAGACAGGTAGGCGTGGATATGTCTGAAGCGGACGTGTTTTCAAGAAATTCAATGCGTATCTTCGCTTGATAATCGTTCGCTATGAAATCCATCAAAAAACTCTTGGTGGCAAACCGAGGTGAAATTGCACTTCGAGTAATGCGCACCGCAAAGGAGATGGGTATTAAGACTGTTGCAGTTTATTCTGAAGCAGATAGAAATGCCTTGCACGTTCGTTATGCCGATGAGGCGGTATTACTGGGCCCACCTCCAAGTAACCAGAGTTATCTTTTAGCTGATAAGATTATCGAGGAATCACTTCGACTTGATGTGGATGCCATACACCCAGGTTATGGATTCCTTTCTGAAAATGCTGAGTTTTCACAAAAAGTAAGTGATGCGGGCATCGCCTTTCTCGGACCCAAACCTTACGCTATTGAAACCATGGGCGATAAGCTAATGGCTAAACAAGCGGTAAAAGGGTACGATGTACCACTGGTGCCAGGTACGGATGAGGCCATCACGGATGTTCAAGCAGCAAAGAAGCTCGCCGAAGAGATTGGCTACCCCGTTCTGATCAAAGCCGCTGCAGGTGGTGGTGGTAAGGGAATGCGAATTGTAAACTCTTCTGACGAGTTTGAAGAACAGATGCAATTAGCCGTAAGTGAGGCCACTTCGGCCTTTGGCAACGGTAGTGTATTTGTTGAGAAGTATGTGAATTCCCCTCGACATATTGAAATACAGCTGGTTGCGGATCAACATGGGAACGTAGTACACCTGTTTGAGAGAGAATGCAGCGTGCAAAGAAGACACCAAAAAGTAGTAGAGGAAGCTCCATCTGCAGTGTTGACTCCAGAAAAACGCAAGGCAATGGGAGCGGCAGCCGTGAATGTTGCAAAAGCTTGTAACTACGAAGGTGCAGGTACCGTGGAATTCATTTACGATGCGAGTGGCGAATTCTATTTCTTGGAGATGAATACCCGTTTACAAGTAGAGCACCCTGTAAGTGAAATGATTACCGGAGTCGATTTGGTGAAAGAGCAAATTCGAATTGCAGAAGGGCACGAATTGTCATTCACACAAGACGATCTACAAATTAAGGGTCATGCCATCGAGGTTCGTGTTTATGCTGAAGATCCGGAAGAGAATTTTATGCCCGACATTGGCAATTTGAAGCTATACCGTCGCCCCCAGGGACCTGGTGTCCGCGTGGACGATGGCTTGGAAGAAGGTATGGATGTTCCGATTTACTACGATCCTATGATTGCCAAATTGATTACCTATGCCGATGATCGTCAATCATCCATTGATCGAATGGTAAGAGCTATTGATGAATATAGAATAGCCGGAGTGAAAACTACCTTGCCATTCTGCCGATTTACCATGCTTCACGATGCTTTCACTTCCGGTAATTTCGATACGCACTTTGTGCAAAAGCACTACGAGCCCGCAATGTTAAAGAGGGAAGATAATGAAGGCCAAAAAGTAGCAGCTGCCGTAGCAGCTTTCTTATTGGAATCTGAATCAGCTCAAACCGCACAATCCAGCACGAGTTCTGCCGTTGGAAGTTCATGGAAACGAAATCGCACAATGTGATTTTTAAGAGATTTACGCTCTTTATCCTAAGCCTTTTGGCGGTTGCTGCTTCAGCTCAAACTGAAGGTGATTCCTCTATTTTTGATATCCAATACATTCCAATGCACAATGACACCATGATGGTGTTCAAGTACATCGAGAATGGTCAAACCAAGCAGGCAGCAATTATCGAGGGCGATACTGTGCCGTGGCTAGTGCTAGACGAGGTTCTCCTAATCGATGATCCTACTTTCGACTCCCAAGAGGCTCGCCGACGATATTATCGATTGAAGAGAAAGGTGATGCGCGTTTATCCATATGCCGTGCTTGCCGGAGATCGGTTGGACAGCTTAAATCTCAAGCTCGATAACTTGGCCGATGAGGACGATAGAGAAGATTACATTGAGGAGTACAACGAATTCTTGGAAAACCGATTTGAGCCTGAGCTTCGGAAACTAACCCACAGCGAAGGACAAATCCTCTGCAAACTGATTTACAGGGAAACGGGTTTGACTGTTTTTGAATTGATTTCTGATTACAGGAGCAGTTGGACCGCGTTCTGGTGGAATGTGAATGCAGGGTGGTTTGAAATCTCCTTGAAAGAGAAATACAACCCTGAAAGTGATGATGAGGACAAGCTAGTTGAGCAAATTTTGAATCGGTCTTTTGTTCAAGAACTGCTCGAAGAACGCGTCCCGTTTTATCCGCCTGAAAATGCGGATGGTAGATAGTCTATCTGAACTTCTCATGCGGTTTGGCGTTGGAGCCCCCAATAAACTACCTTTGACCTCATGCAACACAAACCGGTTTCTATTTTTTCCACTGGACGTTTCTCACAGCTTATGCGAGATTACGTCAACGAAGAGCCGAGTTTAAAGCCCCTTTACAATCGCCCCCACAAAAGGGAGAGTTATCTTACTCAGATTAAGGAGAAGTTGAGTAATTCTATCGACCGTGAATTGCTCGCGGATATCATCCTAGAGCAATATGAAAGAATTAATTTGGCAAAAGACTTCCCGAAAGTTTATGAGAATGTAGAAATATTGCGTGATAAGAGCTCATTTACGGTCACCACCGGTCACCAGCTTTGCCTCTTTACAGGGCCGCTCTTTTTCATCTATAAGATTGTCAACACGTTGCGTTTGGCCGAAGAGTTGACCGAAGAAACGGGAAACCCTATTGTGCCTATATTTTGGATGGCCACTGAAGATCATGATTTTGAAGAGGTGAACCACGTTTGGTATGGAGACATCAAATACACCTGGGAAAAAGATGCGGGCGACGCAGTAGGAAGGATGAGCACTGAGGGGGTAAGTCAAGTGATTTCTAATCTCCAGAAAGCCACAGGGGATAATCGACATGTGAGTGATCTCCTTGCTCTTTTTGAACGATGTTATCGGTCAGGGAAGAGCTTGGCCGAGGCCACACGTGAATTGGCCACCGAATTATTCGGTAAGTACGGTTTGGTAGTTCTTGATGCTGATGATGCGCGACTCAAATCGAAGATGATTGAGGTGTTCAAGAGTGAGATGGTAGAAAGAGAAACGCCATCGCTTTTAGAATCCAGCTCCGAACTATTAGAGAAGAATTACTTTTCCCAAGTTACTCCGCGCGACATCAATCTTTTTTACCTGCGTGATGGCGAGCGATATCGACTTACGGAACTGGACGGAAAAATTGTGACCGTAGATGGTCCGCATATTTGGAATGTGCAGGAAGTTATTTCTGAACTTGAAGCTCATCCCGAGCGATTTAGTCCCAATGTGATATTGCGCCCCCTTTACCAAGAAATGATACTTCCCAATCTTTGCTATATCGGTGGAGGAGGGGAACTTGCTTATTGGCTTCAGCTGAAACCTCTATTCGACTATTGGAAAGTTACATTTCCCATCTTGAGATTGCGTAATAGCGTTGGTTTTATTCGTCGTAGGTTTCAGCATAAAATGGATAGTTTGGGGCTAAACGTGGAAGGTATCTGCGATCCATTATTTGAACAAAAGCGTAATCACTTCAGAGCGAAATTGAGTCTAAATGGAGAGATGGATGAACTCAGAGCAGATGCCGATGAGGTGTTTAGCAGCTTAGAAGACTTGGCGACGCGCATTGACAAAAGCTTGATAGGAACCGCTCAAGCTTATAATGCCAGGCAACTGCATTTACTTCAGAACTTCGAGAAAAAGGTCTTGAACGCAGCAAAGCGAAGAGATGCCGAAGTTGAACGCATGTTTGATGAGATTCATGCCGAAGCTTTTCCCGGGGGAAGCCTCCAAGAACGACGGGATACGTGGCTTACCATAGTGGAGCGATTTGGTCCTGATACGTTGGAAACGCTAATGACCGAATTGGATCCTTTCGATCATACCTTTAGTTGGTTCACTGAATAACACGTACCTGTTGATTTCTCTGAAGTTTTCGTGGTGTCACTGATTGCCTTAGTAGGCAGCGGGCTTACGCTTATTTCGGGTTTCGGACTGGGCACCTTACTTCTTCCCACCTTCATCTTATTTTTCTCGCCTTTGGAGGCCGTTATGCTCACGGCCATTGTTCATTTTCTGAATAATGTATTCAAGATTTCAATGCTTTTTAAAGAGGTAGATCGGACGATTCTGCTCTACTTTGGAATTCCAGCGATAGGTGGTGCATACTTAGGTTCATGGCTTGCCACGCATTTGGACAACTCCACGGCATATGGTGTTTCCTTCTGGGGAGAGTATGTTGAGGTTTCGTACTTCACGGTTGTAGTTGCCGTTCTCATGATATTATTTGCCTTGCAAGAGATTTTTCTAGGCCGAAAGGGACTTGCTTTCCAGAGGACTGCTTTTATTCCCGGTGGGGTAGTGAGTGGCTTTTTTGGCGGTCTTACTGGACATCAAGGAGCGCTTCGCTCAATGTTTTTATTGAAGTCTGGATTGTCCACCTCCGCGTATGTGGCCACCGGAGTTGCCATAGCTATGCTCATCGATCTAACGAGATTGCCGAGATATCTGATGGAAACTGAATTGCATGTAATTCGTTCTGAATGGCCCGTGTTGTTGTCCGCCACAATTTTTGCCTTCACAGGAGCTTTTGTGGGCAAGCGATTAATGAAGAATGTCACTTTTAGGCTGGTGCAATGGATTGTAGGTCTGCTTATGATCGTCATAAGCCTGAGCTTGTTGACTGGAGCAATCAGCTAGATCATTCGCCGGCCTCAGTGGCATTTTGCGCCTCAATGGCCTCCTCTAGCAAGGTAAGGGTTGCACCATAGGCTCCCGCCTTCAGGCGTCCGTGTCCCGGAATAACCCAATTATCCATCATAAAGAGAAGCTCAACACTTTGAGCGGATTCATGCCATCGCTGAATGGAGGCGTCTCCCACATAGCCTAAACTAACACTGTTGGCACTTTTGATGAAGCATCCTCCAAAAATGCCTTCACTTCCTACACGGACAATTGTATTCCCTGGAGCATGTCCGTATCCTGGATAGACCGTTTGAATTCGAATACTGCCTGCATCGAAAACTTGTTCATCAGCAAGCAGGAACTCGGCAGGTTCAAATAATGGAGAGCGTACAAGAGTTATTGCAGAACAACATGCCAGATAAACCAGTGAGACTCCTTGGGATAAGTGTTTCCAACTTGGCAAATCCTGCCTAACCTATGCAGCTAACTATTCGATTTTAGGCGGAAACTCGATCGCAAATGGAGTCGTATTCCATGTCTACGGTTTCAAATTCAGCGCTTTCATCGTTATACACCTTGCAGGAATCGATAGGGCGTGCATAAACATGCAATGTCATAGCGCGCTTATGCTGTTCGTTCTGAATAAAGTGGTATCCCATTTTGTCGTGCATATAGCTCAGATCTCCTTCCTCCAGTACCTCATCGCTGTATGATTTAAGATCCTCTGCAGGTCCATTCAATCGAACTTCCCGAACCTCACCTTCAACTTGGTAAACCCAACAATGCTGTCCTGCGTGATCGTGGATTTTGGTTTTAGATTCTGCGTCCCAGCAAAGAAGAATTAATTCGAAGTCGTTCCTACGAGCTATGCAATTGCGCGTGTAGGATCCTCTTGACCACGTTGCATGCTCTTCGAACTCAGTGCTCGGGATCTCTAAATTCTGGAGAATACGACCTTGCTTGGTTAGATCGGCCTCTTCAAAAACCTCCACGAGCTGCTCAATTGTTTTAATGGAATCCATATTCTCCTTGTTTGCTGAATGATATTTGTAAGTTTACAAGATGATGACCACTCAGTATAACTAAAAATTAGTGGTATCCAACTTAATTAGGTAATAAGTTGGATTCGAATGCCTTTAATTACGCCATCTTAACAAGATTGATAATTCCTCTTGGAACTATGAAGAAGACACTAGATACGTTCAACATTCTAGCAAAAGAACTATTAGACGATGAAGCACGGAATCCTGTAGCTGAATATATTCCATCTGCTGAACTGTATGAGAAAATAGATCTTGAACTTCATGAAGAAGCTTGTCCAGAGAATGAGTATCAGCATGCGCTGCGCGATTTAATCATGAAGACCCCAAGAACAACTACCAATACATTCTTTAATCAACTTTTTGGAGGTAGAAACGACCAGGCTATATTAGGCGAATTACTTTCTGTTATGCTCAATAACAGCATGTACACATACAAGGCTGCGGGCCCCATGATCGGGGTTGAAAAGGTCATTCTCAGAAAGATTTGTGATATGATCGGATGGGGGAGTGGTTCTAACGGAACGCTTGCACCTGGTGGATCAATGACCAATTACATGGCCATGGTAATGGCTCGCGATTGTTACAATGGAAGGATTAAGTATGAAGGTGTAAGCGATAAGCTCACCGTTTATACTTCCGTTGACTCTCACTACAGTATCCCAAAGAATGCTGCTTTTTCGGGAATTGGACGGGACAATGTTCGCAAAGTACCTACGGATAACCGTGGAAGAATGAATGTCAATGCACTTCGTGAAATGATTCAGAGTGATGTGGCCATTGGTCTTCAGCCTATCATGGTTAATGCTACGGCTGGTACGACCGTTATGGGGGCGTTTGATGATATCAAAAGAATTCGTAAAGTATGCGATGAGTATAATTTGTGGCTTCACGTAGATGGCGCCTATTGCGGGTCGGTGCTATTTACAGATACGTACAAACATCTTATCGATGGAGTTGATTTAGTAGACTCCTTTAGCGTCAACGCTCACAAAATGTTATGCACTCCTTTGTCTTGTTCCATCATAGTGGTGCAAGATGAGAAGTATCTGTACGAGTCGTTTTCTAATGATGCCAGCTACCTATATCAAACTGATCACGATGATTTTAATTTGGGTAAAATGTCCTTGCAATGCGGCCGCCGAAATGATGCCCTGAAGTTTTGGACACTATGGAAAAGCATTGGATCTAAAGGATTAAAAAATATAGTAGATAAGCAGTTTCACTTGGCTGATGTAGCTAGGAGTTATATTGGTAACCATGAGGATTATACCCTTTACAGTTATGACGAGTCAGTTTCTATTTGTTTTAACTACAAGGATATACCTGCACGAGATATTTGCACAGCCTTGTATGAACATTCTGCATTGATGGTGGGCTACGGGCAATTCCAAGAAAACGAATTCATAAGACTGGTGACGGTCAATGCGCAGAATGAGGAATCAGATATTCTCCAGTTTTTCAAAACCTTAGAGGACTTTGTTGAGCAGCATGCGGACTTATTCGCAGAGCCTGCGCAGTGATAGATTATGGATGTTGACGTAACCAAACTGATTGTACTCGCTCTCTACGTAGGGATTCTGTTCCTGATAGGTGTAGTCGCGTCGCGTCGAGTGAAGAGCATGAGCGACTTCTACGTTGGAGGAAAAAAAATTGGTTTCTTGGCAGTGGCCTTTTCCGCTCGAGCAACCGGTGAATCGGGTTGGTTACTCATAGGGCTCACCGGAATGGGAGCGCTCGCCGGACTCTCTGCCTATTGGGTTGTTGTGGGCGAAGTGCTGGGAGTCGCTATTTCCTGGTGGTTCATGGCTAAGAGGTTCAAACGAAGGTCTGATGCCTTTGACGCGATAACAGTTCCCGACTATCTCGAAAGCCATTTTAAGGCTAAGAAGCACACGCTCAGGATTCTTGCGTCTACTATACTTTCGGTATTTGTCATCATTTATGTGAGTTCACAAATTGATGTTACTGGAAAGGCTTTCGAGTCCCTGATGGGCATGAACTACTATTGGGGCGCTATCCTTGGGTTCTTTATCGTTTTGACCTACATCTTTATTGGGGGATTTGTGGCAGCAGTTTGGTCAGATTTGTTCCAAGGAGTTCTAATGTTCCTAGGTTTAGTGCTGCTGCCCATTGTGGTGTTCTTTTCGATGGACGGAACGAATGGAATTCTAGATAGTTTGCATGCCATTGATCCCAGCTTGACTAACATCTGGGGAACGAGTGACGATTTGTGGATGAATGTGGCTACCATGTTGGGATTTGCATTTATCGGTCTAGGTTTTCTGGGTTCACCGCAAGTGTATGTCCGATTTATGTCTGTGAAGAATGAGGCAGAAATCGATAAGGGGAAATGGGTAGCAATCATATTTACGCTACTAACAGATGCCGCTGCAGTTACCATTGGCGTCCTAGCGCGAGTATTATTCACTGCAAAAGGCGATGACCCAGAGTCAATCCTGGGCATTGGAGCTGAAGATGTATTGAGCATGCTTACAGAAAGCTACTTACCATATATCCTCGTAGCCGTTTATGTGGCAATCGTCCTTTCAGCCATCATGTCTACCATCGATTCACTCCTGGTAATAGCGTCTAGTGCCATTACGCGAGATTTCTATCAGAAAATATTTCATCCTGAATTAAAGGATGAAGACTTGGCTCCGCTTTCACGAAAAGTCACCTTAGTGATGGCGACAATTGCCTTGGCTCTGGCCATGACCATCGCCGTGATCTACCCGAATCACACGGTTTTCTGGCTTATCATTTTTGGATGGTCTGGCATTGCAGCTTCGTTCTGTCCGGTTATCATACTTACGCTATTTTGGAAGGGATTGACTGAAAAAGGTGCAATAGCAGCTATGGTTACAGGCTTTTTATGTGTGCCTGTTTTCAAGTTTTTCGTTCAGGGATTAGAAGGAGTGGGGCCTTACTTTGAGAAGCTGGACGTCCTTGGACCATCATTTGTTTTATCCATGCTTGCCGCGCTTATCGTATCCAAACTCACGAAAGAAAGCTCCGCACCAACTGAAATCGGGGGATGATTATCCGCTTTGGGATTTAAATCGGCATGTAATCCTATAATTTGCTCATTCTAGTTCTCACTTTGCCTATATGATGCGCCATTGTCGGCAGGTGAGTTCTCAATTGACTTTGACCTTGATTTTCCACGTCGGCCACACCCAGTAATGAGGCTTTCTTGTCTATGGTTTAGTGCTCTGGATTGAATTCATCTATCACCTGTTCAACAACATCATTTAGAAATGTGCGAATTTCGTTCCTAACAAAAAGGAGAGGATAAGCATTGAACCCTCAACTAGTATCTCTTGAATAACTTAATAACTCCTAGCACTATGAAGAATGTTTTACTGTTTGCAGTTCTTGGCCTCGCAATGGCGGGATGCGGAAATGATAAAAAGCCTGATGTGAACCAAACTGAGATGTCGGAAGCGGGTTGTCCTTTCGGGTTTACAGCTGGTGAATCAACAGGAGCCACCATCAAAGGTGAGGGACCAACTAATGCCGATTGGTGGCCTAATCAGTTGGATTTAAGTGTGTTGCGTCAGCATTCGGAGTTGTCAGATCCAATGGGCGAAGGTTTTAATTATGCTGACGAATTTGAGAGTGTCGATTACGAGGCACTCAAAGAAGACTTAAGAAAAGTACTCACCGATTCGCAGGACTGGTGGCCTGCAGACTACGGTCATTACGGACCATTTTTCATTCGCATGGCCTGGCACAGTGCGGGTACGTATCGCACCGGTGACGGCCGAGGTGGCTCACGTGAAGGGCAGCAAAGATTTGCACCATTGAATAGCTGGCCGGATAATGGGAACCTCGATAAGGCGCGTAGACTCATTTGGCCGGTAAAGCAGAAATATGGAAGGAAAGTTTCTTGGGCTGACCTGATGATTCTTGCAGGCAACGTGGCCTTGGAAGACATGGGCTTCGAAACGATTGGCTTTGCAGGTGGCCGAGAAGATGTTTGGGAACCCGCATCGAATGTTTATTGGGGAGCAGAAAGCGAATGGTTGAGCGATCAAAAGAGATATACGGGAGATAGAGAATTAGAAACCCCTTTGGCAGCCGTTCAGATGGGTTTGATTTACGTTAACCCTGAAGGACCTGGAGGAAATCCCGATCCGGTTGCCGCAGCTCATGACATCCGCGAGACGTTTGGAAGAATGGGTATGAATGATGAAGAGACTGTAGCGCTCATCGCAGGTGGACACACCTTCGGTAAAACCCATGGTGCCGCTGGAGGTGAGCACTTAGGTGCGGCGCCTGCGGGAGCTTCCATAGAAGAGCAAGGTTTTGGCTGGACAAGCGATTACAAATCAGGAAGCGGCCCAGATGCGATTACTTCCGGATTGGAGGTCATCTGGACTTCAACTCCGGCAAAATGGAGTCATCAATACTTTATCAACCTATTCAATAATGAATGGGAATTGACTAAAAGCCCAGCTGGTGCAAATCAATGGGTAGCCAAGGATCCAGTTGCCATGGTTCCTGACGCGTTTAACGATACGCTTTACCATAACCCTACCATGTTGACCACCGATCTCTCGCTTCGTTTTGATCCTGAATATGAGAAGATTTCTCGCCGATTTATGGAGAACCCTGCGGAGTTCGAAGAAGCGTTTGCAAAAGCGTGGTTCAAACTAACACACCGCGACATGGGACCGAGCAGCACCTATGTAGGTCCTGAAATTCCGGAAGAGAGCTTTATTTGGCAAGATCCAATTCCAGCGCTTGATCATCCGGTAGTTTCTGCTCGTGATATTTCAAATCTTAAGACGACTATCCTAGAGAGCGGACTTACCGTAAATGAATTGGTAACCACTGCTTGGGCTAGTGCGTCTACTTACCGCCATTCGGATCGCCGAGGAGGTGCCAACGGTGCTCGAATTCGCCTGGAACCACAAATCAATTGGGAATCTAATAATCCTGAACAACTGCACCGTGTGCTTGCGGTATATGAGCAAATTCAAGGTGATTTTAATTCGAGTAATCGCACTCAAATTTCTATGGCTGACTTGATTGTTCTGGGAGGTGCAGCGGCCCTTGAAAAAGCGGCATCTGATGCCGGGTACGAAGTGAATGTACCTTTCACTCCAGGTCGTATGGATGCCAGTCAGGAGCAGACCGATATCGAATCGTTCAACTTACTCGAGCCTATGGCCGATGGATTTAGAAATTATCAAGGTGCAGATTATACGCTCACCACCGAACAATTGTTGGTTGATAAGGCTCAGTTGCTCCAGCTCACGCCACCTGAAATGACTGTATTGGTTGGAGGTATGCGTGCCCTAGGTGCCAATTTTGACGGATCAGAGATGGGAATCCTCACTCAAACTCCAGGCGTGCTGAACAATGCCTTCTTTGTGAATCTTCTCAGTATGGAAACACAATGGTCTGCTCAAGGAGATAGCAGAACGGTGTTCGAAGGAAAAGATAGAAGCTCAGGAGAAGTAAGGTGGATGGCCACAAGAGCAGATCTTATTTTTGGATCAAACTCAGAACTGCGCGCCATTGCTGAGGTGTACGCTTCGAGCGATGCTGAAAGAAAAATGATAGACGATTTCATCGATGCATGGACCAAAGTAATGATGGCCGACCGCTTTGATGTGAATTGATAACAATGCGAGAAAGAGATAAGAAAGTCGGTAGTTCTTCTGCCGACTTTTTTCATTTCAAGAGTGTTGATAACCTACATCAAAGGGGTTCCTGAACTGCACAGGATGCACTACTTTTGCAGGCATGACACCTGATACAATTCTCATCCTAGATTTTGGTTCGCAGTATACGCAGCTCATAGCGCGTAGGGTTCGCGAACTCAACGTGTATTGTGAAATTCATCCATACAATAAGATTCCTGAATTAACACCCAATATCAAAGGGGTTATTTTGAGTGGGAGTCCACATTCTACATTGGATCACAATGCTCCGGAACCTGAATTGAGTAATATAAAAGGAAAGCTTCCTTTGCTCGGTGTATGCTACGGTGCGCAGTATTTGGCACTAAAGTATGGAGGTAAAGTAGAGAAATCACGTCACCGCGAATACGGAAGAGCCAATCTGAGTTACGCGGATCAGAGCTCGAGCCTGTTTCACAATATTCCAATGAACTCTCAAGTTTGGATGAGCCATGGTGATACCATCATGGAACTCCCTGCAGGATATGAGATTGAGGCATCTACCAAAGATGTTAAAGTAGCTGGATATCACGTTCGTGGCGAGCAGACCTATGGCATCCAGTTTCACCCCGAGGTATATCACAGCACCGATGGAAAGGCTCTGTTGAGCAATTTTGTTCTTGATGTTGCCGGTGTTACGGCAGATTGGACGCCAGCTTCATTCATTGAGGACACCGTGGCTCAAATGCGCGCTAAAATTGGTTCCGACAAGGTCGTTCTTGGCCTGTCGGGCGGAGTAGATAGCACCGTAACTGCCGTTCTATTGTCTGAAGCTATCGGCGACCAATTGCACTGTGTTTTCGTGAACAACGGGTTGCTTAGAAAGAACGAGTTTGAGAACGTTCTCAAGCAGTATGAAGGTATGGGACTCAATGTAAAAGGCGTTGATTCTACTGATCGATTTATGGATCAGTTGGCCGGCAAAAAGGATCCAGAAGAAAAGAGAAAGATTATCGGTAGGGTGTTTATCGAAGTTTTCGATCACGAAGCCATGCTTATTGAGGACGTTAAGTGGTTGGCACAAGGAACCATTTATCCTGACGTTATTGAAAGTGTGAGTGTAAACGGCCCATCAGCAACCATTAAAAGTCACCACAACGTAGGCGGATTGCCTGATTTCATGAAATTGAAAGTGGTGGAACCTATGAATACGCTTTTCAAAGATGAAGTGCGTAGAGTGGGCAAAGAGTTAGGTATTGATGACGAGTTACTCGGGAGACATCCATTCCCAGGACCTGGATTGGCGATTCGTATCTTGGGGGATGTAAGCACGGAGAAGGTGAGAATTCTTCAGGAGGTAGATCACATCTTTATCGAAGGTCTAAAGGAGCACGGATTATATGACGATGTTTGGCAGGCTGGCGCGATGCTTCTTCCCGTTCAGTCCGTAGGTGTGATGGGCGATGAGCGCACGTACGAACAAGTTGTAGCCTTGCGCGCCGTAGAGAGTACGGATGGCATGACGGCAGATTGGGTACATTTACCGTATACATTCTTGGCTGAAGTCAGTAACAAAATCATCAATAGAGTAAAGGGTGTAAATAGAGTGGTTTATGACATCAGTTCAAAACCACCTGCCACCATTGAATGGGAATAATCACTTATGCGTAATTGGATTCTTGTCTTCTTCCTCTTTTTAGGAAGCGTTCTCAATGCACAGCAAGTCACTCACCATGTTGAAGCGGGTGAAACCTTGTACGGTATTTCGCGATTGTACAATGTGAGTGTTGATGCAATCTTACAAGCAAACCCCGTCCTTGAGGAAGGTTTGAAAGAAGGACAAGACATTATCATTCCAAATGCACGTGTAGTTGATGATGTAGAGCGGCTTGAACGTGACGATTCGAAGTTTGATTACTACACCGTTAGCGCTGGTGAGACGGTTTTTTCTTTGACCCGTGAATGGGGCATACGTTATGAGGACTTATTGGAGTTAAATCCCGAATTGGCCAACGGGCTACAGGTCGATCAAGTTCTAACACTTCCAGAAGGAACCCTGGGTGAGAGAGTTGACCCGCGCAGCGAGCAAGGCTATATTCCTTATAAAGTGAGAGCAGGACAAACGATTTTCAGCTTGGTTCGCTCGTTGGAATGGACGGAACAAGATCTGTACGCGGTGAATCCAGAAATTCGAATCGAGGGCTTGAAAGCGGGGTCGGCGATTTGGATTCCCGATAATGAGACGACTCAAGATTGGATTACTGAAGTAGAAGAAGCAGAAATAGCTCGAACCGATTCACTCGTTAGCCTAGAAATGCAAATTGCAGATTCGGCCATCGATACCTCAGAAGTTGAAGAGCCTAAGGATACCAGCACAGCGCAAGAGGAACGTGAGGCCCGTTATAAGGTGGTGAAAATTGAACCCGGACAAGAATGGCCGGATGTGATTCGCTTATACCAAACCTCGAAAGATGAGTTGGTAAGGTTGAATCCCGAGTTAGTAAATGGATTGCGCGCTAATCGATTTATTATCGTTCCCAACGTGGTCGAAAGCCCCGAGCTGGATTCCTTGAGTTCAGTAGGTCTGTCCTGGGATCGTGAGTCGCTCAAATCTCTCCTGCAGGATGAAAAGGTGAAAGTGGCCATTGCACTGCCACTATACCTTGAGGAGAATGACAGTCTAGCTTTGGCTTATCGAGTTGGAGACCTCGCCCCAAGATTATACCGAAGATCTCAAATGGGTTTTGAGTTCTATTCAGGGCTGAAATTGGCAATGGATTCGTTGACCTCTTATGGTCTCGACATCGAGGTTAGCGTTTACGATACGCGAAATGATTTGAACCGTGTGCGGTCAATAACTGCAGAGATCGTTGATGAAGGTGATTTTGATTTGGTCATTGGTCCTTTGTATTCGGCCAATGCAGAAGAAATGGCTCGTTACGCTCCTGAGCAGTGGATTGTATCACCTTTGAGTAGAAGAGTGAATAATCAGAATCGTATGCACCTAGTGCAAGCCGCTGCTCCCATTTCAGAAGAGCATTTGGCCCTTGCCAACTGGGTTAATGAATATGCCGCTGAGGCCAACCTCATTTTTGTCAGGCGAGACGGTGAAGATGAAGACAGACGCGTTCAGGGCTTCCTTCAACACTTGGAAGCTTCCGAGGAGCGCAATGTTGAGCAGATGATCATGGGCGAGGATATGTTCAATACTTGGAACGTGAGAAGCTCCTTGGCTGCCGGGAAAATGGACGTATTCGTAGTATTGGATGACGATCCGGTACTTATGGCCAGTTTTGTGAACAGTGCGGCCTCAATTGGTGATACAAATATTGCACTACTTACTACTAGTCGATTGTTGAGAATGAACACGTTGGAACTCGAAAAGCTCAACCGACTTAACGTGTATATGTCAGATGCCGAATACATCGATTATTCTTTGGAAGGTACCAACCTTTTTCTAGCTAAGTACAGAGAACAAATGAAAACGGAACCAGCCCGTTTCGCTTTTCATGGCTACGACATAGGCATGTATTTTCTGCCCATTTTTGCGCTTGAATATGGTCCTGACGCCTACCCTTGGATGCAAGGCGATGGCATAAGCAAAGCGTATTTCTTCCAAGACAGTCCGGCTCACGGTCCAACGAATTCGGGTACTGTTATGCTCAAGTTGGAGGACTTTGTGTGGGTGAGGATTAATAAAAGATAATTCCCGTTCAGATTTTGAATTGAGATCAATACTCGTCTTCCTCGTCTCGCAAAGTAGAAGAGAGATAGCTGTTGAATAAATCGTTGAAAAGGAAACCAGTTGAGAGTCTTTCTCTGCCAAGTTTGGCGTGTTCAGAAAGTCCCCAAAGGACTAGTTCCATGTAGAATGACTTTTCCCGTGAATCGATGGTTTTGATATGGCTATCTGTGAAGTGCACTAGCGGCCCTACTTTTTCCAAGGTTGCATGGTAGTCGGCTTGCTTTAAATCATCGCCTAAATCAATGGACTTTCCCTCACCGAACCAGTTCATGATTCCCAAATAAGGATTCTGATCATCGGCTCTTTTGAGTTTAGCAATGGCAGGGAATACCTCTGGGAATACGGTTTTGATTGCGGCACCTATAAGGGCTTCAGCAACGCCAGCAGCGCCTTCTTGCTCTCCCTCATAAACGAGCTCCACTTTTCCTGTAATGGCTGGAATGGCCGCCATAAAGTCCGTTAAGCGCAAAACGGTTTTGCCTTCGTCATTTATGGCCATTCGCCTCTCTGCGGCTGACATCAGGTTTTCCATTGCTGTTAAGGTCATTCTCGCGGAAACTCCCGATTTAGCATCGATGTATTCATTGTTCCGAGCCTCGAAAGATATCTGCTCCAGGATATCAAGGGCGATACTCGGCACGTGGATACGTTCTCTTTGCTCGTCTGTGATTTTTGCTTCCTGAGCAGTAATCGATTTCGCGATATCGCGCGTTTCGGGATAGTGGGTTAAAATCTGACTTCCTACTCGGTCCTTCAGCGGTGTTACGATTGATCCTCGATTCGTGTAATCTTCCGGGTTGGCTGTGAAGATGAACTGAACGTCGAGCGGTAAGCGCAACTTAAAACCACGAATTTGAATATCGCCTTCTTGAAGAATGTTGAATAAGGCCACTTGAATGCGAGCTTGCAAATCGGGAAGTTCATTAATTACAAAAATGCACCGATGTGCTCGCGGGATCATGCCAAAGTGTATAACCCTTTCATCCGCATAGCTCAAGTTCAAATTAGCCGCTTTTATGGGATCTACATCGCCAATTAAGTCAGCCACTGAAACATCAGGTGTAGCGAGTTTCTCCGCATATCGATCTTCACGATGGACCCAGCTGATGGGTGTATCATCTCCTTTTTCTTCAATGAGCTGAATAGCGTAGGATGAAATGGGGTCGAGCGGATCATCGTTAATTTCTGATCCCGCCAATACAGGCATCCATTCATCCAATAAACGCGTCATCATACGTGCTAAGCGGGTTTTGGCCTGACCTCTTAGTCCCAATAGGTTGATATTGTGACGAGATAAAATAGCTCTTTCTAATTCTGGGATGACCGTATTTTCATAACCCCAAATTCCCTCGAACGGTTGATTGCCTTCTTTTAACATGGTGAGGAGGTTTTCACGAAGTTCTTCTTTGATGGATCGGCTTTTATAACCGCTTTTTTTGAGTGCTCCTAGCGTGGTAGCTTTTGACATGCTTATCGAATGTTTTTTCTTCTGTTTCTCTCGTAATCTTCAAATATGAAGGAACCCAGACCTTTGAGCCCTGTGTAGAAGGCCTTGCCTTGATTGGCTTCTGTAAATTCTCGCACAAACTGCTGTAAATATGGGTCTTGGGCTATCATGAACGTGGTTATCGGAACGTTCAAACGCCTCGCTTGAGCAGCCATATTCAAGCACTTACCAATAATGTAATCATCGAGTCCGAAGCTGTTCTTGTAATATGAACCATCCCTTTCCTTCAAGCAGCTTGGCTTTCCATCAGTGATCATGAAGATCTGCTTGTTCGCATTCTTTTTCTTGCGAAGAATATCAAGGGCTAATTCCAAACCGGCAACGGTATTGGTATGATAAGGACCCACTTTTAAGTAGGGAAGTTCGGCGATGTCAATGGGCCAAGCGTCATTTCCAAAAACGATTACGTCCAATGTGTCTTTAGGATATCGAGTGGTAATGAGTTCGCTCAATGCCATAGCTACCTTCTTCGCCGGCGTGATCCGGTCTTCTCCGTATAGAATCATAGAGTGCGAGATGTCAATCATCAGTACGGTTGACATTTGCGTGCGATAATGCGTGTCTTCAACTACGAGATCGTCTTCGGTAAAGCCGTTGTTAAACCCACCGTGATTGATTTGTGCGTTCCGTAAACTCTCGGTCATATTGATAGATGAAAGGTCATCCCCAAATCGATAGGTGCGAAAATCACCCATTTTCTCATCTCCTTTTCCGGCGTGCTTGGTTTTGTGATTGCCAGCAGCCGACTTTTTCAATTTTCCAAAAATTTGATCGAGTGCGCCCTTCCGAATCAGGCGTTCCGTTTTGGCGGTTATTGAGAGAGGTCCTCCTGAACCGTCCCCAGGACCTGTACCTTCATTTCCTTCCCCAACATTACCTGGATCAATCTCTTCACGCAGGAACCCCTTCTCTAACAAGTCATTCACAAAATCATCTACCGTATAATCCTCATCGGTTAAGTTGTACTCCTCATCCAGTTCACGGAGCCAATCGATGGCTTCATCTACATCTCCCGAGGTATGCGTAATCAACTCTTTGAAAATATCGAACAACTTTTCAAAAGGCGATTTATGAGGTGGAATGTATTCTAAGAATCGAGTGGTGCGCATGGTAAATCAACGCTGATCCATTGAAATTTGTTTGTCAGACGTAGTAACAAGTTAGGCCTTTCTATTGGTGTTGCAAATGGGGTGTATATTTAGCTCCAAATAAGCTTCAAGGAATGAGAATAGCAGAGATCAATTACGAAGGTGATTTGCACTGTACGGCAACACATTTAAAGTCGGGTAAGGAAATAGAAACGGATGCCCCAACCGATAATAATGGTAAGGGTGAAGCCTTTTCGCCAACAGATTTGATGTCTACTTCCCTGGGCCTATGTATGATCACCATTATGGGAATTAAGGCGCGTGATATGGGACTCGATATTTCGGGGAGCTCTATTTCAGTGGATAAAACCATGGCTAGTGATCCGCGACGCGTGGCGGAAATCGGATTAGTCATTTCAGTACCACACCGTCACTCCGAAAAGGATAGAATCATACTAGAAAGAGCAGGGCGAGCTTGCCCGGTTGCTAAGAGTCTGCACCCTGATGTTGTTCAATCCGTTCGTTTCGAATGGGGGGCGTAATCTGCCACTTTGGTCAACATTCATGTTGAGCTTCTTGCCGACTTGCATCTGCCTACGTACCTTGCAGGAACACGAAAATCAATTATCACAAAACACATAATATGTCCGACATCCGTCAATTAGAACCTACTTCTGTTTGGAATCACTTTTCCGATTTAAATGCCGTTCCTCGCCCTTCTAAGAAAGAAGAAAAAGTAATTGCCTTCATGATGGCGTTTGGCGAGAGCTTGGGATTGAGAACGGAGAAAGACGAAGTGGGTAATGTAGTGATCTGGAAACCAGCCACACCGGGTATGGAAGATCGCAGAACAACGGTTATGCAATCTCATCTTGACATGGTTTGTCAGCAAAACGCCGGAACCAATCACAACTTTGAGACGGAAGGTATTGAAATGTTAATTGACGGCGATTGGGTGAAAGCCAATGGTACAACGCTTGGAGCTGATAATGGAATGGGAGTAGCCGCCATTATGGCCATTCTTTCAAGTACAGATATTCCGCATCCACCCATTGAAGCTTTGTTTACCATAGATGAGGAAACGGGAATGACCGGAGCTCAAGAGCTGCGCATGAACTGGTTGCAAGGCGATCTTCTTCTGAACCTCGATACCGAAGATGATGATGAGATTTCCGTGGGCTGCGCTGGCGGAATTGATGTTACGGGTCGCGGAACCTATGGTGAAGAATCCACGCCATCAGGATACAAAGGGGCTAAGATAAGTGTGAAAGGGTTGAATGGCGGGCATTCAGGCATGGACATCCACAAAGGACTGGGAAATGCCAATAAGATTATGAATCGCGTCCTGGATGGCCTTTCAGAGGTTGCTGATGTTCGAATAGCTCAGATTGACGGTGGATCATTGCGCAATGCCATTCCTAGAGAATCGTTTGCCGTGATTGCCTACCCTGAATCGAGCGAGAGTGAATTACAAAGCAAGTTGGATGAACTGGGTGTAGAGATCAAGCCTGAATACAACACGACTGATCCAAATTTGTCAATCAGTTTAGAATCAGCTCAAACCCCTAATAAAGTAGCTGTCGCAACGTTCCAGAAAAGCCTGACAAATGCTATCTATGCCGTTCATTCAGGTATCCATCGCATGAGTCCGGATATTGATGACTTGGTGCAAACCTCGAATAATCTGGCCAGGGTAGAAGTAGCAAATGGAAGTTTTCAGATTCTCTGCCTCACTAGAAGCTCGGTAGACTCCGAGAAAATGGAAATGGCTCGATCCGTGCGTTCTGCATTGGCAATCTCAGGTGCAGACGTTGAGTTCAGCGGTAGTTATCCGGGATGGACGCCAGATATGACTTCGCCAATTCTGGCAACGATGAGAGCGTTGTATGAGGAGATGTATGAAGAAAAGCCGAAAGTACTTGCTTGTCATGCTGGTTTGGAATGTGGATTATTAGGCGATCGCTATCCTGGCATGGAAATGATCAGCTTTGGGCCGAACATTCGAGGTGCTCATAGTCCGGATGAGAAAGTACAGATTTCATCAGTACAGAAGTTTTGGGGATTCCTCCTAGAGACACTGAAGCGCACGCCAAAGGCTTAATCTAGCTATGTTGATGAACTATTCATTTAGATAGACGTTCTTGGGTCATGAAAGCATCGTTGCTTCTTTTATTCACACTCATAAGTACCACATTCATGGCACAACAGCTTGAAGTTGGAGATACTATTCCTCAATTCGTCTTGCTCGATCAAGATAGTGTAGAGGTCAATATAGCTGATCACTTAAACGGCGATCCAATTGTCATTTACTTCTATCCTAAAGATGACACTCCTGGATGTACCAGAGAAGCATGCTCTTTCCGCGACAGCTACGAAGCTTTTACTGACGAAGGAGTAGAGGTGTTTGGCATTAGTTCTGATTCGCCGGCGAAGCATAAGGCGTTTGCAGAGAAGTACAGGCTACCATTTAAGCTACTGGCTGACCAAGGTAGTTCTGTGCGCAAGCTATTTGGCGTTAAGGGTGACTTATTCGGATTGATTCCGGGAAGAGTAACCTTCGTAATTGACGGCGACGGAGTAGTTCGGCATGTCTTCGATTCTCAAACACGAGCGGAAGCGCATATGGAGGAGAGTTTAGAGGCTATTCGTCGAATAAAAGAAGAAGCAGCTCAATAACATGGATATAGCCCTTCATATCATTGTATTTATTGGCACATTCTTCTTCATGGAGTTTACGGCTTGGGCCGCTCATAAGTATGTAATGCATGGTTTTTTGTGGGTGCTTCACAAGGATCATCACATCAAAGAACCCGGATTTTTTGAGAAGAATGATGCCTTCTTTCTAATCTTCGCCATTCCGAGTTGGCTGTGCATCATGTTGGGGATGATATTTGGCTATCCATTTATTGTGACAGCTGGGTTCGGAATATTGGCCTATGGCTTGGCCTACTTTATGGTTCATGAGATTTTTATCCACCAACGATTTAAGTGGTTCAGAAATACGGATAATATTTATTTCAGAGCGGTTCGTAGAGCACACAAAATGCATCACAAGCATTTGACTAAGGAAGACGGAGAGAGTTTTGGGATGTTGTTATTTCCCTTGAAGCATCTCAAAGAAGAACGGAGAAGAGCGGCAAAACAACAAGCCGCATGAGTTTGGAAACGCCTTACCTCTATCTCTATTTAATGGCTTTTACCATTTCGGTTCCTCTTTTGAGAAGTTTTGAATCGAGATTAGCCTATTACCGTTCGTTTAAAGCCTTATTTACGGCAATTGCCCTCACCATGGCCGTGTTTATCCCTTGGGATATCCTGTTTACTGATTTGGGAATTTGGGGATTCAATCCTAGGTATTTGAGTGGTATTTACATTGCCAATTTGCCCTTGGGTGAATGGTTGTTCTTCATTTTTGTCCCTTTCAGTTGTGTATTCATCTACAGAGTTCTGAATTACTTCTTTCCCAAGGATTGGATCAGTCAGAAAATGGCTTTCAGCCTCACACAATATTTTACCTGGCTCACCTTAACGGTGGCTTTCTTGAGTTGGGGAAGCTGGTACACCTTCAGTGCCTTTTTATTCTTGGGCCTATGGTTCGCGCTGCACACGTATGTGCTAAAGGTGAGTTGGATGCCCGCATTTTACAGGGCTTATGCCGTCGTTCTTATACCCTTTGTGATGGTGAACGGTGTGCTTACTGGTTTTGGTCTAGAAGAGGAAGTCGTTTGGTATAACGATGCTCATAATTTGGGATATCGACTATTGACCATACCGGTGGATGATATCTTTTATGGTATGGGATTGATACTCATGAACATTACACTGTATGAGTACTTCAACAATAAGTGGGGCTCGAAAAAGGCTACTGATTAGCCGCCAAGTGCTCGTCGAGGTTGTGAAGTGATTTTTCAAAATCTTCACGTATCATTTTCTCAAAAGTGCGCTTCATGAAATGCGCATAGAAAGGCAATTCACCGGTGACTGTCCAAGTCAACGTACTTCGATCTACACCCTGTTCTATTACAGCTGTGGCTTTTGCACCTGAGAATCCAGGTAAGCTAAGTAGATAGACAATCGAGTCCGCTTCGATGCTCTCAATCTCGAGTCTGCCGCCCGCGCCGCTTTCCATCTTCCAATCCATAAAGGCTCTTTCTCCTGACGATGGAGTGGAGAAAATAACGGTCATATTTGAATCACGTCGCATGAACATGGCCCAGTCCTCCCAGTTCCTTAAGTCGGTGAACTCTTCATTCAAAGTAGATTTGGCAACACCAAAATCGGCTGAAGTTTGCGATTTGTATTCTCCGGATAAAGTGAGATTCCAAAGTAAAAAGGCGACCATCATTGTGGCCATGACAATCATCGTGATTCGAAGGAAGCGCATGGGCTCAGTATTTTTTTCAAAAGTAAGGTAAGATGGCAGATTAGCGCAATTCTCTTGGCCTTAACTGATGTATACGAACAAAATCGCCTATCTTCCATGTCCTTATTTCAAAACTTCAATTATGAATCTTAGGTGGATTGTATCAGCCGCGCTTGTCACCAGTTTAGTGGGCTGCCAAAATGAATCAAACAATAACGAAGTGAGCTCAGAAAATGATTTTAAGTGGAAGCTAGAGCAGTTTGCAGATGTAGGAATCTTGCGCTATCAGATCAATGGCTTCGATCAATTAACCCCGCAACAACGCCTTCTGGTTTATCACTTGACTGAAGCAGGCTTAGCTGGGCGGGATATTATTTACGCGACCAATTACCGACACAACTTAGAGATTAGAAAGTTGATTGATCAATTGATGGCAAATCCAAAAGAGGATGCACCACAATGGGATGAATTCGAGACGTGGGCTAAGCGGGTGTGGTTTTCCAATGGTATCCACCACCATTACAGCAATATGAAGTTCGAACCAGGATTCTCGGTGGAATTCTTTGATCAACTCCTAGATGAATCCAACCTTTCCATCTCGGATGAAGCAAAACGAGCAATTTTCGACCCTGAATTTGACAATAAAAAGGTCTCTAAAGATCCGAACTCAGACATCCTCCTGGCCAGCGCTGTCAACTTCTATGATCCGGATATCACGGAACAAGAAGCCAAGGAATTCTATGCCAAATTAAGCGCTGAAACGGATAGCCTGCGACCCATTTCATTGGGTTTGAATAGCAAGTTGGTAAGAACTGAAGATGGTGGCCTTGCCGAAAGTGTCTACCATGTTGGTGGATTATATTCCTCAGCATTGGAGAAGGTTGTGCATCATTTGAACGAAGCTGTGAAGTATGCGGAGAATCAGGCTCAAGGCAACGCGCTTAAGCTCCTAATTGAGTATTACGAAACGGGAGATTTAAGCAAATGGGATGAATACAACATTGCATGGGTAAGTGCAACAGAAGGGGATATCGATTATATCAATGGATTCGTAGAGGTATATAACGACCCACTTGGATACCGAGGCTCGTATGAAACAATTGTTCAGATCAGAGACTTTGAAGCTTCACAACGCATGGCGGTCGTTAGCGAAGGTGCACAGTGGTTTGAAGACAACTCTCCAATAATGGATGAGCACAAGAAAAAAGAAGTGGTAGGTATTACTTACAATATTGTGACCGTAGCTGGAGAGGCTGGAGACGCATCTCCAGCAACGCCGATTGGGGTGAATCTTCCAAATGCAAACTGGATACGAACAGAGTTTGGTTCAAAATCCGTTTCACTCGGGAACATCGAGCACGCATATGAAATGTCGAGAGGTGAGGGCTTCCTGAAGGAGTTTGCATACACGACCGAGGAAATAGAACGCGCCGATGCCTATGGTTCTGTTGCAAGTAAAATGCATACGGCTCTGCACGAAGTGATTGGGCATGCCAGCGGTCGAATCAATGATGGGGTAGGTACTACAAAAGAAACCTTACAGAATTACGCTTCTACTTTAGAAGAAGCCAGGGCAGATCTTGTGGCTCTTTATTACATAGCAGATCCGCACCTAATTGAAATGGGACTCGTGGAGAATGACGGTCCAGGTAAAGCCGAATACGAGAATTACATCCGGAATGGCATGATGTTGCAATTGCGCCGCGTTAACCCAGGGGAGAATCTAGAAGAGGATCACATGCGGAACAGACAGTTGGTTGCTTCTTGGGCTTACGAAATGGGCAAGGAGGAGAATGTTATTGAGCGCAAAGTGGTGGATGGCAAAACGTATTTTGTGATTAATGATTATGCCCGCCTGCGCGAACTGTGGGGTGAGTTGTTGCGTGAGATTCAACGTATCAAATCAGAAGGAGATTACGAGGCTGGTCAAGCACTCGTAGAAACGTACGGTGTTCGAGTAGATCACGAATTACATGCAGAAGTCCTAAGAAGAGTGGAATCACTGAATCAGCCTCCTTATCAGGGATTTGTGAATCCAGTATTGGTGCCGGTTGAGGAAAACGGTGAAGTTGTAGATGTGAAGGTGGAGTACATGACGGACTTTATAGCGCAAATGCTTTACTACGCAGAGAATTACGGACACTTGTAGTGGCTTGATTCCAGCCCAGAAATGAAAAAGCCCCGCCTGTAAGCGGGGCTCTTAATTTCATATAGGTGCAACTAAGAAGCCTGCAAGGCGACTTCCCGGAGGGCACCAATGATTCCCAAAGGGGAGTCGGTTTTATTCAAGTATTGAGAAGCTCCAAGTTGGAGGATTCTTTCTGCAACTTCTGTATTCGAAAACAGCGATGATAATACAATGACTGGAACGTCGCTTTTCAACTCGTCTTTCAAGTGCTGAATCAATTCAAAACCATTCATCACCGGCATATCAAGATCGGTGATTACCGCATCAAACTGACCCTGTGAAAAAATGGTCACAGCTTCCTTACTATGAATGCGGATTCAAAGGTATATCCCTCCGTACTCAGTAGAATGGACAGCGACTTTAACAGGAATGCGTGATCGTCGACTAAAAGAATGTGGCTCATTTTGATAAATTGTGAGTCCAAGTATCAGAAGCTCAGGGATGAATCGAATCTATTATTCGACGAACGATCTCAAAATTCCGATAAATGGGAACGTGTAATGCTACTGGCTTATAAGAGGTTCAGTCGATCCATCAAACCTTGACGGTTAGAACGACTTATTGGAATAACCGTAGATCCAATAACAAGGCTATTGTCCTCAATGTCAACTACCTCGCTCAAGTTCACGATGAAAGTACGGTGAACTCTGTAGAAGTCATACGCCGATAATTTTTCATCCACAGCGCGTACAGTGTTGTAAGTGATGAAATTACCCGATTGGGTAACGACCTTTACATAATCGCCCACGTTCTCGATGTATAGAATATCCGAAATGGTAATTTTCACCAATCGGCCTTCGCTCTTAACAAAGATGTAGTTGGGCTTATCTCGAGTAATCGGTTGGTCGTCAGCTTTTTTTACTGCTTTTGTGACGGCTGATTCAAAGGCTCCATTCTTCACGGGCTTCCTCAAGAAATCCGTCGCCTCAAACTGGAAAGCGTCAAAAGCGTATTCCTTATTGGCTGTTGCGAAGATCACTTGAGGTAGTGCGGGGGAGTTCTCCAGTAGATCTAAACCGCTATTTCCAGGAAGCTCTACATCCAGAAAAATCAAATCGATTTCGTTAGAAGTCAAGAAATCAACGGCGTCCTCGCTGTTTCCAAAACTCGCAACTAACTCAATGCGGTCATCACGTTGGCATAACACTTCGAGATGTTTCAATGCCAATGGATCATCTTCAATGATTATTGATCTAAGTGTGCTCACTTGCCTAGATATTGCCTAAGGTTGGTGGTTTCAATTGTCAAGAATTTCACAGTTTCTGACATTTCTTCTACAATACTACTAATTTCAGTGTAAGCAGCGTCTTTATCTAAGATGCCATTTTTGATCTGCCCTTCGATTCGCGTGCAGAAATCACTTAGCGGTGCATTTCCCACCATGGTGAAGTTTGGTTTTATGCGGTGCAGAATGGCTCTACAACCCTCGAGATTGCGTGCTTCAAGCTGCTCTTGAAGAGCATGTGATTCAATGGGGATTTGTACGATAAACAACTCGAACATTTCCAAGGCATGCTCATAATTACCCTCGTAAAAATTACCCAGCACCTCTGATTCTAGTGGGGTCTGAAAACTGAAACCTTTGGTCATCTTGCGCTAAACGACGTGAAATTATATCGAATATAGACTTTATTAGCAGTTCAGAAAATTCCTATACTTCAAAAAGTGGGTCTTATATCGATATCCGTATTACATTTACTTTTAAACCTATTATAATATGGAATCCCTCTTAACGTTCGACGCTCTCGTTGCTTTTCTTACCCTTTCTTTTCTAGAGATAGTGTTGGGAATCGACAACATCATTTTTATCTCAATCTTATCCAATAAGTTATCTGAATCACAGCGGGGAAAGGCAAGAACCATGGGCATCATCTTAGCTCTCGGTTTTCGGATTTTGATGCTATTGGGTATTACCTGGATTATCAAATTAACCGATCCGATTTGGGCGGCAGGACCTATGATTGTCAATGAAATTAGTGGAAGGGATCTTGTGTTAATTCTTGGTGGATTATTCTTGTTGGCAAAATCCACGAACGAAATTCACAAGAAAATTAATCCGGAACCACCAGAGGAGAAAGAAGCGGGAGGCAGCGCTACTCGTGGTCTCACTTCGGTAATTGTTCAAATCGCTTTGTTAGATGTGGTATTTAGTTTTGACAGCATTCTAACGGCTATAGGAATGACACATGAGCTTGCCATCATGATTGCAGCAATTGTGGTTTCACTCGTAGTCATGCTGGTTTTTGCCAAGCGCATTGCGGACTTCATCGAGAAGCACATTTCATTACAAATACTCGCCTTAAGTTTCTTGATCTTAATTGGTACTGTACTAGTGACAGAAGGTTTCGATGTAGAAGTGCCAAAGGCCTACATTTATTTCGCGGTTGCATATTCTCTAGTTGTTGAGCTGCTCAATATGAGAGCTGATCGGAAGAAAAGGCGAAAAGAGAACAGTTGAATCCTGAAAAGCAGTGATCATTCGATGAAGTTCACCAAGGTAAAGTAGTCGCGGAGAACAGTTTGAGTATAATTGACTTCTTCGCGGCTAGGTTGGATTGTTTCGCCAGCGTCTGTTATGAATACATACGGCTTTGAGTCGCGAATACAGGTAAGCCAATCGTATCCGATGCGCGCGAATTGTTCACGGTTCAAATGTGATAGTTTAATTTCCATGGTATCATGTCCGAGAACGATATGGTGGAGTGCATCACACGTGTCGGAAGCTGTCTTAAACTCGAAATAAATGGACGCTTCGTCTGTCTTCCATTGCTCAACAATCATCGGGTAAATACCGCAGGTGTTTTGACTCCATTTTTTATACCGATGTATGCGGATGCCTTGTCCGTTTTCTTCTTCCAACAGGTACCAGAATGACCGCATGTTGTGAAAGTAAATCCTTGATTGAGAACTGGTTGAAAAAGAGAACTCGCTCCAATTCTTTAACACGGGTTTGTGCGGAAATAAAAAGGTGAGCAGCAGGAGGCTAGCCACAAATAGTAGGACAATACGAAGCAGCTTTTTTTCATTCATTAATTTCAAAACAAATCCAGTGCAGGCTTGTTCTCAAGGCTTACCTTAGTATGATGCATGCAATCGTAATCGGTTCCGGGATAGGAGGAATTTCTACAGCAATCCGTTTGGCAGTCCAAGGGATGAAGGTGACGGTGTATGAAGCCAACGACTACCCGGGTGGTAAGCTCACGGCCTTTAAAAAAGGAGACTACCGCTTCGATGCAGGTCCTTCATTGTTCACTCTACCCGAGTTGGTGGAAGAGCTGTTTGAACTGGCAGGTGAAAAGCGCAGTCAGTTTAAGTACAACAAAAAGGAGATTGCTTGCGAGTATTTCTGGGAAGATTCAACTCGCTTAACGGCTTGGTCAGATGCCCAACGATTTGCCGAAGAGGTGGAAACGGTGTTGGGTGAATCTCGCTTCGCGGTTCTAAAACATCTCGATGATGTTCGGAATCTCTATGAAAACACGAGCGGCCTCTTCTTGGAGCGCAGTTTACACCGTTGGCAAAGTTATTTCAGCAAAGACGTGTTGCACGCGCTGAGCGGAGTACGCCGATTGCATTTGACCGACACGATGCACGGGGTGGCGAGTAAGCGCTTTTCCAATCCAAAGTTAGTCCAGCTGTTTGATCGATTCGCAACTTACAACGGATCGGATCCCTATAAAGCCCCGGGTGTTTTATCAATGATACCACATCTTGAGCATCACCTGGGCACATTTATTCCTGAGAATGGCATGCATCAAATAACTACTGAGCTGGTAGGTTTGGCGAAACGCCAAGGAGTGGCATTTGAATTCAATGCACCGGTTGGGGAAATTCTGCTTGATGGAAAGGTGGTAAGAGGTGTTAAGCTGGAAAATGGCACTGAGGCTTATGCCGATATTGTGGTTTCCAATATGGACGTGGTACCAACTTATCGAAGAATGCTGCCTCGACAACTAGCTCCTGAGAAAACCCTGCAGCAAGAGCGCAGTAGCTCTGCACTGATCTTTTACTGGGGAGTTAATAGGACCTTTTCTGAGCTGAATTTGCATAACATTCTTTTCTCTTCAGATTATCGCAAGGAGTTTAGGCAGATATTTGACGATAAGGTACCACCCAGCGACCCTACTGTTTACATTAATATCACCTCTAAAGATGTACAAGGAGAAGCTCCCAAAGGCAGCGAGAATTGGTTTGTTATGGTTAATGTTCCTGCGGATTACGGACAGAATTGGGACGAATTCATTCCTCAGGTCCGAGCTTCGGTGATTGAGCGCGTGAATCGGCAGTTCAACGTGGACCTTGATGCCCATATCGAAGTAGAGGAACTGCTTACCCCTGCATTAATTGAATCGAAAACATCATCTTATAGAGGAGCATTGTATGGGGCTAGTTCAAATGATAGCCTGTCGGCCTTCTTAAGGCATCCTAACTTCACGCGCAAAATCAAGAATCTCTACTTTGTTGGGGGGAGTGTGCATCCTGGTGGTGGAATACCGCTTTGTATGCTATCTGCTAAAATTGTAGGTGAGCTTATAAAAGAAGAAGCATGAATAAGTATCTGGCCGCTGTAATTCTCATTCTTCACGTGGTTGGGCTGTTTGGGCTCAATAGTTCCCTACACGATTGGTTCTTGGCCCTTACTCCAGTGAATCTACTGATCACCTTTGGAGTCGTATTGTTTTCAATGAGCAAAGCGCCATCCGGACTACTATTCGCCATGACGGTCATCGCATTCTTGGGCGGTTTCTTCGCCGAGTATATTGGTGTGCACACTGGATTGCTCTTTGGGGATTATGCCTACGGGGATGGCCTCGGACCTCAATGGGAAGGAATTCCCTATGCGATAGGAATGAATTGGGCCATGCTAGTCTTGGTAACGAGAAGTTTGGCCAATAGCATACATGCAAATAAATGGATCCAACCCGTTATTGCAGCTACATTGATGGTTATTCTCGATTTGTGGATAGAGCCAGTGGCTCCCAAACTTGATTATTGGAGTTTTGGAGGAATAGCACCCATATCCAATTACATTGGATGGTTTGGTGTAGCTTGGTTGCTTCATATGTTGGGATCCCTATTGGGTGCCGCGAAGTGGAGCTGCAAAGCAGATGTGCTTGTCTATTCAGTTCAAACCTTGTTCTTCCTAATTCTGATTGTAGCATAAAAAGCCACACCGCATTCACGGCATGGCTTCTGGTGATTAGTTGCAATAGGATTCTTAGATTAATAATCCACCTGGCTCGTTAGGATTGATTCCCACTGTGTCAATTCCGGCACTTTCCCGGCGCTGTGGCATTTCAGGGCGCTCTCTTTGAAGAGGTTCGAAATCATCGTTCTCCATGCGTTCTGCTTCTTCAATCCATTCACGTTCCCATTCGTCAGATGCCTCATCAGTATTTGAATTCCAATCCTTTGGACAATCTACACAGGCCAATCCTTTTGTAGTCATTATCCAGATGTGATTCACCATATTCCGATCGTAAGTGTTGGTGACATTGTCAATATCGTAGATGGTGTATCGAGTCGACTCATCCAAATAAACCTTGTATCCTTCTGGTAAATAGAGCACGACGTCTACCTCCTGATCTCTGAACTTATCTTCACGGTTTACTCTGAGATAAGGATCCATAAATATTCTGGATCCCCCTTGAACAATTTCAAATTGAATGGCTGAGGCCAGGTCTGAGGCTTCAGATCTTCCTCGACCTCTCGATTCACGATATACCTCGATGTATGGAACGTCTTCAGCAGTCTTACGTACGTCCAAATCAACGTCGTCAATAACGAGCTCATCATTGTTGAAACCCCATTCAGCGTGACGTTCGAGATTGTAGTCAGACTCATTCACATAGATCTCAATTGTGGTTTCAGGGCTTGCATTCGCGATGGCAAAGCTGCTTTTCTTGCGATCGAAGCTTTGAAAATCTCCCGCTGTGGCAAAACCGAGAATCACGAAGAGGATAATACCGACGAATGAAGTAAGTCCGGCCGTAGTCATAACTACCTTATTCTTGATGCTGTAGTTAAAGAGGATTCTAGCACCGAGGAATACGATCCCTACAATAGGGCCAACTAAGGTGAGCAATAAGGCCAACCAAACATATGAGCTGGTATAGCCATGTGGTAGAATTACGTCAAGATAGGTGTATGCCTCAGTAACGCTCATGTTCACTCCATTCACATCTACTCCGTATCCAATGCCGGCTGATACAAGGGCGACAATAACAATCACTCCCCCTACTAAGAAGGCCAATCCAACGATTTTGAGAGCTACTTTTAGGATGGAAATGATGATGCTAAAGATGGCCGTAAAGACGTCTTCAATGGCCTTGCCAATGCGACTTCCGCTTTTGCGAACCTTATCGCTCTTGCCCAAGTCGTTTAAGGATTGACTCACATTGCGCATCTCTTCCTTTACGGTTTTCTCTATGTTCGTAATGTTGATTTTTTCTCCCTTCATTTGGAGTTTCTGTGCAGTGGTTTTGGCTTCCGGAACTACAATCCAAAGGATGATGTACAACCAGAACCCTGTTCCAGCGCCCAATACTAAAGCGATGAAACCCAATCTGAACCAAATGGGATCAATTCCGAAATAGTGGGCTAGTCCAGCACAAACACCACCGAGAATGTTGTCATCGCTATCGCGGTACATGCGCTTTGCTCCCTTGTATGTATATGACTGACCCGTTGAGGCCGTTCCTTCTTCGGTCTCATCGTCGGCGTCTGCGTAGTCTTCAGGTTGACCCATAACTTCGATGATGGCATCTACATCCGTTTGATCGATTACCTCGCGGTTATCTTTTAAACGTTTATTGAAAATCTCAGCGATCCGCGCTTCGATATCCATGAGAATCTCATCTCCACCTTCTTGTCGGCTGAACTGCTCTTTTAGGCGATTCAGATATTCCGTTAGCGATGCGTAGGCCCCTTCATCCATATGAAAGATGACTCCGGCCAAATTGATGTTAATAGTCTTATTCATGATTGTGTGTTCTTGGCTGTGGTAACTTTTACGGCTTTCACAAGCTCATCCCATGTAGTTTGCAATTCGCCCAGGAACGATTTGCCTTCATCGGTAATACTGTAGTACTTTCTAGGCGGACCACTCTTGCTTTCTTCCCAGCGATATCCGAGTAGTCCTGCATTTTTAAGTCGGGTTAGGAGAGGGTAGAGGGTGCCCTCAACCACAATCATTTTTCCTTCCTTAAGTGTGTCGATTATATCCGACGCATACGCGTCCTTTTGCTGAAGAGTGGAGAGAATGCACATCTCTAAAACTCCTTTGCGCATTTGCGCTTTTGTATTCTCAATTTTCATGATTCATTTTCTTTGAACGATGAATTCACCATACACCGTGATGTATACCAGTCCACCATCACTGCTGCTAATGGTGAGGTGCAACTCACTGATTGGCTCATCGTATTCAGCCAACCATAAGCTGACCTTGTTGTCATCTTCCTTGATTGAAATAGAAGCAAGACCTTCTGCATAGAGTGCTTCCAAGATGCGTTGAGCAACTTCTCCATCCTCATTATCGTCTTCAAGGATGCTCACCTTTACACGATCTGAGTTTCCACTTATGGAAATGCCCAATTCCTCTAGATCAACTTCTCCATCGAAAACCTCATCAAGAGATCGGTTCATCGACATTGAAATCACTCCATTCTCGTTGGACAATAAATCATGTATGCGGTTGCCTACTTCTTGAGCCGTTGAAAGAAGGCTAATTCCCGCAATCATGACGCCTGTGATTAATGCTTTCATTGTGTTTTAGTTTTTGTTGATGGTTCAAAGATATAAATAATATGGTACTATGCAATACAAAGTACTAAAAAAAAGATAGTACCACTCGTTAACACAGTACTATAATTAAATGATTCAGAAGTGATTAAGGCTTAGAAGCGAACTGAAATATTTTTTTCAGTCAAGATGCTTTGGAAGTAATATGTGCCGTTTATTCCGGAAATATCGACTTGTGTAATGGCGGTGGTTTGGACACCGGGGCGGTACATGCAGATATTGGTCTCGGAGATTCCCTCACCACCATGAATGTGGAAGTCGAGTACATCATCGGCCCTCCAAGACGGGTATGAAAGAACCCACTGCTCAAACCAAAATGAGCGAGTTGTTTGAATGGACGACGAGTAGAGTGGAGCGCTTTGCCAAATATAGGGTTGTTTCGGGTCGAATGATTCGACGATTAACTCTTTCGCATTCCATGTAATGCGCCGTACGGAAGACGAACTAAAAATGAATACGGAAAACGGTTCAAGGCCTTGCGCATCAGATTCTGCGAGTGCAACATCTGGATTGGAGAGCGCAATTTTAGGAAGCAGACCTCTGCTATGGCGGTAAGGCAATTTTCGTTTGTGAGGTTCGAATCCGCCGTTCAGTACGCAAATCACATATTCGCCATCTGTTAACATCCATGTACCGTCACCGTCGGGATCCTTCGGATACAACAACTTTTGATCTCTGAACGGAAAGATAGGATGTCCACGCAAGGGCGATTCGTCTCTGTTTTGAGTTACGGTGAACCCATCACTCTTCGGAAGGAAGGTCAGCGTGCACATTTGCTTGAGCAGTTTCTGATTTCGCGAACGGTCTCACGATAAGTCGTATTCCTTTATCATACGAGAAATAAGACGAGAACCAATTTACTAAGGCTACTAATCGGTTTCTGAATCCTACGAGTTCCATAAGGTGAACGAACATCCAAATGAGCCAGGCAAAGAAACCGCTAAAATGAAGTCCCGCTATATCAACTACGGCCTTATTTCTACCAATCGTTGCCATCGCGCCTTTGTCTAAGTACCTGAAAGGCTTCAGCTGAGCGCCCTTCTTTTGCCGAAGCAGGTTTTTTGAAAGCAAATCGCCTTGTTGCACCGCTACTGGCGCTACCATTGGGTGTCCATTGGGGTGACTTTCCTGTTTCATTAAGGCTGTATCTCCAATGGCGTAAACACCACGCATTCCTTCAACTCGATTGAATTCATCCACGAGGATTCGCCCTCGTTCAACTGCATTCTCCGGAATCCCATCAACCGATACACCTTTAACACCAGCTGCCCAAATCAATGTACTGGCGGGCAACTCACGATCTTCGGTGAATACGGTTTCACCGTCATAGTCCTTAACCATCGTTTGAGTCCACACTTGCACTCCCAGCTTTTCTAAACCAGCAAGCGCCTTCGATCCTGCATTATCACTCATTCCATTTAGCAGTCTGGGTGCCGCTTCCAAGAGGTGAATGGACATGCGTCTAAAATCCAAGTCAGGATAATCAGCAGGAAGTACGTGCAATTTGAGCTCGGCAATTGCGCCTGCCAGCTCTACACCTGTTGGACCACCTCCCACTATGACATAATTCATTAGTCGCTCCCGTTCCTTTAAATCGGCGGAAAGGAGAGAGGCCTCAAAATTTTGAAGTATCAGACTGCGAAGATTAAGAGCCTCAGGAAGACTCTTCATGGGCATTGCGTTCTTTTGAACATTTTGATTGCCGAAGTAATTCGTTGTGCTCCCAGTAGCAATCACCAAATGATCATATCGGACCCAGCCGTGATCGGTTTTTAATTCCTTTTTCTCTTCATCGATTTGTTCAGCTCGCGCAACCCGAAAGTAAAATTCTCGCTTCTTTTGAAAGATCTTCCGTAAGGGATAGGCAATGCTGTCAGGCTCTAAGCCGGATGTAGCCACTTGATAAAGAAGAGGCTGAAAGGTGTGATAGTTGTGCTTGTCAATTAAAACAATTTGAAACTCATTGGGATTGAGTTTTTTGGCAAGTTTAAGTCCGCCAAATCCTCCGCCAATAATGATGACGCGTTCTTTTTTGGATTCAGGGATGTTTAATGCTGACATGCTTTAGGGCAATTGGGTTAGGTATCTTTCCTTGAGAATATTGGTGTGATGTATAACGTGGCCGGACATGATGAAAGCAAGACTACGTGTTGTGAAGGGATTACCACTGGCAATAATCTTATTCGACCATTGACTGTCGCTTACCCCTCGGGCAAAGTGCTGAGATGAGCGACGTTGCGCTTTGAACCACTCTACTAATTCAGCTATGGATTCTGTGTTTGATTGGTTCTCCTGTACCCATTGATTGTGATTGAATCCTGGGAGCTCACTCTGCTCCCCTCGTGCAGCCCACATGAGTCGACTGAGAAAAACCACCTCGGCATCAATCAGGTGCAGAATTACTTCGGAAATTGACCATTTACCTTCTGCATATCGATAGTTCGAATAGGGATCAAAATCGATAGAACTCAAAGTGGAGGTGAGAAGTTCACCACTTTCTTCAAGTGCACTTATCGGATCGTCACTTTTTACCAATTGCACATACGCTGCATAGAATGAGCCGTATTCGGAGGAGTCTGGCCTCATGGACGTTAGATGTTTATGATTGTGGCATTCTTCTCAAGCATGAATTTTACCTTACTAATATCCTTCCGTTAGTGGAGAAATAAAGCAGAATCGTCTACGTACGGTACCTAAATTCGCTTCAAAAAAAATCTTTATCACCTCGTCCTCTACAGGGTAGTGAATGGAAAGGCGAATTGTACAATTGTAGATGTTCCGGGTCCCTTCAACCTCTTCTATGATGACTGTATCGAGAAGCAGACTTGCACCTTCGTTCATTTGGTACACATACACCTCTTGTAACTCTTCAAGGTTTTTTACAAATTGCTCTAATTCAGATTGATGAGAGTTGTTTACGTACATTTTGAATTCCGACTTATCGGAGTTCGACATGGGTTGTCGATTGATCAACAAATGATACTCTTCCAATGTGATAAAGAGGGAGTCCGAAACGGGAAAGGCAGTTGTAACACTCTTCAAGAATTCATCGGCTAGCTTTTGCACGGTTCGTTCTTGAGCATGAATGAGGAATCCAGCGAAAAACAGTACCGAAAGTGCGAGCCGTTTGAGCATGAAGCTAAGATAGGAAAACGCCAATAGATGGGGTAAAAAAAAGAAGGCCTTTGCTTAGAGCAAAAAGGCCTTCAGAGGAACAATGAAACACCAATGAATCTTAAAAATACGCAGCGTATTTGGTTTTGTATCTGCAGAGCACTTCGTTAATCACTTGACTAACGGATCGGTTCTTTTCAGGAGATACGTACACATAATTAAAGCGACGAATCTTGTGAGTATTTTCTAAGCGGTGATAGGTGTCTCGAATAAGTCTTGTTCTTTCCACAGGATCATCAATAAGCACTAAATCTTGAGCAAGCTCATCAATGATCTGTTGGGCCACACCTTGCACTGTGCGGGATCGTTGAATCCCATCAATAATCCTCTTAAAAACGTTATTTCTGACTTGTCTTGGGTCGGGTTGGGCGAGAATCATAATCGGTTGGTTTTGGTTTGCATCCCTATTTATGAGTAGGAATGCTCGATCAAGTATAATGAAAAGATTTAAATATCCAAACACTACAGTGTGCAAAGTGCCAAAAATGAACAAGTTCAAAGTTACCAGCCTTGTTCAGATTCGTTTAAGATCTGCTCTCGACACTGCTCTTTAAGATAGGATTGATAGCAATTGAGCAAGCTCACCAAGAGGTCGTAATCGTTGCAGGTAGATATAGGTTGATTACGGAACTTGCAGCTCCAAGCAAAGGCCTCTAGTTCTTGAGCGCTTAAGCCTGTTATTTGCATAAGGATTTCTCGGTTATTACCTTCCCGAAGCTGCTGACGATAGGCGTTCTCGGCTTGAAGCTTTCGGAGTTCTCTTAATTGACGCGGTCTTGAGCCGAAGTAGTAATACAGCAAGTCTACAGGAGAGGCAATGCCAGGTTGAGCCATATCGGCCGGATAGTTGATTTGCTCTTCGTCTGGAATGTTTGGCTCTTCGAGTGGCATACGACGAGGTCGGTTCGTTTCATACTTATAGGTATTCACACTCACCTCATCAATCAAGTAATTTCTTGGTTCCATCTCTACAATTCTCACCAAGAGCTCATCCATTTCTGAAGGCATAATTTCAAAGGTGAAGGCATACGCTAAATGGGAGAATACTATCGAATCGCCTGCTTCTGCGTCAAGAGTAAAGAAGCCTCTTTCGTTGGTCATGGCGTGCATTTCAGTGCGCATGTTTACCACGTATACATCTGGAATAAACTCACCAACCTCATTTCTCACAAACCCTTCAAACTTGGTTTGAGCATTGGAATATTGAGAAACCAGCAGGGCGGTTGCACAGAAGATGGAATAGAGATCCTTACTCATGAATTACAAAAGAACAAAATTGTACGACTCATTACTCACTGGCCGATGTTCATCACAAGACTTTAACGATATTCGCATTGAATTTCATCTCAACCTATACACGATATGTCCGACGATAAGAAAGTCATCTTCTCGATGTCAGGTGTGAGCAAGGTATTGCCACACAACAATAAGACCATCATTAAGGATATCTATTTGAGCTTTTTCTATGGTGCAAAGATTGGCATCATCGGTTTGAATGGATCTGGTAAGTCTACATTGCTGAAGATTATTGCTGGTGTTGAAAAAAACTACCAAGGCGATGTAGCTTTTTCACCAGGCTATTCAGTAGGCTATCTCGAGCAAGAACCTGAATTGGATGAATCGAAAACGGTCATTGAAATTGTTCGTGAAGGAGCCAGTGAAACCATGGCTATTCTTGATGAGTACAATCAAATCAATGATCAATTTGGTTTGCCAGAAGTATATGAGAATCCCGATAAAATGGAGAAATTCATGGCGAGGCAAGCAGAGCTTCAAGACAAGATTGATGCTACCAATGCCTGGGAGATTGACACGGTGCTCAAGCGAGCTATGGACGCATTGAATTGTCCCGACGAAGATACCTCAATTAGCGTGCTCTCTGGAGGGGAAAGAAGACGAGTGGCATTGTGCCGACTACTATTAAAGAATCCAGATATCCTATTGCTGGATGAGCCTACCAACCACTTAGACGCTGAATCTATATTGTGGTTGGAGCATCACTTACAGCAGTATAAGGGAACTGTTATTGCGGTGACGCACGACCGTTACTTCCTTGACAATGTGGCAGGCTGGATTCTTGAACTCGACAGAGGAGAAGGCATACCTTGGAAAGGGAACTATTCATCTTGGTTGGATCAGAAAACCAAGCGTTTAGAGAAAGAGGAAAAGCAGGCTAGTAAGCGCAGAAAAACCTTGGAGCGCGAGCTTGAATGGGTACGCATGAATCCAAAAGGGCGACAAGCGAAGAGCAAAGCCCGTTTGAGCAATTACGAAAAGATGCTTTCTGAAGAACAGAAGGAGAAAGAGAGCAAATTGGAAATTTTCATTCCACCAGGACCGCGCTTGGGCACTAATGTGATTGATGCGAAGGGTGTGAAGAAGGCCTTTGGGGAAAAGCTACTCTATGAAGACCTGAATTTCAGCTTACCGCCAGCTGGTATTGTTGGAATTATTGGTCCAAATGGCGCTGGTAAAACCACGATTTTTAAAATGATCATGGATCAGCAGCAGCCGGATTCCGGGACATTCGAAACGGGAGAAACCGTGAAGATTTCGTACGTAGATCAAACCCACGAGAAAATCCAACCAGAAAGCTCCATCTACGAGATCATCGCCGATGGTCAAGAGCAGTTCGAAATGGGAGGGCAGGTTGTGAATGCACGTGCTTACTTGAGCCGGTTTAACTTTGCTGGTGGTGACCAGAGTAAGAAAGTGGGTGTGCTTTCCGGAGGTGAGAGAAACCGTTTACATCTGGCAATGGCCCTTAAAGAAGGCGGTAATGTGTTGCTTCTTGATGAGCCTACCAACGACTTGGATGTAAATACCCTGCGAGCCTTGGAAGAAGGTCTCGAGAATTTCGCGGGATGTGCGGTTATTATTTCTCACGACCGTTGGTTCCTCGATCGAGTTTGTACCCACATATTAGCTTTCGAAGGAGATTCTCAAGTTTACTATTTTGAAGGTTCATTCTCCGAATACGAAGAGAACAAGAAGAAACGTCTTGGTTTGGATGACGAGCCGAGAAAGTTCAAGTATAAGAAACTGATGAAGGATCAGTAAATAGTGATTGCCGAATTGGTAAAACTCTGAAGGGCGTGTTCATTGAACATGCCCTTTTAGTTTAGGAATGGCTCAATTCGTTGGGATTTTCAATTGCTTTTGCATTCCGATTCATCAATCCAAAAACTTCTTGCCAAGGAATAAAATTGATCGCTGACATCCGAATGCTAGAAACTTGAATGTGGTGAAGGCGCTTGTCGAATATCGCCTTTATCTCGGGTTTTGCGAGAAATGCGTTCAAATCAGCTTCTGATTTCCAAAGCGTCATGAAATAAACACTTCGCGGTAGCCACTTAGATCTGGACCCTCTATATCCGTGATGCAATTTTGCCAGTGCGTGAAGCCTCCTTCGCTGCTGTATGAGAGGGAGTAATAAAAAAGGATTCGAACCTTTGTTTTTGGTTATAAATGCAATCATCTGATGCGTTTTCCTGTTGCAGAGAGCAGTGCAAATATAGGCTCAAATCACCTTCAAAAGATGGATGGTCATGCTCTATGATAGAACGATAAGAACTATCAAATCGTTGCGGATTGAATCCGAGTAATATAGCCTTTGATCCGTGCATTGATAATCGAGTTTTCGATAGGTTGACGGTTCCACGTTACAATTGATTTAAACTTCATGTGAAGTTCACAGTGCCTGATATCTATGTGAAAAGAAAAGTGTATTTTTGCGTGCAATTTCAGACCAAAATTGCAGCGCTCTATGGCCCACTTAAGTAAAGTGATTGGTGAATATCTCACCTACGACGATGTACTACTCGTCCCAGCTTACTCAGAAGTGCTACCACGAAATGTGGATATCAGCACGAAGTTTACACGCAATATTGAATTGAAAACACCAATCGTATCCGCAGCGATGGATACGGTTACCGAATCGTCCATGGCTATTGCCATTGCTCAAGATGGTGGTATTGGTGTCCTTCATAAGAATATGACTATTGAGCAGCAGGCCATGGAAGTGCGCAAAGTGAAGCGTGCTGAATCAGGAATGATTTTGGACCCTGTTACCTTGGGTCCATCTGCGACTGTTGAAGATGCCAAGGCCATGATGGCCGAGTATAAAATCGGTGGTATTCCAGTCGTTAATGATGATCGCACATTGGTAGGTATCATTACCAATCGTGATTTGCGTTTCGAACGTGACGATAGGCGTGCAATCCGCGATATCATGACCCAAGAGGGGCTCATAACTACCACGGAGAACACCTCGATGGAAGAGGCCGAAGATATTTTGCAGCGCCATAAAATTGAGAAACTCCCCGTAGTAAAAGAAAATGGTAAGCTCGTTGGTTTGATTACCTACAGAGATATCTCTAAAATGAAAATTAAGCCGAACGCGTGTAAGGACGAATACGGCAGGTTGCGTGTTGCGGCCGCATTGGGCGTTACTCCAGATATCATTGAGCGCGTTACAGCCTTAGTTGAGTCGCAAGTAGATGCTGTAATTATTGATACGGCTCATGGACATACCAAGGGTGTTGTAGATGCCCTCAAGGCGGTTAAAGAAAAATTCCCAAACCTTGAAGTTGTAGTTGGGAACGTGGCTACTGCTGAGGCGGCTAAGTATTTAGTAGAAGCAGGCGCTGATGCGGTAAAAGTGGGTATCGGTCCGGGTTCTATTTGCACCACGCGTGTAGTGGCCGGAGTAGGAGTTCCACAGTTGAGCGCTGTCATGGTAGTTTCTGAAGCTCTTAAAGGAACCGGTGTGCCTGTGATTGCAGACGGTGGTATACGGTTTACGGGCGATATTGTTAAGGCCATTGCAGGCGGCGCAGATTGCGTGATGTTGGGCTCCTTATTGGCAGGTACTAAAGAATCTCCAGGCGAAACCATCATTTTTGAAGGAAGAAGATTCAAGTCATACCGAGGCATGGGGTCCGTTGAAGCCATGCAGCAAGGTTCTAAAGATCGCTACTTCCAGGACGTTGAAGATGACATCAAGAAATTGGTTCCTGAAGGAATTGTTGGTCGTGTCGCCTATAAAGGCGAAGTGTCTGAGATGATGTATCAGTTCATTGGTGGACTTCGCGCTGGAATGGGCTACTGTGGGTCGAAGGATATCGAGACACTCAAAGAGAATGCTCAGCTTGTTCGCATCACCTCCGCTGGGGTAGCTGAGTCTCACCCTCACGATGTAACCATCACACGAGAAGCTCCAAACTACAGCAGGTCTTAGTGTACAGAACACTATCTATAGTAACTGAAAAACCCGCAGAGATGCGGGTTTTTTTTATGCTTCATTTCGGATGGACTCCTCCAACTGTTCTATGTTCTTATAGGCGTCTTGAAAAAACTGATAGCGGTATTTCTCTCCCACTGAGCTAATTAATGTAGCCTTACTCATCATATTTTTGAACCAACCCTTGGTTTGCTCCGCATAACCATTGTGCGTGGTTTCAAGCATGTTAAATGTGTGGTGACCCAAAAAGACGGCATTCATTCCTTGAATTTCGACTAAAGCGCAGTTGGTAGTTAGTTCAATTTCGCTGATATATACTTCGTAATTACCCGCTTGAGGATCTTGAGATTTCCGACCAAGTGCTGCATACTTTTCAATGCGCTCCATGAGCTTCCTAATATCGCTGGTTACCGCAAGAGCATCATCTGTAGTATCGAACAGTCCAGATTCCCAATAGTATTGGATTTGTCGTAGTGTGCTCAGAATGGTTGATCTCGACCAAAGTTCAGAAGAATGGATCTTCTGATATTCAATGAGTATTTGCTTACCCAACTCAATTAAATTCTCAGGGATTACGTCGTCGCTGAACTTTTGATGGAGCATTTCCTCATTGTTCATGATAGATCGCAACCAATAAAACATCTTGAAATCGGCTACGCGACCGATACTGACGTTGTGGAAAATCGGTATGTCTTGACTACAATAGAAAATCTTTGCGTTAGGATCTGAAGAGATTTTTCGCAGGTTCTCTATGACGCGCTGGAGATAATTTTCCATGCTCCGGATTTCAGGTGAGAGCGGAGAATAACCAAATTGTACCACACCCTTCGCGTCTTCCGATAGCCCTCCCAAAGAGATATGGTGACTCCTAGCCAAGGTGTAGGCCTCGTCCAATGTTAAGGGAGTTTCGCCCCTAATCCGCCGATAAGCACTGTCCATGCTAATGTCAAGGCGTTCGGATAACTCCTGAGCTAATGACGTAGATTCGGGAAGGATGGATTTTATCTGGGCTAAAAAACCGGCCTGTACACTTTTATTTTGAGAGAGCTCTTTTTTTTCTCGCATGGCTTGAGAATCGACCATTTAATATTGGGAAATATCACAAATCTACATTTTCTATTTGCATTATTCGCAAATTCAGAATGCCTCGTACAAGACGCCTTGCGCTGATTACGGATATGTACTAATCGCATAAAGGTCACTCTGGATTATCCGTTATGCTGGCCTAGCAACATGCTTTAGGTTTGCTGTGTAATCAAAACTCAGAGCCATGAAAAAGTTTGCTCTTATTTTATGTACATCAGTAATAACTGCTTTCAATGCCAATGCACAGAGCGGTTCAATGGACAGCAACAAAGAAAGCATTGCTGTATTAAGTATGGATTCCAAAGGACTAAACATCGATAATATT
The DNA here is from genome assembly GCA_965659415.1 of Phaeocystidibacter sp. Classification (GTDB taxonomy): domain Bacteria; phylum Bacteroidota; class Bacteroidia; order Flavobacteriales; family Schleiferiaceae; genus Phaeocystidibacter. Next base: position 90,511 of record CBFHVA010000005.1, read on the forward strand.
TCGATGGGTAATCTGGTGCGTTTGGAATTAGAAAAAACCCAACGCTATGAAGTACTCGATAAGTATGACGTAGCGCACATCATGGAGGAAGCAGGAATTGACGTTTCCACTTGTTTTGGAAAGAATCAATTGGTTGAGGCAGGGGAAATTCTCCATGCAGATAATATGCTCACAGGAGCGGTGGAGAAGTTCGGTGATAAGATCATTTTCACGCTGCGCTTAATCGATGTGAGTGAAGCGAAAATCGAGCGCACATCAGTCATTGAATTCATCAATCAGATTGAGGATATACAGGTGATGACCACCCTGATTGTTCAGGATATCCTCGACATTGAAAAAGATCAAGTGAAATATGAGATGTTGGCGAGCTTTGATCAGCCTATAACCAACAGTCGTACTTCAGTAAATCTCAATGGACCACGCTTTGGTATTCAATATTTTGACGGTCAGATTGGCCGTAGACTTATGGATTCCGAAGACGTTGGAGGATACGGCATGAATACACCGATAATGTCTGTTTTCGGCTATCAATGGGAGAAGCAGTACATCAGTGCCGGCGAGTTTCAAGCCCTTTTTGAATTTATTCCAACCGTTAATGGAATCGAAACAGGTAACCCAACTTTCAGCTTGACCGTACTACATGGCATGCGCTATAACGGATGGGAACTGGGATTTGGTCCGGCCTTTAGAGTAGCTCGGATTGGAAGAGGTTATTATGATGGCGAAGGTATTTGGAACCTTAGTGATGAGGTGCCAGATGGTTCGGGATACCAGTTGATTGACAACATCGATAGTCGAGGAGCCGTAAAGCTGAACACTGGATTGATTGTAGCATTAGGAAAGACGATTCACTCAGGATACCTAAACTTCCCAATCAACATATACTGGTCACCAAGTCCTCAACTTAACTCTAACATATTCGGTCTTATTCTCGGGTTCAATATTGCTAAATCACCTGTGAGTCGCGTACCGAATAACTAGGCCTCTAACCAAACCAATGGCCAGGATAAGCTCCACGTTTTGTGGGGCTTTTCTTTTTTCTTAACCATTTAATTGGCCCTTGATAATTTCATCTACCACATCAGGGTCGAGCAGGGTTGAGGTATCGCCCAACTTTTCAGTTTCTCCTTCGGCAACTTTGCGTAAAATTCGGCGCATAATCTTTCCAGATCGTGTTTTTGGCAATCCCGTAACAAACTGAATCTTGTCAGGCTTGGCAATTTTTCCAATTTCTTGAACCACGGTTTCCACGATTTCAGCATGAAGGATGTCTTCATTTGAAGTCGCATTTTTCGTAACCACGTATGCGTAAATGCCTTGTCCTTTGATATCATGTGAGTATCCAACCACTGCAGATTCAGCTACATTTTCATTTGCATTAATTGCATTTTCAATTTCAGCCGTTCCGAAGCGGTGACCGGAAACATTGATAACGTCATCCACGCGTCCAATAATCCGGAAGAGTCCATTCTCGTCGCGTTTTGCGCCATCGCCTGTGAAGTAATATCCTTGATAATGACTAAAATAGGTCACTCTACATCGTTCGTGATCGCCATATGTAGTGCGCAGCATACTTGGCCAAGGACGCTTGATGCAGAGATAACCTTCCACTAGGTTCTCTTCGATTTCCTTTCCTTCTTGATCGATGAGCACGGGCTCAATACCGGGTAATGGTCTGCCCGCATGGGCTGGCTTCATCGGGCTGTGTTCACCTAGACCTGAGATCATGATACCGCCCGTTTCCGTCTGCCACCAGGTATCTACAATCGGACATTTCTCCTTACCAACATGGATATAATACCATTGCCAAGCTTCCTCGTTAATTGGTTCACCTACTGTGCCAATCACCCGCAATGAATCCAAACTGTAGGAGAGCACGTGGTCATCACCCATGGCCATTAATGCACGGATAGCGGTTGGAGCAGTGTAGAATTGGTTCACCCCGTACTTATCACAGATTTGCCAAAACCTTCCTGGATCTGGAAAAGTTGGAACCCCTTCAAACATGACGGTTGTTGCGCCATTCAATAGAGGACCATACACAATGTAGGTGTGACCCGTTATCCATCCAATGTCTGCTGTGCACCAATACACATCGCTTTCTTCATATTGGAATACATTCTTAAAACTATACCCCGCATACACCATGTATCCGCCACATGTGTGAACCACACCTTTAGGTTTGCCTGTTGATCCTGAGGTGTAAAGAATGAATAGCAAATCTTCACTGTCCATTGGCTCTGCCGGACATTCCTTGGAAACACCTTCTAATTCATTATGTACCCAATAGTCGCGGTTTTCTTTCATATCAACGGCCCAATTCGTGCGCTCGGCCACCAGTACAGTTTCAACAGAGGGACAGTGTTTTAGGGCTTCATCAATGATTCGCTTTACGGGAATCTCTTTAGCACCACGGTAAAGGCCATCGCTGGTGAGTACCATTTTGGCTTGAGCGTCATTGATTCGATCGGCGAGAGAATTGGCCGAGAATCCTGCGAATACCACCGAGTGAACAGCACCGATTCGCGCACATGCAAGCACGGAGATTGTCAACTCAGGAATCATGGGCATATATATGGCTACACGATCTCCTTTTTCAACACCTCTGTTCTTGAGAACGTTAGCCATTTGACATACTTTCTCATGTAATTCACGGTAGGTATATCGAACAAAGCGCTCCTTTGGGTCGTTGGGTTCCCAGATTAAAGCCAGCTTGTTTCCCCGTTCTTCTAGATGGCGATCGAGGCAATTTTCTGTAATATTCAATTGAGCATTGACGAACCAGTTTACATTGGGCTCATCGAAATTCCATTCACAAACTCTTTCCCATTCCTTCTGCCAAGTGAAATTTTCACGGGCTATATCGCCCCAGAATTTATCGGGATTTTCTAGACTGTCCTTATAGGCCTTTTCGTATTCTTCCGGTGAGGAGATGGAATAGTGACTACTCATATGATCTGCGTTTCGATAGGACGCAGAAGATAAAAAAAAGGGTGCACAAGGCACCCTTTATATAGCAGATTAGAATCAACGTTAGACTTTGGCCTTGGCTTTTGGTCCGCCTTTTAGGATATCATCACTTGCACCTTCGGCAAACTTGCTAAAGTTGTTTTCAAATTTCTGAGCTAGGCTCAGTGCAGCGCTATCGTAGGCGTCGGAGCTGCTCCAAGTCGACTTAGGATCCAAAATCTCATCCGGTACATCTGGGCATGTTGTAGGCATATGCAAGCCAAAGATTGGATGCTCCGTATACGGTACATCATTAAGTTGACCGTTGAGGGCTGCTGTGATCATCGCGCGGGTGTAGCGAAGTTTGATACGCGATCCCGTACCATAAGCTCCACCGGACCAACCCGTATTCACAAGCCATACATTCACACCTGCTTCTTGCATTTTCTTGGATAACATCTCGGCATATATGGTAGGGTGAAGTGGCATGAACGGTGCGCCAAAGCATGCACTGAACGCTGCTACCGGCTCATCAATCCCCGCCTCAGTTCCCGCAACTTTTGCTGTGTAACCTGAAATGAAATGATAAGCCGCTTGTCCAGGTGTGAGTTTAGACATTGGAGGTAAAACTCCCGTAGCATCAGCCGTTAGGAAGAAGATATTCTTCGGATTGTGACCTACGGATGGAACTTGAATGTTCTCAATGTGGTCGATAGGATAGCTCACTCGAGTGTTCTCGGTAATCGATTTGTCATGGAAGTCTACTTCATTAGTTCCTTCCTTGTATACGATGTTCTCTAGTAACGCACCTGGTTTGATTGCGTTGAAGATGTCAGGCTCCTTTTCCGCACTTAGGTCGATGGTCTTCGCATAACATCCTCCTTCAAAATTGAAAATAGCATTGTCTGCGGTCCATCCGTGTTCATCGTCACCAATCAACTTTCTGTTTGGATCAGCAGAAAGAGTGGTTTTTCCTGTGCCGGAGAGACCGAAGAATATGGCAGTATCTCCTTCTTTACCAACATTGGTAGAACAGTGCATGGAAAGTGTGTTCTTGTGGTGAGGCAAAATGAAATTCAAAGCAGAGAAAATTCCCTTCTTCATTTCCCCCGTGTATCCAGTTCCACCAATAAGTGCCACTTTCTTCGTGAAGTTTAGTATGGCAAAATTGTGTTGACGGGTTCCGTCAACCGCCGGATCAGCCATAAACCCTGGAGCATTAATAATGGTCCATTCTGGATCAAAAGAGCTGAGCTCTTCGTCGCTCGGATTGATGAACATATTACTAACGAACAGATTGCTCCAAGGAAGCTCATTGATCGCGCGAATGTTCATTTTGTACCGCGCATCGGCACAGGCATACACATCTCTTGCATATATTTCCTTTCCAGAGAGGTAAGCAGTTACTTTCGCATACAGACGGTCGAAAGCCTCTGGATCGAATCCAATGTTGATGTCGCCCCACCAAATATGGTCTTCTGTAATTTCGTCGCGCACAATGAAACGATCTTTAGGAGAACGACCGGTGAATTCACCAGTATTGATACTAATCGCCCCAGAATCGGCACGCTTGGCCATGTTTTTTTCGATGCTGATCTCTGCAAGCTCATCTGGACTTAAATTCCAATGAACCTGCGCATCCCGTATACCCAATCCCGTGAGGTCAGAATTGGACGGTTTGATCCCTTGATTACTCATGAGTTAAGAATCGACTTGTTGGGTTAAGTGGCAAAATTAGAGACTTTGAACGGAAATCGGTTTTAATTTCCCGACTTTTCACGAACAATGTTAAGTATGAGTAAAGCCCATGCGAAGATGAGCAAGGTACCGCCTAGAGGTGTTACCAGTCCTAGAAAGCTGAAATCCGCACCCATCAAGACATCGAGCGATAACAAATATATAGAACCCGAAAAGCAGATTGTTCCGCTGAGCATGAGTACAAACACCCATTTTCTCGCTTGCGGAAGTATGCTCAGAACGAGGAAGGCAAGGGCATGGTAAACCTGATAGCGCACAGCAATTGAATAGGCATCCATTATGCCCGGTTCGAGTCGAGCTTTTAACGCATGTGAACCAAATGCACCTGCCACTACAGCGAGTAACATCAATGTAGCTCCGGCGATGAGGTAGTTTCTCTTTGCTGATTGAACCATTCTAAAAACTGATTTTCATATTCTGGGTAAGCGAATGTATCACCCAATTGTTCATAATCATCTGGATTGCTGCATCTATTATATAGAGTACGCAACAATAAGAAACGAGCAGGGTCGAATTGTGAGTAGGTGGACAGTTGAGCTATTTCAGCTACACTGAGGATATTCTTGTCGGACCATTGAATGATTAGCTGACTGCGACTAAACTCATAATCGGTTTGTTCGAGTTGCTGAATGAGATCTTCGAAGGAAGAAGCGCTATTCATTATAGTAGGTAAGGCAGCCTGAAAAGGCTCAGCTAATTCTGGGGATAACGAATCAGCTAGGATTGGAAGGTTTGAAGTTGGAGCCTGCTCAGGGCTAATAGTTGTGCCGGCCCAAGTAACCCACTGTAGGGTCTGATATTGAGAGTCTCTTCTCAGACTTTCTGATCGATAGAAGAGTTGATATCCACCCAAGCCATTTTCCTCAATCAGGTAGCAGCGACTTTCATCAGGGCCTAAGGTGATGTACTTGTTTAATAAAACCGAGTCGTGACGAATAATAGTCACCCGTTGAGTTGCACTAGCAGGAATTTCCAGTTGAAACTGTGACTGGGAGGTCGACGTTACCGCGGAGTCAAGCGCAATTTTAACAGGGAAGGGCGAGCTAATTTGGAGATTCTGAGCCTGCATAGTACAAGTAATCAAGCTAGTAAGAATGAAGGGTAGAATCCGTTGCACTTTCATCGAAGCAAGCTAATAAAAAATGCCGCTTAAGCTTATTTGGCATTGTTCAATTTATAACTTTGAATTCCATTAATTGTGAACTCGTGAACGCTAAACCTGCATGAAAAACATCCTGCTAATAGGTGCCGGAAGGTCCACTAAAAGTCTCGTTGCTTACTTATCTCGTTTTGCCAATCAACAGGATTGGACTATTACCATTTGCGATCGAGATCTCAAACTGGCAAAGAAAAGAGCGAGTCTACACGAGAGACTTCAAGCTATATCCGTCGATATCATGGACGATGATGATCGAAAAGCTGAAATCGCCAAGGCTGATTTAGTGATTAGTATGCTTCCAGCTCATATGCATATTCCAGTAGCCGAAGATTGCATCGATATGAAGAAGCATATGGTGACTGCAAGTTATGTAAGTAAGGCTATGGAAGCTTTACATGATCAAGCCGTTGAAGCTGGCGTTGTGCTTATGAACGAGATTGGTGTTGACCCTGGCATCGACCACTTGTCGGCAATGAAGGTACTGGATGACATCAGAGAACAGGGAGGCGAAATGACCATTTTCGAGTCATTTACGGGTGGTTTGGTCGCACCTGAATCTGATAATAATCCGTGGGGATATAAGTTTAGTTGGAATCCTCGTAATGTCGTTCTAGCAGGAGCCGGAGGAGCCGTTAAATTCAAGCAGGAAGGGAAGTACAAGTATATCCCATATCACCAGCTGTTCAGAAGAACCGAGTACATCGATATTCCTCATTATGGTCGATTTGAAGGATATGCGAATCGGGATTCGTTGAGGTATAGAAGTGTTTATGGTTTACAAGGTATTCCAACGATTTACCGAGGCACCTTGCGTCGTCCGGGATTCTGCCGAGCTTGGGATGTGTTTGTAAAACTAGGCATGACGGATGACTCTTATCAATTGGAAGGCGTAAGTCAAATGACACATCGCTCTTTCCTGAACACTTTCTTAGGTTACAATCCGCAAGATTCAGTTGAACTTAAGCTGATGCATTACCTTCAAATTCCACAGGATTCGGATATCATGGAAAAGTTGGAGTGGCTTGATTTGTTCAAGGAAGAACCTTTGGGACTAAAAGAAGCTACTCCAGCCCAAGCTCTTCAGCATCTCTTAGAGAAGAAATGGGGAATGGATGAATCGGATCAAGATATGATTGTGATGTGGCACAAGTTCGGTTTCAGGCTGAATGGTGAACTCAACATGATCGAAAGCTCTATGGTTCATAAAGGGAAGGATGCAGATAATACGGCCATGGCCGATACAGTGGGTATTCCGGTGGGCATCGCTACGCGCATGATACTAGAAGGGAAGATTTCTACACCCGGTGTTCATTTACCCATCACTAAGGAGATTTATGAACCTATCCTGAAGGAGCTCGCAGAAGAAGGGATCACTTTTGAAGAGCGAGTTGTGGAATATGTGGGGTATTAGATTCTGAGGGGTTTAAGGTGTTTTAGGAGTTCGGTTAATCCGTTACTCCGATTCTACGTTTATGCGTTACACTAATCCGGAATGTAGGGAATCCCCATTCAGCTAATCTGAACTGTACATGACGTATTCGATCAAGATTCTGATTGTCCGACAATCCCTTCCTACAACGCTAGATAAAAATCCCTCAGCAGGTTCTCATATTCCTTCGTCCACTGTTTAATATCCGCCTCAATGGCCAATTCAGAAAGCTCAGGTGCTTCAGGGGGGAGGAGGGGGGAGAATTCCAATAAGCGACGTTTTACCACACCGCCAATTCGACCACGAACCTTTACACTTCGCCTAAGATGTAGACCCTCTTTTTCGGCTAGTGCCATGAATTCCGAGGCTCTGTCTTCTGGAATAATGATGGAAAAAAGACCAGAATCCGCTAACAAATTGCGGCTGCAGGATACCAATTCATGGAAAGGAAGAGAATCATCGTGACGCGCGATATTTCGGTCCGCCGCTCCTGATCTACTACTTCTGTTGAAGAAAGGAGGGTTGCAAACAATGAGATCATAGGCATGACTCTGGTAATCCTGAAGTCTTGTTTCAATAATCTCCACGTTTGTCGAAAAGGGTGAGGCATCTACGTTATCTCGGGCCTGATCAATGCAGGGTCCTTGAATATCGATTCCGGTCACAGAAGCCTCCCGAAATCGTTGAGCAAGCATGAGGGATATGAGTCCAGTTCCTGTGCCGATGTCGAGAATGCTCTTGGGCTCACATCCCCTGCCGGCCCAAGCTCCAAGCAAAGAACCGTCCATCCCCACCTTCATGGCACACTTATCATGGTAGATGGTGAATTGCTTGAATTTGAAGTACGGATTACCCATAATTCGAAAAGTGATGCTGGTACGCGCCTAGTCTAGCTTTCTGGAGCCTACCCAAGTTCATCTAAGAAATTAAACAGTCGAGGTCGCAAGGTAGAATAGTAGATGATTTGACCTAAACTGAGTAGAATGAAATAGTCGTTCTTCTCGAGGATTGAGAAGGTGAGTAAAAGGAAAGTGCCCACTTGAACCATCACCCAAAGTACGATGTATCCCGCTTGCAGGTTGTTTACTCTTTCTATGATGTCGTTCTCTTCAGATGCCGAATTGATGCGCCGTTGGAACACATTCCATGCTACATAATCCAAGGATATTACTCCAAGAGGAATGGCATAATGAAAAATATCGGACGGATTGAACACAAAGGAATAACCACTTCGCAAAAACAAGAGCGTCACTCCTAGAAATGCGAGTTGCGCAAAAAAGAGGAGAATGAAGACATTCAATAGCGTCCTCGGATCAAGTGGTGGTTGCCTCATTCGTTCGTTTCATCGATAAACATCGAGTAGTCCATCGGGAAGTTGAAGGTACAAACTCCTCGTGGATCGGTCAATGGATTCGATGAACTCGTCAACTAAAGGGACTAAAAATTGGGTTTCACCGTATTGGACAGCTAGTACAGCTTGGCCTGGTTTGTCGATAACTGAGTCGACCATACCAATTTTTTCTTGACCATTGTATACCTCGAACTGATCTATTTCGTGGTAGTAAAATGATTTTCCTTCAAGCTTGGGTAGGTTGCTTAGTGGAAGATACAAGTCTTGCCCCATAATAGCATCCGCCTCCTTTGCGGAGCGAACATCTTCAAAACGCAACAGTAGTTGGTCTTTTTTGAGGAGCTGGGCATGGGTAATAAAAAAAGGAACCAGTCCTCCGTTTTGTAACAATAGGACTGATTCCAAATTTTTGTAATGCTGAGGACGATCAGTTTCGATCTTCGCTACAACATCGCCTTTGTAGCCATGTTGACGTCTAATGGTTCCGAGAACGAAACAGTCTTCGGTACGCATCGCGTCAGCTTATGATTACTCAGCAGGCTTTTCTTCTTCGGCCGACTCTTCAGCAGGAGCTTCAGGTGCTTCTTCAGCAACAGGAGCCTCTTCAGTAGCTTCAGCAGCAGCCTCTTCAGCTGGAGCTTCTTCTACTTCAGGAGCGTTCTTCGCAGCAATGGCTTCAGCACGCTTCTTATTTGCTTCTGCTTCCGCTTCTAGGCGTGCTTTACGCTCAGCTTCTTCAGCTTTAGATAGGTTTTCACGCTTCGATTGGATTCGATTTTCTTTCTCTTCCAACCATGCGTTGAACTTTTCTTCGACTTGCTCTTCTGTAAGGGCGCCTTTGCGCACACCTTCTAGCAAGTGCTTTTTCATCATCACACCTTTGTAAGACAAGATTGCTCTTGCAGTATCACTCGGTTGAGCACCCTTCATCATCCAATCTAACGCGCGATCAAACTGAAGGTCGATCGTTGCAGGGTTGGTGTTTGGATTGTACTGGCCAATCTTCTCAATATAGCGTCCATCACGCTTTGAACGTTGATCTGCTACTACGATGGTGAAGATTGCGCGGCGCTTACGGCCGTGACGTTGAAGTCTGATTCTTGTAGACATGGTTAATCGTTAAAAGGGTCCGAAACCCGGTTGATTAATAACTAATAGTTTTGAGCGTGCAAATATCTGAAATTCATATGAATTGACACCCTCGCGAATTGAAATATTTTAAAGACTACTCTTTCTTGAAAAAGCGAAGCAATAACCAAGGGAGGAGCAGTAGGTCTGATATGAGCGCGGAAACCACCACCCCACTAATTACTACAGCGAAATAGAATTGCTCCAGGAAAGCGGAGAAGAACTGAGGTGTAAAGGCAGCTAACATCACGGCTGAACTCAAGGTCATGGCACGCCCTACTTGAGCGTTCGTCTCCTTTACACTTTCAATCACACTTCCTGTATCTAAGTAGCGCAATCGGAATTTCATCAAATAATGAATGGTGTCATCCACGGCTATCACAAACCCAATCGTTAGTATTAGTGCAGTGCTCGTTCCCAATGGAATATCCAAATAACCAATGATACTCAAGGCTAGGAGTAAAGGAAGCATGTTGGGAATAAGCGAAATGATCAGCATATTCACCGATCGAAACAAGAGTCCCATCAGAATGGCAATGACGATAAATGCGAGCGCCAAGCTTTGGAACATGTTACCTACCAGCATTTCATTCGTGGTATCCATCAGAACAGAGTTGCCAGTAAATTGAAGGGTGTGTTCAGCACTTAGTTCGCTTAGCTTGTTCTGTATATCTGCTTGAATAGCTAGCGCACTATCCGTTTTTACGTTCTGTAAGCGTGCTGAAATTCTCAACCAATTTCCAGAGAAGGAAATGAAGCTATGGTAAGCACTACTATCCAATTCATATAGCAAGTCAAGCTTATTTAATAATCGAGAATTCCCATCAGGCAAAGCGAAATATGTAGGTAAGCCTCCAAATTCGGCCATATTTAAGACCGAGGGTGCATCTGATGCAGAAATCACAGATCCGATTGCGGGGTGCTCTCGCATGAAATGGCTCAATTCGTTGATGATACGGATATCGTCAGGGGAGTCTACGTATTCTCCATCGATTCTTCGCACACCTATATCCAGATACCTAGCGCCCCCAAAATATTCGTCGAAGAAGTCTAAATCTTCTTTGAGTCGCGTGTCCTTATCAATTTGCCAATAATTCTCCACCCCTGATTCTATCTGAAACGCTCCGGCTATCGCTGTGATGATGATCAGCAGTGCAACCAGCGGAACCTTCCATGGATGGGCCGAGATTCGATAAGCTCTGATGCCGAGTACAGTCCAGTTTTCATTCGTAGCAGGGCGAGGAAGCAGAGCCGGCTTTTTTGCAAGCCGGAGAAAGATGGGAATTACGACAATGCATACGGCGAACATAAGTACCACTCCCCAGCCGGCTTCCCATCCAAAGTTGCGAATGGGCAAAATGGGCGTCGTTAATAAGCTCATAAAGCCGATTCCTGTGGTAAGGGAAGTGAGGAATGTGGCATAACCCGTTTCTTTCCAGGCTTCGCTAATGGCCTTCTTTAAAGGAAGCTGCAAATGAAGCTTCCATTGAATCTTTGCGTATAAGTGAACGACGTCACTGAGCCCAACAATCAGTAGGAGCGGAGGGAAGAGGACACCCAGTATATCTATGGGCCAGTTTGCCCATCCTTTCAATCCAAAGAAGGCCAATACTCCGAGTATGATTGCAATGGCCGGTAGTAGAATGCTTCCAACTCGCTTAAATAGAATCCACAGCATCAAAACGAGGACAATTACGCTTCCCAATACACCCTTACCCGTTTCTTCTTCTAGCATTTTACTGTATTGGATTTCACCCCAATAGCGTCCTGAAATGTGTGCCTTGCTAAATCGTTGCGCGAGTAAGGCATCTATACTTAGAATGGTTTCGTGAATTCGTTCGTCAGGAATAGAATCGTAAAATTGGACAACCAACCCCGGATATCTTCCATCCTCTGAAACGAGTTGATTGCGAAGAAAGGGGAGTTGCATGATGCGAGTAGAGTCGAAGGGCGAGATGATATTTTGCCTGTAAAGCCTTTCTGAGCGGAGGCCTAATGCATCTTTTATCGGAAGTTCAACATTGGTTAAACTGTTTACCCTTTCGATTCCTTCAATTCCCTTTAAGGTATCGGTTAGCGCTGCCACTTGAAGTAGCGTTCTGGGATGGAAACTGTGCTCCTCCGTTTCAGGCATGATCCAGATTGCTTGTGGATTTCCGCTAAACTCGGAGCCAAAAGTTTTAAAGAACGTAGTGACGGGGCTGTCTTCCGTGTAGAATCTTGTAAAATCGAAAACAAACTGCAATTGCGGAATACCTGCGATGAGCACACTCAGAATGAGAAGGGTGCCCAAAAACCATTTCTTGGGAGCATTCCATATGGAATCTGCAATTCTTGAAAAGAACCTTCCTGAGCGATCTCCCTTTCTCAAAGAATTAGATTTTGAAGTTCTCGGAAGTATCTAGGGCTGTGAAGCAACCGACTACCGTACCAACTGAATATCGCGCCGTCTACCGCAATGGCTCTCTTTGAAAATTCATTCTTGATTTCTTCAATATGATCATCGCTGAACGGATACGGTTCCGATGAAAGGAAAACGACATCTGGATTCATGGCCCTGATTTCATCAGGCTCTAATTTTGGATATCTACTCTCAGGGTCGGGGATCACATTTTCGTAACCGGCCTTCTCAATCATATCGTTGATGAAGGTGTCTCGACCCGCAGCCATCCATGGATTCTTCCAAATCAGATAAAGTACTTTCAACCCAGTTCGTTCAACAAGCACTTCAGCAAACTGATTTTGAATGCGTGTTATCCAGTCTTTCGAGGTATCCGTTCGATTCGTGAGCTCGCCTAGAGCGCTCATCATAGTATATGAGTCGTTGAGGTTCTTTACGTCGCTCAGCCAAACAGGATAGTGTTTTTCTAACTCGAGTACCACCTTCTTGGTGTTTTCCTCTGCATTGCCCAAAATTAAATCCGGCTTGAGCGCGGCAATTCGTTTGGTATCTGGATCCTTTGTCCCCCCAACACGGGCTTTTTTGTAGAACCAATCTTTAGGTCGCTCACAAAAACGGGTTATCCCAACCACATTGTTGTACAGGTTGTAATCGGCAAGAAGTTCGGTCTGAGATGGCACTAGACTCACGATGCGCTGCGGATATTCCGGCACTTGCACTTTACGCCCTAACTGATCGATAACCTCCATTTTTAACTCATCGCGGCAACTAAATCGTGACGGGAAAGAATATGGTGTTCATCCTTTCCAAATTCAACAAGGACGGCACCGGTGTTTTTATTGATGTGTTTGGCAACCTCTCTTATTTCTTCGGTAGGTGAAACAATGGGGAAGGCTTTATCCATAACGGCATCGATACGTTGGTTTGCCAATTGTGGATCTTCCAAAATTGCTGATAACAGCTTGGCATCATCCAACGAACCTACAAATTGACCACCCTGGACTACAGGAATCTGGGAAATATCATATTCGCGCATCTTCTGCACCGCATTCCCTACTAGTTCACTAGCCCCAACGGTAATTAGCGGAAGTTGGCGATGTTTGTCAATGAGGTCTTTCGCCAACTTATTCTTGTGGTTGAGGAATCCTCGTTCCTCCATCCAATCGTCATTGTAAATCTTTCCTACATATCTTGAGCCGTGATCGTGAAATAAAACGACCACCACACTGTCTTCTGACAGTTCATGCTTTAATTGGCGAAGGGCCTGGAAGGCAGAGCCGCAAGACCATCCGAGCAATAGCCCTTCTTTACGAGCAAGCTCTCTAGTAGCGAGTGCGCCATCACGGTCAGTAACTTTTTCGAACTTATCGATTAAGCTGAAGTCGACATTCTTAGGAAGGATATCCTCACCGATTCCCTCGGTCATGTAGGAGTAAATTTCCTTTTCGTCGATTTCACCGGTTTCGTGGTATTTCTTAAAGACTGAACCGTATGAATCTACGCCCCAAATTTTCACGTCGGGATTCTTTTCTTTGAGATATTTCGCCACCCCAGAAATTGTTCCCCCGGTTCCAACGCCCACGATGAAGTGTGTGATTTTGCCTTCAGTCTGTTCCCAGATTTCGGGTCCGGTAGATTCGTAATGCGCTTGACGGTTTGATAGATTGTCATATTGGTATGGGTAGAAGCTGTTAGGAATTTCAGCCGCCAACCGGTTTGCAACGGAGTAATAGCTCTCCGGATGCTCGGGCTCTACGTTTGTCGGACAAACATGAAGTTCGGCACCCATAGCCCGAAGGATATCCATCTTCTCCTTACTCTGCTTATCGCTCAATGTACAAATGAGCTTGTATCCTTTCGTTATAGAGGCGAGGGCGAGCCCCATACCCGTGTTGCCGCTGGTGCATTCGATTATGGTTCCACCAGGCTTCAGGTCTCCCCGTGCTTCTGCATCCTCAATCATCTTAAGCGCCATTCGGTCTTTTACAGAATGTCCGGGATTGAAGTACTCCACCTTGGCTAATACCTGTCCGGGAATATCCTCTGCGATCTTATTCAAACGGATCATTGGTGTATTTCCAATAGTCTCTAGAATGTTGTCGTAAATCTTCTTCTTCGAATTCATTCAATTAAAATCTTTCGGTGTAACACAGGATGAGCACCATAGTTTGGATAAGGTCACGAATCTTCAAGAGGTGTCTTTAAAAAGCGCCGGCAAGTTACATTCTTTATGATGTTCTCACGAGCTTTTGAATCAAAATGAACGAAGCTTCAATTCGATAGATTTTAGTGACATTGTAACATCCGTGTTAGATGCAAAAGAAAGCGTTTCAGGACTCTGAGCGACGAGGCTGGCGAGTTTCACGAAGTCCCTTAGAAAGGTCGTTTTCGCGACCAATGATATCTTTGAGCGATGTAGCTTTGAGGAAGTTTACGGTCTGGTTTCTGAGCTCCACAATGGCATCACGAATACCGCAAATTTCTTCATCTACACACTCTTCGCACTTTTCAAAAAACTTGTAGGTGGCACAAGGCAGCAAGGCAATCGGGCCATCGAACAGGCGCATTACATCGGCCAGATTAATTTCTTCGGGTCGCTGGAGTAGGTAATACCCTCCGCCTTTTCCTTTTTTCGATCCAAGGATGCCATTTCTCTTTAAATCGAGTAGGATAGCCTCAAGAAACTTTCGAGGAATGTGCTCTTCTTTAGCAATTTCCTGAATAACCACCATCTTGTTATCCTCTTGTTTGGCGAGATATACCAAAGCATTGATGGCGTACTTGGACTTTTTTGAAAGCATTTAAGAAAGCAATCTTTGGCGAAGTAGGAATTCGAGCTGATCGTTCGCAATTTCCAATTTCTTTAATAGCTCTTTGTTTTCTCTTCTTAGGGCAAAGACTTCGAAAGCTGATTCGATGGCCGATTTCAGCTCGCCTTCGTTCCAAGGCTTGGTCAAATAGCGATATACCTGCCCTTTATTAATGCAATCAATCACCGCATTTATATCGGAGTACCCCGTTAAAAGCATGCGCATAGGTTCTTTGTCGCGCTCTATCACCTTGATGAGAAATTCTATGCCCGTCATTTCTGGCATTCTTTGATCGGTGATGATCACCTGAATGGGATTTTCCTCTAAAATTTTGAGCCCTTCTTCTCCTGAAATAGCAGTGTGGACTTTGAACGTTCGCCTAAACGCCGCTCGAAAAGAACGCAAGTTGTTCTCTTCATCATCCACGTATAAAACGGAGATTTTATCTTGAGTAATTTCAGTCATATGCAATAAGTCAGGTCTCGCAATTAAATTGCTATTGGGCTCTAAAATATTTATTAGATTTTAGATTCTTGCCACTTCGGTTGTTTAGATTACTTTTTTTGTGCGAAATTCCTACCGAACAATCCTAAATAATCAACTTCTATGTCTGTCGGTACTCATCAGCCGCATACTAACCTACCTACCCATACTGTTGAAATTCACCCCGTAAACCCTGATTTGAATATTCCGGAAGGCCTTTTGAGCTATAGAGCTGAGGTAATTGACACCTTCAATAGTCAACTGAAAGAATGGATTAAAATTGGAGCACCAACCCGTCAATTTTCTGATGATGAGTTAAAAGACGAGGTTCGAGCATATTTGAATGCCCCTGATGCATCATTGGGTAATTGGATTTACTACCCGTGGATGAATCAAGTGATACGTGTTCTTTGTGAAGATCAGTTTAAGACGGTTAGATCTTCGCGAAATCAGTTTAAGATTACTCCAGCTGAACAAGCTGAGTTGGCGAGTAAAACAGTTGGAGTTGTAGGACTCAGTGTGGGGCAGGCGGCAGCCGTAACCCTCGCCATGGAAGGTATTGGTGGTACATTGAGAATTGCCGACTTCGATACGTTAGATTTAAGCAATTTGAACAGACTCCGTGCTGGATTGCATCAGTTGGGTTTACCCAAGACCGTTATAGCTGCTCGGGAGATTGCTCAAATCGATCCTTACTTAAAGGTGGAAGTAATTCCCGAAGGTATTACACCGCAGAATGCACAAGCTTTTGCATCCGGACTCGATTTAATCGTGGAGGAGTGCGACTCGCTCCCTATAAAGGTGATACTTCGTAAATTAGCCGGGCCCATGAAAATTCCAGTGATCATGGATACAAGTGATCGAGGGATGGTTGATGTAGAAAGATTCGATTTAGAAAGTGATCGACCTGTATTTCATGGAAGAATTCAACCATGGGAAGGCAGGAATCCTGCAGATTTTACGGAAGAAGACAAACGAAATTTATTAATTGCACTCGTAGATTACGAGAAGGCCAGTGAAAGAGCGAAAATGTCGTTTGCAGAAATCGGCAAAAGCATTACTACTTGGCCGCAATTGGCATCTGCCGTTAGTTTAGGTGGAGCCATGATGGCCGATACGGCTAGAAGGATTCTCCTAGGACATGAGGTTGCTTCAGGCCGTTATTATGTTGACTTGGAAGAGCTGATCGGAAAGAATGAGTGATATTTTAAATCAACCAGAAGTACGCATACGAGCATTTAGGGCAGTAGATGATCCTGAGAGTTCGCAGCGATTCATTGATGGTCACCGCAAGGTTCTCGAAGTACACGGTGTGAAGAAAGTTACCTCAGCCAACCATGCTTGGGCCAAGAATCCTGCTGTTTTTGTGGTGATTGTAGAATCTCATGACAGAAAGAAAGTTTACGGGGGGGCTCGTGTTCACGCAGCAGGGGGAACCCAGCAACTGCCAATTGAAGAAGCTACAGGATATCTCGATCCCAAAATTCACGATATGGTTCGCGAGCTTTCCATGGAAGGCACAGGCGAACTTTGTGGCTTGTGGAACAGCCTTGAAGTTGCCGGTTTAGGTGTGGGTAGTTTCTTCGCTACGCGAGCGGGTGCAGTGATTACCGAACAAATGGGAATAAAATCACTTTTCGCCTTGTGTGCGCCGTACACAGTGAGATGGGCGGAGCGAGTAGGGTGTAAAATACTCACTGAAGTGGGAAACCAAGGAACGTTCTATTATCCCAAACTCGACCTCCTTGCCACGGCTGTACTTCTTGAGAATACCTACACACTCGAACATGCACGAGGGAGTGAGCAAAAGAAGATTATGGAATTGAGAAAGAATCTTCAGCAAGTCACAACCGAAGTTTCACCTGGACGTCGAATAGAAGTGGATGTGGAATATGATTTACTTCTCCCAAGTGTGGTAGATAATGAGTTCAAAGATCCATTTTCAAACCGTGTATCTAATCCATAACGGATGAAGCAGTTAGTAGTTTGGATTAGTGCCTTCCTAATGCTCTCATGTGGGCTCTATGCGCAAGATTCACCTTTGGTGATCGAAGACGGTGAATCAGCTGAGTACTTGGGGTTGCATACTGGTTACTTTAGAGATACGACCAATGCCCTAAAATTGACGGATGTGCAGTCAGAGGACTTTGTTCAAAGCGAAGTCCAAGTGCTCAATTTCAATAGAGATGCCGCGACTATCTGGCTGAGAATCCCCATAGTGAACCAAAGTGATGCAGATGACTTTTTCGTTCAGCTAGAACATCCTCTGATAGATTCCATCGACGTATACTTGGATGGAGGTGATGCCCCTATTTACCGTACCGGTGATCGATATATTTTCGCAGACCGCCCTGTAGAACATTCAACCTTTCTCTTTCCTATCAGTTTGAGCAAAGGGGACAGCCTTACATTGTATGTTCGGATTCGAAGTGAAGTTCAGCTTTTCTTGCCGCTGAGAATCGGTTCAACTACAGCCATTGACCTCGACAACTCGAATAAGCAGGTCTTTTTGGGAATCTATATTGGAGTCATCTTCGTGATGTTCTTCTATAACCTCTTCATCTTCATTACCACAAGAGACCGTAGTTACCTCGCTTACATTGCCTATATCCTTTTCATTGGTTTAACTCAGGTATCCTTAGAAGGACTGCCATATCAATACCTATATCCCAATAGCCCGGGATTCTTTAACGGAAGTATTGTTTTCTACTCGGCATTTGTTGGATTCTCGGCCATAGAGTTTGCTAAGATCTTTGTTCAGACCAAGCGCTTTACTCCTGACTTCCACAAAGGCCTTTACATTTTTCAGGCCCTTTATACCATTGCCATAGTGGCCTATGTCACGGGCTTCACAGCGGTTAGCTATGTACTCGTAGATGTTTGCGCACTTACCATAAGCTTATATGCTATGGTGTTCTTGATCATTATCGCGAGAAAAGGATACCGTCCGGCTAAGTTTTTCCTTATCGCCTGGAGCGTTTTCTTAGCTGGCTTGTTCGTATTTGCCCTGAAGAACTTTGGCGTAATCGAGTATAATTTCTGGACCAAGAGCATTCTTCAAATTGGAAGTGGTTTGGAAGTCATTTTACTTTCCATCGCCTTGGCTGACCGCATCAATACGCTCAAGAAAGAGAAAGAAGCTTCCCAAGAAGAGGCCCTCCGCGTATCCATAGAGAACGAGAGAATTGTTAAGGAACAAAACGAACTATTGGAGCAGATGGTGCGCGAACGCACACAGAAATTGGAGGATACGCTCACCAACTTAAAGGAAGCACAAAGTCAATTGGTAGATGCGGAAAAAATGGCATCATTGGGTCAGTTGACGGCGGGTATAGCCCACGAAATCAACAATCCGGTGAACTTTATCTCTGCGAATATTGGTCCACTTCGAAGAGATATGGAGGACATCAAAGAATTGCTTGAGTGGTTGGAGAATAAGTTGAAGGAAAGCGAAAATGCCACCACCGTTGAAGAACTGGAGAAGTTTAAGGAAGAAATTGAGTTTGACTACATCATTGAGGAAGTAGACGACCTCTTACTGGGCATGCAAGATGGCACCGAGCGGACCGTCGAAATCATCAAAGGATTAAAGGTATTCTCTCGCGTAGATGAACAAGATATTAAGTTCGTTGACTTACACGAAGGACTTGACAGTACCATTATTCTTCTTAATAACAGTATCAAGGATATTATAGACCTAGAGAAGAATTATGCAGACCTTCCGAAGGTAGAGTGCTATGCGGGCAAGTTGAATCAGGTATTCATGAATATCATCAATAACGCCGCCCAAGCCATAAAAACAAACCCTGGTCAAGAGGGAAAAGGTAAGATTACTCTGACAACGGAAGCGCTGGATGATGACCATATTGCAATCCGAATTTCTGATAATGGGCCGGGTATGCCTGACCACGTGAAGAAGAAGATTTTCGAACCATTCTTCACCACTAAACCTGTAGGCGAGGGAACAGGATTGGGACTTTCCATTGTGTATAATATTGTGAAAAGCCACAATGGATATATAGAAGTTGAATCAGAAGCTGGAAAAGGGACTACCTTTATTATTACCCTACCGGTTAGACATGAACAGGAATAAAGGAAATGGCTAAGAATAAACCTCGCATACTGTACGTAGACGACGAGCAAAATAACTTAAACTCCTTCCGGGCGAATTTCCGCCGGGAATACGAGGTGCACACCGCCATCTCTTCTAAAGAAGGCATTGAAGTTCTTCAGAAAGAACCAATAGAGATTATTGTGGCCGACCAACGTATGCCCGAAATGACGGGTGTAGAGTTCTTCGAAAGCGTGGTTGATGACTACCCAGACTGCATCCGCATCCTGCTTACGGGTTATGCGGATATAGAGGCTGTGATTAACGCCATTAACAAAGGCCAGATTTACAAGTTCATTTCCAAGCCTTGGAATGAGGAAACACTTCGTGTTGCAATTAACAACGCAAAGGATATTTATGACGCTCGTAAAGAGCTCAAAGAAAAGAATCACTCGCTGCAGAAGGCGTATGACGAACTAGATCGCTTTGTATATAGTGTATCCCACGATTTGCGTGCACCCCTCGTGAGTATTCAAGGTGTTATTTATTTGGCCAATCAAGAGGTAAAGGACGAGAAGGCTCTCGAGTACTTTAAAATGACCAAGGAGATGGTGGATAAGCTTGATGAGTTCATTCACAACATCCTAGATTACTACAAATCGACGCATTCCGAGAGTATGCTTGAGGTAATCGACTTTGAGAAAATGCTTCGCGATATCGAAAATGAATATCGATATCATCCCGCAATGGAGAATACGAAGTTGACCTGGAAAGCGGATGATAAAGGTGCATTTGAATCCAATGAAGTCAAGGTTCGGATTATACTTAACAATCTGATATCCAATGCCGTAAAGTATCGAAAAGATCCTGAAATTGAGCATACAGTTGACGTGAATGTGCGGACAGAAGGAGATACCCTCTACATGAAGGTGGAGGACACGGGCTGTGGAATTGCAGCGGATAATCAAGAAAAGGTATTTCAGATGTTCTATCGGGACGCGAAAGGAAATACAGGTTCTGGTTTGGGATTGTATCTCGTGAAAGAAGCTGTGAGGCGTTTGGGTGGAATGATAGAGGTTGAATCAACTGAAGGGCAAGGGACCACGATGAGTTTGGAATTGCCTTTAGTTCTCGAATAAACGAAGCTAAGTCAGATCATGAAAATAGGAGTTGCTTTAATTGATGACAATCTTATTGACCGTACCATATTGAAGAAGAACATGGAACTGTTCTATCCCGAGGTTCCTTACGTTAATTTCACTTCGGCTCGTGAAGCGCTAGAAGCAATTGAAAATGAGGAAATTGATGTAGATGGCATTCGATGGACCATCTTGCTGGATATCTACATGCCTGAAATGAATGGATTTCAGTTTGTAGATAAATTTGCTCGCTTCGAAACGGATATTACAGAGAAGTTCTGCATTATGATGTTTAGTTCAAGCATCGATAGCGGGGACATGGACAAGGTCCAAATGAGAGACTCGATCCATAAATTCCTGAGTAAACCGATCAACAAGAGCTTACTCAAACAGATTATAGACGACGTTACGGGTTATTTCAAGGAGCGAGCTTAGCTTGCAACCACATTTCACCTTGGTACACGTGGCCCTCTTCTGGGGGGGAATCAATGTTTTTCTTGTGAATCCAAACGCGAACAGGGGGAATTTTTATTCCCTTAAACTCCATGTCGGCATACCAACCTAAGTGATAAAAGCTTTCGGCTTTTTCTATGTTCTTCAACGTGACTCCGTTGAAGATGCAGCTGGTATCGTCATCATTTCTTCCCTCAACGTTCTGCAAATGCGAAGAATGGTGATCTGAGGGTGCTATCCGGTAGACTAATCCAGATAGTCCCAGTTGCTTTTCACCAAGCTCACATTTGGCTTTTACATCCCATATATTCTTGCAAAAAGCACGAATGGACAGCTCATCATACTGAAGAGCTGCAGTGTGCTCGATTGAGGAGGCCGACCATTCCTGAATACCCTGAAGTTGGAATGTGTAGAACTTGTTCGGTTCTATACAAGGATACGCGGTTAAGAGGCGGTTGTCCTGAATGAAAGAATGCAATTCATTTTCACCATTCTTATTTACTAACCACTCGGTTCCATTTCGATCTTCCTTTAACTCACTTTCATCAATTTCCGTAAAAATGATGCTGGGAGTTTCAATCATCCAATCATGACCAAACAGGGCCGACCAATGGTCGCTGTGAAGTGAAAGTAAGGGGGGCTCAGGCATGGATCCCGGAAAGTTCGATTAGTTGGTATGGTTTGAAGTGGTGAATGTACAACTAATGTGTAGTTGACAAGTACTACAATTCCTTCGAAATCTGACAAAAGAAGTGTTCCTTCGAACATTTACCGGCTATTTTAATCTTGAACTGGTTTTAATCATAAAGCTCATTGAGCAGTCCAGCTAAGCGAATTCCGGCTTGAAGAAGTCTTTCATTCATGGCCTCAATTTGCTCATAGTTGTAGCGATAGCCCATTCTTTCTGTATCTCCTGTTTCATATACCGATTCACGCATGTTCACTGATTCCTGAAGCCATACTTCCATTGAAGAACTTTGCCATAGGGATATTTGATCTGGCGTGGTAATATCTATCCAGTCGGCGTATTCTGTGTAGGATAATTGAGTTCCATCTATCATCTCAGAATCCCAAACGCGATGTAGGTTGCTTGACTTTCCAAACCACTTCACCTTCACATCATTTCCACCTCGATCTTCACCATTACCTACATGCAAGGGTTGATGTACATCGCCAACCAAATGGATCAAACTTTTCAGAGCTTCTTGTTCGGTCCATCCATCAAATTCACCAGATTGGATTTCTGCGATAATTCGAGTCATGGCTTTAAAAGCATCTCCTTCCTCGGGCGCGCCAATTTCATGATAGTGCTGACCATCTGGAACCGTAACATAATGCCAAGGTCGCATATGGTCGTAATCCCTATTGGATTTGATGAAGTCCATCCAAGTACTGGCCATTGCCGGAGTTTCCCGGTTCAGGATTTCAAGGACACGCTGTTGCGCGCTTGGAGTCATGTGTCGAAAGGCTATTTCACCAACAATTCGGTGTCCTGTTTGTCCCCAACCGAAAGCAGTAGAGTAGGTAAGCAGAAAAACAAGGCCGTATAGGATCTTCTTCATAAGGTTTGGATTATTTGATGCACAAACTTCGAGAATTTGAGCATATGATAAAAATCATATTCGAGCATGACGAGCATCAGGCTTAAGCACTTTGGTATGCGGTAGCTTAGTAAGTGTAATTCAGTGTTTACCTCGAAAGGCACGTTGAAATACCTTAATTATGATAAACAAAATCCTCCCTTTAATTATAGGTGTAGCACTTACATCAATTACTTCCGCACAAGATTTGTCATTCAGCAGCGCTTCCGAAGTTTTGGTTGAAGGAACCTCTAATGTGCATGATTGGTCTGCAGAAGTAGAACAAGTTACAGCGAGTGGCGACTGGAATGAATCACTGAGCAAACTGACTGTACATTTTGTAGTGGAGTCCATGGCGAGTGGCGACCGTTTGATGGACAAAAGAATTCACAGAACGCTCAATGCAGAGGAGCATCCAAATATCATTTTCAAAGCAATTGAATCCAGTCAGGATGGATCCAATTTGAGCCTTATTGGAGATTTGACCATTAATGGTCAGACTAAAAGGGTGGTGGTGCAAGGCACGTTTGAAGAACTTGAGTCCGGAGATCTTGAAATCAAAGGTTCTCACGTGATTCTCTTCACCGATTATGGCATGGATGCGCCAAGCTTCATGTTCGGTGCGATGAAAGTCGGTAACCAAGTGACCATCCGATTCAATGTAATTATAACCAAGTAAGTAATAACCTCAAATATTGTGTTATGAGATCTATTAACCTCTTCAAATCAGCGCTGATCTTACTGACTATTGGGTTCTCAACCCAAGCATTTGCTCAGCAACCCGAACTACAGTATTACCGAGCTCCAGGATTTCAAGGACTTAATGTTTTTGAGACTTCAAAGGATAATGACTTAGAATTCACAGGATTCAAGTTGCGTGTAGGTGGCGACTTTGCCCTTCAGTTCCAAGCCCTCAATCACGAAACGGGATCTGGAGATACTTTGGTCGATTTAGGTTCAAACTTCAACCTCCCTACCGCTAACTTGAACTTAGACGCACAGCTTGCCGATGGTTTGAGAATGCACCTTAGAACCTATTTATCTTCTCGTCACCACCCAGAAGCATGGGTAAAAGGTGGGTATATCCAAATGGATAAACTCGATTTTATAAGTGATGGATTCTTGTCAGGATTCATGGATATTGCTACCATCCGTATTGGTTTAGATGAAATCAACTACGGTGACGCACACTTTAGAAGAAGTGATAATGCCAACGCCATTTACAATCCATTTGTAGGCAACTACATTATGGACGCATTTACAACTGAGGCTTTTGCGGAAGTTAATTTGCAGCACAGTGGACTATTGGCCGTTTTGGGCTTGAGCAACGGTAACCTCAATCAATCTGTCAACTACAGAGGAGGTGAACCTGCAGCCTCTTTTTACGCCAAGTTGGGATACGATGATCAGTTGAACGATGATCTCCGTGTGCGTCTAACGGGCTCTTTCTTAACTAGCCCGAGTTATGATAATGGTCGCTACTTGTACAGTGGTGATAGAACGGGTGCACGTTATTACTGGGTAATGGTTCCAGAGGGATCCAATGACAACTTCCGCAGTGGCCGATTCAACCCAGGTTTCCGTCAGTTCACCAGCATTCAGATCAACCCATTTGTGAAGTTCAAGGGACTTGAGTTCTTCGGAATTTTCGAAACTACAAGTGGTGCAGCATCTGAAGATGCGGCTGATCAAGGTGGAGCGTACACGCAATTGGGTGCAGAACTTCTGTATCGTTTCGGCGCAAGCGAGAGATTCTACGTGGCAGGTCGCTACAATAGCGTAAGCGGACAAGCCAACGAGACTGCAGAAGATCAGAACATTGCTCGTATTAACTTGGGTGCAGGTTGGTTCATGACAGACAACGTAATGATGAAAGTTGAATACGTAACTCAAGATTACAGCGGAGATGGTTTCATTGGAAGCGAACTTGAGGATGGAAACTTCAATGGAGTGGTAATGGAAGCGGTAATCGGATTCTAGCATACACACTAAAAAAAGGAAATGGCGTCCATGTGACGCCATTTTTTTTGCACATATACCAAGGAAGATAGTACCTTGTCGGCATGAAAACAGCCTATTTTGCTCATGAAACGGCCGTAATCGATGAAGGCGCCTCCATAGGAGCCGGTGCCAAGATTTGGCATTTTTCACATGTGATGTCTGGAGCAAAGCTTGGTGAACGCTGCAACCTAGGACAGAATGTCGTGGTATCTCCAGACGTGATTCTGGGTAATAATGTTAAGGTTCAGAACAATGTTTCCATTTACACAGGAGTGGTTTGTGAAGACGATGTATTCCTCGGTCCTTCTTGTGTTTTTACAAATGTTTCTATTCCGAGATCAGCCGTGAATCGGAGAAATCAATATGAAAAAACGGCTGTACGCAAGGGAGCGAGTATAGGTGCCAATGCCACTATCGTTTGTGGCGTTGAAATCGGAAAATATGCCTTTGTCGGCGCAGGAGCTGTGGTTACTAAAGACATACCGGATCATGCATTGGTCGTAGGAAATCCAGCTGTGCAAATTGGCTGGATGAGCACCTATGGACATCGTCTTAATTTCGATTCATCAGGATTTGCACAATGCCCAGAGAGCAAAAAGAAATACGTTTTAACCAACGGCAAAGTTGAACTTCTGGATTGAAGTTGAACAATAGAGGTTAAAATCTGTCTAAAAGTGGGAGCAAACAATATTTTGTCGGCCATTTGGTTATTTTCGCAATCCAACATTTATCAAGACTTATCCTATGCAATTAAATTTGTCCCCTGAACGTCAAGAAGCACTCAATTTTGTTAGAGATAGCGCACGTTCATTTGCGGAAACGCACATTCGTCCACACGTGATGGAATGGGATGAATCCCAAACTTTCCCAGTTGAGCTTTTTAAGAAGATGGGAGAACAAGGTTTCATGGGAGTTTTGGTTCCAGAGGAACTAGGCGGTTCCGGAATGGGATATCAAGAATATATCACGGTAATTGAAGAAATTTCTCAAGTATGTGGTTCTATCGGTTTATCGGTGGCTGCGCACAACAGTCTTTGTACCAATCACATCTTGATGTTTGGAAATGAGGAACAGAAAAAGAAGTGGATTCCAAAACTGGCCACTGCAGAACATATTGGTGCATGGGGACTCACGGAAACCGGCACGGGTTCGGACGCAGGGGGAATGAATACCACAGCTATTCAGGAAGGTGATGAATGGGTACTTAACGGTTCAAAGAACTTCATTACCCATGCCATTTCGGGAGATGTAGCGGTGGTAATTGCCCGCACTGGATCAAAAGGTGATTCTCACGGTATGACAGCTTTTGTTGTCGAAAAAGGAACACCTGGATTTACGGGCGGAAAGAAAGAGAACAAATTAGGAATGAGAGCTTCGGAAACAGCGTGCTTGTTCTTTGATAATTGTCGAATCCCTAAAGAGAATGTTCTCGGTGAAGTAGGTGAGGGTTTTATACAAGCCATGAAGATTTTGGACGGTGGTAGAATTTCCATTGCCGCTTTATCATTGGGCATAGCCAAGGGAGCCTACAAAGCTTCTAAGGCTTACGCCAAGGAACGAGAGCAATTTGGGCAGTCTATCAGTAAGTTTCAAGCCATCGCTTTTAAACTAGCTGATATGGCAACAAAGGTTCACGGCGCTGAGCTAATGACGCGTCATGCAGGAGAATTGAAAGATGCTGGAAAGCCAGTGACTAACGAGTCAGCCATGGCGAAGTACTACGCCTCAGAAGTTTCCGTGGAAGTTTCTACCGATGGAATTCAAATACACGGTGGATACGGCTACACCAAAGATTACCCAGCTGAGAAATTTTACAGAGACTCCAAGTTGTGCACCATTGGTGAGGGAACGAGTGAAATTCAGAAATTGGTGATTTCAAGAAACATCTTGAAGGACTGATTGCAAATGTCATTATATGAGGAGCCGAACATGAGAAATTCCGTGTTCGGCTTTTTTGTTATCCTTGCTCATGCGGAAATACTTAGGTCCGGGCATTCTATTTGCGGCCACAGCCATAGGTGTGAGTCACCTCGTGCAATCCACTCGGGCTGGCGCCAACTTTGGATGGAGCCTGTGGTGGATAATCCTACTCGCCAACGTCATCAAATTTCCCTTTTTCGAATTTGGTTCTCGATTCGCTAATGCAACGAGAACCCACTTAATTGATGGCTATGCCTCCCAAGGAAGGTGGGCTTTATGGATGTACGGAACAGCGACCGTATTATCGATGTTTACAGTGACAGGGGCCGTGTCCATTGTAACCGCTGGATTATTTGCTCACCTCACCCAATGGCAAGGCTCCTTCGCCTTGTTGACCGGAGCAGTTTTTCTGCTCTGTTTCACGTGGCTTGCATTAGGAAGATTCAAGTTTTTAAACGTGAGCATTCAATGGATTACGGGAATACTCTTTCTAAGCACGGTATTGGCGTTTTGTCTTGTAGTATCTGCTGATGGTTGGAGTTTTGGTAATTCTGCCCCTCCTGATTGGAAGGAAATTTCAAACGTTAGCTTCACGTTGGCTCTCGTAGGATGGATGCCAACAGCTGTAGACTTAAGCGTGTGGAATTCGATATGGACTATTCGGAAAAGTGAAGACTTGCCATCAGCTCCTCAAAAGAGGAAGGTACTTGCGGAGTTTCACCTAGGATATTGGCTGTCGGCTGTAGCAGCTTTGTTGTTTCTTGGCTTAGGTGCGATGCTGATGTACGGTGACACATCCTTTCCGCATTCCGCAGTCGGATTCACTGGGCAGCTCATAGAATTATATATGGAGGCCTTAGGCTCCAATTACGCTATTGTCATCAAGATTGCCGCCACGGCAGCCATGTTCAGCACGACCTTAAGTGTTTTCGACGGTTATGGTCGCTCGCTAGAAGCTTTGTCGATTGCACTTTTTAACCGTGCATTGCCCTATTGGGTGGCCATCGCCGCAGTCTCTCTTGGTGGTTGGTACTTAGTTTGGGAATTTCAAAGCCGTATCGCACAGTTAGTCGACCTCGCTATGCTCATATCGTTTTTAATTGCTCCTATTGTAGCTATCCTGAATCATAGATTGGTCCATCATTCGGATTTTCCAACATCACATAAACCAAAACGTTGGCTCACTGTCTGGTCCTATGCGGGCATTGTCACCTTGCTTCTTATTAGCATTTATTTCATTGCTATTCAGACCTTCATGCAATAATCTGCTCCCAATGAGCGATCAGTTATGCAGTGAAACTTCGCGGTGAATAATTTGTTCAGAGTGTTCAAGCTAACCGCATAGAGACTTCTATATAAAGTGGTATTTTAGCCCTTAAACATGCATGAATGATGATGAAACGCATTTTACTATTGGTGTTCGGTCTATTTTTCTCTGCTCAGAGTTTTGGATCACACCTTCTAGGCGGAGAGATTTGGTGGAGATGTATTACCACTGGCCCTCAGGCAGGTAAGTACCATTTTTACCTCCGATTATACCGCGATTGTAGTGGTGCCTCTATGCCTTCAGGTAACCAAACAGTGAACGGTGGCCCCTTGGGATCTATGTCGCTAGCCACCCTTACGGATGTAACAGATCCTTATTACGTAGTTGGAGGATACCCAAGAGATGCTTCACCTACATGTGCAGGAGGGTCTTCGATCAACTGTGCAACTGCGAATACGCCGGGGTCTGGTGCCATTGAAGAAGCAGTTTGGAGAACCTCAAACCCTGTTACTCTGAACGGCGTACCTCCAACTGGAGGATGGACGTTTAGTTGGAGTTTGTGCTGTAGACCAGCTACGGCTAACCTCTCAGGTCAGCCAAGTTATTTCTTGCGTGCCACCATGTATCCTTATAACGATGGAACGGGTAATAGAAATGCAAACCCTTGTTACGATTCATCTCCACGTTTCTTGGAGGTTCCAAAAGTAGTGACCTGTACAGGTTATGAATTTGCGTATAACAACTTTGCCTTCGACCAAGAACTGGACTCATTGTATTTCAACTGGGATAATCCACTGGTATCGGCGGCTAATAGTGTGACGTTTGTCGGCGGATACTCAGCAACGAATCCTCTTCCAGGCATTCAGAATTTCGCTCAAGATGCTGGGCAAGTTACCATTAACACCTCACTTACGGGCCAATACGCCACTTGTATGCGAGTGGATGCCTATAAATTTGGTCAACGTGTAGCTTCTGTTTATCGCGATATACCCATTGTACTTGTTTCTTGCCCCGGAGTTACAAACGGACCTCCTACACTAGAGGTAATCAACGACCCATTACCAGCGCCACAGCTTACTCCAGTTGTGAATGGTACAGATACCATTTATTGGGACATGACCGTGGAGGCGGGTGAGTATATTCACTTTAAGATGCAGTCGAAAGACTTCGACCTTCTTCCAAACTTTACACCTCAAACGATTAAATTCGTTGGGGTAGGAGGTAACCTTGGTGAGCCGATGAATAGCACAACAAGTTGTTTATTCCAACCACCTTGTGCTACTGTAACGCCTATTGCACCGCAAACGGGTTATAATTCAAGTTTGCAGAATAACGTAGAATTTAGCTGGCAAACCGACTGTTCTCACCTCAGCTATCAAGCATCAGCGGGTGGCTCAAGGCGAAACCAGTATCTTTTCTACTTTAAGATGGAAGACAACTCATGTCCAGCTCCATCGTTTAAACTAATTACTGCGCGTATTACAGTTGAAAGTCCAAGTCCGGTTCCTCCCGACATGACCAATGCTTGTATTGGAGCAAATTCGGATGGAACCGTGACATTCACCTATGGCGCTCCAGCTCCTCAGGATACGGGACAAAACTTTGACTACTACGTGGTTTATCGTGGAGGTAACGGTACTCCATTTGCAGAATACGACACGGTACGTGATTATAGCATAACAAGCTATACGGATCCTGCGCCACTTGCGGGTAATAACTATTACTATGTTCGGACCTTTGGTGGTTGTGATCAACAGTCGCTTTCATCAGACACACTTAGTGTGATCAATTTGACCGTTAGTCCGTTCCCAGCTACCAATCCATACATTGCAAATTTATCTTGGAATCAGCCTCGCTACAGCGGTAATTATACAGGTACATATCAAGTATGGAGAGGAGCTTCTGGCTCAAACAATTACTCGTTAATCGCTGCTACTACAGATACATTCTATAGTGATACGATTAATGTATGTGGACAACTTCTTGATTATCAGATCCGAATTGATTCGGCTTGTGAATCTTTCATTGACTCTGGATTCTTCGCGGATCAAATCAATAATGATCAATTGGAAATTGGTTATGCAACCGTAAATGGTGGTGGCCAAGCGGAGATTACTTGGCCTGCGTCGAACAGTGGAGATGTGGTAGAATACCTCATTCTTCAGCGTCAACCGGGTATTGGCTGGGTAAGTATTGCCAATGTTCCTGTTGGAACGCCAACGCCATATGTCATTCCGACATCTACCGCTGGTACACAGTCGGAAACCTATAAAGTAACGAGTATAGATAGTTGTGGAAACCAAAGTAGCGACCTATTGGTGCGCGCTCACACCACAATATACTTGGATGGTGATTTGAATCCATGTGACGGTATTATGCAGTTATGGTGGAATAACTACCGCGGATGGGAAGGCGGAGTGGACTCCTACACGATTTTAGCAGATATTACACCTGCAGGCGGAGTTCCGCAAACCGGTGTGATTATCGCGACCAATGTGGGAGATGACACGACTTACACGCACAGAGACCTTCAACCGGGTGCTCAGTACTGTTACTACATTGTAGCGGAAGACACTTCTGGAACGCTTACAGCGAGATCAAGTGTTTACTGTATCAATTCGAGCATCGTGGTACCTTCACGTTTGCAATATATGGCGCGTGCTACGGTACAAAACGACGGATCACTTGAAACGTGGACCTTTGTTGATGGAAATGCTGATGTGCTTGAATATCAGGTTCAACGTGCAGAAGAGTTGCTAGGACCTTGGGTAACCGTTGGTGTTGTTCCAAAGCCTGCTGCAGCGCCGTATCGAGTGCGCTTTGTGGACTTCTCTGCAAATACAGATGATGCACGTTACTTCTATCGTTTGCGCAGTACCAATGAATGTGGTGGATCAGATACCATTTCTAACTTAGGGACAAACGTACTATTGGAGGTTGACGAAAATGAGAACTTGACCAACCAGTTGAAGTGGAACCGCTATCGTCAGTATGATGGTAGAGTTTCGTACAGTGTTTATCGAAAGGTAGACAATGACGCGAACTGGACCTTAGTTCAAGATGGTATTACGGATACTAATTTCACAGACAATATTCGTCCGTTTGCTCAGGGTGCAGGTCAATTCTGCTACCGTGTAGATGCGGTTGAGAGTGGAAACTCGCTTGGTTTTGTTGATGAGAATGGTCAGCCGTTCAGCTCACGTTCTAACGAAGCATGTGTCGATCACGAAGCCCGTGGATTCTTCCCAAGTGCTTTCCGACCAAATAGTGTCAATCCGGCCAACCGTGTTTGGAAGCCAATGAATCTCTTCGAAGATGACAATGAATACTTATTGATTATCCAGAATCGCTGGGGTCAAGAGGTCTTTAAGACCACGAATCCAGATGAAGGTTGGGATGGTTATTACCAAGGCGAAGAAGCACAGATGGGTACTTACCAGTACTTGGTGCGTTACCGCGCTGAAGAAGGTAAACTTCAAGAGAAACGAGGTACGTTCACCCTACTTCGATAAGTAGAATTCGATTCATATTAAAACCCCGCCTGTGCGGGGTTTTTTTATGCTTATTCATTAAATATGGAGTTCATTGAATGAAGTGTAAATATTGCCGAGCCAACGATTACTCCTGATTTTGCACGTTTACTGACTGGTGAAACTATTTCTTTTTTGAGCCGAAAGGTTGACTTATTTTCGAGAATCAATTACCAAGATTTGCCTCATGAAAAGGTTAAGCTTCCTTCTAATCATTCTCTTTTCTTCGCTAACAGTAGATGCCTCCCACTTGTATGGAGGTGAAATATGGTGGGAGTGTTTACCGAATGGTAGTTACGTGTTTTACGGACGCATTTACCGCGATTGTACAGGTATTCCATTTAACCCATCATCCATTACACTAAGTTCTAATAGTCCTGCTGGTTCTATTCAGTGCTTTATGCAACCAGGTTTCCCTCGTGATGTATCGCCAAGTATTGGAAACGCTTGTGGAACGAATGCAATCACATGTGCGGGAACGAATCCACCCAATGGGAGTATGGAAGAGTCGCTTTTCAAATCAAATCCGGTGATACTTAACGGCGTGCCACCTGCCACCGGTTGGCACTTTACTTGGTCCAACTGTGCGAGACCGAGTATGACTAATCTAACGGGTTTTCCGTGTTACTTTTTGAGAGCATTTATGTTTCCTTATAACGATGGAACGGGTAATAGGAACGCCAACCCATGTTTCGACAACTCCCCAGAATTTCTCGAAGCGCCGAAGGTGGCCACATGCTCGGGATATCCTTTCTCCTATAACAACTTTGCCTTCGATCAAGAGTTGGACTCTCTGTATTTTGAATGGGCACAACCATTGAATAATGGATTTACCACTCCCGTACCATTTGTAGCCCCTTACACCTTTACCAATCCGGTTCCAGGAATTCAAAACTTCGCTCAGGATGCAGGTCAAGTGGATATCAACACGGCTTTGACGGGTAAGTATGCGACGTGTATGAAGGCCACGGCATATAAATTCGGACAGAAAGTAGCGGAGGTTTATCGCGATATTCCGATTATTCTTCTCTCTTGCCCTACAAGCACCAATGATCCACCTACATTGAATGTGATTAACGATCCATTACCTGCGCCACAGTTAACGCCGGTAACACAGAACGGTGACACGCTCTTTTATGAAATGACCGTAGTTGCTGGTGATTCGATACACTTTAGAATGCAATCATTCGATAATGATTTTACTCCTTCATTCACTCCGCAAACCATTAAATTCATTGGACAAGGAGGGAACTTAGGTCAACCGTTGAATAACCCTTCAACTTGTCTGTTTAATCCGCCTTGTGCTACTATTGTTCCTGGTACCGGGCAAACTGGATTCACATCGTTCTTGCAGAATAATGTCAATTTCAGTTGGCAAACCGATTGTGATCACCTGAGTTTTAATCCCATTGCGGGTGGATCTGCTCGAAGTCAGTATTTGTTCTATTTCAAGATGGAGGATAACTTCTGTCCAGCGCCGTCCTTTAAATTGATTACGGCGAGAATAAACGTGATCTCTCCGGCTCCCGTCGCCCCAGATCTGTCCAATTCATGCTTGAACTATGATGCGGCTACAAATGAAATTACCGTCAACTTCACTGGACCAACAGCCGCGGATACCGCACAGAACTTTGATTATTATGTGGTCTATAGAGGAGATGACCAAGGTAATTTTGTAGGATACGATACGATTTATGATTTCACGGCTACCTCGTACACCGATGTGAACCCAGATACCATTAATCGATTCTACTACATGCGAACGAATGGCGGATGTGGACAAGAGTCCATTTCATCTGACACGCTTTCAGTTATCGACCTCAGTTTAACGCCTTTCCCTGCAACAGGCGCATACGAAGCTCAATTGTCGTGGACCAGCCCATATACCGATGGAAGAGTAGTGGATTATGAAGTTTGGCGTCAAGTGTTCGGAACGAATAACTGGCAAATGATTACCACGACTTCGGATACCACCTACGATGATCAAGTGGATCTTTGTAAGGAATATATGCAGTATCAAATTCGCATTGCGGGTGCTTGTGGCTCATTCACGCGTCAAGATACCTTCCAAGACGCAATCAACTCCGATACACTCGAAATTAAGTATGCCAGCGTGATTAATGGTTGGGCACAACTTGAATTTCCAGCGAGTCCTTCGGGTGATGTTGTGGAATACCATATTCTGCGAAACGACGGCGGAAATTGGATTACCATGGATATAGTTCCGGTAGGAACAGCTACACCTTATTCTATACCTACGTCCAATGCAGCCAATGCAGCTGAACGCTACAGAGTTATCAGTGTAGACAGTTGCGGCAACTTTGCGGATACCAATGCGGTTCTCACCCATACTACCATGTATCTTGATGGTGATTTGAATCCGTGTGACGGCATCATGCGGCTCACCTGGAATCGATACATCAATTGGCCAGGTGACGTACGAGAGTACACCATTTTTGCTGATATCACTCCTCCAGGAGGGGTGCCTAACAATGGCGTTCTCATCGCTACAAATGCGAATGATGATACAACTTATGTGCATGATGACCTTATTCAAGGTGCGCAGTACTGCTATTACATCGTGGCTACGGACACAAGTGGACTCATCACTTCACGCTCTTCTGAAGTGTGTATCAATTCAAATGTGGTGATTCGTTCGCAACTACAATACATGGCTCGGACGACGGTTCAAAACGATGGAAGCGTTGAGCTCTGGGCATTTATTGATGGCAATGCTGATGTGGATGAATACCAAGTTCAACGTGCGGAGGAGGAATTGGGCCCTTGGATTACCCTTGGTGTCATTCCTAAACCGACCGCAGCTCCATATCAAATTCGTTTCACAGACTTTAGTGCGAGTACATCGGATACACGTTATATCTACCGCGTGAGAAGCGATAATGCTTGTGGTGGTGTAGATACGGTTTCCAACTTCGGTACGAATGTGCTACTCGAGGTAAGTCCGAATGAAAACTTGACTAATCAGCTGAAGTGGAACCGTTATCGGAATTACGATGGAAATGTGAGTTATTCAGTATATCGCTCGGAAGGTGATAATGGAGGGTTCACAGAAGTCGTTACCGGCCTGACAGACACCAATTACACCGACAATATTCGTCCGTTCGGTGAGGGAGATGGCGTATTCTGTTACTACGTGGTAGCGGTGGAATCCAATAATTCTCTAGGATTTACCGATGAGAATGGTGACCCAATGAGCTCACGAAGTAATCAAGTTTGTGTG
The DNA here is from genome assembly GCA_965659415.1 of Phaeocystidibacter sp. GTDB lineage: Bacteria > Bacteroidota > Bacteroidia > Flavobacteriales > Schleiferiaceae > Phaeocystidibacter. The sequence continues at coordinate 125,161 of CBFHVA010000005.1, forward strand.
GATCATGATTCGAGAGGTTTCTATCCGAACGCATTCTCACCCAATAGTGCCGTAGCTACGAACCGAATTTGGAGACCGCGAATGCTGTTCGAGAAAGACTCTGAATATAGCTTGAGTATTGTGAACCGTTGGGGAGCTGCTGTTTTCCAATCCGTTGACCCGAATGAAGGTTGGGATGGTACCTTTGGCGGTGAAGAACAACCAGCAGGTGTATACTACTTTATTGTTCGCTACCGTTCTGTGGAAGGTAAGCTGAAAGAAGATCGCGGCTCAATTACGTTAATTCGATAGTCAGTATCGGTTAATCATCGCGCTCTAAACCCCGCCATTCGGTGGGGTTTTTTGCTTCTATTTAGATTTTCTTTCACAACTTCCACAAGCACTCAATGCTTATATTTGCTACCCTTCTAAGATTGATAAATACAATGAAGAACTACTTTCTGATTGCTGCTGTATCACTTACGGCACTGGCTAATGCTCAAGATGATGTGCTCTTTACCGTTGAAGGTGAAGAGGTTACTGTTGAGGAGTTTTCGTACGTGTACAACAAGAACAAGGATGTTGGGAGGGAAATTGATCCAAAAACTCCAGAAGAATACCTCGAGCTCTACATCAATTTTAAGCTGAAGGTTCATCAAGCTGAAGAACTGGGCATGGATACGATTCCGAGCTTTCTTCGTGAGTTTAACTCGTACCAAGAGCAACTCTCTCGTCCGTACATGACGGTGAAAGAGGTGAATGAGCAGATTTTAAGAGAGGCATATAACCATATGGCTTGGGATGTCCGCGCTAGTCACATCATGCTTGATTTGCCTGAAAACGCATTACCTGCTGATACCCTGCGTGTGTACAATCAACTCATGACAGTCCGTGAACAGATTTTGAATGGACAGCGGACCTTTGAAGATGCCGCTAAGGCTATGAGCACCGATACCTACTCAGCTCGCCAAGGAGGAGATCTAGGTTGGTTTACCGCATTCAATATGGTATATCCTTTTGAACGCGCTGCTTATCGCCTTGATGCCGAAGAGATTTCACTGCCTGTGAGAACACAGTTTGGGTACCACATTATCAAGAACACAGGGAGGAGATATGCTCGTGGTAAAGTAGAGGTGGCTCATATCCTTGTGCTGGTTAAAGAAGGTGCGAGTGACGAAGAAAGAGCCCAAGCACGCCAGGAGATTTCAGAGATTCACGATAGCATTATGGCTGGAGTTGATTTTGCTCTGATGGCAAGAAATCACAGCGACGACCGTACAAGTGCCCAACAAGGTGGGGTACTTCCCGCATTTGGTATGAAAGAAATGCTCACCTCATTCGAGGAAGCTGCTTTCGCGCTGGAGAATGACGGTGATGTTTCGGAACCCATTGAGACCAAAATAGGGTGGCACATCATAAAGCGAATTCACAAATATGAGCTTTCCAATTTCGAAGAAATGAAACCCGAACTCATTCAGAAGATTGAGCGAGATTCAAGATCGAACTTGGGACAACGTGTATTCCTCAATCAGTTGAAAGACGAATACAACTTCCAATTGCACGAGGACGCGCTAATGGAAGTGCTTGAATCTTTTGAGGAAGGATTTGAAGGTGGAAATTGGAGCGCCGCGAATTTTGAGAATGCTGAAGACCCGGTTTATTCTTGGGCAGATCAAGAAGTAACACAGGCCGATATTGCGCTTCACATCCAAAATACACAAGAACGTATTCGCGGCAACGAATTGAAGTCTGCGGCCTATGGATTAGCTCAGGATTATGCGAAGAATGCCTTATTGAATTATGAGCGAGAGCAATTGCCGGAGAAGTACCCTGATTTCAGGTTTCTAGTGCAAGAGTACCGCGAGGGTATACTTCTCTTCGACTTGACCAAGAACAATGTGTGGGACAAAGCCAGTCAGGATACTGCTGGTCTTAAGGCATTCTACCAAGAGAATATCGCAGATTATGAAGTGGGACCACGTCACCGCTACGTGAGAGTATCTGCTGAGTCGCGCTTGGTAGCTGATGCTGTAATTGAAGATATAAAGGATGGTGCTACTGGAGCTGAACTGATTCAGACCTTTAATATGAAGAGCCAATTAGCTGTTCGCGTGGATACACTTACCGTGCTGGTAGGTGAGAATGAGCGCATCGATGAGGCTGTGAATGGCAATTTATCAACCTATGCCCAGGATAATCGATGGATTATCAATCACGTGATTGAATCTTTGCCAGCGGGACCGCGCCCATTAAACGAAATACGGGGATTAGTAACTACAGATTACCAGAAGCTTCTGGAAGAGGAGTGGATTGAGAGTTTGCGCGACACCTACGATGTGGAAGTAAATGAAGAGGCTTTGAGTCAAATTTCTGAAAATTGATATTGAGAACGCTCGTCATATCACTGGGGCTTGTGAGCCTTTCTTCTTGTTCCTTTTTCAACAATAAAGATGACAAAGGGAAACAGATCGCACGAGTATACGATGAGATTTTATATGAAGAGGATTTAAGGGCCGTGATGCCCTCTGGTATGAGCCCAGATGACAGTGCACAATGGGTTCAGAAATACGTGAATAACTGGGGAAAGGAACAGCTCATCATCAAAAAGGCAGAGTTCAATTTAGCAGATCGCGAAAAGGACTTCGACGAACTGGTAGAGCAATACCGAAGTGATTTACTTAAGTTCACGTATCAGCAACGCTATGTGGATGAACATCTGGACACGGCCATTTCGGAAGTGGAGATCGTAGAATACTACGATCAAAATCCAAAGGAGTTTGAGTTGAAGGAGAACATTTTAAAGGTAAAGTACATCGTGCTCAACACTGATGCCCCTGATTTGGCTCAGGCGAAGCGGTGGTTCAGAAGCAGTGATGAAGATGATATGGAAGACTTGCAGGACTATGCATTTAGATATGCCCAGCGTTCGAGTTTTGATGATACCAGTTGGGTGCGCTACCGCGACTTAGCTAAGTTCATTCCACTAACCACATACAATGAGCAGCGGTTTTTGCAAACCAATCGATTTGTTGATTTGGAAGATAGCATGGGTATTTACATGGTCCACATTCAAGACTACAAAATAGCCGATGATGTTTCTCCGTTGCCATACGTAAAGAACACCATCAGAAATATCATTCTGAACAAGAGAAAACAAGAATTAATCGCTTCCATGGAGGAGCGAATTGTGAATGACGCATATGATAAGAGAGACTTTGAGATTTTCGAAGATTAAGCTGATTCTAGCATTTGTTCTTCCGATAGGATTATTTGCACAGCCTGGTACAGGAGGAACCGTGGCTGAGGGTATTGTGGCCGTTGTAGGTGATCAAATCATCTTGAAAAGTGAGGTTGATGGCCAATTTGATGCCCTCAAGAGACAGTATCAGCAGCAAGGTTTAACAATTACGAAGTGCGAGGTTTTAGAGGACCTTCTCATGGAGAAGCTCATGCTTCACCACGCTGAAATCGACAGTGTTTCCGTTGATGCAGGTGAAGTAGAATCCAATATAGATCGAAGACTACAAGCCTTGATTGCTCAGTTTAACGGCGACCAAGGTAAGCTTGAGCAGTATTACGGAAAGAGCATAGTGGAGATTCGGGAGGAAATGAGACCTCTAATGCGAAATCAAATGACTGCTCAGCGAATGCAGTTCACAATTACACAAGATGTAGAGGTCACACCAACAGAAGTGCAGGAGTTCTACAACAGCATTCCAGAAGACAGTTTGCCCTTGATCAATACAGAAGTGGAATTGGCCCAGGTGGTTTTGTATCCAGATGTAGATCAAGCTGCTGAGCAAGCCGCAATCGATAAGCTGCTCGAGATTAAAGGGAAAATTGAAGATGGCCGAAGCTTTTCAACGATGGCTATCTTCTATTCTGAAGATCCCGGTTCTTCCAAGAACGGAGGTTTGTACGAGGGAATTAAGCGCGGTCAATTCGTTAAGGAATTTGAAGCCGTGGCCTTTAATCTTCAACCAGGAGAGATCAGTGATCCATTCAGAACGGTTTATGGATATCACATCGTCCAACTTGTAGAAAAGAGAGGAGAGGAGCTCGACTTACGACATATACTTATTCGGCCTGATATCAGTGATGTGAATCTTGAACAAGCGAAAGATGCTTTGGAGCGCATTCGTACATCCATTGCCAACGGTAATCAGTCTTTTTCTGATGCCGTATTCCAATTCTCGGAGCACGATGGGTCAAAGTTCAATAACGGAATGCTGATGAATCCCCAAACGGGAGATACGAAGTGGGACGTGTCCGGATTAGACCAAAGTATGTTCTATGCAATAACCGACCTTGAGGAAGGGGATATTTCTGAACCGGTGTTGTTCTTGGACGACGAACAAAAGGAGGCTTATCGCATCATTCGAGTCATTTCTAGAACAGAACCTCACAAGGCAAACATGCAAGATGACTATGGCCGATTACAAGCCATAGCCTTGCAAGCCAAACAAGCAGAAAGCATGCAAGAGTGGGTGCAAGAGAAGATTACTCAAACTTACATCCAGGTAAATAACCAATACTTTAACTGCACCTTTGAGCAAGACTGGACCAATCGAGGTGATTCAAGTGCAAGCCGATGAGTCAGGATACCCGTGCAATTGATCAATTAGTAGATCAATACAAGCAGCTTAAGACAGAGATAAGCAAGGTCATTGTTGGGCAAGAGGAAGTGGTTGATCAAGTGATTCTTTCCATCTTTTGTAAAGGTCACTCTCTCCTGGTTGGTGTTCCGGGGCTTGCTAAAACACTTCTCGTCAATACCATTTCGGAAGTACTCGGCTTGAGCTTTAGTCGTATACAGTTCACGCCCGATTTGATGCCCTCAGATATCATTGGTTCAGAAGTGTTAGACGAGAACCGACACTTTAGATTTATCAAAGGCCCCATTTTCGCGAATATTGTATTGGCAGATGAGATTAACCGTACGCCGCCTAAAACACAGTCGGCACTGCTTGAAGCCATGCAAGAACGCTCGGTAACCAGTTCTGGCCATTCCTTTAAGATGGATTCGCCATTCTTCGTTTTGGCCACTCAGAACCCTATCGAACAGGAAGGAACGTATCCATTACCAGAAGCTCAACTTGACCGTTTCATGTTCAATATTACGGTAGACTATCCTTCATTTGCTGAGGAAGTGGCCATTGTGAAGGGGACCACTGGTGATGTAGAACCACAGCTCAACCACATCTTGGACGCTGAGCAAATCATGACCATTCAAAATTTAATTCGGCGCATTCCTGTTAGTGATCAAGTTATGGAGTATGCGGTGAGGATTGCTTCCAACACTCGCCCGAATAACCCTGAGGCACCTGAATTCGTCAAAGAATATTTGGGATGGGGTGCAGGTCCAAGGGCTTCACAGTACTTGGTTCTTGGTGCCAAGGCACATGCAGCCACACGTGGAAAGTACGCTCCGGATAGAGAAGATATCCGCGCAGTGGCTGAACCTATTTTACGTCATCGAATCGTAAAGAATTATAAAGCTGAAGCAGAAGGACACACAGAAGGAGATATCATTCAAAGAATTATTGATCATTCATCAGAATTGAAATGAGAACAGAATTGAAGATTCAAGGGATGATGTGCGGAGGTTGTGAGAATGCCGTGCGCACCAAACTGTCTCAAGTAAATGAGGTAGAGAATGTGGAGGTAGATCACACGACTGGAACTGCCGTAATTAATTCAAGTTCAGAACTGGACAGAGATGAATTAGTGAGGGCTGTCGAACAGTCTGGCTATAAGGTTTTATAGATTCCATAAAAATCATCAATGAGGTTGACGTCTGATATGGAAATACTCAATATCGGGCTCCATTTTAATTGAGGTTTTTGAACTTTGTAGCTGGAAACAATGCCATGTCTACAAAAACCTCTTTACCCGTATCTGGAATGAGCTGCGCAGCTTGCGCAACGAACGTTGAGAAGGCCCTTGGTAACTTAGAAGGAGTTGATCAGGCCAATGTCAACTTTGCAAATCATACCGCTCAGGTTACATTTTGCGACGAACTCAGTTTTTCAGATCTGAAAACGGCCGTTAAAAATGCCGGATACGATTTAATTATTCCAGAAACGGATGCGCAACAGATTGAAGATATCCGTACCAAGGCGGATGAACTTCAGGAAGAACATTTCCACATCCTACGCAAGCGCACAATAGGAGCTACATTGCTTACAGTGCCAATCGTGGTGCTGAGTATGTTTGGTCCTGAATTCGATGGTATGCATTATGTGCTACTGCTGCTAACGGCCGTCGTGTTGGGCTATTTCGGACAATCCTTTTTTGTACAGGCTTTCAGACAAGCGAAAAGGTTGAGTGCAAATATGGATACGTTAGTCGCGCTAAGTACGGGCGTCGCATTTGTGTACTCTTGTGCGAATACACTCATGCCAAATTGGTTGTTAGAACGTGGTATTGAGCCTCATGTTTACTTCGAGGCAGCAGCGGTAATCGTTTCTTTTGTCTTGTTGGGAAAAACACTGGAGCAGCGCGCTACGAGCCGGACTTCCGATGCCATAAAGGGATTGCTACAGTTGCAGCCCAAGGAAGTTACACTAGTGGATCCTGCTGGTAACCGAAGTATTGCAATCGAAGAGGTGGTAGCTGGAGATTTGCTATTGGCTAAACCTGGAGAAAGGATTGCTGTTGATGGTTCGGTTGAAGATGGGGAGAGTTATGTGGATGAATCCATGCTCACAGGTGAACCCATTCCAGTACTCAAAACCTTGGGGGATCGCGTTTCCACGGGAACAATCAACCAGCGAGGTGTGCTTCACTATCGCGCAACCGAAGTAGGTGCTGATACTGTGCTCGCTCGCATCGTTCAAAGGGTGGAGGAAGCACAAGGAAGTAAGGCACCTGTTCAGCGCCTAGTTGATAAGATTGCTGCAGTTTTCGTACCTACCATCCTTGTGTTAGCGGCTATTACCTTCATGGTTTGGCGTTTCAGCGGAGCCGAGAACGCCGCGATTCAAGGTATGTTATCCGCAATATCAGTATTAGTTATTGCTTGCCCGTGTGCTTTGGGCCTTGCTACCCCAACCGCAATCATGGCAGGGATAGGTAGAGGAGCAACCAAGGGAATCCTCATACGTGATGCGGAGAGTTTAGAACGAGGCCGAGGAGTGACCGATGTGGTTTTCGATAAAACCGGAACCATAACCCAGGGCAAACCAGAAGTTGTAGATACGTATTCCTGCTCTGCTCAGGTTCCATGGGAGATTTTGGAGCATATGGAGTCACATTCGGAACATCCATTAGCCTCGGCGATTGTTTCGTGGTACAGACGCACGCAAGCCCACGAAGAGAGCGCTCTGCAAATGGAGTCGTATGAAATGCACGCAGGTAATGGAATATCAGCTATTATTGATGGTGATGAGTATAGAGTAGGTAATCCATCCTGGTTTACAAATACCAAAGAGCTTGACTCTACTGCGACTGAGTGGGCTGATAATCAAAAAGAACTAGGTGCCACCATAGTAGCGTTTGGTAATAGAATAGAAATACTGAGCTTATTGGCCATTGCTGATCCGGTAAAAGAAGAAGCGGAAGAGGTCGTTCATCAACTCATCAACCGCGGTATATCGGTCCATATGCTTTCTGGCGATCAATTTGCTACCGCGTCAGTAATTGCTCGCTATGTGGGTATTCCAAATGTTAAAGCTGAGGTAATGCCTGATGAGAAGTACGATTACATTAAAATGCTTCAGGATTCTGGTAAACAAGTGGCCATGGTTGGCGACGGCATCAATGATGCACAAGCTCTGGCCTTGGCGGATGTGTCTATTGCGATGGGAGGAGGAACGGAGATTGCCATGGATTCGGCTCGCATCATGCTCTTAAATGGAAATCTAAATGGCGTTACCGAGGCGTTGAAATTATCGCGGTTTACCGTTCGAATAATTCGTCAGAATCTCTTCTGGGCCTTTATATACAATCTGGTTGGAATTCCGATTGCCGCGGGGGTGCTCTATCCTGAGTTTGGCTACTTACTCAACCCCATGTTGGCAAGTGCGGCAATGGGATTGTCATCTGTAAGTGTAGTGCTTAATAGCTTAAGACTGAGAGCTTAGAAAGAGTGGAAGTGGAACTTATTTACTAAAAACGTTGTACTTGATGATGCAGTAGATGGCTCTAAATCCATCCTTCCAATTGATTTTCTTGCCTTCTTCAAACGTTCGTCCGTAGTATGAAATGCCCACTTCGTAAATGCGAATCCTTGGGATACGTGCAATTTTAGCTGTTACTTCGGGTTCAAAGCCGAATCGCTTCTCCTTTAGTTTGAGGGATTGAACCATGTCTGTACGGAAGAGCTTATAACACGTTTCCATATCGGTCAGATTCAAGTTGGTAAGCATGTTGGACAAAAAGGTGAGCATCTTGTTTCCGATACTATGCCAGAAGAATAGAATTCGGTGCGGATTGCCACCCATAAATCGTGAACCGTAAACTACATCAGCATCTCCGCTTAAAATCGGCTTTAGTAATCGGTGGTACTCTTGCGGATCGTACTCCAAATCGGCATCCTGAATTACCGTGTATTCACCACTGGCCTTCGAAATTCCCGTATGGAGGGCTGCGCCTTTCCCTTGATTCACTTCATGCTTGTGATATTGAATGTTAAGCTCGGGATTGGATTCTTTGTACTTCAAAATAGACTCCTCCGTATTATCCGTAGAGCAGTCATTTACAATGATGAGTTCCTTTTCGATAGCATTCGGCAAGTCTACTCCTTTAATTCTATCTAGAATCAAGTGAATCGTAGGACCTTCATTATAGGCAGGGATTACAATGGAAAGCTTCTTAAATTCAGAACTCATGCTCAATTCTCTATTTGGCGGCGCTAACAAATTCTGCTTCGGAGTAATTTCCTTCCAGAATAATCTGATTATTTCTATCGACTAATTTGGCTACACCCGCTATGGTATCGTTTGCCCAATTGGCTTGTAGCTTATTTCCGCTGGTGAATTGCATAACGCCCTCGCCATGGCGCAAGCCCTTTTTCCAACCGCCGTCAAATATACGACCGTCGCTGAAACGATAAACACCTTGGCCCGTTCTTTCATTAACCACTCCATTTTCCGTTTCAACGGTTACCCAATCGCCTGTATAACCTCGTTCGCTGTGGTATTCGAATAACTGCGTTGGGTATTGAGTATTGGACTGAACCTGATGGAGCCCGGTGAATTTGATTTCGTTGCTTTGCATGAAAGGGATGAGGTATCTTCCCACATCTGCAAAGCCCATTGCATCTACAATAATATGCGTCACCCCTGCGCTATCGAGTCGCTCTTGCATTTCAGCATAGTTGAGCGTTTTAGGAATATTGGTGCATTTGCGACCTGCATACATATAAAACAGACCAGGTTTTCTGTTCAGGACCACTACGTCTTTCTCTAGTGACCTACCAACGAACTCCGACATCGTGAGGAAATCGGCATACTTACCGGGATGTTCGGCATCGACTTTTTTCGCTTCTATACGCACACCAGGGATCAGAGCAAGCACAATAACTCCATACACCAGTGGATTAGCTCCTTTTCCTTTATTGACCTTGGCGATTAAAGCATCAATGCCTGATACCGCTCCGAGCAAGAGGAAAGGGATAAGTGGGAGGATGAACCTTGTTCCGAACCATACATAAGGCCACAGTAACAAGATGCCGGCAGACCCCAACAAGTAAAAGGCCACGAAGCTGCGATACTTCTTCAAACTATAAACGCCAAAAGCGATTAGGACAACCAAGGCAATTCCAAGAAACCAGTGGGTCTCTGGGACATAGTTCTGAGGTACCTCGCCACTCCCTGTAAGAGATCGCATGTACATCCCGTAGTTCACTTCTAGATTCGTGAAAAAGGTCCGGGGGATTTCCACGCTGATATAGCGTTCAATATTGTAAGTAAGCCTTGTGAAGAGATCGCCGATACCTATCAGGCCGTCCTCCTTTCGATAGGGATTGACGAGTAGAAGTTGCTCGATATAGCTACTTCCACCCAAGGATTGACCGCGCATAAACCACGGTATTGAAAGCAAGGTGAATGATCCTCCAAATGTCACTGCCTTTTTCCATTTCCGGTTTACAGCGAGGTACATGATAAAGCCGACAATTAATGCGATTCCCGCCGTTCGGATGTGGAAGCTGAAGGTTGCAGCTAGAACCATCACCCAGAACCTCCAGTCTTTTAGGAATGATTCTCGGTCCTCACTTAGAATGAAAAAGTGAATTGTCAACGTGGCAAAAAAGAGAAATGGAATTTCACTCATCATGATATTTCCAGAAGAGATGAGGTTTCCGTTGAATATGAGTATAGCCGACATAACAAAAGCCAGGAGGTCATTTGAAATGATCTTTTGAAAGATTCTAAAACTCAGTAGAACTGTGCCTAAAAAGCAAAACCCTGAAACCACCTTTAGAAAGGTGATACTTTTGGTAAACACCATAAACGCTGCTAAAATCAGCGGATACCCCGGTGGAAAATGGTTATTCGGTTTCTCACCTACAACGTGCACGTTCGTGTAACCCGCTCCTTCTGAAATGGCATCTCCAAGGATGTAATAAACAGCATTATCTCCTCCTAAATCGATTTTAGAATCAAAGGTGGATATGTAAACGATGCCCCAAATGAAGGTCAGTGCGAGGTAAGGAAACCAAGATTGCTTCCAAAGCGGATTTTGTTTGCTTTTCGATTCCATAGATGTATTTTCTACTTTTCGAAAGTATGAATTCTAATTATAGTTCTGAAGTGAGATTGTGTAGTTCGTGTTTAGGATGATATTGGGAATGAATCCTACCTTTGGAACGAAATTGCACCCCATGAATAATGCTTATCAAATCGGCTCCTCGCCGCTCACCATTCCTGATATTGAACACATTCTCCTTGAGAACTTGCCTCTGCAGCTAAGCTCAGCGGCAACGTCTGACATCCTCAGAGCTAGAGAGTACTTGGATGAGAAGATGGAAGCTAATAATCAGCCGATTTATGGCATCAATACTGGTTTTGGTTCCTTGTGCAATGTGATTATTTCCAAGGATCAATTGGAGAACCTGCAGGAGAACTTAGTGATGAGCCACGCCTGCGGAACGGGAGACGAGGTTCCCGCTGATGTAGTTCGACTCATGCTCCTTTTGAAAGTACAAAGCTTGAGCTTCGGATACTCGGGGGCCCAATTGGAAACCGTGGAGCGTCTTATCTATTTCTATAATAACGACATCTTGCCGGTGGTGTATCAACTGGGTTCTCTAGGTGCCTCAGGTGATTTAGCACCCCTGGCTCATCTTTCGCTGCCATTATTGGGAAGAGGGGAAGTTGATTATAAGGGTACCAGAACCTCCGCCGCTGAAGCGCTGGCATCTGAAGGGTTAACAGCAATTACCCTAAAGAGCAAAGAAGGATTAGCCCTGTTGAATGGAACACAGTTTATGGCTGCTTATGCCGTTTGGGAACTTATGCAGGCCCACAAGCTATCGTACTTGGCTGATTTGATTGGCTCAATAAGTTTAGAATCCTATGACGGCCGATCAGAGCCATTCGACGAGAGAGTTCACCTCATTCGTCCGCATAAAGGGCAACTTCAAACAGCGAAGAATATCCGTGAGTTTATTGAGGGCTCTGCCTTGCAGAACGGTCATAAAGAGCATGTTCAAGATCCTTATTCATTCCGTTGCATGCCACAAGTTCACGGTGCTTCGAAAGACGCAATCCGTTACGTAACCGATGTAGTAACCACGGAAATCAACTCTGCTACCGATAATCCGAACGTATTCCCTTCTGATGATGTGATAATTTCCGCGGGTAACTTCCACGGGCAGCCCTTGGCTCTTGCACTCGATCATTTGGCGATAGCTTTGGCTGAGCTTGGAAATATTTCTGAAAGAAGAGTGTATCAGCTGATTTCAGGGAGAAGAGGTCTGCCACCTTTCTTGGTTGCACAACCCGGATTAAACAGTGGTTTCATGATTCCGCAGTACACGGCAGCGAGCATCGTTTCACAAAATAAGCAGCTTTGTACTCCTGCATCCATAGATAGTATTGAATCCTCCAACGGACAGGAAGATCATGTATCTATGGGTTCTAATTCGGCGACTAAGTGTTATCGGGTAGTTGAAAATGTAGAGCGCATCTTGGCTATTGAACTAATGAATGCCTCACAAGCCCTTGCATTTAGAAATGAACACACGAGTACATTCTTAGCGTCCTTTTTGGAGTTGTTTAGAGAGGAAGTTCCTTTTGTGCAGGTAGATCGTGTACTACATGATGATATTGAATCGGCCACGCAGTTCATTCAAGAACTTCAATTCGATCCGGAGTTAATCTACCATTGATTCTTACTACTCCGATTGAAGCAAATGTGCTACATGAGCTGTATGCACGGCTGAAATAGCTGCTGTTTCGGTTCTCAAGCGCTGATCGCCAAGTGTCACACCTTTCACTCCGGATTGAAACGCACGCTTAAATTCTTCTGGAGAGAAATCGCCTTCCGGACCGATCATAACACAGCTCGAGATGGGGTTGTTCCTAAGCGATTGAATCAACTTTTCTTTAGGTCCAGCTCCACAATACCCAATGTACGTAGCTTCTATAGATGAATCAACGTTACCTATGAACTCTGAAAAGGGTGTTAATGGCGCCAAGATGGGCACTACACCTTTTAGACTTTGTTTGGTGGCCGAAAGCAAAATTCGCTCGAGACGCGCAGGCTTCAATACTTTGCGCTCGGAATGCTCGCAAAGAAGAGGAGTGATCTTTGAAACCCCTATTTCTACTGCTTTTTCGCAAACCCACTCCAAGCGATCCATGTGCTTCGTTGGAGCGATGGCCAAATGAAATGAGTAGGGGATTTGACCCCAATTCGATTCGTGATGTTCAATTTTAATGGTGCAATGCTTCTGATGGTCGTCTATAATGGGACCATCGAACCGATTGCCAGCTCCATCCATCACCGAAATGACATCACCGTGTTTTTTCCGCAAAACCCTGATGGCATGCTTGCTTTCCTCCTCATTCAAAAAGGCAAGCTCTCCTTTTTGGTATCCGTAAAAAAGCTGCATTAGGCGCCTACTTTATCCTTCTTTACACCAGGAGGCTTGGCGTAATTGTTCTCCACGTATTTGATGATTTCCGTAGCTACATCTAGTTCCGTAGTCTTCTCGACTCCCTTCAATCCTGGGGATGAATTAACCTCGAGAATAAGCGGACCTCTGGTGCTTTGGAGCATATCTACACCAGCGACGTGTAAACCGAGTGCGCGAGCTGCTTTTACAGCCATTGCCTTCTCCTCTTTCTTGAGTCGGATCTTTGTGCCAAAACCACCTCGGTGAATATTGCTTCTGAATTCGCCATCCTTTCCTTGGCGCTTGTAGGCAGCAACTACTTTTCCACCTACTACGATGGCACGAACATCTGCGCCTCCAGCTTCTTCGATGAATTCTTGTACGAGGATGTTGGCGTTCAAACCGTAGAATGCCTCAATTACACTTTTAGCCGCTTTCTTGGTTTCTGCAAGCACAACTCCTAGCCCCTGTGTTCCCTCTAATAATTTCACAATCAGCGGAGTGCCGCCCACTTGTTTAATCAATGAATCAATGTCGTTCGGCTGTTTTGCGAAAGCCGTTTTTGGGATGCCTACTTCATGTCGAGCCAAAATTTGAGTCGCTCTAAGTTTGTCCCGGGAGCGAACCAAGGCCAAACTGCTCACCGTCGTGAAGACCTGACGCATTTCGAACTGACGAATCATTGCGCTCCCGTAGTAGGTTACAGAAGCACCTATACGAGGAATGATGGCATCGACATCAGAAATGACCTGATTTCCATAATAGATGTTCAATTCACCACTCTCCATCACCACATAGGTCTTGGTGTGGTTAATTACGGATACTTGGTGCCCACGTGCTTCTGCCGCTTCAACGAGACGACTAGTGCTATACAATTTGGGATTAGCGGATAGGATTACGAGATTCATTTTTCGCTCTTGGCTTTTGATTTAGAGGAGAGGTTTCTTTTTTTTACGTCCACTATGAAACCCTGACGGAGGAGGTTTCTTCCCAATAAACAAGGATAGGTCATCTTTTCGCGATCGGCCAAGGTGAATTCACATTCAAACTCCTTGTTGAAAAGGCACACGGTAGTAATGAAGCTATATCGCAATTGTTCTTGCCCAAAACTGTTTTTGATGTTGCGCTCGCGAAAGTTGGTGGTCTTGAAATACTTCTTGTGATAGTTAGGATGCTTTCGATCCAACAGTTTAAAGTGAAGTTCAGTCACTCCATTTTTCTCTACCAACTTCACATTTTGACAGTGGATAGAAGACAAGGCAGCGCCCGTGTCAATTTTACACTGAAGATCGGATAAGCCAAACTCTGGTAAATCCAATTCATCGATTCTTCCTATGGTGATTTTGGGCTTCTTCATCCTCTACTGACTTCTTCAAACTTAGGAAACAAGCCGGAATATCGAACATATTCCGCAAGAAGTTAACTATAACTTCATTCTGGCCTTTGCCGAGGTGCTTAGGTCACTAAACATTCCTTCTTTCCACTGGAAGTAACCTGCTATTCCAATCATAGCGGCGTTGTCGGTTGTAAATTCGAAAGGGGGCAGGTGAAGATCCCACCCTAGTTTATCGGCTTCCTCTTCAAGGCGCGACCTCAATCCTCGATTCGCAGATACACCGCCAGCAATAGCAATTTGCTTTATTCCTGTTTCTCGAGCTGCAAGGATAAGCTTGTCCAATAGGATATTGATTATAGTCTTTTGTACACTCGCACAAATGTCGTTTAAGTGCTTAGAGACAAACGCTGGATCCTCTTTTTCTAATTTCTGTAAGGTGTATAGTACGCTGGTTTTCAAACCACTAAAACTGAACTTATATCCGTCCATTCGAGGTTTTGAAAAGGATATGGCTTCGGGATTCCCACTTTGTGCGCGCTTGTCGATTTCAGGTCCACCAGGATAAGGCAAACCCAATAGTTTGGCGGTTTTATCAAAAGCTTCACCCGCAGCATCATCAATGGTTTCACCCAAGACCTCCATTTGCAGGGGGGCGTCCACACGCACAATTTGTGTGTGGCCTCCACTTACGGTTAAACACAAAAAAGGAAAAGTCGGATTTTGAAGCGAATCATCCTCAATGAGGTGGGCCAATACGTGAGCCTTCATGTGATGCACGTCAATGAGGGGTATACTCAACGACATGCTCATGGATTTGGCAAATGAAGTACCTACTAAAAGTGAACCCATGAGACCCGGACCCGAGGTGAAAGCGATGGCCGATAGATCCTGTGGACGCACATCGGCTTCTTTTAAAGCTCGATCTACCACAGGAACAATATGGGCTTGGTGGGCACGACTCGCCAACTCGGGAACTACGCCTCCATATTCCGCATGCACCGCTTGATTCGCCACAATATTGGACAGCACTTTGCGGTCTTCGAGTACTGCGCAAGCTGTATCGTCACACGAAGATTCAATGGCCAGAATAAGGTTGCGTTCGCTCATCAGACAAAGGTAATTCAAAGATTGGGGTGTTGAAAGTCACGAAAAATGCGTTAGAGTAACGCATATCTATCGATAGGCCCGATATTTGTAAATTAAAGGTTGCTATTCGCTCCTATAGATGAGAATACTCAAACGCGTTTGGAAATTTGTTCGAACCACGGTTTTGCTGCTGCTGCTTCTGGTGGTGGTGGGCGGATTCGTGCTCGCAATACCATCCGTGCAAACCAAGCTGGCTCAGGTAGGTGCCAACTTTTTGAAATCTGAGTTTGACGTTGAAGTTCGGATTCAATCGGCTTCTTTTTACATCCCAAACCGAATCATTCTAAACGGCGTATACGCCCCAGATCACCGAAACGATACGATGATTTATGCCGATCGGATTCTATTCGACTTCCGGGGATTTTCAAATAACCATTTGTATGCTGGTAAAGTAGAAATGGAAGGTGGGAAGCTCTTGATGCGCAAATACGAAGGTGATTCACTCTTCAATTTTGCCTTTTGGCTTGAAAAGTTCAATAGCGCTGATACTTCGCAATCTGAGGTTCCCTTCCGAATGTCTATGGCTAACATCACTGTAGCTGACTTCACATATGCCAAACATCCTTTAGGCTGTTCGGAGGATACGTGCACATGGCTAGATTTCTATGGTGCAGATGTGCGTGTGTCAGATTTCGAATTAGAGGATAGCTACATCACGGCAGAGGTAGAGCAACTTAGATATCGTGATGATAGACGCTTTAGCTTACATACCTTTCGGGGCTTGGCCGAATTACAACCAACTTATATGGAGCTGAGTGAATTGTACTTTAAAACAGATCAATCCGAAGTAAGAGGCGAAGCACGCCTAGAGTATCGATCTATGAGCGACTTTTCAGATTTTTTGAATGCCGTTCAGATGAAAGGCGAGTTTGGAACATCTGTCATCAGCTCAGAAGAGTTTCAGTCATACATCCCACAGTTCCCAAGCTTCGATAATTTCGAGGTTCGAGGCGGTTTTTCGGGCACCGTACATCACTTAAATGCGAATAGAATGGACATTAAAGTCGGGGAATCAACGTTTTTTGGCGATGTCCACATCACGGATTGCACGGAACCTGATGAGCTATATTTAGATGTATTTGTAGGGTACTGCAAAACAAGCGGAGCTCAGCTCAATACGTATCTTGATCAGTTCTTATCATCACCACTTCCAGCTCAGCTTAGCAAACTAAGCGATATTCAAGTTTCTGGTCGGTATAAGGGAGGTGTCAATAGTTTTACGACGGCCGGTGAGGTGTCTTCTAATCTTGGGGAGGCCGATGTCAACTTGAGCTTTACAGATATTGGGGATCAAGAAAGGGTACAGTACTCAGGAGAGCTTCAGCTGAGAGACTTTGACTTGGGTGAATTATTAGAAGCCGAATCTGTGGGTTTGACTTCATTGGATGGCAGTATACGTGGTTCTGGATTTACACCTCACTCGGCTACCGCGGCACTAGATGTAACGGCTTCTTCACTCGATTTCAACGGTTATAGATTCTCTAATCTCACGGTAGATGGTGATGTATCCGAATTGAAATTCAATGGACATTTCGATATCCAAGACCCAAATGCCATCTTAGATTTCGATGGGTTTCTTGATTTTAGCAAAGATACGGCCGCATTGGATTTTGCATCTGATATTACCCAAACTGACTTACATACCCTCGGATTAATTGACGATACCGTATCCCTTTTTGGTGCAAAGGTGAAGGCAGATTTTCTGCTATACCAGGATGAATGGTGGCAAGGTCAAGTTGAATTGGATTCCATCCAGTATACTCGAGGAGATGAGAGCTTTTCGTATAACGAGGTATACTTGACCTCGAGCAATGCCGGTCGAATCACGCGCAATGCCATTGATTCTGATATTATGGAATTTTGGATGGAAGGGCAGTACCAGTTGATCGATGTGCCGAAGGTCTTTCAAATGGCCCTAGCTTCTGTGAATAAGCATTTTCCATACGAGAATACGGATAGCTTATCTTTTTCGTGCGAGTACCAACTGCGGTTAAAGAGAACGGATCCATTGGCGCATTTGCTCATTCCAGGTGTTCGTTTTGCACGGAATACTTCCGTTAATGGTGAACTAAATTCAGAAACGGGTAGAGTAAGGGTCGAGTATTTCTCCCCAGGCATGGATTTGTACGGAACGTATTTTGACACTACCGAATTTAACCTTTCTGGCCAGTACGGTGATTATGTGTTAGAAGGTGGAGTAAAGAGTGTTTTTAATTCGAACGACTTCACCATGGACGAAGTAGACGTTCATGCGCACCTATATGAGGATAGTACCAGCTTGGGCTTGTCGGGCATAATCCGTGATTCGGTGGATTCCGATGTTCGATTTGCCGGGTATCTTCTTCAACCCCTTGATTCCGTTTTTAGCATTCACTGGGATGAAGGTAAATTCAATGTAGGGGAAGATACTCTTGTGATTGCTGAGGAAAACTTTTTGAATATCAAAGGTAGTCAGGTTGGTTTTGAAAACTACGCTTTCTCTGGAGATGATGGTTCTGTGCGCTTGGATGGTTTTATCTCTCGATCACCCTACGAGGTTTTGCGAATTCGTTTGGAAGACTTAGACCTGTCGCTTGCCAACTATTTACTCCGAGAGCCTAATACATACTTCGAGGGCAAAGCGAATGGAGTCCTTGTGCTAAATAATGTGCTAGCCCTTCCGTACATCGCGGGAAGTTTGGGTGTAGACAGTTTGCGACTCAATGAACGGATCCTTGGAGATTTAGCAGTGGATTTCGACTGGAATGTGAATAGCAATGTGCAGCGTGTTAATGGAAGCATCACTTTAGGTACACGGGAAACCTTTACAGTTCAAGGTCGAATTGCTGCCGATTCTTCAGAACCCTTGTTACTCGATTTGGGCGTTAGTCGGTTTAGGCTAGGAGCCTTGAATCCATATTTGCTCGGAATAATGGATAATCTCCGGGGAACCGTAGATGGAAATATTCGAATCGCTGGCTCCTTACAAAAACCTACGCTTAACGGAGAATTAGAACTTCCAAATGCTGCCTTTGGAATCCCTTTCCTTGGGACCGACTACAATTTTGAAGGAAGCCCGCATGTTACATTAAGTTCTGATCGAATATTACTAGACCGTGTAAAGATCAGGGATACGAAAGAAGGAACCTTTGGTTATGCTTCGGGAATCATCAATCACAAGAACTTGAGCGATTTGAATTTTGACATTCAAATTGAGGCTGATGAGATGCTGGGGTTGGATTTAGAAGATGGGGAGAATAATTTCTTTTATGGAAAAGCTTACGCATCAGGGAAGGTGAGTGTCGTTGGACCAACCGACCAAATGAATCTCCGTATTGATGTGGAGGCTGAGAGAGGAACCTCGCTAAGATTACCGCTCTCATCACCTACTGAAGTAGGGAAGAGTGAGTTTATCACTTTTGTTGACCCAACGGTAAAAGAAGATTCAACGGCCTTCGGCTTTTACAAGGAGAGTCAAGTGGAAAACTTGGGAGGATTAAATATCAGCGTAAACGCCAATATGCAACCCGAGGCCGAGGTACGCTTGGTAATGGATGAGGCTGTTGGAGGTGAAATTATTGGCAATGGTTCAGGCTTAATTAAAATCAACTTATCGAGTGCTGGTGATTTATCTATTCTCGGTAATTATGAGGTTGCCGAGGGATTGTACAAGTTTAATATGCGGAATATCGTCGCAAAAGACTTTGCTATTCAAGAAGGTTCGAAATTAAGCTGGAGTGGAGATCCGTTTGATGCAACAATTGACCTATCAGCTCTTTACACAACCCGCACAACCCTTACTAATATCCTATCTCCAGCTAGTGGTTATGAAGGTCAGCGAGTAAATGTACATCTATTCATGAAGCTTACGGGTGCCTTGATGAATCCGAACATTGAATTTGATATCGAGGTACCTAATGTCAATTCTGCATGGCAGGAAGAGATTCGAAATCGACTAAGTGATCAGGATAAAATGATGGACAATGCCTTCTCGCTTTTGGTTACGAATAGTTTTTGGAATGCTGACAATGCAAGTATTGCCGAAGACGTAGGCCAACAAAGCGTGAATCAGTTAACCAGTGTGATGTCCAATTGGGCTGCACAGTCCGTTTTTGGGGATATTGCCGATATTAATATAACGTATCAAACCTTTGAAAATGAAGAGGTAACGGGAAGTGAAGTGGCGGTTGATTTGTCGAAATCCTTTATTGATGATCGACTTACCGTGAACACGAATGTTGATATCCCTGTAGATAATACGGGAAGCAACGATCCTACTGCGCCAAATGCTACCCCGACGATTACAGGAGATGTTGAGGTTGAGTATAAGATCACTGAAGACGGGAGAATTCGGGCAAAGGCATTCAATCGCAGTAATCAAAACAACCCGGCTCTCGATCAATTATCCCCGTACAGTCAAGGTGTGAGTATTTTTTACCGGGCCGACTTCAACACCTGGAGCGAATTAGTAGAAAAACTCTTCGGTAGAAAACCCATAGAGCCGCAGGTTGAGAGTGAAGAAAGTTCTCCGCAAGCCACAGAAGAGTCAGAAGAAGAATTGCCTAAGCAGGTGGCTGAGCCGGAATAAGGCTTTACATTGTCACGTTTTCGACGATTTCCAAACCATAACCGATAATTCCGACACGCTTTATGGGATTGTTAGTAAGGAGGCGAACTTTACTTACACGCAGTTCATGTAAGATTTGCGCGCCAATACCATAATCGCGGGCATCTTTGGTAAAGGAAGTGATTCGGGTAGGCTTGTTTCCGCTTTCTAAGTTTTCCTTGTAGGATCTGAGCTTGTCGAGCAGAGAACCACTCATTTGACGTTGGTTCATGTAAACGATCACGCCCTTTCCTTCCTTTTGAACGGATTTCATCGCCTTTTCAAGCTGGGTACCTGGCGATTGTGTGAGTAGGTGGAAAATATCATTACCAACACCTGCGGAATGAACACGCACAAGCACGGGCTCTTTCTTCTCCCAATCACCCATTGTGAGTGCAAGGTGAACTTGACCATTAGTGGTTTGCTCGAAAGCATGTAAGCTGAATGAACCAAACTCCGTATCGATATCAAAATTCTCTACTTTTTGCACCAAGGATTCCTTTTGCATCCGATATGCAACGAGATCCTCAATGCTAACCACTTTTAAATTGTGGGTTTGAGCAATATCGAATAGTTGAGGTAAACGGGCCATTGTACCGTCCTCATTCATTATTTCGACAATCACACCTGCGGGATATAATCCAGCTAGGCGAGCCAAATCGATGGCTGCCTCTGTGTGTCCCGTTCTTCGTAGCACCCCACCTGGCTTGGCCTTAAGTGGAAAGATATGTCCAGGTCTGCCTAAATCTTCCGGTTTAGTATCAGGATCAACCAGAGCTTTAACTGTTTTAGCTCGGTCAGACGCGGATATGCCAGTAGTCACGCCCTGACCACGGAGATCCACGGATACAGTAAACTGGGTGTGAAGAGGATCGGTGTTATTGTTCACCATGAGGTCTAGACCAAGCTCATCACAGCGCGTATCGATCAATGGAGTACAAATCAATCCTCGTCCGTGAGTGGCCATAAAATTGATCATTTCAGGGGTCACAAGTTCTGCGGCAGCTACAAAATCGCCTTCATTCTCACGGTCTTCATCGTCAACAACGATAACTACCTTTCCATTGCGAATGTCTTCAATCGCTTCTTCTATTGTGCTAAGAGTTCTTTTGAGCTCTTTTTGTTGGTTGCCAGACATTGGATTCAACTCCGTTTAAATAGGTTATCAACCCCTTGAGTAGTGCAAAGTTCATCAAATAAAAGTGACCCACGAAGCGGAAGGCAAAAGTTCTTCCCAAAGAGTTGGGCAATAACCGGTCACCTACAAATAACATCAGCATGAATAACTGAACGGCAAGTGCCACGTTGTATATGCTTAAGTCAACGTGTTGAATGGCCAAAGCTGTCGAGGATGCCAAGCAAACAAAGAGCAGGATAGGGGTAATCCAGCGCAATACTTTATGGGAGAAAAAGGCGAAGCCAACCGGATATGGTTTCTTCCATATAATGCTTGCAAAACGACTCAAATTCTGATAGTTACCTAGTGATATACGAACTTTTCGTTTAAACTCTTCTACGCGGTCTACACTCACATCTTCTGTACAGGTTGCCTCTGAATCAAACCGGACTTGTTCGCCCTGTCGAATCACGCTCATCGTAAGGAAGAAGTCTTCCATGTACGTGAGTGGGGGAATAGTTTCAAAGAGTGATTTACGAATCATGTAACATCCTCCTTCCACACCTAGGGCAATATTCCATAGGTTAGATTCGTGTTGTTTGATGCGATTCTCATAGCTCAAATACAAACCTTCTTCCTGCGCAATACCCTCCTTTCGAACATCTCGGTAAATGATGTTGCCACCTACCAAGCCACATCTATCGTCCTCAAAATGGCGAACTAGGTTCTGAATCATATTTCCTGTGAAATAGATATTGGCATCCGTGCCCAACACAAAATCAGAAGTGCACAACGATTGAACCAGGTGATTGATAATCCCTGATTTTCCTGTACGCTGGCCCATGCGTTGGAGATGAAGGTTCGGATAGGTGTCCTTCATTGATGTGATGATCTCGTCCGTCGCATCCGTGCTGGCGTCGCTGCCTATGTAAACGTGAATTTTATCCGAGGGATAGTTCGAATTGAATATCGAATCAATCTTCTCTCGAATCACGCTCTCTTCATTAAAGGCGGCAAACACGACATCCACATCCGGTTGAAAATTCTGTTCGAACGACTTATTTCCTTTTCGGTCCAACAGTTTAATCCATAGAGGATAACCGATGTAGGTCCATAAAATCAGACCCGCGGAAATCCAGAAGAAGAGTTCAAGAACAATCATGGGTACATGAAATTCAATAACTGACTTGCCAGTTCTTGCTCGTTAAATTGTTCTAGCGCTCTCTTTCTAGCGTTTTGTCCCAATTGCAATCGATAGTCTGTATCTCGAATTAACCGGCACACCGCCTTCGCGAATTCTTGGGGAGTATCCGCAATTAACCCATCGGTTCCATGGGTAAAAGGAATACCTTCTACGCCTATGGAAGTGGAAACAATTGCCTTTCCGTAGGCCATGGCTTCGAGCACCTTAATTCGCATTCCGGAACCCGACCTAAGGGGTACCACAAAAATGCCGTGCTGTTCATAGAACTTCTGAGATGAAGGAACTTTTCCTTCCACAAAAATACCGAACTGAGGGTCATGAAGTTCGAGTTTATCCGTGTCTCTTCCTGCCAAGTGAAAAAGCGCCTGTCCATCCATTTTCAATACCTCAGGCCAAACTTTTTTAAGGAACCATCGAATACCGTCCACGTTTGGCATCCAATCCATGGCACCTATGTGAAAAACATCGGGTGATTTTGAGAGCAACTCCGGATACTTCGATGGAGTTATTCCGCAAGGGTAGGTAAACGTGGGAAGATCTTTCTTTTGGCTATTAAACCAATCAGAATCAACTTCGGTTATCGGCATTATACCGTGAATGAGATTGAGTTGAGCGAGTTCAAAGCGCTTCAATCTATTCGCCTGAATGTTGAAATAGGAACGCTTGAGCGCACTCGATTCACTTGCTACAAACCGCTCCCAAATTTTATGCTCAACATTATGTGATCTCAAGTAGATTGGAATCGACTTAGATGCGATCATATCGGCATATGGCATCATAAATACCCCATCAACAATCGCCTTGTCAAAGCTTTGTTTCTGGAGAATTTCTGTCAATCGCGCCCTCGAAGCGGATTGATCAAATCTTGAAACCATGTATGAAGATGAACTGAAAATGAGATTCCAAAGAGCACCTAAGGCGGTAGGTGTGGTATTCACGTTGACCAAGTGCCAGTCTATCTTAGGGTGATCAGCGATATCCTTTGGCAACTGATGAACATGGTGCTTCTTTGTGTTGAGAGCAAGGATGGTTAGCTCGGAACCATTGGCGAGAAGTCCACGTATATTACTAGCCATCGCAATGGTACTGCCATCACGAGGAGGAAAAGGAACCTTATTACACAGAAGGAGTATTCGACGCATTCTTTTTGCGAGCCTTTAGCTTTTCAACGACCCAACGGAAGGGACGAAGGTAAGATTCCGCATCGAGAATTGACGAGTCGCGTGCTGCCTTCACGGTAAGATAAATCCCTACGGGGAGCAATATGATGGATGGGAGCCATACGGCAAGAGAAGGCGTGAGATCACCTCCGCGACCCATTTTCTCAAAGATGGTAATCATAACGTGGTAGATGAGGAACAAAACGATACTTACCACAAAAGGGAATCCTACACCTCCTTTTCGAATGATTGCACCAAATGGAGCACCAATAAAGAATAGGACAATACAACCAATTGCGACGGCGTATTTCCTGTGCCATTCAATCAGATGACGAGCCATGTATTCCTCTCGATATTCGTATTCATCTTGTTGATCAAAAAACTGAGAACGGTTGGTTTGAGCGATGCGCTTGGCGTTCTCGATAGCTCGGTTTCGCAGTGTAACAGGGACATTATTCATGAAATTAGGTCCTCGAGCTACAACGGTGGAGTCTGGCAAGGAATCAACTGGGAGTTGCGAGCCCCAGTATTTTTCGGTCATCACATTGGCCATTGTATTCTGGCGAGATGCCAAATAATCGTCCAAGGAATCATAAGCCACCAAGAGCTGATTAGTGTTCAGCATGCGGTAGTGTTTACGCCGGCTCGTTTCATTCAAATTTCCTTGCGAAAGACTTACCATTGAAATTCTCAGGGTCGTTTCCTCAAATTCCGACTTTACATGGAGTCCGTCTGCTCTATCATGACGATTCTGCGGTTCGATTTCCTCGTACGTAAAGCCGTTATTCAACTTGAACTCAAGGAAGTAATCGTTTTCTATGAGCTGCATTGTTCCAGACTCGGCGGTAATCATCTTGTGATTTCGCCGGTTGCTTCCGCTGAAATCGTAGATGTAAACATCTTCGATACGGTTGTCTTCCTTCGCACCAATCTTAATCGTATAGCCTTCAATGCCGTCGTAGAATACACCAGGCACGAGATTGAAGGCAGGTTTTTGTTTGGAGATGTTGATTAGCAGGTTCTCTCCCTTAAAATTCGCTACGGGAATGACATCGTTGGAGAAGTAATACATACCAATGGCTATACCCGACATCAGCACAATGAGTGGCCTCATGATCCGATAAAGTGATATTCCTGCGGATCGCATAGCCGCTAGTTCATAATGCTCTCCATAACCTCCAAAAGTCATAATAGAGCTTAGCAAAACAGCAATTGGAAGGGCCATGGGAACCACCTGCGCCGACCAGAAGAAAAGGAGTTCTAGAATGTAATACCATTCAATACCTCGGCCTGCGAGATAATCGATGTATTTCCAGAGCAACTGCATCATCAGTGTAAATACGCTCACCAAAAGGGTAGGTATAAACACCTTTACAAAGCTGACTAGGACGTATCGGTCTAATCTCTTCATCGGCGGCGTGACCGAGGCTCGTTAATTCTCCAACCTTCGTAATCCGCGCGATTGAATCGTACTTCCTCGGCACCAATATTTTGATTTACGCGATAATTGGATAGTGTGTACTTGGTGACCACGTCATTGGTCTGATACTCCGTGTATGAATAGATGCGCTTCGTGCGCATGTCAATACCCAACATAATATCTCTGATTTCTTCGCTTCCATTCGGACGAACTCGAACATATTGAATTTCGACCCCGTCAATGGTTTCTTTTCCAGCCAAGGCCAAGCTAGCGTTATGTTCAAACTTCGCCAAAATACCATTTGGAGTAAATACCATATCCTCTTCTTCCAAGATTCGCACTGTAACTTCCTCGTCATCAGGAGTAACTACGTAAGCTCGGTTGTCATTGAGGATAATCGTTTGACCTTGGAAATTAATCTTATAATTCTGACCGACCACCATCACAGATCCTGAGGACTCACGCGTCATTTTTGGATTATCTGGGTTTTGAGTAGGTATTTCAATAACATTCGTAAAATCGAATGATTGGTCTGAATACGACATTAGGTTCTGCTTGACCTCTTCGAGAAGCGCTTTTGCTTCGGCATTGGTTTGCCCAATGGCGGCAACAGAAAATAGAATTGGAGCTAAAGCAGCAAGTATCTTGTTCATTTTATTCGCTTTGTACAGTTGAATTACCTGAATTCAATTTCTGTTCCAAACTAGCTTCATCGGGTACCAAAACTTGGCGCGCTTTTGAACCCTCAAATGGGCCGATGATGCCGGCAGCTTCCAGCTGATCAACAATTCGACCGGCTCTGTTGTATCCGAGCTTCAACTTTCTTTGCAGCAAAGATGCGGAACCTTGTTGATGTATAACAACTATTCGGGCCGCATCTTCGAACAAGGCGTCGCGATCGTCCTCATCAATTGCACCCGGGCCACTGCTTTCTTCGCCCACATATTCGGGCAGTAAATACGCATCAGGGTAGGCCTGTTGATTGCCGATGTACTCTGTGATTTCATCGACTTCAGGCGTGTCAAGGAAGGCACATTGCAAGCGAGTAAGGTCATTGCCAGAACTGTACAGCATATCTCCTTTACCGATGAGTTGGTCGGCACCACCTGCGTCAAGAATAGTTCTAGAGTCAATTTTCGAAGTCACTCTAAACGCGATTCGTGCTGGGAAGTTGGCTTTAATTATCCCCGTAATTACGTTCACAGACGGTCGTTGTGTGGCAATTATTAAGTGAATACCGATGGCGCGAGCTAGCTGAGCTAGGCGGGCAATTGGCGTTTCCACCTCTTTTCCAGCCGTCATGATGAGGTCTGCAAACTCGTCAATCACCAATACGATATACGGCAAGTACCGGTGCCCATCTTCAGGATTAAGCTTGCGCTGGATAAACTTTGCGTTGTACTCCTTAATATTTCGCACCATGGCGGTTTTCAAGAGTTCGTAGCGGTTATCCATCTCAATGCACAGGGAATTGAGGGTGTTAATCACCTTACTGGTGTCAGTAATTATCGCTTCTTCGGTATCTGGTAGCTTGGCTAGGTAATGCCTTTCTATTTTGTTGTACAGCGTCAGTTCTACCTTTTTAGGATCCACCAATACAAACTTCACTTGCGAAGGATGCTTTTTGTAGAGAATACTCGCGAGAATAGTATTCAGTCCAACCGACTTACCTTGTCCTGTAGCACCTGCCATGAGCAAGTGAGGCATCTTAGCTAGATCAGTTACGAAGGTTTCATTGCTGATGGTTTTCCCAAGGGCTACGGGTAACTCAGCCTTTGCATTTTGGAATTTCTCTGAGCTCAACACGGCTCGCATAGAAACTACGCTGCTATTTTTATTTGGCACCTCAATACCGATAGTACCTTTCCCTGGGATGGGGGCGATGATACGAATACCTAGCGCCGAAAGGCTCAATGCAATATCGTCTTCGAGGTTTTTAATCTTAGAAATGCGGACTCCCGCTTCAGGTATGATTTCATAAAGCGTAACAGTAGGTCCGATCGTTGCTTTGATTTTGGCAATGCCGATCTTGTAGTTTTGAAGGGTATTGACAATGTTGTTCTTATTCGCCTCGAGCTCTTCTTGATCTATGGTGATGTTGCCATCCCCGTGCTCTTCAAGTAACTCCAAAGAAGGCAATTTGAAACGGGATAGATCCAGCTTCGGGTCGTATTCTCCAAAGTCCTTTACTTTCTTATTGACTTCTTTCTCGGAAAGCGACACTTCTTCTTTTGAAGCTTCTACCGTGATCTCTGGGCCTTCTTTAGGAGCTTTAGTAGGTTCGGGGGCCGAGGCTTCTAGCTCTACAGCAGGCTGCGGATCTGAAGGAGGTGTGGATGTTGACTCAGGCTTGATTCCCTTATCTTCCGTATCCGTTTCGGTTTCAAGGCTAATTTCTGATTCGGGAACTTCCGATTCTTGATGGTCGCTAAAGTCTACTTCAACCTGTTGCTCCGGCATTGGAGCGGTTTGGTTTTGATTTTGTTCATCTATATCATCCTCGGAATCTGGTATTATTGACCTCTTTCCTGAAGTAAATAGCCCTTTTGCCTTGCTAAACCCACTCGACATCATGTCGGGCGTAATCTTCATTATCAATATTAACCAAGTAGCTAAGGTGAAGAAGAACAGCAAGCCACTACCTATCATACCGCGAAGCGACTCTAACTGTCTGCTAACCGCGTAGCCAACACCTCCGCTTAAAACGGTGTGTTCAACACCCATGACAAAGCCCAAGAATGCGGCCAACCATATTGAGGTGAATACAGCAATTCGGAAAATCTTGAGTAAGGAGAATTTGGTTTGTTTAAAGCTGATTTTTAGCCCGATAGCTCCTAGGAAAAGAGGAATGGCCAATGCAGCGATACCAAACCAATTAAATACAAAGAGCTGACCTAAGGCGGCTCCTAGCTTGCCAAGCACATTGCGCACCTCAAAATCTGGATTTGACAGAAGCTCTCCTAGCGGAAGTTGAAATTGACTCTGGTCTTCATCCCATGAAAACAAGAAAGAGATGAAGGCAATTGCCATGAACAAGGCAATAAATAATAGGAACAACCCCACTGCTACGTGAACACTTCGATCTTTTGCCACGAGTTTCCAACCTTCGAAAAGGGGTTTTCGATCTTTCTTTTTGGGTGCGGTTTTTTTCTTGGTTTTTGCCATAGGCCTTTGTCAATGCCGACGCGCTATGATTAGTTGCGCTTGAACGGAACGAACCAAAGGTAAAATAATTGCGAAGTGATTCG
The DNA here is from genome assembly GCA_965659415.1 of Phaeocystidibacter sp. GTDB lineage: Bacteria > Bacteroidota > Bacteroidia > Flavobacteriales > Schleiferiaceae > Phaeocystidibacter. The sequence goes on from CBFHVA010000005.1 coordinate 153,419, forward strand.
TGTTGACCACAGATGGGTTTTGCACAATGGAGTGTCGACAACGACAGAGAATTTTATGCATGCAGGTGTGACCATATCTTGTTAAATTTGCCAGGACTTCTACCCAAAACGTCGACATTCATTTATTAAAGCTTTCACCACGGAATGATTCAATTAATTAACGCACCTTCAGAACTAGGAGCTGGTACTCGAGGAGCGAGCCTGGGGTATGATGCCATAAAGACTGCATCTCTACATTCAGATCCGACCTTTTTCAAGAGGTATAAGCCCATGGAAGTTGAAACGGCTAATGAGCTCTTGTTCGAGCACGTTGACAATCCTTACGGAAAGAGAATTAAAGGAGTCGTGCGCATGTATCGTCGTTTGGCCGCTGCCGTGGCAGAAACAATGGACGATCGTGACTTTCCGTTGGTGATATCGGGCGACCATAGCAATGCTGGAGGTACCATCGCAGGTATTAGCGCAGCACACCCTGACAAGCGCCTTGGGGTGGTTTGGATTGATGCACACAGCGATTTGCATTCACCGTACACTTCTCCTTCCGGAAATGTTCACGGTATGCCTTTAGCTACCGCTATTTCGGAAGACAATCTCGACTGTGTCATCAATGAGGTACACGGTACTTCATTGAATAGTTGGGATCAGATGAAAGGAGCTCGACAAAGAGTTAAGCCAGAGGATATTGTGTTCATTGCCTTGCGTAGCACTGAACAACCTGAAGACTATCTCATTGAGAAATACGGGATGGATGTACACCGAACCGAAGAAGTGAGAGCGAACGGAGTCGAGAAAGTTTACCAAGCTGCGTGCGAAAGGTTAAAAGACTGTGATATTATCTATGTGACCTTTGATGTAGACAGTATGGACCCCGCGGTTTCGATTGGAACTGGAACTCCGGTACCTGGTGGTTTATCCGAGGAAGAGGCTATTGGTTTCTTGAAGCTTTTTGCGGCGAATACAAAGGTCAGATGTATGGAGTTCACTGAAGTGAATCCATTGCTTGATGATAAAGGAAACGCCATGGGTGAAGCGGCATTTAGGTGTTTGCAAGCCACGGTACAAACGCTAGAGAAGAGAAAGAAATAATACGGGCACCGCCCAGATGATTGGATATGAGCGATATCAGAGACAGAATTACCGAGGAAGTTAGAGGTATACTGCAAGAGTTGTACAGCTTAGAGGTTGAGCAAGTAGATCTTCAGGACACTCGTAAAGACTTCGAAGGGGATGTAACCCTTGTGGTTTTTCCATATTTGAGAGCGAGCAGGAAGAAGCCTGAGGATACTGCAGAGGAGATAGGTAATGCTCTCGTGTCTCGCATGCCGGAGTTGTCTAAGTTCAATGTGGTTAAAGGATTCTTGAATTTGGTAGTCGGCGGTGACCAATGGTCGGCTTTGTTCACGCAAATTGCTAGTTCTGAACAATGGGGATTCACGCCAGTGAATGAATCATCTCCATCGGCGATGGTAGAGTTCTCTTCTCCCAATACCAATAAGCCATTACACTTAGGTCATATTAGAAATAACCTACTTGGTGCCTCCGTTTCGAAAATCTTGAACGCCGGCGGGAAGAAGGTGGTTAACGTTCAAATCGTAAATGATCGTGGAATCCATATCTGCAAGAGCATGTTGGCCTGGCAGCGATATGGGGAAGGAGAAACACCAGAGTCGTCAGGTATGAAAGGCGACAAGTTGGTGGGGAAGTACTACGTAGCCTTTGAAAAGCACTATCGTACCCAGGTAGCCAAATTGGTCGAGGAAGGATTATCAGAAAAAGAAGCTGAGGCTAAGGCTCCTTTATTGCTTGAAGCACAAGAAATGCTGAAGAAATGGGAGGCTGGTGACGATGAAGTGGTAAATCTGTGGAAGAAGATGAACCAATGGGTTTACGACGGATTTGACGCCACCTATGCTCGTTTGGGAACCGAATTCGACAAGAACTACTACGAATCAGAAACGTATTTATTAGGAAAGGCAGATGTTGACCGTGGCTTGGAGAGCGGCGTTTTCTACAAAAAAGACGACGGGTCGGTTTGGATAGATTTAACGGCAGACGGACTTGATGAAAAATTGGTTCTCCGCAAAGACGGCACGAGTGTCTATATCACCCAAGACATCGGTACAGCCATTCAGCGATTCGCTGATTTTAACATCGATAGTTTAACCTATGTTGTTGGCAATGAGCAAGATTATCACTTTAGAGTGCTTTTCTTGATCTTGGCGAAGCTCGGATATGATTGGGCAGAGAAACTCTACCACTTGTCGTATGGAATGGTTGATTTGCCTAGCGGTAAAATGAAATCTCGTGAAGGCACCGTGGTAGATGCGGATGATTTGATGGATGAGATGGAGTCGACTGCAGAAACCATAGCTATTGAATTGGGCAAGGTGGATGGAATGGAAGATGCAGACAAGAAAGAGCTCTACCGCAAAATTGGAATGGGCGCTTTGAAGTATTACATCTTGCGGGTTGATCCAAAACGTCGAATGATGTTTAATCCAGAGGAGTCCATTGACTTTACTGGAAATACGGGCCCTTTCATTCAGTATACCTATGCTAGAATTCAATCGCTTAAGCGCAAGGCTGTGGATTTACCTGAGCCTGATTTTGCAGGTTACGATTTGAACGAAAGAGAAATTGAACTCATTAAGGCCATGGGGCAATTCCCTGAAGTTATAGCGCAGGCGGGTCGTGAATTGAGCCCTGCTTTGGTTGCGAGTTATGTTTACGACCTCACCAAGCAGTTCAACGGTTATTATCAGAGCACGAGTATTCTGAATGCTGACACTGCAGAGGAGGCTGCATACCGACTGACGATGGCCGACTCGGTAGGAGGGATCATCGAAAGAGGATTGGGAGTACTCGGAATTGAAGTAGCAGAGAGAATGTAGAGATTGGTGGAGAGGATTGGCGACGGTGAAGCTTCACATCCTGCTTGCCATTCGCTAACTTTGCACCCTCATTTTGGAAATCAAAATATATGTTTGAGAATCTTAGCGATAGGTTAGATAGTGCGTTTCACGTTTTAAAGGGACGCAATAAAATAACGGAGATTAACATCGCAGAATCTGTAAAAGAGATTCGCAGAGCTTTGATAGATGCCGATGTTAGCTACAAAATTGCCAAGAAGTTCACAGACAATGTGAAGGAAAAAGCCTTGGGCTCCGATGTACTCGTGAGCTTGAAGCCTGGTCAGTTAATGACCAAGATTGTTCGGGATGAGATGGCCGAACTCATGGGAGGTACAGCTGCTGATTTCTCAATAACTGGAAAACCGGCTGTCGTTTTAATGTCGGGCTTGCAAGGTTCGGGTAAAACTACCTTCAGTTCCAAGTTGGCCAACTACCTTAAAAACAAGAAAACAAAGAAGCCTTTATTGGTAGCCTGCGACGTTTATCGTCCGGCGGCTATTGATCAATTGCACGTACTTGGCGAGCAAATAGGGGTAGACGTATACTCGGATAAGGAGAACAAGAATCCAGTTTCCATTGCTCAAGCAGCTCTTGCACATGCTAGAGAGAATGGCCATAATGTGGTTATTATCGATACCGCAGGTCGTTTGGCTATTGATGAGCAGATGATGGAGGAGATTCGCGCCGTTCATCAAGCCATCGAACCGAATGAAACCCTATGTGTGGTTGATGCTATGACGGGACAAGATGCGGTGAATACAGCCAAGGCCTTTAATGATGTGCTTGATTTTGACGGGGTGGTGCTCACGAAGCTCGATGGTGATACGCGAGGTGGTGCAGCCCTGACGATTAAAGCGGTAGTCGATAAGCCAATCAAATTCATCGGAACAGGGGAGAAGATGGAGGCACTCGATGTGTTCCACCCTGATCGCATGGCCGACCGAATCTTGGGCATGGGTGATGTGGTTTCGTTGGTTGAGCGCGCTCAAGAGCAATTCGACGAGAAGAAGGCGCGCGATATGCAGAAGAAAATCGCCAAGAACCAGTTCGGTTTTGACGATTTCCTTGATCAAATCCAACAGATCAAGAAAATGGGGAACATGAAGGACCTCATGGGTATGATTCCCGGAATGGGAAAGATGATGAAGAATATCGACATAGACGATGATGCCTTTAAGCACATTGAGGCTATGATTCATTCAATGACACCTGCAGAGCGTAACGATCCGAAAATCATCAATGGTTCACGCCGTAAACGCATTGCACGTGGAAGTGGCAGAGATATCACCGATGTGAATAAATTGCTCAAGCAGTTTGCCGACATGAGTAAGATGATGAAGATGATGCAGAGCAGCGGCAGTAAGCGGAATATGATGAATATGATGCGCGGAATGCGATAATTGGTTTATCAGAAATGCTATCATTTTCGGACTCTAACCAACCTATATCCAATCAAGTATGACTCTTCTAGACGGAAAAGTAACAGCAGCAGCCTACAAAGAAAAAATTGCTCAGGAGGTAAAATCCCTCACAGAAACAGGTGCGCGAGCACCACATTTGGCGGCAATTCTGGTGGGAAGCAATCCAGCCAGTGTAGCTTACGTAGGAGGCAAGGTAAAAGATTGCGAAGCTGTGAGCATTCGATCTACGTTAATCGAACTGCCGGAATCCGTTTCTCAGGAAGAATTATTGAAAAAGGTGGCCGAATTGAATGTGGATGAGTCCCTAGATGGGTTTATTGTTCAGTTACCATTGCCGGATCATATTGATGAAAAAACCGTTACGCTGGCCATCGACCCAGCTAAGGATGTAGATGGTTTTCACCCCGAGAACATTGGAAAGATGGCTTTGAGTCTTCCAACTTTTCTTCCAGCCACACCGCATGGTATTTTGATGATGCTCAAGCATTATAACATTGAAACATCAGGAAAACACTGCGTGGTCATTGGTCGTTCAAACATCGTTGGTTCACCTATGAGCATTTTGATGGCCAGAAATGCCAACCCTGGAAATTCAACCGTTACGCTTACGCACAGCCGAACTAAGAATCTAAAGGAGGAATGTCTGCGTGCCGATATCATCATTGCGGCTATTGGCAAGGCTCATTTTGTTACGGCCGACATGGTGAAGCCAGGTGCTGTCGTAATTGATGTGGGAATTAATCGAGTTGACGATGCTTCAAAGAAAAGAGGTTACCGCCTAACTGGTGATGTTGACTTTGACTCTGTTAGCGAAAAAGCCTCATTTATAACTCCTGTTCCAGGTGGTGTAGGACTAATGACCCGCGTAGCACTTCTTCAGAATACGCTCGAATCAGCTCAGCGCAAACTTAAGAACAGATAAGCTATTCAATTAGCAATTGGTGGTATTGATTTCCTGTATGCACGAATAAAATACCAAGTGCTATTGGACGAGTGATTTGCACATTTGTCTGGTTTTCACCCATTGGTATTGCTTTGAATGGAATGGGTTGCCCCAGCACATTAAAAATGGCGAGATCATTTATGGGACGGGTGCCCTCCAAAATGAACGAGGTACTTGCGGGATTCGGGTAGATGTGAATCTCGTTTATGGCTGTGAATTCTGAAGGTAGACATCTTCTTGAAACTTTTAACCTGAAGAATGGTGTACCCAAAAACGCACATTACCTTTGCAATATGAATGATGAACAGGGGGCAAGGGTTGAGGCTGGTTTGATGCTACCTCTCATGGAGGCTTTCTACACGATTCAAGGTGAAGGAAGTCACACTGGGCGGGCGGCCTATTTTATCCGAGTAGGTGGGTGCGACGTAGGATGCCATTGGTGTGATGTGAAGGAGAGTTGGAATGCAGAATTGCATCCGCCAACCGATATTGATCATATTGCTAAAGGAGCGGTTGAATACAGTAATACCATTGTAGTTACTGGTGGTGAGCCCTTCATGTGGAACATGAAACCACTAACCATGAAGCTACGTGAGAGCGGGATGAATATTCATGTTGAAACCTCTGGCGCCTATCCATTATCTGGCGATTGGGATTGGATTTGTTTGAGCCCGAAGAAGACCATGCCGCCGAACCCAGAGTTCTATGCTGCTGCACACGAGTTGAAAGTGATTATTCATAATATGCACGACTTTAAGTGGGCTGAGGAGCATGCAGCAAAGGTAAATGATGCTTGCAAGTTGTTCCTTCAACCTGAATGGAGTAAACGAGATGAGATGATGCCACATATTTCTGACTACGTCATGAAGAACCCGAAGTGGCAAGTCAGTTTACAAACGCATAAATATCTGGGAATTCCTTAAATTTAGGAATGGCCCAGCCTACTGATACCGTACATTTTCAATGTGGTGCCGTCATGAAGAACCGCTTCATGTTGGCGCCGCTCACAAACAAACAGAGTCATGAAGATGGTCGTTTGTCCGATGATGAATTCTACTGGCTAGTAAAGAGAGCTGAGGGTGGATTCGGGTTGATAATGACCTGTGCAACCAGCGTTCAATTTGAAGGAAGATGTTGGCACGGACAGCTTGGTATATATTCAGATCGACATATTAATGGTCACCGTAGATTAAGTTCTGCCATTCAAGAAAAAGGCGCTTTGGCGATAGTTCAGCTGCACCATGGTGGAATGAGGTGTCCGCCTGATGCCATTGGTGGTGCACAACCGGTTGCTCCATCCTATAACAAAGAGTTTAGCGCGCGTGAAATGAGCCTGAATGAGGTTTATCAATTGCGTGATGATTTTATCACTTGTGCTGAACGTGCTCAAATAGCGGGATATAATGGAGTGGAGGTTCATGGGGCACATGGATATCTGATTACCCAATTTATCAGCTCAAGCTTGAATCATCGCGATGATATTTACGGTGGTGATTTGGAAGGAAGATGCAGACTTCTCATGGAAATTATTGAAGGCATCCGGATGAAGTGTGGTCCTGAGTTCATTTTGGGCGTACGACTTTCACCTGAGCGCTTCGGAATGCGCAGGGAAGAGGTGTTCACGCTTGCTCAGTGGTTAATCGATACAGAGCACATAGATTTCCTGGACCTCTCTCTTTGGGATGTTCATAAGGAGGGTGAGTATGGGGAAACACTGATCGATTTTTTCTCAAAATTGAATCGCAAGGCGGTCCAGATCACCGTTGCAGGCAAAATCAGCACGGCAAAAGATGTCCATCATGTTTTGCATAAAGGAATAGACTTCGTTACCATCGGTAAGTCAACCATTCTTCATCATGACTTCCCAACACTCGTATTAAAGAACGATGAGTTTTCTCCAATTGAAACACCCGTAGATTCTAAACATTTGGAATCTGAGGGAGTTGGCCCGGCATTTCTGAACTACTAGAAGGAGTGGAAGGGGTATGTGAGAAAGGAATGATTCTTTTTTCGGATTTGTCGAACTGCGAATCTGCGATTTGAGTGTTTTCCTAGGTAATCTGACGAGAATCAGTTGCGGTCTGTTGGTGGTTTCGATGGTACTTGTAAGTGATGTATTTCTTGCGAAGGTTTTTTCAGTTGGAGGACCTACATCAATCTAAGATGCTTTGCTTTATGAGGTGTCGCTTATTAACCTGGTGATAGACTCGTTATTCGGGAAGTGGGGTTTTTGTCCCCGGGGCCAGCACCCCTGTCCCCAGTTTCAAGTTCAGCATTATTTTATGCAAAAATCTGATTTTCAAAACGATATTTGTCGTTTGCGACGCTGGGTTCAAGTAAATGTTTACCCTCCGGTTAATTAG
>CBFHVA010000006.1:0-140546 GCA_965659415.1 Phaeocystidibacter sp.
AGCATATAGGCTGTTTTAGGTCAACAAAAATAACTCACATTTGGGTCGATAGGTTTATTCCTATGTGAATTTAACTACTACGTTGAGTGGACGATGACTACAGGGCAAACAACGTACCGAAGTACTGATTACCCGAACCTAAAATTCATTCGCTCAATTCAAAGGAACTTGCGACATTTGCGCCCATGCAAGATGATCAGCAAAAGAAAAAGGTCAGACTCTCATGGGGTGCCCTGAGAAAAACCTTTCAGCTTTACAGTTATATACGACCATTCCGAGGAGAATTCTTCCTTGGATTGGTGTTCCTTTTCTTATCCAGCACAGCCAACCTAGCCTTTCCAAAGTTTCTAGGTGATTTGGTGAATACACAAAGTGAATCACTGAATTTTGACAAGATTGATGAGGTAGCCCTCATATTGGTAGCCATACTTGTAGCACAAGCCATCTTCAGTTTCTTCCGCATCGTTCTCTTTGTGAATGTTACGGAAAAAACCCTGGCGTCACTGCGACAAGCAACATACACGCACCTGCTCAAACTCCCAATCGCATTTTTTAACCAAAAGCGAGTGGGCGAACTAAACTCACGAATCTCCAGCGATATTTCGCTTCTTCAGGAAACGATGACCACAACCTTGGCCGAGTTCATTCGTCAGTTGATTATTATTGTAGGTGGCATCACGCTATTGACCATCACCTCTTGGAAGCTTACGCTTTTCATGCTTGCCATTCTTCCTGCTGTGATGATTGTGGCCGTTGTATTCGGAAGGTTTATTCGCCGTTATGCTAAGGAAGTGCAGGGACAGGTTGCAGAAAGCAACACCATCGTGGAAGAAACGCTCCAAGGGATATACAATGTAAAAGCCTTTGCAAACGAATTCTTCGAGATGCTTCGCTACAAGAAGAAAACAGATGAGGTGGCCCGCACAGGCATCAAAGGTGGAATTTACCGCGGAGCCTTTTCCTCATTCATCATACTTGGTTTATTTGGCGCCATGGTCGCTGTTATTTGGAAGGGAACTACGCTGATTGCCGAAGGTGTTCTTGATACCGGCGAGCTTTTCAGCTTTGTAATCTACTCCGGATTTATTGGTGGATCCATAGGTGGTTTGGCCGACGTATATGCCAAGATCCAGAAGGCCGTTGGCGCCACAGAAGAGCTCATGGAAATTCTCGATGAGAAAACGGAGGACCTACATGAAACCCCAAATGCAATTCCTTCCTTTACAGGGAAAATCGAATTTCAAAATGTGTCATTTGCTTATCCTTCTAGAGCAGATGTATCGGTGCTCAACAACCTAAGCTTTGAGGCTAAGTCGGGTGAACAAGTAGCACTCGTCGGACCTTCAGGAGCTGGTAAATCTACCATCGTTCAACTCGTAATGCGCTTCTTTGATCCGATATCTGGGAGCATTCAGTTTGATGATAAGTCGGCCTCTGAGTATGGCCTTTCCGAATTGAGAAACCAAATGGCTGTAGTTCCGCAAGATGTACTCTTATTTGGGGGTACGATTCGCGAAAATATCGCCTACGGAAAACCGGGCGCGAGTGATGAAGAGATTATCGAAGCAGCTAAAAAAGCCAACGCTTGGAAGTTTATTTCTGATTTTCCTGAAGAACTCGATACTATCGTTGGTGAACGGGGTGTCCAGCTGTCGGGTGGACAACGACAGCGCATTGCCATTGCACGCGCTGTATTGAAAGATCCGTGTATTCTCATTCTCGACGAAGCAACATCTGCGCTGGATTCCGAATCGGAAAAATTAGTTCAGGACGCCCTAGAAAAGCTGATGAAGGGAAGAACATCTATTGTAATTGCACACCGACTTTCCACCGTTCGCAGCGCGGATAAAATTCTCGTGCTCGATCAAGGCAAGATTATCGAAAACGGCACGCACGACGAGTTATCCGCTATCGATGATGGACTTTACAAGCAACTCTCTTCCATGCAATTTGCCAACTGATGAAAAGACTACTTCTCCTTCTTATCCCCTTTGTTCTAATCTCATGCAGTGAGGAAAAGCTCCGTATGAAAACCAACGCAAGGAGTTTTGTCTACTCTCCTGTACCCATGGGTAGTTCAATCAATATTGAAGTAGAGCACAATGGAAGTGGCATCATTATCGAGCACAAAAAGAAGGCTATATCTACTGCACGAGGTTTTTTGGTTGATGAATCTATAGGCTATGGATTGCAACGTTTTGTGATCAAATCATACCGAAAAAACGATACCGTACAGGAAGCCTTTAATCTCGTTATTGCGCCCATTACTCCTCCAAAATCATTGAGCTATGAAGTAGTGGAAACTTATCCGCATCCCCAACAGCTTTTCACTCAAGGCTTAGTGCTTGATGGCGATATGGTATTGGAAAGCTCTGGTCAATACGGTGAATCGGCCCTTTCGGTTTATCGTTTGGGTGAAAGCAATATCCTCCAGCAACACAAATTGCCCAACGACTGGTTCTGCGAAGGGCTAGCCCTTCTTGGCGACAGCTTATATCAAATCACCTGGAAGAAAGGCGCGGGGCAGTCTTACCATTGGGATGGTCAAAGCTTTACCGTTGGACGTTCCTTCTCCTACAGCAATCGCGAAGGCTGGGGACTTTGTGCTTACAATGGAGCATTGCTTTGGACGGATGGCACTGAACGATTGAGAACCATCAACCCACAATCCATGGAGGTTCAACAAGCTTCTTCTGTGGTATCAAACATCGGATTGTTTGCCAATTTGAACGAATTGGAACCGTACAAAAACCGAATTGCTGCTAATATTTGGCAAACAGATAGAATAGCTTTTATCGACCCAGAAACAGGATTGGTAGATCACGTGCTTGACCTCAACGAACTTGCCGATCGCCATTCGGATGTCGGAACACTGAATGGCATCATGGTCCGGGGTGATAATTTGATTGTAACCGGAAAAAACTGGCCGGTGATGTACGAATTGAAGGTGGATTGGGAATAATTATTCTTCGGCAAATTCGATAAGAAATACCTCCTCACCGTCTTTGTGCATCCAATACTTCTCTCGCGCAAACTTCTCGAGTTTCTCAGGATCACTTTCGAGCTCTTCTAACTCTCGCCTGTTCTGCTCCAATTCCGTCTCATAAAAGGCCTTTGCTTCCTCTAAATCGTCGATTCGGTCGTTGAGCTCCATATGCAAACCTATTCCGTTGCGGTCAAGGAAAGCCATCCAGAACACAAAAACAAGTATGGCAAAGATGTACTTATTGCTGAGTATTCTGAACCAAGTGGTATTTCGCCATCGCTTAAGCATGATTCAAAGATAAACGGAGAGTTTGGGCTTTAATTAGATGCCGAAAACACTTATCCACAAACGAAAGTTAGTTGGAAAAGGCTGCCTTTACCTGCTTTTCCAATTCTCTTAATTGACGCATGTGATGCGAATCAGGAAAATCTGCAGTAAATACGAGATATTCATTAATGGCTGTTTCGAGATGTGTGCATGGTAGAAATCAAGTGTAACCTTAAGAAGATGCGAAATTCATTTGACATTTCCACAGTCTCTCGAGGGGCTATATTGTACCTTTGGTTTACTAAAGTTTTGTACGATGTCTACCTCCAAACTGACATTCTCAGAGTTTAGTCGCGGTTCCAAAACCGATTGGCTAAATCAGATTGAAAAAGAATTAAAGGGCAAAGATTTTAGTTCCATTCAATCGCAAATTGAAGATGGAATTACACTTAATCCAGCCTATCATTCTGACGATGAATTAAGCACTTCAGCAGTACCAGCTAAAGCCCAAGATCATGTCGATTTGATCGAAGCCATGGTCGTTGAAAATGAGGCCGATTGCAACAAGAGAATACTCGAAGTTCTAAACAAGGGAACCTCTGCCCTCTTGCTTTACGTAGTGGAGAATGTTAATCTTGATTTACTTCTCAAAGATGTGCTGATACAACACGTGGCCGTTCATTTCGTAGTGGAAGGCGAAGGGAAATCTGTGCTGAATAAACTCGAACAGATTGTTGAAAATCGAGGTCTTGTGCCCGCCGAAATCAGAGGCAGCATCAACATTGATCCTATTGAATGCGCTGCGAGAACGGGTGCATGGAAACATACGGTTGAGCAGGATTTGCACGAACTCAACGAGCTTCTCAAAACGCCGCTTTCGCAGCTCAAAACGCTGTGCGTTAACGCAAATCTATACCACAACGCGGGAGCTAACACATCCACAGAGCTTGCCTTATCCCTTGCTCACTTACACGAATACCTGCATCGCTTCGGACCTGAGAACGCCCACAGATTCTGGCTCAACATGGCCATTGGCCCCAATTACTTGGTAGAAGTAGCTAAGTTCCGCGCCATGCGCTTGTTATGGGCCAAGGTGGGTGAAGCCTATGGAGTAAAGCTTCCCATTCATATTTATGCCGAAACCGGACTTAGAAACAAAACCATCTTTGATCCGAATGTAAACATGTTGCGCAACACTACCGAAGGAATGAGCGCCTTGGTGGGCGGAGTGGATGAACTACAAATTCAACCTTACGATAAACCTTTCCGTGAAGCCTCGGACTTGGCAACTCGAGTGGCCCGAAATCAGGCTTTGGTTGCGCAATATGAAGCTTTTGCTCAACGAGTAAACGACCCCGCGGCAGGAGCATACGCCATAGAGAAGCTCACCAATGAATTATGCGAAAAGGCTTGGGACCTTTTTAAAGAAGTGGAGAAAAGAGGTGGAATGATTGAAGCATTGCAATCAGGATGGATTCAGGAATATATCCGAAATGAAGCAGCTGAAGAACAGGCCGAGTTCGATTCCGGAGAGTTGAGATTAGTCGGCACCAACGTATTTCCGAACGAAAGCGAACATCTAGCCGATTATACCACTCACCCGCTCTTTTCCAATGGGGATTCATCTGGAAAGGACATCGAAAAAATTCAAGCCATTCGCTTGGCCGAAAAAATGGAGCGCGAACGCCTAAATTCTGAGAAAGCATGAGCAAGATAGATTTTAGTCAATCGGATTGGTCGGCTCCTCAAGTTGAAAAAACCACAGCCAAAACGGAGCATCAAACTCCAGAAGGCATTACCATTAAGCGAGAATACACGGAGACTGACGCACAGAAACTCGACCATACATCTTTTGTTGCTGGTGTTGCTCCCTACTTGCGCGGACCATATGGTTCCATGTATGTGAGTAGACCATGGACGATTCGTCAATATGCTGGATTTTCAACGGCCGAAGAATCGAATGCATTCTACAGAAGGAATTTGGCGGCGGGTCAGAAAGGGTTATCTGTTGCATTTGACTTAGCTACTCACCGCGGTTACGATTCCGACCATCCCAGAGTGGAAGGTGATGTAGGTAAGGCCGGAGTAGCCATCGATTCGGTAGAAGATATGAAAGTGCTCTTCGACCAGATACCATTGGATAAGATGTCCGTTTCCATGACCATGAACGGTGCAGTAATCCCGGTAATGGCCTTTTATATCGTGGCGGCTGAAGAGCAAGGGGTGCAACCCGAGCAACTTTCAGGCACCATCCAGAACGATATTCTGAAGGAATTCATGGTGCGCAACACATACATCTACCCACCAAAGCACAGCATGAAGATCATTGCCGATATCTTTGAATATACCTCCAGGAAGATGCCGCGCTTCAACTCTATCTCGATATCGGGTTACCACATGCAAGAAGCAGGTGCAACAGCAGATTTGGAATTGGCTTATACCTTGGCGGACGGACTCGAATACATCCGCACCGGTTTAGCCGCAGGTATAGATATCGACGATTTTGCTCCTCGCCTATCTTTCTTCTGGGCCATCGGGATGAATCACTTTATGGAAATCGCCAAAATGAGAGCCGCCCGTATGATTTGGGCCAAATTGGTGAAGCGATTCAATCCGAAGAACCCCAAGTCGATGGCATTGCGCACCCATTCGCAAACTTCGGGATGGAGTTTGACGGAACAAGATCCGTACAACAACGTGGCGCGCACCAGCATCGAAGCCTTGGCCGCGGCCTTTGGTGGAACGCAAAGCTTGCATACCAATGCACTGGATGAAGCCATAGCACTCCCAACTGATTTCTCAGCGAGAATTGCTCGGAATACCCAACTACACCTTCAAATGGAAACGGGCATCACTAAAACGGTTGATCCATGGGGAGGAAGTTATTATGTGGAGAGTCTAACGAAGGAAATAGCAGACAAAGCTTGGGCACTGATTGAAGAGGTGGAAGAACACGGTGGAATGACCAAAGCCATTGAAGCGGGAATTCCCAAAATGCGCATCGAAGAGGCCGCGGCTAGAAAGCAAGCTCGTATCGATTCTGGTTCTGACGTAATTGTGGGTGTAAACGCGTTTCAGCCTGATACCTCAGATCCAATAGATATTCTGGAGGTCGACAATACGAAAGTATTGCAATCTCAAATTGAACGCCTGCAAACGTTAAAGTCCAGTCGAAATGAGGCTGAAGCGCAAGCAGCCCTCGACACCTTAGCCAGTGCTGCTCAATCAGGCAATGGAAACCTGCTCGAACTCGCGGTAGATGCAGCGAGGAAACGAGCGAGTCTCGGTGAGATTAGCGATGCTATGGAGAAATCATTTGGTCGATATACCGCAACCATCCACTCCATTGCCGGCGTTTATGCCAAGGAAATCAAATCAAATCCGATGTTTGAAGAAGCGAGAAGGAAGACCGATCAATTTGCTGTGTTGGAAGGCAGAAGACCTCGAATCATGGTAGCTAAAATGGGACAAGATGGTCATGACCGTGGAGCTAAGGTAGTAGCAACAAGCTTTGCTGACCTGGGTTTCGACGTAGACATTGGACCACTCTTCCAAACACCAGAAGAGGCAGCACGACAAGCCATTGAAAACGACGTACACATTCTAGGGGTAAGCTCCCTAGCGGCAGGACACAAAACCTTGGTTCCGAAAGTAATAAAGGCTTTGGAAGAGCAAGGACGTCCGGATATTATGGTGGTTGTTGGAGGGGTTATTCCACAGCAAGATTACTCCTTCCTATATGATGCAGGGGTGGTCGGAATTTTTGGTCCAGGGACCATGATTGCCAAAGCCGCTGGAGCCATATTGGATGTGTTGATTGAATCGAGGGAGGAGAACGCTTAACAGAACTGAGATGTTTGGAGGAATGAAAGACATGATGGCCAAGCTGCAAGAAGCTCAGGTCAAAGTGGAAGAAGCCAAAGCCCGATTGGACGGCATCACTGTGCAAGGTCAGTCGAGCAGCGGGAAAGTAAAAGTAACCATGACGGGCAACCGCAAAGTGACGGATGTAGAAATCGATGCATCCCTCTCCGATTCAGAGGAAATAGCTGACTTGGTGGTTATCGCAACCAACGATGCATTAGCCAAAGCTGAAAGCGTAAATGAAGCTGAGATGGGAGCTGCCGCCAAAGCATCCATGCCAGGGATGGGAGGAATGTTTGGTAAATAAAGCCAGACCGTCGCAACCTATCTTTCACTAAATTCGAAAAGTGAGCCGAAAAAAATCGAAATCAGCCTTAACGGAAGTTCCCGGCGTGGAAGCGCAAGGGAGTTTGAATCCCAAACTCTCAAGTGCAAAACTGCGTCGACAAAACGTTGACGTAGATCAGATGCACGCAAAGCTGAAGGGCGGTGATCGAACTGCTCTTTCACAGGCCATTACACTCGTTGAATCAACTCGTTCTCAAGATCATCAGCTGGCCGATGACATCGTTCAAAAATGTCTTGAGTCATCTGGCAAGAGCATTCGAATTGGAATTACCGGAGTTCCAGGTGTGGGCAAAAGCACCTTCATCGAACGCTTCGGTTTAGAGTGGATTGAAAAAGGACACAAGGTTGCTGTTCTCGCTGTAGACCCAAGCTCGGCAAAAACTGGAGGCAGCATATTGGGAGATAAAACGCGCATGAACGCTTTGTCTCAGCACGAAATGGCCTTCATACGTCCGAGTCCGAGTGCAGGCAGTTTAGGCGGAGTCGCCCGTAAAACACGCGAGTCCATCATCCTTTGCGAGGCCGCTGGTTACGATGTGATTCTCATTGAAACTGTAGGAGTTGGACAAAGTGAAACCACCGTTAAACGCATGGTAGATCTCTTCATGCTTTTATTATTACCTGGTGCAGGTGACGAACTACAAGGAATCAAGCGGGGCATCATGGAAATGGCCGATCTAATTCTGTTGAATAAGTCCGATAGTGGCCAGGAACGGAAGGCGCAATTAGCTGCTGCTGAAGTAAAGCGAGCGCTCAAATTATATCCAGAAGATCCACGTGGTTGGATTGTTCCTGTGCAACCGGTGTCTGCCATCGAAGGTCACGGCATTGAGATGGCCACCAAGGAAATCGAAAAGTTCAAGCGCCATATGGAGTTAAAGGGCCATTGGGACGCGCTCAGAATTAATCAAGCCAGCTGGTGGTTCGATGATACGATCGGGGAACTTCTTCACGGTTATTGGATGAATCAAGGCCAGAACCAACAGCGGTATCAGGAGTTAAAGTCACAAGTAGAAAGTGGCGCTGTAAGTCCGCTTGCTGCGGCAAGAAATCTATTCTCCTAGAATTCTTTGTAGGCCTCAGCCTTAAGATAGTGGATAGCATTCCTAGTTGGGAAGGTGCCCAATTCCATGGCATGCTCGAGAATCTTTCTTGATAAATCACCACCAGAACTGCTGTCATCCATCTGTTCAGCCACACGGTTGATGATACTCACGGTTGCTGATTTGGCGGTAACCACCATCTGCCATGCTTCCTCTGATAAGTAAATCTGCTGACTCAAATTGTATTCGAACTCATTGCGAATGGTTTTGAGCAACAAGGTTTGATAGTCGCTTGCGCTCAATCCCTTTGAAGGAACACGAACGAGTAAACTGCTAGGGGTGATGCGCTCGAGAAACAACGTAACTCGCTCAAAGGCTTGTAAGCGAACGGGCAAGGCCTGCTTCTGTGTTTCTTTCTTCAAATAAAAACGACGTCGGTTCTCCTCATTCTCCGTAAAATTAGAGAGCATGAGATAGGCTAGCAAGAGCATAAGGAGAGCAGGGAAAGTATACTTAAGGATCTCGAGGAAGATCTCCATAGTGATTCGTTTTATTAGGGAATCAAATATCGTAAAAAAATGGGGCTGTAAGATTTTCGCTATCACTTCTTAAAACCACTACATTTGTTTCTTATTCATAGTACTATGACGGAGATGCTCTCAGCGCGAGTAAGCGCTATGTCACTACCCATGACTATCGAAATGTCAAAGAAGAGCCGCGAGTTGGCAGCCAAAGGGGTGGATGTAATCAGTCTGAGTTTAGGAGAACCTGATTTTGACACTCCTGAATTCATCAAACAAGCAGGCATTCAAGGGATTGAACAGAACTATTCACACTACATGCCGGTGCCGGGTTTTGTTGATTTGCGTGAAGCAATAGCCGCCAAATTCAAACGCGATAACCAGCTGGAATATGGCATTGACCAAATTGTGGTAAGCACAGGCGCTAAGCAAACTCTGGCTAACTTGATGCTTTCGCTTTTAAACCCCGGAGATGAAGTCATTGTACCCGCTCCATATTGGGTGAGTTACGTGGACATGATCAACTTTTTGGATGCGAAGCCCGTTGTGCTTGAAACCAGTTTGGATACAGGCTTCAAGGTAACTCCTGAACAGTTGGAAGCAGCCATAACGGACAAAACGAAGTTGATGATCTTCTCTTCTCCCAACAATCCGTCGGGAGCTATGTACACCAAAGAAGATTACGATGGCATTGCCGCCGTGCTTCACAAGTATCCAGATGTCTTTGTGATTTGTGATGAGATATATGAGCTGATCAATTACGGCACCAAGCATACGAGTTTTGCCACTATTGATGGAATGTACGAGCGCACCGCAACGGTGAATGGCCTATCGAAGGGATTTGCTATGACGGGTTGGCGTATTGGTTATGTTGGTTGCCCAGCTTGGTTAGCTAAGGCCTGCGACAAAATTCAAAGTCAGTTTACAAGCGGAACAAGCAGTATCGCTCAGCGTGCTGCCATTGCTGCTGTATCAGCTAAACCAAAGGACGTGCAGTACATGGTTGATGCTTTTACTGAAAGGCGAGAGCTCATGTTGCGCACCTTCGGAACACTTCCGGGCTTTAAAACACGCGATGCTGAAGGTGCCTTTTATCTCTTCGCTAACATCGAAGAACTGATCGGCAAGAAATTTAATGGTCGCGTGCTGGAAAGCGATTTCGACTTGAGCATTTACTTCCTTGAAGAAGGACATGTGAGTAGCGTTCCGGGATCTGCATTTGGCCTTCCTGGTCACATTCGATTCAGCTATGCAGCCTCTCAAGACGACTTGAAAGAGGCACATCGCAGAATTGAAAATGCCATTCAAAATTTGAGCGACTAAAGCATGTCGAGTCCGCTAAGAAGAAGAATTAACGCTATTCGAGAGCGCATCAACATCCGGCTATTTGATAGTCGGGATCGCGTTCTGAAAGATTTGCGCACCGCAGGTGTACTGATCTCTTCCATGACCATATTTGCGCTAATCTATTTTCACGGATTTAAGCTGACACTAGCTGAAAGAGCCGTAGTGGAGTTCATCGTAAAATTCTCAATTGGTTTCTACTTACTCAAGTATGTCCTCGAATTTGTGTACTCCTTCTCCCCTATAGAACATTTAAAGGAGACCAAGTGGGAAGGCATCTTGATGGGGTTCCTCTTCTTGAATATTCTCTCCATCAACATATTCGGCACCGAGCTGATGAGCATACTCGGAAAGGTATCTGGTTTGGAGGGGTTGGACCAATTCTTCTTGCTCTTTATTCAGGGCTATTTTTTACTCATTGTGTTCCTCGAACTTGGAAAGGCAAGCACGGTACTTCCCTTTGCCTCTCTGAGTCCACCCGCATTACTAGCCCTGTCATTTATTGTCCTGATCTTCATTGGCGCCGGACTTTTGATGCTACCAGAAATGACCTCAAGCGGACATTCCATGGCGTTCTTTGATGCTTTGTTCACGAGTATTTCGGCGAGTTGTGTTACCGGATTAACCGTAGTGGATACCGCACATTACTTTAGCTTCAAAGGTCAGTTCATCATTATGCTCCTCTTCCAGCTTGGCGGACTAAACATTATCTCATTTGCTACCTTCTTTGCTCTTTTTACCAAGAAGGGAATTGGCATCCGTCATCAAAGTTTGATCCAAGCGAGCTACTCAGATGAGTCTCTCACCTCCAGTGCTGATTTGTTCAGAAAGATCATCCGCTTTACGTTTCAAATTGAAGCTATTGGCACCATTTTAATCTTTCTTACTTGGGGCGCGAAGATGGAATTCGACACACTAGGTCAACGATTCTTTTACTCCGTATTTCATGCGATATCCGCCTTTAACAATGCTGGATTTTCCCTATTCACGGATGGATTGATGGAATCACCAATCCAGAACAGCTATCTGCTTCACCTCATCATCGCCCTCATCGTAATCTTTGGAGGCTTAGGTTTTGGAACCATTCGCGATATTTTCACCCTGAGGCACGTGCGAGAGCGGATGCGAAAGCCCTGGAAATCTCTCGGCGTAGGTACTAAAATTTCACTTTACAGCACAGGGATCTTATTGAGTGTAGGTTTTGTGATCTTCTTCATTTTCGAATACAACGGAACCATGGATGGTCAATCCTTGGGAGGAAAACTCATTACAGCCATATTCCAATCAGCAACGACGCGTACGGCGGGCTTCAACACGGTGGATATTGGAAGCTTGGCGTTGCCTGTATTGATATTCTTCATATTCCTCATGTTCATTGGCGCATCAACAGGGTCAACGGGCGGTGGTATCAAAACCACAACTTTTGCGTTGGTTTTTCTTTCGGCCTGGACAACGATACGAGGAAAGAAAAAAGTAGAACTCTTTAAGCAAACCATCCCATGGGAATTGCTCAACCGCGCCTTTAGCATTTTCTTATTCTCGGCTACGGTCATATTGGTCGGCATCTTTATCCTGACCATCTCTGATCCTCAGATTGGATTAGCTCGTTTGGCCTTTGAGGAAGTGTCTGCATTCTGTACGGTAGGCCTCACCACGGGAGTCACCACTGAACTTTCCTCCGTGGGGCGTACCGTAATTATGATTTCGATGTTCATTGGACGTATCGGAACCCTTACTCTCGCCTTTGCATTGAGCAGTCGCAAGAAAGAATCGGATGATTACAAGTATCCGAAAGCCAACTTCATGGTTGGGTAACAAGCACTTATCTAACAACTCGAAGTGAAGTAAGTACCTAAACATTCACTTGAGAACATCCGTTTAACTACCTTTGCACCCGTTTAGAAAAAAGCACTTAAATGGCCGAAGTTAAGCCGTACGCTACAGAAGAAGGATCGAAGAAGGAGCAAGTAGCCAAGATGTTCGACAACATCTCCGCTCGCTATGATTTTCTGAATCATTTTCTCTCATTGGGAATTGATAAAGGATGGAGACGTAAAGTCGTTCGAATGCTGCGTCAGCAAAAGCCTACGGAGATTCTGGATATTGCCACGGGAACGGCTGATTTGGCCATCGCTCTCACCAAAATCGAAGGTGCTCAGGTTACAGGCGTAGACATCTCCGCTGGGATGCTTAAGGTTGGCGGTGTTAAGATTGAAAAGAAGGGGCTGAAAGACCGAATCGCTCTGCAACTTGGCGATTCCGAAAACTTGCCATTTGAAGATAACAGCTTTGACGCCATTACCGTTGCCTTTGGGGTGCGTAACTTCGAAAATCTAGAGGAAGGCCTCAGCGAAATGCTTCGCGTTATAAAGCCAGGCGGAACGGTTGCTGTGCTTGAATTTTCACAGCCCACAGGATTTCCATTCAAGCAGATTTATCGATTCTACTTCAAGTTCATTCTACCTACCATTGGAAATTTGGTGAGTAAGGATCAGTCGGCCTATACCTATTTGCCTGAATCGGTGGACGCCTTTCCGTATGGAGAGCGTTTTGTGAACATCTTGAAAGAGCTCGGCTATCAAAATCCACAGTCACGCCCAGTGACATTTGGGGTTGCCACAATTTATACTGCCACAAAATAACCGAAGTATTAGGCCGTTCTCAGTCATGTTGAAAGCACGTTATACCATATTTCTATTCGTTCTCCTTGCCTCAAGTGTTCTATCTTGGGGTCAGAATGGTACGCGCAATTTGAGATTGTACGACCAGCGTCCGATTCACTTCGGATTCTACGTTGGCGTTAACGTCTACGATTTTCAACTTCGCATGAATCGCGATATATCTGCAGTTCCCAAATTTTATAGCATTGAAACAGAAGCGAGTCCGGGTTATTCGGTAGGTATTGTCAGTGACTTAAGATTGGGTCACAATTTGAACCTGCGCTTTCTTCCTTCCTTCGTTAACACGGAGCGCAAGCTTCTTATCGACATGGAGCACCCTTTTACTGGGGTACGCAGCGTAGAGGAAAGACTGATTGAGAGCTCACTAATTCAAGCTCCATTCGAATTGAAGTTTAAGACCGACCGCATCCATAATCACCGTTGGTACGTGCTTACCGGCTTTACCTATTCCTACGATTTAAGTTCTAAGGAAGATTTAGATGACGACCTGATATTCAAGCTAAATTCAAGCGACTTGAGCTACGATTTCGGCATTGGAATGGATATTTACTTCGAATACTTTAAGCTTTCTCCACAGATTAAAGCCTTCTGGGGTGTTGCGGATCTGAACGTTCCAGATGGCACCATTCCAGTTTCTGGTTTGGAAAGTACCCGCACGCGAGGCATCTTGTTCTCGTTTACCTTCGAATAATGTTGAAGAGCAACATGGCCGCTCAGCGTGAAGCCTTACTTGCCAACCCCAAATCGAGGGGAATCATTTACATGCTGATTTCTGTAATCGGGTTTTCCCTTATGAACCTGGTGGTGAAGTTTTTAAGTCTTTCAGCCAATCCCATTCCTGCACCACAGCTGGTCTTCTTTAGAAGCGTAGTTTCTCTGGCGATATCGCTCTGGTTCATTCGTAGAAAACAAATTGCCATTTTCGGAAATAACAAAAAGTGGCTCATCCTGAGAGGCGTATTTGGCGTCACTGCACTCACTACCTTCTTCTACACCCTCCAGGAATTGCCCTTATCCACAGCCGTGGTTCTGCAATA
This sequence comes from Phaeocystidibacter sp., assembly GCA_965659415.1. Classification (GTDB taxonomy): domain Bacteria; phylum Bacteroidota; class Bacteroidia; order Flavobacteriales; family Schleiferiaceae; genus Phaeocystidibacter. Next base: position 14,092 of record CBFHVA010000006.1, read on the forward strand.
TTTATCTCCCATCTTCACGGCACTTTTTGCCGTTTGGCTATTGGGCGAAAAAGTGAAGGGTTACCAGTGGTTGTTCTTTCTAATTTCATTTGCAGGCATTGCAGTAATCCGCGGTTTCGACGATTCAATTGACACAACCTACCTCCTACTTGGTATTATGAGCTCCGTTTTTGCCGGCTTGGCCTACAATGCTATTGGTAAGCTGCGGCATACTGATGATCCGGTGGTCATTGTATTCTACTTCCCACTAATCGCCACTCCCGTAATGTTGCTCCTAGCAGCGGTGGGGTTAGTAGATTGGGTCATGCCTATCGGTTGGGAATGGAGTCTCCTTCTCCTCATGGGTGTTCTCACTCAAATCGCTCAAATCGCCATGACAAAAGCGTTCCAATCAAGTGATCTCAGCGGATTGGCGGGGATGAAGTATCTGGGAATTCTGTTTCTACTATCCTTCGATTATTTCATCTTCAACGTGCAATACGCATGGACAGTATTGTTGGGAATGGCGATGGTCATCGTCGGGGTATTACTGAACCTTTTCTTTAAGCCTAAGAAGGACGCTTCGCCTGCGACAAAATAATAGCCGTGGCCATGGCTACGTTCAAACTTTCTGCGCCATCTGAATTGAATCTTGGGATGGTTAAAGCTTGAGCCAACTCTTTAATCGCTTGAGATGGTCCGTTTGCTTCATTTCCCATCACCAACATCGTCTTTGAATCAAAGCTCGATTCATACAACGAGGAACCTTCCATGTCAGCTACCCATACCTGTCCTCCTTGCCCCTTCCAAGATTCGGCGAGTTTAACGAGATCTGAAACGACGGGTTGCACTCGAGCTAGACTTCCCATGGTAGATTGGACTACCTTCGGATTCCAAACCTCTACGCAATCTTCCGACAAGTAAATGGCGTCTATGGCAAACCAATCGGCTAAACGAATAATCGTTCCCATATTCCCTGGGTCACGTACACCGTCGAGGGCTAAAATGAAATCCGCATTGTTGGACTCTTCGATCTTTGGGATTTGAAAGACAGCCAAGGTTCCGTTTGGTGATTGTAAGCGACTGGCTGACTTTAGCTCTTGGGAGCTCACTCGCGTTGGAGAAATGGATAATCCAGCAGGCGCTTGATATTCCTCCGTGGCGATCCATTGATCAATGATATAACCCGATCTTAAAAATTCCTCCACTACCTTCGGCGTTTCTGCAATGAAGCATCCTTCGCGCACGCGAAATTTCTTTTGATAAAGTTGTTGAATGCGTTTGGAATCTTTCTTGCTAAACAAGGTGCGAAGGGATTAACTTTGTTCTATTCAATGGTTCTACGACCGCTAAGATACATACCGATCTTTCTTCTGGCATTATTGGCCGGATCATGTAACTTCAGTAAGTGGGTTCCTGAAGGGAATTACCGGCTGGATGAAAACCACATTGAGGTAGATGGAAAGAAGCCGCCTGCGGAGGTTAGGAACATCGTGAAGCAACAGCCCACTGCTCAATTCAGCAATTGGATTTACACCATCGGAAATCCAACCGATAGCAGTGGTTTTGCAAAATGGGTATCCAACCGAGGCGAGGCTCCCACAATCATGCGCGATCAACTTTCGGAACGAACGGCTACTCAGTTAGGCTACTACTACTTTAATCGGGGTTACTTTAACAATGAGGCATCCTACGAGGTCGTCATAGATTCATCCAAACAAGCGGCAGATGTCTATTACAAGGTTGAGCTGGGTCATCAATACACATTTGGTCAACTCAGCTATGATATAGCCTCTCCAGATATTCGTGAGATGGTTCTTAGAGATACGGCCAACTCTATGATCGTGAACGGCGATCCTTATGATGAGGCAATACTTGAAAAAGAGAGAGATCGACTTTCAGATAAATTTCGAAATGATGGGTTCTTCGGATTTTCAAAAAGTTGGATTCGTTACACAGCCGACACCGTTGGAAGAAATGGTACGGTAGACATCATACTTCGAATTATAGATAGACCCGTTCGACTTCTAGACACAACGTATTCGGTACCACACCAGCGATATCACATTGAAAAAGTGTATATCGATTACAACTTCAACTATCTCGATCCAAATGCTTCATATCTGGACACGACGAGATTCAATGGGTATGAGTTGCTTATTCGTGATGAAGAAACCTATCATCCCCATTTGATTACGCGCGCAGTTCATTTCCGACCAGGTGATCAGTTTAATGCTCAAGAGACCAAAGAATCCTATACCCACCTCACATCTCTAGGGGTTTTCGGTGCCACCGAGATTGAATTCACGCCCGTGGAAGGAACCGATAGCACCGTGCTGAATGCCTTCGTGAAACTCTCCCCACTGGACAAGCGCTCATTTACTTCCGAACTGGAAGGAACCAATACTTCTGGGAATTACGGAATTGCAGGAAACGTAGGTTGGATCAACCGAAATCTGTTTGGAGCTGGTGAAGTTCTGGATTTGACCCTGAAAGGCGGTATTCAAGCTCAGGTAAATACCATTGACAACTCCGGACTATTCAACACAACAGAGCTAGGTGCAGAGGCAGGTATCAACTTCTCAAGATTTCTTATCCCACTATCTTGGCAAGCTCGCTTCCCGAAGAAATACCTGCCTTCAACGCGTATTTATACTTCATATAGCCAGCAATCACGCGTCGAGTTTCAAAGGAGAATCGTAAAGGTGGGTATTAGTTATCAAGCTCGCCCTTGGAAAAACACGACTATCTCATTCACGCCACTTGATTTGAGCTATGTAAACTTGCTCGATGCAGATCCGGATTACATTAACTCTCTATTCTTTAAAACTGGATTTCAAGATAACCTCATCGCATCGAACCGACTTACATTCACCTATATTCCTTTGAATGAAAGTCAACAGTTGCTTCGTCATTATTTCAGATTCTCCTATGAAGGCTCAGGTAATGTGTTAAGCTTATTCAATGGCATGATTCCGGTGAATCCGGAATCGGGACAAGGCGAATTACTTGGAGTACCCTATGCTCAATACGTGAAATTCGATGTTGAGTATAGAAACTATTTCCGGGTAACTCCTAAAACTGTATTTGTTTCAAGAGGTGTTTTTGGGATCACCTACAACTACGGAAACTCGCCGTTCTTGCCACCATTTGAAAAGAACTTTCTAGCCGGTGGTTCCCAAGATGTGCGTGCATGGGTAGCCTATCGTCTTGGTCCAGGTAACATGCCGAACTACATTTACGATCAAGAAAACTACGCCGCGGTTGCTCCCATAAAAGCCATGATTAACTTGGAATATCGCTTTCCGATTGCCGGTAGTTTGAAAGGAGCCCTCTTTGCGGATGCAGGGAACGTTTGGCTTTTTGATCGTGACTACGACTTAAAAGACTTTGAGGGACTTACAGAGTCACAAGTTGAATCAGCCAAATTCAAATGGAATCGTGTAATTCCTTCATCTGCTCTGGGTACAGGCTTCGGCCTCCGTTACGACTTCGGTTTCTTCCAGTTGCGACTGGATGGCGGTTTGAAGGTTTGGGACCCTAGTGAACCTGCAGGTTATGAGTATGTGCTCGGGGGACTCCGCTGGGAAAATGTCACCTACAACTTTGCACTTGGATATCCTTTCTAAGCACAACCTTTCCCACCCAATCAAAAAATCCTAATTTTGCTTCTTCTCAACTTTAAAACGAGAAGCTTACAACGAACTAAGATAAACAGCTGAACCTATGTCATACTCTAAGATCCAGGAACTATTAGGCCAGGACGCGAGCTTCTTGCTCGAGCATGAAAGCAAGACTATTTCTAAAAATGACATTCACCTGCCAGGTGGAGATTTTGTAGATCGAATTTTCACAGAGACCAATCGCAGTATTCCTGTAATGCGTAGCCTTCAAGCTCTGTACGGAACGGGTCGACTTGGTGGTTCGGGTTATCTCTCTATCCTTCCCGTTGACCAAGGTATCGAGCACAGTGCTTCGGCGTCATTCGCTCCAAATCCAATCTATTTCGATCCTGAGAACATTGTAAAGCTTGCCGTTGAAGCTGAATGTAATGCGGTAGCCTCAACATTTGGTGTGCTTTCAAATGTAGCTCGCAAGTACGCTCACAAAATTCCATTTGTGGTTAAGATTAACCACAACGAGTTCTTGTCTAACCCAGCTCAATTCGACCAAACTATGTACGGTAGTGTGGAAGACGCTTGGAACATGGGAGCGGTTGCTGTTGGTGCAACGGTTTACTTCGGTGCACAAGAGTCACGCAGACAACTATTGGAAGTAGCTGAGGCATTTGAGCGTGCGCATGAACTGGGCATGGCTACTATTCTTTGGTGTTACACTAGAAATAGTACTTTCAAGAAAGATGGAGTTGATTATCATACTTCGGCTGACCTTACTTCTCAAGCCAACCACTTGGGTGTTACCATACAGGCTGACATCATCAAGCAAAAGCTTCCTACTAATAATGGCGGTTACACGGCTATTAACTTCGGAAAAACGCACCCGAAAGTATACTCTGAATTAACCACCGACCACCCCATTGACTTGACGCGTTACCAAGTAGCGAACTGTTATATGGGTCGCATTGGTTTGATCAACTCTGGTGGTGCATCAGGAGGCGAAAGCGATTTAGCTGAAGCTGTTGCCACGGCTGTTATCAACAAGAGAGCAGGCGGTCAAGGCTTGATTCTAGGTAGAAAAGCATTCCAGCGTCCAATGAACGAGGGCGTTGAGCTCCTGAGAACTGTACAAGACGTTTACCTTACTGACGAGATTACCATCGCCTAATTCTAAAGAACACCACTATGGGTTGGTTCAAAAGAGATAAAGAAGGAATTACCACAAGCACGCAAGACAAAAGGGAAACCCCTGAAGGCTTGTGGCATAAGTGTTCAAAGTGCAAGGTGATTGTTTCCATTGAAGATCACGAAAGCAACTATTGGGTTTGTGGCAACTGCGGATATCACGATAAAATAGATGCCGCGGAGTATTTCAGTTTCCTCTTCGATGATGGGAAATGGAAGGAGCTCGATAAAAAAATGGTTTCGAAAGACCCATTGGGTTTTGAAGACACCAAGAAATACGTTGATCGCTTAGAGCAAGGAAAGAAGAAGTCGGGACTTAAAGATGCCGTAACTACCGGACACGGTAAGATGAATGGGCAAGGAGTGACGATTGCTGCCATGAACTTCCGTTTTATTGGCGGTTCCATGGGTTCGGTTGTGGGTGAGAAAATTGCCCGTGCTATCGACCACGCCTTGAAGAACAAGCAGCCGTTCATCATGATTAGCAAATCAGGTGGCGCACGCATGATGGAAGCTGCATTTTCGTTGATGCAAATGGCCAAGACAAGTGCCAAACTTACCTTGCTCGACAAGGCTGGTCTTCCTTACATCTCATTATTGACCGATCCAACCACGGGTGGTGTAACGGCTAGTTTCGCCATGCTAGGTGATATCAACATCGCCGAACCAGGGGCCTTAATTGGCTTCGCTGGTCCTCGGGTAGTCAAGGAAACCATTGGTAAAGACCTTCCTGAAGGCTTTCAGACTTCAGAGTTTTTGCTCGAGCACGGCTTCCTCGATTTTGTCTCAGAGCGTAAGCATATGAAAGACAAGATCAGTCAGTTCATTGAAATGACACAAATTAACCAATAAGTGCCACGGCGTCAAAGTTTTTGCTATCTTTGCCGCCCTGTCCACGAAGGACATTTATACATCAATAACATCTAATACGATTTAGGAATGTATTTATCTGCAGAAAAAAAGCGCGAAATTTTCGCAGAGCACGGTAACGGAGCAGAAGATACCGGCTCACCAGAAGGGCAAATTGCTCTCTTCACGTATCGCATCTCTCACTTGACAGAGCACTTGAAGGGAAATCGCAAAGACTACAACACCGAGCGTTCATTGGTGGCTCTTGTAGGTAAGCGTCGCAAATTGCTCAACTACCTTTACAAAAACGATATCGAGCGCTACCGCGCAATTATTGAGAAGCTTGGTCTTCGTAAGTAATACGAAATCGAACAGCGATAAAGGCAATTCATTGAATTGCCTTTTCGCGTATAATGAAGTTTATAATCGTAACTGAATCGAATACATGATTCCAACGCCCACAACCCAAGAGATTAAACTCGCGGACGGCAGAGTTATCACCATCGAAACCGGCAAGTTAGCACGTCAAGCTGACGGATCCGTAGTGGTGAAAATGGGTGGCACTATGCTACTCGCAACCGTAGTTTCAAACAAAGAAGCAAAAGATGGAGTGGACTTCCTTCCACTCACTGTAGACTATCGTGAGAAGTTCTCAGCAACAGGTCGTGTCCCAGGTGGTTTCATCAAGCGCGAAGGTCGTCCTTCTGACGAGGAGATCTTAACCATGCGCCTAGTTGACCGTGTATTGCGTCCAATTTTCCCTAAGGATTATCACGCCGACACGCAGTTGATGATTCAGTTGATTTCTTATGACCCTGAAGTTGCTCCAGATTCATTGGCCGGTTTGGCCGCATCAGCAGCTATCAGCGTATCTGACATCCCGTTCAACGGCCCAATTGGCGAGGTTCGCGTAGCACGCATCAACGGCGAATTGGTGATTAACCCTACGCCTGCTGCACTTGCGGAGGCCGACATCGACATGATGATTGGCGGCACCAAGGACGGCATCGTAATGGTTGAAGGCGAATTGGACGAGGTGAGCGAAGAAGAAATGTTGGCAAGCATTGAGTTTGGTCACGCAGCCATCATCGAACAGTGTGAAGCTCAAGAAGCGCTTGCTGCTAAAGTGCCTACCTCTTCACCAAAGCGTGAATACAGCCATGAAACACACGACGATGACTTGCGTGAAGCTGTAATGAAGGCTACATACGACCAGTGTTTTGCAATTGCTGCTCAAGGCAACCCTAACAAACACGAGCGTTCAGCCGCTTTCAAGGAAGTATTCGAAAACTATATCGCTGACTGGAGTGAGGAAGACCTCGCCGATAAAGGTGGTTTGGCAAAGACCTATTTCAGCGAAGCTCAATACCACGCGGTTCGCAATTGCTTGCTTGAGCAAGGCGTTCGCTTAGACGGTCGTAAAACGACTGAAATTCGTCCAATCTGGACAGAGGTAGATTACCTTCCAGGCAGCCACGGTTCGGCCATCTTTACAAGAGGCGAAACTCAATCACTTACTACAGTAACTTTGGGAACTAGCTCTGATGTGAATAGAATTGACAACGCCACTTTTGTTGGTCAAGAAAAGTTCTACCTACACTACAACTTCCCGCCGTTCTCGACTGGCGAGGCTCGCCCTATCCGCGGAACTAGTCGTCGTGAAATTGGTCACGGTAACTTAGCTCAACGCGCATTGACTCCAATGATTCCAGCTGAATCTCCATACACCATTCGCATTGTGAGTGAGATTCTCGAATCAAACGGATCATCTTCCATGGCGACCGTTTGTGCAGGTACACTTGCATTGATGGATGCTGGTATCGAAATCAAAAAGCCCGTTTCAGGTATCGCAATGGGATTGATTACAGATAAAGAATCGGGTAAGTATCAAATCCTTTCTGACATTCTTGGAGACGAAGATCACCTCGGTGATATGGACTTCAAAGTAACAGGTACGCGCGACGGTATCACGGCTTGTCAGATGGACTTGAAGATCACGGGCATCAGCGCTCAAACCATGAAGGAAGCCCTCGCCCAAGCACGCGATGGTCGTCTTCACATCATGACGGAAATGACCAAGTCTATTTCTGAACCAAGAGCTCAACTCAAGCCAAACGCACCGAAAATTATCACTTTGGAAATTCCTAAGAGCTTCATTGGTGCCATCATCGGACCTGGCGGTAAGGTTATCCAAGCCCTTCAGGAAGAAACCGGTACTACAATTGCCATCGACGAGGTGGATGATAAAGGTGTGGTTGAAATTTCTGGTGTTGATCAGGATGGGATGGACTTCGCAGTTCGTCGCATTAAGGATATCGCATTCGTACCTACCGTTGGTGAAACTTACGAAGGTGTGGTTAAGGGTATCCAATCGTTTGGTGCATTCATCGAAATTGGACACAACACACAAGGCCTACTTCACATTTCTGAAATTGACCACGCCCGCACTGAGGACGTGAGCAAGGTTTTCAAGGAAGGTGACAAAGTAGAAGTTAAGTTGTTGGCCATGGACGAAAAAGGCAAGATGAAATTGTCACGCAAAGCTTTATTGCCAAAGCCTGAAAGACAGGAGAACAAGCAGTAAAACAATAGCAAGTCATTCATCGTTCCATTAATCCATAGTATTCATTTGGACATATGAGACAGTTAAAAATCACAAAACAGGTCACCAACAGGGAGACCGCCTCACTCGATAAGTACCTTCAGGAAATTGGCAAAGTAGAGCTGATTACCGCGGAGGAAGAGGTGGAACTCGCCCAACGCATCAAGGCGGGTGACCAAATTGCATTGGAAAAGCTTACCAAAGCCAACCTTCGTTTTGTGGTTTCTGTTGCAAAGCAATATCAGAATCAAGGGTTGACTTTGCCAGACCTCATTAACGAAGGGAACCTCGGTTTGATCAAGGCTGCACAGCGCTTCGATGAAACCCGTGGTTTTAAATTCATTTCATACGCTGTATGGTGGATTCGTCAGTCTATTCTTCAGGCCTTGGCTGAGCAGTCTCGTATTGTTCGTCTGCCATTGAATAAGATTGGTAGCATTAACAAAATCAACAAAGCGTACGCGCAACTTGAACAAGAACACGAGCGCGCTCCTTCTGCTGCGGAAATTGCAGACATGCTCGAAATGGGCGAAAACGATGTGAAGGAAAGCATGCGTAACTCAGGTCGCCATGTTTCCATGGACGCTCCATTGGTTGAAGGTGAAGACAGCAATTTGTATGACGTACTAAACTCATCGGATTCACCAAATCCAGATGAGGACCTCATGCACGATTCTCTCCGTACGGAAATTGAGCGTTCATTGGCTACCCTCACTCCGCGTGAAGGCGACGTTATTCGTCTTTACTTCGGATTGAACGGTCAACATCCAATGACACTCGAAGAAATTGGAGAAAAATTCGACCTTACCCGTGAGCGAGTGCGACAAATTAAAGAAAAGGCTATTCGCCGATTGAAGCACACTTCGAGAAGTAAGATCCTTAAAACTTATCTTGGATAAGGTTATTAAGAACCGTTTTGTAAAGCCCCCAATATGCAAGTGTTGGGGGCTTTTTGATTGTAAACATAACAGCAGAAATCACACATTCCATCCATGATTTCCATCAATCAATCAAGCCATGAACAACCTTCGCACCTTTTAAACCTGAGCACCTCACAAACCTGAGCATCAATCATTACCTTTGCCGAAACTCAAACAACTGCATCCATGGCCATCATTGCCCCTTCTGTTCTAGCCGCTGATTTTGCTAACCTACAGCGCGATTCGGAAATGTTGAACAACAGCGAGGCCGACTGGTTTCATATCGACGTAATGGATGGGGTTTTTGTTCCGAATATCTCATTTGGAATGCCGGTAATCAAGGCGATTAAAAAGCACGCCACGAAAACGATGGACGTGCACTTGATGATTGTTCAACCGGAGCGCTATATCAGAGATTTTAAAGCAGTAGGTGCCGATATCCTGACGGTACACTACGAAGCTTCCACTCATCTACATCGCACGTTGCAAGCAATTAAGGCAGAAGGAATGCAAGCAGGTGTGGCCTTGAATCCTCACACGAATGTGAGCGTTCTTGAAGATACCATTGAGGATATCGACTTGGTGTGCTTGATGTCGGTTAACCCCGGTTTTGGCGGACAAAAATTCATTGAGCGCACGTATGAAAAGGTCCGTCAGTTGCGCAAAATGATTGACGAGCGCGGTGCTTCCACCAAGATTGAAATCGATGGGGGTGTTTCAACGGCAAATGCCGAACAGCTCATCAATGCGGGTGCAGATGTGTTGGTTGCTGGTTCATTCGTATTCAACAGCGAAAACCCCACACAAACTATCGCTGATTTGAAGGCGATCTAGTTCTTGCTGAATTCAGATTTATTCCTTTCCGTCCACCCAGTCCTGCAAATAAGCAAACTCTGGGGTGAGTGATCCGTTGCTCGTCTCCGTAGCGTTACGGATGATGCCGTCTTTGTCGCCACTCAGTAATTCCGGAAGCACATAATCGAGCAATTCTTGACCAAAATCTTCGGATGCATCGCGCGGTAATTCACAGGGCAGGTTATCTACAGCCTGAACGCCTATAGAATTGGCCACTCCGAGTTCTACTTCGACCTCGGAAGCTGGGTTATATGCGTAAAAGGGATCTACAATAGTAGAAGGTCGAAGCGTAGAAGCCACTGGTCCGTCTATATCACAGGAAATATCAGAAACAAAAGAAATATTGAAATCGGTGTTCTTGGCATCTTGGCGTGAGAAGATAAATGGACTACCCTCAGACCAATAATGTGCGGCCATGTACAAATCAGCTACACGAGCGAAACGCATAAAGTCGCTTTCGTATGCATGGGCATTCTGAAAGAAATCATTTCGGGTGCCTACCTTTCCGTCTTTGCGCTTGTTGTAATCAAGAACACCCAATTGGGCGAACACCGGATGATCAAAGGAATCGTGAACGATTTGACGAGGTGACACCTTTTGAATCCGAAGTGAATTCAAAATCTCCATCGCTCCTTTCGCCACTCTTCCCTGTCCGGTCATCACAATTTTAAAGGACTTAGGAAGATCAATTTTGCTGAATTCTGTTTCCATTTCAGCCCGGTCTTTGCACTCGTGAGCTGGACGTAAATTAAATCGTCCTGAGGTTAATCCATATCCTCGGAATGCGTTGTAAGCACCAACGATTCCAGCATAACGACCGAAGCCAATCAAGCGCACACCTTTCTCATTCTTGAGCACCTCATAATCAATGAGCCGAACCTTCTTGTGCAGGATGGCCTTGAGTAGATCAAGGTTGTAAGGCTGCTTTTTAAACGTATGGGAGAAAAAGAAATAGGTTTTCCCCTCAATAAGTTCTTCGATGGGTACTTCCTTCACGCCGAGCAATACATCACAAGGAGTGATATCCTCTACAACCTGAATCCCTGCGGAACGGTATTCGTTATCCGTAAACGCACGTATGGGGCTGGTTTGAACAAGCACTTCTACCTCTGGGAACCTCTCTTGAAGTTCCACGCATTGCTGCGGGCTCAAGGGGACGCGTTTATCCGGGGGAGTTTTCCCTTCTTTTATGAGACCAATCTTCACGTTTCGGTAAGGTATGAATTCATTTGCAAAAGTGCGGATTTCATGCGGAAGCCAAAACTAAATCACTTCGAATTAAGCAATCATTTGCTGAGGAGTTGAAAGTCGACTAACTTTGTATGTTCATTCCGGGGCTGACTGGTTTTGACAGCAAGATGAAGGAATGTGTAAGCATGTCGAGTTACGGAGTTAACCCTCGTTAAACGGATACTTCAGCTTTTTAACTGGCAATAATAATTACGCGCTAGCCGCTTAATCGATTCGATAGAACGATTTTGCTAATCCACGTACAAGGTACGGGAGCGAGCCATCTCTCAGAATCTCGGTCTAACGGAGTCTGATTCAGAGGTGCAGAAAAGATAGACTAGTCGCATTGATGATTCTAAGGTGCGGCGAAATTCAGAATCTAGGCGCAACGGTAGGGTGTTCATTCCCAGCCCTGCGATGAAAATCGAATAATGGAATAAGCATGTAGAAAGCCCATTGTTTCCTTGTTTGGACAGGGGTTCGACTCCCCTCAGCTCCACAAAAGACTAAATCCCTCATCACGACGAAAGGAGTGATGCAGGGATTTTTAGATTCAAGCGATGAAGCTTGCTTCAAATCGCGAGAAGCTAAAAATCCCGTCGCATCGACCGAAGGGAGATGAGGGATTTTGACTTTTGAGCACCGGTTCCGCTGCTTGGGGACGGCGATCTGACGATAGCAAGCGAGCACTCCCTGATAAGCCTCCGATCATTCTCCTACAACAAATATGAATATATGGATCTTCTTTTGGGCGCTCTTTAGCACTGCAGATAAGAATAATATGATGAAGATGAGTTTATTGCATCCTATTCAATCCAAATTTTGCTTCTCAAAAATAAGTTCTAAGTTTGAGAGGAATTCTTTATTTTTAGCTCTTCATTGAATACAATTAACATCCCCGTAAACCGAGAGTGCACTTGAATATTATAGCTTTATACTTTCCTAAATCCAACCAATACCTGCGATTAACGACTACTCTACTATTCGGTCTCACCTGTTTCTTTTCTCTTGCACAAACGACCTTCACTTCAGCGGGAAATGGAGCCTGGAATGATGGAGCCACTTGGGGCAACACTAGCCCAGGAACTGCGGGTACGGACTTCCCTAGCACAGGCGACCATGCCGTAATTGATGGGCACAGTATCACTTATTCCGTAAATATCGACAGAGATTACGGTGACCTAACTTTACAAAATTCGGGTTCATTTATCACGGATGGTAGCACTGGAACTATCTCATTTGATAGCTTCACCCAAGATGCCACCTCAAGCTTCTCCACCGCATCCGGAGCAGGAAATCTGACTTTTGATGCAAATGTTACGGTTAATGGATCACTGACCGTGCAGTCCATCGTGACGATCAATGGTGACTACACGATTGCAGCTGGAGGTTCAACAACGATTCAAAGTGCAGGTTTGTTGAGGGTGATCTCTTCTTCAACTTCAGTAGAAGTGAATGCAGACCTGACTATTTCACAAGGAATATTTGCACTTAATGCAAACGGATCCAATACCCTGATTGTGAATGCCGCGTCAGACTTTATCGTAGCAGATGGTGGTGCTTTTTATTTTGAAGGAAACGGGGCTGCTAATATTACCAATAATGGAAACTTGACCGTTCAACAAGGAGGCCAGGTAATTAACAACTCAGGAGCTAACATCAATGTGGATAATCAGGGGACTATAAAATTCGAATGGGGCTCGAGCTACTATGAAGGGGACGGTGTGAACAAGCTGAACATATCCAATAACAGACCTACCTTCGAAATTGCACTTACCTCAGGTGGGCAATGGAGACAAGTAGGCTCTCCTTTTGAAGATGGAACCACACTTAGCGTGCTTTCAGGCACGGATTTCAATCCAAATGTTACAGCGGGCCAAAGAAACATATACTACTGGGATGCAACGGTAGCTTCCTCAGGTGACGATGCACCAGGATGGACAGAGGTGACTAGCCTTACTGATGCCTTCGACGGCGATGCTACATCCGGTAGACCCTACAGCATATATACAGGAGATGCAAATTATCCGTTCACCAACAGTGGTATTGTCTCATTTGACGATCAACTTGAATCACCCGCTCAGTACGATTTTACTGTTTACAACTCCAAAGACCCTGCAGGAAACGGCAGTTCAACCGACCAAGGCTGGAACATGGTCTTCAATCCTTATTCACATTGGCTTGATATTGAAGATGTCTTCGATGACACAGATAACTCCGCATTCACTTACGAAGGTGCTCATTTTTGGGATGCTGGTGCCGGCCAATATGTCGCTTACATGGCCAACGGCGAATCATTAATCACACACTCAAATGGCCAGCCTGCAGGTGGAACGTATGGTTCTAGACGAATAAGTCCATTCCAAGCCTTTTGGGTGAAGCTCGAATCGGGCAACGGCACAACAGAAACACTCCGTCTAAAACACTCCCATTTCGCTCTTCTTGCACCTAGCGATTACTATATGAAAACTTCCACCGTTGAATCTCGAGTTCGCTTGAATACCTTCGCGGTTTCCGACTCAGCTTGGGATCAAGTCCTAGTGGCAATCGACCCTTACGCATCTTATCAAAGAGATGGATCGGAGGATGCCTATGACAGAACACCGGGATACGGTGTACCTAATATGGCACTACTTTTAGCCGATGGTTCACGCTTGGCTATTAACAGCATGCCACTCGATTCTAACGCATCAATCCCGATGAGTTTTACGAACGCACTTCAGGGTGAAGAGTACTTTATCATGCTCGATCCTTCTGATTACAATGCGAACATGGAGGCGCTATTAGAAGATAATAAGACAGGTACTATCCACGATTTAGAGGCCGGAGCCTATCGGTTTACCTATGATGAAGACTGGGGTGGCATTCGTTTCACTTTGCATCTTGGCAAAGGCACAATCGGTGTGAATGAAGTAGCCTCTGTGAAGATTGAGTCCTGGATTCACAATGCGTCGCTCTACGTGCGTTCGCCAGTACCTGGTTCTTTCGTTTTGGAAGAAATGGATCTAGCCGGTAGAGTAATAAACCGCCAATCTTTCGAGGCGGGAGAAGGCGTGATGAGCGTTCAGCTCAATCCAGCGAATGCGGGTACGGTTCGCATTTATCGCCTCATTGATGAAGCAGGAGTTGTGCACAACTTGAAATACGTTTGGTAATGAGGAATTTGAAAACACCACAAATCTTAGCTACGGCGGTCTTGTTTATTGCAAGTACGGTCTATTTATCCGCACAGCCGGGTAACCCGAGCACACCAGTTCCATTTGGGTTTTTAGAAGGCCTTGTAGGAGCAGGTGCTCTTTATGGAGCGTATAAGATCAAAAAGGGTAAAAAACAGGACTAAAAAACGGTCAGTTCACATTGTTCACTTGGCGGTTAGACGTCAACTGCTTGCTTGCTGAGTGAGTCCTAAATCAACGCTCGTCGGAAAGAGACACTAATGGATGTGCCGTTCCCCTCGTGACTAATATAGCTGAGCTCGCCAGCGTTGGCGTTGACGTACTCCCTCAACAATTGCAACCCTGTTCCTGTTCCGCTTTCACTTTGCGTGCCCTTCGAGGTGTAAATCTCACCTTCCTCAAAAATTCTCTTCTGTACTTCTTCAGACATGCCTACTCCATAGTCCTTCACAGTAAGCGTAGCCCAAGCATCGTTTTGTGAAATCGTTACGTCAATATCGTCGCCCTTATGAGAGAACTTGGCTGCATTGCTCAATAGATTTCTCGCAATAACACCAAATTGATCCTCGTCACAAATAAGCCGAACCTACTCTTTGGGAACATCCAAGCGAATTACTAATCCCTTGCTGTCGAATAACTCTTGGTTTATACGAATGGCATTGTCAATTGCCACCTTAGCATTGACGGCTTCGCGCTTTGAAGACTCCACGCCCTCACTCATTTGTCCGCGCGCCCATAGTAATACTTCTGTAAGATTCTCTAATGACTTATTGGCGGTTTCGCTGACCTTTTCGAAGAAGCTTACTACTTCATCCTTTCCTACAGACCCCGAAACAACGAGGTCTGCAATCGACTTAGTCTGTGCGAGTGGTGATCTCAAATCATGACTAATCAAAGCCAACAGTTTGTCTTTATCCGCATTTGATTTCTGAAGCAATTTCTGGCTTTCGGATAGAGTTCGAGTTTGCTCGTCGAGCTTCTCAATCTGAACCGATATGAGTTCGTTTCTACTGGCCAAATCCCTGTTCAACAACTTAACCCTTTTGTAGGAGCGTATTTGTATAAACAGCGCAATACTGG
Organism: Phaeocystidibacter sp.; assembly: GCA_965659415.1. GTDB lineage: Bacteria > Bacteroidota > Bacteroidia > Flavobacteriales > Schleiferiaceae > Phaeocystidibacter. Next base: position 29,585 of record CBFHVA010000006.1, read on the forward strand.
CGAGTAGAGCTAATCCAATTCCGCCAATCCAAATAGCCAGATTCCACCTTCTATCAAACTCTTCCTTCTGCCATTCAGCAACGAGCATATCTGCTCTGGAGGTCGCCTCATTGAGTTCATCTTCCAACTGAACTAAATCCACATACGACTCAAAAACAGCCGTTTGATATTTCTTGAGTGAATCGGTTCAATTTATAGCCTCCTCAAAACTCCCTAGTCTAGATAGAAGCTCTACTCTGTCTTCAATCGCAAGTCGCTTAGATGATATGATAGAGTGCTTTTCTGCCATCGATATGGCGGCATCTATACGTTCAGTAAATTCATCCTTAGCTCCTTGAGCTGCAGCAATGCGGGCTTCTGAAATGTAGACCAGCACATGGGCATATCGATCGTTTAAATCCTCGGCTAGAACATGTGCACTATCCGTGTGAGCTTGGGCTAGTTGATACTGGCCTCGCTCTGCAGCTACTGCAGCTCTGGCGAGATGCGTATACTCTTTCTCCAGAAATCCTGTTTCATACTTCCTATTCAATCGTAAACCGTGAATAGCATAGTGTTCAGCAGAATCCAAATTTCCAAGATAATAATGTGCATCTGAAAGAGCGGTAAAGCACGCAACGGTGTGCAATCTATTTAGACTGGTCAAATTCATTGCTTTCAGCAAAAAGCAAGGCGAGACCAAAATTCAGTTGTGCTTCACCATATTCATCCCCCAGAATGCTGAACATTTCCTGAGCATGCATATACTGACGCGTGGCCTCCTTATACATTCCCATTTCTCGATAAACATCGGCTATCATATTATAGTTATATGCCAAATTTATCGAGTCGCCCATCACCTCCATCAAGCCTCGAGACTCCACTAGATAGTAAATGGCGGAATCATAGTCTGAAGTTATGTAATAAGTATCTCCGAGAATTTCATACACCCAAGCCAATAAGAATGGATCGAGTCTTTCCTCGTGCACATTCAAGATATGATGAGCCGCTGAGCGTGTTTCCAAAGGGAATTCGCGCGTATAACTGTAAAGACTGTCCAACTCTTGTTCAAGCGACAAAGAATCGAGTCCATGACCATGGACCATTCCGTTAAAAATAGGATGCCAAGGACAGTTTTGAAAAGGTGATTCATAGGTTGGTAGACCCTTTTAGGCATGGATTTCTCGATTATGCGTATTGGAAATATACAATTTAAAACTTCGAGCGCGAAAAGTCCTAAAGGAGAAGTACGTGATAGCCTATTCGCAGACCGCCATAGCCATCGGAAGCGTCTGCTCCATTTCTGTACTTAAAGCCTTCCATCAAATCGGAATAGAGGAAATGTCCCATGAGCTCTACAGACAGGGCGCTGCGCTTCGATAGGCGAAACTTCACACCACCGCCAATTCCCAAATTGAAACCGCTGTTTGTCCCAGGATAAAGATCAATTCCATCTGGAAATTGAATATCATCCGGATAGGTCGTGTGAACCCACGTAATACCCCCACTCACTTTTCCGTACAAGGTAGTTGTGTGTGCATGATAGGATTTGCCCCACTTTCTGAAATGATAGATCAAATGACCATTTATCTCTACAAGATCTGACTCGAAGCTCAATCCTCTGCTCGGATTGTCGTGATTCGCATCATCCGCCGTAACCTGGCCGTAGCCTACCCGACCTCCAAGGCCGAATTCCGGACCAAAATAATAGGTGTAATCAATAGCGGCGTACGGCCTCATTTCCGCGAGAAGTGTTCCAGGGTCTAGGGATGTAGATATTTCTCCGTTGTAATTCATCGTGCCAACAGAGAATTGTAAATCCTGATAACGAAGATACTGTTGAGCGAAAGCGGTATTGGAACTGATGAGGACAAATGAAAAGACTAGAAAAAATAAGCGCATAGACCTGTAACAATTTGAATGCGAAGATAATCCACTTTGTGCACATTATCACGGCTAATATTCATAGCAATCACACCCACTTGAGGGATGTTGAGCCCTACTCCAAATTCAGCACTCTATCTAGAAAATAAATACATCCGCGCATTAGAAGCTTCAGCATTGAAACGATATCCATCCACGTCGAATTGTACGAGCTGATCAAAGGAATGGATGTTTTGTTCTAACATCCAACGTGCAAACTGTCCTCTAGCCTTCTTCGCAAAGAAGCTCACCGTTTTTAGTTTTCCATCCTTTTCCTCCTTGAAATCGATTCGAAGTACATTCTCCCCTTGAGGGATGAGTGGCTTATACTCTGTGCTTGTTAAGTCGACATAGCGCTCATTTGAACTGTAGAATTCTTGAATTCTAGATTTCCAAAAAGTCTGCAAGGACTTGCCCGAAATCTTGAATGGGTCATTCAAATCAAGGCGGTAGGGAGCTATAGAATCTCCACCTCTCAGCGCACCGTAAAGTGCGCTAACAATAATAGCTGATTCTCTTGCCTTGGTCTGCAATGTGGCAGACAAACTAGAATAATCTAAACCGTCATATACATCTCCTTGAAATACGGAAACAGCCGGACCGGTTCCAGCGCCATCAAGCTTCCAATCCTGCCATCGTTCGTATACTACAGCTCCTAGATTGTCGCTCAACTTCAATTTTACCTTCAGTTGCTTCAAACTCGTTTTCTGGATTAATCCAGCAATGCGCTCAGCTTCTTCCCGGAACATAGGTGTGGACATTTCAAACTCTACGGTATTGAGTTCTTGACGCTTCGAGGGACTGAGGATAAATTTCATGTAAAGGCTTTGCCCAAATGTACTGGACGATATCAGAATAACAAGCATAAAAAAACCCCCAGCGCATGGCTGAGGGTCTTCTTCTAAAATGAGCCTTCCTATTCTTGTTCGGCAGCCACCCATCTATCAACGTCGGTGCGTACATTGTCTTCATACACCACTTGATAAAGCGTTTCACCACCATTTGGTCGGAACAACCAAATACCTTGCTTTTTGCCTCTTTCGTACTCGCCGGCACTCATCAACTCACCATCTGGACTATACTGACGATACTCACCGTGCGGTTGATTGTTTAAATAAGAGCCTGTTTCTTTTACTGCGCCATCTTCATAATAGGCTACCATCTGAATGTAGTTCCCAAAAATGGTGTACTGCACTTTCGCCTGCCCATTCTCATAATTCTCAGTTCGTACCTCCTGCGCATCCATCGCAAAGCCCAATCCTAGGGCCAACATCAGTGTTAATAGAGCTTTCATAATTCCGTCTTCATTGTTATGTTAAGACAAAGTTACATCAATTTTACATTAAATACAAACTTGGGTTACATTCCGTTAACATTGAGGTAACATTGCGAAAGTCCAACGGTTCGGCATCACTTTTGTTTTACACAAGGCAATTACATTTGTGATAAATACATTCTAAGTGAAAAACCTATTTGCCTACATCGGAATCATACTCGTTTCATTCAGCCTTGTGGCTTGCAGTGGATCGAAGCGCATGTTCAAACGCGGCCAGGAGCTTGAATCCGCGGGCATGTACCACGATGCTGCCTTAAGCTATATGGATGCACTCCGAAGGGATCGAGAGAACATTGAGGCACTCATTGCGCTAAAGAGCGTTGGACAAATCGTGGTTGATGATATGTATGCCGATTTCTTCCGGGCGGCACAAAACGGCGAAAATCGCGACGCGATAGACAATTATCTAGCAGCCGAGCGGTTTAGAACCGAGCTCGCTCGATACAATATCAATATAGCACGTCCTACAGGTCATGAGGAGGAATATCGCGTGGCACGACAAGCCTATTTGGATATACAGTATCAGAATGGTCGAAATGCCTTAGGCCGAAAAGACTACGCCGAGGCCGAAGCGATCTTGTTAGAAATCATTGAATTAGATCCTGAGTTTAAAGATAGTAGTCGCTTATTACGTATTGCTCAAGCACGGCCGATTTATGACGAAGCACTTTTGGCCTTTGACAGCAGGCAATACCGAAAGGCTTATCGTTTATTGGACGAACTAGAGGGAGTGCATGGCGAGTTCGACCAAAGCGGCCACTACAAGTCTGTTTCTTTGAGAAATGGGCAGTATGGCTTGGGGATTATGCGCTTTGAAAATCACACTTCCGCCTCTGGAGTTGAAGCATTGCTCGCTAGCCGCATTACACGAGAGCTTCAAAGCAAAGACGATCCATTCCTGCGTTTAATTGATCGCACTATGATGGAGAGTTTAACAGAAGAGCAGCTTCGTGCTATGACGGGCCAAAGCGATCCGAATTCGTCGGCTGAAGTTGGACAGTTACTGGGCGCCAAGGCCATCTTGGTGGGTGAATTGGTTAGCATGAACGTGAATCGTGGTAACCTTAGAAGAGAGCGCAAGCCGGGGTATATGGGCAGAAGAGTAACTAGAACCAATGCAGCGGGCGAAAGAGTATCGATGATGGTATACGACAAAGTGTGGTACTACGACGTGTCGCAAACTTTAGAAATTTCTGCCATCCTTCAATATAAAGTGGTCGATGTGGAAACAGGTGAAATCCTATTGACCAATGCCATTACGGTAGGGAGTAACGACATGGTTGATTATTCAACTTATAATGGAAATACGCGTTATCTCTACATGGGCGAATGGACATCGATGAACGAACCTCGTGCGGGCGATCGGATCCTAAGAGATTCAAGATCAAAGCGAACACTCGATCAACGATTGGAAGGTCGCACTGAATTAAAACCTGAAAGTGAAATTCGGGAGGACTTGTATCTGCAATTATCCACCCGAGCCGCAAATGATATTTACAATACCTTTTTGAATCTCGTTGAATAATGAAGTTGACGTTGAAATACCTTTCCATTTTTGCTTTGGCGCTGTTCTTCGTTTCATGCGGGGCGGGTCAAGACGTCGCTGAAAAAAGGGATAGACCGACTTGGCTTACCAACCGGCCAACCGACCCATTTGCGTACATCGGCATTGGCGTGGCAAGGGTAAAGCCAGATGGAAGTCATCTTCAAAGCGCCAAGAGTGCTGCTTTATCGGATTTGATCAGCGAGATTTCTGTAGAAGTTTCTTCAACTAGTTTGCTCTATCAGATGGAGCAAAATAGACAGTTCAGAGAAGAGTTCAGAGCGCAAACGGAATTGAACTCATTCGAAACCATTGATGGTTTCACTCTGGTTGACAGCTACGAAGAAGAAGGATATTTCTGGACGCAATATCGATTGGACAAGGATACGTATGCCCGCCAACGCGCTGCGCGAAAATCCGCAGCTGTTACGCGAGCTTTGGCCTATTACGACATGGCTCAAGCCGCACTTAGTAACAATCAAATGCAGGCCTCCCTTACGCACATATTCACGGCTTTGGGGGAACTCAAGCCTTATTTGAATGAGCCTATACGTTCTGAACAAATGGAAGGTGATGTGGCGATTAATATGTATGCATTCATCGATACTCTACTTTCTGAAATCCGCGTGCAACCGGTTGGTCAGAATGTAGAACTCCTGCGTTATGATGAAAACCCTAACTTTTTGACCGCTTTTGTAACCCAGAATACAAATAGAATACCTCTGTCTGAAATACCAGTTTACCTATACTATACCGGGGGATTCTTGAGAGAAACGGAAGTAAAAAGCAACGACCAAGGCGAAATAAGAACCGTCCTTCCGCCAGCCACTTCTGACGCTACCAGCCATCGACTCGAAGCCAATATCAACTTTGTAGCCATGGCAGAAGCCGCCACACGTGACCCTTTATTGCGCATGATGATAACTCGCCATCCGGGCGACGCGGCGAATGTTCAAGTTGCCATTCGATCACCACGCGTGTTCATCGAAACATCTGAAATCGCCGAAGGCTCTGTCTTGAGCAACACCCCAATTGCTGGCGCTTTGAAATCCTTCTTGTTACGCCATCAATACAGCATTGTCACGTCTGAGAACGATGCCGATATCATCGTGAAAATTGATGCTACCAGCACCAGCTACGGTACGCGCAATGAAATGCACCTATCTCAGATGTCCGGACGCATCAACATCTTGAACCCAAGCGGTGATCTAACGGATGTTATTCCCTTAGACCGATATCAAGGTGCCCAATTGTCAAAAGAACTCGCTTCTCGAGCTGCCTTTCAAAAGGCTATTCGCGATCTAGAAGACCACGAATTCAGGAAAATATTCCTGAGATAATCTGAGATTTACACAAACTTCACTGCATAAATAGGGGTTTTACGAGGTATATTTATTATGTTTGAACAAAACATTTATTATGCGCCCCGAAGAAACGGTAGACTTTCATATCAAGTTTACATGGCAAGGAATCGCTCGTTGGTATAATGATGTAGCGGCGCAATATGATTCCACTATGGCCACCGGATACGTTCTCTTGAACGTAGACCAAGAAAATGGAACTCCAAGCACAAGTCTCGGTCCCAAAATGGGAATGGAGCCGACTAGCTTATCCCGTCTACTTAAAGTGATGGAAGAAAAGGACCTCATTCGAAGAGAAGCTCATCCCGAGGATGGCAGAGTAGTTCTCATCTTTCTAACTCAAGATGGCATTGAGAAACGGGAACACGCCAAAGATGCGGTACTCAAATTTAACAACAAGGTGCAGGATAAGATATCCAAAACCGACTTGAATGGGTTTTTCCGCACTATGAACAAGATTAATATTCTAATTGAACAACTCAACGAAGAACTTCACCATGAAGCGAACCATTCGTAAAGCCGCCGTTCTTGGATCAGGCATAATGGGAAGTCGCATTGCCTGCCATCTCGCCAACAAAGGCGTAGAGGTTGTCCTTCTCGACATTCCGCCAAGAGAATTGAACGAACGTGAAAAAGCCACTGGCAAGTCGCTTGACGACCGATCAGTAAGAAACCGCATTGCTCAAGAGAACCTGACTAATGCGGTTAAATCCAACCCCTCACCTCTTTACGATAAAGCTTTCGCGAGTCGTATTTCGGTGGGTAACTTCGATGATGACTTAGCCAAAATTTCAGAGGTAGACTGGATAATCGAAGTGATTGTGGAACGACTCGATATCAAGCAACAGCTTTTCGAGCGCGTGGAACTACACCGCAAACCAGGTACTCTAATCACCAGCAACACCTCAGGCATCCCTATTCACTTGATGACCAAAGGACGTTCTGATGACTTCGTCAAGCACTTCTGCGGAACTCACTTCTTTAACCCTCCTCGATACCTCCGTCTTTTGGAGATCATCCCTACACCGAAAACAGATCCGGCGGTAGTTGATTTCTTTATGGAGTACGGTGACTTATATCTTGGCAAGACCACCGTACTTGCGAAAGACACTCCGGCTTTTATTGCCAACCGAGTGGGTATATACGGCATCATGGACCTGTTCCATCAAGTTAAGGAACTCGACATGACCATCGAGGAAGTAGATAAGCTAACAGGTTCACTTGTTGGTAGACCTAAGTCAGCTACATTTAGAACTTGCGACGTAGTTGGCCTCGACACTCTTGTACACGTGGCCAATGGCTTGTACGAGGCTTGTCCAGATGACGAAAAACGCGATGTTTTCAAACTTCCTGAGTTCATCAATACCATGATGGAGAATCAGTGGTTAGGCGACAAAACCAGACAGGGATTTTACAAGAAGGTGAAAGATTCTGATGGTAAAAGTCAAATTCTGGCACTTGATCTCAAAACCTCAGAATACAAGGACAAAGCAAGAGTTAAATTTGGATCGCTTGAAGCGGCCAAGCCAATCAACGGACTCAAAGAACGCATCGCATTCCTTGCCAAAGCAAAGGACAAAGCTGGTGAATTCTACCGCAGAACCTACGGGGGAATGTTTGCTTATGTTACACACCGAATTCCTGAAATTTCGGATGAGCTTTTCCGTATCGACCAAGCCATGCGTGCTGGGTTTGGATGGGAACTTGGACCGTTCGAAGTTTGGGATGCAATCGGTGTAGAACGCGGAATTCAATATGCAAAAGACCGCGGTGAAGTCATTGCTCCATGGGTGCAAACCATGATAAGCAAGGGCATATCGAGCTTCTATAAGACTGAATCAGGCGTGCGCTACTATTACGACGCAGCTACCGAAGATTACAAGGCCATTCCAGGCCAGGGAGCCTATATCATTCTGGATACCATTCGCGAGTCGAAGACCATCTGGAGCAACAACGAGAGTGCAATTCAAGATCTCGGCGACGGAATTATCAATTTTGAGTTCCGATCTAAAATGAATTCTCTTGGTGGAGGAGTTTTGGCAGGCATGAACAAAGCGATCGACCTTGCTGAAAGGGAGTACGAAGGATTGGTGATTGGAAACCAAGCTTCAAACTTCAGTGTTGGCGCCAATTTGGGAATGATTTTCATGATGGCGGTAGAACAAGAATGGGATGAGTTGAATTTCGCCATTCAGCATTTCCAAAACACCATGATGCGTGTACGCTACAGCGATATTCCAGTAGTTGTAGCCCCACACGGAATGAGCTTAGGCGGTGGTTGCGAAATGACACTTCACGCCGATGCGGTTCAAGCTGCCGCTGAAACCTATATGGGCCTTGTGGAATTTGGTGTAGGCGTCATACCTGGCGGGGGTGGAACGAAAGAACTCACACTCAGAGCCAGCGACCGGTACGTCAAAGATGACGTGGAACTCAATGCCTACCGAGAGTATTACTTAAATATTGGAATGGCCAAAGTGGCCACCTCAGCTCAGGAAGCAATGAACTTGGGATATCTAATCCCAGGTAGAGATCATTACTCATTGAACATAGATCGACAGCTGCAAGATGCCAAACGCAAAGCACTTCAACTCGCCGCACAAGGGTATCAAAGGCCGATTGAACGTGCCGATATAAAAGTACTTGGTAAGCAAGCCTTGGGTATGTTCAAAGTAGGTGCCTTCCAGATGCGAGAAGGAAAGTACATCTCTGACCACGATATGAAGATGACCGATAAGCTCGCCTGGGTTATGGCCGGTGGTGATTTATCAGAAGCCACTGAAGTAAGTGAAAGATACTTGCTCAAGTTAGAGAGAGAAGCTTTCCTCAGCCTCTGTGGAGAGCGTAAAACATTGGAAAGAATACAACATATGCTGAAGACGGGTAAGCCGCTTCGCAACTAAAACACCATCAACATGGATGCATACATTGTAGCAGGTTATAGAAGTGCGGTGGGCAAAGCCCCGCGCGGTACACTTCGATTCCTTCGTCCAGATGACCTTGCAGCGCAAGTCATTAAACACATGATGGACAGCCTTCCCGAGTTCGATAAATCGAAAATTGACGATGTTATTGTCGGGAATGCCATGCCAGAAGCTGAACAAGGATTAAACGTTGGCCGACTGATTTCCTTGATGGGACTCAATACCGTTGATGTTCCTGGTGTAACGGTCAATCGCTATTGTAGTTCAGGTCTAGAAACCATCGCGATGGCCTCGGCAAAAATTCATGCGGGCATGGCCGATGCCATTATTGCCGGCGGAACGGAGTCCATGAGTTACATCCCCATGGGCGGATGGAAAGTGACACCGAACTACGAGCTTTCAAAGCATCATGCCGATTATTACAACGGTATGGGCTTAACAGCCGAAGCAGTTGCTAATGAGTTCAACATCAGCCGTGAAGATCAAGATGTGTTTGCCTACAACAGCCACCAGAAAGCTTTAAAGGCCATTGAAAGTGGACGATTTAGCGATGACATTGCGCCAATTCAAATCGAGGAAAGCTTCTTGAATAGCAAGGAGGAAATTGAAACAAAGACATACACTTTCGATACTGATGAAGGTCCGAGAGCGGATACTTCTGTGGAGAAACTTGCGCGTCTGCGTCCGGTATTTGCTGATGGCGGAAGCGTAACAGCGGGTAACTCTTCTCAAACTTCAGACGGAGCTGCCTTTGTATTAGTAGTTAGCGAGAAGTTTTTGAAAGAGCATAATTTGAAGCCGATAGCCCGCATGGTGAGCTACGCAGCAGCTGGTGTGGAGCCTCGAATAATGGGTATTGGTCCGGTGAAGGCCATTCCAAAGGCCCTTGCCCAAGCCAATATGAGCTTGAATGATATTGATCTCATCGAACTGAATGAGGCCTTTGCTTCTCAATCCTTGGCCGTTACACGAGAACTCGGTCTGAACACCGAAATTCTAAATGTAAACGGTGGGGCCATATCACTGGGACACCCATTGGGATGTACTGGTGGTAAATTGACCGTTCAATTATTGAACGAGATGAAGAAAAGAGATCAGAAGTACGGTCTCGTAACGATGTGCGTAGGAACTGGCCAAGGCGCGGCTGGAATTTTTGAACGACTAGACTAAAAACACAAAAATGGCAACTCAAGAAAAAGACTTCATCAAAGGTGGCGAGTTTCTCATTCGAGATATTCAACCAAGTGATGTATTCATTCCAGAGGATTTCTCGGAAGAACAAATGATGATGGCACAAGCCACTACCGACTTTATCGATAAGGAAGTATGGCCCAATAAGATGCGATTTGAGGAGAAAGACTACAGCTTCACCCTCGAAATCATGAAGAAGGCTGGCGAACTTGGCCTGTTGGGTATATCGGTTCCTGAAGAGTACGGTGGGCTCGGCATGGGCTTTAATACTAGCATGCTGGTTTGCGATCGTATCTCAGGAGCTACAGGAAGTGTTTCAACCGCTTATGGCGCTCATACAGGAATCGGAACACTGCCCATTCTTCTCTATGGGACAAAAGCCCAACAGGAGAAGTATCTGCCTAAACTGGCAACTGGTGAATGGATTGGAGCCTATTGCCTGACTGAACCTGGTGCTGGATCAGACGCTAATTCAGGCAGAACCAAAGCAGAGCTTTCAGAAGACGGAAATAGCTGGGTGATTAACGGTCAAAAGATGTGGATCTCCAATGCGGGTTATGCAGATGTTTTCATCGTGTTTGCAAGAATTGAAGACGACAAGAACATTACTGGCTTCATCGTTGAAAAAGATGCCGAAGGATTAACACTTGGTGATGAAGAACACAAGATGGGAATCCGTGCTTCCTCAACACGACAGGTGTTCCTGAATAACGTAACCATTCCTAAGGACAATCTTCTAGGAGAGCGCAACGGTGGTTTTAAAATAGCCATGAATGCGTTAAACGTGGGTCGTATTAAGTTAGCTGCCGCGTGCCTTGACGCCAACCGCAGAGGGATTGGAGTATCCGTTAAATACGCGAACGAAAGAGAGCAGTTCAAGCGTCCAATTTCCAGCTTTGGAGCCATTCAAGAGAAGTTCGCAGAGATGGCTTCTAAGCACTTCGCCAACGAGAGCGCTTGCTACCGCGCAGGTCAAGATATTGAAGACAATATTACCCGTTTGATTGAGGGCGGTATGGACCCGCAAGATGCAAAGCTTCAAGGAGTAGAAGAATTCGCCATTGAATGTGCTATCCTGAAAGTACACGGTTCAGAGACTGCCACTTTTGTTGCCGATGAAGCCGTGCAAATTCATGGTGGTATGGGATTCTCAGCAGATACCGTAGTAGAAAGTGCGTATCGAGATGTCCGCATCGCACGCATTTACGAAGGTACGAATGAAATCAACCGAATGCTCACCGTTGGTATGCTGCTGAAAAAGGCGATGAAGGGTGAAGTAGATCTTATGACACCTGCCATGAAGGTCGCTGGTGAACTCATGGCTATTCCCAATTTTGATATTCCTGACTACAGCGCGCCACTAAGTGAGGAAGCTGAGCTGTTGGCGAAAATGAAAAAATCCATACTCATGGTTGCTGGTAAGGCCGTGGAAACCTTCGGCATGAACGTGGAGGAAGAGCAAGAAGTGTTGATGGCCGTAGCCGATATGATCATTGAGACTTATGTGGCTCAAAGCGCAGTGCTACGAGCATCAAAACTCACCGAAAAAGGAGATAAAAATGCAGAGCTTGCGCAAAAAATGGCCAAACTCTACATGCACAATGCAATTGAAAAGCTTCACCTGTCTGGAAAAGAAGCTATCTACGCTTTCGCCGAAGGGGATGAGCAACGCATGATGCTCATGGGATTGAGGAGATTCACAAAATGGCAGAATCCACCAAACCCTAAGAATCTTCGCCGCGAAATAGCCAAACAACTCATTGAAAATGGAGGCCTGCCCTTCTAATTCAAAAGAGCTTTTCAAAGCGCCCCGTTTTCAAGCGAATTCGGGGCGCTTTTCTTTTAATCCTGGCCTGGCAAACCTTGTTTACGACAACCTTGTTAAGCATCTTTGTAAGGATAAAACACTAATTCATGCAAGGCAACAATCCTCTCCTTCCCCCATACAACACCCCATTCGAATCCATTCCCTTTGACGACATTTCCACGGAAGACTTCCTCCCAGCGGTTGAGAAGGCCATGGAATTAGCTCAAGAAAGAATAAATGTTATAGCTGCTGTTGAGGCACCGACCTTCTTCAACGTCATTGAAGAACTCGAGTTTGCTAGCCTTGAACTCAATCGAATTGCAGAGGTTTTTTTCAATTTGAATTCAGCTGAAACCAACGACGATATTCAAAAATACGCTCGCGAGATTTCACCCAAGCTCACGGCGTTTGGGAATGATGTAATGCTCAATAAGGCGTTGTTTGAAAAGGTAGATGAGATATATCAAAACAGATCAGCTCTTAACCTTTCTACGGAACAAGATCGACTCTTGGACAAAACTTGGAAGTCCTTTACGCGCAATGGTGCCAACCTCAACGATAATCAGAAAGAAGAATTGAGAGGAATCGATGAGGAGCTGAGCACATTGGGATTGCAGTTTGGAGAAAACGTGTTGGCCGACACCAACGATTTCAAGCTTCATCTCACCGAAAAAAATCAATTGGCCGGTTTACCTGAATACGCCATCTCGATGGCCAAGCAAGCGGCAAGTGATCGCGAATTGGAGGGATGGGTGATTACCCTAGATTACCCTTCGTACATGGCCTTCATGACCTATGCAGAAAATCGGGAGCTTCGAAGGGAGTTGTGGGAAGCCTTCTCAAAACGCGGGTTCAACGCCAACGACCACAACAATTCAGAAATTGTTCAAAAAATTGCCCAGTTGCGGGCTAAACGCGCCCAATTGCTTGGATTTGACACGCATGCCCACTTCGTTTTGACTGAGCGCATGGCTCAAACACCCGAAACAGTTATTGCCTTTCTAAACAATCTGAAAGAGAAGGCCTTGCCTGCAGCGCATGCCGATGTTGAAGAAGTGGCACAGTATGCTCAGAAAAAAGACAGAATTTATCCTTTGCAACGATGGGATTTTGGATTCTACAGCGAAAAACTAAAAAAAGAGAAGTTCGATGTAGATGACGAAGCCTTGAAGCCCTTTTTCCCGCTCGAACGAGTTCTTGACGGAGCTTTTGAAGTGGCGCACAAGCTCTATGGAATTCGCTTCATCGAACGCAATGATATTCCAAAATACCACGAGGATGTTCGCACTTTTGAAGTACTGGACCAAGACGGATCTCATCTATCCGTTTTTTATGCCGACTTCCATCCAAGAAAGGGGAAACGGAATGGCGCTTGGATGACTTCTTATGGGAGTCAATACACCCGTGCTAAAGTGGAACATCGACCGCATATTAGCATTGTTTGCAACTTTACCCCTCCAACAGGAAGTACCCCTGCTCTACTCACTTTCCAAGAAGTAACAACCCTGTTCCATGAGTTTGGACATGCACTACATGGAATTCTGGCCAAAGGAAACTATCCAGGTCTCACGGGAACTTCCGTTTACTGGGACTTTGTAGAGCTTCCATCTCAAATCATGGAGAATTGGTGTTATGAACCAGAGGCACTGGAACTTTTCGCTAAGCACTATAAAACCAACGAGATCATCCCACAAGACCTCGTAGATAAACTGAGGAAAAGTGCCACCTTCATGGAGGGATATGCCACTGTTCGCCAATTGAGCTTCGGCTATCTTGACATGGCATGGCACAATGCTTCTGGCGATTTTAGTGCGGATATTGAAGCGTTCGAAGATGATATTTTTGCTCCCTTCAGTTTGTTTCCAGAAACTTCTGGAACAGCAATGTCTACCGCATTCTCTCACATTTTCCAGGGCGGATATAGTTCTGGATATTACTCTTACAAATGGGCTGAGGTGCTAGATGCCGATGCATTTGAGAGTTTTGCGCAAGAAGGTCTATTTAATGCGGATACAGCTGCACGTTTTAGAAAGCTTCTTTCCTCCGGTGGAACGGAACATCCAATGAATCTCTTTGTAGAATTTAAGGGTCGTGAACCCAAGCCTGATGCACTACTAAAGAGAGCCGGCCTGCTCGTTTAGTTGGGATGTTTTGACCGAGCCAGGCTATCAGGTAGTCATTTGAAGGAATCGCGACCTGAATCTCTTCCGCATTTCCGCTACCTTTGACTATATGTCAACAGTAAGGGCGAAGAAACACCTCGGGCAACATTTTCTTAAAGACGAATCCATCGCTGAACGCATTGCCAACGTTCTGCAAGGTGATAGCTACACCAAGGTCCTCGAAATCGGACCTGGAATGGGTGTGTTAACTCAATTTTTACTCAAGAAGACCTATGACACCTGGGTGGTCGAGCTCGATTCCGAATCCGTTACTTGGCTCCAGGCGCACTACCCGAAACTAAGTGATCGCATCCTAAATGAAGACTTTCTGAAATTCGATTTCAAGCGAATCTTCGGGGAAGAGAAGTATGCCGTTATTGGGAACTTTCCCTACAACATTAGTTCGCAGATTGTCTTTAAAGTTCTAGAAAATAGGGATCAAATCCCTGAGTTTGGCGGCATGTTTCAAAAAGAAGTGGCCTTTCGAATTGCCACGAAGCCCGGCTCCAAAGACTATGGCATTCTTTCAGTGCTCTGCCAGGCCTATTACGATGTTGAGTACTGTTTTACAGTGGATGAACACGTTTTCAATCCGCCACCAAAGGTAAAAAGCGGGGTTATGGTGATGCGCAGAAAGTCCGTTGATCCTGATGTACCGTTTAAATCACTTAAAACCGTCGTGAAAACCGCTTTTAACCAACGACGTAAAACCTTGAGGAACGCACTCAAATCGTTACCTTTCGAACACAATTCTGAAACCGAAGCATTGCTCCCAAAAAGAGCCGAACAAATCGGGTATAAAGATTTTGTCCAACTGACCAAGGCACTGAAAATATGAGTTTTGAACTCACCCAAGAATATCTGAAAGAGCTCAGCGATCGTTTGGCTAATGGCCAAGCCAAAGATGTAGCTATCGATTTGTGTGAGCTGCACCCTGCGGATATTGCAGAAGTGCTAGACGAGCTCAATAAAGAGGAGACCTTATCCATTACCGAACACATCGAAGCAGATTTGCTTGGTGAAGTGCTGGTTCAATTGGATGAAGACTCTCGTAAAGAGATCCTCGACACCTTTACAGGAGAAGAAATTGCGCATGATGTAGTCGAAAACCTTGACTCCGATGATGCTGCTGATATTCTCAGTGAGCTCGACGAAGACAAGAAACTAGAGGTCCTTTCGAACCTCGAAGATATAGAGCAGGCCAAACAGATTGCTAACCTTTTGACGCACGCGGAAGATACTGCAGGTGCGCTTATGGCAACGGAATTGGTGAAAGTGAATCACAACTGGACGGTATTGACATGCGTACGTGAGATGCGCAAACAAGCCGAAGAAGTGGAACAGGTTCACGCCGTTTACGTGGTAGATGACAACGAGGTACTCCTTGGCACGTTGAGCCTCAAAAAACTCCTGACCACCTCTACGAGAACTCCTATTAAGGAGGTTTTCAACGACAAATACCACAGCGTTCGATCTACGACCGATAATGAGGAAGTGGCTCGGGTAATGAATAAGTACGACATGTTCGTGATTCCAGTGGTAGATGATATGGGTCGTCTTCTAGGTCGAATCACGCTTGACGATGTGGTGGATGTAATCAAGGAAGAAGCCGACCGCGACTACCAACTAGCTTCAGGTTTGAGTGAAGATGTTGAAGCGAGTGATTCCATCTTTGAATTAACTCGTGCTCGTCTGCCTTGGTTGCTTATTGGATTATTAGGAGGGGTTGTTGCCGCATCGGTTATTGGGCAAAATGAAGTTGAACTTGGAAAAATTCCTCAACTCGCATTCTTCATTCCACTAATCGCTGCGATGGGTGGAAATGTAGGAGTACAATCCAGTGCCATTGTCGTACAAGCCTTAGCTAACGAAAGCATATCCGAAGGGGTCATCAAACGGCTATCAAAGGAACTCAGCGTTGGTTTACTCAATGGGTTCATATGTGCCGTCACCATTTATGGCATTAGCTTAGTGATGGGTTATTCCTCCGCATTGGCCATGACGGTTGGCTTAGCGTTATTAGCGGTCATAATCTTTGCCAGTCTATTTGGAACCTTCGTTCCCCTCGTCCTCGATAAATACAAAGTAGATCCCGCTCTGGCCACGGGCCCATTTATCACAACGGCCAATGACGTTTTGGGGCTCTTTATCTACTTTGCCATTGGAAAAGCAATTTTAGGTTTTTGAGATGCGAAGATTTACCACGTTCCTTGCAGTACTACTTGCCTCGAACCTGATATACGGTCAACTCGATACATTGGAAGTAGACTCTATCCAAGTCGATATTCTGCCCTATATCGAACCGTTACACTCTGACAGACCGGGAAATACTTTTGATTACGATCATTTGAGCATAGGGCAAATGGTTCAGTTTGGACTTTCTTACCGCGATATTGAGTTTGGACAGCAGGCCGCCTACAGTGCACAAGTGCGATTTGGCACGTGCATAGGTGAATTCGACCTTGAATTATCCTCCTTAAACACAGGAGAGGAAAGAATTATTGACAACCCATTTCTCTTTTCAGACATAAGTTCTTTACGCGCCGAACACTTCGCGGGCTTGTGGTATCGTGTGGGTAAGGACATCAATGATAAGCTGGGAGTTGGTATACTCGCGGGAACTTCGATTGGCAGCATAGTGTCTCGAGAAACACTGATTTTTCAGGGATTTGTGCCTGATACCTCTCAGCGCGATACGTTTGCGATCAACTCTTCTCGGATTGCTTATGGAATGCGATTAAATGCCACCGTGAGTTACTCCTTCGACAATCACTGGAATCTATCAAGTACCGTTGGGCTCGTTTCTTATGATTTGGAAAGTACCTCCTTCCCGCGTTTTACAGCAACCCTGAATGGGAGTTACTCCTTTGGGAGATGGATGGTGTTTGCTGAAATATTTACTTTCGATTTAGCAGAAGGAAAATCAGCTTACAATGTGGGTGGGTCAGTGCTCATTACTAGTGCATTTTCAGTAGATGCATACTTTGGTTCGAGTACCAATTATTTGGATTTCAATGAGGGCACAGCCAATGTGGGTATGACCTACTTTTTTCGATGAACGTTCTACTCATAGATAGCACACACCTCATCTTAGAGGAGAGATTGCGCGAAGCAGGTCATAAGCTCATTAATGGCACAACTTGGTCGCGAGAGCGAGTGCTAGCAGAGCTTCATCAGTTTGAAGGAGCAGTCATTCGAAGCCGATTTCCTATCGATGAATCCTTCTTTAAAGCCGGTACAAACTTGAAGTGCATCGGACGATTTGGGGCCGGACTCGAGAATATCGACTTAAGAGCGGCAGAGCAATTCGGCGTAAGCTGTTTAAATGCCCCCGAAGGGAATCGTCAGGCCGTAGGAGAACACGCCCTGGGCTTATTGCTCAATTTGATGAATCACATCAGACGGGCTGATGCTGAAGTTCGACAAGGGTTATGGCGCAGACATGAAAACACCGGTTTTGAGCTCAG
Source organism: Phaeocystidibacter sp. (assembly GCA_965659415.1). Taxonomy (GTDB): domain Bacteria; phylum Bacteroidota; class Bacteroidia; order Flavobacteriales; family Schleiferiaceae; genus Phaeocystidibacter. Next base: position 47,278 of record CBFHVA010000006.1, read on the forward strand.
TGGAAAAACGGTAGGAATCATCGGCTTGGGCAATATGGGACGCTCCTTCGCTAAAGTACTATCCGGATTCGATGCCAACCTCATTGCCTGCGACCCTTATGTCCATCCTTGGCCAGATTCAAACATAGAACAGGTATCTCTCGAAGAACTTAAAGAAAAAGCCGATATCATTTCTTTACATGTCCCTCTCACCGAAGATACCAGACATATGATTGACGATCGCTTTTGGCAAAACACCCAAAAGTCCGTTTTCTTTATAAATACAGCTCGAGGCCCGGTAGTGGATACCGAGGCACTGTTAACAGCCATTGAGCGTGGTAAGGTGCTCGGGGCGGGCCTTGATGTAAATGAGTTTGAAAGTAATTCGTTCAAACTAGATACTTCTGAAAATCCAGTTTTGGCAAGATTGATTGAGAGTGAAAACGTTTTACTTACCCCCCATATTGCCGGATGGACCGCAGAGGCTTTCGAAAAAATGGCTACGGTACTAGCTGATAAAATGATCGAGATTTTGGACTAAAACTAGGCGTTCCCTTTTTTCACTTCCCGCTTGGTCGCTTCTTCAAGCTCCTCGAGCACAGGTTGGATGGTTTGCTCTGGAAGATCATTGATATCGATATACATGAAACCATCTACAGAATTGTTGAACTTCGGATCCACATTAAAGCTCACAATCTTTGCATTCTGTTTAATGTACTTCTTGAAGAGTACTGGGAATCGCATATTGCCTGGCTCAACTTCATCGATGAAGCGATCGAACTTATTCAAGTCCTCCCCTGATGTGTTCTTTATAAAGCGTTCATCTTCATCACTGAGCTTTACTCTGAACTCCTTTCTTGGGTGGATGTATTCACCCAATCGCTTATCGTAAAAATGGTGTTGAACATAGGCAATCATCATCGCCTTAGAAAAGGTCGAAAACTGATTGGAAATACTCACACAACCCGTCAAGTAACGGACCTTATCAGGGTTCCTTAAAATAACGTGCACTATTCCTTTCCACAACAGGAAGAGTGGCATAGGTTTCTGCTGATATTCTTTCACGATGAATGCACGCCCCATTTCCAAAGACTGCTTGAAAATCGGGAAGGCCTCATCCTCAATTCTAAACAGACTTTGCACATAGAATCCCTTGATACCTTTTGACTCAAAAATATCAGCACCCATACCCAAACGGTAAGCGCCTACAATGGTTTGAGCCTGATTATCCCAAAGGAACAAGTGAAGATATTCATAGTCGTAATCGTCTAGATCAGTCTCCTCATTTGTGCCTTCACCGACATCGCGGAAAGTAATTTCTCGAAGGCGACCAATTTCTCTAAGAATGCTAGGAATCTTATCAGCAGGTGCACAAAAGACTTCGAAAGTTCTGAACTCCGTCATCCGGAAACCATCCTCCCGCAAGGTTTCAATCTCGTCCCAAATATAGTTTTGGGGAGTTGGACTTATAATTCGCGCTGGTTCTTTGGGACTTCTCGCCACAACCTTGCGAATACGCTCCAATCGAGAAGGATCTTCCAGTGGGGCAGATAAACGGTAGGTGCGTTCGCGTAACAGTGCACTGAGTTCATGCGTATCCTTGCAGGCTTTCTTCTCATCAACTGTGACAGGCTTCCCGATCCGCACCAAGATCTGCTTGTTTCGCTGAGTGAGTAATTCACTTGGAAGTTTCGCCGTTTGCAACATCGACGAAAGCGAAGAGAGGACGTAGAATAAAGGCGAATTCTTGGCTTTAAAATAGATGGGCACTACTGGAACGTCCAACTTTTCCGCCAGTTTCATGGCACCTTCTTGCCATTCTCTATCGATAACTTTTCCTTCTCCAAACTTGTAGGCGCTAACTTCTCCTGCTGGGAAAATCCCTAATCCCTTTCCTTCTTTCACATGGCGAAAGGCCTCTTTCAGTCCGATAGCCGAATTGAACGCATCCTTACGCTCCTCAAAAGGATTTACGGCAAAAAATTGATCCGATAAAGGATCGATTTTCTTCAGTAAGAAATTGGCCATCACCTTAAAATCAGGACGGACAATGGAAATCAACTTTAGTAAAACCAATCCGTCTATTCCACCCAATGGATGATTCGATACCGTTATAAAAGGCCCTTCTGTTGGAATTCGCTTGAGCTCGTCTTCGAAATAGTCAAATCCAACGCCTAAATGATCGAAAACGGCATCGATAAACTCTATGCCCTTTTGATCAGAAAATCGCTCGTAAATCTGATTGAGTTCGGATAACTTGGTAACGTCCATTACCACACCCGCTAGCCAACCCATACCATACTTGTCCAATTTAGCTGCTTTAGCTAAGTCTTCTTTAGCGATGAGTTGTTTGGTTTTCATGCTCACAAATGTAGTAATTCACCGCAATGGAACACGCTTTCAATTAATACGCTTCGCGGTCTCCTTTAAAACTAACTGATGGGTGTGCCTTGTTACCTGTTCCAGATATACCTCACCTTTCGCTCGAATGGACTGAACCGCCGTTTTATCATAATGACGAATTGTATATAAGCTAAGCCCGTCATTGTGCTTCACATTAAATATCTCGGAGAGCTTTTCGAGCACGCCAGGCAGTAAAACAGGGTCGTGATTAATACAAAAGCTAGAACTGATGGCCGAGTTTTGCATCGTATTTACGGCAATTCCAGCATCGTGAAAGACTTGGTAAATCTTGCTCAAATGATCTTCAACAATGAAGGCCAAATCCCTCGTGCTCAAGGTAATGAGTACTTGATTCTCTTTGCGAATGAAACAAGGCGACATAGGATATAACCATTCTCCTTTTTGAATGACAGTTCCTGGAGCCAGTGGATCTACGAAGCTCTTCACATACAAGGGGATCTCCTTGCGCTGAAGAGGTTGAATAGTTTTGGGGTGGATAACAGATGCCCCATAGTAAGCGAGCTCAATAGCCTCGCGAAACGATATAGTCTCCAGGCGAACAACATCGTCAAACACCTTCGGGTCCCCGGTAAGAACTCCACCTACATCTTTCCAAATACAAAGTTCCGCAGCATCCAATACATAGGCCATTACGGCAGCTGTATAGTCGGATCCTTCCCTACCCAATGTTGTAGGCACACCATCCGAAGCAGCTCCCAGAAAACCTTGAACGATGTGAATCCCCGAAGGACGCACAGCTTGTGCCACTCGTTTACTCGTCATCTCAAAATCAACTGTAGCTCTTCTATGCGCACCGTTGGTAACCACTAATTCATGTGCTGAATGCCAATAGCTTTCTTGAGCGCATTCAATCAAATAATGGTGAACGATTTGAGTAGAGAGCATTTCTCCGAACCCAATGATTCGATCATATACTTGACCATAACGCTCACTGTCTTGAAGAACAGATTGGTACCTAAGGTCGTCAAACAAATTTTGAACAACTGACCATATAACATGACCTTCTTGAAACAAGTCGCCCAAAATGGCGATGTGAAAATCAATCACATACCGAAGCGCATCATTCAGCCGATATTCATCCTGTTCAATCACTGCTGAAATGACATTCTCAAGAGCATTGGTCATTTTACCCATGGCAGAAACCACAACAATCATAGGTTCTCTGGCGTGATGCTCTATGATACGAGAAACGTTTCTCACAGATGCGGCATCCTTCACGGAGGCCCCACCGAACTTATATACGCGATATGTATCGCTCATTCCAATATCTCTTTTATGCGCTCGTAATTAACGAAGGTAAAGTTCTCAATGACATCTTCGGACATTCGACATTGCAACCATTCTTTTTCAATCGATGCTCCGATAGATTCATAAAACTTCACGGCCGGGGTATTCCAATCGAGTACCTCCCAACCCAAACGACGCGCTTTTCGCTTTTTCGATTCGGCAATAATAGCTTCCAACAACATGCGGCCTATTCCTTTCCCCCGAATCTCTTCCTTTACGATTAAATCCTCCAAATGAATATAGGAACCCTTCCATGTGCTGTAGCGCTCATAAAACAGAGCAATGCCCACAATCTCGGAGGATAATTCTGCTACGAAGAAGTCGAACTTCTGCGCTCTGAAATCGGATTTTAGTTCTTCAATCGACACCTCAACGGCGTGGGGTTCGCGTTCAAAGATGGCTAACTGCTCAATAAAGCTCAACACAGATGGAAGGTCTGCTTGTACGCCTCTTCTTAACTCAATACTTGATTCCATTCAATTTCAATCTGATCGCGTAGCAAATCTGAAATATCCTGTCGCTTGCGAATAAGATGATATTCACCATTGATGTGCAATACCTCAGCCGGGAGTCTTCTACTATTGTAGTTGCTCGCTATCGACATTACATAGGCCCCCGCGTTTCGGAAGGCTAAAATATCTCCTTGACGCACTTCAGGTAACGGACGATCCCACGCGAAGGTGTCTGTTTCACAAATGTAACCTACAACAGAGTATATGCGCTGTTTACCTTCTGGATTTGTGAGATTATCGATGTGATGGCAAGAGTCATAGAACATGGGGCGAATGAAGTGATTCATCCCACTATTTACGCCAACAAAAACAGTGCTGGTGGTTTGCTTGATTACTTGTGCAGTGGTAAGAAACGTCCCGGCTTCAGACACTAAGAATTTACCCGGTTCAAAAATCAATTCGAGTTCTTTGCCATATTCTTCGCAGAACTGGGTGAACAGGTTGCACGTTTGAACTCCCAATTCCTCTACATGCGTTTCTAGACCTCCTGGTTCATAGGCTACTTTAAATCCAGATCCGAAATCAACATACTCCAGGTGAGGAAAATCAAGCGCATGATCTAACAGAATTTGGGCACCACTGAGGAAGACTTCTATATCCAAAATCTCACTTCCTGTGTGCATGTGCAATCCATCAATGCGAAGACCATAGTGATTCACAATGCGGTGCAGGTGACGCATTTGATGCACTGAAATTCCAAATTTACTATCGATATGACCTGTAGAAATCTTGTGGATCCCTCCCGCTAGAATGTGCGGATTGATTCGATTGCCCATTGACACGCGGTCGCCGTATATGGCAGCCAGCTCTTCAAGTACCGTGAGATTATCGACGTTAATATGTACACCCATTCTGATGGCTTGCTCATATTCAGCTATGCCAACGCTATTGGGTGTGAAGAGAATTTGCCTTGGATCGAAGCCCGCGTGAATAGCCAGTTCAACTTCTTCAATTGAGACGGCGTCAAAACCTGCACCTAAATCTTGTAGGCACTTCCAGATATTGATATTATTCAAAGACTTACCCGCAAAGTGAATGCGAGTAGCACATCGATTGAATGCCGAACGCAAGCGCTTATACTGACGCTCAATGACAGCCGCATCATACACAAACAAAGGAGAATCAAATTCTTGAATAAGTTGTTCCGCGATTTCTCGGTTTCACTCTATGGCCTGCTGCTTCATCTTCAATTGAATTTAGGGCTGCAAATGTAATGGCGGAAGACTGAGTAGACAATCATTTTCAACTCTTTGAACTATTTTATAACATTAAGTTATTTTTTTCTAACCTATTAAGATTGTTTTGATGAAGGGTGAACGTGTAACTCTATCAAATGCGGACGTCCAATTCGATGAGCATACCTATCTTTGTTTCGCTCAGAAACAATTTTCATGCAAAGACCAACAACCCTAGGTGAATTCATCGTTGAAAAGCAAAGTGAATTCCCGTACGCCACTGGTGAACTGTCTCAACTCCTCACCTCTATCCGATTAGCCGCGAAAGTGGTGAACCGCGAGATTAACAAAGCTGGATTAGCCGATATTCTTGGAGCTGTGGGTGCAGAGAATGTCCAAGGCGAGAATCAAATGAAACTCGACGTATATGCCAATGATACGTTCATCAATGCAATGCGGGCTATGGGTGAAGTTTGTGGTGTAGGTTCAGAAGAGCTAGAAGATTTCATCTCTTTCAATGACGAAATCCACAAAGACGCCAAGTACGTTGTACTCATGGATCCTTTGGATGGTTCGTCTAATATTGATGTGAACGTATCGGTAGGAACCATTTTCTCCATTTACAGGAGAGTTACACCGGTAGGTTCACCCGTTTCGCTCGAAGACTTTCTACAACCGGGAAACAAACAAGTAGCAGCGGGTTACGTGGTATATGGATCTTCAACCATGCTGGTTTACACGACGGGTCACGGTGTTAATGGATTTACGCTTGATCCTTCCATAGGTGTATTTTGTTTATCACATCCCCAAATGACCATTCCTGAAGAAGGAAAAATCTACTCCATCAACGAAGGAAACTATGCACACTTCCCAGCCGGTGTAAAGAAGTACCTCAAGTATTGTCAGGAGGTAGATGAGGCCACATTCCGCCCTTATACTTCGCGATACATTGGCTCTTTGGTAAGTGATTTTCATCGCAATCTACTCAAGGGAGGAATTTATATTTACCCTACCGGAACAAAGGCACCTCAAGGGAAGTTACGATTGCTATACGAATGCAATCCACTTGCCCTCATTGCAGAACAAGCGGGCGGGAAAGCATCAGACGGACAAAACAGAATATTGGATATTGAACCCGAAGCTTTACACCAACGCGTTCCTTATTTTATAGGATCGAGCGCAATGGTGAATAAGGCAGAAGACTTTATTCGGTCGGAACAAAATTAAACTTGGACGCAAGAGAGTTACGTTCACTTTATAGTGATGACCCCAGTGTAAAAAGCTGGATTCAACAGATTGCCACCACCCCCAAAGGTTCAAGTTTGGGGCTTGCCGGCGTGCCCGGATCTTTCATCTCCATTCTTGCTGCTGCAGCATATGAGGAGGACGACCAGCCACTCCTACTCATTTTGAATGACAAGGAAGAAGCCGCTTACATCTTAAACGATCTGGAAAAACTCGTAAAGGATAAGGACGTGCTCTTCTATCCTGGATCGTACCGCCGGCCCTACGAAGTAGACGGCACCAATAATGCAAATGTCCTGCTTAGGGCAGAGGTATTAAATCGAATCTCGAACCGACGCAAATCACCATTGATTGTGTCGTATGCAGAGGCACTTTTCGAGCAGGTCATCACGAAAAAAGAACTTCGCGCCAACACACTTCAAATCAAAACTGGGGAAAAGCTTGGCATCGAGTTTCTGAACGAAACCCTTTTCGAGTATCATTTTCAGAGGGTGGATTTTGTAACCGATCCGGGGCAATTTAGCATTCGAGGTGGCATTGCTGATGTATTCAGTTTTGCTCATAATCATCCAGTGCGAATTGAATTTTTCGGAGACGAAGTTGATTCTATTCGAAGCTTCGACGTTGAATCACAACTTTCGATTGAGCCCATCAAAAGGATGGAGATTGTCCCAAATGTGGACAACAAGAGGGTGCTTGAAACCCGAGAGCGCTTTCTCGAATACATTCCAGACCAAACGCGCATTTGGATCAAGAACAAGCAATCCTCAAAACAGGCTCTCGATAAACTCTACGAAAAGGCGGAAGAAATATACGCTGGTCTTTCGGCTGATATTAAGCATTACAAGCCCTACGAGATGTTCACTCGGGGCGATGATTTCCTTTCAGACCTACTCAACTTCACTTGTGTGGAGTTTGGTGCGCGCTCGCAATTAAATGGGAATATCACCGATTTTGAAGTTCAGCCTCAACCGAGCTTCAACAAGAACTTCGAGTTACTCAAAGACACACTAAACGCGAATTCAGAAAAAGGATATACCAATCATATACTGTGTAACAACCAGCAACAGATTGAGCGTTTCCATTCCATATTCGAAGACCTAGGCGTAAAAGTGACATTTACCCCTGTACTCGGGGCCTTACATGAAGGTTGGGAAGACACACAACGAAGAATTGCGTGTTATACCGATCACCAGATATTTGAGCGCTACCAGCGATTCCGTCTTAAAAACGGATTCGAAAAGAAGCAAAGCATCACTCTTCAAGAGCTCAACAGCTTACAGTACGGTGATTTTGTCACACATATTGATCACGGTATTGGCAAATTTGGCGGGCTGCAGAAAATTGATGTGAACGGCAAAATCCAAGAGGCCATTAAACTGGTTTATCGCGATAGCGATGTGCTCTACATATCGATCCACTCCCTTCACAAAATTTCCAAGTACAACTCCAAAGATGGTACGGCGCCGAGCATCAACAAACTAGGTTCCCCGGCATGGAGTAATCTGAAGAAAAAGACCAAAAAGAAGGTAAAGGAAATTGCCTATGACCTGATTCAGCTCTATGCCAAGCGGCGGGAGGCTAAAGGGTTTGCTTTCGCACCAGACAGTTATCTGCAACACGAGTTGGAAGCTTCGTTTCTCTATGAAGATACACCAGACCAGTTCAAGGCCACTCAAGATGTGAAAGCTGACATGGAGAAAACCATGCCTATGGATCGTTTGGTATGTGGCGATGTAGGTTTTGGAAAGACCGAGGTAGCCATGCGGGCCGCGTTCAAAGCAGCCACAGATGGCAAACAAGTAGCGGTATTGGTTCCTACCACCATCCTCGCCTTCCAGCATCATAAGAGTTTCTCGGCACGGCTCAAAGATTTCCCGGTTAGAATCGATTATCTAAATCGATTTAAAAGTCCGGCCAAAACGCGACAAACCCTCAAAGATCTCGAGGAAGGGAAAATTGATATCATTATTGGAACGCATCGACTCGTTGGAAAGGACGTCAAGTTCAAGGACCTTGGATTGCTTGTTATCGATGAAGAGCAGAAGTTCGGTGTGTCCGTAAAAGATAAACTCAAAACGATGCGGGTTAACGTGGATACGCTCACCTTGACCGCAACGCCTATTCCGAGAACGTTGCAATTCTCTTTAATGGCCGCGAGAGATTTAAGCGTGATTAACACGCCACCACCTAATCGGCAACCCATTGAAACCGAAATCATTGGATTCAATGAAGAGTCGATTCGCGATGCCGTCATGTACGAAGTTTCTCGAGGAGGCCAAGTGTTCTTTGTCCATAATCGCATTCAGAATATCCAAGAAGTGGCCGGCACCCTTCAAAGGCTGTGTCCTGATTTGCGGATTGGAATTGGTCACGGTCAAATGGACGGTAAAAAGCTCGAAGATCTCATGATGCAATTCATGGAAGGAGAGTTTGACGTGCTCGTGAGCACTACCATCATAGAAAGTGGATTGGATGTTCCAAATGCCAATACCATCATCATCAACCACGCCCAAAACTTCGGACTCTCCGATTTGCATCAGATGCGAGGAAGAGTGGGCCGAAGCAATAAGAAAGCATTTTGCAAACTCATCACTCCTCCAATTGGAACCTTGCCAGATGAATCCCGCAAACGCCTGCAAGCCATCGAGCAGTTCAGCGATTTGGGAAGTGGATTTAAAATTGCATTGAGAGATCTTGAAATCAGGGGGGCTGGCGACTTACTCGGCGCGGAGCAAAGCGGATTCATTACTGATATGGGAATTGAAGCTTATCAGAAGATTCTAGCAGAGGCGGTTGAAGAACTCAAAGAGACGGAGTTTAAAGATCTCTACGATGAAGAATTGAGGGATGGGAAATATGTGAAGGAGTGTCAACTGGATACCGACTTAGAGTTACTCATTCCCGATGACTACGTCAATAATATTGAAGAGCGACTGCGATTGTACCAACAGTTGAACAATCTGCAGACCGAGGAGGAACTTCCGGAATTCTCCCGTGGATTAGAAGACCGTTTTGGCCCGTTACCTAAAGAGGTGATCAACTTGATTTCTTCTATGAAGTTGCGCTGGATGGGTCAAAGGCTGGGCTTCGAAAAGATCGTACTCAAAATGGGTAAATTCATAGGGTATTTTCTAATCAAACAAGACAGTGAATACTTCGAGAGTGATACTTTCAAAGCCATGCTTCTGTTCACTCAACAACATCACAAGCGCGCTCAAATGAAGCAGCGCAATGAGAAATTGAGTTTGGTAATCAATCAGGTGGAGAATATCACGGATGCGATGAACCTTTTGACACCACTTTTATCTATACACACTGTAGATTCATGACGCAGTTAGAATTTGCCCGGCAACTAGAAATTCAACGGAAAGAACTTATTTCACTGGTTGAAAAATCCTTCTACTACCTGGAAGCTGGGGATTTAAATGCCAAAATTCGGCCTGATTCATGGAGTATTCTACAGTGCTTTGATCATATCAACAAGGTAAACGGGCTCTACCTAAAGGCATTCGAAAGACGCATCGATTCTTATTCCGATGGAAGTCATTCCGAGGATATCTATCAAGGTGGCCCGATGGGGAATTTCATGATTTCTGCCATGTCGCCCAAAGAAGGTAAAATTCGATGGAAGATGAAGACCTTCGCGCGACTGCGCCCGCTAAATGAGCAGCATCCAGAGGCTAAACTCTCTGAACAGGTCGTTTTTGAAGATTTTCAGGGCGATATGGAACGACTGCGATTGGTTATTGAGAAGTCACATGCTTTACCCTGGAAAAGCACGCTAATCAAAAGTGCTTTAGGCTCCGTTGTTAAATTCCGAATGGGTGATGCCCTGGCATTTGTTCTCGGACATACGCATCGTCACATACAGCAAGCACTCAACGTAAAAAACCTGATTGTGGAATAACTTGACGGTACCGCAAAGGATAGCTATCTTAGGTGCTTAACCTAAGACACACATGGATTCGCATTTAGAAGCGATTGAAATCAACAAAACCTACGAAGGTCACCAAGCACTTACCAACCTTTCCTTACAAATACCACGGGGAAGTATTTATGGATTATTAGGTCCTAATGGTGCGGGTAAAACCAGTTTCATCCGAATTATCAATCAGATTACCGCTCCTGATTCAGGCAAGCTGCTCTTCAACGGAAAGCCGCTTTCCCCTTCTGACATTGGTAAAATTGGCTATTTGCCAGAAGAACGCGGACTTTATAAAAAAATGACGGTAGGCGAGCAAGCGCTTTACTTGTGTCGCCTAAAAGGACTCAGCACTTCCGAGGCCAAATCAAAACTCAAGGAGTGGTTTGAACGGTTTGAAATCGAAACTTGGTGGAACAAGAAGATCGAAGAATTGAGCAAAGGAATGGCCCAAAAGGTGCAATTCATTGTAACCGTTCTCCACAATCCGGAACTTTTGATTTTTGACGAACCCTTTACCGGATTCGACCCCATTAACACAGAACTGATTAAGTCAGAAATTCGCCGCCTCAATAAGAATGGCGCTACCATCATATTCTCTACACACCGAATGGAAAGTGTGGAAGAAATCTGCGATCACATCACATTGATCAATCAATCCGAGAAAATTCTTGAAGGTCCTTTGAAAACCATTCGAAATGAATTTAGAACGAACACCTTCAAAATTGCCTACGTTGGCAATTCGGGTCAGGTTACCTCTGCGATTTCGAAAAACTTCGAATTGTTAGATGATCACGATTGGCAAGACCACCGAGAAGCCACAGTTCGACTCCCGGCAGGAACTCCGCCCAATGCTCTTTTAGAAACGCTTTTACCGATGGCCACCATCGATCATTTCGAGGAAGTTATTCCAAGTGTGAACGACATATTTATACGAATGGTTCAAAATGGTACTCAATCATGAATAAGACATTTCTAATCATTCAAAGGGAGTTCCTCTCACGTGTAAAAAAGCGCAGCTTTTTAGTCATGACCATTTTGGGACCATTGCTTTTTGGTGGACTGATGATTGCCCCTGCATTGATTGCCTCTATTCCCGACGGACCAAAAAAGATTGTGATTCTCGATGAAAGCACATTGCTTTTGGGCACAGAATCCGACGAAAAGCATGAGCTCACCTTTATAAATCCCAATGAGTTTAGTCGAGAAGATGCCATTAATCTTCTGGAAGAAAAAGATGAATTCGATGCTCTTTTTTACGTTCCGTTGAGTCCTTCTGGCGACCCTGATTTCTGGAAGCGAAATGCGGCTTTGTATGGCAACGAGGACATTTCGCTGAGCTTGGAGAACTACGCCACCGAATTGCTTGAAGAAGCCATACTTGAGCATAAGCTTTTGGCAGAAAACGTGGATCCCGGAATTGTGGCCAATGCACGAACCAACGTGACGCTGAAAACATTCAACCTTTCAGAGAGTCGCGAGCAGGAATCCGCCACCGAACTCAAAATAGTAGTGGGCTACGCTGCCGGATTCTTCATTTATATTTTCATTTTTCTCTATTCAGCTCAAATAATGAGAGGCGTGATTGAGGAGAAAACCAATCGCATTGTTGAGGTATTGATATCTTCTGTTAAACCGTTCCAGCTCATGGCTGGAAAGATATTCGGAATTGGAGCAGTGGGCGTAGTGCAGTTTGCCATATGGGTAGTCCTGAGCGTCATTATTTTTCAGGTCACAAGCACGATGTTCTTGGCTGATCAATTGAATCCAGAAAATATAGCAGCCGGTGTAGATACTTCAAGAGAAGGCGCCAAGATATTTGACCAAATTCAAAGTTTGCCCGTAACGCGCATCCTCGTTTCATTCCTCTTTTACTTCATAGGAGGTTATCTCCTTTACGGGGCGCTTTTTGCTGCTATCGGTTCGGCCGTAGATTCGGAAACAGACTCACAGCAGTTTATGATTCCGATATCCATTCCACTCATTCTTGGACTCATCGTCAGCACCAATGTCATTGAAAATCCGCATAGCGATTTGGCCTTTTGGTTTTCAATTATTCCGTTCACCGCACCAATTGTTATGATGGTTCGCTTGCCATTTGACGTTCCCATGTGGCAACTCTTGCTGAGTATGACCATGACGGTTTTAGGCTTTATTCTGACGACAGGACTAGCCGCTCGGATCTACCGAATTGGGATTTTGATGTATGGTAAAAAACCTACCTACAAAGAACTTTGGAAGTGGATTAAACACAACCCTTCATGAGTAACTGGCTGCAGGACATATTGAGCTTTGAATTTTTTCACTTCACCATTTCGGAGCGCGACTTTTCGCTCAGTGTGCTTGACGTGCTTATCATCTTGCTGGTTCTACTCTTATCCAGGGCAGTCATTTGGCTGATTAGAAGAGGTTTAAACCAACGCGTATCTGCAAATAAACTCGACCAAGGGAAGGCTTATGCCATCACCCAAATCCTTACTTATCTAATCTGGACGTTCGCCGTTGTTTATTTACTGGACTATGTTGGCGTGCAAATCACTCCTCTCCTACTTGGTTCAACGGCGCTTTTTGTTGGGCTTGGATTAGGTCTCCAGGATACCTTTAAGGACTTCGTTTCCGGATTTATAATCCTCATGGAGCGAACGGTAACGGTTGGCGATATTGTAGAAGTAGATGGAGTAATTGGGAAGGTGATTGAAGTGGGATTGCGAACTACTCAGGTTCTCACACGAGATGATATCTATTTGATTATCCCCAATCAGAAACTAACGAATCAGAACGTGATAAACTGGAGTCAGACGAAAAAAGTGACTCGATTTCACGTTTCTGTTGGAGTGGCATATGGTTCAGATACGAATTTGGTGAAGAACCTCTTGTTAGAGGCCGCAACAGAACACCCCATGGGTGTGAAGGAACCCCAACCCTTGGTGTTATTCCGGGATTTCGGCAATAGTTCACTGGATTTCCAAATCTATTTCTACAGTAGTAATCTGTTTCGAATAGAGACCGTGAAGAGTGAAATTCGATTCGCCATTGATCGAAAATTCCGGGAGAATGGCGTAACCATCCCATTCCCACAACGCGACTTATGGGTGAAACAATGGCCCAAGGACGAGGGACCTAGATTCGACAAAACTCAAAGCTAGCCATGCGCATTGCCATTATTGATTTGGGTACCAATACCTTCAACCTGTTAATCAGGGATACGGATTCTGGAAATACCATTTTTAATCACAAGATTCCTGTAAAGCTCGGAAGTAAGGGAATTACGAGTGGTCGAATTGCTGAAGACGCGTTCGAAAGAGGCATTGAGGCTATGATTTCCCATAAAACCTCGACTTCTGACCATCACGTCGATATGATACTAGCCTTCGCAACGAGCGCAGTTCGAAGCGCTTCCAATGGGAACGAATTTGTAGAAGCTATTTATGAGGCAACTCAAATTCAAGTTGAGGTGATAGACGGACTACGAGAAGCTGAGTTAATCTTCAAAGGGGTAAGGCAGGCATGCAGCATCGGCGACCAACCGGTTCTAATAATGGACATCGGCGGAGGAAGCACCGAGTTCATCCTGGGAAATGAAAACGAAGTTTTCTGGGCGAATAGCTATCCTCTGGGGGTAACTCGTCTGCTCGATTTGTTTCAACCTTCAGATCCAATCACGGAAGATGAAACTGGGCTTGTAAAAGATCATATCCGAGAGGCCCTCACAGACCTTGTAGAAGCGCATTCGAAATACCCAGCAACTACGCTCATTGGTTCTTCTGGCTCTTTTGACACCATTTATGATGTGGTGCAACTGCGAAACAATCAACTTCCTCTACAAAGCGGACAAATAAGCGGTGTGTTTGATTCACTCCAATTGCGTGAAGCGATGGATCAATTGGAAAGTGCAACTATTGAAGAACGCCTCGAGATGCCTGGTATGCTAGAAATGCGGGCAGAAATGATAAACCTGTCCGCCATTCAAATTGCTTTGGTATTGGATTTGCTTCAGATTGAAGACATTCGACTATCCACCTATTCACTCAAAGAAGGTGTCTACGCCGAACGAATAAAAAAATAAGATGTCAAAGATTCTCATCATAGAAGACGAAGAAGCCATTCGCAGAGTTCTTCGCAATATCCTTTCAGAAGAAGACAAGAGTTTCCAAGTGGACGACGCCGAAAACGGAAAGGTAGGATTAGATAAGCTTGCCAAGGAAAGCTACGATCTCGTCCTTTGTGATATTAAAATGCCTGGAATGGATGGTATCGAAGTGCTCGATCACATTGTGAAGGACTATCCAGATACAGCGGTGGTTATGATCTCAGGCCATGGCGACATTGAAACCGCAGTGGACTGTATTAAAAAAGGAGCCTATGATTTCATTTCCAAGCCACCCGATCTAAATCGTCTTTTGAATACCGTTCGAAATGCTCTAGATCGCAAGCAGCTGGCCACCACCGTAAAGGTGTTGAAGAAGAAGGTGAGCAAGAAATACGAAATGATAGGCGATTCATCTGCCCTCCAGGAAGTTCGAGAAGTCATTGATAAAGTTGCTCCTACCGAAGCCCGTGTTCTTGTAATGGGACCGAATGGATCAGGTAAAGAACTCGTCGCACATCACATTCATCAAAAAAGTGCGAGAAATAAATCTCCTCTCATTGAGGTGAACTGTGCCGCTATTCCTGCAGAGCTAATCGAATCTGAATTGTTCGGGCATAAAAAAGGGGCATTTACCTCGGCTGTGAAGGATCGAAAAGGCAAATTTGAGTTAGCTAGTGGAGGAACACTCTTTCTCGACGAAATTGGCGACATGAGCCTATCAGCTCAGGCTAAGGTTCTTCGAGCACTTCAAGAGAACAAGATTACCCCGGTAGGTGGTGACAAAGAAATTAAAGTAGATGTTCGAGTGGTTGCCGCTACGAACAAAGATCTTCAAAAGGAAATTGCCGATGGAAAGTTCCGAGAGGATTTGTACCACAGACTTGGAGTCATTATAGTGAGGGTGCCAGGCCTTAACGATAGAAAAGAAGATATCCCAGCACTCGCGGATCACTTCGGAAATAAGATTAGTGAAGAGCAAGGAATTGCACCTAAAGCAATTGAAGAGAATGCCATCAAAGCCTTACAGCAATTGGATTGGGCTGGGAACATTCGCGAATTTCGAAATGTAATGGAAAGACTCTACATCTTAGGTGGGAATGAAATATCAAAGGAGGATGTAGATCGTTACGCCAAAAAGTAAGTTATTCAATATCAATTACTTAACAATCCTTTGTTAATTACTCACACCCTTTTACACTGAGAATGCGAGGATGGGTTCAATATCTTGTAGATGTATTAACCAATTAATTGAGAAACTATGAAAAAGTCTCTCCTAGCATTAGGTGCAGTTCTAGCACTTAGCTTTTCAGCAAACGCACAATGGTCTGAAGGATCAATTGCAGCAACTGGTATTTTAGGTTTTAGCAGCAACGGCACCACTGTGGATGATGGTACCAATTCTACAGATCAATTCTCCGGAAGCAATTTCGGGATTGGAGTGAATGGCGCTTATTTCATCATGGACAATGTAAGTGTTGGCCTAGGTCTTGGATTCGGCAACGCGACTACTACTGATGAGATCACATCCACTGAAACATCAAATAATGTGTTCACTTTGTCTGTTGAAGGTCGCTATTACATGCCGTACACCGAGTCATTCTCTATGTATGGTAGTGTTGGTTTGGGCTTCGGATCGGGAACACAAACTACCACTGTGGCTGGTGCAGAAAGCGAAGAATCTCTGAGTGAACTCAATGCAGGTTTGGGTGTAGGCCTTGCCTATTTTGTAAGTGACAATGTATTCCTCGATGCCAATTACGGTTTCTTGGGCTATACTTCCGCATCAACAACCCAAGATATTGCTGGAACTGAAGTTGTCACTACTGTGAGCGATTTCGGTTTGAATCTCGATTTGACTTCAATCACTTTCGGTGTAGGTTTCTTGTTCTAACTAGATCTCACAGATCAATAAAAGCCATCCTCCATTGAGGGTGGCTTTCTTTTTTTGAGATTTATGCCGTAATCATTCGAATTGAGCTAATTTTGTCTCGTTAAAATCTCACCATGGTACCAAAATTTCTAATCGGAGATAATACCGATCACCCAGAAGCCGTGTTCATTGTGCACAATGAATTTCCGAGATTCGTCCTCAATCTTGAGAATGATGAAGTTGAGTGGTTCGACGATATTTCTGGAGAAAACAAAGATGATGTAACCGATGAAGTGAGCAAGCTCATTGAAGAGGCAGAAGCATTCTATCAGCGGGAAGTAGAGCGTTACGAACAACAAGGATAATTCACAAGAACAAGAATAAGATCCCCCGCGAATAACGGGGGATTTCTTTTTTTCTAGGCATGCTGAACGCACCACAATCGGAATACAAAAAGAGCTTGTCTCTTGCCTATCCAGTGATGATTGGATCATTGGGACAAATTGCCGTGGGTGTTGCTGACAGTATGATGGTGGGCGACCTTGGCCCTATTCCCCTTGCTGCAATCTCATTTGCGAACAGCTTGTTAGCCATTCCTCTGGTCTTTGGAATAGGTATCGCATATGGACTAACACCTCTCGTAGCGAATGCAGATGGAGCCGATGACATTCGAAAGGCCTCACGCCTATTCAAAAACGGCTCATTTATCAATGTGGTGATGGGGATTCTCATAGTTGTCAGTCTCTTTGGAATTCGACCATGGATGAGCAACTTTGGGCAAGATCCGGAGGTAGCTGAGGCGGCCATCCCTTATTTCACCATCGTAGCACTGAGCTTCTTCCCACTCCAGATTTTCTTCACCTACAAGCAGTTCACGGAAGGTTTAAGCGACACAAAGGCCGCTATGCGGCTGAGTCTCCTGTCCAACCTTTTAAACATACTTCTCAACTGGATTCTAATCTACGGAAAGTTCGGATTTGAGCCGATGGGCATTGAAGGTGCTGCCTACGCTACCTTAATTAGCCGTGTGGTAATGATGCTACTCATGATTCTCTGGGTGCATTTCAAAGCTAAGTTCAGGCCTTACATGTCGCTTTTAAGCACTACGAAGTGGAAATGGAGTGATATGCGCTCTATCCTAGAGATTGGTGTGCCTTCGGGCTTCCAGTACCTCTTCGAAGTTGGGGCCTTTGCTTCTGCATCCATAATAATTGGGACCATCGGTGCGATTGATCAAGCTGCTCATCAAGTGGCTATATCATTGGCATCAATCAGTTATATGGCGGCAAGCGGATTTGGGGCTGCAGCTACAGTTCGAGTAGGAAACCAGTTGGGCAAACGAGATTATCCGACACTGCGTGTTGCTGCGAAAACGCTATTCGAAATGACTGTGGTGTTCATGGCCGTTACAGGACTTCTTTTTTTAATGGGAAGAAATGAATTACCATTATTCTTCACTGACGAATTGGAGGTGGTAACCATTGCTGCTCAACTTTTGATAGTAACTACTTTCTTCCAAATTAGCGATGGTATTCAGGTAACCGCCTTAGGAGCTTTAAGAGGGCTAGGTGACACCGTAATCCCGACAATCGTTACGTTCATTGCTTATTGGATTGTAGCCATTCCGCTCGGGTATTACTTAGGAACCCAAACCGACCTTGGGGCTGTTGGTATGTGGATCGGATTGGCTGTCGGACTCACCCTTTCCGCTATCGCTCAATGGTATCGTTTTCAACGAAAGGCGAAGGCTTTGGGGGAGTGAGGAATATCGAATGGTCGGACAGATGGACTTGTCGAAGCAAAGCTAATAAGCAGAATTGGAGAATTCTCGCAACTCCTATTTAGCTACTCAAAACCTAAAGAAACCATTTCCAAGAAGTACTCGTATAGGCTTTTGGCACAAAGATTGAATTCAGCTTAACTGTTCAATTAAATACTTGTCACACATGAAAGCCTTAGCCCTAAACGCGAACTCGAATCAACAAGAAATACTTGGCCTATTAAACACTTGGCTAAGTGGAATCAAAGAAGGAATGGTAGAACGAGTAACCTCGTGTTACTCAAAAAACGCCGCCTTATGGGGAAGCATCACCAAGCGTTTGCGTTGCGACGAGCAAGGTATCAAGCAATACTTCGAAGAGTTCATCCAATCGAAGAAGAATGGATTGAACGTGATGTTCAAGGAAATCAAAATGACCGAAATAGCCGGAGTACCTGTTCTCTCAGGAGAGTACGTATTTACCTGGCAAGATGAGAATGGTCAATCCATGGTGCTTCCAGCTAGCTATACTTTCGTATTGAACAAGCGAAAAGGTCAATGGAAAATTGAAGACCACCATTCAACTATTATAGCGAGCTAATATTATATTGGCATCGTGTTGTGTGTTGAGTCCCGCTTAGGCGGGACTTTCTTTTTTTAAGAACTCTTCAAGCCAAGTTCAATGGCCAGAACTAAAACTCTAGCACTGAACTCTATTACCTATCTTAGTCAGCCTCATGAAAATCGCCTTCGTTACACGCTCCACATTATTTAAACAACCTGGTGGCGACACCCAGCAAGTTCAAGAAACGGCACATGAACTCCAGCTACTCGACTCTAACATAGAAGTCGATGTAATTCTCTCATCGCGCGGTGTCGATCTGGCGAGCTACGACCTCATACACTTTTTCAACCTAGGCCGCCCAGCGGATTTACTCCGTCATCAAAACTGGGAAAAGCGACCACTATTCATCAGCACCATTTGGGTGGATTATCATACCACGGATGCTGCGGAATGGATGAAGGTTATTGCACGCGGATTGATTGGAAATGACTTACTCCCTCCCATGAGCTATGTGCTCGACGGACATCGAAAATCAATCCAGAAGA
The DNA here is from genome assembly GCA_965659415.1 of Phaeocystidibacter sp. Lineage (GTDB taxonomy): Bacteria > Bacteroidota > Bacteroidia > Flavobacteriales > Schleiferiaceae > Phaeocystidibacter. Next base: position 66,654 of record CBFHVA010000006.1, read on the forward strand.
TTCTTGATGAAAGTGAGCTTTTCGTAACAACAACGCAACGAGAAATAGAGCGTTTACAAAGTGAATTTTCAAATGCTGAACCGGCGTTGGTAATTCCTCCCGGCCTAAATAGAAACTACCTCGAACCGCTGCCTCCTGAAACGGATGAGCGATCCGGGATTCTCTGCGTGGGACGATTTGAACCATTAAAAAACCAGTTGTCCGTTATTCGGGCTACCCAAAATTGGGACGAGCAAATCACCTTTGTAGGAGATCCGGCTGCGAACAATCCAGCTTACTATAGAAAGTGTAAATCCGAGGCTGGTCGAAATCACCATTTCAGACCCCATTCTTCATTGGAGGCCTTGCAAATGCTTTATCGATCTCATAAAGTCGTAATTGTTCCGAGCCATTTTGAAACATTTGGACTCACCGCACTTGAGGGACTATCACAAGGCTGTAATGTGGTGCTTTCTGGCTATGCAGGTGCAAGTGAATGTTTGAAGGAGCACGCAGTATTGATTGAGCCTAATTCAATCGATTCCATAAAAGAAGGATTGAAGCTCGCACTTGAAAGCTCCACCTCTAAAATGGGAGTTGGAGTGGCACGCTCATACACATGGAAATCAGCAGCAGAAACCCTATTATCGCTATACAGGAGTCGCCTCTCTGATTAATTTGTCTACCTTCATCCTACTAACGAAATCTGACCCATGCGCATTGGCATATTAGGTTCAAGGGGCATCCCGAATCGATATGGTGGCTTCGAAGAATTGGCGGAACAACTTTCTGTACGGCTCGCTAAAATGGGTCATGAAGTGTATGTGTACAATGGCCACAGACATCCTTATGCTAAAAAGGAATTCCAAGGCGTAAAAATCATCCACAAGTACGATCCAGAGCATCGCTTTGGCACCGTTGGACAATTCATTTATGATCTAAACCAGATTATCGATTCTCGTTCTCGAGAGTTTGATGTGATTCTTCAACTGGGTTATACTTCAAGCGGAATTTGGCAATGGTTGTTTCACAAAAAAACCAAGATCGTAACCAATATGGACGGCCTCGAATGGAAGCGAACCAAGTACAGCAAATGGGTTCAACATTTCCTGATGAGATCGGAAAAATGGGTAGCCAAAAATTCGCATTTATTGGTGGCGGATAATAAGCAGATTGAATCCTACCTTCAGGGCAAATATGGAGGTCAATGCGTCTATATACCGTACGGAGCGGGGCTGCCTAAAGGTACATCTGAGGAAGTGCTTGCCCCTTACCACGTACAAAGCGGAGAATACAATCTTGTCATTGCACGCATGGAACCCGAGAATCACATTCGGGAAATTGTGGAAGGTAGCATTGCTTCTCAAAGTGATCGAATTTTACTTGTAATGGGCAATTTAGAAACGTCTTTTGGTCAAAGTTTGATTAGGACCTACAAGGATAGTCGTGTTCGCTTCTTGAATGCGGAATACAACAAAACCATTGTGGATAGTTTACGCGTTCATTGCCATTTCTATTTTCATGGACACTCCGTTGGCGGAACGAACCCTTCCCTTTTGGAAGCTATGGCCTGCGGTTCGCGAATCATTGCACACGACAATGGGTTCAACCAATCCGTTTTGCAAGACAACGCCCTTTATTTTTCACGAGCACAGGACATACAATTGATGTTGGATTCTCCTTTCGACGCAGAAACGTGGAATTCCCGAACCAAAAAGAACACCAACCTCATCCGTGAACAGTATGGTTGGAAGTCCATTGCCGAACAGTATGAGCTAGTCTTCAGTCAGGTCAGGATATAATCGGTAAACACATTAGCCTCAGTATCAGGCATCACATCTTTACCAATCGGCAGGAGCCTTTAGCGCGATTCTATCTTTTGTTGTTGGGTGGTCGAATTCGATCTGCTCCGCATGTAGATAGAGTCTCCATGCAGGGGTTCCGTACAAGTCATCACCAATGATAGGAGCATTCAAACCATCTACATGGGCCGCGTGAACGCGCAGCTGATGTGTCCGACCCGTCAGTGGGTGAAATTGAACTCTCGTGGTTCCTTCCTTCCGTTCTAGGACTTTAAACTTCGTGGTTGCCGTTTTACCATACTCGTAACAAACCATCTGCCGAGGACGGTCGTCCAAATCCACACGTAATGGAAGGTTTATCCATCCTTCATCTTCCGCTATCTCGCCTTCCAACAATGCTATATAGGTCTTGTGGACGGTTCGTTTCCGAAATTGCTCTTGAAGTCTTTTATGAGCTACTCTGCTCAACGGGATGAGCAGGATTCCCGAAGTCGACATGTCTAAACGGTGCACAATTAAGGGTCCGGTCGCCTTTGGATATTTCTCTTTCATTCGGGTCAATACGGAGTCTTCCACCATCTTACCAGGTACCGATAGAAACTCATGCGGTTTGTGAATTGCCACCAAATGCTCGTCCTCATACAGCACCTGTAGCTGCACATCCGCAGACGAAGGCACGAGCATCGGATTCTCCTGCACATTCAATCCTTGGAGCATATGACCCAGGATGGGTTCACATTTCCCACGACACGAAGTATAGAATCGCTCGTGCTTTCTCACCTCGTTCCGAGGTGGCCTGCCCCACCAAAACTCAGCCATACACAACGGCTCAAACTTGTTTTCGTAGGCATAATGAAGCAGCTTGGGGGCCGCACAATCTCCAGCACCTGCCGGAGGATTTTCATTTCTTGCATTCCGGAATATTGAATACAGCGATCCGTACTCTCCCTTCGCATTTAGAAACTTGAACTGCTCAAAGATTTTTCGCTGGAGAGCATTGGATTTCTCTCTTCGGGTTTCCTTTAACCGCTCGATTTCATCCTCGTGCTGGTCCAGCTGCTTTTTCACACTTTCGATATCTTCTTTCAAAGACGCATTGAGCCGCTTCAACTGGATACTTAACGTTTTACTCTCCTGTTTGAGCTCATCTTCAAAAGCATCATACTGATCAGCTGAAAGTAACTTGCTGGCCTCTCTCCTTCGCTCATCGCGCCTTTTCTTCGCCTCTTTGATCTCGTCTTTCTTGTGAGCAATTTGCGTGCTGGCATCCGATTTAATCTGATCGCATGCTGCTTTGAGACTATGATAAGATGAATCAGACTCCAAGGTCTCAACACGCTTATTAATCAGATTGAGTTCTGCTTCACCCTCCTTATAAAAATCGCCTTCTACCAACGTGTCAAAAACCGGAGGTACAAATGGATGAAGCACATTGGTGCCTGCCATCTTACCTGAAAAGGCGCTTAGGTAGCCAATCTTTCCAGTTGGAGTCCGCACAATGAGCACTCCAAACATTTTCCCACAAGCTTGAAGCGGACTCGTAGGTTGCATTCCAAAATCGTGATACCAATCCGTTTGCGAAACCAGGTATTCTTGCAGTTCCTGGGCTGCTTTCACTGCCAGTGGGTGCGGAGTGTAATAGAAGGGGAAATCGAAATTTGTGGGCAGTCCAATTTCAGAAATATCCTCTTTGAAGTATGTAATGCATGATTCCAAGAATGCAAAAGTAAGCGATTACAACGTCCTCCAGATTGAATTTCAATTGGCAATTACGTGCCTTTACTCTTACCTACGATCATATTCCAGATGGTCCAAAAGAAGATTTTCACGTCCAGCAGTATAGACCAATGTTCCAGGTAATAGACATCAGCCTTTACGCGATCAGCCATGTCGCTGTCTTCTTTCGTCTCGCCGCGGTACCCCATTACTTGCGCCATGCCGGTTATACCAGGCTTAATCCAATGACGAATCATAAACTCATCGATTCGCCTGCGGTAGCTCTTGGTATGTTCGAGCATGTGTGGACGAGGCCCCACGATGCTCATCTGACCTAATAATACATTGATGAACTGGGGCAATTCATCGAGGTTATGTCTCCTCAAAAAGCCTCCAAACCGCGTAATCCGTTGGTCATCGTCACTAGCTTGAACCTCATCCTGACCATGGTGCATTACCATCGTCCGGAGTTTAATGCAGTCAAACTCAACTCCGTTTAATCCCGACCGTCGCTGGACGAATAACGGGTTACCCTTTGAGTCCATTCGTATCAAAATCATGAGGAGAGGCAACATCCAAGAAAGTACTCCTAAAGTGATGAGGAGCGAAACGAGCACATCAAAAAATCGTTTCACAATTCGGGCATGCCAGTAACTCAATGGTTCTTTTCGAGGAATGAGAACTGGAACTTCTCCTAAGAGATCAATTCTAGCATGTCGAATATTGGTCCATTTCAATTCGGGCAAGAAGCGAAAGCGAATACCTTCAGACTCTGCCAAGGCATACCATTCTGCTAATCCTTTTTCTCCCTTATCCAATGCGCAATAAATCTCCGAAGGGATACTTCCTGCTTCAATTAATCGCAAGGCTTCTTCAATGTTTCGCGGCGATTCTTGAATGCGATATCCGTATTCTGGATGTGTATCGATTTCCTCCTTGAAACCTTGAGCGGCACTGTTCGACCCAATTAACCAAACGCCACGAGCATATTTGCCTTTCGACTGCCACTTTCTCCATTGAGAAATAAAGGTGGAGCGGGCAAGAAGAGCGAGTACACCAAATGAGGTATAGAAATACACAAGAAACAAACGCGAGTAGTAATCACCCTTTAAGCTGAAAGCCAGAACTGCAAACAATGCGATATGAATGATAAGTGCATTCAACGTCCTAGCCATGGCGGTTCGAATCTCAGTACCCGGCCGAAGGTCGTAGATCCTCAATCCCACAGCGAGCAAAGCCCAGCTCAAGTTGAAGAAAACAAGTAGCTGAATGTAGTAATTGTAGTATTCGGCATTTTCAACACGCAGGTCGTCAAACCGAAGCCATCCTGCAATAGCAAACAGGGAATTAAGCAGAAGTATATCTCCACCTAATTGCAGTATTCGCAATAATTTCTGGCTACGTGTATTCAACGCTTCAGGTTAGTCAAGTTCCAAATCGACCCCTAATATACGTTCTACCCGTGCAATGTCCTCCGGATGTGCATCTTGAAGAATAAATGCCATTTCCGAAATGATTCGCTCCTCATCCATTTGCGCCAAATATGAACGCACGGCGCGGACAGCCGCATTTCGAAGATGTCTATGTCGGCTTGTGAGGGCGAGGTACTGAATATCGCGCAACGGCTTCTCTCGATATTGAAGCTGAGCTAACATGGCCCAGGCAGTTATTCGGATTTCGTTGGAATACGCAGGTCCAGCAAAGTCCAATAACCTTGGTATGCCATCTGGGTCGGAACTACCTTTTACAAAGGGAACATAATTCGCCACGAGCAAATCAATATCTCGGTCAATTCCCCCACTTCGTTTATCGAGCTCCTCGAGCACCTCCAGTATTCTACTATTATCAGCTGCAATAAGCGCAAAGGCTATGGCTTTAGAGGTATTGTCGGTAATGATTGAATCGGCAGAAACGAAATCGAGGAACACTTCGAACATGTCTTCATCGATATCTGATGGTGGGAAATTATCGAAGAACTGCCCGGCATCCTTAGCACCAGATCTTTTCAAGCAGGCTAGCATGAATGCTTTATAGTTTTCGAATTTTCGTTGTCCTGCTATCGCAAGAATTGAATCAAGAGTGCACTGAGGTCCGATCTCTATCATCAATCCCCCTCCCTCTTGAAACAACTCGTCGTTAAAGTCGAGTTTTGAAATTACTCGAGCTTGGGTGTAAGGAGAGCATTGCATCAATTGATTGAATCTCAAACTGTCTGGCATGTTGATGTCCCAAGCAATGGGATAGTTATGATAAGGATCGAATTCCACTAAGCGCGTCTCTTCCCAAGTACTTCCAAATCTCAAAAACTCCTTCCAATCCGAGTTGCTGAAATCAACGTATTCATCCGTATAATCAAACTCTGATTCCCAAATGCGGACCAACATATTTGTAATCGGCAACGGGTCTCCGTATTCGTTTAACTGCTTAGCTCGAACCACAAATTCTCCAGTGGAATCCAGAGCAATATCCACATATCCTTTACTCGAATGTGGGTTCCTCACAAAGCCCTCAAAGAAGGGATTTAAGTCGCATGCACACGTTTCTTCAAACACTTGCTGGAGTGAGTCCGTGGTAACCAGCTCAAACGCGAATCGATCCAAATAGATGCTTACGGCACTGTCGAATACTGGGGTTCCTATTTCTTGCTCAAGTGCACGCAATGTGAGTGCGCCTAACTGGTAAAACCGACTACTTCCCGCCTTGGAATGCTGAAGAGGAAACTGGTCAACTTCATTCGCAGTTTGCACCATCTGAAAGGCCTTCATCCACTGGTAGGTATAATACTCATCGCCAAAAACCTTACGCTCCGTTTCCATTTGATAGTACGTGGCAAACCCTTCATGCAACCAAAAGTCGTGAGAGCTTGGCACGGTGATCAAATCTCCAAACCAATGATGTGCCAGCTCATGAGCATTGACATATACGTAGTTCAGGTCATGGAAGTCGGCTGGTGAAGAGATGAAGTTCTCCGAGAAAATCGTGAGGGTGGTGTTTTCCATAGCTCCGTGCGGGAAATTAGCAACGGGAACTTGCCGGTAAGCACTCCACACATAAGGGTAATCGATACGTTCATTCAGATAATTCCAGATCTGCTCATTGGCGTAATAGGTCAGATCTGTATCATTCGCATAATCGAGGCACATATAATTGGCACGCAACGGATTATTGTCGACCACCTCTTCGGAATATCGACCAATTGCAAAGGCAAGCAAGTACGATGAATGCGGATGATCCATCGCATACATCCAGCCCGTTTCACCGTTACCCTCCTCTTTTGAGATCAATCGTCCATTTCCGAGCACCGTGAAATCCGAATCAAACCAAATCCGAAAGGAGGTTTTCAGTTTGTCATTTTGCGCGTCTTGATGCGGCAACCAATGTCGATGATCAATCCCCTGACCTTGTGTGAAAATCTGTTTTCGAGCCACGCCATTGGGATCATTCCAACCGTTGAAATAAACCCCTTTAAGTGGGCGGGCGGAATACGACAGCTGAATCCTCCCTTCAGTCCAATCACTTCCTGCTCGTATAATCACTCCATTTCTCACTCTTCGAAATGGCACCTCCTGGTTATTAAACCGAACAGGGCCATCTATGGTGATCGATGGCTTTGCGTCCAACCAAAGGCTGTCGGAGTTTGGCATCGCGTGCACGTACAAATCGAGCTCACCGTGAATCAAACCCTCACTTGGGGAAAATCTCAATTCAACAAACAAACTGTCCTGATCAAAAGTGAGCTTCCTCGGACTTACCGTATCCGGTTCAAAGGATTGTCCGAACCCCGCAAGGGGAAGCAACAAAAGGAGAAAGCGTTTCAACATAGAGCGAAGATAGGGAATGGTTTATCCGTTTATCCGTTTATCCGTTTATCCGTTTATCCGTTTATCCGTTTATCCGAAAAAACGAAGTATTGATGCCCCTTGGACCCTTTGACACAGTACTTATCCATAATACTGGCCTTGAGTCCTTCAGTCAATGAGTCCATGAAAAAAATGAATCCCACAAACTCTCCAACTTTTTTCCGCATTTTTGATTGAAGGAGGAAGATCTTCTTAAAACATCCATAGATTTCTTAAAAGGCGTAGGTCCGGCCAAGGCTGATTTGCTCAAGACGGAGTTGGGGATTTTTCGATTTGAAGATCTACTCACCTTCTACCCTTTCCGTTATATCGACCGGTCGAAGTTTTATAAAATTAGTGAGATTCAATCCGCTGATACCGAAGTGCAGGTCATAGGAAAGATTACTACTCTTGAACAGGTGGGGCCGCCAAGAAAAAAAAGACTCGTTGCTCAGTTTGAGGATGAATCAGGACGAGTGGAATTGGTTTGGTTTAAAGGCGCCCAATGGATTGCTAAATCACTAGAGCTGCACAAACCCTATGTCCTGTTTGGAAAACCCAACTTCTTTAAAGGGAAGTACTCATTTCCTCACCCCGAATTGGAGAAGGTTGATGATTTTAAGAAGAGTCCTCTACAAGGTTTACAACCGGTTTATCCAAGCACGGAAAAACTGACCAACAAAGGCTTGAATGCGAAAGGTATCTCAAAGCTCACACGTGTCCTCCTTCCGCAGCTGAAGGGGGTGATTCCTGAAACGCTTCCGCATCAAATCATCGAGCACTATCAATGGCCTTCAAAGGAAAAAGCACTTTTCGATGTTCACTTTCCTTCAGGCATTGATGATCTTGAAAAGGCACGCCGACGACTTAAGTTTGAAGAGTTCTATTTCATCCAGCTTGGTCTGCTGCTCCAAAAGAATAAGCAAACGGTGCAAACCAAAGGTCAGCGCTTTGAGAAGGTTGATGAAAAGTTCAATTCGTTCTATTCAGATCATCTTCCCTTTGAATTAACAGGAGCTCAAAAACGAGTACTGAAGGAAATCAGAAAAGACACACGTTCAGGCCACCACATGAACCGCTTAGTTCAAGGAGATGTAGGGTCTGGAAAAACAGTCGTAGCGCTCTTAAGCATGTTGATAGCTGCCGATAATGGTTTTCAAAGTTGCCTGATGGCACCAACCGAGATTCTGGCTCAACAACACTATAACGGACTGGTAGAATTACTCGATGGAACAGGAGTAAGCATCGACCTGCTCACTGGGAGCACAAAGACCGCCAAACGCAAACAGATTCATGCCGATTTACTCAACGGACAGTTGCATATTCTTGTGGGCACCCATGCGCTTATTGAACCTGTCGTTCAGTTTCAAAATCTAGGTTTGGCCGTAATTGATGAACAACACCGATTTGGGGTAGCTCAACGCGCCAAGCTTTGGAAGAAAAATGCTGTCCCCCCGCACATTTTGGTGATGACAGCCACTCCGATACCACGAACACTGGCCATGAGCATGTACGGTGACTTGGACATCAGCGTGATTGATGAGCTACCACCCGGCCGAAAAGCCATCAAAACTGTGCACCGATACGATTCAAACCGACTGCAAGTATTCGATTTCATGAAGAAGGAAATTGAAAAAGGCAGACAGTGCTACGTGGTATATCCGCTGATTGAAGAAAGCGCGACTCTCGACTACAAGGATTTGGAGGATGGGTATGAGAGTATTTGCCGCGAATTCCCTCTTCCAAAATACAAAGTGAGCATCGTACATGGTAGAATGAAGGCAGAAGACAAAGAATACGAGATGCAGCGCTTTGTAAATGGTGAAACACAAATCATGGTGGCTACTACCGTAATTGAAGTAGGCGTAAATGTTCCGAATGCGAGTTTGATGGTTATTGAAAGTTCAGAGCGATTCGGATTGAGTCAATTGCATCAGTTGAGAGGAAGAGTAGGTCGAGGCGCTGACCAAAGTTTTTGCATACTGATGACGGGTCAAAAACTGAGTAATGATGCGCGTACACGTTTGGAAACCATGGTACGTACCAACGACGGTTTTGAAATTGCAGATGTCGATTTGCAGTTACGAGGCCCAGGTGATTTGATGGGTACCAGACAAAGTGGTATGCTCGATTTAAAGATTGCCAATATCACGAAAGATGGTCAGCTGCTGCAATTGGCAAGAAAGGAAGCAGAGGGAATTCTCAAAGATGATCCGCGACTTGAAAAACCAGAGCACAAGGCCACCCGGCGAGAACTTATAGCCATACACAAAGGAAAGGTTCAATGGAGCAACATCTCTTAGACTTGAGGAAGACGGCACAGTTTTAGCGTCCACTCAAGAATATTTACCTTGGTTCATCTGAACGCTTTCATGCTTTCTCACGTTATTCTCAAGGATTGTACATCATCATGCAAAAGCTTAACATACTCGCATTAACTCTCTTTGTTTCCACCGCCTCCTTTGCGCAGGGATTTCGGTTTACAAGTTCCGAGGAATACGAACGAATTGAAAAGGCCTCCATCGAGTTACTGGAGAAAGTTCCAGATAAGTTTGATCTGTCCAAGTGGTTTCCTGAGCCCGGTGACCAAGGAAATCAAGCTTCTTGCGTGGGCTGGGCATTAGCCTATGGTATCAAATCCTACCAGGAGGCCATTGAACATCAACGCCCACCAGAAGGACCCGATCGAACTTTCAGCCCAGCCTTTATTTACAACCAAATTAACCGTTGGGGTTGTCAGGGAGGCTCCAACATCAGAGAGGCGCTTGAACTAATGGAAACCTACGGGGTATCTACCATGGAGCAATTTCCTTACGATGAAAACGATTGCTCAAACCGGCCCTCATCTCAAGCCTCGAAAGAAGCTGAGAATTTTACCATATCAGGTTGGAAAAGGGTTGAGTTCATGAATGAAGGATTGATGAAAACCTTGCTTGTTGACGGCAAGCCCGTAGTTATTGGGATGCAAACTGATTCATGGTTCAGAGCATTGGATGAGGGTGAAGTTTATCGAGTAGCATCCTACCAAGATGTGGGCGGACATGCTGTAGTGGTAATTGGTTACGACGACCGAAAGGGTGCTTACAAGATATTCAACTCTTGGGGTGACGATTGGGGAGATGAGGGATATGGTTGGATTGCCTACGATTTGTTTGAGGAGATTGTGGTGGAGGCCTATATCGTAGAAGATACCGAAACCCAATCGAGCAAAGGTTACAAGGGGCTTCAAACTCCTAAACCGGAAGACAAGCGCCAATCCAAGCGTCCTGCATTTCAAGCTATTTTGCCTAAACTCTAAATTGCTGCTCTTTTTCGACGGCAGGTAGTATCAGGTGAAAACAAGTTTTCTCTTGTGCTTCACAAACATTTCTCGAAACTTTATTGCGCCTAGGATTGTTCATACCTTGCGCATTCGCATTTTTTGCGCTCCTAGTTCATGTCAGCAAATTCTACGTTATCCCCTCGCATGTCGCCAGCTAAACGATTTTGGAATCGGCAAATTAAAGTGCACCGTTATTTTAAAATTACGGGTGGGTATCGCTTCATTGGCGTGAACCTTCTTCGACTGCTGGCATTCTTGGTAATTTTCACAGCGGGCGCATGGGCCATCAATGAATATATAATCGACTTCGCAGGCTTAAGTGAAAGTATCACATCCAAATACTCACCAGCGGTCGTAATTGCATGGTTATTTATAAGCGAAGTTGTTCTAGGTGTGCTTCCTCCAGAGGCATTTATACTTTGGGCTCAATCGTTTTCTCAACCTTATGCCATGGTGTTTTTGCTGGCTTCAGTGAGCTATCTGGGAGGTGCCATTTCTTATTTCATCGGTTCTAGATTGAACAAGTTTCCTCGCGTTCACAATTGGGTAGACACCAAGTTCTCCTCTTGGATTGTCCAAATCAAGAAATTCGGAGGTCTACTTATCGCACTGGCGGCCCTCACCCCTCTTCCCTATCCCCTCATTTCCATGATTGCAGGGTTGGCTGGTGTTAAGAAGAGGATATTTTTGTCAGCAGCGCTAATCAGATATGTCCGTTTCTTCATTTGGGCATTAGTATTATTCAAGGCCATTTGACAAGTTCAAATTGACCCAAATAAGGCTTGCACATCTTCTTCCTTCTTTAGCCCTTCCTCCTTACCTTTGCCCTTATTACTCACGGGACATCCCCATTACTTTTTGAGCATGACCATCAGTTATAAGTGGCTTAAGAACTACCTAAATTTCGACTCGAACGAAGTGACTCCTTCTTTGGTATCCGAAGTATTGACCCGAACAGGTCTTGAAGTTGAGGGCATGAAAGAAGTAGAATCTGTGAAAGGAGGACTCCAAAATGTAGTAGTGGGTAGAGTGCTTTCCTGTGAGAAACACCCTGATGCCGACCGTCTGAAAGTGACCAAGGTTGATGTCGGAGAAGACGAACCAATAGACATCGTATGCGGAGCACCCAATGTAGCTGAAGGTCAGCTTGTACCCGTAGCTAAAGTTGGAGCCGTTCTTTATCCCGGCGGTGGTGATGACAAGCTGAAAATTAAAAAGGGAAAAATCAGAGGTCAGGTAAGTGCGGGAATGATTTGTGCCGAAGATGAACTCGGACTTGGGACATCTCACGACGGAATTCTTGTTCTCAATGAAACAAAAGGCAAAGTGGGAATGCCAGCTTCGAATTATTTCGAATTAGAATCTGATACAGTTTTCGAAATTGGCTTAACGCCAAACAGAACCGATGCAATGGGTCATTATGGCGTTGCTCGAGATTTACGTGCTGGATTGCTTCGCGACGGAATTTCGCTTGATCTAAGCTTGCCATCCGTGGTATCATTTTCAATTGACCACAAGGAGAGTCCATTCAAAATAACCGTTGAAGACACGGAGGCCTGTCCTCAATATTTGGGTGTAACGCTCACCGACTTAAAAGTTGAAGACTCCCCAAGCTGGTTGAAGAATGCCTTGTTAAGCATCGGCATACAGCCCATCAACAATGTGGTGGACATCACCAATTACGTACTACACGAAACGGGTCACCCTCTTCACGCTTTTGATGGCAACAAGATTGAAGATAAACATGTGATTGTGCGCACGCTCCCGTCCAACACCAAGTTTACCACCTTGGACGAAAAAGAACGTGACTTGGACGAACGCGATTTGATGATTTCCGATAAAAATGGGGGATTGTGCATCGCCGGAGTGTTCGGTGGTTTAACCAGCGGGGTATCTTCCGAAACAACCACTGTATTCCTTGAAGCCGCTTGGTTCAATCCCGTTCGAATTCGCAAATCAGCGAAGCGTCATGCACTAAATACTGATGCGTCATTCCGCTACGAGCGAGGCGTGGATCCCCAAATGACAGAATATGCACTGAAAAGAGCAGCTATTCTAATCCGTGAAATTGCAGGAGGCAAGATTGGTTCCGATGTCGTGAGAGTAGTAAACCAAAAATTCAACGAAGTAGAAATTGACCTGAGCTACGAACGTATCCAATCGCTCTTAGGTCAAGCCATACCTCGGACGGAGATTCTAGCCATTCTAGAGTCGCTCGAATTCACCATTCGAGGGGAAAACGGCGATTCACTGCAAGTGGCATCCCCCGTTTATCGTTGGGACGTAACTCGAGAGGCTGATGTTGTGGAAGAAATCCTTCGTATTTACGGATTCGATAATGTAGACTTTCCAGAAGGCATGCGCATGTCTATGCCACATACTGAAAAGAGACACCCGGACGACTTAAAGCGCTCGGCAAACAAAGTTTTGGTTGGCCTGGGGCTTACGGAAATCATGAATAACTCTTTAAGTAAGAGGAGTTATTATGAAGAAAACAGTGATTTTGAAAACACGGTTGACATACTCAATCCGTTGAGTCAGGATTTGGGGGTATTGCGACAAACATTACTACTAGGTGGGCTAGAAACCGTTGCCTATAACCGCAATCGTCAAACGAAACAAATTCGATGTTTCGAATTCGGCAAGGTATATTGCAAAACGACCGAATCATTTTCAGAGGCCACCCGCTTGGGAATCTGGATAAGCGGTGAACGCAACATACAGCACTGGACGGCGAATAGCCAAACAAGCAGCTTCTTCACACTCAAGGGTGTAATTGAATCTTTCTTAGTAAAGGTTGGTCTTGACGCCCAGTTCAGAGCTTTACCTGAAGGTTCTCTTCTTGCCGATGGACTTGAAATTTTCGCTCAAGGACGTATTATAGGATATCTGGGTTTCGCACCAAGGAAATACATGAAGATGACCGATTTAGATGAAGCTGTCTATTATGCTGAATTCGATTGGGACTTGATGGTGCCTATGATTCAGAGGACCAAAGTGAAGTACAAAGACGTTCCTAAAACTTTCGCTGTTCAGCGTGATTTGGCCCTCCTTGTCAATTCTGAAGTTCGTTATGCCGATTTGGAACGCGTTGCCAAGAAGGCAGAAAAAAAATGGCTGAACAATGTAGACTTGTTCGACGTATATGAAGGGAGTAAACTGCCGAAAGGCAAGAAGAGCTATGGATTGCGCTTCACTTTGCTCGACCAACAAACTACGTTGAATGACGCGCAACTCGATCAAGCTATGGCCAAGATTCAAAAGGCCTTAGAAAATGAGTTTAGCGCTGAGCTACGCTAAGCTGCATGTTTCGGATTGCCTTTGATCCTATTTATTGTCACCCCTTACCAGATGGCCACCGTTTTCCGATGGCGAAATACGAATTGCTTCCTCAGCAATTGCTTCACGAAGGCACGGTAAAGGAAAGCGATTTCTTCACCCCAGGAATTTTATCCGAAGAGCGTATTCTTAGAACGCACAACGCTCAGTATTGGGAGGAACTTTCTGAAGGCACCATATCTAAAAAAGCCCAACGCAAAATTGGATTTCCTTGGAGCGCGGAGCTAGTGAAGCGCGAGAGAAGAATATGTCAAGGAACGGTTCAAAATGCAGACTATGCTTTTGAAGACGGAGTGTCATTTAACATCGCCGGAGGCACACATCATGCCTACACCAACGGCGGTGAAGGTTTTTGCTTGCTGAATGATATTGCCATTGGAGCTCATCATCTTATCGATAATCGAGGTATCAAACGAATACTAGTAGTGGACCTCGATGTACATCAAGGAAACGGCACAGCGGAGATCTTTCAAGAGGATGATCGTGTATTTACCTTCAGCATGCATGGAGAGAAAAACTATCCGCTTCAAAAAGAAACAAGCGATCTAGATGTCGCTCTACCTGATGGCATTGGCGACAAACAATATCTCGATTTGCTCGACAAACATCTTCCTGAGTTGGTAGATCAACTTAAACCTCAGTTCATCTTTTTCCAGTCGGGTGTAGACATACTCGCAACGGATAAGCTTGGTCGCATGGGGCTCACCATTGAAGGCTGTAAAGAACGAGACCGAATGGTGTTCGAACTCTGTTACAAACATTCAATACCCGTAGCCGTGAACATGGGCGGAGGTTATTCGGAAAGGATCAGCGACATTATTGAGGCTCATGCAAACACCTATCGAATGGCGGCTTACTACTACAGTTGAGAACAGCATCCTTAATGCTATGCATATTGCATGGCACACGAACAGCTAATCATGCAAAAGCCCCTCTAACATCATTATGAGCTAGAGGAGCTTTAATATTGTGTGTCGAGATTCTGCTTACTCTTCGAAGTATTTGCCGATGGCGTTATCATACTTCTCTTTCCAATCCGAAACTTCACCCCAGTCTTCATCATCAATGCGAATCGAGCCTTTGGTAACATGACCAAGTAGGTCAAATTCGACACCATTGAGCATCATCAAGTCGATGAATTCATCTTCGTGATCACTGTCAACTGAAACCACTACCCTACTCTGCGACTCACCAAATAACCAAGCGTCCTTACGGATGGCTGCATCGGTAGTTACATCAAAGCCCAAGCCTGAAGCCATGGCCTTCTCAAGTAAGGTGATGAACAAGCCACCCTCACTTACATCATGCGCAGAACGCAAGCAACCCTTTCGAATCAGCATCTTAATCTGTTCTTGGTTAGCGTATTCTTCTTCCAAGCTGAAATATGGTACAGGGGATTTCTCAATCTTGTGGTATTTCACCAGGTACTCAGATTGTGAAATATCATTTCTGTTCTCACCTATCAAGTAAATCAAGTGCCCCTTCTCCTTGAAAGGAATAGTAGTAATGTGCTTCTTACTCTCCACCAATCCAATCATTCCGATTGTAGGCGTTGGAAAAACAGGCTCAGCACCTGATTTGAGCACGGTTTGATTATAGAAGCTCACATTCCCTCCCGTTACCGGAGTTGCAAACTTCTCACATGCTTCAGACATCCCTTTTATAGCTCCAACAAATTGCCAGTAAACCTCCGGGCTATATGGATTTCCAAAATTCAAACAGTTAGTGATAGCCGATGGATCGCCTCCTGAAACTACAATGTTCCTTGCAGCTTCAGAGACTGCTATCATGGTACCCACTTTCGGATCAGCATTTACATAGCGACTATTACAATCAACGGTCATAGCAATGCCTCTATCCGTATCCTTTATATTCACTACGGGAGCATCAGTAGGTCCATTGGTACTCATGTTCACCGTACCTACCATGCTATCATACTGCTCATATATGAACTTTTTCGAGGCAATGTTTGGGGATGTAACCACTGTTTCGGCTGCCTTCAGAAGGTCGGCAGGAACGCTTACATCATTGATATCAAATTGCTTGAACTCCTGATAATAGGCTGGCTCTCTTGTCTCGCGATAGTACACGGGAGCTCCTCCTCCTAAAACGAGAGGATCCGCCGGAGTCGTAGCGATGAGTTCGTCTCCCCAATAATATTGAAGGAGGTCACCTTCAATCACCTCACCAATATGCTCACAGTGGATATCCCACTTGTCAAATATCTTCTCTACATCCGCTTCGCGACCTTTATCTACCACAACAAGCATTCGTTCTTGGGATTCAGAGAGTAGGATTTCCCAAGGCTCCATGCCTTGTTGACGAGTAGGTACCTTATCAAGTTGAATGCGCATACCACACTCGCCAGCCGCACTCATTTCGGAAGTCGAACACGTGATGCCTGCTGCTCCCATATCCTGCATTCCTACTACAGCTCCGCTTCTGGCAAGTTCCATGGTAGCTTCCAAAAGCAACTTCTCCTGGAAGGGGTCTCCAACTTGAACACTTGGGATGTCGTTGGCAGAATCTTCCGTTAGGTCTTTTGACGCAAAGGCGGCTCCATGGATACCGTCTCTGCCCGTAGCAGAACCCACAATATAAACTGGGTTTCCTGGACCACCGCTGTTGGCGCTAATCTGTCCACCTACCTCAACGATACCTGCTGAAAAGGCATTCACCAATGGATTCTGATTGTAGCTCTTATCAAAGTATACTTCTCCACCCACAGTAGGAATGCCGAAGGAATTTCCATAATCGCCAATTCCCTTAACCACACCTTTCACCAACCATTGAGTTCGTGGCTTATCTAATTCACCAAAGCGTAGGGAATTCAACTGAGCGATAGGTCTAGCTCCCATCGTAAAGATGTCGCGGTTAATTCCACCTACTCCCGTGGCGGCGCCTTGATACGGTTCAAGTGCTGAAGGGTGATTATGCGATTCAATTTTAAAGGCACAAGCCAAGCCTCCGCCAATATCCACCAAACCCGCATTTTCCTCTCCAGCCTTTACTAGCATGTGAGGGCCATCTTTCGGAAGGGTTTTCAACCAAACAATAGAATTCTTGTAGCTGCAATGCTCACTCCACATTACCGAATAAATGCTCAACTCGGTGTAATTGGGTTTGCGACCTAAAATGCTTACGATTTTATCGTATTCCTCTGGAAGCAAGCCGAGTTCAACGGCTGTGTCTACGGTGGTTTCAACGGTACTAACCGACATGTTCTTTAGCTTTTCGAATGGATGGCAAAAGTACGCATCTTAGGTCTATTGCCCTATTTTTAGAACTAAGTAATGCACTTTGAAGTTATGGTTTGTGCGTGATGTCTATCTTCAAACCATGAAAACGAACACTCTATTATGGGCCAGTTCTTTGCTTGCGCTGGCCATATCTTGCTCTGAAGCTGAGGATGCCTCGAAGGTAGACCGTGTTTTTACCAATGGAATTTTGGTTACTCCGGACAGTACAGTGGAAGGCTACTCCATAGCCGTGATGGACGGTAAAATCATCGACTTCCGTAAAGGAGAAAACGCAACTTGGTCTGGCGAACAGGTAGATTTAAAGGGAGCTTATGTGTATGCAGGATTCATTGATGCTCATGCACATTTCGTAGGTTATGCCAAGGGACTTCAAAGTGTAGATCTGATTGGCACCACTTCATGGAACGAGGTAGTTGAAAGAACCCGGACGTTTGCAGACGAAAATCCGAGCTTCAATTTCATCACAGGCCGTGGCTGGGATCAGAATGATTGGGGAGATCAAACTGATTTTCCGAATAATCAGGTTCTAAATGAGCTTTTCCCAAACATACCAGTTGTGCTAACCCGCGTTGATGGTCATGCCGTTATTGCCAACGATGCAGCCTTAGCTCTTGGAGGAATTCATGCCGGCATTACGGTAGATGGAGGATCCGTGATAATCGAGAATGGAAAGCCGACCGGTGTGCTAATTGACAATGCCTCAAGCCTCATTCAATATCCAGAAATTTCAAATCAACAATTAGCCGATGCGTTAATGGAAGCCGAAGGGAATTGCTTCGCCGTTGGACTGACTACCCTCGATGATGCGGGTTTAAGTCAACCGATGATTGCGTTTATCGATTCACTCCAGCAAAATGATCTGCTCAAAATGCGCATCTACGCCATGGTAAGCGATGACCCAAGGTGGATTGCGCACTACATCAATCATGGCAAGTATAAAACGGATCGTCTTAATGTAAGAAGTTTCAAGTTTTATGGTGACGGTGCACTTGGTTCGCGAGGTGCATGCTTGCGCTTGCCATATCACGATGCCCCGGATGAGAACGGCTTCATGTTGAGTAAGATTGAGCACTTCCGCGAGAGCGCAAAACTCCTTGCGGGAATAGGGTTTCAAATGAATACGCACGCTATTGGCGATAGTGCCAATCTAGCGATATTGGATGTATACGAAAGTGTTCTAAAAGGAGATACCGTGAATAGGAGGTGGCGTATTGAACATGCTCAAGTACTCTCTGAAGAGGACCTCTTCCGATTTTCCAAACTCAACGTTATTCCTTCCGTTCAACCTACACATGCTACCAGCGATATGTATTGGGCCGAAGATCGTTTGGGAGCGGATCGATTGGAACACGCCTATGCCTACGGGAGAATGGTAAACTTGGGTAACGTAGTTCCTCTAGGCACAGACTTTCCAGTAGAACATATCAGTCCAATATTCACATTCTATGCGGCGGTTGCCCGGAAAGACCACAGTGGTTTCCCTGAAGGTGGTTTTCAAAGTAGGGATGCCATGACAAGAGAAGATGCCCTACGTGGGATGACCATTTGGGCGGCCTACTCCAACTTTGAGGAAAACGAAAAAGGCTCATTAAAGCCCGGAAAATTCGCAGACTTTACTATTTTAGATACCGACCTAATCCATTGTCCCGAAGACGAAATCCTGGACGCCCAGGTTCTCCTCACGGTCGTCAACGGGGAAGTTGTTTACACTAACGAAGAATTCAGTAATTATGAATAAACCGGAACGTTTATTTGATGTGCCTCATTATCAATTGGCTAACAAGCCTTTGAAAGATGCAATAGCCACGAAAGTCAATGGCGAGTGGATCAAAATCAGCACCCAGGAGTATGTTGATTCGGCCACCCATATTTCCAATGCACTCATTGAAAAAGGGATTCAGCCCGAAGACAAAATTGCCATCATCAGCGCAAACAACCGATATGAATGGAACATCATGGATATCGGAATATTGCAAACTGGAGCCATCGACGTTCCAATGTACCCTACCGCATCCGAAGAAGATTACACCTACATTTTCAATGATGCCGAGGTAAAGATCTGCTTCGTAAGCAACAAGGAATTGTACGATAAGGTAATGCGCATTCAGCCATCTGCACCTTCCCTCAAGGAGGTTTATATTTTCGATGAGGAAGAAGGAGTGCCGAATTGGAAAGATGTACTTGAGCTCGGAAAACAAAACCCACACAATGAGGAGCTTGAAAAGCGCAAAGCCGCTATTAAAAAGGAGCAACTCGCTACATTGATCTACACCTCAGGCACTACGGGAAAACCAAAAGGAGTGATGCTGAGCCACTGGAATATCGTGAGCAACGTGCTCAACTCCGAAGATCGCCTACCTGTAGATGTTGAAGGTCGAGCCATTAGCTTCCTTCCGTTGTGCCATATTTTTGAGCGCATGCTCATTTACTTGTACGCCTACAAGAGTGTGCCTATCTATTATGCTGAATCCTTGGAAACAATCGGCGATAACATTCGTGAAGTGAAACCGATCATCTTTACGGCTGTTCCGAGATTATTGGAGAAGGTTTATGATAAAATCATTGCAAAAGGAGCCGAACTAACGGGTATAAAGAAAGCCCTTTTCTTTTGGGCCGTTTCGGTTGGAGAGAATTACACCATCAACAACCGCAGCGGTTTTTACAATTTCAAATTGGGCATTGCGCGAAAGTTGATTTTCAGCAAATGGCAAGAGGCCCTAGGTGGAAATGTTAAAGCGATTGCCTCCGGCTCCGCAGCGTTGAATCCAAAGCTGGCGCGTATTTTCCTCGCAGCGGATATCAACATTCAGGAAGGATATGGCTTAACCGAGACTTCACCAGTAATTACCGTAAACTGTCCATTAAACGACGGAACACGAATTGGAACGGTGGGTAGACCTATTAACGAATCCGAAGTGAAAATTGCCGATGACGGTGAAATTCTCGCAAAAGGACCAAACGTAATGATGGGTTATTACAAGCAGCCAGAGAAAACGGCGGAGGTAATTGATAAAGATGGTTGGTTCCATACAGGTGATATTGGCGAATGGGTTGAAGGTCAGTACCTCAAAATCACCGACCGTAAGAAAGAGATGTTCAAAACGAGTGGCGGTAAGTATGTGGCCCCACAAATTATGGAGAACTCTTTCAAGGAATCTCGATTCATCGAGCAGATCATCGTTATTGGTGATGGTGAGAAGCACCCAGCTGCTTTAGTACAACCCGACTTTGAGTTCTTAAAGGATTGGTGCAAGCGTAAGGAAATTGATTACTCGAGCAACGCTGAAATCATCAAAAATGAACGCGTAATTGCACGTATTGGAAGAGACATTGAAGAAACGAACCAAGGATATGGCAACTGGGAAAGAGTGAAGAAGTTCGAGCTCACCCCAGAGCCTTGGAGTGTGGAAGGTGGTGAACTTACGCCTAAGCTCAGCTTGCGCCGTAAACCAATCGTCCGTAAATACACCAAGGAATACGAGAAGATTTATGGCAGAGAGCCGAACGTATAAGTTCATTCTCGACTAAAAAAAGGCCCTCCAATGCGGAGGGCCTTTTGTATTTGTAAGCGTTTCAATATCTAACAGATCCTGATCAGAATGGATCAGAAAACGCAGTGTCAGTCAGAAAATCTGGATCGCTGAGTGTTTTCATAAAAGCGATAAGTGCATCTTTCTGAGCTTGACTCCAATTTTGTCCTTGACCGGCTTCCTTCATATTCGGATCTGTAGTGTAGGTCACATTACCACCGGTGTTGTAGAACTCAATTACCTCAAAGAGGTTCTGAAATCTTCCATCGTGCATGTACGGAAAAGAAAATTCAACATTCCTCAATGATGGAATTTTGAACTTCCCTCTATCCAAACTATCGCCAGTTACTGCCTCGCGACCCGACCCAGGCACAAGAACAGAATCCAAGCCATTATTTGTGAACTGCAAGGTGCCAAACGCTCCAAAGAGGTTACCTGTATTCACGTCGCCGTGACAGTGAAAACAATCGCCTTGCTCGGAATTAAATATGTCATAACCAAAGGCCTCTTCTGGCGTAAAGGTATATTCACCGCGTTGCCATCTATCAAACTTACTCTCTGCACTAATTAGCATACGCTCGAACTGAGCAATGGCTTTCGTTGCGTTATCTTGAGTAATACTGTTCGGTCCGAATGCTTCAGTGAATAAATGCTGATACAGCGAGTCTTGTTTTAGTTTATCCAGTGCGCGAGGCCAGGTGCTGTGCATCTCAATCGGATCTACAACAGGTAGAACAGCCTGGGCTTCTAGTGAACCACTGCGACCATCCCAGAAGAAGAAATCCTGCCAAGCCAAGTTAAACAGAGCCATTGCATTCTTGGTGCCTGCTATTCCATCTATACCGGTGCTTGTAGCGCTGAAATCGGAAAATCCTTGATCCTGAAAATGACATCCCGCACATGCGAGTGTGTTATCATCTGACAAGCGCGGCTCGTAAAACAAATGACGCCCAAGGCGGACACCTTCTTCCGTTAGTGGGTTGTCCGCTGGTAAATTGGGCTCAGGAAAATTTCCCGGTGTAGGAAAGTCGATATATGTCACGTCTGGAAGACCACCAACCGGAGCCTCTTCAAAACGGTCTGGCTGACAAGCAACCAACACACCCATTAATCCAAAAATATAGATAGACCTCTTCATACTCTTGCTAAGATACGAAACGCAATAATGAACCAAGTAGTTCACGTCACTGCAATTAGCGAATCACGGACGCGATTGTGTATAGCCTCGGAATTTGTCGATAACCGTCTGCATATCCCCAGGAATCTCACTATCGAATGCGAGCCTCTCTTGGCTAGTCGGGTGATCAAACGCTAAACGCTTAGCGTGCAGGGCATGCCTTGGGCAAGCATCGAAGCAGTTTTGAACGAACTGTTTGTACTTGGTAAAAAGTGTACCCTTCAGAATCTTGTCTCCACCATACTCCGGATCGTTGAATAAGGGATGGCCTAGGTACTGAAAATGTGCTCGAATTTGATGTGTCCGCCCGGTCTCAAGTTTACAACTCACCACCGTCACATAACCCAAGCGTTCAATCACTTTGTAATGCGTAACGGCGTGTTTGCCGAATTCCCCTTCCGGAAAAACCGACATGACCTTTCTATTCTTCAGACTTCTTCCAATATGCCCCGTAATAGTGCCTTCATCTTCCTTTACCTCACCCCAAACGACAGCTATATATTCTCTATCGGTTGTGCGATTAAAGAATTGCTTGGCCAAGTTATTTAACGCGTGCTCCGTGATAGCGATGACCATAATTCCCGAGGTATTCTTATCGAGCCGATGTACTAACCCGGGACGACGTTCACCGTTTGCAGTGGGAAGGTTGTCAAAAAGATGGAGCAACGCATTTACCAAGGTACCAGAATGGTTGCCATATCCAGGGTGCACAACCATCCCTGCTTCTTTATGAATCACCATCACATCATCATCCTGATGAACAACGTTAAGCGGGATATCTTCGGCGATGAGTTCAATTTCAGTGGGAGGATATGACAAGACTATCGTTACCTCGTCTTCAGGTTTCACCTTGTAATTGCTCTTTACTGCTTCCCCATTTACCAAAACCGACCCATCGTTCACCGCACTTTGAATGCGATTGCGAGAGGTGTTCAGCATGAAATTGCTCAGGAACTTATCTACGCGCAGTGGTTTCTGACCTGGATCGGCCACAAACTTGTGGTGCTCAAATAGATCGTCGTTATCGGATTCTCCCTCGAGAATCGGTTCGTTTTCATTTGCCATCACTGAATGATAATCTTTTTCACCTCAACGGCTGAGTCGCTACTCAATTGAAGGAAGTATATGCCTGATGCAAAGAAACTCACATCTAGCGAGGTATTGGAATGGACCGAACCTGTTTGAATCCATCGGCCTTGTGCGTCCATCCATCGGAATTTCACCTCGTCGAACGAAGATTCGAGATGAACAAAATCACTGGCTGGATTTGGATAAATGACGAACCGCTCCATTGGTTCAGAATCCTTGACGAATCCTAAGTCGTCCGGGTGATTTCTGAAATAAGGTCTCATCATTAAAGCCCCTTCCTCATTAGAAGGATACCAATTCACGCCATCGCCATAAATGATGGTCGTATCTCCACCCGTATTGCGATCCAAGCCTATGGTCAATGGAATTCTCGACGTCTGTTTAACACCAATGTAAACCGTACCGTTGATGAAAATTCCATTGGTATCGAGGACGTAATTCGCGAATTGATTATTCGCACCCACATATTGAGGCGTATACAAACTATCGCTTTCGTAAAGAATATTACCTGGGGCATTATTCTGGAATCGGAAAATGACAAACTTGAATTCTTCATCGCTCAGGTCATTATCGGCTTGCCCAAAGTACATTCGGAACCCCTTCAGGGTATCCGACTCCAAAGGTTGGAACCGATAAAGAATGTAACTATCACCTTGCGTGAGACCGTAGACACGTTCTGCAGACCCATCATCGAGAGCGTAGTAGTTGTCGAAGGTTTGCTTGAGATATACCGAATCGTTCTTGCGAACGCCAACAGCCTCTCCATCAAACCAACCTTGCACTTCAAGCTCGGTAGGTCCGGTAGGAAATTGATTGATTGCGGCTGTATTCATCGGCACGATATAACTAAGCTCCCTATTGTGATCCAGATTAGACACTACTGGAACCGAAAGGCGATTATCAATCTCAACACCGTCCTGGTACATCCGGTACTGACCCAAATTCAAAGACCAGCCTCCCACCGGTGGCGGTCCATTTCTACGATATCGAAGGATGTAGTTTATTCTGAATTGAGAAGAACCTAGGTGAAACCAAGGAATCGATTTAAAGTCACGTGTGAGCACTGGGTGGGGACGAGTAATAGCTGGGTCGCTTACTCCTGTATCTAGTGGGCTTCGATTGGACTCGAGTGATAGATAGTCAATATTCCAAACGTCATACCCGCCATTTCGCGCTCCATATGTTCCGATTCTAAATCGAAATCCCTTTTTCAACCATTTTGGATTATCCGCAGAAACGCTGGCCCAATTCCATTCGTTATTTACGAACTGATCGCCTGTTGTACTCCAAACTCGTTCCCATCTCGCGCTGTCAACACTCCAAAAATCAACAATCAGAGAATCATCACTTTCAGGTGCTTCGCCCCATCCTGCTTCTTGATATTGAAAAACGAGGTAGGGTGACGCAACCCCCTCTAGATTGAGGTAATGTGAAGTGAGCACATCGGCTAGAGTATCGCTGCTACCTGAAGTGAAATCATAGACTTTTCCCGATTCATTCAAGCCATCGAAGGTGGCCACACCTCTACTCCATTGTCCAATAGGGAAAGTATTGTTGATGTATACTTTCGCATCGGCCCATCGCTGAACGGAAGGAACCGTACTTTCGTCACTGAAATCGTCTCTAAAGGGAAGGTTTAAAGTGTCGCCGCTCTTCTGAACCAGACGCAAATCCATAGGCATCTCTCTGAGCACACCCACAACTTCTTGTTGTGCAAAGGCTAGAAGATTAATCAGGCAAAAGAATAAAAGAAGATGTTTCCGCATTACGGGATATATGTGGTATCGGGATTAACTACTCCTGATAACGTATCAGCTGGCACTTTGGTGCGGTCATTTGTGAGCCATACATCTACGCCGCTACCCATTCGCACCACCAATTCGGAAGTTGGTAATGGAGCTTGTTTGAAAACTACAGCGCTCGCGGTATCGTTCAAATCTGGATCGTACAGTACGGCGCCAATATTCAGCATGCTACCTCCTAGACGCGTTCTAGCCGAGTCCAAGCGCATACCATACAAACGAGGCATATAGGTCTTTTCATCGCTTAATCCCATACCTAGAACGAGGTCAAACGACATCCCTTTCGTGTACAACTCACCTGGAATGACCTTCTCGCCATCTACTTCAACCCAAAGCACATTGTCCCGAGCAATATCTGGCACGTAGCGAACCTCCCCCACTTTAAAGCCTCTACTCTCCAATCGAAATTGGGCATCCGTCCGCGGAATATCGACGATGCTCGGAAGTTCTAATTTCCGCTCGTACATGGGGTTCAAAGTGAGCTTAATCACTCTGTTCTCCTTCACATGACTGCCCGGAGTTGGGTATTGATTAACAACTGACCCTGGCTCTACTGCCGTACTGAACTCAGATGAATCAAGCACTTCAAAGCTCAAATTCAATGCGGCTAAATCTGATTCCACCATTGAAACAGTAAGCCCAGTAAGATCGGGTACTTCTACTGCCTCACCATGGTCGGTTATACTTGAAAGCCAAGCCTGGATGGCAAAAACACCTACCACTGCAACAATCAACATGACGAATAGGTTGACGACAAAGGTGCGGCTCTTAATGAATCGAAGTAATTTCATAGAATCAGTTAATCGGCCCAAAGATAGGGATAGTATGACAAGCAGAACGGACGAAATATGGGGCTTCTTGTAAATCGTAACCCATTGCTGACTACTTTCGTATAAAACCAGTGTAAATGAAGCAGACCATCGGTGTACTTATGGGTGGATACTCCTCTGAATGGGAGATTTCGATGCAGAGCGGCCAGACTGTTTTGAATCACCTCGATAAAGATCTGTTTATCGGTTACGGGATATCCATTCGAAGAGATGGGTGGAACGTGATGGTTGGAGACAAACACATCCCTATTGACAAGAATGACTTCTCCTTCGAGATAGAAGGTGAGAAAATCACCTTTGATGCCTTGTTCAATGCCATCCATGGAACTCCGGGAGAAGACGGATTGATTCAAGGATACTTGGCCATGCTCAACATCCCCCACTCTTCCTGCTTGGCTTTTGAAGCGGCACTAACGTTTAACAAAGGAGAGTGCAACCAAGTACTGCGCGATTTTGGTATTCGATGTGCCCCTAGCATTTACCTGCAACCTGGCCAAAAAGCAGATCATGAGCTCACAACACGGCTCTTGAATTTCCCCGTATTCGTAAAGCCGAGCCGAGCAGGAAGTAGCTTCGGAATCAGTAGAGTGGAAAACACTTCACAACTCGATGCGGCAGTAGATTTTGCACGAACGGAGGATGATCGAGTGATTATTGAACAAGGGGTGATAGGTACGGAAGTAGGCTGTGGAATATTCTCCAAAGAGGGCGAACCTACAGTCATTGAGCTTACGGAAATAGTTCCTAAAAATGCCTTTTTCGATTACAAGGCGAAATACGAAGGAGAGTCCGAAGAGATTACTCCAGCGAGGATTTCGAAGGCCGCAGAAATGGAAATTCGCAATATCACTAAAAAGGTCTACGAACTCCTGCATCTGAGAGGTGTAGTCCGCATTGACTTTATCATTGAAAAGCTAACAGGACTACCCTATTTGATCGAGGTGAATACCGTTCCCGGATTGAGTCCAGCGAGTATCGTACCACAGCAGGTTGAAATTATGGGAATGACCTTAAAAGACTTTTTTACCTTCGTAATTCAAGATTCCCTATCTGCAAAATCCTAAAGTATGTCGCGGATTGCATTGTTTCCCGGTTCATTTGACCCCATCACTAAGGGGCATGAGAACATTGTTTCGAGAGCGCTGCCGCTTTTTGATAAAATCATTGTGGCAGTAGGACAAAATGCGAATAAGCATTACATGTTTCCTCTTGAAAGTAGAATGGATTGGATCCGCAAAACCTTTGAAGGGGAAAGTAAGATTGAAGTCATGGAGTACAGCAGTTTAACGGTGAGTTTTGCTGAAGAAACCAACGCGAACTTCCTCCTGCGCGGCTTGCGAAATCCGGCCGACTTTGAATTTGAAAAGGCCATTGCTCAAGCAAATCGAGAAATGAGTCCGGATTTAGAAACAGTCTTTCTGCTCACCTCAGCCCGCTACGCCTATATTTCATCGAGTATTGTTCGTGATGTATATAGGAATGGAGGCAAGTATGACCTATTTGTACCTGAAGCGGTACGTCTCCAATAGCGATTTAATGGACGGGTAGGTGTTCTTCTCAACCTTACCCCATTCTTGCTCCCTCAACCATACTGATTCCGTAATATCTTCTTCCGCTTGCGGCGTCAAGTCTGGCCGTCCATCAATTTTCATCCAATACCAATGTGTGCGCTTGAGAATGGGGGTATCTCCCATTTTATAGGTGTGATATGTGCTCGGTAATTCTTCAACGATTCGATGTCCTTCAATTCCACATTCTTCTTCAACTTCCCGCAAAGCGCATTCTCGGATATCCTCTCCCTCTTCGAGCTTTCCTTTCGGCAAGTCCCATTTACCAAGGCGTTTAATAAAGAGGATTTCTCCGTTTGAATCTGTCACAAGCCCACCGGCTGCTTCGATGAGTTGATATCTGTTGGTAATCAATCTCCAAAGCTCATCGATATCTTCAGCGACAACATATACACGCCCTGATTTCACTTTTGTGAACTCTTTCCAATGGGAATCTAACCAAACTCTAAAGTCGTCTTTCACCTCTTTCACCTTGCCAACAGCAGGTGCTTTATTAGTGATATGGACCGTGAGGTCGTTGATGAAAATCGTGTACATTTGCGGCATGGTATTGAACGCTGACACCGCTGAAAAAACAGCGGAATTCCTTTTGCAAATTAAGGCAATCAAACTACAACCTGAGCAACCTTTTACTTGGGCTTCAGGTTGGAAGTCGCCTATCTATTGTGATAACCGATTAAGCCTTAGCTATCCTCCCATTCGAAATTTCATTCGGAGCTCTATTGCCGACCTCATTCGCGAGAACTATCCTTCTGTAGATGTGATTGCTGGAGTTGCTACTGGAGCGATTGCCGTAGGTGCTCTCGTGGCAGAACAGCTGGGATTACCTTTCGTCTATGTGCGGAGTAAAGCAAAAGGACATGGTCGGCAAAATCTAATTGAAGGTCATTTGGAGAAAGGGGCCAGTGTAGTGGTTATTGAAGATTTGGTTTCAACCGGTATGAGCAGTCTCCAAGCCGTTGATGCGCTTCGAAACGACGGTGCTCGAGTACTAGGGATGGCCGCAATTTTCACCTACGGATTTGACGTCAGTAGAAATGCCTTTCAAGAAGCTAACTGCCAGCTTGTCACGCTTAGTGATTATGACCATCTAATAACAAAAGCCGTTGAAGGGGGTTATGTAGATAAGTCTCAAGAACGCACATTAAATTTATGGAGGTTGAGTCCTTCAGAATGGAAAAAGAACGAATCATGAATACACACATAGAAGGTAGAGAAGTAAGCATTGCTAAATCACGTGAAGACGTTTTCGCGCATTTGAGCGTACCGGCCAACTTCAAAGATATCATGCCTGACGATGTGCAACGATTCGAAGCAGGAGACGATTGGTTCCTTTTTGAGTTGAAGGGTATCCCTGCAGTAAAAATGAAAGTGGCCGAAATGAATGCCCCAGAATCGATAACCTTGACCTCAGCGAGCGACAAGTTGAGCTTTCAGTTGGTAGGCACACTCAAGGAAGATGGAAGCAACACGGCTGCGCGACTCGACTTTCAAGGGGATTTCAATCCGATGTTGAAAATGATGGTTTCAAAGCCACTGACGAACTTCTTGGGAAAATTAAGTGACCAACTCGAGAAGCTTTGAGAAGTTTACTTGACCATCATCTTGATTTCCTTTAGTCCGTAGGAACTGCGATGCCCTTCTTCATTCAAGAGAATTTGCTTCCCAGTAGGTTCGACCCCTATGAGTTTGGCTCTGAACATGGTTCCATCTGGAAGCGTGTAGTAGCTCCAAGCTTGATACCCGAGGCATTTCTGTAAATATTCCTCTTCATCATGAATTCCTGTGGTTTCCAACAACTGCAATGAGGAAGCTATGTTTTCTGCCAAGAGTTGAGTTAGATACCGAGGCTCTGGTACATCCGAAGTTTCGAGGGATAATGAAGTAGCCGGTATGTGATCAACCCATTGTGTTTGATATACGTTCAATCCCAAGCCAATAATGAGTCGTTGCACGTATTCTCCACGAATAGAAGGCTCGATCAGAAACCCTCCTAACTTTTTTCCCTTTACGTATAAATCATTGGGCCATTTGATTTGCGCATTCACCCAAGGCTTTAAAGCACGGACCGTGGCCAAGCTGACCACCATATTCAGTTGAAAAATCCGACTCACAGGCCACATTATAGGAGGTGAAACCAAAGAAAGTAGAGCATTCATTCCCTGCTCGTCCTGCCATGTTGTCTCCATTTGCCCCCGCCCCTTCATCTGGGTGTCAGCAGATATGACCGTCCAATCCTCAATCAATCCATCACTCAACATTCTGGATGCTAAGGAGTTGGTTGAATCCACTTCGGGCAAATGAATGGATTGAATGGAATTCTTTCGCATGACATCAAAAAGGGTTTACTTGCCGTGGCACTCTGTTTGACAGATGCAAAATGACTAATTTTGATTTAGAAAATCTACCTGCATGCAAGAGGAGCCAGCGTATCCAGCGCTCATCGAACAAATCATAGAAGGCATTGAAGATAATAAGGGCGAAGATATTACCGTCCTTGATCTTCGAAATCTTGAGAACTCCGTGTGTGATTTCTTTGTTATCACCACTGGTAATTCAAGCACCCAAGTAAAATCCATTGCTGAAGCTGTGGAAAAAAGAGTGCGTGAGCAACTTGGAGACAAGCCTTGGCACGTTGAAGGTGCTGACGGATCTGAATGGGTTCTCATGGATTACGTCAATGCAGTAGTGCACGTATTCCTCTCGGATGCGCGCTCATTTTATGATTTAGAAAGTTTATGGGGTGATGCGGATGTGCATCACATTGAAACGAAATACTAAGAATGTATAAACAAGACGACAAACGTCAATTGGAGAAACTCAAAGAGCAATTTTCCAAGAAGAACGAAAAAAACAAGGGAAAAGGCGGAGGTGGAAATGACCCGAAGCGCCGATTTAACCTTTATTGGCTATACGGCTTTATCATTTTATTCCTTTTAGGGCTCCAATTCTTCGGAGACTCATCAGGTGCCCAACAACGCGGAAGCTTTGCAAAGCTCACGGAATGGATCACCGAAAATGAGGTTGAGAAGGTAAAAATCATCAACAAAGAGGAGATTCAAGTCTACATCAACGAGGAAGCCTTAAAGAACAGTGAGGAGTTCGAGGATGTGGCTACAAAGAAGTTTTCTGAGGATGTGAATCCAGGTCCACATTTCTACTTTGAAATGCCTCTCGAGACCTTCGAGGATCGACTCGCGCGGTACTACGAGGACAATCCAGGTGTATTGGAAGAGTATGGAGAAATAGAGCGCGTTTACCACAATCAACCCAACATTTGGGGTGACCTATTAGCTTGGATGCTCCCGCTCGTTATTCTGGTGGTTATTTGGGTATTCCTGATGCGCAGAATGAGTGGTGGCCCTGGTGGCGGTGGTTCTCAAATCTTCAATATCGGCAAGTCGAAGGCACAGATCTACGACAAAGACACCAAGGTTCGTGTGACCTTTAACAATGTGGCCGGAATGGAAGGAGCCAAGGAAGAAGTACTTGAAATTGTGGACTTTTTGAAAAACCCACAGAAGTACAGTAACCTAGGTGGTAAAATCCCACGTGGCGTATTGCTATCAGGCCCTCCGGGAACAGGTAAAACCCTTCTTGCAAAGGCGGTAGCTGGAGAAGCGAAAGTCCCTTTCTTCAGCCTGAGCGGATCCGATTTCGTCGAAATGTTTGTTGGTGTGGGTGCTTCCCGAGTGAGGGACCTATTCCGCCAAGCAAAAGAGAAGTCCCCATGTATCATTTTCATTGACGAGATTGACGCCATCGGTAGAGCCCGTGGAAAAAGTAACTTTTCCGGTGGTAATGATGAGCGCGAAAATACCTTGAATCAACTCTTGACAGAGATGGACGGTTTCGGCACGAATGAGCACGTTATCGTAATGGGTGCTACCAACCGCGCTGACATCCTAGACCGTGCCTTGATGCGCGCTGGACGATTCGACCGACTTATTTACGTGGATCTTCCAGAGCTCAATGAGCGAAGAGAAATATTCAAAGTTCACATGAAGCCAATCAAAGTGGCGGGTGAAATTGATGAAGATTTGCTTGCTCGTCAAACGCCTGGCTTCTCTGGTGCAGACATTGCCAACGTTTGTAATGAAGCCGCCTTAGTTGCTGCAAGGAAGAACAAAAAAGAGGTAGAAAAACAAGATTTCTTGGACGCCATTGACCGTATTGTGGGTGGATTGGAGAAAAAATCAAAGATCATCACACCTGAAGAAAAGAAGGTTATCGCATTCCACGAAGCCGGTCATGCCACAGTGAGCTGGCTGCTCGAGCACGCATCTCCACTTGTGAAAGTTACCATCGTTCCGCGCGGGCGCAGTCTTGGTGCGGCATGGTATCTTCCAGAAGAGCGTCAAATCACCACAGCCGAGCAAATGCAGGATGAAATGGCAGCCACCCTTGGAGGTAGAGCTGCAGAAGAAGTAATCTTCGGTAAAATCAGTACAGGTGCGTTGAGTGATCTCGAGAAGGTTACGAAGCAAGCCAGAGCCATGGTTACGGTGTATGGATTGAATAAACGCATCGGTAATGTGACCTACTACGACAGTACAGGGCAGAATGAATTCACTTTTGACAAACCCTATAGTGAGGAGACGGCTCAAGCAATAGACGAAGAGATTCGTGCCATTATTGAGGTGCAATATGTCCGTGCAGTCGAATTACTTCGCGCCAATAAAGACAAACTCACTGAACTCGCTGAAACCCTCTTAGACAAAGAGGTGATCTTTAGAGAGAACCTAGAGAAAATCTTTGGCGAGCGTAAATGGATGGATCGAGCTTCCAAAATTGAAGCTGCGGAAAAGGATGAAAAAGCTAAAGAAAACGGACTAGCATCGGAGACTGCCTCGACTGCAAGCAATGCCGACACGACCGCCTCAAGGGAAGATTCAGATAGCCAAAGTTCGTCATCTGACGATTCTTCACAAGGCGATGTGAAAACTTCGTAGAGATAAGTTGCTACTTATAGTTGGATTTGGGTAATTTGTACCTATCCAACTTTAGGAAGCACAAAAGAATATGGGGCAAAAAGGCAAACCGGGGTTATTCGGTAAGCTCTTTTCGGTTTTAAGCGGCAAACCCGATGAAAGCGGTGAGGATGAGTTGACCGACAAAAGTCCCTACGCCCCTAAAGAAGAAGAGCCCATCGATGTTCGATTTGTACAGACGTACACGGACAACGGTGGGCACTTTTTGTATTGCGAAAGCATGGAGGAGGCCTTGATTAACGTCGAGAAAATTTGCCGTGAAAATCAGCTTCAAAGCCTGTTTACGTTAGAAGAATCCCTCTTGACACCATTGAAAAAAGTGGGCTTTACCGTTCAAACCGAGAGTCCAAGCTTGAGCGATTGTATGTGCTCGACTTGCGAAGCTCTGGTAGCCTTCAATGGCGGGATTATGATTACCGATCATCAATTGGGAATCTTCAAAATCGCAGACCTACCTGAAACGCGAATCATCTTGGCCCGGACGAGTCAGGTAGTGGATAGTCTCTCTTCAGGGATGGCCAGAATCAACAATACCTACCGCACAAATCGCCCAACTCAAATTACTACTCTGAAAGGTGCACAGAGCGAAGCAGTGCGACAGGCTTCGGCCGATCCAAACAAAAATAGGACACTCTATTTACTCCTTATCGAAGACGATTTGCAATGAGTGAAATTATTCGCAGAGTTATTTACGGCGCCATCTACGTTGCCCTTGTTACCATTTGCGTAATATACCCTCCTTATGCAACCTTTGGATTAATGACCCTTTTCGGCATCGTGGGATTCTTTGAGATGCAAAGTATCCACAAAAGGAAGTCAAAGCTATACGGGTCAACACTCTTTGGAATCCTGCTACTCATAGGCTTTGCATTCAACACAGCGCTCAGCGATGTCTCATTCAATCCAACTACTCCTCTTATGTTGGGGTTCGTTCTGCTCGTTGTGGAGCACATCTTCACAAAAGGATCGGAAAAATCTACGCAAGGAATCAACACCAGCGCAATGA
Source organism: Phaeocystidibacter sp. (assembly GCA_965659415.1). Classification (GTDB taxonomy): domain Bacteria; phylum Bacteroidota; class Bacteroidia; order Flavobacteriales; family Schleiferiaceae; genus Phaeocystidibacter. The sequence continues at coordinate 99,904 of CBFHVA010000006.1, forward strand.
CGCTGCTCTACTTGGGAATCCCATTAAGCTATGCCCCATTGATTTCCAACCTCGGAAATGATGCAAATCCACTGCCTCTAATGGGCGTATTCGTATTCATCTGGACAAATGACACCTTCGCTTACTTGGTAGGAAGGACTATCGGCAAAAGAAAATTGAGCAAACGTCTATCTCCTAAAAAGAGTATAGAAGGCTTTCTCGGAGGGCTGGCCTTTGGGCTTCTAGCCGCCTACCTTGTACATCAATTCACTACCAGTGAACTCACTTTGACTCAATGGTTTATTCTATCTCTGATAGCTGGAGTAGCGGGAACGCTCGGTGATTTATTTGAAAGCGCCTTAAAAAGATCCGCAGGAGTTAAAGACTCCGGAAAATTGATTCCTGGACATGGAGGTGTTTTAGATCGAATTGACAGTTTCCTCTTCGCCGCGCCTCTAGCCTATCTATATTTGTCACTGACTTAAAACACCGTTCATGAAACTACATAGAGAAGGACAAAAGCCGCTAATGGTGGCATTTATCGTCCTTACCTCCATCAATATCGTCCTTAATTTAATTGGCTTTATGCCTGAGTGGATCGAGGGATTGTTGATCTTAGCTTCCGTAACCTTATACGGCTTAATGGTCTACTTTTTCCGCGACCCGCAGCGATTTACACATGCTGAGCCTAAGCAAATTATCGCTCCAGCTGATGGAAAAGTTGTAGCTATCCAGGAGGTTGAAGAAACGGAGTTTTTTAATGACACGCGTATCCAAGTTTCGATTTTCATGTCGCCTCTAAACGTCCACGTCAACCGCTACCCAATGGGAGGAAAGGTCGTTTATTCTAAACATCATCCAGGAGCATTCCTTGTGGCTTGGCATCCAAAGTCGAGTACATTGAATGAAAGAACTACCGTGGTCGTAGAAAATGGCGAAGGCACACAAGTAATGCACCGTCAGATTGCTGGAGCCGTAGCGCGCAGAATAATCAACTACGCTCAGCCAAAGCAAGTTGTGAAAACTGGAGATGAAAGCGGCTTCATTCGGTTCGGTTCGCGAGTTGACATTTTACTCCCGAAAGATGCAAAAATCTTGGTTGACATCAATCAAAAGCCAGTAGGTGGGGAAACCATCCTTGCCGAATTATCGTAGGTTGTTGATATATCTGTTAATAGTACCAGAATGTCAACGTTCGTGATTAGCGCTGAAATTCTTTATTTTTGATTAAAATCCAGTTAATGGTGGGTAAAAGCTTGGATCAAGAATTTGAAAAATACGTAGCGCTTGGACGCAAGATGCCAAAGCAGGCTCCGGATCGGATGCTGATTGCCTACGGCTATTTCAAACAAGCTACGGAAGGTGACAATACCTTCGACCGTCCCACGACCAACAGTGATATCGTTCGAACGTTCATGCACGACCAATGGCGCCGACTTAGGGGAATGTCCAAAGAGGAAGCTATGAAACGCTACATCTCGTTCATCAAAGATTTGCTGCTCGAAGTAGATGAGCCCGTAAGCTCAGCCGCACAGAACGGCTAATATCTACATCAAGCTTTCCACCCAACTCACCACTTTTTGAAATTGAGCCTCTGGACTCAAATTGGAGTTGTCTAATTTTCGAGCATCCGAAGCCATCACCAAAGGACTATCCGCCCTGCTGCTGTCAATAGCATCTCTTTCCGTCAAGTTCTTCGCTACTTCTTCAAGGGTAATACTCACCCCTTTTGATTGAAGCTCTTGAAAACGCCTCACCGCTCGAATCTCATCTGAGGCCGTCATGAAAATCTTCAAATCTGCATTGGGAAAAACAACGGTTCCAATATCACGACCATCCATCACTACACTCGACCCTTTTGCCAAATCCCTTTGTTGATCGACCATAGCGCGGCGTACAGCTGAAATTGCACTCACATAACTCACTCGATTGGATACGTCCATTTTGCGAATCTCATCCTCAACATCTTTTCCGTTGAGCACCGTTCGATTCTTCCCGTTTGCATCCCGAAGAAAGCTGATACGCGTGCGCTTGATCAGACCATCGACGTCTTTGACCTCATTATTATCATCGAGGTATCCTCCCTTCCAAGCCTCTAACGTAATCGCTCGGTACATCGCACCAGAGTCCACATAGATAAATCCAAAATGCTCTGCTAACTGTTTCGCTAGTGTGCTTTTTCCAGTTGAAGACTTACCGTCGATTGCAATTGTAATGGTGGTGCTCATAACTTGCTCTGATTAGGAGCCAAAATCGTTAAGATCTACTGATATTCCAAGGTGATGCATCCGTCCGGCCACATGCACATAACGGTTGCCATAGTTTAAATGGAACTTTGATAATCGGATACCTACACCGAATGTAAGACCGGCTGAGGTTCGTCGAGAGGGAATTCGCATTTCCAAAGCTCTTCGCAAACTGAAGCCTAATTGAACATTCAAACGGCTGCCCAAACGAAGATCACCGCTGAATGAAAAATGCCTTCCCAACTTATTGAAAAAGCTCGGGTCATTGTACGTCTCTTCGCCAGTTATGGGATCGCGTTCTACGGCATTGGGATCGAAATAAGTAAGATCCCAGCGCTGTAAATTTTCAACTTGAATGGTCCAACGCAGCGGTAGATGTTCGAATCGATTGGAGATAGCAAACTGCAATTCGAACGGCAGTTGCTCGCGCTCGCCCGCATAGCTTAAAGCTTGAAAGCCGATATTCTTAGCGACAAGAGCAAAGGCAAAACGATTCTTTGGAATCTGATAAACCGCGGCTATATCTGTCGCCAAACCAAAACTGTAGTATTGTTCATATACCGAGTTAATCAACTTGACATTGGTACCAAATTGCCAATTGGAATCAAGCCGATAACTGTATCCAGCGTTCAAAAGTTGATCTGTGGCTCTAAAAGTACCGGTTGAATTTCCATTGACATCTGTCCCGTTGAAGGTGCCATAGTCGACGTAGCGAAATCCAACCATCACATTGTGCTCCGTACCGTATCCAAAGCCATAGGCCGCCTCAGCGGCATTCACACCTCCCGGCACATTCACGTATCCAAAACTAATCTGACCCCTATGATCTTCTCTGAGTAAAGCCGGGTTTAACCAAGCGAACTCCAAATCACTTTCAACTCCAGCTAATGTAGCTTGAGAAAGCGCGCTTACGCGTGCTGAGGGAGTGAGGTTTAAAAACGAATACGTTGTATTTCCGCCCAATTGCGACCACCCTTGAAACCCTGCAAAAAGGAGAGCTATCAATCCAAAAAAACGGAGGTGTCTGAGCATGCTCGGAAGGTACTTCATTCCATCGAAAAAACGGAGAGCCGCCTCAATTATTGGGCGGCTCTCCATATTTGCAAAGAGTAATTAATTCACCTTGTTCTTCGACTCATCTGGCACATGCAGATCTTTATAATCCTTGGGCCGCTGATTTGTTAGGGCCAATTCTACCACCTCATTCATTTCTTTCACGAAGTGGAAGTTCATGCCCTTAATATAGCTTTCATTGATCTCTTCAATGTCTTTGCGATTCTCCTCGCACAGTATTACCTCCTTGATATCGGCGCGTTTAGCAGCGAGGATTTTCTCCTTGATGCCGCCCACGGGAAGCACCTTACCTCTCAGGGTTATCTCTCCTGTCATGGCCAATCTGGCTTTCACTCTTCGTTGAGTAAATACACTGGCCAAGGCGGTGAGAATGGTGACCCCAGCTGATGGTCCATCTTTGGGCACGGCTCCCGCTGGAACGTGAATATTGATATCCCATTTCTTGAAGGCTTCCAATGGAATATTAAACTCATCCGCATGAGATTTCAGATAGGCAAGAGCGATAGTCGCGGATTCTTTCATCACATCACCAAGATTGCCCGTTATAGCAACACGGCCATTCCCCCTGCTTAAGGAGCTCTCGATGAACAGGATATCGCCCCCTACTGGAGTCCAAGCCAATCCAGTGACTACCCCTGCCACGTCATTCCCGTCGTATCGGTCTCTGGAGAACCTCGGTGCTTTCAAGATCTCGCGAATATCATCCTTGGAAACCTTTTCGGAATACTCCTCTTCCATGGCTACACTCTTAGCTGCATGCCGAACGAGTCGTGCCAATTGCTTCTCCAACGTTCGTACGCCAGACTCACGTGTATAACTATCAATTACAGAAGCTAATTCGCGTTTTCCGATGCTGGCTTGTGTTCTCTTCAAGCCATGATCCTTTAAAAGCTTAGGCCAAAGGTGCTTCTTACCAATTTCAACCTTTTCTTCTTGCGTATAGCCGTGCATTTCAATGATTTCCATTCGGTCGCGCAATGCAGGCTGAATGGTTCCCAAATTGTTGGCCGTAGCAATGAAGAGTACTTTTGAAAGATCAAAACCCAACTCTACGAAGTTGTCGTAGAACTCGCTATTCTGTTCTGGATCGAGTACCTCAAGCATTGCGCTGCTTGGGTCACCCTGACCTCCATAGGTCAGTTTATCGATTTCATCCAAAACAAAAACTGGGTTCGATGTCCCTGCCTTTTTCAAACTTTGAATGATTCGTCCAGGCATAGCCCCAATGTAGGTTTTTCGGTGCCCTCTGATCTCAGCTTCGTCGCGCAAACCGCCAAGTGAAATCCGAATATACTCACGTCCTAAAGCTTGCGCCACGCTTCGTCCCAAGCTGGTTTTACCCACACCTGGAGGTCCATATAAGCAGAGAATAGGACTCTTCATATCATTCTTCAACTTCAACACTGCGAGGTACTCTATGATGCGCTCTTTCACCTCATCAAGTCCATAATGATCACGATCGAGAATTCTACGAGCTCTATTCAAATCGAAGTTATCCTTGCTGAATTCGTTCCACGGTAAGTCGAGAAGTAACTCAAGGTAATTTCGTTGAATGCTATATTCGGGAACTTGTGGATTCAGGCGCTGAAGCTTGCTAAGCTCTTTCTCAAAATGCTCTCCCGTCTTCTTACCCCACTTCTTGCTTTTCGCCTTGATGCGCATCTCCTCAATCTCACCTTCAATGCTATTTCCACCCAATTCTTCTTGAATGGTGCGCATTTGCTGTTGAAGGAAATACTCGCGCTGCTGTTGATCAAACTCGTGTTTAACCTTGGTTTGAATCTCATTCTTTACCTCGAGCATCTGAAGCTCTTTGGTGAGTTGCTCCAATACAATTCTGGAGCGTTCGCGCATGGAACGCGTCTCGAGAAGCTCTTGCTTCCCTTCTACTTCCATGCTCATATTGGAAGCAATGAAATGCAGCAAAAATCGATCGCTTTGAATGTTCTTGAGCGCCGCTTGAGCCTCCGTTGGTATCTGCGGACTTTGCTCTATTATCTGCGAAGCCAACTCTTTAATAGAATCGATTTGACCCGTGAACACCGTGTCATTTTCAACGGGATCTTCTTCGTCGAGAAGTTCGATCTTGGCTTTGTGATAGGGTTCTGTAGCTATAATTTCAACAATGCGAAAACGCCTTTTCCCTTGAATGATGATCGTCGTGTTACCATCAGGCATTTTAAAACTCCGGATGATCTTTGCTAGAGTACCCACTTCATAGATATCGCCAAAGTTGGGGTTCTCCGTTGATGCGTCGCGTTGGGCAACCACTCCAATGAGTTTATCTGAAGATGATTGAACGTCTTCGATCAATCGAATTGATTTATCTCTACCTGCCGTGATCGGACTTACTACTCCGGGAAAGAGTACCGTGTTGCGCAAAGGAAGGATGGGAAGTTCGGTAGGGACCTCATTCTCACCCAATTCATTTTCAGCCTCGTTGGTAATTAGGGGAATGAACTCCGTTTCTTCCGACAAAAGCTGAGTGAAACCTATTTTATCCATATGATATCGCCTTAGGGCGCTTTAATTCTTAGTCAATATGACAGCTAGAAATGGCACCCCCATCGGTACACGCTAGATTTCATGCTGTCCGGGGTAAAAGGTCAACTCGCGTGCCAAGATGCTCGACCTGCTAAATTGACCGAAGTCTAGAAAATAATGCTGATGCTATGTCAGGCTACTTAAAATTACGATTCGATGCCGTCTCCTCGTAAAGGTGGCGCATCATCGCCTCAATATCATCGGTAACAGACAGCCCTCGTCGTTCCATGACGCGATTCATCGTATCCAAGGCCTTGTCTACTCTATACTCTGAGAATCCTGATGCTCCGCCCCAAGCAAAGCTCGGCACAAAGTTTCTCGGGAATCCACTTCCAAAAATATTCGCTGAAACCCCTACAACTGTGCCCGTATTAAACATGGTATTGATGCCACACTTACTGTGGTCTCCCATGATTAGTCCGCAAAACTGCAATCCAGTACGGTCAAAACCACCGCGACCATAATTCCACAATTTCACTTCGTCGTAGTTGTTCTTGAGATTGCTCGTATTCGTGTCAGCCCCAAGGTTACACCATTCACCGATAACGGAATTCCCCAAAAAGCCATCGTGACCTTTGTTCGAATACCCAAAGATGACCGAATTACTCACTTCACCACCAACTTTCGAATGAGGTCCTACAGTGGTGGGTCCATAGATTTTAGCACCTAGTTTAAGCTGCGAATGGGCTCCAAGAGCCAACCCTCCGCGCACCAAGGATCCCTCCATGATGGTAGAATCAGTATCCAAATAAATAGGTCCCGTGGTGGAATTGAGAACGACCGCCTCCACAGATGCTCCCTCTTCTAAAAAGATGCGATTGCCAATAATCGTATTTGTTCCAGAAATAGGTGCTGACGTTCGTCCCTCTGTGAGGAAATTGAAATCGCGCTCCAGCTGGTCGCCATTATTGGAGAAAATATCCCAAGGCTTGGCAATCTGAGAAACCTCCTGCTCGTAAGTGATTCGCTCCAACTTGTCGTCCTCAAAGATATCTGCAATGCGGTCTTCATCTAGAAAAGCTGCAATCAATAAATCACCTTTATATAAACCTTGTCCTTTCTTGAGTTCTACCACCTTAGCTAGCAGACGCATATCCGGACAAACCGAACCGTTGATCAATAAATTATTCTTGCCCTTCTTCATCGGAAAAAGCGCACTGAGATGAGGTTGCGATAAGTAAGACGCAGAAGCCTCCAGGCGCTTTTCCCACTTCTCCTTGATGGTCAGGATCCCCACTCGTATATCTGCAACAGGTCGTGTGAAAGTGAGCGGCAACAAGTGATTTCTTTCAGGTCCGTCGAATAGAATCAGATTCATAAATGGAGTCTTCTAGGTTGAAGAAGTAAAAATAGGAAAGTCAGAGCGGAAGTGAACCCATCAGACTCATTCCTTAGGTCAAAAAAAAATCCCGAAGCGCTAGGCGATCGGGATTCTTATATAAGTTGCGGAAAAGTCCTATTTCTTGAATTTCGCGTAACGGTTGCGGAACTTGTCCACACGACCTGCTGTGTCGATCATCTTCACCTTTCCAGTATAGAACGGGTGAGAATAAGAAGAGATTTCCATCTTTACCAATGGATACTCCTGACCTTCAACTTCGATAGTGTCCTTTGTGTTTGCGCAAGAACGCGTAATAAATGTATCGCCTGTGCCCATGTCTTTGAAGCAAACGAGACGATAGCTCTCTGGGTGAATACCTTGTTTCATAGCTGCTATTCTTATTTCTTAAGTGAGGATTTGGCCCCACTTCCATTTTCGCTTAGCGGACGGCAAAATTAGGAGATTTTTTCTGAACTACAAGCAATTCTCTATCAACAATCTATCTCCTTCAGATTGCGTTGAATATCTTTGGGCACAAATGAAGCAATTTCTTTTCATTTCGGTAGGACTTTTAATCCTGATGGGATCGTGTCGACGTGAGCAAACTTTCAACCGGCAAAGTGTTGATCTCCGCTTTTCGCAAGACACTGTTTTCTTGGATACCGTCTTTACCCAGGTTGGATCTTCTACACGTTCATTGTGGGTTTACAATCCAACGAATGAAGACCTTTACATCGACAGGATTCGGCTTGGTAAGGGAAACAGCAGTTACTATCGCCTGAATGTGAATGGCGTTGCCACCAAAGACATTCAAGATGTGGAACTCTTGGCCAAGGACAGTTTGGTCATTCGAATTGAAGTGACAGCAGATGTGGGTAACGCATTGGATATACTGTACACCGACAGCATCCTCTTTCAAACCTTGGGAAATCTTCAAGATGTAGATCTGGTAACACTTGCCAAAGACGCACACTTCTATTACCCCACCAATACCTTGATCATTCCGCAACCTGCCCCGAATCCGGATATCAGAATTCCGTATTCGGTGCTCAATTGCAACACCACATGGTCGGACGACAAGCCTCACGTGATATATGGATACGCGGTGGTAGATAGCGGATGTGTACTCAACATTGATGCGGGTGCCGAAATTCACTTCCACAACGGCAGTGGCATCTGGGTAACTTCAGGTGGGCAAATTCAAATGGATGCTACCAACATGGGTCAAATTGATCAGAATCCGATAGTTATTCAGGGGGACCGATTGGAGCCTATTTATGAGGATATTCCTGGACAATGGGGAGGTGTTCTCGGTGGAATTTTCATTCAATCGGGAAGCACGGGTAACCTTATTCAAAACACCATTATTAAAAACGCATCCATTGCTTTGAGGATTGATAGTACGGGTGCCAGTGCACCCAACGTGACCATTCGAAACAGCATGATTTTGAATAGTAGTCGCGTAGGAATCTTTGGAGGTTTTGCGAATATTCAAGCCGAGAATTGTGTAATCGGTGGAAGCGGAATCTACGGTTTGTATGCCTTAGGCGGTTCATATCGATTTACCCACTGCACCTTTGCCAACTACAGCATCAGCGGAAGAAGCACACCAACCATTGGCCTCTTCAACTTCTTTGAACCATCGCCAGGAACGCGATTGGTGAGAGATATCAGTGAAGCCCAATTCGATAACTGCATAGTGTATGGAAACCGTCGTGTAGAATTTGGAATCGGACTGCAAGCATCCGGTCAATTGAACTTCCAATTCCGTGATTCATTCCTGCGCCTTGCGGAAAACCCCGATGATGGTGCATTTGACCGCGAAGACACTACTCGATTTGAGAATTGCACCCTTGATACAGATCCGGAGTTCGTGAACGCTCAACAAAACAACTTTGAACTGGACAGTATCTCACCCGCCATTGATGCGGCGAATGCCGCGTGGTCACAATCGGTTCCTACGGATATTGTAAAACTGAATCGCCTACCAAATCCCGATGTGGGCGCTTATGAGAGGTGATACCCGTCCCTGGCCACTAGTCTCTGGTCAGAAGTTCAAAAATTCAATGGTATCCACACCATCCGCATAATCCCAGAGTGTAGGAGATTGTGTGCTACCGAGCGGCACAATTGGAAGCGCCGGATGACTTTCATTAGATGCAATGCACTGAAGTGAATCGCGATCTTTCAGAAGGGTTTCAAAAACGGATTCGATAGATTGATATCGCTCATAGTGCACCATTGACACGGGTGTTGAGTACGACTCACCTTCTTTCAAAACCACGAATCCGTTTTCTAGAAACTCCTTTCTATCCATCAAGAGAATTGCTCTGTGGTAATCGTAGTTATTGGCATACTTGTGATTTTGGACCACATCTTGAAAGGGCAACCAAGATCCGAAAATTCGGTCCAGATCGAATTCTTTAGGTAGATATAGTTTACTCACTGAGCGACAACCCAATCCGAAATATCGGAAAACATCTTCTCCCAAAGCTTGAAGCTGATCTTCTGTTTCATTTCCCGTCAGCACCGCCACGCTCTTTCTGTTCTTGCGAATGATATGAGGATATTTTCCAAAATAGGTTTCAAAATAGCGTGCGGTGTTATCTGACCCAGTGGCAATTACCGCATCCATGTTTTGTAATCTTTCCACCCACTCAATTTGCGATTCAATGATGGAATCTTTTAAAAGAGCTGGAATGAGCTGATTATCATCGCTACTCATTTTAACCAACGCGCGGTGTCCACATAGGGTTACGGTGAGTAGATCGTGCATTCCCACCATTGGCACATTTCCGGCCATCACAATCCCTACCTGTTTTGCTTTCTTTGGATTGAAATGATCGAGCGTGTATTGGTTGGTCCATTCAGTGAGTGACGATGCAGAGAGCGCTTTTGACCACTCTCCTAGCGCATGTAAAACTTGCGATTTCTCGAACCAACCGTTGTGATGAACAGAAGTATTTATCGCTTTCAAAAGAGACATGCTCCACTTATCGGATTCACGAGTAGACTCTTCTAAAAAAGCGCTCAAACGAGCACCTAAACTTTTCCACGCTTCAAATCGTTCTTCAAACTTCAACATGCAATGTCTCTTTGTTACTTTTGTACAAAGGTAAAACAACAAGCCATGGCCATAAAGATTACGGATGAGTGTATTAATTGCGGCGCCTGCGAACCAGAATGCCCCAACAATGCCATATATGAAGGTGCAATGGAATGGAGATTCGGTGATGGAACCGATCTCTCGGGAAAAGTCATGACGCCGAATGGTAATGAGTACGATGCGGATGAAGCTCAAGAGCCTGTTGATTATGACGTATACTACATCGTAACCGACAAGTGTACGGAGTGCCACGGTTTCCACGAGGAACCACAATGCGCCGAAGTTTGTCCGGTTGACTGTTGTGTTCCTGACGAGGACAACGTGGAAACGGAGGACGAGCTTCAGGCTAAAAAGGACTTCATGCACTTATAAAGTGCTTCATTATAGGTTCGAGGTGCCGTGAGGACGAATCCTCTCAGCTTGCAAAACTAGCGGCATCTCGAGCTTTTCTTTGACATACGGATTGGTTCAATAATCCGTTCTTTCAACATGCGGAATTTCATTCTTTACATATTTCTTATCTCAAGTTGCCTGCTTCACGGTAATGAAGTTGACAGCCTTTATCGTACCTGGCTTCCTGATCTTCAGAAGTTTGGTGAGCAGAGTAGAGTTTTACCAAGTGAAGACGAAAGGAATGCGGCGGCTGATTCTTTCATTGTCATAATGAAAGAACTGGTTCGATTTCCAGAAGCCATGCATTTCACCTTTGAAGGGGTGCCCAACTTGAGCGTACTCACCTCTCCGGATGAAAAACTTCGGACCATCACCTTTATGGTGCCTCAGAGCGGCTTAGTTTATGAGCATTATGGATTCTTGCTCTATCAAGATGAAGAGTACAAGCACTTGTTCTTGAAGAATGGGAGCATGGGAATGCAGTCGGATATCTACCGCTTACTCGCTCCGGATGAGTGGCTTGGAGGATTGTACTATGATATTGTTGAGCGCGAGAAAGGCGACCAAACCGTGTACTTCCTCATGGGATTTAGACAAGTCAATCCCAATATCCAACAGAAGTTTATAGATGCCGTTACGATTACCGATGGCCTGATTCGATTTGGGTGTAAGGCCTTTAGAATTGGTGAGTTCAATGATGTTGTAAACGAGCAACCCCCTTACCGACTCATACTTTCTTACTCTACGAAGTACGGTGCTACCTTCAAATGGAACGACGAATATGAGGGAATAGTTATGGATCATATGTCGCCACCAGATGCTAGTCAGAAACGCTTCTTCATGGTGTACGGCCCGGACTTCTCCTATGATGCCTTGGTGTGGCGAGATGAAGAATGGCATTTACAAGAGAACATCACCTTCGAAAATGATGTCCAAACGGCTCCACCGAATCCAGATGTCCCTACAGGGCTACCACCTAGAAGGTGATGTGGATTTCACTTGTGCTTAACCTCAGTTGCCATTTCATTTCGCTAGTTTTGCAGCACAATTAGGCGACCCAATTTTGTCATGAAAAAGCACAATTTCTCAGCGGGACCGTGCATCCTTCCTCAGGAGGTCCTCAAGCAAGCTTCAGAGGCAATCATCAACTTTGATAACCTCGACCTATCTCTCATCGAAATAAGCCACCGTTCTAAAAACGTGGTTGCAGTGATGGATGAGGCACAGGCGCTGGTAAAAGATCTCTTAAATCTTCCAGAAGGTTACAGTGTTCTCTTTCTTCAGGGAGGTGCGAGTTTGGAGTTCTTGATGGTTCCTTACAACCTCATGAAACAAAATGGTAAGGCCTCTTACTTGGTAACTGGAGCTTGGGCCAAAAAGGCGATGCAAGAAGCCAAGGCATTTGGAGAATCGCATATCGTTGGAGATTCATCAGATAAAAACTTCAACTACATCCCTAAGGGATATGAGGTTCCTTCTGATTCCGATTACTTCCACACTACCTCAAACAACACGATTTACGGCACGCAAATGAAGAGCTTTCCCAAGGTGGATACGCTCAATGTTTGTGACATGTCGTCGGATATTTTCAGTCGCCAATTGGACTTCAGTCAATTCGACCTTATTTACGCCGGCGCACAGAAGAACATGGGTCCTGCCGGCACCACACTTGTTGTAGTTAAAGACGAGATTCTTGGTAAAACAGGACGCACGATTCCGACCATGCTGGACTACAACACGCACATCAGTAAAGAGTCCATGTTCAATACGCCACCCGTATTTGCCTTTTATGTGAGCATGCTAACTCTTCGCTGGTTGAAGCAAAATGGCGGAATAGATTGGATTGAAAAGATAAACGATCAGAAAGCTGAGTTGCTATATGGTGAAATTGACCGAAACTCGCTTTTCAAAGGAACAGCCGAAGTAGAAGATCGCTCAAACATGAACGCATGTTTCCTATTAAACAACGAGGATTACAAAGAGCGTTTTGAAAACATGTTAAAAGAAGGCGGCATAAACGGCTTAAACGGACACCGCTCAGTGGGTGGTTACCGAGCATCCATGTACAACGCCTTGCCACTCTCAAGTGTAGAGGCTCTTGTGGAAATCATGCGCGAACTAGAGCGCAAAGCATAATAATTGAATACTCGAAAGATGAAAGTTCTTGCAAACGACGGAATAGCTGCCAACGGAAGAGACGCCCTTGTAGCTACGGGACACGAAGTGCTCGAAATCACTGTAGCTCAAGAGCAGCTTGCCAACTATATAAATGAGAACCAAGTAGATGTACTATTGGTGCGCAGCGCTACTAAGGTGCGTGAAGCCTTGATCGACGAAGTTGCTCACCAACTAAAACTCATTATTAGAGGCGGTGTTGGGATGGACAACATCGATGTGGAATACGCCAAAAGCAAAGGGATTCAGGTGAGAAACACTCCTGCATCTTCCTCGCAAAGTGTGGCAGAATTAGTAATGGCACATTTGTGGGGCATGGTTCGCTTTCTGCACGACAGCAATCGTCAGATGCCATTGGAAGGAGAAACTCGATTTAAAGAATTGAAGAAGGCCTATGGAAAAGGCATCGAACTTCAAGGAAAAACGTTGGGCATTGTTGGGTTCGGTCGTATTGGTCAAGCCCTAGGCAGAATGGCAGTGGGCATTGGAATGAATGTGGTTATGCACGATTTCATCGAAGGCGATCGCACCATCACCTTGGAATTTGCCAACGGAGCCACGGTAGATTACACAGCAAAAAACCTACCAATGGATGAGTTGCTAGCAGCGAGCGATTTCCTATCTCTTCATGTTTCGGGAGCTGGTAAAACTGTTATTGGAGAAGCGGAGATGAAGAAAATGAAACCCGGCTCTTTCATTGTGAATACAGCTCGAGGTGGCACGGTAGACGAAGTTGCTCTTTTAAAGTCGTTCGAAGAAGGTCACCTAGCGGGTGCAGCACTTGATGTATTCGTAGACGAGCCTAAGCCAGCCATGCAGGTGTTGATGAACGGTCAAATTTCATTAAGTCCACATATCGGTGCGGCCACCGCAGAGGCGCAAGCACGCATCGGAATGGAGATTGCCGAAATTGTGAACGAGGGATAAGCACCTAAAAGTTCAACCCTATAGATTTAAAGGCCACCCAAAAAGGGTGGCCTTTTCTTTTAATAATTATTGACCCGAAGGTCCCTCATTTCAGCATGCATTACAGTTCACAAATGAATATCTTTATACTAATAACATAAGGTGGACATGGGCTCAACATTTTTTCAAAAAAGGAGTATCTACGCCCTCGGAACGGCGGCTTCACTTATCGCAGTTGTATTCTTCATTGCTTCCTTTCAATCCGCTCCAGAACTCCCTAGCCTTAATGCAGCATTGGTAGTGGACTTACTCCTTACCGTTCCGCTGGTTTATCTGATCATGATTTGGAAAACAGAGGTGCCCAAGATCACGGTAGTTCCGCTTTCGGTCGTTTCATTGATTTTGGGATATCGTTTTCTACCACAGAATGCGCATACGTATCTCGATGTATATCAAGATTTCATACATCCTTTCCTTGAGTTTGGCGTTCTCACTTTTGTCGTTTTAAAGGCACGCCGTTTCATTTTGCGAATGAAGCAACATGAAGAGGTTAAAGTAGACTTTTTTGACGCCATTCAAAAGGTGAGTTCAGACCTGATTCCGAAAAAGGTAGCACCTTTCCTAGCTACTGAAATAGCCGTTTTCTATTATGCCTTCTTTAGCCGAAAGAAGCCCCTACCAACAAACGCTTACACGATTCACAAAAACAGTGGATCCCTTGCTCTCCTGGGTGCCGTGATCTTCCTAATTTTGGTAGAAACTAGTGTGATTCACTTACTCTTAGCTAGATGGAATGATACCGTGGCCTGGGTGTTAACCATTCTAAGCATTTACACAGGTTTACAAATGCTCGGTATTGCGAGATCTATACCGGCACGTCCCGTTGTAATTGAGGACGATGCGCTGTTGATCCGTTACGGCATTGCTGGTTCTGTCCGCATTCCTTTTCACCTCATCACATCTGTTCAATCTATGGAGACCGATCTTGAAGAGGGCATGTTGAAATCTGGCTTATTGGCACAATTGGAGCCTCACAATATATTGATCGAAGTGAGCGAATCGCTCGAATATCAACGGCTTTATGGCATGAGGAAGTCATTTAGAAGAATGGCCTTTTTTGTGGATGATAAAAGTGGCTTCATTACCAACTTAGAAGAACGCTTGTCTGGGAAAGAATAATCAGTTTTCACTAAGCCTTTCGGAAATTGAACGGCGCACCTATCTTTGTAACAAGGCTCAATTTTAGAAAATGATTAAGGTATCTCCTTTTCGAGCAGTGCGCGCAAAACGCGACATTGTCAGTTTAGTAGCGTCGCGTTCCTACGTAAGCTATTCAGATCAGCAGCTTGTAGAAAAGCTCGAGAACAATCCATATACATTCTTGCACATCATTCACCCTGACATGAAGGAGGTCGAACGAAAGCAAGGTGCCATTAAGTATGAACTGGTTCGTAATGCTTTTGAGAACTTTCGGTCAGAAGGCATTTTCGTAAAAGACCCTGAGGCGGGATTTTACATCTATCAGCAAAAAACCCATTCGCATGTGTTCATCGGAATCATTGGGGCTGTTTCCGCAGAAGACTACGATGAAAAGCGAATATTGGTCCACGAACAAACACTCACACAAAGAGAGGAAATGTTCAAAGAATATTTGAGTGTTACCGGGTTTAACGCGGAGCCGGTATTACTCATGTATCCTGAGAACGGAGATGTGAATTCTGTATTGGGTAAAGTGATGGAAGAGCGTCCTGAATTTGAATTCACCACCACAGATCGCGTTTCGCATTATTTGTGGCAAATCAACCAACCGGGCGATATACAAACGATACAGGGTGCCTTTCAGTCAATGGATCAGATTTACATTGCCGATGGTCATCATCGCAGTGCCTCATCTGCCCTCCTCGCCAAAGAGAAAAAAGCAGAAGGCAAAACCGGACCTTTTGATCACTTTATGGCCTACTTAATTCCCGATAGCGCCATTCACATCCATGGTTTTCATCGATTGATAAAGAACATCGACATCACAGAAGATGAGCTATTGAACAAGTTAGAAGAACAGTTCATTGTTTCAGATTGGGAAGGCGAAACCTACCATCCTGACCGACTTCATGAGCTCGGTATGTACTTAAATGGTAAATGGAAAACGCTTTCCGCCAAGCCAGGCACCTTCGACCCGGAAGACCCCATCTCTGCCCTGGATGCAGAAATCTTGAGTAGAAATGTACTTCAACGGATTTTGAATATTCACGACCTACGGAACGACCCAAGAGTAGATTTCATACCTGGTGATCAAGGATGCCAACCCATTGAAGACGCCATAGATGGCGGTGCATATCAATTTGGATTTGCACTTTTTGCTGTTTCTCCTGATCAGATCAAAGCCGTTGCCGATGCGGAGAAAATCATGCCTCCTAAGTCAACGTATGTAGAGCCCAAGTTGAGATCAGGCTTGACCATTTTTGAGCTTTACGAACCTTGAGAACCTTCTCCATTTCTATACGTTCAGAACAGAAAGAGAAATATGAGCACCATTTCCGATAATCTTCAGCAAATAAAATCTGCCATTCCAGAGCACGTCACGCTGGTGGCGGTGAGTAAAACCAAGCCTGCTTCAGATGTTCTCGAGGCCTACGAAGCTGGTCATCGCATTTTTGGAGAGAATAAGGTTCAAGAATTGGCCGAGAAGTTTGAGGAGCTTCCAAAAGATATTGAATGGCATATGATTGGCCATGTTCAAACGAACAAGATTAAATACATGGCTCCCTTTGTAAGCATGATTCACGGATGCGATCGTGAGAAAGTGCTGAAAATGGTGCAAAAGGAAGCGCTGAAAAACGACCGAATAATCGATGTGCTTCTTCAAGTCCACATTGCCGAAGAGTCGAGTAAGTTCGGTTTTGACGAAACTGAGCTTGTAGAGTTCATAGAATCAAACCGTTGGAAAGAATATTCGAACATTCGAATTCGCGGTTTAATGGGCATGGCCACATTTACAGAAGATGGCAACCAAGTTTCACGAGAGTTTGACTCCTTGAAGAACCTGTTTGATAAATTCTCAAATACCGTTGGAAGTTACTTCGACACCCTTTCAATGGGCATGAGCGGTGATTTTGAACTAGCCATTCAGGCCGGTTCAAATATGATCAGAGTGGGGAGTTCGATATTCGGCCTGCGAGGATAAACTTCTCGTTAAATGGGACCTTTTTTTGAGCTACAAACGAGACCATTTGTACAAATCATTGCACTACCTTTGAATACATGTACGCGGTAATTGATATTGAAACTTCAGGAGGAAAGTTCGGAGAAGAACGCATCATTGAGGTGGCCATTTTTCGCTACGAAAACGGCGAGATTACCGATCAAATTATCTCACTTATCAATCCTCAAGGGCCCATTCAGCCATACGTACAGAAACTAACCGGCATCACTCCAAAAATGGTACGCCGCGCACCGAAGTTTCATGAGCTCGCGAAGCGAATAATTGAGATAAGCGAAGATGCCGTGTTCGTTGCCCACAATGTGAACTTTGATTATCGCGTGGTGCAAGATGAGTTTGCTCGATTGGGATACGACTATCAGCGAAAAACGCTAGACACCATAACGCATGCTCAAAGGCTTATTCCGGGTTTGAAGGCCTACGGACTTGAGACGCTTTGTGAAACGCTGGGCATTCTGAACACCAATCGACACAGAGCTGACGGCGATGCAAGGGCAACGGTAAAACTGCTTTCCATTCTGCTTGATAAGGATACAGACAAGAAAATCGAATCGATTGCACGTGATAGAAAGGATACGGCTCCTGACCATGATTTCAGCGACCTGACTGCCGAATTGTACAACACCACTGGATTGTACTACATCCACAACAAGGCAGGGGAAGTAATCTATTTAGGGCAAAGCAACAATTTGCGCAATAAAATAGACCGCCATTTTCTAGCCACTAATGAACGGGCACTGCAACTCCAAAGTGAATCCGACAGTATTCATATCGAACCTACAGGTAGCGAACTGATCGCACTGATTACGGAACATTTAGAACTGAGAAAGCTCAAGCCAAAGCTCAATAAGCGAACCGACAAGTATTCACTGTCCTACGGTGTATTTATCAGTACTAATGATGATGAATCCATCCGCCAGATTCGAGTCCAGAAGATCAAGAAGGAAGTGCCCTTGATTCATGTGGCCGATGAAAATTCGGGGATTGAACTAGCAGGCAAATACTGTAGAAACTTCGACATCACGCCTAAAGATGTAGCTCTTTCCTTCCAACTTGACCGAATGCAGGCGGCATACAACGCACATCTCGAACCGCAAAAGTCATCCGTAAAGTCACTCCAGAATAGAATTTGGCGCACCGCTCT
The DNA here is from genome assembly GCA_965659415.1 of Phaeocystidibacter sp. Classification (GTDB taxonomy): domain Bacteria; phylum Bacteroidota; class Bacteroidia; order Flavobacteriales; family Schleiferiaceae; genus Phaeocystidibacter. The sequence continues at coordinate 118,009 of CBFHVA010000006.1, forward strand.
TCCATTCAAAAACGCATTGCTCATTGATCAAGGCAGAAAAACAGGAGAGAAATCTGTGGTGGTTTGGGAAGAAGGAAAAATTCGAGGGTACGGCTTTTTTGATCTTGAATTCCAACTAGGAGATATTGAAACCATCAAACAGTCCATGACGCCCGTCACCTCGAGCAATTACTTAAGCAGCTTGGTGTACGACCACTACCGTTCAGGCAAGTTCGTGGAAATCAGAACCTATTAGAATAACGCGTATCCGAAGCTGAGGATGAACTGACCCGTTCGGGCGTCAACTTGGTACGCTTGACCATCTACCACTATTTCATTCGCTATCTCTTGGAAGGCCCCTTCATACTTGGCATCTATTATGAAGTTCCCTAGGGTAAGTCCAACCCCCACTTGATAACCTAAGGTTCCACTGCTGTAGTCCACTTCAAAAATATCGGAGGGATAGTTGAGATTGTAACTCATTACGGGACCACCATATACACTTGCTGGTCCGAGTTTGAGTCCGAGGTTTACCGGAATATCAAGACGAGAGAGTTTGAAATCAGAATTACTTGAGGTTCCATCCGATTTGTTGACATCAATTTGACTGTTCAACTCCGTGTAGATGAACTCAGGCTGTACATAAAGACCCAAAAACTTAACTCGAGCGTATAACCCTGCGTGAAAGCCAACTTGACTCGAAGAACTTAGCTCATCCACTAGAGTATTATCTTCCAAATTATTGAAATCAACGCCTGTATAATTCAGCCCGCCTTTGATGCCAAAGTCAAGTTGCGCAAATAGACTGCTGCTACTAAAAACGATAAGTACAAGTAAGGTGGTTAGGCGTGCTTGCATGGTTATAATTGTTTGAGGGCTTTTTCAACATTCTCGTTAATCCGCTCTTCTAATTTACTCAAATCACCAGGCTCAAAGGGCTTTCCAGTTACTTGTTCGAAGAGCTCTCGATAGCGAATACTTACAGATTGAACGAACTCATCGGTCATTTCGGGTACAACTTGCCCTTCTTTTCCTTGGAATCCGTTCTCGATGAGCCATTGTCTCACGAATTCTTTCGACAACTGCTTCTGCTCTTCTCCTTTGTTCTGGCGATCCTCATAACCGTCCGAGTAAAAGTAGCGCGACGAATCAGGCGTATGAATTTCATCGATGAGCACAATCGTTCCATCAGCCAACTTTCCGAATTCATATTTGGTGTCTACCAAAATGAGTCCTCGTTCATTGGCCATATCCTGTCCTCGTTGGAAGAGTTTGCGCGTGTAGTCCTCCAACTGCAAGTAATCTTCTTCTGAAACTATACCTTGTTTCAAGATCGCTTCGCGAGAAATATCTTCATCGTGTAAACCTTGGTCTGCCTTGGTAGTTGGGGTGATTATGGGTTGTGGAAAAGCATCATTCTCACGTAGGCCTTCGGGCATTGTAACTCCGCAAAGTACTCGTTCGCCGCTCCGATACGTTCTCCACGCGTGACCGCTCAAATATCCACGGATTACCATTTCAACTTTGAAGGGTTCTGCCTTCTTGCCGATGGTTACAACTGGGTCAGGTACTGTCATTTTCCAATTTGGAACAATGTCAGATGTTGCGTCTAAGAAATGTGAAGCAATCTGATTGAGCACCTGTCCTTTGAACGGAATCCCCTTCGGAAGAACCACGTCGAAAGCCGAAATACGGTCGCTAGCTATCATCACGAGCACATCAGAGCCAATACTGTACACGTCCCTTACTTTTCCGTGGTAAACCTCCGTTTGACCAGTGAAATTGAATTCGGATTTATCGAGTGCGTTCATTCTTCTTTTCTTCTTTATCGTAGGCGTGAATGATATCCTTCACTAAAGGATGTCGGATCACGTCTTTATCATCAAGTTTGACTACAGAAACTCCATCAATTTTGCCCAAAATGCGGAGGGCTTCTTTCAATCCCGAACCTTGATTGCGCGGCAGATCGATCTGTGAAGCATCTCCGGTAACAATGAATTTGGCATGCTTGCCCATTCGGGTCAAGAACATCTTCATTTGGGCATGAGTGGTGTTCTGAGCTTCGTCCAAAATCACAAAGGCATTATCGAGCGTGCGACCGCGCATAAAAGCGAGTGGAGCAATTTCAATTACCCTTGTTTCCAAATAATACTGAAGCTTCTCATGAGGAATCATATCGTTCAGCGCATCATACAGCGGTTGCATGTATGGATCGAGTTTCTCCTTCATATCCCCCGGCAAAAAGCCCAAATTTTCACCTGCTTCAACAGCGGGACGTGTGAGAATGATACGGCGAACTTCTTTGCTTTTCAAGGCGCGAACGGCAAGGGCTACACCGGTGTAAGTTTTACCTGTTCCGGCTGGGCCAATCGCAAACAGCATGTCGTTCTTCTCAATGGCCTCTACCATTTTCTTTTGGTTCAGGGTACGAGCCTTTATCAGCTTCCCGCCCGAACCATGAACGAGTACATCATCAAACTGAGCATAGGTTTTAGCCACTTCCCTTCCATCTTCCATCACAATGCGCTCAATCTGATTCTCGGTGATTGAGTTGTAACGCTGCAAATGGAGGAGAATTAAATTGAGCTTTTCTTCAAACTGCTCAATGATGGCCTCATCACCGTTCACCTTAATCGTATTCCCTCTAGCGGTAATTTTCAGCTTTGGGTAAAAGCTCTTTAGCAAGTTGAAATATCGATTGTTAGCTCCGTAGAATTCCTGTGGATCAGCATCTTCTAAGAGGACGGTTTTCTCAGTCAAATGTGGAAGGTATTTACGTTATGCACGAACCGCTTCAATTCGTACTTTTGATGTCACAAAATAACGGAATATCCCGCAAAATCGCTGCTGTCGTCATCAGGTTTTATGAGCATAATCACCCTTACATCCGATTACGGAATTGTTGACCACGACGTGGCGGCCCTCAAGGGTGATATTTGGCGAGAAGCCCCAGGTGCACAGATTGTTGATATTTCACATGGAGTAAGTCCATACTCTATTCTACAAGCGGCTTATCTCGTGAGGCGAACCTTCCCTCATTATCCTAAAGGCACCATTCATTTACTCCTTGTAGATGCTCAACAAAAGGAAGGTTCAAACTACTTATTGGCCGTGTTGGATGGTCAGTATTTTCTTGCTCCTGATAACGGCATCATTACGCTACTCGCCAACGGCAAGAAGTTCGAGCAAATTATTGCCATCGACATGAGGAATAGCAAGGGCGTAGAAGATGCGCACGACGTGTATTCTCAGGTTTGCGGACATCTATTGAGAGGCGGACAACCAAGCGTTCTGGGTCAAGCAGCTAAGAACATGGTTGAGAAATCCCCATCGCACCCTACTTTGCGCCCGGACGGCTCCGAAATCGTTGGTCATGTAATTCATATAGATACCTTTGGCAACCTCGTTACCAATGTGTCGAAACAATGGCTTATTGATCACGTGAGCGGCAAGCAACTCACCATACTTGCGAGGAACAAGAGACTTACCAAGATCTATGACTCTTACGTTGAAGGGCCAACGGAAGGAAGTGTTTTTGCCGTTTACAATAGTGATGGCCTTCTCGAAATCGCCGTTCAAAGACCGGGAGGTAAACTCATTAATAGCGCTTGCAGCCTTTTAGGCTTGCAGGTGAACAGTAATATTTTCATTGAAGTTCAATGATTGTACGTGTCGTTAAAATGCACTTTAAGCCAGAAAACATTTCGGCTTTCCAAAGTCTATTCGCTGAACGAAAAGAGCGAATAAGAGGTTTTGCAGGTTGCACTCACCTCGAACTCTGGCAGGACGTAAATGAACCAGGTATATTTTTTACATATAGTCATTGGAACTTAGCCTCAGACCTAGAAGCCTATAGGCATAGCAATTTGTTCAATGAAACCTGGAAACTCACCAAAGCACTTTTCGCAGAAAAAGCACAAGCCTGGAGTGTTGAACCGCAAGTAAAGCTTCCATGATAAGTCTCTTTAAAAAGGAAATACGCGCATTCTTCAACAGCGTTACGGGGTATCTCGTAATTAGTGTGTTCTTAGCACTGAATAGCTTATTTCTCTGGATTCTCCCCGACAACTTCAACTTGATGGACAGCAATTATGCATCCATCGAGAATCTATTCATCATTTCGCCTTGGGTGTTCTTATTCCTGATTCCGGCCATCACGATGCGCATGTTCGCAGATGAAAAGCGCACTGGAACCATGGAGTTCTTGCTTACCAAACCACTTACGGAGATTCAGATTATCGTTGCGAAATACATCGCCGCACTCTCTCTTGTCCTTTTTAGCTTACTCCCCACCCTTCTTTATTTCTACTCCATTTACGAGTTGGGTAACCCGTCTGGGAATATTGACGCAGGCGCCACAGTAGGGAGCTACATCGGACTCTTCTTGCTAGGAGGTGCTTATGTGGCCGTTGGTTTATTCGCTTCAGCACTCACCGATAATCCCATCATCAGTTTTATACTTGCCGCTTTACTGTCCTTCTTCCTGTACATGGGACTCGATCAACTCGCCGGCTTAAACATCTTTGGTGATGCTGATTTGATGATTCTCAATTTAGGCATCAACGAACACTACCTCAGCATCAGTAGAGGGGTGATTGATTCTAGAGACGTACTTTATTTTGTGGGTCTCGTGGTTCTATTTGGCGCAATGGCACGACTCACGCTTCAAAGCAGAAAATGGGACAAACGTTCACGGAAGGCTGACTTCATTCAGTTTGGACTTATCGCCGCTATCATCGTTGTATTCAACTTGATTGGGTCATTTACGTTCTCTCGAATCGATCTCACATCTGAAAAGAGATACAGCCTTTCCGAGGCTACCATCAATCTGATCGATCGCATTGAAGACCCCATGCTTTTCAAGATTTACTTAAAAGGGGAATATCCTGCTGATTTACAGCGTCTTCAGAGGGAAACACAACAAATGCTAGATGAATTCCGAGCATATAATAGACTCATTGAGTACGAATTCATAAATCCAAGTGAGGAAGATAATCCGGAACAATTCTCACAACTCCTGCAACAACGTGGGGTGATGCCTACTACAATAGACGTTCGCACCGACGATGGAAGATCCCAGAAGTCCATTTACCCAGGAGGTATCGTTGCTTATCAAGATCGGGAAACCGCGGTTAACCTGCTTCAGAGCATCATCAATCGCTCAGCTCAAGACCAAGTTAATATCTCCATTCAAAACTTGGAGTACAACTTGGCGAACACGCTGCGAAGATTGATTATTCAGGAAAAGCCACTGATCGGGTTTACCACCGGACACGGAGAATGGGAGCGCAAGTACGTAGCAAGTATTTCAGCTGAACTTGCCGGAACGTATCGTCTGGATAGATTCAATATTCGCGAATTCGCCATTGATACCATCACCGGCCAACCGAGTTTACAGAGTCAGTTGCGGAAAATCAATAGTTACGACCTACTGGTAATTGCGCGCCCTACTGAGGCCTTCAACGAACTGGATAAATTCCTCATCGACCAATATGTGATGAACGGCGGCAAAATCATGTGGCTTGTTGACCCCGTGTATGCCAACATGGACTCATTGAGTCAGGCCAGTGAATTCTTGGCCTTCCCACAGATGGAGCAGCTCAACATTGACGACATGCTTTTTAAATATGGCGTTCGCTTGAACAACGTGCTGTTGCAGGACTTCAATTGCGCAGGTGTGAATGATCGACGAGAAGTAAATGACTGGCCGTACTACCCCGTTATGCTCGACTTAATCGACCATCCGATTACAAAGAATCTCAACGGCGTGAAACTGGAGTTTGCTTCAACGATTGATACCATATTTACACCCACCGTAAAGAAGACACCTTTGCTGGTGAGCTCTCAGTACAGCCGTGAACAACAAATGCCAGGCATCGTTTCGTTGCGCTATCTGTATAGAGAAAAATATCCAGAAGAATTCCATCAACAGTTTCTCACCACTGCTGTGCTCTTGGAAGGGAAATTTGAATCGATTTATCGAAACCGATTGGTGCCACAAAACTTAGAAGCCCAAGGAATATCCTTGCGGGATACCAGCCGTTGGACACAACAGATCGTTATTGCTGATGCAGACGTAATTAAGAATCAATTGAATCTTGTAAATCCAAATATTGAACGGGGGACTCCGCTCCCTCTCGGGTATGACCAATTCTTATTTGGAACTCAATTCGGAAATGACGATTTCATCTTGAACGCCATCGACTATATGCTTGACGAATCAGGGTTAACCACGGTACGAACAAAAGAGTTCAAAATTCGATTGTTAGATATGCCTAGAATTCAAGAGCACCGCCTATTTTGGTTATTGCTGAATTCAGCTGTGCCCATTGGATTTGTCCTACTGTTTGGATTGCTCTACACTTTGAACCGAAAGAGAAAACACGCTATAAAAGCATGAAAAAAAGATCTATCATCAACATCGGACTCCTTGTAATCCTGGTAGCCGGTGTGCTGTATCTCACCTTGAACAATCGCTCTTCATCTTCCACGTTGGACAACAACGATATGGATTATGATTTCTCGGTTCAGGATACGGCAGCCATTACTAGGATTGTGATTATTAGTCGAAATCCGGATACCGCCGTTTTGAAACGAGGGAGTTATGGATGGACCGTTCAAACAGATAATGGAGATGAACCAGCACGTGCCGACGCGGTGGACGTACTCTTGGAAACCTTCCACGATATCAAATTGAGAAACTTCCCTAGAAAGAGTGCCGAACAAACCATTTTGAGAAGGATGGCTGGATATGGTAAAGAAGTCCAAGTATTTCAAGGCGATGAGATGGTTCGTAACTTCATCGTAGGAACCGATAATGATGACATGCTCGGAACGTACATGATCAAGAAGAACGGCACCCAACCCTACTCTATGCACATACCGTCCTTCAACGGCTACTTGAGTTCTCGATTTTTTACTCGCGTAGATCAGTGGCGTGATCGCACCATTTTTGGAATTGCCGATCCGCAAATCCGTTCAGTGGAAATGAACTACCAAGTGGTTCCTCAGGAAGGTTACGTCATTGAGCAAGAAGCCGATGGTTCTCTTTCCGTTTATGATGATGGAGGATTGGCTATTGAGCCTTTCAATTCTCAGCACACGCGTTACCTCCTTGCCTCTCTGCGTACACTCAAATATGAAGGAGCCATTATCGAAACCGATGTGGTTTGGCCAAAGAAAGACAGCATTATCAATTCTATCCCTGTTTTTGAATTGGAGGTAACCCCATTTGAAGGAGAGAAAATCACATTATCTGCATTTCACGTTCCAGCAGAACCAGATACATATGATGACTTCGGTCAACTCATGCAATGGGACCCTGATCGTTTCTACGCATACATCAGCGACGGACGCTTTGTATTGATTCAGGCCTATGCCTTTGATAATGTCTTAAAAACTCGTGAGTACTTCAATCTCTAATTGTGAATGGCTTGTTAGCAATTTTCATTTCAACTCCATGATAAGAGATTGCGAACAATTATATTTGCTCAAGGCCAAAATTGAACGGCAGCAAACAGTTAGCCCATGAAATTTATCGTATCCAGCGGAACTCTACTACGTGAACTACAAGCCATTGGTGGAGTAATCAACAATAACAATACGCTTCCTATTCTCGACAATTTCTTGTTTGAATTAAGTCCTAATTCACTCAAGGTATCAGCGTCGGATTTGGAAACGACCATGACCACCACGCTTGCCGTTGAAACTGAGTCGGAAGGCCTAGCAGCGGTACCTGCAAAAATCCTCTTGGACACACTCAAGACTTTCCCTGAGCAACCGCTCACCTTCACCCTCGATGAAAAGTCGCACGGAGTTGAAGTGAGTAGCGACTTCGGTAAGTACTCATTAGCCTTTGTAGAAGGGGATGAATTTCCTCAGCTACCGGAATTGGAGGATGCAGCTGAAGCGACTATTCCGGGTGACATCCTTGGAAACGCCATCGCCAAAACCATTTTCGCCGCGGGCAACGACGACCTTCGTCCGGTAATGTCAGGGGTATTCTTCCAGTTTGCTTCGGACAGCCTAACTTTTGTAGCTACAGACGCTCACAAATTAGTGCGCTACCGCAGAACCGACCTAAACACTCCTTCTACAGCCGAGTTTATTATGCCTCGCAAGCCATTGAACTTGCTTCGTTCAAGCTTAATGGGCACGGAGGGTGATGTAAAGATTCACTACAACGAAACCAATGCTCGTTTCGAATACGATAATATCGTAATGACTTGTCGTCTTATCGACGGTAAGTACCCGAATTACGAAGCTGTAATTCCTAAAGATAATCCGAATCGAATGCTCATCGATCGCTCCGGATTCTTGAGCTCGGTAAAGCGCGTTTCTATTTTCTCAAATAAAACCACCCACCAGATTCGCCTGAAAATTGCTGGAACGGAACTCACCGTTTCTGCCGAAGACCTCGATTTTAGCAACAAGGCGGTTGAGCGCCTAACTTGCGACTACGACGGGTCTGATATGGAAATCGGATTCAACAGCCGCTTCCTCAATGAGATGCTCAATAACCTTGAATCCGATACGGTAAAGGTTGAGCTTAGCGCACCAAATCGCGCTGGGATTCTCATTCCGAGTGATGGTCTCGACGAAGGTGAAGATCTCTTGATGTTGGTGATGCCGGTTATGCTGAATGCCTAGTTCACAATGAACCTTCTCGTTGTTGGTGATGTCCACGGTTGCTATCACACTTTCAAAAAGTTGGTGGTTGAACATTGGAATCCCAATGAGGAGTTTCTCGTTCAAGTTGGCGATCTAATCAACAAGGGTAAGCGCTCAGGTAAGACGTATTTATTCGCACGAGAGCTCGAAAGGCAGTTCCCTCACATGGTTTTCTTTTTGCGTGGAAATCATGAGATGAGATTCATTGACCTGCATAAAACACCAGGAAAAGACAAGGCTATCGACCGATGCAAGGCCGACTTCCTGAAAAGAGACATCAATTTAAAGAAAGCCCTTTCTTGGTTTCAGGAACGACCGCTGAAATGGGAAAATCCGAATGTACTGATTACCCACGCGGGTATTAGCGCCTATTCCAAAGACCCTTATGGTAGCAAAGCACGACGTGGCGTGCTCCACAATCGCGGAGCATTAAAGAACGTGGGTAAGCTGCAGATACATGGTCACTTGATTCAATCCAAGGGTAAACCTGTATTTACCGAGAAGTCGAACTCCTGGTGTATCGACACCGCCGCATGGACGGGAAAGAGTTTAACGGGGTTGAAAGTGAGCTACGGCGGTGAGGTATTGGAGCAAATTAAGATCCCTACTTTGAAGAAAGATTTGTAGGCGTTTATTCTACGACTACGCAGCTGGTATTTTCGACCTTTGTGCTGGGGTCAGCGGGCGCTGGCCCCTTGGGGATCACCCCACAGTCTAACTACACTTCGAAGTCCATTCCATAAACTAGAATGCGATGTTAATTCACTGCTGGGTTGAATCGTTTCAATAATCCGAAGCTGATCGAACCAAACCAAAGGCTCCTGAAGCTGATCGGTTCTTCGAGGTTTTCACGCATCTAAAGATAAATGCCGATTGCATTCGTTTATCAGCCGAATTTTGATTCAAGAACCGCGACCTTTAGACTAGGGTCAGCGGGCGCTGGCCCCTTGGGGATTACCCCACTGTACGGCCAGCAAGAATGAGCTAAGCTAGAGCCAATCAATTATCAGCTCAGCACTTATTGAGTTCATGTAACGGGTGTATCACGATGAGTTCATCTCCTCCAAACGAGTTCATTTGCGCGTGCACATGTTCTCCCATTTCTCTCGATTAGAGAACCGGAATCAAAGCTCTACTATCTTTGTTCACCTCTCACTTTTAAGCTAGCTTTGTATGGAATTTATGAATGATTGATGACGAAACTTAACCCTTGATTTTCAGTGTTTCACTCACCGAAATCAAGTTCAAATGTCATCTATTTCTGATAACCCATAAAAGATTCCGAAAATGCCAAAGGGAATATACCAAGTACCCATCGCCGTTAACGAGCCTATTTTGAGCTACGCTCCAGGAACGCTTGAACGCGAAGAGTTGTTGAGTACGTATAAAAGAATGAAATCTCAGGTTACCGAAATTCCAATGTATATCAACGGAAAAGAAGTGACTACTGGCGATACACATCCATTATATCCGCCCCATGAGCTAAAAACTCAAATCGGACTCTATCACCGTGGAACCAAAAAGCACGTTGAGGAAGCCGTTGAAGGAGCCTTGAAAGCGCGAAAGGCTTGGGCCAACTTGAGTTGGGAACATAGAGCGAGTATATTCTTGAAAGCAGCCGATTTAGTAGCTGGTCCATATAGAGCAAAGATCAATGCGGCTACCATGCTCGCCCAATCAAAAAATGCATTCCAAGCTGAAATTGACGCCGCTTGCGAGTTTGCCGACTTCTTGCGCTTCAATGTTCAATACATGACGGAGATTTATGATGTACAACCGGAATCTTCAGAAGGTATTTGGAACCGCTTAGAGTACCGCCCATTGGAAGGCTTCGTATTTGCTATTACTCCATTCAACTTTACTGCCATTGCAGGAAATCTTCCTGCAGCACCAGCTTTGATGGGCAATGTGGCCGTTTGGAAGCCAGCTGATAGTCAGATTTACTCTGCCCACGTCGTTATGGAAATTTTCCGCGAAGCAGGTGTGCCTGATGGAGTAATCAACTTGGTATTCACGGATGGTCCAGATGCGGGTGATGTGGTATTCAACCACCCAGACTTCGCCGGACTTCACTTCACAGGAAGTACAGGGGTATTCCGTCACTTGTGGAAAACTATTGGCAACAACATCGAAAAATACCGCAGCTATCCGCGCATTGTGGGCGAAACGGGCGGTAAAGACTTCATTGTAGCACACAAATCTGCCAAAGTGGATGCGGTAGCCACGGCCATTGCAAGGGGTGCTTTCGAGTTCCAAGGTCAAAAATGTTCAGCAGCTTCCCGCGCTTATCTACCTTCTAACATCTGTTCTGATATTTTGAACAAAGCTGTAGAGATGGTGAAGACTTTCAAGATGGGATCTCCGGAGAATTTTGAGAACTTCATTACCGCCGTAATTGATGAACGTGCATTTGATAAGATTGCCAGCTACATCGACTACATCAAAGAGCAAGATGATGCGGAGATTTTGGTGGGTGGTAACTACGATAAGAGTGAAGGATATTTTATTGAACCAACCATTGTAAAGACTACCAATCCGAAATTCCGCACCATGTGTGAAGAAATCTTTGGACCAGTAATCACTGTATTTGAATATCCTGAAAACGAATGGGAAGAAACGCTGAAGTTGGTTGATGAAACAGGGGAATATGCATTGACGGGTGCGATTTTGGCCCAAGACCGTTACGCGATTGAAAGCGGCACTAAGCTTCTCGAAAATGCGGCGGGTAACTTCTACATCAACGATAAACCAACAGGCGCCGTTGTAGGTCAGCAGCCATTTGGTGGCGCAAGAGGATCAGGAACCAATGACAAAGCTGGCTCACACCTGAACTTGCTTCGTTGGGTTTCTCCTCGAAACATCAAAGAAACTTTTGTTCCGCCTACGGATTATAGATATCCGTTCTTGGGATAAGGATTGAACAAAAAAGAAAAAGGTCGCTGAATTAGCGGCCTTTTTTGTTGGTCTTCACAGGCAAGTAAACCACCTTTTTGGTTTCGAAGAAATCAATTTGAAAGTAATCACGTATAGCGAATTGCTCAGCCCTCGGAAAGTTCTTCAACTCCTCGGATAAATCGCCGCCCTTCAAGTATAAAATGCCGTTTTGAAGGTCATTTATTGAACGTGATTTGAACTTCGCCTTAATCCAGTTGTAGAATGGATCCATCCGGGTTACGGCCCTCGATACCACAAAATCAAACTGACCACTTACCTTCTCGGCTCTTCCGTGAATCGCCGTAACATTCCTGAGTCCAATTGCCTCACTGACCTCTGTAACTACCTTAATTTTCTTCCCGATACTATCAATCAGTACGAATTCAGTTTCTGGAAAAAGTATCGCCAGAGGAATACCCGGAAATCCACCGCCAGTGCCCACATCCAATACACGGGTCCCTGGCTTGAACTGTATCACCTTGATGATGGCCAAACTATGGAGCACGTGACGCTCATAAAAAGAGTCCATGTCTTTTCGGCTAATCACATTGATTTTCTCATTCCAGTCGGCATACAACCCACCTAGCTTCGCGAAACGCTCAATCTGTTCAGCGTTTAAATGAGGAAAGTACTTTACGATTAAGTCCGCATTCATCATCTCCATCTTTTTGGTCGGCCTTTCAACGCATTCAACACGTGAAGATAAGTCGTTACGGCAGACCATATCAACTCGTAAATAGGCCAGAGAAATACCACATCTCTATGTCCAAAAAATCGCGACGCGAACAATCCAATAGTCAATTGATATACTAATCTAAACAGCGATAGCCCCAGGATAATCTGTAAGTAAAGCGGATTCGTAACAAGTAGAGCCGTCAGAATGACCGTCGGCCAAAAGAGCAGAGTCAATGTGCCGTAGACGCCAAGTATCGCCTGATGGAGCGGCTTATAAAGTGATGCCGTACTATAATGCCTGCGTTTTTGCCTTATCCAATCCTTCCAAGAGGTCTTGCTCTGAGTGATGGTATGAGCCGTATCTTTCGCAACGATGCCTACTTTCCCTCTTTGGGCAGCCGTGTTAACGAATAAATCATCATCACCACTAGGAATGTGAATGTGTTTGATAAAGCCATTCTGCGAGAACCATAAACTCTTGGTGTAAGCCAAATTGCGACCTACACCCATATATGCCATTCCCCACAAGGACCATGAGAAATACTGCAAGGCAGATTGCATGGTCTCGAATCGAGAAAGAGCGTTTACGAATCCAGTCGTTTTGGCCATGTCTCCATATCCAAGAACGATGTTCTTCCCACCCATAAATCCGGATATCATTTCTTTGATCCAATCCGGACTTGAAGGGAAACAATCTGCATCTGTAAGCAATAGATGTTCGTGTTGAGCAGCTTTGATCCCGAGCGCTAATCCGAACTTCTTTCCATTCCAAAATCGATCGTTGTCTGGGACTTTCACAATACGAAGGTGAGCAGCCTGATCTTGAAGTGCTTCCAACACATTCTGCGTTTCGTCGGTGCTTTGATCATTGACCGCTACCACTTCAAAACGGGGGTAATCTTGATTGAGCAGCGCCTTGAGATTCGCTTTGAAATTATCAGCCTCATTTCTGCCGACAACCACAACGCTCACCGGAGGCAAAAGGTCGGCCGATTGTTGTTCATGAGGACGTTTCAGCGCAAACCGCGAAAAAACAAGAAGCCAATAGAGAAGCTGCATAAAATACACAGCGCAGAAGGCTACAAAGAGATACAGGTTCCAATCGGTAGTCACGTTGGCAAAGGTAGCTTACCAAAGCGGACCGTTACCGCTGAATTTGCGCTATTTTTGTCCGATGAAGTTCGAACTGCAGAAAAAAGATTCGTCAACCAAAGCCCGTACAGGTAAGCTGGTCACGGATCACGGCGAAATTGAAACGCCCATTTTTATGCCTGTGGGCACTGTAGCCTCAGTAAAAGCTGTGCACCAAACCGAGTTAATCGAGGATACCCAAGCGGAAATCATCCTAGGAAACACTTATCATCTGTATTTGCGCCCTGGAATGGATACGCTTACCAAGGCAGGTGGGCTTCACAAGTTCATGAACTGGGAACGTCCCATCTTGACCGATAGCGGTGGTTTTCAGGTCTACTCTTTAGATGATATAAGAAAGATTAACGAAGAAGGTGTTAAGTTCAGCTCTCACATCGATGGATCAAAGCATCTATTCACACCTGAAAATGTGATGGACATCCAGCGTCAAATTGGCGCCGATATTATTATGGCCTTCGATGAATGCACGCCTTACCCGTGTCCTGTGGATTACGCAAAGGAAGCCATGGATCGAACTCATAGATGGCTAGAACGCTGCATTAAGCGCTTCGACGAAACGGAGTCGCACTACGGCTACCACCAGAGTCTGTTCCCCATCGTTCAAGGATCAGTTTATCCGGATTTACGGAAGCAATCGGCCGAGTATATCGCGAATACCGATAGAGAGGGATACGCCATCGGCGGATTAAGTGTGGGTGAACCTCATGAGGACATGTACGCGATGAGCGACTTGGTTTGCTCCATCCTTCCAGAAGACAAACCTCGCTACCTCATGGGTGTTGGCACTCCTGCCAACATCCTAGAAAATATAGCATTAGGCGTTGATATGTTCGATTGTGTGATGCCGGCTAGAAACGGGCGCAACGGCCAGCTCTTCACTTCAGAAGGAATCATCAATATCAAAAACGCCAAATGGGCACAGGATTTTAGTCCGCTTGATCCAAATGGAACCAGCTTTGTCGATGAGCAATACAGCAAAGCATATGTAAGACACCTCTTTCAAGCAAATGAATATCTTGGACGACAAATTGCTTCATTACATAATTTGCGGTTTTACATTTGGCTTGTCAAAGAAGCACGTACTCGAATCGAAAACGAGACGTTTGGAGAATGGAAAAACGCCATGGTACCGAAACTGCAAACACGCCTATAATTGAAACTGGTTGATCGATATATCTTTAGGAAATTCATCGGCACATTCGTGCTGTTCTTTGTCCTATTGATGCTCATTGCTGTGGTTATCGATATTTCGGAGAAGCTTGATGATTTCACTACCAATGGTGCGACACTTCAAGAAATTGTATTTGATTACTACGTGAATTTCATTGCCTATTATGGTAACCTTTTCAGTGCTTTAATCTTATTCCTCTCCACCATCTTCTTCACTTCCAAAATGGCGAATAACACGGAAATTGTTCCCATACTTACCGGAGGGAGAAGTTTTGCCAGATTCACTCTTCCCTATTTCTTCGGGGCTTCGGTAGTTTTTGTGGTCAGCTTCATGATCAACCACTTCGTTATTCCGATGACCAATGTAAACCGTTTGGCATTTGAATCGAAATACACCGTAGTTAGAGACGAGCGAAAGAAGCAAACCATTTTCAGACAAGTCCAACCAGGACACATCGTCTACTTTCGAAGCTTTAGTCCAGATAGAAATATGGGCTATGAGTTCTCCTACGACGTGTATCAAGACAATAAATTGGTATCGAAACTCAAAGCAGATTACCTGCGCTACGATAGCATCCCTAACACGTGGAAACTAGATGGCTGGGAACTTCGAACAGTAAACCCGGATGGCACAGAGACTATTGAGGCAGGCCGGAGAATGGATACCATTTTTGGGTTCAATGCTACTGATATCGTTCCAGAGAATTCCATCACTATGATGATGAGCTCTCCAGAGTTGATTGAATTTATCGACAAAGAAAAAATGCGAGGGTCGGAAACCCTCAATGCACATATCATCGAGCTGAACAATAGAACCGCCTATCCTTTCTCGAGTTTTATACTGGTTCTGATTGCCGTATCGATAAGCTCCAAAAAAAGAAGAGGAGGATTGGGAATCAATATTGCCCTTGGGCTTGTATTGGTGATGATTTACATCTTCTTTATGCAAGTGTCCACTACCTTGTCGACCCATGGCGCTTTTTCACCTGCCCTAGCGGTATGGACACCGAATATCGTATTTGCCGTACTTGGATTGTTTGCCTTCCGCCTTGCCCCAAAATGACGCCATAAAAAGTCAAGTAAAACTGCATTTCGTGGTTTTTCTGTGGGGGTTTACTGCTATAATCGGTGACCTCATATCCCTTGACGCCCTTCCCTTAGTGGCCTACCGAATGGCCATCGCAGTAACGGCTATTTACCTCTATTTAAAAATTCGAAAAACTGCTACAGGGGTTCGAGGAAAAATGCGTTGGCAGCTGTACGGCGCAGGAATCGTTATTGCAGCACATTGGGTTCTATTCTTTCATGCGATTAAGATTTCGAACGTAAGCATAACATTAGCCTGCATGGGATCCGCCGCACTATTTGTTTCAATATTGGAACCTCTCATCTTCAAAAGAAGGATTGAACCTTCGGAACTCTTGTTGGGTGCGCTAGTTGTAGTAGGCGTCTCAACCATCTTTTGGAGCGAGTCGAACTATACCTTGGGCATTATCGTGGCCCTCACCTCCGCGGCATTGTCGGCGTTATTTTCCGTAATAAATGGGTTGATGGTTAAAAAGGAAAGCTCGGCGGTCATTACGGTTCATGAGTTGCTTGGCGGATGTCTCGCTGTGGTCGCTTACATCACTGCCGAAATTATGTTTTTCAACCGGCCCATCGCAAGTGTTATTCCCTCTTTTCCAGATATAGGATGGTTATTGATATTGGGCCTAGCTGCAACCGCATATGCATTCATTCAAGCTGTGGACGTTATGCGTCATCTTAGCCCCTTCACCGTAGTCCTAACCATTAATATGGAGCCCATATATGGGATACTCGCGGCGTATTTAATCTTTGGAGAAAGCGAGAAAATGTCAACAGAATTCTATCTTGGCGCCTCCATCATCATCGTAGCGGTGGTGTTGAACGGTTATCTAAAACGCAAACGGAAGAGAACACTGCAAAACACAACTACCTAGAGTAGATATTTGTAATTTGCACCCCTTATAAAAGTCAATTCAATGGACTACCTAGACTTTGAAGTACCTATTCAAGAGCTGGAAGAACAGCTAATAAAAGCCCGTGGACTGGAGGAAGAGACCAACACGGATATGAAGAAGAGCATCAAGGAACTGGAGAAACGCATCGTGGAAACGCGGAAAGAAATTGCAAAAAACCTCACTCCTTGGCAGCGAGTTCAACTTTCTCGCCACCCTCAACGACCGTATACCCTTGCCTATATCGAAGAAATGACCGAAGGTAATTTCATTGAGCTTCATGGTGATCGCGGTGTTCGCGACGATAAAGCCATGGTTGGTGGATGGGGTAAAATCGGCGATGAGTCCTTCATGTTTATTGGTCAGCAGAAGGGTATCAACACCAAAATGCGCCAGTATCGCAACTTCGGAATGCCAAATCCCGAAGGCTATAGAAAGGCTCTGCGCCTAATGAAAATGGCCGAGAAATTTAACCGTCCCGTGGTTGCGCTCATTGATACTCCGGGAGCATTCCCTGGTCTCGAGGCAGAGGAAAGGGGACAAGGTGAAGCCATTGCTCGGAATATTTTCGAAATGGCTCGCCTCAAAGTGCCTATCATTTGTGTCATCATTGGCGAAGGCGCCTCCGGTGGTGCGTTAGGTATAGGTGTGGGCGACAAGGTACTCATGCTAGAGAATACTTGGTACTCGGTAATCTCACCTGAAAGCTGCTCATCAATCTTGTGGCGTTCATGGGATTTTAAAGAGCAAGCAGCATCTGCATTGAAGCTTACAGCTCAAGATATGCTCAAGAACAAGCTTATAGATGGTATCATCAAAGAACCGCTGGGTGGAGCGCATATCAATCCAGAAGCTATGTATGCCACGCTATCGGCAGAGATTCAAAAGCATTACGCCGCTTTGAAAGAAATGGACATCGACAAGCTCATTGACAAGCGAGTTGAGAAATTCTGTAAAATGGGAGTCTTTGACGAATAACACCCGAGAATCCATCTAATCATGAAGGCCACTTTCGAGTGGCTTTTTTCTTCTCTGACATTTGGTCAGTACATATGACAGAGTTTGTGTCCTTCATACACCTATTGATGTAAATACTTCAATCCGAAGACGGTAATTTGCTGAATACACAACAATTACAACAACTTCAAAATCGTTAAAAACTCACCTACAACCGGCCATCAAGGGAAGGTGTAATTTGTACTTTTGAACGACAATGAATCAGCCACAGAACAATCCGAGACCTGCTAAGAAATCGACTTCATCTGTCGTTCAACTTGAGCAAGGAAGAGTACCGCCTCAAGCCGTTGAGCTTGAAGAAGCAGTACTGGGTGCACTGCTAATTGACAACAGCGCACTCAATCAGGTAATTGATATTTTGAGCCCTGAAGCGTTCTATAAGGATGCGCATGCACGCATTTATCAATCCATCCACGATTTATTCGGCAGATCTGAAGCGATTGATATTCTCACTGTCGCTCAAGACCTGAAGAAAAATGGCAGCTTGGAAGGCGTTGGTGGTGAGTATTACCTGGTTCATCTTAGCCAACGTGTATCATCCTCTGCACACATTGAGTATCATGCAAGAATCATTGTTCAAAAGCACATTCAACGTGAACTAATTCGCATTTCAAGCGAAATTATCAGCGATGCCTTTGAAGAAGGAACGGACGTAATGGATTTGTTGGACAAAGCAGAACAAAGCTTGTTCAACGTCGCTCAAGGCAACCTCAAGAAAAACTACGAAAGCTCACAGGAGCTCATCACCCAGGCCATTTCTCGCATTGAAGAAATCAGTAAAAAAGAAGGTCTGTCTGGAGTTCCTTCAGGATTCACTCAAGTCGACCGAGTAACCTCTGGATGGCAGCGGTCTGATTTAGTCATTATAGCCGCACGACCAGGTATGGGTAAAACTGCCTTCGTGCTATCTATGGCTCGAAATATGGCGGTTGATCACAATACTCCCGTTGCGGTATTCTCCTTGGAGATGAGCTCGGTTCAGTTAATTACCCGTTTGATTTCCAGCGAAACGGGACTTTCGTCCGAAAAACTCCGTAAGGGTAACCTCGATGATCACGAATGGCAGCAATTGTTGGCTAAAGTGAAGAATCTTGAAGATGCACCAATCTTCATCGATGATACACCGGCACTATCCGTGTTCGATATGCGCGCAAAGTGTAGACGACTCGTAGCTCAGCACAACGTGGGTATCATCGTGATCGACTACTTACAGTTGATGACTGCTGGAGGTGGTAAGGCCTCCGGTAACCGTGAACAAGAAATATCTACCATTTCGCGTTCCTTGAAGAGTATAGCGAAAGAGTTAAATGTGCCTGTGATCGCCCTATCTCAGCTGAGTAGAGCGGTTGAGACGCGAGGGGGCAGCAAGCGTCCATTGCTTTCCGATCTTCGCGAATCTGGAGCCATTGAGCAAGATGCGGATATCGTATCCTTCATTTATCGCCCAGAATACTACGGAATCACGGAGTGGGATGACGACGGCAGCCCATGTGAAAGTCAGGGTGAGTTTATCATAGCCAAACACCGTAACGGTAGTTTAGAGAATGTTCGACTCAAATTTGAAGGCCATATGGCGAAATTCTCCGACCTTGAGGTTTCAGGCGGAGGATTTGAATCTTCGCTTATAGAATCAAGGATGAATAGCGATGAGGATAATGACATTTTGGGAACAGACTTTGGCAGTCCAGGACTGGAAGATGCGTTCTAGCCTTGTTCTCCTATTTACTTTTCTTCAACTTAATGTAAGCGCGAGTTGGGTTCTCATACCCATGTCGGAGGAAGGTCAACGTGACCATCTAAAAGCCTATGGCATCGCCTATTGGGCACTCGATCAAGGCAGTGAGGTTCAATGGTTACTCAATTTTCAAGGCGGGTCTTTTATGATCCCAGATTTTGAAAGCCTCTCCTATGAATGTACTATCCGAGGTGTGAGCTTCGAAACCATATCAGACAACGATGCCGACGTTATCCTCGCTCAGATAGCGAGTCCGTCCGTAAATATGGAGGCCGTCAAACTGGAAAAAGCTCCAAAAATCGCCGTCTATTCACCGGAGGGTAATCAGCCTTGGGATGATGCCGTAACACTTGTATTGACATATGCTGAAATTCCATACGACATTGTTTACGATGAAGAAGTTCTCAATGATGAACTGACCAAGTACGATTGGCTTCACCTTCATCATGAAGATTTCACGGGTCAATATGGAAAGTTTTACGGGAATTTCCGTCTGGCAGCATGGTACATTGAGCAAAAGCAACAGATGGAGGCCGAAGCCCAACGACTCGGTTTCAACAAAGTGAGCGAATTAAAACTGGCCGTTGCCACACGTATCAAAGAGTATGTTGTTGGAGGTGGCTTTTTATTCGCTATGTGCTCAGCTACTGATAGTTATGATATTGCTTTAGCAGCTTCGGGAGTTGATATTTGCGAACCTATGTTTGATGGCGATCCATCGGACCCAGGGTACCAAAGTCAACTGGACTTTGACCGGACATTAGCCTTCGAAGATTTTCGATTGAGTCAAAATCCGATGGAATACGAATTCTCGAACATCGACATGACCAACAGTAGAGGAATTGATGCAGAAAACGATTTTTTTGTACTCTTTGATTACTCCGCAAAATGGGACGTGATTCCCTCAATGTTGTGTCAGAATCACACGCGTGTGGTTCCCGGTTTCATGGGACAAACCACAGCATATCGTCGCGAATTAATCAAGCCTGATATTCTGATAATGGGCGAGAACCGTGAAGATAATGAGGCTCGATACATTCATGGAGAAATTGGTAGAGGCCAATTCACCTTTTATGGAGGTCATGACCCAGAAGATTACACGCACCGTGTTGGAGACCCACCTACTGAGTTGGCACTTCATCCCAATTCACCCGGCTATCGCTTGATCTTGAATAACATTCTTTTCCCGGCTGCACGAAAGCAGAAGCAGAAAACCTAGTTGAAGAATCTCCAGCGCAATCCTAAACGGATGGTTCGGTCGGCCATTGGGTAATACGGGGATGCATAATATGCCCGGTTGAAGAGTCCTTCCCCTACGTTCTCCCACAATACATAGATATCAGCCGTTCCAATTCGGAATCCGCCAATGGCATTTACATAAAGGAAGTCGCCAATGGTTTTATCATCTTGTAGAATGAATACGCCTGTAACTGGGTTGTATCTGTTCGCTCGATAACCAGTGTAGAACATGCCTTCGAGTCCGGTGTAAGCCTTTAGTGCACCGTTGAAAATGGACCACTCTCCGAATAACCCTGAACGATTTACGAACGTTGGCAGACGCAAAATATCGGCAGAGCCAGATGTAAGCTGTAAAGTGCCACGGGTAGTAGCCGTAAGCCATGACGCCAGCGGGATTTGCAATTCGAGCTCAGCATGGATGAGTTGCATAGCTCCCGTGATCTGCTCTGGCAATCCATTTTGGTCATAGTAAATTGGTCGATTCCAATTTTGGAAATTCAAATCGAAGCGAGCGTATCGGTCAAAACTTAACTGCCCGCCGATTTTTTGATAGTAAGTGGATGAGAAATCACGTTGCCAGATAAAGTCATTGGCATACCATTCTTCGGACTGTAAGGAAGGAGCTTGTTGTTGAAAGCGTGCATATCCTTTGAAATCAAATCGGCTGATGTCAAATCGCACTTCTCCGAGTATATCGAAGGCACCTATTTGTGTGCCAGCAATAAAGTACTTACCCTTGGTAATCCAAGCGTATTTTTCATCCTCTCCTCGAAGTTCGGCAGACAAATAGAGGGCTGTTTCAGATCGTAGGAAGTAGTCATTGGCCAACTGACCGTATCGGTATCCTACTCCTGCTTTCGCATACGTGAAAGCGCGGTAGCCGGACTTAAACACCAAGCCGACTTCTTGATTCGTAACCACGGTTAGTGCGCTGTCATTCGTAAAAGTAGAATCGATAAAATTATTGCCGAGGACGGAATCGGTGGACCTGAAGATTCGTTCGCTTCGATTGAAATCCGATGAATGATAAAGTCCTATCCCTTTAGGAGCTGTTGAATCAGCGAAGGGTAAATACTCCTGTTCAAAAGAAAAATCAAACTGTCGTGCCTCGAAGAAACTATTGTAGAATCTCACATTGACCAGCTCCCTGTCGGTGATTAAGGAATCTGGATTACTAAATCCCGCCTCGTTGGTAATCCCACCACTTTCTCTACCGGTATTGTTATTCCAAGTCAAGCCACCTTGAATGGCATATCTATTATTATGAGTGCGATAATGGCTCGTGCTTTGAACCCGGTCATATAGGTTGTCCTGACTAAAGTAATCGCCTCTTGCAGCGGCTCTTTCATAGTCAAAAAAGATATTAAACCGCTCATGAACATTGGCTGTCAAGTATCCACCAAAGAGTTGTCCGGTTTGGTATCCACTCAAATAACGCACACCGGATAGCGGTGCTTTCACATCATAGAAACGAAGATCTCTGGCCGAATTCCAACCTTTGTAGTACGATTCAAAACCTGAGCGAGTTCCGATTTCGTTGTCGTTTTGGTGAACGAGATACACGAGCGGTGTTGCGATATTAGCCATGCCGAGCTGACCATAAATATCTCGTGTCCACTCGTTGAGTGTCCAGTGACTACCAACCGCTATAGTGCTATCGATTGGGCTGAACTCAAGATCGTTCCAATACTTTGCAGTTAACGCGGAATATGCCTTATAGGTCGAGTCTTGTGGCGACAGTGCGGTGGTGTCGCTATATGCAGAATCTACCTGTCCGAATACGGGTATAGATAGGACACAAAATGCGATATAGAGTAACCCGTTTTTCACGGAGTCGAATATACAATTAATGGACTGATAAGGACAGAAACGGGATAGTCGGTATTACCTTATATAGGTACTGTTAAAAACAAAAAAGCCTCGCCAGTAAAGACTGACGAGGCAAGAAGGATGGCGACGACCTACTCTCCCGGGGCGAACCCAGTACC